>CAIZNI010000020.1 GCA_903934295.1 uncultured beta proteobacterium
GGCGGGCGCCGGCGGGCGCTGAATCCGGCGCGCGCCGGCGGGCGCTGAATCCGGCGCGCGCCGGCGGGCGCTGAATCCGGCGCGCGCCGGCGGGCGCTGAATCCGGCGCGCGCCGCGGCGCGCCGACCACTGCGCCGAGCCGAGGGGCGTGCCCTCAGACCACCCCGAGACCGCGCAAGCGCGCGATCTCCTCGTCGCCATAGCCCGCCTCGCGCAGGATCTCGTCGCTGTGCTCGCCCAGCGAGGGCGGCGCGCGATCGACACCGGGTCCGCCGTGGGCCATCTCGAAGCCGGCGCCCGGCAGGCGCAACGGCCCGAAGGGCGTGTCCACCGTCTGCATCATCCGGCGAGCCGCGAGCTGCGGATGGTCGGCCGCCTGCGCGATGCTGAAGATGCTGGCGCAGGGCACGTCGGCGGCGGTCAGGCGCTCGGCCCAGCCGACCGGGTCGCCCTCGGTCATCGCGCCCTCGATCAGCGCCCGCAGCGCGTCCTTGTGCTCGGTGCGCGAAGCCCAGTTCGCAAAACGCGGATCGTCCAGCGCGTCGGCGCGGTCGAGCGCGCGCAGCAGCGAGGCGAACTGCTTCTCGGTGAGCACCGCCAGCACGATGAAACCGTTGCCGCAGCGAAACCGGTCGGCAGTCGCCTTGCGGCTGATCGAGCTGTTGCCGAACTGCGTCTGGTGATGGCCCAGCACGGTGTAGTCGGCGACCTGCAGCGCCATCATGTTGAGCATCGAATCGAACATCGCGACATCGACGAACTGCCCGCGTCCGGTATGGGTGCGCTGGTACAGCGCACTGGACACCGCGAATGCCGCCGTCATGCCGGCGCCCACGTCGGCCAGCGCGAAGCCGGCGCGCATCGGACCGCCGGCCGGATCGCCGGTCAGCGACATCAGGCCCGACATCGCCTGGATGCGGCCATCGAAGGTGGCGGTCTCGCGCAGCGGCCCGGTGTTGCCATAGCCCGAGACGCCACAGTAGATCAGCGTCGGATTGATCGCCGACAGCACCTCGTAGCCCAGCCCGAGCCGGTCCATCACGCCGGGCCGGAAGTTCTCCCAGACGATGTCGGCGTCGACCACCATGCGCTTGATGATCGCCACCGCCTCGGGCTGCTTCAGGTCCAGCGTCAGGCTGCGCTTGTTGGTGCTGATCGACATGAAGGCCGGCGAGAGCTTGCGGGCGGCCCACTCGGCGCTGAGCGGCGAGGACCGGGTGTCGTCGCCCTCGTGCGGTTCGATCTTGATGACATCGGCGCCCAGCAGACCCATCTGCCAGGTGCCGAAGGGGCCGGCGAGAAAACGGGTGAAGTCGAGGATGCGGATGCCGGCGAAGGGTTTGGTCATGGTCTCAGCCCGCGGCCTTCAGGGTCGCGTCACGCACGCCCTGGGCGACCGCCTTGATGCGGTCGTTCTCGGCACGGCGCTGCGCGACCTCGGCCGCGCTCAGCCGGGCGACGTTCATGAAATCGAGCCGCCACTGCGCCGGACCGTTCCAGCGCAACGGGTTCTGGACGGTGGTGCGCGGCGCCACCGAGCTCTCGAGCACCGCCAGCGCGAGCTCCAGCGTGGCGTCGCGCGAGGCCGGGTCGTTGGGCAGCGCCGCGGCGTTGCCCAGCGGCACGTCGCTGAACAGCAGTCGCGGCACGCCGCACTGCTCGACGATGTCGCGGGCCGCGCCCATCACCACGGTGGAAATGCCGGCGGCCTCCAGGTGGCGGGCCATCAGGCTCATCGTCTGGTGGCAGACCGGGCAGTTGGGCACCAGCACCGCGACGTCGGCGCCATCCTCGCGGCAGCGCGCCAGCACCTCGGGGCAGTCGACCTCCAGCGTGTGGCGCTGGCTGCGGTTGGTGGGCACGCCGTGAAAGCGCGGCGCCACCGAGCCGATGCGGCCGCGGGCCGCCGCGCGGCGCAGCGCCGGGAGCGGGAACCAGGTGTTGGCATCGGCGGTGATGTGGGCGCGATCGACCCCGACGTGGGACACCCGCAGGTCATGGTCCAGCGCGCTGTCGCCCGAGTAGACCGCGAAGAACTTGGCCGCCGCGTTGTAGGCCGAGGTCGGCCCCTGGTCGCCCTTGTCGGGCTGGTAGGGGGCGGCGGTGGTCAGCAGCACCACTCGCGACTGGGACAGCGGCTTGCGCAGGGGCGTGAACGGCACATGGGTGTACTGCGCATAGCGGTAGGGATTGCCGTAGCCCAGCGTGTCGTACCACTCGTGGGTGCGCCGGATGTAGGGCACCGGCAGGTCCCATTCGGGAGCGAATCCGAGGTCGTCGTTGGTATCGGCGGGCATGGCGGGGTCCTTCCTGGACAGCGGTGGGCGGCCGCGTCGGGCGGCAGATCGCAGAGTGTCGAACCCGGTGCCCGCCGGGTCAAGAACCCCGGTCCGGAAACCCGCCCGGGGGGCGACCTCGATCAGTCGACCTGCGCGCCGCTCGCCTTGACCACCTTCTCGTAGCGTTGCAGTTCGCGTTGGATCAGCCCGGCGAACTGCTCAGGCGTGGTGGCCACCGGTTCGGCCATCATCTGCGCGAAGCGGGTGCGGATGTCGGGCGATTTCAGCGCGGCGACGAAGACCTCGTTCAGGCGCACCAGCACCTCGCGCGGGGTGCCGGCCGGCGCGGTGAGGCCCCACCAGGTGTCGATCTCGAAGCCGGGGTAGAACTCGCCGAAGGCGGGCACCTCGGGCAGCAGCGGCGATCGCTCGGCAGTGGTCACCGCCAGCGCCCGGATGCGCCCGGCGCGGATGTTGGGAGCAGCGGTGGCGAGGTTGTCGAGCGAAAAGTCGACCTGGCCCGAGAGCAGCGCGATCTGTGCCGGCCCGCCGCCAGCATAGGGGATGTGCACCGCGAAGAAACCGGCGCGCTGCTTGAACATCTCGCCGGCCAGGTGCCCGGCGCTGCCATTGCCACCGCTGGCGTAGTTCAGCTTTGCCGGATTGGCCCGCACGTAGGCGATGAAATCGCGCAGCGAGTCGATCCGCAGCCGCTGCGCGACCTCGGTGTTGATCACCAGCACATTCGGAATCCGCACCATCTGCGTGATCGGGGCGAAATCGCGGATCGGGTCGTACGACAGCCGGCTGAACAGCCACGGGTTGATCGCGTGCATGGCCACCGCCGCCACCCCGATGGTCTGGCCATCGGGCGCGGACCGGGCGAGCGCTGCCACGCCGATGCCGCCGCCGGCACCGGGGCGGTTCTCGATCACGATCGGGCCCAGCGACTCGCGGGCCTTCTCGGCCAGCAGGCGAACCGTCAGGTCGATCGGGCCGCCGGGTGCGAAGGGCACGATGATCCGCAGCGTGCGGGCGGGCTGCGCCGACACCCGCACGGGCGCGGACGCGAGCAGGCCGGCCGCGCCGAGGCAAAGAAGGCGACGCTGGTCATTCATGGGGCTCTCCGGTGGAAGGGGAAAAAAGACGGGGCGGCGCGCGAAGGGGATGCCGCGCACGGCGGGTTGGGGACGGCGCGCGAAGGGGGCGCCTCGCACGGCGGGTTGGGGGCGCCGCGCACCGCGCACCGCGCACAGCGGGCCCGCGCGCCCGTCGTTCCGATGATAGCGCCACGCCTCAGCGAAACACCGCCGGGCGCTTCTCCAGGAACGCGGCCACGCCTTCACGGGCGTTCTCGCTCAGGAAGACCTCGCGCACCACCCGGTCCTCGACCGCCAGGCCGGCATCGGTCACCGACGCGCCGGCCGCGTCCACGCAGGCGCGGATGCCGGCGATCGCCTGCGGGCTGAACCGGCAGGCCTCGCGCCCCAGGGACAGCGCCAGTGCCAGCACCGGCTCGTCGGCCGCCGCGACCCGATTGACCAGTCCCATCGACAGCGCCTCCTGCGCGCTCACCGGACGCCCGGTCAGCATCAGATCGAGCGCGCGCGCCGGTCCGACCAGCGCCGGCAGGAACTGGGTGCCGGCGTAGGCCGGCAACAGGCCCAGCTTGATCTCGGGCAGCGACAGCAGCGCCCCCGGCACCGCGACGCGGAAAGTGCAGGCCATCGCCAGCTCCAGCCCGCCACCGTAGGCCAGGCCGTTGATCGCCGCCACGCTGAGCACCGGCGAGCGCGACAGGCGCACCAGCAGCGCGCGGGCGCGGGCGCTCTTGTCCAGTCGGGCCGGCGGCGGCATCTGCTGCGTCTCGGCCAGATCGGTGCCGGCACAGAACGCGCGCTCGCCCTCGCCGGTGATCACCAGCAGGCGCCCGCCGCCCGCTTCCATGTCGTCGAGACAGGCGCTCAGCGCGTCCAGGATCGGGCGGGTGATCGCATTGAGCTTGGCCGGTCTCGTCAATCGAAACACGACCGCGCCATCGCCGAGGGTTTCGATGCGGCAGTGCGGCGCGTCAGGCGCGCCGGCGGCGCTCCGCGGCTCGGGGGCGAGGGTCATGTGCAATCTCCAGTGGGGGCTTTGAACAGGCGACATTATCGCGGCAGTCGCGCGAACGCGGCCGGGCTGCCGAACAAGGTAATCTCCCGCCTGATCATGAGACCACCACCGACCCAAGCCCTCCGCCCGACGCCGACCCGGGCCTTCAGCGATCCGACGACGCCGCGGATCAGCCCGTCCTGCAAGGCAGAGCCGTCATGACCCCGACCCGGATCGCGATCGCCGGACTGGGCTCGATCGGCAAGGCGCTGGCCGCCACCCTGGACGCCGACGGCATCCCCGGCCTGCGACTGACCGCGGTGTCGGCGCGCGACCTCGACCGGGCACGGCTGGCGGTGGCCGACTTCCGGCACCCGGTGGCGGTGGTGCCGCTGGCCGAACTCGAGCCGCTGGCCGACTGGGTGGTCGAATGCGCACCGGCCGCGCTGCTGCCCTCGATCGTCACGCCCTTCCTGAACGCCGGAAAACCGGCGATCGTGCTGTCGGTGGGCGCCCTGCTGGCACACCCCGATCTGATCGAGACCGCGCGCCGCCACGGCAGCCACCTCCACGTGCCCACCGGCGCGCTGATCGGCCTGGATGCGGTGCTGGCTGCCGCCGAAGGGCGAATCGACTCGGTGGAACTGGTGACCCGCAAGCCGCCCGCGGGGCTGGCCGGCGCGCCGCACCTGGTGCGCCAGGGCATCAGCATCGAAGGCCTGCAGGCGCCGCTGTGCGTGTTCGCGGGCACTGCGCGGCAGGCCGTCGAAGGCTTCCCGGCCAATGCGAATGTGGCCGCCGCGCTGTCGCTGGCGGGCATCGGCCCCGAGCGCACCCGCGTCGAGATCTGGGCCGATCCGCTGGTCAGCCGCAACACCCACCAGATCACCGTCGACGCGGATTCGGCGCGCTTCACCATGACGATCGAGAACATCGCCTCGGCCAATCCGCGCACCAGCCGCTCGGCGGTTCAGAGCCTGGTGGCGCTGCTGCGAAAGATGACCGCGACCCTGAAAGTGGGCACCTGAGGGGTCAGTGACTCAGGATCTTCGACAGGAATTCCTGGGCCCGCGGCCCGCGCGGCGTGCCGAAGAAATCGTCCTTGCTGCAGTCCTCGACGATCTGGCCCTTGTCCATGAAGATCACCCGGTCGGCCACCTTGCGGGCAAAGCCCATTTCATGCGTGACCACCATCATGGTCATGCCCTCGCCGGCCAGTTCGACCATCACATCGAGCACCTCGTTGACCATCTCCGGATCGAGCGCCGAGGTCGGCTCGTCGAACAGCATCGCGATCGGATCCATCGCCAGCGCGCGCGCGATCGCCACCCGCTGCTGCTGACCGCCCGACAGCTGTCCGGGGAACTTGGCCGCGTGCTCGGTGAGCCCGACCCGCTCCAGCAGTTTCATCGCCTTGTCGAGCGCCTCGGCAGGGCTGCGCTTGAGCACCCGGATCTGACCCAGCGTCAGGTTCTCGATGATCGACAGGTGCGGAAACAGCTCGAAATGCTGGAACACCATGCCGATGCGCGAACGCAGCTTCGGCAGGTCGGTGCCCGGGGCGCCCACCGACACACCGTCGATGAGAATCTCGCCCGACTGAAAAGGCTCCAGCCCGTTGGCGCACTTGATCAGCGTGGACTTGCCCGAACCCGACGGCCCGCACACCACCACCACCTCGCCCTTGTTGATCCGGGTGCTGCAGTCGGTGAGCACCCGGAAGCTGCCATACCACTTGCTGACGTTGCTGAAGTCGATCATGCCCATGACAAATTCCCGGGAATACAGCTCAACGGATGATGGCGGTGCGCCGCTGCAGATAGCGCACGCCCTGTGACAGCAGCGAGCACAGCACAAAATAGACGACCGCCACGAACAGGTACATCTCGACCACCCGGCTGTCGCGCTGCGCGATCTTGCTGGCAGCGCCAACGAAGTCGGTCACGTTGAGCAGTGACACCAGGGAGACGTCCTGGAACAGGATGATGGTCTGGGTGAGCAGCACCGGCAGCATGTTGCGCACCGCCTGCGGCAGCACGATCAGCCGCATCGCCTGCCAGTAATTCAGTCCGACCGCATAGGCAGCGGCGATCTGCCCCTGGGAGATGCTCTGGATGCCGGCGCGCATGATCTCGCAGAAGTAGGCCGCCTCGAACAGGATGAAGGTCAGATAGGCCGAGCGCTCCGCGCCGATCTGGGGAGGCCGGTCGGCCCCGGTCACCGTCTGCAGCAGCACCGGCAGCAGGAAATAGAACCAGAAGATCACCAGCAACAGCGGGATCGAGCGCATCAGGTTGACGTAGCCGGCCGCCAGCGACGACAGCAGCGGGTTCGACGACAGCCGTGCCATCGCGAGCAGGGTGCCGAAGAACAGGCCCCCGAGAGCGCCGACCAGGGTCAGCTGCACCGTGTACTGCAGGCCCTTCCAGAGGTAGGGCCAGCTGCGCGCGATGACCTCGAAATCGAGTCCTTCGATCACTTTTTTCCACCAATGTAGCCGGGCACGGCGACCCGGCGTTCGACCCAGGCCATCACCCGGTTGGCGCTCATCGCGATGATCCCGTAGACCAGTGTGGCCGCCGCGAAGGCCTCGAAATAGCGGAAGGTCATCTCACCCATCTCGCGGGTCCGGAAGAACATCTCGGTCAGCCCGATCGAATAAGCCACCGCGGTGTTCTTGATCAGGTTCATGGTCTCGGAGGTGAGCGGCGCGATGATGATGCGATAGGCCATCGGCAGCAGCACATGGCGATAGGTCTGCGCCTCGGACAGGCCGATCGCATAACCGGCCGCGCGCTGGCCGGCCGGCAGCGACTGGATGCCGGAGCGCACCTGCTCGCTGATCCGCGCGGCGGTGAACAGGCCCAGGCACACCACCGCGGTCACGAACTGGTGCTCGGTGGGATCCAGGGTGATCACCCAGCGCTTGACCGCCGGCACCAGCCCCGGGACCACGAAGTACCAGAGGAAGAACTGGACGATCAGCGGGATGTTGCGAAAGAGCTCGACATAGGCGTCGCCCAGCCGGACCAGCCAGGTGCGGCGGGTGGTTCGCACCACCCCCAGCAAAGACCCCAGGAAAAAGGCGATCAGCGCGGCGAACAGCGCGGTCGACAGCGTCCAGCCCAGGCCGCTGGCCAGCGACTGCCACCAGACGCTGTCGCCGTCGGCAGTGGTCTCGAAGAAAATGGCGGGATTCATCGCGGGCGGTCGGGTCGGCGGTCAGGTCGATGGCGAAAAAAAGAAAAAGCCGGTCGACCTGCTGGGCGACCGGCTCGAGCCAGGGCTGACGAAACTCAGACGCCCTTGTCGTTGGGGTTCCTGAACGCGTCCTTGATGGGCTGCGTCTGCTGGAAGTTCAGGTTGATGCCCTTGGGGGGCACCGCGCTGGTGAACCACTTGGCATAGAGCCGGTCGATCTCGCCCGACTTCATCACCGCGGTCACCGTCTTGTCGATCAGGGCCTTGAACTGCGGATCGTCCTTGCGCAGCATCATGCTGTAAGGCTCCTGGCGCAGCGACTCGCTCAGGATCCGGTAGCCGTCCGGGGCCTTGGAATTGGCGATCTGGCCCGCCAGCAGGATGTCATCCATCACGAAGGCGGTTACCCGGTCATCGGCCAGCAGCAGGAAGGATTCGGCGTGGTCCTTGCCGTAAATTTCCTTCACATCGATGCTTTTGGTCTTTTCATAGGCCTTGAGCAGCGGCACCGCGGTGGTGCCCGAGGTGGTCGAGATGTTCTTGCCGTTGAGTTCGGCCAGGCTGTTGACGCCCGAGGTCTTCTTGACCGCAGCGGTCACGTTGATCACGAAATAGGTCGGGCCGAACGCCACCTGCTGCTGGCGCGCCACCGAGTTGGTGGTCGAGCCGCACTCGAGATCGATGGTGCCGTTTTGCAGCAGCGGAATCCGGTTGCTGGAGGTGACCGGCTGCAGCGCGATCTTCAGACCCGGCATCTTCAGGTCAGCCTTGACCGCATCGACGACCTTCATGCACAGGTCCATCGCGTAGCCGATCGGCTGCTGCTTGTCATCGAGGTAAGAGAAAGGAATCGAGGACTCGCGGTGGCCGATCGTGATCTGGCCGGTTTCCTTGATCTTCTTGAGCGTGCCCGTCAGGTCCTGAGCGCCGACGGGCGAGACGAGCAGGCTGGCTGCGATCGCAGAGAACAAAAACACCAGTTTCATTCGGAATCTCCTGTTGATTTGACCCAAGTATACGTTTGCGCCGGCGCAATGCGGCAAGTACTAGCGGAACTGCTCCTCGAGGAACTCCCGGGCATTGCGCGCGCCGGCGGCCGGGCGATCGCGCTCCTGGCCCCGCAGGTCGACTCGCCGGATCTTGCCGGAGATGGTCTTGGGCAGGTCGCTGAACTCGATCCGGCGCACCAGCTTGTAGGCCGAGACCCGCTCGCGCAGGAAGCGGAAGATGGCGGCGGCCGTCTCGGCATTTTCCGAATGACCGGGCGCCAGGATCACATAGGCCTTGGGCACGAAACCACGCACCGGATCGGGCGATGGCACCACCGCCGCCTCGGCGACCGCCGGGTGCTCGATCAGCGCGCTCTCGAGCTCGAAAGGGCTGATCCGATAGCCCGATGCCTTGAACACATCGTCGGCGCGACCGACGTAAGTGATGTAGCCCTGCGCATCGCGCATGCCCACATCGCCGGTATGGTAGAAACCGTCGCGCATCGACTCGGCGGTCTTCTCGGCATCGTCCGCATAGCCGGTCATCAGCGCGGTCGGGCGATGCGCGAGATCGATGCAGATCTCGCCTTCGTCGGCCGGCTGGCCGTCGGGATCGAGCAGCACCATCCGGTAGCCCGGCAGCGGCCGGCCCATCGAGCCCGCCTTGAGTTCGGCGCCGGGCGGGTTGCCGATCTGCGCGGTCGTCTCGGTCTGTCCGTAGCCGTCGCGGATGGTGATGCCCCAGCCGGCGCGCACCTGGTCGATCACTTCCGGGTTCAGCGGCTCGCCGGCCGAGATCAGCTCGCGCAGCTTGACCGGCCAGGCCTTCAGGTCTTCCTGGATCAGCATGCGCCACACCGTGGGCGGCGCGCACAGGGTGTTCACGCCGTGCTCGACCAGCGTCGCCAGGATGGCCGGGCCACTGAAGCGGTTGTAGTTGTAGATGAACACGCAGGCCTGCGCGTTCAGCGGCGCGAAGAAGCAGCTCCAGGCGTGCTTGGCCCAGCCCGGCGAACTGATGGTCCAGTGCACATCGCCCTTCTTCAGACCCAGCCAGTAGAGGGTGGAGAGGTGACCCACCGGATAGCTCTGCTGGGTGTGCTGGACCAGCTTGGGCTTGGCGGTGGTGCCCGAGGTGAAGTACTCGAGCATCGGGTCGGTGGCGAGGGTCGGTTCGGGCTGAGTGAAGGCGGTGGCCGCGCCTTTGGAATCCCAGTAGTCGATCCAGCCGGCGGGCAGGCCCTGGGCGTCGCTCGACACCGCGATCAGGCGGATGCCGGCCAGCGCGGAGGCGGGCAGTTCGCGGAACTTGGCCATGCCGCCGGCATTGGTCACGATGTGGCGGACCTGCCCGCGCTGCAGCCGATCGGCCAGGTCATCGCCCGACAGCAGCGTGGTCGCGGGGATCAGCACCGCGCCCAGCTTGATCGCCGCCAGCATCGTCTCCCACAGCGGCACCTCGTTGCCCAGCATCAGCAGGATCCGGTCGCCGCGGCGCGCCCCCAGGCCGACCAGAAAATTGGCGACCTGGCTGGAGCGCGCCGACAGTTCGGCATAGCTGAGCCGGGCCTGGCTGCCGGACTCCTCGACGATGTGCAGCGCCGGCGCCGGGTTGTCGCGCGCGATGCTGTCGAAGTAGTCGATCGCCCAGTTGAAGCGCTCGAGCACCGGCCACTGGAACGTCGCAAATGCCGTCTCGTAGTCGGTTCGGTGTTCGAGCAGCAGGTCCCGGCAGGCCAGGAATCGGTCGAGTTCGGACATGGTTTTCCTTTGCGGGGCGCGATGGGGCGAAATGACAAGCCGGTATTTTATGCGGGCGCCGGCGTCCGCACGGATTGTGGCCGGGGCCGGCCGGCAGCCGGCGCGAACCTGAGGTAGTGTCCGCCCTGTCGACCACCTGCAGGCATCGAAGGGATTTTATGCACTACGACACCAACCTCCGCAACCACGGGCTGAAGTTCGATCCGTTCAAGGCGCTGGCCGTGCCGCGCCCGATCGGCTGGATCGCCACCGTCGACCGCGACGGCGTGCCCAACCTGGCGCCCTACAGTTTCTTCAATGCGGTGAGCGACCGACCGCCGATGGTGATGTTTTCATCCGGCGGACACAAGGACAGCCTGCGCAACATCGAGGCCACCGGCGAGTTCACCTGCTCGCTGGCGACCTACGACCTGCGCGAGCAGATGAACATGAGCTCGGCGCCGGTCGCCCACGGCGTCGACGAGTTCGGCCTGTCGGGTCTGACCGCGGCCGCCTCGGTCCATGTGCGCCCGCCGCGGGTCGCCGAGAGCCCGGCCGCCTTCGAATGCCGCCACTGGAAGACGCTCGAGATGCCGGCGCCGGCCGACGGCAAGGCCGAGCCCTTCATCGTGGTCTTCGGGCTGGTGGTCGGCATCTACATCAACGACGATTTCATCCACGACGGCCTGGTCGACACGCCGGCGATGCGCCCGCTCGCGCGCCTGGGCTACATGGACTATTCGGTCCTGACCCCCGAGACGGTGTTCTCGCTGAACCGCCCGATGGCCAGCGAGGACGGCCGCAGCGCCACGCTGGTGCCGGGCCCGTGGGACGGCGTCTACCGCTGACGGCCGACGGCACCCGGAGGGCGTGGGCGTGATCAACATCGTCGGCGCCGGCGTGGTCGGACTGTCGGTGGCCTGGGCGCTGGTGCAGCGCGGTCAGGTGGTGCGCCTGTTCGATGCGCAAAAGCCCGGCTTCGGGGCCTCGTTCGGCAATTCCGGATCGCTGTCGTCGTCCTCGGTGGTGCCGCTGGCAACGCCGGGGGCGGCGCTCTCGGGCGTGAAGATGCTGCTCGACAGCAACGCGCCGCTGGTGCTGCGCCGCCGCTACCTGCTGCGCGCGCTGCCGTGGCTGCGCCAGTTCGTGCGGGTGTCCGACGAGACCACCGTCAACCAGGTCGCGGGCAGCCTGCTCGAGATCCTGGGCGAGACCCTGCCGGCCTGGCAACGGGTGCTCCGGGACATCGGCGCGCAGGACCTGATCCGCCACACCGGGCAGCTTCATGTGTACGCATCGCGCCAGTCGCTGGCCGCCGACGGCTTCGCCTGGCGCCTGCGCGAGGCCCATGGCGTGCGCGGCGAGCGACTGGACCGCGACGGCCTGCTCGCCCACCAGCCGGGTCTGGGCGAGCACTACACCGCGGGCATGTTCCTGCCCGACTGCGCCGCGATCACCGATCCGCACGGCCTTTGCCAGCGACTGGCCGATGCGCTGGCACGCGCGGGGGCCACCTTCATCGAAGCGCCGGTGCAGGCGCTGCGGCCCGACGGCGCGATCGAGGCCGCCGGCCAGGTCTGGCCGGCGCGGGCCTGCGTGGTGGCGGCCGGCGCCTGGTCGATGCGCCTGCTGGCGCCCCTGGGCGTGCGCATCCCGCTGGAGACCCAGCGCGGCTATCACGTACAGCGACACCGCCACGAGGTCGCGCCGGGCGAGGTCCTGCGCGGACCGGTGGTCACCGCCGACAGCAAGGCGTTCATCGTGCCGATGCGCGAAGGGGTTCGCATCGGCGGCACGGTGGAGTTCGCCGGCCTGCAGGCAGCGCCGGCACCGGCCCGCTTCGCGCTGCTGCGCGCGAGCTTTGCGCGGGTGTTCCCGCAGGCGCCCGCGGCGGACGGCCAAGCCGACGAATCGACCTGGATGGGGCACCGGCCCTGCCTGCCCGACACCCTGCCGGTGCTGGGCCCGCTGCCCGGCCTTCCGGCGCTGTGGGCCGCGTTCGGCCATGGGCACCTGGGGCTCACCATGTCGGCCGTGACCGGCGACTGGCTGGCCCGCGCGCTGTGCGGGGACGCGCCGCCCAGCCTGCAGCGGTTCGGCGCCGGCCGCGCGACCCTGGGCGCCAGCCTGACCACGGCAGACAACCTTCCCCTGCAGCAAACCGGAGCACCCCCATGAGCAGCGACACCCTGAGCATCGACACCGGCACCGAGCAGTTGCTGTGCGAAATCCGCGATCGCGTGGCGGTGATCACCCTGAACCGTCCGCAGGCCCGCAACGCGATGTCCGATCAGCTCACGCCCGCCCTGCGCCGGATGGTGCGCGAGCGTGGCGACGACGACCGAGTGGGTGCGCTGCTGATCACCGGCGCGGGCACCGCGTTCTGCGCCGGCGGCGACGTCAAGGGCATGGGCGACAACAGCACCAAGCAATCGATGTCGGTCGACGAGCGCATCGCCGACCTGGTCGAACGCCAGCGCCTGCTGACCGGCGCGATCGTGGGGGTTCGCAAGCCGACGCTGGCCGCCCTGCCCGGCGCGGCCGCCGGCGCCGGACTGGCGATCGCGCTGGCCTGCGACATCCGGATTGCGGCGCAGTCGGCCTTTGTCAGTGCCGGCTACTCGCGCATCGGCCTGCCCGGCGACTACGGCATCGCGTGGCTGCTGACCCGCACGGTTGGCTCGCCGATCGCCCGCGAGATGATGTTCACCTCCGACCGCGTCGATGCCGCGCGCGCCGAACGCATCGGCCTGTTCAACCGGGTGGTGCCCGACGAGCGGCTGGCCGAGGAATCCTTCGCGCTGGCGCGCGCAATGGCGGAAGGCCCGGCGGTCGCGCTGCGCTCGATGAAGGACAACCTCGACGAGGCACAGCACATCGACTTCGACACCGCCCTGCAGCACGAGGCGCAACGGCTCGTCCACGCCTCGCTCACCGACGACCACCGCGAAGCGGTGCGCGCGTTCATCGAGAAGCGCAAGCCGGTGTTCACCGGACGCTGACCGGACGGCGGCCGGCCGCTGATCGCACGGCGGCAGGACGCTGATCGGCCGGCTCCCGGCCAGCTCCCGGCCAGTTCCCGGCCGGTCCGGGGCCGGTCGGCCGCGAACATTACGGAAGCACCGGTCGATCCGGTCGAGGCGCCTTGTCGGTAGTATCCGAAGCTCCTGCTCACCGTCCGGATCGCCATGACCGATACCCCGTCCCCCGCCCTCCCGCCGGCCCTGCGCCCCGCTGCCACCGTGGTGGTGATGCGCGACTCGTCCGACGGCATCGAGGTCCTGCTGCTGCGCCGGGCCGAGCGCGGCGATCACAGCAGCGGCGCCTGGGTCTTTCCTGGCGGCGTGCTCGATGCGCAGGACAGCGAATGCCACCCCCATTGCGCCGGCCTCGATGACGAGGCGGCCAGCCGCGCGATGGGCATGGCCGCCGGCGCGCTCGACTACCACGTCGCGGCGATCCGCGAATGCTTCGAGGAAGCCGGCCTGCTGCTGGCCTACGGCGCCAACAACCGCCCGGTCGAGCTGACCGGCGAGACCGGCGAAGCGATGCGCGCCTGGCGAACCCGGCTGCACCGCGGCGAAAACACCATGGCCGAGTTCTGCCGCCATTTCGGACTCACCCTGGCAACCGACCGGCTCGCCTACTTCACCCGCTGGGTCACCCCGGCGATCCGGGCCAAGCGCTGGGACACCCGGTTCTTCTTTGCGCTGGCGCCCGGCGCCCAGGAATCGGCCCACGACGAGGTCGAACTGGTCGAGCAGCTCTGGCTCAAGCCGGCCGAGGCGATCGCGCGCAGCGAGTCGCTCAAGCTGCTGGCACCCACCCGGATCACCCTCGAGACCCTGACCGGTTTCGCCACCACCGCCGACATGCTGGCGCACGCCCGCACGCCGCGCCAGGAAGCACTCGCGGTGCCGCGGATCGCCGACGGTCCACAGGGCATGATGCCGGTGGCACCCGATCATTTCGCCTGGGCCGAGGTGGGCAAGCTCGATCCCCAGGGCCACGGCCACGCGTCGTATGCGATCGTGCCGGGCCGTCCGGTGCGCCTGTCGTCGCGGGTCATCCGGGTGAGCGCCAACAACAGCGGCATGATGACCGGACCCGGCACCAACACCTACCTGGTGGGCGGGGGTACCCGCAACGAATGGGCGGTCATCGACCCGGGACCGGCAATCACGACCCATGTGGACGCCATCCTGGCGGCGGCCCCCGGCCCGATCCGCTGGATCCTCACCACCCACACCCATGCCGATCACTCGCCGGCCGCGGTCGAGCTGCGGGCCCGCACCGGCGCGCCGGTGCTCGGGCGAATCGCCGACTTCACGCAATCGCAGGACCCCAGCTTTGCGCCCGATCGCCAGCCGGTCCACGGCGAGCGGCTGGCGATCGGCGATGCGGCCACCCTGCAGGTCATCCACACGCCCGGACATGCCTCCAACCACCTGTGCTTCCTGCTCGAAGAGGAGCGGATGCTGTTCACCGGTGACCATGTGATGCAGACCTCGACGGTGGTCATCGGCCCGCCCGATGGCGACATGTCGGCCTACCTCGCGTCGCTGCGGGCGCTGCTGCCGGTGGCGCTCGACTGGCTCGCGCCGGGCCACGGCTTCCTGATGGCCCACCCGCACCGCGCCATCGAAGGCATCATCGCGCACCGGCTGCGCCGCGAAGCCAAGGTGCTGGAACGCCTGAGCGCGCTGGCGCCGGTCGACACCGACGCGCTGCTGGCCAGTGTGTACGAGGATGTCGGCCCGGCGCTGCACCCGGTCGCCCGGCGCTCGCTGACCGCGCACCTGCTGAAACTGCAGCGCGACGGACTGATCCGGATCACCGACGACCGGTGGTCGCCGACGGGCACTGCGCCCGCGTCGTCAGCACCCTGAACAATCCCACACGATTGCAGGCGGCTTCGCCGGCAGGCAATATTCGCTTCCTGTCAGGCGGCACAAAAGACCGCCACCACCCACCCCAAGGAGACCTGAATGAAAATTCTGAAGAAAGTCCTGATGGCCGCCAGCTTCTCGATGCTGGCGGCCGGATTGACTGCACCCGCCAGCGCCCAGGAAGTCTGGAAGATCGGCACCGCGGCCCAGCCGGGCACGGTGCTGTACGACATCGTGATGAAGTTCGTCAACGACTTCAACGCGGTCTCGGGCCCCGAGCTCAAGCTCGAATACCTGATGATCGGCAACGAACAGGAAATGCACCAGCAGGTGGTGCGCGGGCGCATCCAGGCCGGGGCGTCGTCATTTGCCGGCGGCGCGATCACCGTGCCCGAAGGCGCAGTCTTCAACACCCCTTACCTGTGGCGAAACGACGAGGAGCGCGCCTGGGTCACCGACAACTATGGAGTGCCGGTCGCCAAGAAGCTCTACGCCGAGAAGGGCCTCGAGCTGATCCTGGTGTCCGATGTGGGCTGGAACGACATCATCTGCAAGACCGCCTGCCTCACGCCTGAAAGCCTCAAAGGCCAAAAGATGCGCGTGTCGCCGTCACCGGCCTCACGGGTGGTCTTCAAGCAGCTTGGCGCCAACGGCGTGCAGATGCCGCTGACCGAGTTCTGGCCGGGCCTGCAAAGCGGCCTGGTCAGCGGCGGAGACCTGCCTTTCCTGTACTACGTGACGACGCCGGCCGCCCAGAGCGCACCGCACTATGTGATGACCCGCCACTACCATCACCCGTCGACCTTCATCGTCAACAAGGCACTGTTCGACGGTCTGAAGCCGGCCATGCGCGAGAAGATGCTCAAGGCCCTGCCCGACGCCAACTGGGCGCGCAAGCAGGTCGCCGACACCGAGAAGCCCAAGATGAAGGAATTTGTTGCCAAGGGCGGCTTCGTGCATGAGCTGACCGATGCGCAGCGCGAGGCCTGGGCCAAGGTGATCCGCCCGGGCCAGTCGGAAATGGTGCAGGCGATCGGCGGCAAGGCGCAGCAGGTCTTCGACGCGCTGGCCGAGGGCAAGAAGGTCTGGGCCGAGAAGCACGAAAAGAAGAAGTGATGACGGCCCCGGTCCGGGGCTGGTGACGACAGCGGGCGGCTTCCTCGGAGGCCGCCTGTTTTTTTTGCTCTCCTGAAAGCAGGCTCCATGACTGACGCGCGGTTCGATGTCGCGGTGATCGGCGGCGGCATCATCGGTTCGGCGACCGCCTTCTTCCTGATGCGGGAATCGCCGGGCCTGTCGGTGGCGGTGATCGAACCCGACCCGACCTACACGTTTGCCTCCGCGCTGCGGGCGTCGGGCGGCTGTCGCGTGCAATTCACCGGCGCCGAAAACATCGCGATGTCGCTCTGGAGCATCGACTTCATCCGCCAGTTCGAGGCGACCATGGCCACCCGCGATCACCCGTCGCCGGTGGACTGGGTCGAGGGCGGCTACCTCTTCATCGTGCCGCCCGCGCAGGTCGCCTCGCTCGAGCGCCATGTGCGCCGGCAGATCGCGCACGGCTGCACCGTCGACCTGCTGACGCCAGCCGAGCTGAAATCGATGTTTCCCTCGATGCACGTCGACGATCTGGGCGCGGGCGCGCACACCCCGCGCGACGGCTGGTGCGATCCGCACGGACTGCTGTGGGGCTTTCGCCGCAAGGCGATCGAGCTCGGGGTCACCTATGTGGCGGACCGCTTCGAGCGCGCCGAGACCGATTCGGTGAAGGTCCGGGCGATCGGGCTCAGGAGCGGGCAGCGCATCCGCGCCGATGCCTTCGTGAATGCGACCGGCGCCTGGTCGGGCGCGGTGGCTGCCGCCTTCGGCATGCGGCTGCCGATCTCGCCGCTGCGCCGCTTCGAGCACTACTTCACCGCGGGCTCACCGATGGAACGGCTGCCGTATGTGAAGGACATCGCGCGGCTGGCGTTCCGCTCGGAAGGCAACGGGTTTTCGGGCGGACTGGTCGACGGCAACGCGGTGCGCGGCTTCGATTTCGAGGTCGACCACGGCTACTTCGAACGGGTGGTCTGGCCGGCCGTCGCCCATCGCTTCCCGCCGCTGGCCGCGGCCCGATGCCACCGGACCTGGTCGGGCCTGTACGAGGTCAACGAGCTCGACGGCAACCCGGTGATCGGCGCCTGGAACAACGGCCTGGCGAACCTGTACACGGTGGCCGGGTTCTCGGGCCACGGCATGATGCACGCGCCGGCCGCCGGCCGCGGCATCGCCGAACTCATCGTGCGGGGCCGCTACCAGAGCATCGACCTGACACGCCTGGGCCATGAGCGCATCGAAGCCGACGCGCCGTATCCGGAGGAAGGCATTCTCTGACGCCGGATGGCGCGAGGGTGCGCCGGCGGCGGTGACCGGGTACCGCCGACCGCGAAGCCCGCGCGCGCCGGCCGCGCAGACTCAGTCCGCCAGGGGCGTCACCAGCGCCGGGCGGCCCGACCATTCCCAGGCCAGCGTGGTGCGCGAGACGCCCAGCAGCAGCCCGTGCAGGTTCTTCGGATGGACCCACAGCCCCTCGCGTTCGGTGGCGATGTCGCCGCCGCGCGGCGTGAGCGTGGCGCCGGCCTCGAGCAGGCGCTGCTTGAGTCCGTCGAAATCATGGGTCTCGATGTAGCACATGTAGAGCGAGTCGCCCCCGCGCCGGTCGACGAAGCGGCGCATCGCGCTGGGGCGATCGGCAAAGGTCTGCGAGAGCTCGACCCGGTCGAGCCGGGCCGGCGGATCGAAGAGGGTGAGCGTGCCCTCATAGCCGAAGCGCCCGCTCGCGATCGGCGAGAAGCGGCTGGCATCGAGATCGAACAGCTCGCTGTAGCGGGCCGCCACCACCCGCCAGTCGGTGGCCAGCGTGTTGGTCGCTTCGTACAGGAAGCTGACCTGTCCCTCGCGCTCGCGCTCGACCAGCGTCGAGATCACCATCGGAAAGCCGAAGGTGCTGGTGCCTGGCAGGTGCAGCTGACCGGCTTCGCGGGTGAACGGCACACCGAGCCCGCGCAGCCGCTCGGCCAGGGCCTCCAGGCGGGTGCTGGCATAGCCGGCGGCGAACAGCCCCTCGCCCCAGCGGTCGATGAAGTCCTGCACCGGTCCGGCACCGGCGGGCTCGCACAGTTCGAGCTCGCTCTCGCCCAGGCGCATGACGGTGCGCCGGGCATTCAGATGCGCGCTTTCGGACTCGCGGTCGGGGCGGGCGCCCAGCATCGTGGCAAAGGTTTCTGCGGCACGGGCGCGGTCTTTCACCGCAATCAGCATTCGGTCGACACGGTCGAGCATGGATCCACTCCGGTTCAGGGACAAAAGGTTCAGGCAGGCCGCGACCGCGGCAGCCCCAGCGACAGCAGCGCGCCCAGGACATTGCCGGCGGCGGCGATCATCACCGCGGTGCCGTAGCCCTGGGTCTGGTCATACAGCCAGCCCGCCAGCACCGGCAGGCTGACCGCCGCAACACACCAGGCGATGTAGAGCTGGCTGGCGACCCGGCCGAAGGCATTGCGGTGCCAGTACTGGGCGATCGCCCCGGCGGTGCTGCCCGAGATGAAGCCGTAGCCCATGCCGATCATGGCCAGGGCGCCGATGGCCATGACCGGACCCGGCCACAGGCTGAGCAGGATCGCCCCGGTCAGCGAAAACAGATGGGCGCCGGCCGCCACCTGCGGCACCGCGAAGCGGTCGACCAGCCAGCCACCGGTCAGGCGCGCGACCGCGATCGCGCCGGTGATCGCGGTGGTGGCGCCAAGCGCCATCAGCGTCTGGCCGCCGTAGGCCTGGACGATGCCGGCCGCCTGGCTCATCACCGTCAGGCCGGCCGCGGCGGCCAGGAAGAACACCGCGAACAGCCGCAGGAAGATCGGCCAGCGGCGGTCGTCGTCGCGCACCGCCGCGGGGGCGGCGTCGTGCATCCGGATGTCGGCAAGCCGCAGCAGCATCGCGGTCAGCAGCGACGCGGCCAGCACGGTGAAGGCGAGCGCCAGCAGCGTCGGACGCAGGCCATGGCGGGCAATCGCCCACCCGAACAGCGGCGCGCCGATCATCGCGCCCAGCGGATAGAGCGCGATCACATAGCCGTTGACCAGGCCGATCTTCGTCTTCACCGTCTGGTTGACGCCCTGCTGCACCACGATGAAACCGATGCCGCCGCCCAGTCCGAACAGCACGCCATACCCCAGGGCGAGTTCGGCGAACCCGGTCGCGTTGGCAGTCAGGTAGAGCCCGGCCGCGCTGCCCGCACCGGCGACGGCGATCAGGGTGGCGGGCGGCAGCGTCCGGTAGAGCATCGGCGCCAGGTTCATGCCGACGGTCAGCGTGCAGGCCGCCAGCCCGAAGATCAGCGTCATCTCGGCACGACCGATGCCCATCAGCGCCTCCATCGGCTTCAGGAACACGCTGAAGGCGTAGATGGTGCCGAACGGCAGATTCATCGCGGTCGCGGCGGCAATCGCCGCCAGCGAGCGCTGCAACGGTGTCAGGCCGTGCAACCGGACTCCCGGATCGGCGGCATCGCGATCAGGCGCAACCGGGCCGGCCGGCGCTTACTCGGGCTGGATGCCGGCATCACGGATGCTCTTGCCCCACTGGGCATGCTGCTCGATGGTGAACTTGCGGAACTCTTCGACCGAGGCCGGCGCCGGCTCCAGGCCCAGACCCATCATCCGCTCACGGATGGCGGGCGTGGTGAGCACCTTGTTGACCGCCGCATTGAGCGTGTTGACGATCGCCGGCGGCGTGCCGACCGGCGCGATCAGCCCGCCCCAGATGGTGAAGCTGAAGCCCGGCACGGTGTCGCCGACCGGCGGCAGGTCGGGCAGCAGCGCCGAGCGCTGGTCGGACTGCACCGCGATCAGCTTGATCTTGTTGGCCTTGATGAAGCTTTGCGCCGCGGCCCAGTCGACGAACATGAAGTCGACCTGTCCGACCGCGATGTCGGTCATGGCCGGCGGCGTGCTCTTGTAGGGAATCGGCGCGGCATCGATGCGACCGTACTTGACGAAATGGGCCCCCGCCACCTGACCGGTGGAGTTGCCAAAGCCGTACGACACCTTGCCCGGATTGGCGCGCGCATGGTTGAGCAGGTCCTGCGGCGTCCTGATCGGGGAGTCGGCCTTGACCGCCAGCGCGAACAGGAAGTAGTTGACCCGAGCCACCGGCGTGAAGTCCTTGAGCGGGTCGTAACGCAGCTTCTTGAACAGGAACGGGTTGGCCGAATGCGCGGTGTTGGTGGTCATCATCAGGGTGTAGCCGTCGGGATCGCCCTTGGCGGCAGCCTCGGCGGCGATCTGCCCGGAGGCACCCGGCTTGTTGTCAACGATGAAGGCCACACCCAGGTTCTTCTGGAGCTCGTCGGTGACCAGACGGGCCAGGATGTCGGTGCCGCTGCCGACCGCGAACGGCACCACCACCCGGACCGGCTTGACGGGATAAGACTGGGACCAGGCCGATGCCGCGGTGGCGGCCAGCAGCGCAAAAACGGCGGTGCGCAGGAATTTCATGGGGTGTCTCCGACAGGGGTGTGAAACCGGGTCACTGGGCGGACCCGTCAGTGGTTCAGGCGCCATTGTCCATCCAGGACGCCGGATCGGCCAGCGCACGCTGCAGCGCCTCCCGAAACCGCGGGTCGGCAATGGCGATCAGGCGCTGCGCGCGCTCGTCGAGGGTGCAGTGGCGCAGGTCGGCCACGCCGTGCTCGGTGACGATCAGGTCGGCGTCGCTGCGGGTGATGGTGACCACCCCGCCCGACAGCGCGGGGACGATGCGGCTGCGCCGCCCGCCCTGGGTGGTCGAGGGCAGAACGGTGATCGAGCGGCCGTGGGCCGAACCGCGCGCGGCGCGGGCGAAATCATTGGCACCACCGACACCGCCGCGCAGCGAACGGCCAAGGGTCTCGGCATTGACCTGGCCCGTCAGGTCGACCTCGAGCGCCGAATTGATCGCGAACAGGTCGGGAATCTGCATCAGCGTGCGGGCGCCGTGGGTGTAGGCGCCCCGGCGCACCGAGACCGCCGGATGGCGATGCAGCAGGCGGTGCAGGCGGGGACTGCCGCAGACGACGTTGGTGACCGAGACGCCACGATCGATCGCCTTGAAGGCGTTGGTGACCGCGCCACCCTCGATCAGCAGGGCGGCGCCGTCGCCCATCAGCCCGGTGTGCAGCCCGAGGTCGCGGTGACCGGACAGGCCGCCCAGCACCGCGTCGGGCAGCGCGCCGATGCCGGTCTGGATGGTGGCGCGATCGGGCACGATCGCCGCGACGCGCGCCGCGATCCGCGACTCGACCTCGCCAAAGGTCGAGGCGGCGATCGGCACCGGCGCGGTGTCGGCCTGCACCATCAGGTCGATGCGCAGATCGGCGGGCAGCTCGGCACCGAAGGTCCAGGGCGCATCGGGATTGATTTCGGCGATCACCACCCGCGCGCGCCGCGCCGCCGCTGCCGCATAGTCGTTGCCCAGCCCGAGGCTCGGCGGGCCGCCGTCCAGCCCCGGCGAGAGCTGCAGCAGCACGACATCGGCCTGCCAGCGGCCGCTCTCGAAGGCGGCATCGAGTTCGCTGTAGTGACAGGGCATCACCGCCAGCCGGCCGGCCTGCGCCAGCGGGACGGTGGAACCCATCGCGCCATAGGACACGAAGGACAGGTGGTCGCAGTGCGCCGGACCGAAGGTGTCGGCGAACATCGCGCCCAGGAACACCCGCACGCCGCCGCCCAGGCCGGCGCGCTGCGCCACCAGGCGCCGGGTCAGGCTGAGCGGCTCGGCGCCGGCCTGCGCGCAGACCACCAGGTCGGCGGGGCGGATCCACTCGCCCAGGTCGAGGGCGTCGGCACGGATGACGGGCGGCACCGGGCGCCTAGTAGGACTTGGGCAGGCCCAGCACCCGCTCGGCGATGTAGCACAGCACCAGTTGCGGGCTGATCGGTGCGATCCGCGGAATCATCACCTCGCGCAGGTAGCGCTCGACATGGAACTCCTTGGCGTAACCATAGCCGCCATGGGTCATCACCGCCTGCTGGCAGGCGTTGAAGCCGGCCTCGCCCGCCAGGTACTTGGCGGCATTGGCCGCCGCGCCGCAGGGCAGGTTGTTGTCGTACTGCCAGGCCGCCGACAGCGTCATCAGCCAGGCCGCCTCGAGCTCCATCCAGTTCTGCGCCAGCGGATGCTGGATCGCCTGGTTCTGGCCGATCGGCCGGTTGAAGACCACCCGCTCCTTGGCATAGGCGGTGGCGCGACGCAGCGCGGCGTGGCCCAGGCCGATCGCCTCGGCGGCGATCATCACCCGCTCGGGATTCATGCCGTGGAGGATGTATTCGAAGCCGCGGCCTTCCTCGCCGATGCGGTCCTCGACCGGGATCTCGAAGCCCTCGATGAACAACTCGTTGGAGTCGATCGGCTTGCGGCCCATCTTCTCGATCTCGCGGGTGGTGATGCGGGTCCGGTCGAAGTCGGTGTAGAACAGGCTCAGGCCCTCGGTGGGGCGTCCGACGTCCTCCAGCGGCGTGGTGCGCGCCAGCAGCAGGATCTTGTCGGCGACCTGGGCGGTCGAGATCCAGACCTTGTGGCCGTCGACCACATAGCGGTCGCCCTTGCGCACCGCGCGGGTCTTGAGCTGCGTGGTGTTCAGGCCGGTGTTGGGCTCGGTCACCGCGAAGCAGGCCTTCTGGCGGCCCTGGACCATCGGCGGGAGCATCCGCAGCTTCTGCTCGTGGGTGCCGAACACCACCACCGGGTTGAGGCCGAAGATGTTGATGTGCACCGCCGAGGCGCCCGACATGCCGGCGCCCGACTCGCTGATCGCGCGGGCGACGATCGTCGCCTCGGTCACGCCCAGCCCGGAGCCGCCGTAGGCCTCGGGAGTGCACACGCCCAGCCAGCCGTCGGCGGCGAGCGCGTCGTAGAGTTCATGCGGAAATCCGCCTTCCTTGTCCTTGACCATCCAGTAGTGGTCATCGAACCGCTGGCAAATCCGGGCAACCGATTCACGGATCGATTCCTGCTCGGGGGTCATCGCGAAATTCATGATTCGGGTCAATCCTGCGCTGGGGGTATCGGGAAACGACTGCAATGGTCGGCAACCGCAATTGTCGACTGCATCGGGGGTCCGGGCCAAACCGGGCCACCGGATTCGAGACGGGCGACCGCGGGCGGGCGCATCGGCGGCCACACCGCCTCGACCGGGCGCGGTCAGATCCGCCAGGAGACCCGGTAAACCTTCCAGGTGGTGAGGCTGCCGTAGAGGGCAATGCCGAAGGCGGCCAGCGCGCAGATCGCCCAGAGCGGCGCGCCGAGCGCGGTGAGCAGCGTCCCGCCACCGAGGATCGCCAGCAGGCGGGCGCTGGCCGCCAGCACCGGCCAGATGACCTTGCCGGCACCCTGCGAGGCGAAATACAGCGTGGTGCCCATCGCCAGCAGGCAGTAGACCGGCCCGACCCAGTGCAGGTAGAGCGATCCGGTCGCCAGCACCGCCGGGTCGTCGCTGAACAGGCCGATCCACAGCGTCGGGAACACGGCCGCGACCAGCCCGAGCAGCCCGCAGGGCACCGCGGCCATCAGCGCGCCGGTGAACGCGGCGCGCTTGGCCCGCCGGTCGTCGCCGGCACCGACGGCGGTGCCCACCATCGGCACCAGCACCTGACCGAAAGCGAAGACCACCGACATGATCAGCAGTTCCAGTCGCGCGCCCACCCCGTAACCGGCGAGCGCCGCGGTGCCGTAGCGCCCGATGACTCCGGTCAGCAGCAGCGCGCCGCCAACGTTCTGCAGGGCCGACAGCGCCGACAGGCCGCCGACGCGCAGGATCCGCACGAAGCCCTCGCGCCGCAGGCGCAGGTCCGCGCGCCGCGGACGCAGCCGGCTGCCCGGCCGAAAGACCGCGATCGCGCCCAGCAGCGCCGCCGCGCCGCTGGAGCACAGGTAGGCGATCGCAGCGCCGCGCAGGCCCATCGAGGGCACGCCGGCCCAGCCCAGCACGAGGATCCCCGAGACCGGGATGTGGAGCAGGCTGGCCACCACCTGGATCACCGCCGGCAGCCGGATGTTGCCGCTGCCGCGCAGCAGGCTGGAAAACGTGTTCGACAGCCAGACAAAGATCGCGCCGGTGAACAGGAGGTTCGAGTAGACCATCGCCAGTGCGATCGGCTGCCCGGCGCCGCCCAGCAGCCGGAAGATCGCCTCACCGGCCAGCAGCATCATCAGCAGGTACAGCAAGCCCGCGACGATCGAGATCACGCAGGCATGGATCACCACCGCCCGCGCGCCGGCCTCATCGCCCGCGCCCAGCGAGCGCGCCACCGCCGAGGAGACGCCACCGCCCATCGCGCCGCCCGATAGCATCTGCAGCAGTTGCACCAGGGGAAAGACCATCGAGAACGCCGCCAGCGATTCGGTGCCCAGGCGCCCGATGAAATAGGTGTCGGCGACCGATACCGCGATCTGGAAGACCACCAGGAGCAGCGCCGGCGCGGCCAGCCGCAGCAGGGTGGGCACGATCGGCGCGCGCAGCAGCGGGTGGGTGGCGGCGAAGGCGGCGCGCGAATTCGGCGGGGACCGCGCGCTGGCCGGCGCAGCGCCGAGACCGCCCGGGGACCCCTCGCCGACCGGGGACGGGGACGACGGGGAAACAGGCGGCGGGGTCATCGTCATCAGTGTAGTGGCGCCCGGGCAGGCCCGCCTATACTGCCGGCCGTGGCGATTCCGATTCCCCGGGTTGCGCCGATGGTGCCGCGTGGCCGCACGTGGCACCGATTCAACCGACTTGCCGAGAGGACCGACCGATGTTCGAACCGACCCTGGCGGGCAGCCTGCCCAAACCGGCCTGGCTGGCCGAGACCCACAAGCTCTGGCCGCAATGGAAGAGCACCGGTGCCGACCTGCAGGCGGCCAAGGCCGACGCGACGCTGCTGTGGCTCAAGCTTCAGGAGGACGCCGGCCTGGCCACCGTCGGCGACGGCGAGCAGTCGCGTCAGCACTTCGTGCACGGCTTCCTGGAGGCGGTCGAGGGCATCGACTTCGAGAACAAGGTGAAGATGGGCATCCGCAACAATCGCTACGACGCGATGGTGCCGCAGGTCACCGGCGAACTGCGCCTGCGCGGTCGGGTCCACCAGACCGAGGCGAAGCTCGCCCGCGCCCACACCACCCGCAAGCTCAAGTTCACCCTGCCCGGCCCGATGACCATCGTCGACACCGTGGCCGACCGGTTCTACGGCGACAAGGTCAAGATGGCGATGGCCTTCGCGGCGCTGCTCAACCAGGAAGCGCTGGCGCTGCAGGCCGACGGCGTCGATGTGATCCAGTTCGACGAGCCGGCCTTCAACGTGTTCATGGACGACGTGACCGACTGGGGCGTCGCCGCGCTCGAGCGGGCCATCCAGGGCCTCACCTGCACCACCGCGGTCCACATCTGCTACGGCTACGGCATCGCCGCCAATGTCGACTGGAAGAAGACCCTGGGCGACGAGTGGCGCCAGTACGAAAAGATCTTTCCGGCGCTCGCCGCCAGCCGCATCGATCAGGTGTCGCTGGAGTGCGCCGGCTCGCAGGTGCCGCCCTCGCTGATGGCGCTGCTCGGTGGCAAGGATGTGCTGGTCGGGGTGATCGATGTCGCCAGCGACACGGTCGAGACCCCGGAAGAGGTCGCCGACACGATCGGGCGGGCCTTGCGCTATGTGCCGGCCAACCGCCTGTTCCCCTGCACCAACTGCGGCATGGCGCCGATGGACCAGGACATCGCGCGCCGCAAGCTCCAGGCCCTTGCCCGGGGTGCGCAGATCGCGCGCGAGCGCTACGCGGCTGCCCCCGCCCAGCCGAGCACCTGAGCCGGCTCGGCGGCCGGGTAGCCCAGCGCCAGCGCGACCGCCGGGTGGGCGACCCGACCCTGGGCCACATTCAGACCCGCCAGCAGGTGCGGGTCGGCGGCCAGCGCCTGCCGCCAGCCCTGGTCGGCCAGGGCGAGGATGAACGGCAGCGTGGCATGGTTGAGCGCCTGTGCCGAGGTCCGCGGCACCGCGCCCGGCATGTTGGTCACGCAGTAGTGGACCACCCCTTCGGCGACAAAGCATGGCTCGGCATGGGTGGTCGGACGCGAGGTCTCGAAGCAGCCCCCCTGATCGATCGACACATCGACCACCGCAGCGCCGCGCTTCATGCGCGCAACCGATGCACGCGTGACCAGCCGGGGCGCGGTACCGCCCGGCACCAGCACTGCGCCGATCACCAGATCGGCACGCATCAGCTGCGCCTCGACCTGTCGGGCGTCGGCATACGCGGTGGTCACCCGGGCACCCAGCCGGGCATCGAGCCGGCGCAGCGCGTCGACCGACCGGTCGAGCACCGTCACCTGTGCGCCTGAACCGGCGGCGACCACCGCCGCATTCGTGCCGACGATGCCCGCACCCAGGATCAGCACGCGCGCCGCCGGCACGCCCGGCACCCCGGCCAGCAGGATGCCCCGGCCGCCGCGATTGCGCTCCAGACAGCCGGCACCGACCTGGATCGACATTCGCCCGGCCACCTCCGACATCGGCGCCAGCAGCGGCAACGTGCCACCGGCGCCAGTCACCGTCTCGTAGGCGATCCCGATCACACGGCGCTCGAGCAGCTCGCGACACTGCTGCGGATCGGCCGCCAGGTGCAGATAGGTGAACAGCACCTGCCCGGGGCGCAGCATCGCGCACTCGGCCGGCTGCGGCTCCTTGACCTTGACCACCAGGGCTGAGCCGGCGAAGACCGCGGCGGCAGTGGGCACGATCACCGCGCCGGCGTCCCGGTACTCCTCATCACCCGCCCCGATGCCCAGCCCCGCGCCGGCCTGCACCAGCACCCGGTGCCCGTGCGCGACCGCTGTCGCCACCGAGTCGGGCGTCATGCCGACCCGGTACTCGTGGACCTTGGTTTCGCGGGGGACGCCGATGTCCATCGGGTCAGCTGCCAGCAGGCGAGCGGTCGGGTCGGGTCGATCGCGGTGCCGCCGCGCGGTTCATCGCGCGGGCCGGCGGGGTGGCGACACCGGCTGCCCCTCCAGGTGGGTGATGAACCAGAACGACGCCAGACGGGCCACCTGCTCGAGCGCGCCCGGCTCCTCGAACAAATGGGTGGCACGCGGCACGATGCTCAGCCGCCTGGGCCCGCGCAACTCGGCCAGCGCCTCGCGGTTCAGCTCGATGACGATGTCGTCATTGCCACCCACGATCAGCAGGACCGGCGCATGCACCGCCCGCAGCACCGCCCGCCCCGCCAGGTCCGGTCGCCCGCCGCGCGAGACCACTGCGGCGACCGTCTCGGGGTGCCGGGCCGCCACCTGCAGCGCCGCTGCCGCGCCGGTGCTGGCGCCGAACAGTCCGACCGGCAGTCCGGCGGTGCGCGGATCGGCGCCGAGCCAGGTCAGCGCATCGGTCAGCCGGTCGGTGAGCAGCGCGATGTCGAACCGCGTTTCCTGCTGCCGGTCCTCCTCCTCGGTCAGCAGGTCGATCAGCAAGGTGCCCAGGCCGGCCTCGCGCAACTGCGCGGCGACCCGGTTGTTGCGCGGCGAACGGCGCGACGATCCGCTGCCGTGCGCGAACAGGATCACGCCGGCGGGCTGCACCGGCAACTCGAGGCTGCCCTCGATGGACACCGAGCCGCTGGGAATGTGCACCAGCCCTGCAGTGGCAATGCGTCGGATCACCGTACTCATTTCTTCTCCCTGGCGAGCAGGCGGACGACCTCGTCGTCCTCGACCTGCCTGAAATCGGCGTAGAAGCGCCCGACCGCGCCGAAAAACGCCGGCTGATGCAGGCACACCATTTCGTCGGCGTGCGCAGCGACGAGCGCCACGCTGTCGGGCGCACCCACCGGCACCGCGCAGATCAGCCGGGACGGCTGGCGCGCCCGCACCGAATGCAGGGCTGCGATCATCGTCGCGCCGGTCGCCAGCCCGTCATCGACCACGATGACCACCCGCCCGCCAGCCTCGATCGGCGCACGCCCCGGCGTGTAGAGGGCGCGACGCCGGCGCAGGGTGTCCAGCTGCGCCGCCTTTTCCCGCGCCAGGTAGTCCGGGTTGGCGCCGATCTCGCCGGCATACGGAGCGATGTAGGCCCAGCCGCTCTCGTCGATCGCGCCGACCGCCAGTTCCGGCGAGAACGGCGCGCGCAGCTTGCGCACCAGCACGACATCGAAGTCGGCCTCGAGCCGATCGGCGAGCACCTGACCCATCGGCACCGCGCCGCGGGCGATCGCGAGCACCAGTGGATGGCGCGCGCGCCACGGTTGCAGCGCGATCGCCAGTTGCTCTGCGGCATCGATGCGATCCTGGAAATACACGACGTCCCCGCGGTTGTTGCGCCCCGCGTCCCGAAGGCGGACACGACCGGCGAACAACCCGACGGGGTCGATTGAACGCCGATGGCGCAGCCGCCCGATTGAGCCTGGGCAGCAGGGGGACACATCGCCCGCGGCAGGCGGCCCGATATACTCGACGGCAACCGACGTGCCACCCGAGCCACCGACGTGCCACCCGACTCACCCGCGCCCCACCCGACTCCGGAACGCCCGCCCCGATGTTCAGACGATCGCTGGCCTGCCTGCTGTTCGCCCTCTCCGGATGGGCCGGCGCCCAGGATTCACCGGCGATCGCCGCTGCCTCGGACCTGAAATTCGCGCTCGACGAGCTCGCGCAGGCCTTCCATCAGGCGACCGGGCGCAGCGTGCGGCCCAGCTACGGGTCATCGGGCAACTTCTTTCGCCAGATCGTGCAGGGGGCCCCCTTCCAGCTCTTCCTGTCGGCCGACGAGGAATTCGTCTTCGCGCTGGCCGACCGCCAGCTCACCGTCGACCGCGGCGAGCCCTACGCGATCGGCCGGCTGGTGCTGTTCACCCCCACCGGCTCGCCGGTGAAAGCCGATCTGCAATTCGCCGACCTGCGCCTGGCGCTTGCCGACGGCCGGCTGCGCAAGTTCGCGATCGCCAACCCCGAGCACGCGCCCTATGGCCGCGCGGCGATGCAGACGCTGCGCAGCCTCGGGCTGTGGACGGCGATCGAACCGCGGCTGGTGCTGGGCGAGAACGTGTCGCAGGCCGCGCAGTTCGCCGCCTCAGGCTCGACCCAGGGCGGCCTGTTCGCGCTGTCGCTGGGGCTCTCGCCCGCCATCGCCGGCGCCGGCCGCCAGGTGGTCGTTCCGGAACACCTGCACGCACCGCTGCGCCAGCGCATGGTGTTGATCCGCGGCGCCGGCGAGACCGCGCGCGCTTTCCATGACTTCTTGCGCCAGCCCGCCGCGCGCGCCGTGTTCCGGCGGCACGGCTTCGAGCTGCCGGCGCCGCCCCCCGGCTGAGCGCGCCCGAGCCGCCGATGGACTGGCAAGCCCTGACCCTGTCCGCCTGGCTGGCGCTGGCCACCGCCGCCATCCTGCTGCCGCTCGGGGTGCTGGCCGGCCGGTGGCTGGCCCACGGCGCGCACCCGCTCAAGCCGCTGGCCGAGGCCGCACTGGCCCTGCCGCTGGTGCTGCCGCCCACCGTGCTCGGCTATTACCTGCTGGTCGCGATGGGGGCCGCCTCGCCGCTGGGCGAGCTGCATCAGCGCCTGACCGGCCAACCGCTGGCCTTCTCGTTCCAGGGCCTGCTGGTGGCCAGCCTCGTGTTCAACATTCCGTTCGCGCTGATGCCGATGCAGCGCGCCTTCGAGGCCATTCCGGGCGAGCTCTACGACGCGGCGCGCACCTGCGGACTGAACCGCTGGCAAACCCTGTGGCGCATCGAGCTGCCACTGGCCTGGCGCGGCATCCTGACCGGCCTGATCATGACGGTGGCGCACACGCTGGGCGAGTTCGGCGTGGTGCTGATGGTCGGCGGCAGCATTCCGGGCGAGACCCGGACGATCGCCATCGCCATCTACGACAAGGTGCAGTCCTTCGACCTGCACGCGGCCGGCGTGATGTCGGCGACCCTGCTGGGCATCTCGCTGATCACGCTGCTGATCACCGCCTGGCTCACACGAGCCCGCCCCGGGACCGGCGGCGGCCGGCAGACCCGCTGATGCCGCGCGCCGGACCCTGACCCGATGCTCGACGTCCGCCTGAGCCAGCCCGGCCCGATCCCGCTCGAGGTGACCCTGCATTGCGCGGCGGGGGAACTGCTGGCGCTGGTCGGCCCCTCGGGCAGCGGGAAGACCAGCGTGCTGCGCGCCATCGCCGGCCTGCTGCGGGTGGCGCGGGGCCGGATCAGCCTGGACGGCGAGGTCTGGTTCGACGACACCCTCGCGATCGACCGGCGGGCCGAGCACCGGCCGGTGGGGATGGTGTTCCAGCAGTACGCGCTGTTCCCGCACCTGAGCGCCCTGCAAAACATCCGGCTGGCGGTACCGGCGCGCCACGACACCGCGGCCGCGCTTCGGATCGCCCACCGGTTGCTCGACGACATGCAGCTCGGCGGGCTGGCGGCACGGCGCCCCCACGAGCTCTCGGGTGGCCAGCGCCAGCGTGTCGCCCTCGCCCGGGCGCTGGCCCGCGAGCCCGGCGTGCTGCTGCTGGACGAGGCTTTTTCGGCGGTCGACCAGCCGACCCGCCAGGCCCTCTATGACGAACTGATCAAGCTGCGCGAACGGCATCCGGTGCCGATCGTGATGGTCACCCATGACCTGCGCGAAGCGCGCCTGCTCGCCGACCGGCTGTGCATCCTCGAGCACGGCTGCACGCTGCAGCAGGGCCCGCCCGAGCAGGTGATGTCGCGCCCGCGCAATGCCCGGGTCGCGGCGCTGGTGGGGCTGCGCGACATCCACCAGGGCGTGTTCCTGAACGAGCCCGCCGCCGGACTGCGCTGGGGCGGCCCGACGAGCCCGGTGTTCCTGCGCACCATCGACAAGGGCCGGATCACCCACGGCACACCGGTGCGCTGGGTGATCGCCGGCGAGCATGTGCAGCTGCACGCCGACCCGCCCCCGGACGACCCGGTACTGCCGAATCTGGTGGCCTGCCGGCTGCTGCGGCTGGACCGCCTGGGCGAAGTGACCACCCTCGCCTGCCAGGTCGCCGCCGAGCCGGCGGCCCTGCTGCACCTGGAAATCACCACTCGCCTGGCCACCCAGATGGGCCTGGCCGCCGGGCAGCCGGCCTGGCTCCAGCTGGAGCCCTCCAGCATTCACATCATGCCGCAACGCTCATGAGGCCGGATCCGGCGCCACCGCCGCGTCGAGCCCGGAAAACCGGCTCTGCAGCAGGTCGGTCAGGCCGAACTCGGCCAGCAGCGCGCGCAGGCGCTGCGCCTGAGCCGGGCGGCGCTGGCCGGTGCGCCGGGCAATGATGAGTTCGTTCTTCAGGCTGTGCTCCCAGCCCACCAGCTCGGTCACCGTGACCTGATAACCGCAGGCCTCCAGATAGAGGCAGCGCAGCACATTGGTGATCTGGCTGCCCATCTCGCGGGTGTGGATCGGGTGGCGCCACAGCTCGGCCAGCGGCGTGCGCGACAGCGAGAGCGCCTTGTGGCGGCTGAGCGCGCGCGCGACCTCGGCCTGGCAGCAGGGCACCAGCACCATGAACGCCGCCTGCTTGGCCAGACCGAAGGCGATCGCGTCGTCGGTGGCGGTGTCGCAGGCGTGCAGCGCGGTGACGATGCCGATGCGCTCGGGCAACGCCGAGGACTGCGTCGCCTGGGCCACGCTCAGGTTCAGGAAGCTCATCGACTCGAAGCCGAGGCGGGCCGCCAGCTCGCGGGACTTTTCCACCAGTTCGGCCCGGGTTTCGATCCCGTAAATGTGACCGGGCACGCCCTGGCCCGGTCCGGCCCGGAAGAAGAGGTCGCAGATGATGAAGCCCAGATAGGACTTGCCCGCGCCGTGATCGGCCAGGGTCACCTCGCCCTCGGCGGCCGCCAGTTCCAGCAGCAGTTTCTCGATGAACTGGTAGAGGTGATGGACCTGCTTGAGCTTGCGGCGCGAGTCCTGGTTGAGCCGGTCGTCGCGGGTCAGGATGTGCAGTTCGCGCAGCAGCGCAAGCGACTGGCCGGGCCGGATGTCGGGCGCGAGCGCCGCACCGGCGCTTTCAGGGCGTCGGTTATTCATGATCCGACCGTCCCACGCCGAGCGCCGCCCAGCCCGCCGCGCCGAGCTGCTCGAGGGTCCGCTGATTGCGCTCGAAGATCAGTGCTGCCTCCGGAAAGGCCTGCACCGCGACATCGATGCTGTCCTCGCGCAGCAGGTGCAGCGTCGGGTACGGCGAGCGGTTGGTGGCGTTGGTGATGTCGTCGGCCGCGGTGCAGGCGAACTGGTAGTCGGGATGAAAGCTGGCGATCTGCAGCACGCCCTCGCACCGGCGCTTGCGCAGCAGCCGGTCGGCGCGCCCCAGGAAGTCATTGAACGCCAGAAAATCCGCCAGGCAGTGCGGCGCCACCAGCAGCGTGGTCTCGCGAACCGCGGGATCGCTGGCGAGCAGCGCCTCGATCTCGCGCGCCAGGTCGGTGAGCAGCGACGGCGCGTCGACGGCCTCGCTCACCGCGTAATGCAGGCGCCCTTTCACCTGCACCGCGCGGGCAAACGGGCACAGATTCAGACCGATCACCGCCCGCTCGACCCAGGCGCGGGTGTCGCGCTCGACCACCGCCGGCGCGGGAAAGCCCGCCGCCTGGTCCGGCCGGGCAAGGGTCGCTTCATCGGGTCGGTCGCGCGGGCTGTGCTGATCCATCGGGTGGGCTGTCGGGTGGGCCATGAGTCGGGGTGATCGGGTGGACGATCGGGTGGACGATCGGAGGGGCCATCGGCGCCCGCGATCAGCCTTCCGCAGGGGCCCGGTGGAAGCGGTCGACTGACGACCCGGCCCGTGAATGCCGCCGCCGATCTGCCCATCCCGCACCATTATCCACCCGCCGTCAGGCGCACCGATAGCGCCTGCTAACATCGAAATCAACCCGCGCACCTGTGCAAGGCCTGCGCCCGCCTGCGGATGACTGGCGTACCCGTCTCGGCCGGCGCGCACCCCGACTCCCGGATGACTCACCGATGCCCGACCGCCCCCGGCTGCTGAACCGACTTCTCCACCGTGCCCTGTTGCTCCTGCTGCTGGGCGCATCGCTGCTCGCCTGCCAGTCGGTCCCGCCCACCGCCGGCAGCAACCCGCCCCGCACCGAGCTGACCTTCATCGACCTGACCCGTTTCGATCGGGATCTGGCCGCGGCCCTGTCGGCCGCCCCGCCGACCGTGGCCGTCACGTTTCACGATCGCGTCTCGCCCAGCGCCTTGCCTGCCCGGCTGCAGGCCTGGATGTCGGCGATCGAGTCCGGCGGCGGAACGGTCGAGGTCGTCACGCCACCCCCCACCCTGACCGCGCGCGGACCGGTGCTCCTCATCGGCGCGATCACCACGCTGTGGCGCGCCTACCAGGCCGGGATCGAAGCGTCGGACAACGCGCAGCGACGGGCCGCCAAGGGCTTCGACGCGCAGATCAGACTGGCTCGCACCGGAACGGGCGATACCCTGGTCGAACGGATTGTTTTTACACAGAAACCGCGCTGAAGCCGACAATCCGGGGCGCGCAGGCGGGTGGCTGCCGGCCGGGATCGCTCACGCCCTGGGTCGCGGGGATCCGGGGTTTCCGATGAATCCGGCATTGACCACGGATTCGACGACTGCTGGGTGATGGTGCCGGAGGCCGGAATCGAACCGGCACGCCCTTTCGGGCACCGGATTTTGAGTCCGGCGCGTCTACCAGTTCCACCACTCCGGCTGGCTTGCGAGCGTCGATTATCGCGTTTCCAGCCCACAACATCAAACCGGGCCCGGCTCGAACCGTTGTCCAGACCGGCGCGGGCCCCTGTGCCAGTCACCGATCCCCGAGAAATCCGATGCGCCTCTCCGACTTCGACTACGTACTGCCCGACGAACTGATCGCCCATCACCCCAGCCCCGAACGCACCGGCAGCCGACTGTTGCAGGTGCCGCCCGAGGGCCCGATGACCGATCGCCATTTCCGCGACCTGCCCGGCCTGCTGCGGGCCGGCGACCTGCTGGTGATGAACGACACCCGGGTGATCAAGGCCCGGCTGCACGGCCACAAGCGCGACAGCGGCGGCCTCGTCGAGGCGCTGATCGAGCGCGTCACCGGCGAGCACGAGGCGCTCGCACAGATCCGGGCGAGCAAGACGCCGCGCCCCGGCACCGTGCTGTGCTTGGGCCAGGCGCTGGCCACGGTGCAAGCGCGCGAAGGCGAATTTCACCGCCTGCGTTTCGAGGAACCGGTGGCGCAGGTGCTCGAGCGCGAGGGCCGACTGCCCCTGCCACCCTACATCACCCGCGATCCGCAGGCGCCTGACGAGAGTCGCTACCAGACCGTCTATGCGCGCCACGCGGGCGCAGTCGCCGCGCCCACCGCCGGGCTGCATTTCGACGAGGCGCTGCTGGCGCAGGTGCAGGCACTCGGCGTGGGCACCGCATTCGTCACGCTGCACGTGGGCGCAGGCACCTTCCAGCCGGTGCGCCATGACGACCTGAGCCTGCACCAGATGCACACCGAGCACTACGAGATCCCGGCCGCGACGGTGCTCGCGATCGAGCGCACGCGGGCGGCCGGCGGCCGGGTGATCGCGGTCGGCACCACCTCGATGCGGGCGCTGGAAAGCGGCGCCGATGAAACCGGACAACTGGCGGCGGGCGCCGCCCACACCGCCCTCTTCATCACGCCGGGCTACCGGTTCCGGGTCGTCGATGCGCTGATCACCAACTTCCACCTGCCGCGCTCGACGCTGCTGATGCTGGTGTCGGCCTTCGCCGGCGCGCCGCGCATCCGCGAGGTCTACGCCCACGCGATCGCCGCGCGCTACCGGTTCTTCAGCTACGGGGACGCGATGCTGCTCACCCGGCTCGGGTAAGCTGCGCGTCGCTCCAACTCGCCAACCCGACCCGCCATGCTCCGATTCGAACAGCTCGCCACCGACGGCCTCGCCCGACGCGGTCGTCTCACGCTCAACCACGGCACCGTCGAGACGCCGATCTTCATGCCGGTGGGCACCTACGGCGCGGTCAAGGCGATGAGCCCGGTGGAGCTCGAGTCGGTCGGCGCCCAGATCATCCTGGGCAACACCTTCCACCTGTGGCTGCGCCCCGGCCTGCCGGTGCTCGAGGCCTTCGGCGGACTGCACGGCTTCAACGGCTGGCACAAGCCGATCCTGACCGACTCGGGGGGCTTCCAGGTCTTCAGCCTGGGCAAGATGCGCAAGATCACCGAGGAAGGCGTGCGCTTCGCCTCGCCGATCAATGGCGACAAGCTGATGCTCACGCCCGAGGAGTCGATGCGCATCCAGAAGACGCTGAACTCCGACATCGCGATGATCTTCGACGAATGCACCCCCTACGAGATCGACGGGGTGCCGGCGACCGAGAAGCAGGCGGCCGACTCGATGCGGCTGTCGTTGCGCTGGGCGCGCCGCTCGCGCGACGCCTTCGACTCACTGGAGAACCCGAACGCGCTGTTCGGCATCGTGCAGGGGGGAATGTTCGAGGACCTGCGCGACGAGTCCCTGGCCGGTCTGACCGACATCGGCTTTCACGGCTACGCGATCGGCGGGCTGTCGGTGGGCGAGCCCAAGGAAGACATGATGCGCATGCTCGCGCACACCGCGCCACGGCTGCCGGCCCAGGCGCCACGCTACCTGATGGGCGTGGGCACGCCGGAAGACCTGGTGGCCGGTGTGGCCTGCGGCATCGACATGTTCGACTGCGTGATGCCCACGCGCAACGCCCGCAACGGCTGGCTGTTCACCCGATTCGGCGATCTGCGGCTGCGCAACGCCCGGTTCCGCGACGACCAGCGCCCGATCGACGAGACCTGCGGCTGCTATGCCTGCCGGCATTTTTCGCGCGCCTACATCCACCACCTGCAGCGCGTCGACGAGATCCTCGGCGCGCGCCTGGCCACCGTCCACAACCTGCACTATTACCTCAGCCTGATGGCCGGCATGCGCGAGGCGATCGCCGCCGGCGGCTTCGATGAATTCCGCCGGCAATTCGCCCAGGACCGCGCCCGCGGCGTGGGATAGCCCGGCGCGGTTATAATCCGCGGTTGTCTCTAGGAGAAAAACAGTGCTGATTTCAACGGCTTACGCACAGACCGCAGGCGGCTCGACCGAACAGCAGATTCTCGGCTTCCTGCCGATCATCCTGATGTTCGTGGTGCTCTACTTCCTGATGATCCGGCCGCAGATGAAACGGGCCAAGGAACAGCGCGCGATGCTGGAGGCCCTCAAGAAGGGCGATGAAGTCGTCACCGGCGGTGGCGTGGTGGGCAAGATTTCCAAGGTCGGCGAAAGCTACATCACCCTGGAAGTCGGCCGCGCCAACGACTCCCCGATCGAAATCCACGTCCAGAAGGCCGCTGTGCAGACCCTGCTGCCCAACGGCACGATGAAGGCGATCTGAACCACCCCGGCCGGATGCCTCGCGTGCCCGGCCGGCCGGCACTGAGCGAGCCCCGCCTATGAACCGCTATCCGGTCTGGAAGTACGCCATCATGGTCATCATGCTGGCGTTCGGCCTGGTCTACACATTGCCGAACCTGTTCGGCGAGTCCCCGGCCGTCCAGGTCTCCAGCGGCAAGGCCACCGTCAAGATCGACACCGCCATGCTGGCGCGCGTCGAAGGCGTGCTGCGCAAGGCCGGCATCCCGACCACCGGCCTGCAGTTCGACGGCAACTCGATCAAGGCCCGGTTCACCGACACCGACACCCAGCTCAAGGCCAAGGACGCGCTGCAGCGCGACCTCAACCCCGATGCCGCGGATCCGGTCTACGTGGTCGCGCTGAACCTGCTGTCCGCGTCACCCGCCTGGCTGGCCCAGCTCGGGGCGCTGCCGATGTATCTGGGCCTGGACCTGCGCGGCGGGGTGCACTTCCTGCTGCAGGTCGACATGAAGCAGGCGCTGACCAAGCGGCTCGACAGCACCGCCGCCGACCTGCGCTCACTGTTGCGCGAAAAGAACATCCGCCACGCTGGCATCAGCCGCTCGGGCGACAGCATCGAGATCCGGTTTCGCGACGAGGACACCCGCGCCAAGGCGCGCAACACGCTGGCCGACGGTCAGCCGAGCCTGCAGCTCAGCGATGCCGCCGACGGCACCGAGTTCAAGCTGGTCGCCGTCTTCAAGCCCGAGGCGGCCAAGGAGATCATCGACACCGCGCTCAAGCAGAACATGACGACCCTGCACAACCGGGTCAACGAGCTCGGTGTGGCCGAGCCGGTCATCCAGCAGCAGGGCAGCGACCGCATCGTGGTCCAGCTCCCCGGCGTGCAGGACACCGCCAAGGCCAAGGACATCCTGGGCCGTACCGCCACCCTCGAGGCCCGCCTCGTCGACAACTCGGTCGAGGCGCAGGCGGCCCTGATGGGCAGCGGTCCGGTGCCGTTCGGCAGCGAACTCTTCAAGGTCGGCCGCGGCGCCCCGGTGGTGCTGCGCAAGCAGGCCATCTTCTCGGGTGACCAACTCACCGGCGCGCAGGCCACCTTCGACGAGAACCAGCGGGCGGCGGTGGGCATCCAGCTCAACGACGGCGCCGGTCGCGTGCTGCGCGAGGTGTCCCGAGAGAACATCAAGAAGCCGATGGCGGTGGTGCTGTTCGAGCGCGGCAAGGGTGAGGTCCTCACCGTGGCGACCATCCAGGCCGAACTCGGCTCGCGCTTCCAGATCACCGGCATGGACAGCCCGGCCGGCGCCAATGACCTGGCGCTGCTGCTGCGCGCCGGCGCGCTGGCCGCGCCGATGGAGATCATCGAGGAGCGCACCATCGGCCCGAGCCTGGGTGCCGACAACATCAGCAAGGGCGTCAACAGCACGCTCTACGGGTTCATGGCGATCGCGGTGTTCATGCTCGGCTACTACCTGCTGTTCGGGGTGTTCTCGACGCTGGCGCTCGCGCTCAACCTGCTGTTGCTGGTGGCGCTGCTGTCGCTGTTGCAGGCCACCCTCACCCTGCCGGGCATCGCCGCGATGGCGCTGACCCTGGGCATGGCCATCGACGCCAACGTGCTGATCAACGAACGCATCCGCGAGGAGTTGCGCAACGGCATGCCGGCGCAGACCGCAATCGCCACCGGCTACGAACGTGCCTGGGCCACCATCCTCGACTCCAACGTCACCACCCTGATCGCCGGACTGGCGCTGCTGGTCTTCGGCTCGGGCGCGGTGCGCGGATTCGCGGTGGTGCACTGCCTGGGCATCCTCACCTCGATCTTCTCGGCGGTGTTCTTCTCGCGCGGCATCGTCAACCTCTGGTATGGCCGGCAGAAAAAGCTCGGCAAGGTGTCGATCGGCCAGGTCTGGAAGCCGACCTGATTCCGGTCGCCCCCACGCCCAGCCCGCCCCCGAGCCCCAGCCCCACCGCCCGCCAGCGCCCCCGCGCAACGCAACCGAGACACCTCCATGGAATTCTTCCGCATCCGCCGCGACATCCCGTTCATGCGGCATGCCCTGGTGTTCAACCTCATCTCGGCACTGACCTTCGCCGCGGCGGTGCTCTTCCTGGCTGTGCGCGGCCTGCATTTTTCCATCGAGTTCACCGGCGGCACGGTGCTCGAGGTCAGCTACCCGCAGGCCGCCGACCTGGGTGGCATCCGCAAGACCGTCGAAGGGCTGGGCTTCGCCGATGCCCAGGTCCAGAATTTCGGCACCGCGCGCGACGTCATGATCCGGCTGCCGCTGCGCAAGGGCGAAAGCTCGGCCAGCCAGAGCGATCAGGTGATGGGCGCGCTCAAGGGGCTTGATGCCAAGGCCGAACTGCGACGGGTGGAGTTCGTCGGACCGCAGGTGGGGTCTGAACTGGCCACCGACGGCGCTCTCGCGCTGCTGTTCGTGGTGGTGGGCATCATGATCTACTTGGCGATCCGCTTCGAGTGGAAGTTCGCGGTCGCCGCCATCGTCGCCAACCTGCACGACGTGATCATCATCCTGGGCTTCTTCGCCTTCTTCCAGTGGGAATTCTCGCTGTCGGTGCTGGCGGCGGTGCTCGCGGTGCTGGGTTATTCGGTCAATGAATCGGTGGTGATCTTCGACCGGGTGCGCGAGAAATTCCGCGAGCGCGGCGCGCGGACGATGAGCGCCCAGGAAGTCCTCGACCACGCGATCACCAGCACCATCTCGCGCACCATCATCACCCACGGTTCGACCCAGCTCATGGTCCTGTCGATGCTGATCTTCGGCGGCGCGACGCTGCACTATTTCGCGCTCGCGCTCACCATCGGCATCCTGTTCGGCATCTATTCTTCGGTGTTCGTGGCCGCCGCCATCGCGATGTGGCTGGGGGTCAAGCGCGAAGACCTGATCAAGCCGATCCGCAAGAAGGAAGACGGTCAGCCCGAAGTACCCTGAGGTTCATCCCGGAGAACAGCCGACATGAAAGCGCAACGCATCCGCGTCTGGGACCTGCCCACCCGTCTGTTCCACTGGGCACTGCTGGCCTGCGTGGTCGGCTCGCTGGTGTCGGTGAAGATCGGCGGCAACGCGATCGCCTGGCACTTCCGCTTCGGCTTCGCCATCCTCACCCTGGTGGCCTTTCGCGTGATCTGGGGCTTCATCGGCTCACGCTACGCGCGCTTCACCAGCTTCGCCCCCAATCCGATGGCCGCGCTGCGCTATCTGTGCGGCCAGTCCAGCGCCACCCCGGGCCACAACCCGCTGGGCGCCTTCTCGGTCTATGCGCTGCTGGCGGCGCTCACCTTCCAGGTCGTCACCGGTCTGTTCGCCAACGACTCGATCATGTGGGACGCGCCGCTGAAGGCACTCGTCTCCGCCGAAGCCAGCGACCGGATCACCACCCTGCACCGCCTGAACCGCTTCGTGCTGCTGGGACTGATCGGGCTGCACCTGGTCGCGATCGCGTTCTATTCGCGCATCCGCAAGGAAGTGCTGATCGCCCCGATGGTGGGCGGCGACCGCGTCTATGACGCCAGCCAGCCGGTTCCGCTGCCCGCCGAAGACACGGCAGCGCTGCGGCTCAAGGCCCTGGCCGTGCTGGTGGTCTGTGCCGCCACGGTTGCCTATCTGGTCACCCAGCTGGTGCCGAAGGCCGGCTGAAAAAAAGCCCGCTCGGGGCGGGCGTTTTCGCCGGTTCGCCCGGCGCGCTGTTCGGCAGTGCGCGGGCGGTGGGTGCCCTGGGCTCGCGCCCGGCACCCGCATCCGATCAGTCCTTGCGGAACTTGTCGTGGCAACCCTTGCACGACGCCCCGGTGGCGCCCAGTTGCGTGCGCAGCGTGTCCAGGCTCGCCGACGCGGTTACCAGCTTCGCGGTCTCGGCGTTCATCTTGTCAGCCGCCTGCTTGAACTCGGCGGCATTGGCGAGCGCCTCGGGCTTCAGGCGGGTGTCACCGCTGGCCGAGTTCGGCACCATCGCCTCCCACGGCAGGTGACCGGCCATGTCGACGAGCCGGGCCGAGTTCTGCGCGGCGGCCGCATCGAAGGGCCGCTCGCCCCGGGCCATGGCCGACAAGCGGCCCATGTGGTTGGAGAGGATGGTGAACGAAGCCTTGCGATACTTGATCGCGTCCTCGACCTTGGCGAACTGGGCGACGGCCGGCACCGCGTAGAACGCACTGGCGGCCAGCACGGCTCCCGCGAGGGGAATGGCAAATCTTTTCATCGAAACGGTCCTTTGCTGGCACCCAGGGCGCCTGGTCTTGTTTGAAAAATCATGGCGGATCGAGGCCCGGCCCAACCCCCGCAACCGGACGCCAGCACTGACTTCATCATATCCGGCGCGCAAGTTCAATCGCTGAACCGAGATAGGTGTCGGGCCGCAGGGTGCGCAGACGCGCGCGCGCCGCCTCGGGGATCGGCAGCGAATCGACGAATGCCATGAGTTCGGCCGGGCCGATCGACTTGCCGCGAGTGAGTTCCTTGAGCTGCTCGTACGGGTTCTCGACGCCGTAACGGCGCATCACCGTCTGGATCGGCTCAGCCAGCACTTCCCAGTTGGCGTCCAGGTCCTGCGCCAGGCGAGCCCGGTCGACCTCGAGCTTGCCCAGGCCGCGCAGGCAGGCATCCCAGGCCAGCGTCGAATAGCCCAGCGCCACCCCGACATTGCGCAGCACCGTGGAATCGGTGAGGTCGCGCTGCCAGCGCGACACCGGCAGCTTCTCGGCCAGGTGGCGCAGCAAGGCATTGGCCAGCCCCAGATTGCCTTCGGAGTTTTCGAAGTCGATCGGGTTCACCTTGTGCGGCATGGTCGAGGAGCCGATCTCGCCGGCCCGGGTCTTCTGGCGGAAATAGCCCAGCGAGATGTACCCCCACAGATCGCGATCGAGGTCGAGCAGGATGGTGTTCCAGCGCGCCACCGCATCGAAGAACTCGGCCATGTAATCGTGCGGCTCGATCTGGGTGGTGTAGGGATTGAACTGCAGCCCCAGCGACTCGATGACGCGACGCGACACCGACGCCCAGTCCACCTCGGGATAGGCCGACAGGTGGGCGTTGTAGTTGCCCACCGCACCATTCATCTTGGCCAGGATCGGCACCTCGACCAGGCGCTGCAGCGCGCGCTCCAGTCGCGCCACCACATTGGCCAGTTCCTTGCCAACGGTGGTGGGCGAGGCCGGCTGACCGTGGGTGCGCGAGAGCATCGGCGCATCGGCCAGCGCATGGGCGAGCTCGCGCAGGCGGTCGATGACACGGCGCGCGCCCGGCACCAGGACCTCGGCGCGCGTGCGGCTGAGCATCAGCGCATGCGAGGTGTTGTTGATGTCCTCGGAGGTGCAGGCGAAGTGGATGAATTCGGAAGCCCGAAGCAGTTCCGGCTGGCCGGCAACCGACTCCTTCAGGAAATACTCGACCGCCTTGACGTCGTGATTGGTGGTCTCCTCGATCTTCTTGATCCGCGCCGCCTGATCGGTGCCGAAGCCGGCGAGCAGCTGCTCGAGGAAAAGGCGCGCGTCGGCCGAAAACGGCGCGAGCTCGGGCAGTCCGGCATCCGACAGGGCAACCAGCCAGGCCAGTTCGACCTGGACCCGAAAGCGCATGAATGCCGCCTCGGAAAGCAGATCGCGAAGGGGCGCCAGACGGGCGGCGTAGCGGCCGTCGAGCGGTGACAGGGCAGTGAGGGCGGCATCATCCATGCGCGAATGCTAGCACCGGACCCTTTGCTATACTGGCCACTCGAAAAGTGCAGGTGTCCATGAAGTTGCTCGGTTCCGACAACAGCCCGTTCGTGCGCAAGGTGCGCGTGGTCATGGCTGAAAAGAAAATCGATTACCAGTACGAGCAGCAGGACGTCTGGGCCGCCGACAGCGCGATCCAGCAGTCGAACCCGCTGGGCAAGATTCCCTGCCTGATCCTGGATGATGGCGGCGCCGTCTTCGATTCCCGCGTCATTGTCGAATACCTCGACAACCTCACTCCGGTCCACCGCCTGATCCCGCCCGCCGGCCGCGCCCGCGTTGAAGTGCGCTGCTGGGAAGCGCTGGCCGACGGCCTGCTCGATGCCGCGGTCCTGATCCGGCTGGAGCACTCGCAGCGCGCCGAGGGTGAACGCAGCCAGCGCTGGGTCGACCGCCAGTACGGCAAGATCGATGCCGCGCTCGGCGCGATGTCCGTCGGTCTGGCCGAGCACCCCTGGTGCTGCGACGACCGCTATTCGCTGGCCGACATCGCCACCGGCTGCGCCCTGTCATACCTCGACTTCCGATTCCCGGCGATCGACTGGCGCACGCGCCACGCCAATCTCGCCCGGATCGCCGACAAGCTGATGGCGCGCCCCTCGTTCAGCGACACCGCGCCGGTCGTGCGGCCCGCCTGAGGGCAGCCGCCGGGCCCGTCAGCGGGACCCTCAGCCCTGCACGGGCAAAAAGCTCTCGGGCCGCGCCTGCGACCAGAACGTCCGATAGACCGCCGCCGCCGCATCGTCGTCGAGCAGCGACCCCGGCTCCAGGAAGGGATACAGGCTCGACAGCAGCCGGATCTCGTTGTGCGACACCCGGCGCACGATGTGGTGCGGACCGAGTTCGGACGGATGCCGCAGGCCGGCCGCCGCCACCAGTTCGGCCAGCGCGTGCAAGGTGTTCTGATGGAAGCTGAACACCCGCTGCGCCTTGTCGGGCACCACCAGCGCGCGCTGGCGCAGCGGATCCTGGGTGGTGACCCCCGTCGGGCAGGTCCCGGTGTGGCAGCTCTGGGCCTGGATGCAGCCCAGCGCAAACATGAAGCCGCGGGCGCTGTTGCACCAGTCGGCACCGAGCGCCATCGTGCGCGCGATGTCGAATCCGGTGACCAGCTTGCCGGCCGCCCCGATGCGGATGCGCGATCGCAGGTTCAGCCCGACCAGCGTGTTGTGCACCAGCAGCAGCCCGTCCTTCATCGGCGCGCCCACGCGGTCGATGAACTCGACGGGCGCCGCCCCCGTGCCGCCCTCCTTGCCGTCGATCACGATGAAGTCGGGCGTGATGCCGGTGGCCATCATCGCCTTGGCGATCGCGAACCACTCCCAGGGATGACCCATCGCGAACTTGAAACCGACCGGCTTGCCGCCGGACAGCTCGCGCAACCGCGCCACGAACGCGAGCAGCCCGATCGGCGTGTCGAAGGCACTGTGGCTGGCCGGCGAAACACAGTCGACCCAGGGCGGCACGCCGCGCGCCAGGGCGATCTCCGGGGTCACCTTGGGGCCGGGCAGCACGCCGCCATGGCCCGGCTTGGCGCCCTGCGACAACTTGATCTCGATCATCCGGACCTGCGGGTCGCAGGCGTTGGCGATGAAGTGATCCTCGCTGAAACGCCCCTGGGCATCGCGGCAGCCGAAGTAGCCGCTGCCGATCTCCCAGACGAGATCGCCACCGTGCTCGCGGTGATGAATCGAGATCGACCCCTCGCCGGTGTCGTGCATGAATCCGCCGAGCTGCGCGCCCTTGTTCAGCGCCCGGATCGCGTTGGCCGACAGCGAGCCGAAGCTCATCGCCGAGATGTTGAACACCGAGGCGTCGTGCGGCTGCAGGCAATCGGGTCCGCCGATCGACAGGCGAAAGTCGTGCGAGGCGACCGGCGCCGGCGCCATCGAGTGATTGATCCATTCGAAGCCGGCCGCATAGACATCGATCTGGGTGCCGAACGGCTGCTTGTCGGATTCGTTCTTGGCGCGCTGATAGACGATCGCGCGCTGCTGGCGCGAGAAGGGGATCGCGTCGGTGTCGGACTCGACGAAATACTGCCGGACCTCGGGACGGATGTACTCGAAAAGGAACCGCAGGTGCCCGATCACCGGGTAGTTGCGCAGCACCGCGTGACGGGTCTGGCGCAGATCGCGGATGCCCAGGGCCGACAGTGCCAGCGCGGCCAGCGGCCACCCCGGCGACCAATCGCCGTTGAGGGACCCGATTCCCAGCACCACCACCGCCAGCAACAGCAGGGCAAGGGTCGCGAAACGAAGGTGCACGAACATGGACTCTCCCGGATCTCGTTGTCGAGACTACCGGATCGTCCGGTCGCTGTCAGGCCAGCGACGAAGCGATCAGGCCGCCGCCCAGACAGATCTCGCCGTCGTAGATCACCGCCGACTGCCCGGGCGTGACTGCCCACTGCGGCTGATCGAAACCGAGTTCGAAACGGTCCCCCTCGCTGGCCAGCAGATGGCAGGGCGAATCGGCCTGGCGATAGCGGGTCTTGGCACCCAGGGTGGGCGACGACGGCGGCGCACCGGCGACCCAGTGCGCATGGTCGGCCCACAGGCGGGTGCTGAGCAGCCACGGGTGGTCGTGACCCTGCACCACCTGGAGCGTGTTGGTCGCGATGTCCTTGCGCGCCGCGAACCAGGGCTCGCCGCTGCCCCCGCGCTGGCCGCCGATTCCGATGCCCTTGCGCTGACCCAGCGTGTAGAAGGCCAGGCCGACATGCTCGCCGATGCAGCGTCCCGAATCGGTGAGGATCGGTCCCGGCCGGGTGGGCAGGTAGCGATTGAGGAACTCGCGAAACGGCCGCTCGCCGATGAAGCAGATGCCGGTGGAGTCTTTCTTGGCCGCGTTGGGCAGGCCGATGCGGGCGGCGATGTCGCGGACCTCGCGCTTGTGCAGGCCACCCAGCGGAAACCGGGTGCGCGACAACTGGGCCTGCGACAGGCGATGCAGGAAATAGCTCTGGTCCTTGCCCGGGTCGACGCCGCGCAGCAGTTCGAAACGCTGTCCCTGCTCAGCCCGCGGATCGGCCACCGCGCGCACGCCGGCGTAGTGCCCGGTGGCGATCAGGTCGGCGCCCATGCGCATCGCGTGATCGAGGAAGGCCTTGAACTTGATCTCGGCGTTGCACAGCACATCCGGATTGGGCGTGCGGCCCGCGGCGTATTCGCGCAGGAATTCGCTGAAGACGCGGTCGCGGTACTCGGCGGCGAAATTCACCGCCTCGATGTCGATGCCCAGGACATCGGCGGCGCTGGCCGCGTCGATCCAGTCCTGGCGGGTCGAGCAGTACTCGCTGTCGTCGTCGTCTTCCCAGTTCTTCATGAACAGGCCGACCACCTCCCAGCCCTGTTCGCGCAGCAGCCACGCGGTCACCGACGAGTCGACGCCGCCCGACATGCCGACAACGATGCGCCGTCCCCCGCCCGCCTCAGGCATCGCCATCCAGGCAACTCGGGTGGGTGTAGATGAGCGACAGCGGGTAGCGCTGCCCGGCCAGGTGATCGTCCAGGGTGCGCATCACCAGCGGGCTGCGGTGCATCGCGGCGCGGGCGCGGATCTCGTCGGCGCTCAGCCAGATCGCGCGCTCGATGCCGGTGTCCAGCGCCCGCTGTGGCTCGTGGCCGAGCACCTCGCAGGCGAACGCGAAGCGCAGGTAGGTGACGTCGGTGCCGGAGGCGTCGTGGCGATAGCGCGACAGGTAGACACCGATGCAGGCCAGGGCCCGGACCCGGTGGGCGGTCTCTTCGAGGGCCTCGCGCGCCGCGGCCTGCGCGAGCGTTTCGCCCGGGTCGAGATGACCCGCCGGCTGGTTCAGCCGAAGGCCCTCCGGCGTCATCTCCTCGACCATCAGAAAAAGGCCGTCGCGCTCGATGACGGCGGCCACGGTGGTGTTCGGCTTCCAGTAGTCCATCCCCGATTTTACCCGGGCGGCGTGATATAAATCGCCCCAAACTGAAAAGACAAGGAAACGCTCATGCTGATCGGAGTCCCGGCCGAGACGCGGCCCGGGGAAACGCGGGTTGCCGCCACTGCTGAAACCGTCAAGAAACTCACTGCCGCAGGCCACCGCGTCATCGTTCAATCCGCTGCCGGTGTTCGCGCCGCCCAGACCGACGAGGCCTATGTCGGCGCCGGCGCCGAAATCGGCGATGCCGACGCAGCCCTGTCGGCCGAACTGGTGCTCAAGGTGCGCGCGCCCGATGCGGCCGAGATCGCCCGCATGAAGCCCGGCGCCGCGCTGGTCGGCATCCTCGAGCCCTTCAACACCGATGGCATCACGGCCATGAACGCCGCCGGCCTGAGCGCCTTCGCGCTGGAAGCCGCCCCGCGCACCACCCGCGCGCAGAGCATGGATGTGCTGTCCTCGCAGGCCAATATCGCGGGCTACAAGGCGGTGCTGCTGTCGGCCGCTGCCTATGGCCGGATGATGCCGATGCTGATGACCGCGGCCGGCACCATCAAGGCGGCGCGGGTCCTGATCCTGGGCGCCGGCGTGGCCGGTCTGCAGGCGATCGCCACCGCCAAGCGGCTGGGTGCGGTGATCGAGGCCTCCGATGTCCGCCCGGCCGTGAAAGAGCAGATCGAGTCGCTGGGCGCCAAGTTCGTCGACGTGCCCTACGAGACCGATGAGGAACGCGAGATCGCCCAGGGCGTCGGCGGCTATGCCCGGCCGATGCCCGCGTCATGGATGCAGCGTCAGTCGCTGGCGGTGGCCGAGCGGATGAAGCAGGCCGACATTGTCATCACCACCGCGCTGATCCCGGGCCGCAAGGCGCCGGTGCTGATCAGCGAAGACATGGTGCGCGCGATGAAGCCGGGCTCGGTGATCCTGGACATGGCGGTCGAGCAGGGCGGCAACTGCGCGGTGTCGCAGGCCGGCGAAACGGTGGTGCGCCACGGTGTCACCATCATCGGCCAGCCCAACCTGCCGGCCACCGTGCCGGCCGATGCCTCGGCGCTGTATGCGCGCAACGTGCTCGACTTCCTGAAGCTGGTGCTCACCAAGGAAGGCGGCTTCACCATCAACCGTGAAGACGACATCGTGGCCGCCTGCCTGTTGTGCAGCGGCGGCGAGATCGTGCGCAGGAACTGAGCCCCGCGTCGCGGTGCGCGGCCCTCGGCCGCCATCCGCCGCGGCGCACCCGGACGAGACCCGACCCCCACCGCGCGCCCCGGCGCGCGATCCGCCCCTGAAGGAACGAGACTCATGGAAGCCATCAGTCCCACCGTCGTGAACCTGATCATCTTCGTGCTGGCCATCTACGTCGGCTACCACGTGGTCTGGAATGTGACGCCCGCCCTGCACACCCCGCTGATGGCCGTCACCAACGCGGTCTCGGCCATCATCATCGTGGGTGCGATGCTGGCCGCTGCGCTCACCGAAACCCCGCTGGGCAAGACCATGGGCGTGCTGGCGGTGACGCTGGCCGCGGTCAATGTGTTCGGCGGCTTCCTGGTCACCCGGCGCATGCTCGAGATGTTCAAGAAAAAGGAACCGAAGGCGGGCGCCGGAGGTCATCGGTGAACTCGCGCGGCTTCGTCATCCTGCTGCTGATCGCGGTGGCGGCCTCGGTGGCCTGCGGCCTGATCGTCGAGCGCTACACCGCACCCGGCATGGAGCGCACGCTGTGGTTCGCGATCGGTCTGGCGGCCATCCTGTTCCCGGCCGGCAAGTTCGCCGAGCGGCGCGGCTGGGTGCACGGCATCTGGCGCGCCGGGGTGCCACTGGGGGCCGAGGTGTCCGGCACGACGCCCGCTCCCGCCGCGGCTTCCGCCGCCGCTTCCGAGTCGATCGCGACGCCCGCCACCGCCCCTGCGGCGTCGGCCGCCCCCTCTGCCGGCGCCGAGGCCCCCTCCAAAACCACCGGCATCGCGACCGCGACGGCCGCCCCCTCTTCCACTACCCGCCCGTTGAGCGGAGAACCGACATGAGCCTCAGCCTGAACATGGTGGTCCTGCTGTACCTGGTCGCCTCCATCTGCTTCATCCAGGCCCTCAAGGGCCTGTCGCATCCCTCCACCTCGCGCCTGGGCAACGGCTTCGGCATGATCGGCATGGCCATCGCGGTGGTCACCACCGTCGGCCTGATCGCCAAGATGGCGCAGCAGATGCCGCCCGGCTCGCCGTCGTTCGGCAACGGCATCGCCTGGGTGCTGGGCGGTCTGGTGGTGGGCGGCGGCATCGGCTCGATCATGGCCAAACGCGTCGAGATGACCAAGATGCCCGAGCTGGTGGCCTTCATGCACAGCATGATCGGGCTGGCAGCGGTGTTCATCGCGATCGCCTGCGTCGCCGAGCCGTGGGCCTTCAACATCGTTGCCAAGGGCGAGCCCATCCCCACCGGCAACAAGCTCGAACTGTTCATCGGCTGCTTTGTCGGCGCCATCACCTTCTCGGGTTCGGTGATCGCCTTCGGCAAGCTGTCGGGCAGCTACAAGTTCCGGCTGTTCCAGGGCGCGCCGGTGGTGTTCGCCGGCCAGCACATGCTCAACCTGGGTCTGGCGCTGGTCATGCTCGGCTGCGGCCTGTGGTTCGTGGCGACCCAGGAATGGGCGCCGTTCTGGATCATGCTGGCGATCGCCTTCGTGCTGGGCGTGCTGATCATCATCCCGATCGGCGGCGCCGACATGCCGGTGGTGGTGTCGATGCTCAACAGCTACTCGGGCTGGGCGGCGGCCGGCATCGGCTTCTCGCTGAACAACAGCATGCTGATCATCGCCGGTTCGCTGGTCGGTTCGTCCGGCGCGATCCTGTCCTACATCATGTGCAAGGCGATGAACCGGTCGTTCTTCAACGTGATCCTGGGCGGCTTCGGCGGCGAGGCGGTCGCGGCGACCACCGGCGGCGCGCAGGTGCAGCGCCCGGTCAAGACCGGTGCATCGGCCGATGCAGCCTTCCTGCTGAGCAACGCCGAGACGGTCATCATCGTGCCCGGCTACGGCCTGGCGGTGGCGCGCGCCCAGCATCCGCTCAAGGAACTGGCCCAGAAGCTCATCGACAAGGGCATCACCGTCAAGTACGCGATTCACCCGGTCGCCGGTCGCATGCCCGGCCACATGAACGTGCTGCTGGCCGAGGCCGAGGTCCCCTACGACCAGGTCTTCGAGATGGAGGACATCAACTCCGAGTTCAGCGACACCGACGTGGTGCTGGTGCTGGGCGCCAACGACGTGGTGAACCCGGCGGCCAAGGATCCGAAGTCGTCGATCGCCGGCATGCCGATCCTGGAGGCCTACAAGGCACGCCAGATCATCGTCAACAAGCGAAGCATGGCGTCCGGTTACGCCGGACTGGACAACGAGCTGTTCTACATGGACCGCACCATGATGGTCTTCGGCGACGCCAAGAAGGTGGTCGAAGACATGGTGAAGGCCATCGAATAGCGCGCGACCACGCCAGCTCCCCCGGCCCCGCGATGCGCATCCAGCTGCTGTCGGACCTGCATCTCGAGACCGAGGCCTTCGAGCCCGCCCCCGCGCCCGGGGCCGACCTGCTGGTGCTGGCCGGTGACATCGACGCCGGCCACGACGGACTCGACCGGTTCGCCGGCTGGCCGGTGCCGGTGGTCTACATCGCCGGCAACCACGAGTACGACCAGCGCGACATCGATTCGGCCACCGCCGCCCTGCGCGAGCGCTGCGACCGGCTGGGCTTCACCATGCTCGAGCGCGACTCGCAGGTGATGACGGTGCGCGGGCGCCGCTACCGGCTGCTGGGGACCACGCTGTGGTGCGACTTCGATCTGCTGGGCACGACCGAGCGCGAGCGCTGCATGCGCGCCGGCGCCTATTTCCTGGAGCGGGTCCAGTGCTCGACACGCGACGGCCAGCCCTTCGGCGCGGCGGCGGTGCGCGAGGAATTCATGCGCTGCCGCGAGTGGCTGGCGGGGCAGCTGGCGCGCGGGCGGCGCGGTGCCCAATGGGATGAAACCATTGTCATCACCCACTTCGCCCCCTCGCCGCGCAGCGCCGATCCGCGCTACGGCCTGCAACCAGCGTCGGCGAGCTTTTGCAGCGACTGCGAGGACCTGATGGGTCGGGCGGCGTTGTGGATCCACGGCCATCTGCACTGCCGGCACGACTATCTTGCCGGCGGGACGCGTGTGGTGTGCAATGCGAGGGGCCATGTCGAACGCGGCGAGGCCGACGGTCACGAGCCCCTGTGCGTGTTCGAGATCTGAACGAGGAGCCTGCGATGAGCGAGATCGTTCCTGCGCCACAAACGCCGCCACCGGGCGCCGTACCCCCGACCTTTGGGCGCGATCCGCGCGATGAGAGCCTGCGCCGCATCTGCCTGCTCGACTACGCGCTGCACATCGGCGGCCTGATCCTGTCGGCGGGCCTGTTCTCGGTGGTGGCGCTGATCCTGAATTACCTCAAGCGCGACGACGCCGCCGGCACGATCTACCAGAGCCACATGAACTGGATGATCCGCACCTTCTGGTGGACGCTGTTCTGGATCGCGGCGCTGTTTCTGCCCACCCTGTTGCTCACCCTCTTCACGTTCGGGTTCCTGGGCTGGATGTTCCTGCTGCCCGGCCTGTGGTTTCTCTACCGGATGGTGCGGGGCCTGCTGCGGCTGCTCGAAGACCGGCCGGCCGGCTGAGCGCAGTGGCCATGAAACGGCCGGATCCGAACGCCGTCGTCCCCGCACGACGCGCGCTGCTGGGCGCGGGACTGGGCGGTGCCGCGCTGGCCGCCGCCGGATGCGCCAGCCTCCCCGAACGCTTGCCCGCCCGGCCGCTGTCGGCGCCACAGGTGCGCCCGGGCGACCGGTGGCGCTATGCAGTCATCAACCGCTACAACGGCGAGAAGACCGGCGAGGTGATCGCGCAGGTCAGCCAGGCGTCACCGCTGCAGATTGAACTCACCGACGAAGGCGGCCGCCGGCTCGGCGCAGAACTTTATTCGGCGCCCTGGCAGGTGATCCAGGAGCCGTTCTACGATCAGATCCAGATCTTCGACCGCCCGGTGCCCCTGGTGCCGTGGGACGTGCCGCAGGGCGACGCGCGCACCGACGAGACGGCCTACCGGACGGCTGGCCGCGACGAACGCTACGCCTGGTATGTCCGCAGCCGTGCGGTGCAGTGGGAACGCCTGCGGGTACCGGCAGGCGAGTTCGACACCCTGCGGGTGCAGCGCGACATCTGGTTCGCCCACACCGACCGCTCGCGCCTGTCGCCCTCGCGCCGCGAAACCCTCTGGTACGCGCCGCAGGTCAACCGCTGGGTGCAGCGCGAATGGACCGGCCACTATCACTGGTTCGGCGTGCGCTTCCAGCTGCGCGAGGACTGGGTCAGCTGGCGGCTGCTCGACTATCAGCCGGCCCCGGCGGGGGGCTGAGCACCGGCCCGATGCAGCGCTGCGCGGGCGCCGACCTGCGTGCCGCTCAGGCGATGGCGTCGTCGAGCCATTCGATCCAGTGACGCACCGGCGTGTCGGTGCCGCCCTGCAGGTGCCCGATGCAGCCGACATTGGCCGACAGCACCATCGCCGGCGCGCCGGCCTGCAGGGCCGCCAGCTTGCGCTCGCGCAACTGCTTCGAGAGCACCGGCTGCAGCACCGAGTAGGTGCCCGCCGACCCGCAGCACAGGTGCGAATCGGCCACCGGCTGCACACTGACCCCGAGTGCCGTCAGGAAGCGTTCGACCTCGCCGCGCACCTGCTGGCCGTGCTGCAACGTGCACGGCGGATGAAAGACCACGGTGGACGCCGGCGGCCGGCGAACCAGACCGCCGGCGCGCTCGCTGGCAGCCTCGAATTCACGCGGCAGCCACTGCGCCAGGTCGAAGGTGGCCGCCACCAGCCGCTCGGCGCGGGGCCGGTAGACCGGGTCGTCGCGCAACAGGTGCGCATAGTCCTTGATCATCGCCCCGCAACCCGACGCGTTGATCAGCAGCGCCTCGACGGTGCCGTCCTCGAGCAGCGGCCACCAGGCGTCGAGGTTGCGGCGGGCATCGGCCAGCGCGCCGTGGTGATCGTTCAGGTGGTGGCGGATCGCGCCGCAGCAGCCCGAGCGCGGCGCGACCATCGCCTGCACGCCGATCGCGTCGAGCACCCGGATGGTGGCCGCATCGATGCGCGGCATCATCGCCGGCTGCACGCAGCCGTCGAGCATCAGCACCTTGCGGGCGTGGGTGCGCGCCGGCAGCGCGCCGGGCTCGCGGCGCGCGGGCACCTTGTCGCGCAGCGCCGCCGGCAGCATCGGACGCACCGCCTGGCCGACACGCATCGCCGGATCGAACAGCCAGCGCCGGGTCATGCCCTCGCGCAGCGCGCCGCGCATCAGGCGCTGCGCCAGCGGGCGCGGCGTCTGCTCGTCGACCAGCCGGCGGCCGATGTCCACCAGGTGCCCGTAGCGGACCCCCGATGGGCAGGTGCTCTCGCAGTTGCGGCAGGTCAGGCAGCGATCGAGGTGGGCCTGGGTCGCCGCGGTCGGCGCCTTGCCCTCGACCACCTGCTTGATCAGGTAGATGCGCCCGCGCGGCCCGTCGAGCTCATCGCCCAGCAACTGGTAAGTCGGGCAGGTGGCGGTGCAGAAGCCGCAGTGCACGCAGCTGCGCAGGATCGATTCGGCTTCGATGCCGTCGGGCGTGCCCTTGAGCCAGTCGGCGAGATGCGTTTCCATCGGGTCAGAGCTCGCTGTAGAGACGGCCGGGGTTGAACAGACGGTTCGGGTCGAACTCGTGCTTGAGCCGGGCGTGCACGCGCGCCACCGGCGCCGTCAGCGCAGGAAACACGCCGACCGACTTGTCGCCACCCCTAAACAGCGTGGCGGTGCCGCCGACGGCGGCCGCGGCCGCGCGCACCGCGTGCGCATCGCGTTCGCCGGCGTACCAGCGCAGGGCGCCGCCCCATTCGATGAGCGGCTCGTCGCCCGACACCGACGCTGCGCTCGCCGCGGCAGGGGCCATCGCGGGGACCGCCGGCGGCATCGTCAGCACCGGCGCCACCGAGGGCACCGACAGCCGCCACAAGGCGTCACTGCCGGCCAGCGCCGGATGGCGATGCTCGCGCACATCGGCCCAGAAAGCCACGGCCTCGGCCGGATCGACCTCGGTGGCGCCATGGGCCTGCTGGAAATGGCTGATCGCCGCGCGCACCGCCGCCGCCGCGCCCGACAGGCGAATGTGCAGCCGGCCGTCGCACCAGGCGCTGGCCGAGATCGGCAGCGGCTTGCCGGCCCAGGCATTCAGGGCGCGCAGAGCGTCGGCCTGGTCGATCGACAGGGCGAGCGTGAGCTCGCGCGCCGGCAGCGGCAGCACCTTGATCGACACCTCGGTGATCACCCCGAGCACGCCCAGCGAGCCGCACAGCAGCCGCGAGACGTCGTAGCCCGCCACGTTCTTCATCACCTGGCCGCCGAAATGCATCCACTGGCCGCGGGCATCGAGCAGACCGGCGCCAAGCACGAAATCGCGGGCCGCACCGACGCTGACCCGGCGCGGTCCGGACAGCCCGGTGGCGATCATGCCGCCGACGGTGGCCTGATCGCCGAAGGACGGCGGCTCGAAGGCCAGCATCTGGCCCGCCTCGGCAACCGCCGCCTGCACCTCGGCCAGCGGCGTGCCGCAGCGGGCGGTCACCACCAGTTCGGTCGGCTCAAAGGCGACGATGCCGCGATAGTCGCGGGTGTCGAAGACCTCGCCGTCGGGCGACTGACCATAGAAGGCCTTGGTACCGCCGCCGCGCAGTTGCAGCGCGGTGCCGCGGGCGTTCGCCTCGCGCAGGCGATCGCACCAGTCGGCGAGCACGCCGGGGGTCTTGCCGGTCATCGGGTCACCGGTCAGCGGAGCAGCGGTCATTGGCTCGGGCTCAGAAGCGCGGCAGGTCGGCAAACGGCAGCCGTCCGCCATGCACATGCATCTTGCCGTACTCGGCGCAGCGCGCGGTGGTGGGGATGCCCTTGCCCGGATTGAGCAGGCCGGGCTCGTCGAACGCGCGCTTGACCGCGAAGAACGCCGCGCGCTCAGCGGCAGAGAACTGCACGCACATCGAGTTGATCTTCTCGATCCCCACGCCGTGCTCACCGGTGACGGTGCCACCGAGTTCGACGCACAGCTCGAGGATGTCGGCGCCGAACAGCTCGGCGCGCGTCCACTGGGCCTTGTCGTTGGCATCGAACAGGATCAGCGGATGCAGGTTGCCGTCGCCCGCGTGGAAGACGTTCATGCAGCGCAGGTCGTACTGGCGCTCCATGTCGGCGATCGCGGTCAGCATGCGCCCCAGGTTCTTGCGCGGGATGGTGCCGTCCATGCAGTAGTAGTCGGGCGAGATGCGTCCGGCCGCCGGGAAGGCGTTCTTGCGCCCCGACCAGAACCGCAGACGCTCGCCCTCGGACTCGGACACGCGGATCGCGGTGGCGCCCGAGCCGCGCAGCACCTCGTCGATGCGGGCGATCTCCTCCTCGACCTCTTCGGGCGTGCCGTCGGACTCGGCCAGCAGGATCGCCTGGGCCGACAGGTCGTAGCCAGCCTTCACGAAGGGTTCGACCGCCTGCGCGGTCTTCTGGTCCATCATCTCGAGGCCGGCCGGAATGATGCCGGCGGCGATGATGCTGGCCACCGCATCGCCGGCGCGCACCACGTCGTCGAACGAGGCCATGACCACGCGGGCCACCTGCGGGCGCGGCACGAGCTTCACCGTGACTTCGGTGACGATCGCCAGCATGCCCTCCGAGCCGATCATGAGCGCCATCAGGTCGAGCCCGGCACCATCGAGCGCCTCGGTGCCCAGTTCGATCGCCTCGCCGTCAATGGTGTAGCCGCGCAACCGCATCACGTTGTGCACCGTCAGCCCGTACTTCAGGCAGTGCACGCCACCGGAATTCTCGGCGACGTTGCCGCCGATGGTGCAGGCGATCTGCGAAGACGGATCGGGCGCGTAGTAGAGCCCGTGGGGCGCGGCCGCCTCGGAAATCGCCAGGTTGCGCACACCGGGCTGGACCCGCGCGATCCGGGCCACCGGGTCGAGCGACAGGATGCGGTTCAGCTTGGCCAGCCCGAGCACCACGCCCGAGGCGTGCGGCATCGCACCACCCGACAGACTGGTGCCGGCGCCGCGCGCCACCACCGGCACCTGCAACTCATTGCACACCCGCAGCACCTGGGCGACCTGGGCCTCGGTCTCGGGCAGCACCACCACCATCGGCAGCTGCCGGAACGCCGACAGGCCGTCGCACTCGTAGGGGCGGGTGTCTTCCTCGCGAAAGAGCACGCAGTGCGCCGGCAGGATCGCGCGCAGCCGCGCGGCGACCTCGGTCTGGCGCTGCGGCGTGCTGGGGGCGCTGACATCAGCGAAACGCAGTTCTTCGATGGGCAAGGCGACGGCATTCATCGAGCGAGAGTATCGTTTAGCCCCGCGCAGGGGAAGGCGGGGAAACGAGAAAGATCTTTGCGATCCAGACACAAGACCGGTCCCACGGGCGGATCCGCGGCCGGATCCGCGGCCGGGCCCGCGGCCGGACCCGATACCCGGGCGGCACCGATGTCGCGCCTGACCGGCTACCTGCTGCTGTTCAGCGGCATGGCGGTGGTGGGCAGCTATGTCGCGCTGAGCAAGCCGCTCACCGCGGTCTTCCCGGTGTTCCTGCTGGCCTGGCTGCGGTTCGCCATCGCCGCGCTGGTGATGCTGCCCTGGACGCTGTCGCTGACCGGCATCGGACCCTCGTGGCGCGGGCTGTTCCTGCAGTCGTTCTTCGGCAATTTCCTGTTCTCGATCTTCATGCTGACCGGGGTCTCGCTCACCACCGCGAGCGCCGCCGGGGTCATCCTCGCGACCCTGCCGGCAGCGGTCGCGCTGCTCAGCTGGCTTTTCCTGCGCGAGCGCCTGGGCGCGCGGGTCTGGAGCGCGGTCGCCCTGGCGGTCGCCGGCGTCGCGCTGCTCACGCTCGCGCGCACCGGCGACGCGCACGCCGGATCGGTCGCCGGCAACCTGCTGGTGCTCGGCTGCGTCGGCTGCGAGGCGATCTACGTGATCCTGGGCAAACGGCTGACCGCCAGCCTCTCGCCGATCCGCATCTCGGCGCTCATCAACCTGATCGGGCTGGCGCTGATGACTCCGCTGGGCCTGTGGCAGGCCCGCGATTTCGACTTCGGCGCGGTGGCCGCGACCGACTGGGCGCTGCTGGGCTTCTACTCGCTGGCTGCCAGCATCCTGTCCACCTGGCTGTGGCTGTCGGGGCTGCGGCAGGTGCCGGCCAGCCACAGTGGCGTGTTCACCATCGCGATGCCGATGGCCGCCTGCGTGGTCGCGGTGGGCTGGCTGGGCGAGCGGCTGGGCGCGCCGCACCTGATCGCCTTCGGCCTGGCCGCGGCGGGCATCGCACTGATCGCCTGGCCGGGGCGCGGGGGCAAGCCGGACGGACCGTGAAACGACCCGGCCCGATGCCCCCCGATTTGACAAGCCCACCCCCGGATCGGCACTCTCGGGGCTGGTCGATTGACTGCGGCGGGAGAGATCATCCGCTGACAGGCGGGTGGCGCCGAAGGTGTATCGCCCCGAAAACTCTCAGGCAAAAGGACTGCCGCAGTTTCGACCCTCTGGAGAGAAGGCGCGCGAATCCGATCCTGACTCGCGGCGGCCTCGCCGAAGGAAACAGGTGCCTGCCGCGATCGCCGCGGCGCACTGAATGTCTCAGGCAAACGGACAGAGGGGGTTCCCGGCGGGATGGCCATGCGGCCGTCCGCCTCACGGCGCCATGCCGCCAAGGAGCCCTGAAGTGCACAACCCCGATGACCTGAAGTACACCGCGAGCCATGAATGGGTTCGCGACAACGGTGACGGCACCGCCACCGTCGGCATCACCTTCCATGCGCAGGACGCGCTGGGCGAGCTGGTCTATGTCGAGCTGCCCGAGCCGGGGCGCCAGGTGAGCAGCGGCGAGGCCTGCGTGGTGGTCGAATCGACCAAGGCCGCCTCCGATGTCTATGCGCCGCTGGACGGCGAGGTGCTCGAGTCGAACCAGGCCCTGATCGAGGCGCCGCAGACGGTCAACGAGGCCCCGTTCACCGAGGGCTGGCTGTTCAGGATCCGCCCGAGCGACCCGACGCAGATGTCCACCCTGATGGATGCCGTCACCTACACCGCCGGTCCCGGCGCGGCCTGAGGGGGGTTCGCATCATGAGTTCAGCCGACACCTTCGGCGGCATCCGTTCGCTCTTTGCCGACGATGAATTCCACGCCCGTCACCTCGGACCCTCGGCCAGCCAGGAAACCGCGATGCTGGCGGCGCTGGGCTATGCGGCCCGCGCCGATCTGATCGAGGCCACCGTGCCGCCGGCGATCCGGCTGCGCGGCGAGTTGGACCTGCCCGCGCCGACCACCGAGGCAGGCGCCCTGGCCGAGCTGCGCGGGATCGCCGCCGGCAACCAGATCTGGCGCTCGTACATCGGCGCCGGCTACCACGGCACGCTGACCCCCGAGCCGATCCGGCGCAACGTGCTGGAGAACCCGGGCTGGTACACCGCCTACACCCCCTATCAGGCCGAGGTCGCACAGGGCCGCCTCGAATCGCTGCTGAACTTCCAGCAGATGGTGATCGACCTGACCGGACTGCCGGTGGCCAACGCCTCGCTGCTCGACGAGGCCACCGCCGCCGCCGAAGGCATGGCACTGTGCCGGCGCGCCTCGCGCAGCCGTTCGCAGACCTTCTTCATCGATTCGGGCACCCATCCGCAGGTGATCGCGGTCATGGTCACCCGGGCGCACTGGCTGGGGCTGCAGACCCGGATCGGCGACCCGCGCCGCGATCTCGATCCGGCACAGGTCTTCGGCGCACACCTGCAAAGCCCCGACACCTTCGGTCAGGTTCACGACCACAGCGCGCTGATCGCCGCGGTCCACGCGGCCGGCGGCAAGGTCTGCGTGGGCACCGACCCCCTGGCGCTGATGCTGATCCGCACGCCCGGCGCGATGGGCGCCGATGTGGCGATCGGCTCGGCACAGCGTTTCGGCGTGCCGATGGGCTATGGCGGCCCGCATGCCGCTTTCATGGCGACCCGCGAGGAGCTGGTGCGGATGATGCCGGGCCGCCTGATCGGAGTGTCGCGGGACGCTGCCGGCAACCCGGCGCTGCGCATGGCACTGCAGACGCGCGAGCAGCACATCCGCCGCGACAAGGCGACCAGCAACATCTGCACCGCGCAGGCGCTGCTGGCCAACATGGCGGCGTTCTACGCGGTCTACCATGGGCCGCAGGGCCTGCTGCGCATCGCGCTGCGGGTCAATGCGCTGACCCGGCTGCTGGCCGGGCTGATCGCCCCGGCATTGACACCGGTTCACCGCGCGTTCTTCGACACGCTGCTGCTGGACGCCGGCCACCGCGGGGCGGCCATCCGGGAACGGGCGGCACAGTGCCGGATCAACCTGCGCGAGCTGCCCGGCGATCGCCTGTCGCTGAGCCTGGACGAGACGGTGACCCTGGCCGACATCAGCGACCTGGCCTTCGTCCTGAGCGGCCAGCGCCCCGAGCCGGCGCAGCTGGCCCGAGCCGCCGACGCAATCGCGATCGAACCCGATTCGATCGACCCCGGCCTGCGGCGCCACGAACCGGTGCTGACCCACCCGGTGTTCAACCGGTACCACAGCGAAACCGAGTTCATGCGCTATGTGAAGCGGCTGGAGAATCGCGACATCTCGCTGGTGCATTCGATGATCCCGCTGGGCTCGTGCACCATGAAGCTGAACGCGGCCGCCGAGATGGCGCCGGTCAGCTGGCCGGAATTCGCCAACCTGCATCCGTTCGTGCCGCCCGCCCAGGCGCAGGGCTATGCAATCATGCTCGGGCAACTCGCCGGCTGGCTGGCCGAGATCACCGGCTTTTCGGCGGTGTCATTCCAGCCGAACTCCGGCGCGCAAGGCGAATACGCGGGTCTGCTGGCGATCCGCAACTACCTGATCGCCCGGGGCGAGGGGCATCGCGACGTCTGCCTGATTCCCGCCTCGGCGCACGGCACCAACCCGGCCTCGGCGCAGATGATGGGCCTGACCATCGTGGTGGTGGCGTGCGACGCGCAGGGCAACATCGACATGGCCGACCTGGGCGCGAAGATCGCCGCCCACCGCGACCGGCTGGCGGCGCTGATGGTCACCTACCCGTCGACGCACGGCGTGTTCGAGGCGGGCATCCGCGACGTCTGCGCGCAGGTCCACGCGGCCGGCGGCCAGGTCTACATGGACGGCGCCAACCTGAACGCGCAGGCCGGTCTCACCCAGCCCGGCCTGATCGGCGCCGACGTCTGCCACCTGAACCTGCACAAGACCTTCTGCATTCCGCACGGCGGCGGCGGACCGGGCATGGGACCGATCGCGGTCGCCGCGCACCTGGCGCCGCACCTGGCCGCCGATCCCTACGCCACCGGCATGGCGCTGGCCGCCGCGGGCATGGCGCAGACCGCCGCCGGCAGCGATGGCGCCGCGCCGGGCCCGGCCGCGGTGTCGACCGGCGCGGTGTCGGCCGCGCCGATGGGCAGCGCGCTGATCTCCACCATCTCGTGGATGTACATCCGGATGATGGGCGCCAGCGGCATCCGCAAGGCCACCGAGATGGCGATCCTCAACGCCAACTACATCGCGCAGCGCCTGCGGCCCTGCTTCCCGGTCCTGTACACCGGTGCCAACGGCCGGGTGGCCCATGAATGCATCCTCGACATGCGCCACCTGAAGGCGCAGTACGGGGTCAGCGCCGAGGACGTCGCCAAGCGGCTGATGGACTACGGCTTTCACGCGCCCACGCTGTCGTTCCCGGTGGCCGACACGCTGATGATCGAGCCCACCGAATCCGAATCGCAAGCCGAGCTCGACCGCTTCTGCGACGCGATGATCGCGATCCACGGCGAGCTGCAGGCCATCGGGCGCGGCGAGCTCGATCGCATCGACAACCCGCTCAAGGGCGCGCCGCACACCGCCCTGGAACTGGCCGGCGAATGGACCCACCCCTATTCTCGTGAACAGGCCGTCTATCCGCTGCCCTGGGTGCGCGAGGCGAAGTTCTGGCCGAGCGTGAAGCGCGTCGACAATGCCGCCGGCGATCGCCAGCTGGTGTGCACCTGCCCGCCGGTGAGCGACTATGTCTGAGGCCGGCGGGCGCGAGGCCAGGGTGCCGCTGGATGCGCTGCACCGCGAACTGGGCGCCAAGATGGCAGGCTTTGCCGGCTGGCAGATGCCGATCCAGTACCCGACCGGCCTGAAAACCGAGCACCTGCACACCCGCACCCGCGCCGGGCTGTTCGATGTCTCGCACATGGGGCAGCTGAGCATCCGGGCGCGCGACGGGCGCACCGACACCCTGCACCGCCAGCTGGAGGCGGCGCTGCCGATCGATTTCGATGGCTGGCCGGAAGGCCTGCAGCGCTACTCATACCTCCTCAATGAGCAAGGCGGCATCGAGGACGACCTGATGCTGGTGAACCGCGGCGACGAGGTGCGCATGGTGGTCAACGCCGGCAACCGCGAACCCGACCTGGCGCTGCTGCGCCAGCGGTGCACCGACCTGTCGATCGACTGGATCGACGCGGCGCTGGTGGCGCTGCAGGGGCCGATGGCCGAGGAGGTGCTGGCACGCCTCGATCCGCAGGCGGCGCAGATGCTGTTCATGCAGGCGCGCGATCTCGACCTGCTGGGGGCCCGCTGCTTCACCACCCGCTCCGGCTACACCGGTGAAGACGGCTATGAGATCTCGCTGCCGCTGGCGCAGGCCGAGGCGATCGTGCGCCGACTGCTGGCCGACCCGGCGGTGGCGCCGATCGGGCTGGGCGCGCGCGACACGCTGCGCCTGGAGGCGGGGCTGCCGCTGCACGGCAGCGACATCTCGCCCACCGTCTCGCCGGTCGAGGCCGGGCTGGCGTTCGCGATCCCGAAATCGCGGCGCGCCGACGGGCTCAAGGCCGGCGGATTTCCGGGCGCGACCGTGGTGCTGCAACAGTTGCGCGACGGACCGCGCCGCCGTCTGGTGGGGCTGAGTTCCTTCGAACCGGTGCCGATCCGCGCCCATGCGGTGATCGTCGACGATCAGGACCGGCCGGTCGGGGAAGTGACCAGCGGCACGGTGTCGCCCAGCCTGGGGACCCCGGTGATGATGGCGCTGTTGCGCGCCGACGTGGTTCGCGACAGCGGCAGCACCGCGCTGCGGGCGGTGGTGCGCGACAAGCGCCCGGGCGTGCACCTGACGCCCCTGCCCTTCGTGCCCAAGCGCTACCGGCGCTGAGGTGGGGAGGCCTGGGCGGCGCGGGCCGTCCAGGCCGGTGCCCCTGGCCTACATCCGGAAGATCTTGCCCGGATTGAAGATGTTGTCGGGATCGAAGGCGAGCTTGATGCGGCGCATCAGGTCAATCGCGTCCTCACCCACTTCCTCGACCAGGAAGTCCATCTTGTGCAGGCCGATGCCGTGTTCGCCGGTGCAGGTGCCGTCCATCGACAGCGCCAGGCGGACGATCTCGTCGTTCAGACGCTCGGCTTCCTGCATCTCGTGCGCGTCCTCCGGATCGACCAGCAGCACCGCGTGGAAATTGCCATCGCCCACATGGCCCAGGATCATGGTCGGGAAGTCGCCCGAGTCGAGGATGCGGCGCGCGCCGGCGATCGATTCGGCCAGCCGCGAGATCGGCACGCAGGTGTCGGTCGAAATCGCGCGGCAACCCGGGCGCACCTGCAGGCAGGCGAAATAGGCGTTGTGCCGGGCGTTCCACAGGCGCGTGCGGTCTTCCGGACGGCTGGCCCATTCAAAGTCCTGACCCCCGAGATCGCTGGCGATCGACTGGACGAGCTCGGCCTGCTCGCGCGCCGAGGCGTCGGTGCCGTGGAATTCGAAGAACAGGGTCGGCGCCTCGCGCAGCGTGGTGTGGCTGTGGGCGTTGATCGCGCGGATGGTGCGCTCGCACAGGAACTCGCTGCGGGCGATCGGCACGCCGAGCTGGATGGTCTGGATGACGGTGTTCACCGCATCGGCCATCGAGGCGAAGCTGACGACCGCCGCGCTCATCGCCTCGGGCACCGGGTACAGCTTCAGCGTGACCTCGGTGATGATGCCCAGCGTGCCCTCCGAGCCGATGAACAGGCGGGTGAGGTCGTAGCCGGCAGAGGACTTCTTGGCGCGCCCCGCGGTGCGGATCACCTTGCCGTCGGCGGTGACGACCGTCAGCGACAGCACGTTCTCCCGCATCGTGCCGTAGCGCACCGCGTTGGTGCCCGACGCGCGGGTCGCGCACATCCCGCCGATGCTGGCGTCGGCGCCCGGATCGATCGGAAAGAACAGGCCGGTGGTCTTCAAATGCTCGTTGAGCTGCTTGCGCAGCACGCCGGTCTGCACGGTGACGGTGAGGTCGGCCGCATCGACCGCCAGCACCGCATTCATCTGCGACAGGTCGATGGTGACACCGCCCTGCACCGCGAGCAGGTGGCCCTCGAGCGAGGAGCCGGCGCCGTACGCGATCAGCGGATAGCGGTGCGCGCGGCACAGCCGGACCGTGTCGGCGACCTCGGCGGTGCTCTGCGCGAAGACCACCGCCTCGGGCGCGGTCATCGGAAACGGCGATTCATCGCGACCGTGGTGATCGCGCACCGCCTGCGCGACCGAGAATCGATCGCCGAAACGGGCCTTGAGCGCTTCACCGAGTTCGGCTGGCAGGGGCCGGCGAAGCTCGGCCAGGAAGGGGTTCGGATGGTTCATGCTGGGTCTCCCGGGGGGCCGCGGCGAAAGGCGGGCCAGACTGCGGATTCTATTCGCACTCGCAGACGCGCCGGCTTTTGTTAACATTCCCTGTTGCCCGCTTGCTGCGGGCTGGCGGTCGGTCCGGTCGCCAGCCGGGCATGCCAATTGCGATATCCCAGTTTGCGTTACCCATTCAACATCGGCGCCCCGGCGTCCATCGGGTTCAAGGAGAACTTCATGCTGTCACACAGGACACTGTCCCGGCTCGCCGGTCTGCTGCTCGCCGGCGTGCTCGGCACGGGCGTGGCCCAGGCGCAGGAAACCAAGATCAAGTTCCAGCTCGACTGGCGCTTCGAGGGCCCGGCGGCGCTCTTCCTGACCTCCAAGGCCAAGGGCTACTACCAGGCCGAGAAGCTCGATGTCACCGTCGATGCCGGCAACGGCTCAGGTAACGCGGTGAACCGGGTGGCCTCGGGCGCCTATGACATGGGCTTCGCCGACCTGGCCGCCCTGATGGAATTCCACGGCAACAACCCGACCGCCCCGAACAAGCCGGTGGCGGTGATGATGGTCTACAACAACACCCCGGCGGCGGTGTTCGCGCTCAAGAAATCCGGCATCAAGACGCCGGCCGACCTGGTCGGCAAGAAGCTCGGCGCGCCGGTGTTCGATGCCGGGCGCAAGGCGTTCCCGATCTTCGCGAAGGCCAACAACATCGACCTGGCCAAGGTCAACTGGACGTCGATGGACCCGCCGCTGCGCGAAACGATGCTCGCCAAGGGCGACGTCGATGCGATCACCGGCTTCACCTTCACGTCGCTGCTCAACCTGAACGCCCGCGGCGTCAAGGACGAGGAAGTGGTGATCATGCCGTACCCGCAATTCGGCGTGAAACTCTACGGCAACGCGATCATCACTTCGGAAGCCTTCCTCAAGAAAAACCCCGATGCAGTCAAGGCCTTCCTGCGCGCCTTCACCAAGGGCGCCAAGGACGTCATCGCCGACCCCGATGGCGCGATCAAGTTCGTCAAGGAACGCGACGGGATCATCGACGAGGCGCTCGAGAAGCGCCGCCTGAAGCTGGCGATCGCCGGTTCGATCGCCACCGCCGATGCGCGTGCCGAAGGCTTCGGCGACATCCGCGGCCCGCGCCTGTCGCTGATGGCCTCGCAAGTGGCCGATGCGTTCGCCACCAAAGAGCGCATCAACCCGGACCGGGTCTGGGACGGCAGCTTCCTGCCCTCCAAAGAAGCGCGCAACATCCTCGGCAAGTAATTCCTTCAAGCCCAGCGGACAGGACCGGCAGATGAGCCAGGCATTCGTGGATTTCCAGCAGGTCTGGCTCGCGTACAACGACGAGCTGCTCGAGCGCGAGGAATTCGCGATCGAGGACATCACGCTGTCCACCGGCGAGGGCGAGTTCATCGCCATCGTCGGCCCGTCGGGCTGCGGCAAATCCACTTTCATGAAGCTGGCCACCGGCCTGAAGATGCCCAGCCGCGGCTCGGTGCGCATCGCCGGGCAGCCGGTGACCGGACCGCTGAAGATCGTCGGCATGGCCTTCCAGGCGCCGACCCTGCTGCCGTGGCGCACCACCATCGACAACGTGCTGCTGCCGCTGGAGATCGTCGAACCCTATCGCTCGCAGTTCAAGAAGAAGCGCGAGGAGTACATCGAGCGGGCGCGCAAGCTGCTGGCCACCGTCGGACTGCAGGGCTACGAGGACAAGTTTCCCTGGCAGCTGTCGGGCGGCATGCAGCAGCGCGCGTCCATCTGCCGGGCCCTGATCCACGAGCCGCGCATGCTGCTGCTCGACGAGCCCTTCGGCGCGCTCGATGCGTTCACCCGCGAGGAACTCTGGAACGTGTTGCGCGACCTGTGGACCACCCAGCGCTTCAACGTCATTCTGGTCACGCACGACCTGCGCGAGGCCGCCTACCTGGCCGACACCGTCTATGTGATGAGCAAACGGCCGGGGCGGATCATGGCCCGGCGCGAGATCGACCTGCCGCGGCCGCGCGACCTCGACATCACCTACACCGACCGCTTCACCAGCCTGGTGCTCGAGCTGCGCTCGCGCATCGGTGAAATCCGCAAGTCCTGAAGGCAAGCGCCATGGCCCGCAAGAAGAACTTCGAGAAGATCGCGCCGTGGGTGCTGCTGCTGGCGTCGATCCTGCTGTGGCAGGCGGTGTGCAGCCTGTTCGGCGTGTCCGAATTCGTGTTTCCGAGCCCGATCCAGATCGTGCACTCGCTGATCGAGTTCGCCGGCCCGATCGCCGATCACGCCTGGCGAACCTTCTGGACCACGATGGTCGGCTTCGCCCTGTCGATCGTGGTGGGTGTGTTGCTGGGCTTCGTGATCGGTTCGTCGCGGCTGGCCTACTCCGCGATGTATCCGCTGATGACCGCCTTCAACGCCCTGCCCAAGGCGGCGTTCGTGCCGATCCTGGTGGTGTGGTTCGGCATCGGCGTGGGCCCGGCCATCCTCACCGCCTTCCTGATCTCCTTTTTCCCGATCATGGTCAACATCGCCACCGGCCTGGCCACCCTCGAGCCCGAGCTCGAGGACGTCCTGCGGGTACTGGGCGCGCGCCGTCTCGATGTGCTGGTGAAGGTCGGTCTGCCGCGCTCGATGCCGTACTTCTTTGCGTCGCTGAAGGTCGCGATCACGCTGGCCTTCGTGGGCACCACCGTGTCGGAGATGAACGCCTCCAATGAAGGGATCGGCTATCTGCTGATCTCGGCGGGCTCGGCGATGAAGATGCCACTGGCCTTTGCCGGCCTGGTGGTCATCGCCGCGATGGCGATGGCGATGTACGAGCTGTTCTCGTGGATCGAGCGCCACACCACCGCCTGGGCGCACCGCGGTCAGCAGTAAGCCGGCGCAGCACCGATCAGCCCGCCCGCGGCTCGATCCCCGACTCGATCTCGGTCAGCAGTTTCTCCATCAGCCGGCGGGCGCGCTGCCGGCCCCGGGCGTCGCCCTGCGCCAGGGCGGCGAGCAGTTCGGCGCGCAGCCCCGACACATACCGGGTGCGGCCGGGTTCCAGCGACAGCGCCGAGATCAGCATCGAGCGGGTGACGAGTTCACGCACCATCGACTCGAGCACCGGATTGCCGGCCAGCGCCGCCAGCCGGTTGTGGAAGTCGGCGGCCGCCCGCAGCCAGCCCGCGCTGTCGCCGGCCTCGAAGGCCGCCTGACCGCGCGCGATCAGGCGCGACAGCGCGGCAAGGGCGCGCGCGCCCAACTGCCCGGCCAGGGCCGCGGCAAGGCCGCCCTCGAGCAGCCGGCGGGCCTCGAACAGGTGCCGTGCCTCGTCGGGCCCGGGGCGCGCCACCGCGCAACCGCGATTGGGCACCCGCTCGACGATGCGGTCGTGCGCGAGCCGCAGCAGGCCCATGCGCACCACCGCGCGGGGCACCCCCAGACGCAGGCCGATCGCCGACTCCACCAGCCGGGTTCCCGGGGGCAGGCGCTGCGCCAGGATGTCCTCGAAGATGGCGTCGTAGACCCGGCTGTCGGCACCGACCAGATCGCCCTTGACGCGCGCCGGGCGACCGGCGCCATACCCCTCGGGTGTTAACATTCTTCGCACTCCTTCCCGCCGCGCCTGCGGCGCCCGCCCGCCCGCTGTTCGCACAGCGGCGGCGACCCGCTTGCATCGTCACCATCATGGGCCAGCTCACCACCCACATCCTCGACACCGCCCAGGGCCGGCCCGCCGCCGACGTCCGGGTGGAACTCTTCGCCATGGACGGCGTGCCGGTGAAGCTGCTGGAGACCCGCACCAACCGGGATGGCCGCTGCGACGCGCCGCTGCTCAGCGGCGCGGCCTTGCGGCCGGGCCGCTATCAGCTGGTGTTTCATGTCGGCGACTATTTCGCGGCCCAGGGTCTGCCGGTCGCCGACCCGCCCTTCCTCGATCAGGTGCCGCTGGCGGTGGGCATCGCCGATGCGCAGGCCCACTACCATGTGCCGCTGCTGGTGTCGCCCTGGAGCTACGCCACCTACCGCGGCAGCTGAGCCGCGCGCGCGCCTTGCGGCGTGCTGCCCGACACTGGCGCGGCCTTCACTGCCCAGCCGTTCGACGCCAGGTTCCATGGCCATTTCATCCGGGATCGATCAGTCGAAAATGTTAACATTTTCGCCCGTTCCTCCTGCCCACCGACCGCGTCAACCGGAAATCCGCCATGGCCACGCTGGACCGCATCAACTCGCTCTCGCCCGCCGAATTCTCGGCGCTCTTCGGCAAGGTGTACGAGCATTCCGGCTGGATCGCGGAACGCGCCTTCGGGCGGCGGCCGTTCGCCAGCGAGACCGAGCTGCTGCTGGCGCTGTGGGGCGCGGTTCAGGCGGCCTCGGCGCGCGAGCAGCTGGCGCTGCTCAATGCCCACCCCGAACTGGCCGGGCGCGAGGCGCAGGCCGGCACCCTCACCGACGCCTCGAAGAACGAGCAGCGCCTGGCCGGGCTGGGTGCGCTCGATGACGCGCAGCGCGCCGAGCTGGGGGCACTGAACCGCCGCTACCTCGAGCAGTTCGGCTTTCCCTTCATCATCTGCGCCCGGCTGAACAGCCGCGAGGCGATCTTCGGCAGCCTGCGCGCCCGGCTGACCAACGCGCCCGAGCATGAAATGCAGAACGCACTGGCGCAGGTCGGCCAGATCGCCCAGCTGCGCCTGCTCGACATCCTGCGCGACGCCTGAAGCGCCGCCCGCCTGTCGCCCGCAGGGTCGCCAACGCGGCCTTGCGCCATCCTTCGGTAGACTTCGGCCATGGGAAACAGACTTTCGCAAATTGCCACGCGCACCGGCGACGATGGCACCACCGGCCTGGGTGACGGCAGCCGAACCCGCAAGGACAGCCTGCGCGTCACCGCGCTGGGCGATGTCGACGAGCTCAACTCCACCATCGGCCTGCTGCTCACCGAGCCGATGCCCGACGCGCTGCGCGATGCCTTCATCGACATCCAGCATGATCTCTTCGATCTGGGTGGCGAGCTGTGCATCCCCGGCTACGAGAACGTCAGCGACGCGCAGGTCGCGCGCCTGGACGAGCTGCTCGAACGCCACAACGCCACCTTGCCCCGGCTGCAGGAATTCATCCTGCCCGGCGGTTCTCGCGCGGCGGCCATCGCCCACATCGCCCGCACCGTGTGCCGGCGCGCCGAGCGCGCGGTGGTGTCGCTGGGGGCCGAAGAAACGGTGCGGCCCGCGTGCCGGCAATACCTGAACCGGCTGTCGGACCTGCTGTTCGTGCTGTCGCGCGTGCTCAACCGCGCCGACGGGGGCAGCGACGTGCTCTGGCAGCAGGGGCGCAACAAACCCGGCTGAGGGCCGGCGCGCTCACGCCAGCGGTCGCTGACAGACGACAACAACCGCTAGCCGTTGGCCACCGGCGCGTCCACGAACAGCGCGTTCACCTCGGCGACCAGCCGCTCGCCCGACATCAATCGACCAAAGGCGAGCGTCTTGCGCCCGTCCTCCTCGGCCCGGTCAAGGAGTACATGCAGCCATTCGCCCTGCTCGGCGGCGCTGCGGTAATCGATGGTCATGCGCGCGGTCAGGCGTCTGCGGCCGCCTGTGCGGGCCGAGAGCATGTAGCCCATCGCCACATCCAGCACGGTCGCCGATACGCCCCCATGCAGACGACCGCGGGCGTTCAGATGGGTCGGACCGACCAGCAATCCGATTTCGAGTGCGTCCCCCTCGCCGCGGCTCATGAATCCACCCAGCGCCTCGAGCACGGGGCTGCTGCGCAGGAGGGGGCCGAACCCCGGCGGAACGGGGGAAAGGGTATTCGTCATGACGGGTCAACCAGAAGGGGTTTCAGGAGAGCTTGCTCGAACATTGGCCAGAGCGCATCGGTACCCTCACGGCGGAAGGCGCCGGTGTGCCCGATCCTGACCAGGCCCACATCACCCGGCTTCACCACCTTGACGGTCGATGGCGCATTGGGCATCGCAGCCAACAGCTTGCGGGTGCAGTGCTCTGTCATTGCATCGTCATCGGTAAAGCTGAAAGCTTCGATACGAAAACGGGCCGAGTGCAGACTGGGCAGCAACCGGTCCGGTTCTACCCCCCAGGCGAATTCAGGATGCCGGCACCACCGCGACCATTGCCGCATGGCTGGCGCCGGCAGGTCGCCCACCATGCGCAGGGCCTTGCCGGGAAAATAGCCGAACAAAGGCGTCAGGACCGGCGCTGCCAGATGCAGCATCAAGGGCGCGAGTCGTCGTGACGCAGGCGCCCAGTCGCGCCAGTAGCCCGAGCCGGCCGCCACGCAAACCACCGTCTCCAGTCGCGCCTGCGTCTGGTCGTCGGTCATCGCCGCATGATGCGCGCCCAGACTGTGCCCGATCAGACCGATGGGCGCGCCGCCGGCCAGCGCGGACAGTGCATTGACGGCAGCCGGGAAGTCCCGACGGGCCCAGGTCAGCATGTCGGCATCGAGCCCGCGCAGCGATTGGCGATGCGCTGGGCTGCGGGAGGCACCGATGCCCCTGAGGTCAAAGGTCATCACGCGATGCCCTTTCTGCGCGAGCCAGCCGGCCAATGGAAAGTAGAAACGTTGCGCGATGCCGAGTCCGCCCGCGATCAGCACGGGCCGCTGGTGGGGGTTGCGCGGCCCGAAGACCTGACCCTGAAGGACGACACCATCGGCGGTCGTCAGTGCCACCGGTTCAATCGAGACCGCTTCCTGCGTCACTGGGGCGCTCCTGGCTGCATGAATCCCTCGTGGGTCAGTACGGCAAGAATGGCGCTGCGCATGCTTTCCGGCGCCCGGTAATCGGGATGCGCACGCAAAATGGCGGCTGCGTCGCAGACTCTTGTGAAGGCAGCGAACTGCCGCTCGGCTTCCTGCATTTCATCCTGGCGAATCGCGATCACCGCTCCCCGGTCGACACCGCCTGACCGGGCCAGATGGCGAACCGCAGGCAACTGACGCTCGCAACGACACCTGGCATCCGGATTGACCAGTCCGCAGGATCGACCCATGAACGTGTCCAGACGCGAGCGGGCACGCGACAAGCGCTGGCGGTAGGCCGCTGGTGTGATGCCAGCCACCGCCCCGGCCTGCCGGGAATCGAGTCCAAACACGGTGTCGATCACGTAAACCAGGCGATGCTCCCGGTCCAGGGCCATCAGCATCGACTGGGTGCAGGCCAATGCCACCTGACGCGCTTCCAGCTTGTCCTGCGGACTGAGTGCTGTCGCCCCTGCGGTGTCTTTGGCCAACGACGAGGCAAACGCCAGACCCTGTTCGAGGCGTTCCGCGATGGCGTCCAGGGACACTTCCGGTGACTCCGCCTTGCGGGTGCGCGCCGTCATGAGGTGATTGTGGGCCACACGCCAGACCCAGGTCGAGAAGGCCGACTCACCTCGGAAGCCTGCCAGATGCGTCACAACCTTCAGCAGGATCTCCTGCGTCGCGTCCGCGGCATCGTCGCGATGGCCCAGCACATGGACCGCCAGCTTGTAGATGCCCGGCTGGATCGTCGTGATCAGCGAATCGGTGGCCGACAGACTGCCGTCGAGCGCATCACGGATCGTCGAGGAATCAGGCTCTGCAATTTTCATGACTGTCTTGCCCCTTCGGCCCGGATGCCGTTGCCTCGCCTGCCCACCAGGAGGATCGGCGGACCTCTGTCGCTACTTTGACAAGTCAAGGCATGAAATTGTGACAGCCGCTTCAAATCTCCGGAGCGCGGTGAGGTTCATGCCCGCATGAGCCTGTCGGCGAGGGCAAGGCTCGGGCGGGCCCGCAGTACGCTGCGCGTACACGCTGCGTTGCAGTTCACCGATGATCAGGACCAAGGTCGCCCCCCGAATGTCGGATATCCATTGAGGTGATTGGCATGGACAAGGAATTCGCCGTCGATTCGGACGGCCTGCACGAAGCCGTCGACTGGATGAGCCGTGATTTCACTGCGTCGAAGGGTCTTGATCTGCCGATGGAACTGCCACCGCTCGGGATCGGTTCCAGGGCCGCACTGAACTCGCTGGCACCCAGCATTCTTGGGGGCGCGGCGCGCCTGGGCGAGCCCACCTCCTTTGCCCATATGGACCCGCCAACCCCGTGGATCACCTGGGCGATAACGCTCTGGAACGCATCGCTCAATCAGAACCTGCTTCACCCCGCCACCTCACCGGTTGCCCGTCAGATGGAAGAACGGGTCGTCGCATGGCTCGCGCCCTGGTTCGGCATGAATGGCGGACACATGACACCGGGCTCGACGCTAGCCAATCTGACCGCCTTGTGGTCCGCACGGGAATGCGCTGGCATCACGCAGGTCATCGCCTCCGAAGGAGCGCATCTCTCGATTGCAAAAGCGGCTCATCTCCTGGGTCTCGATTATCGGCGCGTGCCCGTCAACGCCAGCGGCGCGCTGGACGCGGCGCAGTTGCCGGCCAACCTGAGCCACTGCGCGCTGGTCCTCACCGCCGGTGCGACGAGCACCGGTGCGATCGACCCTTTGGACCTGGCCGGCAGGGCCGCCTGGACCCATGTCGACGCTGCCTGGGCAGGTCCGTTGCGATTGAGCAAGTACGCTGATCTGCTTGCCGGCATCGAATCGGCCGACTCGGTTGCCATCTCGGCGCACAAGTGGCTTTTTCAACCCAAAGAGTCGGCGCTCGTCCTGTTCAAAGACACCGCGAAAGCACACGCGGCGGTCAGCTTCGGGGGAACCTATCTTGCCACCCCCAATGTCGGCGTGCTCGGTTCCCATGGTGCAGCCGCCACCGCCCTGCTGGCCACGTTGCTGGCCTGGGGACGCGAAGGCGTTGCGCAGCGCATTGAGCACTGCATGGACCTTGCACGTGGCTTGAGTGAGTTTGTGGCGGCGGACAAGCGCCTGGCGCTTTATGCGCTGCCCCAGACCGGCATCGTGGTCTGGCGGCCTGAGGACGGGCGCTTGTTCGACCGGATACTGAATCAATTGCCCGCCGGTTCCACCTCCACGACCACCGTTTCGGGGGTGAAGTGGCTGCGCAATGTGGCGGCCAACCCCGGCGCTGACATCGACCTTCTCATGGCAGCCATTCAGGGCGCCCTGGCGGAGCGTTCCTGATTCGCTCTCAATGGCCGATGAGCGCCGGTTCCCGACGGCTCAGAGCGGACGCGAACGGTCAATACGTCTTGTAGGGCAGGAACTTGCCGCTCAGCGTCACGTTGACGCGATCGCCCTTGGGGTCCGGCTCGCGCACGATGTCCATCGAGAAGTCGATCGCGCTCATGATGCCGTCGCCAAACTCCTCGTGGATCAGCTCCTTGATGGTCGAGCCATACACGCTGACGATCTCGTACCAGCGGTAGATGAGCGGATCGGTGGGCACCGCGGTGGGCAGCGACCCCTTGTAGGGGACAACCTGCAGCCAGGCGGCCTCTTCCTTGGTCAGCCCGAAGATCTTCGCGACCACCGCCGCCTGCGGCGCAGTCATCGTCATCTGGCCCAGGCAGGCCGCGGTCACCCATTCCTTGCTCTGGCCGACCTTCTTGGCCACGTCGGCCCACTTGATGCCCTTGCGGACCTTGGTCTCGTAGATCTTGTCGGTGATGTCGTTGCGATTCATGGTCAGGCCTCCTGGGACTGGCTGGGGATGGGAGATGGGGTAGCGCCCGACGCGAGCGGCGGCTCATCCGCGTCGAGGCCGGGGCTGACTTCGCGCGGCGGCTCGCCGGCGCGTGACGACTGGCCATCGGCTGCGCCCTGCTGGATCAGGCGGGAGCGATGGACCAGGAAGTCCACCAGGTGGTTGCGGATCCGGTAGTACTGCGGATCGTGATGGATGGTCAGCCGGGTGCGGCTGCGCGGCATGGTGTTGCGCACGATCTCGGCGACCCGGGCGCGCGGCCCGTTGCTCATCAGCAGGATGCGGTCGGCCAGCAGGATCGCTTCATCGACATCGTGGGTGATCATGAACACCGTCTGCTGGGTCGAGGCGCAGATGCGCAGCAGTTCGTCCTGGATCACGCCGCGGGTGAGCGCGTCGAGCGCGCCAAACGGTTCGTCGAGCAGCAGCATCCGCGGCTGGATGGCGAACGCGCGCGCGATGCCCACGCGCTGCTTCATGCCGCCCGACAGCTCGGCCGGTTTCTTGTGCTCGGCGCCCGCCAGCCCGACCAGCGCGATGAAGCGCTGGCTGTGCTCGAGCACCTGCGCGCGCGGCCACTGCGGCCAGCGCGACTTCACCGCGAACACGATGTTCTGCAGCACGCTCAACCACGGCATCAGCGCATGGCCCTGGAACACCACACCGCGATCCAGGCTCGGGCCCTTGAGTTCGCGCCGGTCCATGAAGACATAGCCGGCGCTGGCCTGCTCCAGGCCCGCGAGGATGTTCAGGATGGTGGTCTTGCCGCAGCCAGAGTGCCCGATGATGCAGACGAACTCGCCGCGCTCGACGCCGAAGCTCACCTCCTCGAACACCGGCACCGGCCCGGCCGAACCCGGCCCCGGATAGGTCTTGGACAGACCCTGCACCGTCAGGAAGGAGTCCATCGCTATTCCCGGTAGGTGACCGCGCACTGCAGCCGCGCGAAGGCCAGGTCGAGCAGCATGCCCACCACGCCGATCACCAGGATCGCGAAGATCACGTTGGTGAGCGACAGGTTGTTCCACTCGTTCCACACGAAGTAGCCGATGCCGGTGCCGCCCACCAGCATCTCGGCGGCCACGATGACCAGCCAGGCGATGCCCATCGAGATGCGCATGCCGGTGAGGATGGTCGGCGCCGCCGCCGGCAGGATCACCAGCAGCGCGCGCCGCAGCGGTCGCACTTCGAGCGTGCGCGCCACGTTGAGCCATTCGCGCCGAACACCGGCCACCCCGAACGCGGTGTTGATCAGCATCGGCCAGACCGAGCAGATGAAGATCACGAAGATGCCCGAGATCGATGCGTCCTTGATCGTGTAGAGCGCCAGCGGCATCCAGGCCAGCGGCGAGATCGGCTTGAGCACCTGGATGAACGGATCGAGCGCTCGGTACATCAGCGGTGACATGCCGATCAGAAAGCCCAGCGGAATCGCGATCAGCGCCGCCAGTCCGAAGCCGGCGCCGACCCGGGCCAGCGACGCGCCCAGCTGGATCGCGATCCCCTTGTCGTTGGGGCCGTTGTCATAGAACGGATCGCTCAGGTGCCGCGCGAAGGTCTCGCCCATCTGCGCGAGCGTGGGCAGGCCCGAGGTCTTCGGGGGCCCGCCCGACTTGCCCATCAGGCGCGCGTACTCCTCGTCGGCCGCACTGCGCGCGCCCGCCGCCGGGCCGCCAGTGGCGCCTGGTGAGGCCGCCAGCTGCCAGGCGCCCAGCAGGCAGACGGCCAGCAGCAGCGACAGCAGCGCCGCTTTCAGGTTCAGGCTCATGCGGTCCTCAGAGCCGCTTGATCGCGAAGCTGGCCGCGTATTCGCCGGGCTTGGCCGGGTCGAACTCGCGCCCCATGACCTTGAACTTGCGATAGCCGCCATCGGGCGTCTTCTGGCCGAGCTCGGCCATGCGCTTCTTGGCATCGGTGAGCAGGAAGACCTTCTCGGCAATGTCCTTGTAGTTCACATCGCCCTTGATGTAGCCCCAGCGCTTCATCTGGGTGAGCATCCAGACGGCCATCGAGTACCAGGGCACCGGATCGAAGTCGGCGCGGTCGGGCACGGTCTTCACCGCGCCCAGGCCATCGGCGAACTTGCCGGTCAGCACCTGCTCGACCACCGTCTCGGGCTGGTTCAGGTAGGCAGCGGGCGAGATCACCTTGGCGATCAGCGCGCGGTTCTTTGGGTCGCGCGCCATCGCCGCCGCCTCCAGCACCGATCGGTACAAAGCGGCGAAGGTGTTGGGATTCTGCTGGATGAAGGCCTCCGAGACGCCGAAGGCGCAACAGGGGTGACCGTCCCAGATTTCCTTGGACAGCAGGTGGATGAAGCCCACCTCGTCGTAGACCGCGCGCTGGTTGAAGGGATCGGGTCCGAGGAAGCCGTCGATGTTGCCGGCCCGCAGGTTGGCCACCATCTCGGGCGGCGGCGTGACCCGGATCTGGACATCGCGATCGGGATCGATGCCGTTCTCGGCCAGGTAGTAGCGCAGCAGGAAGTTGTGCATCGAGTATTCGAAGGGCACCGCGAACTTGAAGCCCTTCCAGGACTTGGGATCGCGCTTGTCCTTGTGCTTCACATGCAGCGTGATCGCCTGGCCGTTGATGTTCTGGATGGTAGCGACGTTCATCGGCTGGGCGACCGAGCCCAGACCCATCGAGATGGCCAGCGGCATCGGTGACAGGAAGTGCGAGGCGTCATGCTCCTTGTTGAGCATCTTGTCGCGGATCAGCGCCCAGCCCGCGGTCTTGTTCAGCTGCACCGACAGGCCCTGGCGCCTATAGAAACCCAGGGGGTCGGCCATGATCAGCGGCGTGGCGCAGGTGATCGCGATGAAGCCCAGCTTGAGCTCCTTCTTTTCCAGCGGCGCCTTGTCCTGTGCCATGGCCTCGAGGGCGCCCAGCGGCAGCAGGCTGCCGATCGCAGCCCGCGCGGTGCCGGCGCCGACCGCCTGCAGGAAGCGCCGGCGCAGCCCCTCGTCGGGGAGCAGGGCCTTGACCAGCACCGCCTCGATGAAATCGGCCGACAGGCGCTCGGAAGAGATCGGAGTGGCCTCCGGCGTTGCGATCCGGCGCTCGGCGAGCGCTGCGGGCTCGTCGCGGTCCGCCACGGCAGGCAGCAAATGCTGCCCGTCGGCGTGGGGCTGGCCGCAACTCGAACAGGCCGGTCCGAGGCGACGATAGGCATCATAAGGGGCGTAGGTGTCGTTCATGCGGTCCTCCAGCGGGTCGATCGCGCAAGCCAGGCGCAGGTCGGCCGATCGACGGGACACCGCAGCGTCTGCCTCCGATCGGACCGGCGGCGCGCCAAACACGCGCGTCAGCCTGCACGGCAACCGTGCAAGACGCATGCCATCCATCGAAAGGGGGATTCCGGGGCGCTCGAAGGCGTTCCTCGCACCGGTGCGGTGCGCCTTACCCGGGGCGCACCAGGATCAGGAGGGCGGCAGCGCACCCGCGGCGCGGCGCCTGCCGCGCGGAGTGCTCAGCCTTCGCGGGCGGACTCGAGATAGGTGACCAGCTTGGCGCTGGTCTGGCGCAGGCGCTCGGAGAGCAGCTGCACGAGCTTGAGCAGGATCTTGTTGCCGACCTTGGGCTGGTCGGCGAGAACCAGCATCAGCGCATCGCGGGTGAGCACCGCGATCCGGACGTGCTCGAGGGTGACACAGGAGGCGAACCGGGGCTCGCCGTCGAACATCGACATCTCGCCCAGCGCGTGGCCGGCGTTGGCCACCGCGATCCGCGACGGGTAGTTGTAGCGGTTGCGGCGCAGCACGTCGACCATGCCGCTCATCAGCAGCATCATGAAATCGCCGCTTTCACCTTCGGAAATGACCGTGACGCCGGGCGGCGCTTCGTACACGTACATGAAGGAGCCGAGCTGACGGGTCTCATCGATGTCCAGACCCGAGAAGAGCGGGGTCTTGGACATCAGGTCATGGATTTCCTCGGCGAATTCGCTGGCTCGCCCGACCGGGCGAAGCCCCATCGACATCAGGCGCTCATGCGGCGTCTGTCGGGCAGCCGGGGGCTTTGCGGGACCGTTGACGCCGGCAGCGGGTGACGGCTGGGTGGGCGCCTGCGGGGAATCCATACGCGTCTCCTGGGAACTCTCTACCCCGATTCTTATAGCATGGAATCAGCGCAGCGACAGGGATGTGCGAGCCGTCATTCGGCAGCTGCCAGGCGGCGCTGGCGCACCGATTCGGCCAGGTGTTCCAGGCAGGCGACGGTGTCGTCCCACCCGATGCACCCGTCGGTGACGCTCTGCCCATAAGTCAGCGGCTTGCCGGGCACCAGATCCTGGCGACCGGCCTGCAGGTGGCTCTCGACCATGACGCCGAAGATGCGGGTCTCGCCAGCAGCCAGTTGCTCGCCGACGTTGCGCAGCACCGGAATCTGGTTTTCCGGTTTCTTCTGACTGTTGCCGTGGCTGGCATCGATCATCAGCCGGCAGGCCAGCGCGGCGATCCCGGCTTCCCGGCAGGCGGCATCGACCGAGGCAGCGTCATAGTTCGGCGCCTTGCCCCCGCGCAGGATCACATGGCAGTCCTCGTTGCCGTTGGTGGACACGATCGCCGAGTGGCCACCCTTGGTGACCGACAGGAAATGGTGCGGCTGCGAGGCAGCCTTGATCGCGTCGAAGGCGATCCGCAGGCTGCCGTCGGTGCCGTTCTTGAACCCCACCGGGCAGCTCAGCCCGCTGGCCAGTTCGCGGTGCACCTGCGATTCGGTGGTGCGCGCGCCGATCGCCCCCCAGGCGATCAGGTCGGCGATGTACTGGGGGGTGATCATGTCCAGGAACTCGGTGCCGGCCGGCAGACCGAGCTCGTTGATCTGCAGCAGCAGCTGCCGGGCGAGCCGCAGCCCCTTGTTGATCTGGAAACTGTTGTCCAGGTCGGGATCGTTGATCAGGCCCTTCCAGCCGACAGTGGTCCGCGGCTTCTCGAAGTACACCCGCATCACGACCTCGAGATCGGCGCCCAGGCGCTCGCGCAGGGGCGCCAGCCGGGTCGCGTACTCGATGGCGGCAACCGGATCGTGGATCGAACAGGGCCCGACCACCACCAGCAGCCGGTCGTCCATGCCGTGCAGGATCCGGTGGGTCGACTGGCGCGAGTCATAGGTCACCCGGGTGGCGCGCTCGCCGCAGGGCAGTTCGCGCAGCAGGTGGGAGGGAGGCGCGAGTTCCTTGATCTCGCGGATTCGTACATCGTCGGTGGTCGGTGACATCGGGATCCTCGAACAGGTCGCTGATTTCGTGATTCGGAACGGGCGGGCGGTGGATCGGCAGATCGGTGGCGCGGGAAGCGGGCGCGGCGGACCAAAAAAAACGCCGGCTGGGAGGCCGGCGGTTTTCGGGGTTCGGGGCTTGGCTAGCTGCGCGTGCGCTCCGGACCTCTCCCACCGCCGGCGGGAAAGCCAAAGTCGCCAAAATAAAAAGACGGACGCAGCGTGCACATGCGCCGAAGTTTATTCGGGCCGGCGCGGGCGCGCAAGCCGGGGCTCGTCGCGCCCGCGCCCGGGAGCGCAATACCGGACGCGGGCACCGGATCGATCCGGCGCGCGACGCGTCAGGCGGTTCCGCCCACCGTGAGACCCTCGATGCGCAGCGTCGGCTGGCCCACCCCGACCGGCACGCTCTGGCCGTCCTTGCCGCAGACACCGACCCCGGCGTCCAGCCGCATGTCGTTGCCGATCATGGTGACCCGGGTCAGCGCATCGGGCCCGTTGCCCACCAGCGTGGCGCCCTTGACCGGATAGAGGATGCGGCCCTTCTCGACCCAGTAAGCCTCGGACGCCGAGAACACGAACTTGCCGTTGGTGATGTCGACCTGACCGCCGCCGAAATTGACGGCATACAGGCCGCGGTCGATCGAGGCGATGATCTCGGCCGGATCGCGATCGCCGCCCAGCATGTAGGTGTTGGTCATGCGCGGCATCGGCAGGTGCGCGAACGATTCGCGCCGGCCATTGCCGGTGACCGGCACCTTCATCAGGCGGGCATTCAGGGTGTCCTGGAGATAGCCCCGCAGGATGCCGTCCTCGATCAGCACATTGCGCTGGGTGGCATTGCCCTCGTCGTCGATGTTGAGCGACCCGCGCCGATCCTTGATGGTGCCGTCGTCGACCACGGTGACGCCGCGCGCGGCGACCCGCTGGCCGAGCTTGCCGGCGAAGGCCGAGGAGCCCTTGCGGTTGAAGTCGCCCTCGAGACCGTGACCGATCGCCTCGTGCAGCAGCACGCCGGGCCAGCCCGGGCCCAGCACCACCGACATCACCCCGCCAGGGGCGGGCCGGGCCTCCAGGTTCAGCAGCGCCGAGTCGACCGCCTCGCGGGCGTACTGCTCGATGATGGCGTCGTCGAAATAGTCGAGGCCGAACCGGCCGCCGCCGCCGCTGTGGCCCTGTTCGCGCCGGCCGTTGCTCTCGGCAATCACGGTCACCGACAGGCGCACCAGCGGACGGACATCGGCCGACATCAGCCCGTCGGAGCGAGCCACCATGACGACGTCGTATTCGGCGGCGAGTCCGGCCATCACCTGGGTGATGCGCGGATCGCGCGCGCGGGCGATCTTTTCGACCCGCTCGAGCAGGGCGACCTTGCGGGTGGCGTCCATCCCGAGGATCGGATCGTCGGCGCGATACAGGGCGCGGCCCTTGCCGGGATTCAGGCTGGCGGCGACCTTGACGCGGCCGGCGCCGCTGCGCGCGATGCTGCGGGTGGCCCGCGCCGCCGACAGGAGCGCCTGGGCATTGATCTCGTCGGAATAGGCGAAGGCGGTCTTCTCGCCGGCCACCGCCCGCACGCCCACGCCCTGGTCGATCGAGAAGCTGCCCGACTTGACGATGCCCTCCTCGAGGCTCCAGCCCTCGCTGCGGGTGTACTGGAAATACAGATCGGCGTAGTCGACCTTGTGCTCGAACACCTCGGACAGCGCACGGGTGAGGTCGCGCTCATCGAGGTCGGACGGCTCGAGAAGGCGCTGGCGCGCGATCGCCAGGCGATCGATTCCTTCGTCAGCAATGTGCATGGAAACTCCTGGAAACGACTACATGATCCGGTGGGTCAGCGCCGGCAGGCTGCGCCTGACATCGGCGATGCGCAGGCGCTGCAGCGTGCCGGCGACCACACCGGGACCTTCGGGCAGCACCTGGATGATCTCGCCCCACGGGTCGATCAGCAGGGTATGGCCCCAGGTGCGACGGCCGTTCTCGTGCAGACCGCCCTGGGCTGGCGCAAGAACATAGCACTGATTCTCGATGGCGCGTGCGCGCAGCAGGATCTCCCAATGAGCCTGGCCGGTGGTGTGCGTGAAAGCCGACGGCACCACGATCAGGTCGCAAGGCGACAGCGCGCGATAGAGCTCGGGAAAGCGCAGGTCATAGCAGACCGACACGCCGATCCGCCAGCCCTCGACATCGACCACCACCGGCGTGCGGCCGGCCTCGATGGTGGCCGACTCGTCGAAGCGTTCCTCGCCGCGCTGAAAGCCGAACAGGTGGATCTTGTCGTAGCGTGCCGCGCGGCTGCCGTCGGGCGCGTAGACCAGACAGGTGTTGCGGACCCGGGAGGGCCGCGAACTGGTCAGCGGCACGGTCCCGCCGATCAGCCAGATGCCGTGCTGGCGGGCCTGCCCGGAGAGGAAATGCTGCAGCGGGCCGTCGCCCTCGGGTTCGCGCAGGCCGACCTTGTCGGTGTCACGGCGCCCGAGCAGGCAGAAATACTCCGGGAGCACCACCAGGCGCGCGCCGCCGCGGGCGGCCTGCGCGATCAGCGCAGCGGCGGCATCGCAGTTGGCGATGGGGTCGGTTCCCGACACCATCTGCACGCCGGCAACGGCGAGAAATCCGGCGGGGGGCGGCGGGGGAGCGGGCTTGTCAGGGCGGGGGGAGGTCATCCGGCAATTCTCCGAAGTCGGGGGCAGGCGATGGGTGGCATCAGGGTTGGCGGGGAACGGACGGAACAGCCGGAGAGCCCGGGCCCGGCAGGGGGGGCGGGCGCGGCGTCAGGACGCCATCGGTGAGCACGGGCGCGTCGGCCGCACGGCGGTATTCGACCACCTGCGGATCGGCCCACGAACCGCTGATCCGGTACTCATAGGAAAGCAGCTGCTGCAGGGGCTGGCGCAGCACGAACTGGGCGAGGAAGGTCCCCAGGCCGATCGCCGGATTGGCGATCGCCGCATAGGCAAGCGAGGCAAGCCCGGCATTGATCTCGGGGCGCACCGCGACCTCCAGCGCCTGGGTCTCCTGGGCCAGGCTGGCCTGACCGCGGATGTCCACCTGCGCCTGGACGCCGCGCATCCGGAAGCGCTCGGTGTGCGCGACGCCGGCCTGCACGCGCACGTCGCCCTGGATGTCGTCGAACGAGAACCCCTCGGCGAAGACGTCGCGAAAATCGAGTGACAACCGCCGCGGCAGCGACTGCAGGCTGAGCACGCCGATCAGCTTGGCCAGACCGGGTTCGGACTTCAGGAACTGTCCCTTGCCCATCTCCAGGCGCAGGCGCCCGCCGAGGCTGGGATAGTCAATCGCCATCGGCGAACCCAGCCAGCTCAGGTTGCCCGACACGGTTCCCACCCCGCCGCGCAGCGCGTTGCGCAGACCGTAGACCCCCAGCAACTGCCCGGCGTCGGCCACCGACAGCTCGAAATCGAGCGCAGTGGCGCGCGGTGATCCCGCGCGGGCCGGCGCCCAGGTGCCGGTCGCGGTGAGCGACGCCCAGGGGTTGGCCACCTTCAATTCATCCAGCCGCCAGACCGGCAGTGCCGCCGTGCCGCTGTTGGTGGCCTTGAGCGACATCGCGCCCAGCCGGCGCTCACCCAGCACCAGTTCCTCGGCAGCAATGTCGAGCGCCGGCAACTCGTCGGGCGCGGCATCGAGGAGGGATTCGAATTCGCTGGTGCGCGCCTTCGGGATCTCCAGCCGGGCGAACCGCGCGGTGAGCGTGCCGATCCGCTGGCCGGGTGCCGGCTCGCGCCAGTTGAAGAACCCGTTGACCTCGCGGGCGCCGATATTGGCCCGCCAGAAACCATCGACCCGAGTGGCGCCAAACACCACGTCATGCAACTGCTTGCCGCCGACCACCACCTTCGGCGAGACCACCGACACCGATGACGGCAGCAGCGAAAACCCTGGGGCGAAACCGCTGACCGCGCGCTGCTGCGCCTCGCGCATGTCGCCGCCCATGAGCAGCGGCAACCAGGCATCGAGATCGAGAGCGGTGGTGTTGAGCAGCAGCGACAGGCCGCGCTCCGGAAGAACCGGCTCGCCGTCGATCGCGAACGCGCCGCGCCGGATCAGCAGGCGCGCGCTCGCCGGGTCGCGCTCGCGCTCCAGCGCCACACGCACCGCGTCGCCCAGCTCCACCCGGATGGTGTCGCGCATCGAGCGCGTGCCCGGGTCTGGCGGCGGCTCGGCGCTGGTGCGCACCGTCAGCGGCCAGCGCGCGGCGGCCCGCTTGTCGAAGGGCGCGGGCAATGTCGACTGCAGACCGACCAGATCGGAGTCGAGAGTCATCGAGACCGCCCGGCGCGAGACATGGATGGTGGCGGAATAACCGGTCTCACCGGACAGCCGCCGGGTGAGCGGGTTGTCGACCAGGGCGAGCATGTTCGCCGCGTCGATCCGACCCTGGGCGCGCAGCGCGAAGCGGCCGGGCTCGGGCGTCTCGCCGTCGACCTTCAGCGGCCCGCCCAGGAAAGTGGCCGACAGACCGCGCAACGCAAGACCCTGATCGCTGAACTCCAGCGTACCGGTGACATCGGAGAAGGGCGGAATGGTGCTGTCGAGCGTGACGTTGTTACCCAGGAAGGTCACCGACCCCGCCACCCGCGTCCGGTCGAGTTCGCGCAGCGGCAGATCCAGGCGCAACTGCAGTCTGGCATTGCCCTGCGCGACGGTGTCGCGGACGAAATCATCGATCCGGCTCGACAGCGGGCTCTGGTTGACGAAGCGGATCATCTGCTGGCCGGCACCCTCACCCGAGCCCTCGATGCGCACCGCTGCCTCGCCGAAATCGCGGATGGTGGCGGTGGTCGGCCCCAGCGCAACATCGAAGAGGCGGCCGGAACGCAACGCGACCTGCAGGCCATTGCGCTCCAGGCGAAAACGCCCCTCGCCACGCTCGATCCGCGGCCAGCCGCCCGCATAGTCGATGACCGCATCCGCCAGGCGGGCATCGACGAAGAATTCGCCGTCAGCCGGGCGCGCGAAGGGGAAGTCCGCGAGGTCGCCACGCACCGCGAAGCGCAGATCGTCCAGCCGCCCCGCCACCACCGCCCGACGCACCCACTCGCGCACCGGCGCGCTGAGCGACAGCGGCAGGTAGCGCGCGATCTGGATGCCTTCACCGCGCTCGACTCGCCCCTGGAGGTCAAGAATGCCCGCTCCCCTGCCGCCAGTCCGGTAGCGGCCCGATACCGTGCCGGCCGCGTCCGCATTCGCGAAGCGCAGCGTCTCGAGTTCGGCATTGAACTGCCGCTGGCCATCGATGTCTTCCCACGCGAAGCGCGCGCTGCCCTGCAGCGTGTCGAAGGGCACCACCGGTTCGGCCAGGAGCCCGGGAAAGCCGATCACCGCGCGCCGCGCGTCGATCCGCAGCGTGCCGGCGGCGTTGCTCAGGCGCACCTGGCCGTCGATGTTCTCGACCCAGGGCAAGCCGATGGCCGGTCGGGCGTCGGCCACGGCGAGCGCCGCGGGCTTTGCCGGGCCCGCCGGCAGACGGCGCGCCGACAATCCCTCGAAACCGGCGACAAGCTCGAATTCGCCGCCGGCGAAGGGCTGGGCCAGCGGTGCGGCGGACGGCCCGGCCATTGCCGCGCGCGGCGCGTCGCGGCGGGTCCAGCGTCCGTTGAGCGAGGCGATTCGGCCGGACACCGCCCACTGATCGATGGCACGGCGGGCGGCGGGCTCCAGCGGCAGGCGCCGCATCAGCGCCAGCGCGGCGCCGGCATCCACATTGCGCAGCGCCCCCTGCACCCCGGCCAGACGAGCAGCACCGTCCAGTCGGGCCTTCAGCGGCCCGTCGGCCGTCAGCGTCAACCCGCTGCCCTCGCGCAGCCGCAGCCCATCGACGGTCAGCTCGCTGCCCTCGCCCTCGAAGCGCAGCCGGGCATCGAGCGCGAGTTCCGGAAACGACAGCAGCCCCGCCGATCCGGTGCCGGTCCGCCAGCGCAGGTCGGTGGCGGCGAGCTTGAGCTGCGCGTCGCGCAGGCGGCCCCGATCGAAACGCAGCCAGCCCTTGAAGTCGGCCTGCAAGGCTTCCAGCGGCGCCGTCAGGGCCGGGCCGGCTCGCCGCAGCCAGCCGATGTCGGCCCGATCGGCACCGGCGTAGACCTCGCCAATCCAGCTCGCCGGGTCGGCCGGCCGGGAGCGCGGCGTGCGGTAAAACTCGACCGCGAACTGCAGCCGCTGCCAGCCCCCCGGCAGCGCACCCGCCGAGATCGACCCGCGATGGCGGCGCCCGACACTGCCAATGCCGATGTCGACCGACTCGATCGTCTGGCGACGGTCCGCGAGCCGATCGTGAAAGTCGATGCGCCCGCCCCGGACCACGATGCGGCGCTGCTCGAGCAGGCGGGTCAGCGCGCTGCCCTCATCGGCGGCATCCGTGGCGAAATCCACGCCCGCCACCCGCCACCGGCCCGCCATCCGACGCTCGACGCGCACCCGCGGGGAGTCGAGTTGCAGCAGCGCCAGCCGCGGCTCGGCCGCCAGCAGGGTGCGCGGCGACAGGACCAGCAGAGCGGCAGGGACGACCAACGCCGGCGTGCCGTCGTCATCGGCGACGGTGAGGCCCTCGATCCTCAGGCTCGGCAGGAGCCCTTCGAAACCGGTCTGCAGGCGGGCGATCTCGACCGGGCGCCCGATCTGGCGACCGAGCTCGGCGACAATCTGCGGACGCCACTCATCCAGACGCGGCCAGAAATAGTGGCGCAGCGCCAGGTACCCCAGCGCGGCCGCCAGGCAGCAAGCCGCGAGCAGCCACACGATCCAGCCGGCCAGCCGGGACGAGGGTCGATTCGAGGCGACGGCGGAGGGCGCGAAGGCCGGAAAAAGGGTGAATCGGCGCGAAGGCATGACGGGGAGCGACCAGGGAGTCGCGGGGGTGGCCGGCATCCCGCCGGCTCCGGGCCGAACGTCCGGACAACTGCGCCCGGTCATCTTCGGAGGATACTCGCTTGCGCCGTCGCCGCGGCAGCCGTGCACGCAACCCTGCGCGGCCCTCCGCCCGCGCAGTTTTACTCGCACCCTTCGCCCGTACCCTTCGCCCGTACCCTCCGCCCGCACCCTCCGCCAGCGAGACCCGACATGCCCTTTCTCGCCGAACAGCACTCCGGATTCTTTCGACGCTCCCTGGGGGCACTGCAGGCGCGCGCCGACGGTGTCGCCTCACTGCAGGCGCTCATCGACGCACCGCTGACGCCGGCCCGGGTCACCCGGCTGGTGGAGGACTGGGTGACGCAGGCGCGCGAACAGGGCGGCCCGGCGATCGAGCCCTCGATCCAGGGCGACCGGATCGGCGCGGCCCTGCGCCGCGCCCGCCAGTTGCTGATCCTGGCGCTGATGGAACGCGACATCGGCGGGGCCGCGCCGCTGGCGGAAGTCTGCCGCGCGATGTCGGCCTTCGCCGCCGCGGTCACCCAGGTCGCGCTCGCGCAGGCGGGCAGCGAGCTGGCGGCGCAGTTCGGCTGGCCCTGCGACACCGACGGTCAGCCCCAGGACCTGCTCGCGGTGGCGATGGGCAAGGGCGGCGCCGACGAGCTCAATGTCTCGTCCGACCTGGACCTGATCTTCGTCTATCGCGACGAGGGGGTGTGCGACGACCGCATCGCCGCCCGCGACCGGGTGATCGCACGCGCGCCGATGGCCGCCAGCGAGTTCATGCACCGGGTGGCCAGGCGGGTCCTGCAACTGCTCTCGGACCCCACCGCGGAGGGCTTCGTCTTCCGGGTCGACACGCGCCTGCGCCCCAACGGCGACTCCGGGCCGCTGGTCGCCTCGCTGCCGATGCTCGAGGAGTACTTCTACGCGCAGGGCCGCGAGTGGGAGCGCTTCGCCTGGCTCAAGGGCGTGATCATCGCCGACTCGGGTCTGGCCGGCGCCGATGCCCGCCACCGCGACGAGCAGGCGCTGACCTCGATGGTCACGCCCTTCGTGTTCCGGCGCTACCTCGACTTTCGTGCCTTCGGATCGCTGCGCGAACTGCACGGTCTGATCCGGGCCGAGGTGGTGCGCCGTGACGCGCGCGACACCGGCAGCATCGACGTCAAGCTGGGCCGCGGCGGCATCCGCGAGATCGAATTCACCGCCCAGCTTTTTCAGGTAGTGCGCGGCGGTCGCGACCCGGGCCTGCGCGAACGCGGCACCCTGGTCACCCTGGGCGCCCTGGCGGCACGCGGTGTACTGCCCCCCGAGGACACCGGAGCGCTGGCCAGCGCCTACGAATTGCTGCGTCGCACCGAACATGCGCTGCAGTATCGCGAAGACGCGCAGACCCACCGCCTGCCGTCGGATCGCGCCGAGCGCGCGCAGGTGGCGGCGATGCTCGGTCTGGCACCCGACACCTTCGAGACCCGGCTCGAGCAGGCGCGAAACGACGTCCAGCGCATTTTCGACGGACTGCTCGATGCCGGCGTGCAGCCACCTGCCGTCAATGGCAGCACGCCGCCGGCCGCCGAGCCGACACCGGGGGTCGCCAACCGGATCGAACAGCTGCGCGCGAGCGGGCGCTACCGCGCCGCACGCGAGGAGACCCGCGCCGCGCTCGAACGACTGCTCGAACGCGCCCGGACCGATGGCTGCGAGGAATCGGCATTCACCCGGCTGATCGACCTGATCGAGACCGTCATCGGCCGGCCCGCCTACCTGGCGCTGCTGTCGCAATACCCCCAGGCGCAGGCACGGGTGATGCGCCTGCTCGGCCTGTCGCGCTGGGCGGCCGAGTACCTGACCCGCCACCCGATCGTTCTCGATGAACTGCTCGATGGCCAGGTGATGGAGCCGGTCGACTATGCAGCCTGGGAACGCGGCACGCGCGAGGCGCTCGCGGGCGCGGTGATCGACGGTCAGCCCGACGCCGAGCGCCAGATGGACATCGTGCGCGAAGCCCATCACGCCCAGGTGTTCCGGCTGCTGGTGCAGGACCTGGAAGGCCGCCACACCGTCGAACGCCTGTCGGACCTGCTCTCGGAGCTGGCCGACCGGGTGCTGTCGATCGGCATCGACTGCGTGTGGCCGGCGGTGCGCCACCGCCACCGCGAGACGCCGCGCTTCGCGGTCATCGCCTACGGCAAGCTGGGTGGCAAGGAACTGGGCTATGCCTCTGATCTCGACCTGGTGTTCATCTACGACGACGAGGATGAACGCGCCCCGGAGGCCTACGCGCTGCTCTCGCAGCGGCTGGCCAACTGGCTGTCCGCGCGGACCTCGGCCGGACAGCTGTTCGAGATCGACCTGCGGCTGCGCCCCAACGGCAGCGCCGGGCTGCTGGTCTCCAGCCTGGCGGGCTTTCGCCAGTACCAGCGGGAGTCGGCCTGGGTCTGGGAGCACCAGGCCCTCACGCGCGCGCGCTTTGTTACCGGCGATGCGGCGATCGGCGAGGCCTTCGAGGCCGAGCGGCGGGCCATCCTGGCCCGCGAGCGCGACCGGACGGCACTGCGCGACGAGGTCGTGAAAATGCGCGCGCGCATGCACGACGGCCATCCCAACCGCAGCGCGCTGTTCGACCTCAAGCACGACGAGGGCGGCATGGTCGACATCGAATTCATCGTGCAGTTCCTGGTGCTGGCCTACAGCCACCGTCACCCCGGACTGCTCGACCACGCGGGCAACATCGCGCTGCTGCGCCGCGCCGGCGAGTACGGACTGATCGACCCGGCGCTGGCTGAGTCGGTCGCCTCGGCCTATCGGCAGCTGCGCCAGATGCAGCACCAGCTGCGCCTGAACGATGCCTCGTTCGCCCGGATCGAGGAAACCCGGTTCAGCGACGAGCGACGGGCGGTGCGCGACCTCTGGCAGCGGGTGCTGGGCTGAGCAGCGGGCAGGGGCCGATAAACGGAACTCGCGCACCGCCCGGTCCGGATTTCCTGCCAGGACCGCGTCGCGCCGATTGTTAAGATGAAGCCGGACCGCGACACAGCGTTCGTGGATTCCCATACCCACAGGAGACACCCCAAGTGAAACATCTTCTCGCCGCGCTGGCCGCGGTCGCCAGCCTGGTTCACGCCGGACACGCGCTCGCCCAGAAAAAATACGATCCGGGTGCCAGCGACACCGAGATCAAGCTCGGCCAGAACCAGCCCTACAGCGGCCCGGCCTCGGCCTACGGCTCGCTCGGACGCACGCAGGTCGGGTTCTTCAAGATGCTCAACGAGCAGGGCGGCGTCAACGGCCGCAAGGTCACCCTGATCAGCCTGGACGACGGCTACAGCCCGCCCAAGACGATCGAAGTGGTCCGCCGCCTGGTCGAAAGCGATGAGGTCCTCGCGCTGTTCGCCACGCTCGGCACGCCGACCAACTCGGCGATCCACCGCTATGTGAACCAGAAGAAGGTACCCCACCTGTTCGTGTCCAGCGGCGCGGGCAAATGGAACGATCCGAAGAACTTCCCCTACACGGTCGGCTTCCAGCCGAACTACGTGGCCGAGGGCAAGGTGTTCGCCGCGCACATCATGGCGACCAAGCCGAACGCGAAAATCGCGATCCTTTATCAGAACGACGACTTCGGCAAGGACTACCTGATCGGCATCCGCCAGGGGCTGGGCGACAAGGCCTCGATGCTGGTGGCCGAGGCCTCGTTCGAGGTCACCGACCCCACCGTCGACTCCCAGGTGCTCACGCTCAAGGGCTCGGGCGCCGACGTGCTGATCAACGCGGCGTCACCGAAATTCGCCGCCCAGGCGATCAAGAAGGCGGCCGATTCCGGCTGGAAGGTCACGCAGTACATCACCAACGTGTCGGCCACCATCGGCTCGGTGCTCAGGCCGGCCGGACTGGAAGCCTCCACCGGCCTGATCACCACCCAGTTCATGAAGGACCCGGGCGACAAGCAGTGGGACAGCGACGCGGACATGGTCACCTACAAGGCCTTCATGAAGAAGTACTACCCCGAGGGTGATGTGAACGACCAGCTCAACCTGCTGGCCTACTCGTCGGCCAATGCGATGACCTATGTGCTGCGGCAGGCGGGCGACAACCTCACCCGCGAGAACCTGATGAAGATCGCCACCAGCCTGAAGGATGTCCGGATGCCGGGCACCCTGCCGGGGCTGCTGCTCAACACCAGCGCGACCAACCACGGCCCGCTGTCGACCCTGCGCATGGCGCGCTTCGACGGCAAGCAGTGGGTCGGTTTCGGCGAACCGATCACCGGCCGGTAATCGCTTCGGACGAAGGCGGGCCGGTCAGCCGGCGCGCCTTCGCCACCCGGGTGGCGCTCGGCCGCCGCCCGGTGCACCGCTGCGGCAGCAGGCCGCGTTTCCCGGCCTGCTGCCGATCCCGCGCTAGCCCAGGAACAGGACGGCAGCACCCACCCCGATCGCCACCAGCAGGTTGCCCGACAGCCGCGCCGCGACCAGCAGCGCCAGCGCCGACAGCACCCGCACATCCAGCAGCAGCGCCGCCGACACGCCCGGCGCATCCATCACCGGTCCGAGCACCTCGGGCACCACCACCGCCACCAGGGCGGCCAGCGGCGCGAAGCGCAGCGCCTGCGCAAAGCGACCCCGCGGATGCCATCGTCGCGGCGCGTACAGATACAGCGCGCGCAGCAGCATCACAATGACCCCGAGCATCACCGCCGCCAGCCAGATGCCGGTGTCCGATGTTTTCATGACTGGCGGGGCGCGGCGCGACGGCGCTGCCAATGCTCGATCACCAGCGCCACCGTCACCCCCGCCACCACCGCGGCGATCAGCCCCAGCTTCCAGGGCCAGCGCGCGCCGATCAGGGCCAGCACGCCGGCGGCCAGACTCGCTCCCCAGGCGGGGGCGCCGCGGATCATCGGGGCGACCAGCGCGAGCATCGCGAGGACGCCCAGGTAGCCCAGCCGTGGCGAAGGCGGCAGCCAGGCGGCCAGCAGGATGCCCAGCAGCGACCCGCCCAGCCAGCAGGGCCAGACCACATAGGTGGCGCCGGCATAGAACGCCAGCCGGTTCACGAAAGGCCGCTCCCGGGCGCGCCGCGCCAGATAGACCGCGGACCCGGGGTCGGTCATCAGGAACCCGGCCAGCCAGCGCCAGCGCGGGCGCAGATGCTTCAGGTCGGACGACAGCGCCGCCGAATAGACCGGGAAGCGCAGGCCGGTCAGGATCGCGGTGAGCGCGACCAGCGGCAACGACACGCCAGCGGCCAGCAGCGGCAGCGCCGCCAGCTGCGTCGTGCCCGACAGCACCAGAAATGTCATCCCGATCGCCTGGGCCACGCTCAGCCCGCCCTGGACCATGGCGACCCCGGTGACCACCCCCCAGGCAAACATGCCGGGCAGCGCCGGGGTGATGGCCCCGACCGCCTGCCGCAACCGCACGCGCCGCGCCGGCCGCGCCAGCAGGCGCGCCGTTGGCGCCTCGGTTGCCCGGGCGCCGGCGCGCGGACGGTCGGTCGACCCCAAGAAGCGTCAGGCCGCTTTGGACGCGACGCGCCCCAGCCCCCAGCCGGTGCGGGTGGCCAGCCAGAGTGCACAGGCCAGCGCCACCAGCACGATCGGCAGCGACACCAGGTTCAGCACCGACCAGCCGTTGACCATCAGCATCGCGCCCGACGACGCGGAGGTGGTGATCATCACGGTGAACACGCACAGGTCCATGAAGCCCTGCACCTTGTTCTTTTCTGACGGCCGATAGGCACTGGTGAGCAGGGTGGTGGCGCCGGTGTACATGAAATTCCAGCCCACCCCGAGCAGGGTCAGTGCCAGCACGAACTGCATCAGCTCGACACCGGTCAGGGCGATCGCCACGCAGGCGATCATCAGCAGGCAGCCGGTGACCACGACTGGCAGCACCCCGAAGCGCTGGATCAGCGAACCGGTGAACAGGCCAGGGGCGAACATGCCGATGATGTGCCATTCGAGCACCAGCGCGGCCGATGCGTAGGGATGCTTGCAGACCTCCATGGCCAGCGGGGTGGCGACCATCAGCAGGTTCATGATGCCGTAGCCCAGCGCCGCGGTGAGGATCGCCGCCCAGCACAGGGGCTGGCGCAGGATCTCGGCCAGCGGCCGCGCCGGCTCGCCGCTCAGCGCGGCCTGGGCCGCCTGCGCGGCGCTGGGCAGGCGCAGCAGCTGCGCCAGCGCCATCGACGCCAGCGCGAAACCGACCAGCGTCAGGTAGGACCCGGCGAACTGGGTTGGCAGCCAGGTGCGCGACCAGATGGATATCTCGGGACCGATGACCCCGCCGACAATCCCCCCGGTGAGCACCAGCGAGATGGCCCGCGCCTTGAAGGACGGAAGATAGGTGTCGGCGACGTCGGCCGCGGCAAAGCGCAGGCTCGCCGAGAACGCACTGTAGAGACCGCACACCAGCGTCGCCAGGCACAGCAGCACCAGGCTGGTCTGGGTCATCGCCCACCAGGCGGCCAGCGCGCCGACCATCCCGGCGGCCGAACCCACGGTGTAGCCCGCCCGCCGGCCGAAGCGCTTCATGAAGGCGGCCGCCGGCATCGCCCAGATCGCACCGCCCAGCACATAGCCGGTGACCGGCAGCGTCGCCATCAGCTTGTTGTCGGCGAGCTGGAACCCCGCCAGGCCGGTGACGGCGATGAGGGTGACGTTGTTGGTGAGCACCAGCGCCTGCATGGCAGCCAGCAGACCCACCTGCGAGCGCAGGGAATTGAGCATGGATGAGTGTAGCAAGGAGGGTTCGGAACCCGGGACTGGGGAATGTGCGGCTGTTCCGATAAAATCCTCGTTTCCAATGCCCCGAAACCGCCGGAGCCCCTGTCGATGGCAGACCCGCGACGAGATGGGCTGCGCGGATGAAGCCTCTTCAGCAGCACCGCAACCATTACCGTCACTGTCTCGCGCGCGTCAGGGCGCGGACAAAGGAAAGCCGACATGAGCGAGAACACCCCAACCGAGGCCGCGCAGCACCGCGCCCTGGTCGAACTCGATGGCAAGGACCTGCCGGCGTTCTGCCCGAATCCGCGGATGCCGATCTGGAATCATCACCCGCGGGTGTTCATCGACGTGACCCATGAGGGCGAAGGCAAATGCCCTTATTGCGGAACCGTGTATCGTCTGAAGCCCGGCGCGGTGATCAAGGGCCATCACTGACCGACGGCCCTTCACTCGCCTGCAACCCCGGAGTTCCCAGTGCGCACGTTGGTGGTCGCTCCCAACTGGATCGGTGACGCCGTCATGGCGCAGCCACTGATCGCGCTCATCCAGCGCGCCGATCCGCAGGGCAGCATCGACGTGCTGGCGCCGCCCGCGACCGCGCCGGTGTTTCGTGCCATGGCCGAGGTCGCCGGCGTGATCGTCGCACCGAACCAGCACGGCCGGCTGCAATGGCGCCAACGCTGGCGGCTGGCGCGCGCGCTTCGTCCGCACGACTACGAGCGCTGCTATGTGCTGCCCAATTCGGCCAAATCGGCGCTGGTTCCCTGGCTGGCCGGCATCCCGGAGCGCATCGGCCACCACGGCGAAGCGCGTTATCTGCTGATCAACCGGCGCCTGCCCGCCGCCGCCGCCGCGGGTCGCCCCATGGTCGAGTTCTATGCCGACCTGGCGGGTGGCGAACCCGGTGCGACCGTCGCCGACCCGGTGCTGGTTCGCGACGCCGCGGAGAGCCGTCAGGCTCGCCAGCGCCACCGGCTGCCTCTGGATGCGCCGCTGATCCTGCTGTGCCCGGGCGCCGAATTCGGCCCGGCCAAGCGCTGGCCGACCCGACATTTCGCGGCCCTGGCGAGCCTGGCCGCCGTCGAATGGCCGGAGGCGACGATCGCGCTGATCGGCTCGGCCAAGGAGCGGGCGCTGGCCACCGAGATCGCGGCGCTTTCCGGCCAGGAACTGCGCAACCTGTGCGGCGAGACGACGCTGCCCGACGCGCTCGCGCTGATCGGCGGCGCCCAGGGCGTGGTCTCCAACGACTCGGGACTGATGCATGTGGCCGCCGCCTACCGCCGGCCGCTGGTGGCGGTGTTCGGCTCGAGCGATCCGCGCCATACGCCGCCGCGCTCGCCGCAGGCGCGCGTCGAGTGGCTGCACCTTTCGTGCAGCCCCTGCTTCGAGCGGACCTGCCCCCTGGGCCACACCCACTGCCTGAACAAGCTCGCGCCCATCGGCGTCTTCGACTCGCTGAAAAAAGCCATGCTGGAAACCGAACGTCCCTCCCGATGAATTCACCGCGCCAGTTCGTCCTCACCCTGTCCTGTCCCGACGCCACCGGCATCGTCTATCACGTCACCGGATTCCTGTTCGATCGGGGCTGCAACATCATCGACTCCGCCCAGTTCGGCGATGAATCGACCGGCCTGTTCTTCATGCGGGTGCACTTCTCGGGCACCGAGACCCTCGAGCGCGACGCGCTCGCGGCCGAGTTCGAACCGATCGCGAGCCGCTTTGCGATGGATGCCCGCATCCACGACCTGCGGGTGCGCCCGCGGGTGCTGCTGATGGTCTCCAAGTTCGGCCACTGCCTGAACGACCTGCTGTTTCGCTGGTCCTCGGGCCAGCTCGACATGGACATTCCGGCCATCGTGTCGAACCACGCCGACTTCCAGCCGCTGGCCCACGGCTACCGGATTCCGTTCTTCTATCTGCCGGTCACCGGCGCGACCAAGACGCAGCAGGAAGACCGCATCTTCGAGATGGTCGAGCGCGAACGCATCGACCTGGTGGTGCTGGCGCGCTACATGCAGATTCTTTCGCCGGCCATGTGCACCAGGCTCAAAGGCAGGGCGATCAATATCCATCACAGTTTCCTGCCCAGCTTCAAGGGGGCCAAGCCGTATCTGCAGGCCCATGACCGGGGGGTCAAGCTGATCGGTGCCACCGCCCATTACGTGACCGCCGACCTCGATGAGGGCCCGATCATCGAGCAGGATGTCGAACGGGTCGACCACTCGATGCAGCATGACGCGCTGGCCGCGATCGGCCGCGATGTCGAGTCGGTGGTGCTGGCCCGGGCGGTGCGCTGGCACATCGAGCACCGGGTGCTGATCAACGGTCACCGGACCGTCGTGTTTCGCTGAAGGATTGATCCATGCGCAGGGCCGCTGTCTTCGCCACTGCCGAAGCCGCCGAGGAAGCTTTCTACGACGCCATGCAGCGCGGTGACGCGATCGCGATGATGGCGCTGTGGGCTGATGACGAAGACGTGGCGTGCGTGCATCCGAACGGGCCGCGGCTGGTCGGCATCCGGGCCGTGCGCGAAGCCTATGAAGGCATCCTGGGCGCGGGTGGCATCGACATCCGCACCACCGATGTCCGAATCCATCAGGGCGCGGTGATGGCCGTTCATCACCTGATCGAGCAGGTGGTGGTCTCGGGACGCGGCGGCGCGCGGATCGTCGAATGCGCCGCCACCAACGTCTACCTGAAGACGGTGGAGGGCTGGCGGATCGTGCTGCACCACGCCTGCGAGATCGGTGAAGGCGGACCCGCTCCCGAATCGCGCGCCGGCTCGGCCGTGCTGCACTGATCCATTGACCCCTGGCAGCGACTACCGGCCACCCTGGTGGCTGCCCGGCGGACATGCCCAGACGATCTGGCCGGCAGTGATCGCGCCGCGCGCGCGCATCGCCCTTCGACGCGAGCGCTGGCCCACCCCCGACGGCGATTTCATCGATGTCGACCGGACAGTCGATCCGGCCGGCAGCACCGCTGCGCCGCTGGTGGTGCTGTTTCACGGCCTGGAAGGCGACTCGGGCAGCCCCTATGCGCTCGCGGTGATGGCAGCGGCCGCCGCGCGCGGCTGGCGCGGCGCGGTGCCCCATTTTCGCGGCTGCAGCGGCGAGCTGAACCGCGCGCCGCGCGCCTACCACTCCGGCGACTCCGAGGAGATCGACTGGATCCTGCGCCGCTTTGCCGCCGAGCCCGGCACGACCGGCGCACCGCTGTTCGCGGTCGGGGTCTCCCTGGGCGGCAATGCCCTGCTCAAGTGGCTGGGCGAGCGCAACCAGGACGCCGCCTTCGTGGCCGCCGCCGCCGCGGTCTGCCCGCCCCAGGACCTGGAGGCCGGCGCCCGCGCACTGGCCAGCGGCTTCAGCCTGCTCTACGCCCGAAATTTCCTGAAGACCCTGAAGCGCAAGAGCCTGGGCAAACTCGCGCAATATCCGGGGCTCTTCGACCGCGAGCGCATGTTGGGCGCGCGCGATTTCTTCGACTTCGACGATGCGGTGACCGCGCCGATGCACGGATTCAGCAGCTGTTACGACTATTGGACCCGCTCGTCCTGCCGGCCGTTCCTGGCCGACATCCGCGTGCCCACCCGGGTGCTCAACGCCCTGAATGATCCGTTCATCCCGGTGCAGGCCCTGGCCACGCCGAGCGACGTGTCGCGACCGGTCGAGCTGCACTATCCGGCGCACGGCGGCCATGTTGGATTCCAGGCCGGCCGCGGCCGTTCGCCCTGGCTCGCCGATTACCTGCTGGGGTTCTTCGATGCCCATCGATGACCAGGTCGAGCAGGCCATGCGCCGCTGGCCGAACGTGCCGTCGGTGCATGGATGGCTGCGCCTGGATCGGCGCGGACGGTGGATGCTGATCGATCGCGGGCGACCCGGTTTCGACGAGGCCCGCGACGCTCAGGGCAGCGAGATCACCAGCCCGCCGATCCTCGACTTCCTGGGACGCAACTACCGGGCCGACGCGCAGGGCCGATGGCACTGGCAGAACGGACCGCAGCGGGTGTTTGTCGACATCGATCTCGCGCCGCTGCTGGTGCGGGTCCTGGGCGACGCCGGGACGGGTGCCGGCGGCGACGGCGCCGGCGGTCTGGTCACGCACACCGGCTTCGCGCTGGCCGCGCCGAGCCGTGCGTGGATGGATGGCGAGGGCAACCTGTTCCTTGAGACCGAACTCGGACCGGCCGCGGTGCACGACCTCGATCTGGCGCAGCTCGACTTCGAGGGCGACGGTCCCCTGCCCGAGCGGGTTCGGCTGGCCGGCCGGTGGCTGACGCTGGGTTTCCTCGATGACGCCGCCGCCGCGCTGGGCTTTCAGCGGCGACCGCGGGGCTGACGTGCCGACGGGCTGACGGGCTGACGGGCTGACGTGCCGACAGGCTGACGCGCGGAGGGGCTGACGTACGAAGGGGCTGACGTACTAAGGGGCTGACGCAAGGAGGGGCTGACGCGTGGTTCAGTCGCCCCGCGGCAGCCGCCTCAGCGGGTGGTTTCCTTCTTCTCGCGCTGATAGGCGGCCTGGAACTCCTTCATCCGCGCGTCGACCAGCGAGCCGGTGAAGAAATCGAGCGCGCCGCTGCGCAGGGCCAGGCGCAGTTGCTCGACCGCGGCAAGCCAGCTGCCCGACAGCGCATATTCCTCGGCAGTCGCGCGATGCGCGAGCTCGGGCTGATTGAGCGCACCGTGGGCCCGCGCCAGCAGGCGCCACAACCGGGGCTCGGTGCGATAGAGCGCCAGCTGCTCGGTCAGGAAGGCCACCGCGCGAGCATCCTCGCGCATCGCGAGCAGCGCCTCGGCCTGCAGGTGGACCAGGGCCCGCGCCCCGGCGAAACGCCCGGCGCCGGCCTGCGCCAGCGCCAGCGCGGCCGGTGCATCGCCGGCACGCAGCAGGATCTCGGCCCCCAGCCGCTCGAACGCGGGATGACCCGCCGGATGCAGCTGGCGGGCCTGCTGCAGCGCCCGCGAGGCGCCCGGGTAGTCGCGCTGCGCCAGCGCGGCGACCGCCAGTCCGTACCAGGTCGCGAGTTCGTCATTGGTCGTCTTGTCGCGCAGCTGTCGCTCGAACTGCGCACGAACCTCGCGCAGTCCATCGACACCCTGACTGCCCACCACCCGCAGCTTGGCGCGCATCAGGCGAAAATCGATGCTGTCGGGCAGCTGGCGATAGCGCGAGTCCTGGACGCGCGACTGCAGGTCGGCGATCCGCTCGGCGGTCACCGGGTGGCTGCGCATGTAGCCGGGCGCGGCGCTCTCGTAGAGCCGGCTCGACTGCTGCAGGCGCTGGAAGAAGGACACCATGCCGCGCGGCTCGAACCCGGCCTGGCGCAGGGTCTCGAGGCCGACCCGGTCGGCCTCGCGCTCGGCGTCGCGCGAGAACGACAGCATCTGCTGCTGCTGCGCGCCACCGGCCATGGTGACGATGCCGGCCATCGCGGCCGGATTGGAGCGAGCGGCCAGCGCCCCCAGGATCGCCGCCGCCAGGGTCATCATCGAGGTCTGTCGCTGTTGCGCAAGCATGCGGGCGATGTGACGCTGGGTGACATGGCCGATCTCGTGCGCCACCACCGAAGCGAGCTCGGACTCGGACTGCGCGGCGACGATCAGACCGCTGTGCACGCCGATGAAGCCCCCCGGGAGCGCGAACGCATTGAGCGTGGCGTCGCGCACCAGGAAAAGCTCGAAGCTGAAGCCGTTGGCGCTGGGACCGGCCGAGAGCTGCGCGCCGAGCCGGTTCAGGTATTCGCTGACCTCGACATCGTCCGAGACATCGGGGTCGCGGCGCAGGTCGCGCATGATGGTCTCGCCCAGGCGGCGCTCGGCCGCCGGCGACAGCTCCTCGCCACCGGCATCGCCCAGGCGCGGCAGGTTCTCGACCTGGGCGTGAAGTGCCGGCGGCGCCCCCGCCAGCAGTAACGCCAGCAGCGCCGCCAGGCAGCGCCGCGAAAGGCCGGAAGGAGATGTCGCTGACACGTTGGTTGAGGCAGATGTCCGGTTCGGGCCAACCGCCGGGCGACTCCGCGAGGAGCCGGCACGGGCTCGCGCCGCAGGCACGACGGGCTCACCCGTTACTATGACAGACCGATCGGAAAGACATCATGACCCACTCCCCCGACACGCCCCCCGACACGCTGCCTGCCCGCCCCACCGGAGCGGCGCCAGCGAGCCCGCTCACCCACTTCGATGCCACCGGCCAGGCCCATATGGTGGATGTGGGCGCCAAGGACAATACCCGGCGCATCGCGGTCGCCACCGGCCTGATCCGCATGCGCGACACGACGCTGGCGCTGATCCGCGACGGCACCGCGCGCAAGGGCGATGTGCTGGGGGTGGCCCGGATCGCCGCCATCCAGGGCGCCAAACGGACCTCCGACTTGATTCCCCTGTGCCACCCGATCGCCCTCACCCGGGTCAGCGTCGACTTCGAGATCGACACGCCGGGCGTGGCGGTGCGCTGCACCGCGCGAGTCGAGTGCACCGGCCAGACAGGCGTCGAGATGGAGGCGCTGACTGCGGTCCAGGTGGGGCTGCTCACCGTCTACGACATGTGCAAGGCGGCCGACCGCGGGATGGTCATCACCGAGGTGCGGCTGCTGGAGAAGCACGGCGGCAAGTCGGGCAGCTGGACGCCGGGGGACTGAGGAAGGGTGCGGGGTCATCGGGTATCCCGTGGTCGGCGGAGCAGACACAGCGCGTGCGCGATTCGCGTCCCCTTGCGTCGCCGGATTGGCTCGTTTCTTGCATTCAACCTGCGGAAAAGACCCACTCCGGCCATCGGCCTCGATCAGAACGGAAACGCATCTTGAATCGCCGACTCGCCCAAGCCCTGACCGCCGTCTTCCTGAGTCTGGCTGGCGCCGGCGCGCAGGCCTCAATTGCCGTCATCAGCTTCGTTACCCCGGGAACGTCGGGCATCTGGGAGGGCACGCTCGGCTTCCGATTCATCGCGCAGCGTGACCTCAGCGTGACCAGCCTGGGCCTGTATGACGAGGGCCAGAACGGATTGGCCGTCGAGCACGCTGTCGGAATTTTTAACAATGCCGGCGTCCTGATTGCCAATGCCACCGTTCCGGCCGTCAGCGCGCCGGGCGGCCTGTTTGTTTACCAGACGATTACCCCGATCAATCTGATCAGCGGCCAGACCTACACGATCGCTGCTGAAATGAAGGGCAGCGATCCGTACAAGGGCAGCGATAAGTACAACTACGCGCCATCTGGATTCCTGGCCGATGGGGCGATCAACTTCATCGGCTCGGTGGAGAGCCCCCTGACCACACTGGCTGCACTGGGCTCGGCGTTCACCCCCTTCCTGACCACCGGCCAGAAAGGCTATTTCGGCCCCAACTTCCGCTATGAATCCGCCACCGCCGTCCCGGAACCCGGCGTGCTGATGCTCGCCGGCCTGGGGCTCGCCGGTTTCGCGGTCTGTCGGCGTTCCTGGCGAACGCGCGGCGTCCCCGGCTGAAAGCCGGCCGGGAAGCCGGACTCACCCGGCACAAGCGGATCCAGCCGCGGCGCGACTAGCCGGGCCGGCTGGCGTCGACCGGTCCGTCCGGTGCCGTCGTGAGCCGGTTGCGCAGCATCTGGAGATGACCCTTGAGCTGGTATTTCTCGATGTAGCGGCGCGCGCTCAGGTGCGAGCTGGCCAGCACCGTCTCGATGCGCTGCAGGTGCGCCATCGCGCTCGCGCGCCGGGCCGGGCTGAGTTCGCCGCGCGCCTCGAGTTGCTCGATCTCGTGGTACAGCTTCAGGATGCGCGACAGTTCGCGCCAGCCAAGCAGGCCCGGCAGCACCCGCATCAGCGGAATCACGATCGCCAGCGCCGGCAGCAGCGTGAGCGCGAAGCGCTCGAGCAGATTGGCCAGCCAGAACGGCAAATAGCGCTGCAGGAACGGCCGGCCATTCTTGAAGTAACGCTGCGATTCGCGGCTCTGCGGGAAGTCGAGCTGGCGTTCATTGGGAAACTCGCGCGGCCCGTTGGCCAGCGTCTGGCCGCGATGGATGTCGGAGGCCACATCCATCAGCAGATAAGCGATCGCCGGATGCAGGTCGTTTCGCACCACCAGATTCGCTGATGCGGCGATCAGCTGGACGTCCTGGCGCGGCAGATCGCGGGCAAGGTTGACCACCCCCTGGGGCAGCAGCACCTTCGAGAGCCAGGGCAGCAGCCGGACATAGGCATCGGCACGTTCGAAACTGACTGGCTCGAGCCCGGCATCGAGCGCCTGGCGCACGCTGGGCGCGTCGGCAGCGGCCACCATGAACGCGGCATCGACCCGCCCCTGGATCACTGCCGCAACCGCCTCGCTGCCCGACTCGTCTGAAAAGCGGGTCTCGGGTGCGCCGATCTGATGAGCCTCGAACAGCTTCAGGGCCGCCGCGCGGGTTCCCGAGCCATCGGGGCCGATGGCAATCGACTTGCCCCCGAAGAACCCCAGAGACGTGACCGGGGCCGCGCCCGGACGAGGCTTGTGAAACACCCAGATCGGCTCGTGCGCGACGCTGGCCAGGCTCTCCAGGTCGGGGTACCGCGCGGCCTCGCCGATGCCGCTCTGCACCAGCCCGATCGTCACGCCAGAGGCCGGGTCCGACAAGCGCGCGAGGTTCTCGACACTGCCCCGCGAGGGCCGCACCTCGAGGGTGATGCCGTGGTGGCTGAACGCCTTCGCATACCGATTCGCATAGGCGAAATACGCGCCCGACTCGCCACCGGTGGTGATCACCACGCGCCGCGGCGGGGGTGGCTCCAGGAATCGCAGCAGCAGCGTCACCACCAGCGCGGCGACCAGCGCGAAACCCACGCCCACCAGCAGCAGCTCGCGGTCGCTGAGCAGGACCAGTTCGCCAGCGCGCAGCCGCTGCCAGAGCGACCGGTCATCCACCGACGCAGCCGTCATTGCGCCACCCTCGGACGGGCGGCGCGCAAGGCCTCGCTCAGCAGTTCGCGATCGCCGACCTGGTTGGCCAGCAGCAGAACCAGGCGGGCATTCATCATCGCCGCCTGCGCGTCGTCGAGGTCGCGCTGGCTGTCGATCAGCTCCTGGTAGAAACCGTCGGGGTCATCGATGTTGGGGGTTCGGATCAGCGGCATCGTCGGCACTCCTCAGGCGGCCAGGCAGCGCCCCAGCGCGGCCTCGATCCGGCGGGCATCGAAGCCGCGCCAGCGCGCCGCGACATACTGGTCGGGGCGGATCAGATAGACGGTGCCGGGCTGCCCGTCGAAGCGCTGCGCGAGCAGGCCTTCGGGATCGGACAGATCGGCGCCCGGATGGGTGCCCACGCTGATCAGGCGGGCGCTCACCACACCCCAGCGGATGCTCGGGACCGGTGCCGCAGCGCCGGCCGGCAAGGGGCCGAACACCAGGACCACGAAGCCGTCGCCGATCCGGTTCAGGAACCAGGCCGGCGAACCGTCGGCGCGGCACACCGGTGCGTCGGCGCAGGGCACGCCCGGCTGCATCGGGCCCTCGAAGACCGACTCGTCGGCGGTGTTGAGCACCGATCCGCGATAAGGGGTGGGCGTGGACAGGCGACCGCTGTTGATCAGCACCCGCGCGAACGGGAAATCCTGCGCCAGTTCGAGCACCGCGTTGCGAAACAGGCGGCTGGCCGCATTCTTCGGCGTGATGAAGTCGGTGGCCCGGGTGGACTGGCGCAGGTTGTCGTCGGCCGCGCAGGCGCGCTCGTCGGCATAGCTGTCGATCAGCGCCGGCGGGGCCGCCCCCGTCACCACCAGATCGAGCTTCCAGATCAGGTTGTCGGCGTCCTGCATGCCGCTGTTGGCACCGCGCGCGCCGAAAGGCGACACCTGGTGCGCGGCATCGCCGGCAAACACCACCCGGCCGTGGCGAAAGCGGTCGATGCGTCGGCAGGCGAACTGATAGACCGAGACCCACTCGAGCTCGAAGTCGACATCGGGACCGAGCATCGCGCGAATCCGCGGGATCACCCGCTCGGGGCGTTTCTCGTCCTCCGGGTCGGCATCGCGGCCGAGCTGGAAGTCGATGCGCCAGACGTTGTCGCGCTGCTTGTGCAGCAGCACCGACTGGCCGCGATGAAACGGCGGATCGAACCAGAACCAGCGCTCGGGCGGAAAGCCCGCCTTCATCACCACGTCGGCGATCAGGAAGCGGTCGTCGAAGACCTGGCCGCTGAACGCCGCGCCGACCATCCCGCGCAGGCCACTGCCCGCGCCGTCGCAGGCGATCACCCAGTCAGCGAGCATCTCGACCGGGCCGTCGGGCGTGTCGATCGTGAGGCGGGCATGGTCGTCGTGCTGCTCGAGCCCGACCACCCGGTGCTTCCAGCGCAGATCGACCCCGGGCTGCGCTGCGCAGCGCTCGACCAGCGTGCTCTCGAGGTAATACTGCTGCAGATTGATCATCGCCGGCATCTTGTGACCGGGCTGGGGCAGCAGGTCGAACTGATAGACCAGATCGGCGTCGAAGAAGACCTTGCCGATCTTCCAGTTCACCCCCTGCGCGACGATCTGTTCGCCGCAGCCCAGCCGGTCGAGTACCTCGAGCGAACGCTTGGCGTAGCAGACCGCTCGCGAGCCGACACTCACCGTGTTGTTGTCGTCCAGCACCACTACCGGCAGACCGCGCGCCGCGCAGTCGAGGGCAGCGGTCAGCCCGACCGGCCCGGCGCCCACGATCACCACCGGATGGCGCGGCAGGTGATCGGCGGCCGGCCGGGGGCTGGGGCGGTAGGCGAATTCGGGGTACTGGAAGGTCTGGTGCATCGCTTCTCGCAGGATCGGGCGGCACGCGCCCCCGATCGGCAACTTTGCCAAGGCTGGAACAGTAACCGGGCGCAAGATCGCGCGGCAAGGCCTGCCGGCGCCGGGCAGCTTGTATCCTGAGGACCGCCCAACCTGGAACGACCCCACCATGAAACCTTTTCCGCTGCCCACCGCCGACCTCGCCGGTCATGGTATCCGCACCGAGCCGATCGACCGGCTCGCTGCCCTGATCGAACAGCACATCGCCGACGGCCGCTACCCGGGCGCCCAGATCGCGGTGGCCCGCCACGGCAAGCTGCTGCTCGATCGCTCGTTCGGCCAGGCGCGAACCGGCGACAAGCCGCAGGCGGCCGACGCCGACACGCTGTGGCTGCTGTACTCGAACACCAAGGTCGTCCTGGCGACCGCGCTCTGGAAGCTGGCCGAACAGGGCGCGTTCCGCTTCACCGACCGGCTGAGCGACCATGTCCCCGACTTCGCGCGGCTGGGCAAGCGCGACATCACCATCCTGCAGGTCATCACCCACCAGGGCGGCTTTCCCAATGCGCAGATCTCGCGCGACGCCTGGACCGACCGCACGCGTCTGAAGCAGTCGGTCTGCGAGTTCACGCTCGAATGGACGCCCGGCTCGCGGGTGAGCTATCACCCGCTGTCGGCGCACTGGGCGCTCGCGGTGCTGATCGAGACCCTGACCGGCCAGGACTATCGCGAGCATGTCCGCCAGGCCATCCTGGAACCGCTGGGCCTGGCCCGCGACATCCACATGGGCCTGCCGGAATCCGAAGACGCCCGGGTCTCGGACATGTACGAACCGAATGCCGACGGCCGCGGCATCAAGCCGCTGGCCGAGAACAACAGCAACACCTGGCGGCGTGCCGGCGCGCCGGGCGGCGGCGCCTACGGCACCGCGCGTGGCATGGCGGCGCTCTACCAGATGATGCTCGCCGGCGGCGAGCTGGGCGGCGTGCGGGTGCTCTCGCCGCGCATGCTCGCCTATGCGATCCGCAATCACACCGGCGATCGCACCGATGACTACATGGGCATGCCCATGCACCGCGGACTCGGCCCGCACCTGCGCGGCCACACCGCGACGGTGCGCGGGCTGGGCGCGATTGCCGCGCCCACCGCCTTCGGCCACGGCGGGGTGGGTACGTCGTACTGCTGGGGCGATCCCGAATCGGGCGTGTCGTTCGCCTACATCAGCAACTGCCGGATTCCCGACCCCTGGCATTCCGAGCGTCTCGACGTGGTGTCCACCCTGGTCAATTCCGCCATCCTCTAGACAAGGGGCCAGGCAGGCGCGCCGGGTAGAATGCAGCGCAGATGCGCCACCGCCCAGCCCGGGCGGCTGGCCACGTCCGCCTGATCTGTCCATGGATTTCCTGCCCTTCACCCGACCGAGCATCGACGAAGCCACCATCGCCGCGGTCGTCGACGTGCTGCGCTCGGGCTGGATCACCACCGGCCCGAAATGCCGCGAGCTCGAGGCGCGGCTGTCCGAGCGCTTCGGCGGGCGTCCGGTTCGCCTGGCGGCTTCGGCCACCGGCGCCCTGGAATTCGCACTGCGACTGGCCGGCGTGGGCCCGGGCGACGAGGTCATCACCACGCCGCTGTCGTGGGTGGCCACCGCGAACGTCATCCTCACGGTGGGCGCCCGGCCGGTGTTCGTCGATGTCGACCCCCGGACGCGCAACATCGATCTCGATCGCCTGGAAGCGGCGATCACCCCGCGCACCCGCGCCCTCATCCCGGTCGACCTCGCGGGCCTGCCCGTGGATCGCGACCGGCTGGCCGACATCGCCGGGCGGCATCACCTGCGGGTGATCGAGGACGCCGCGCAGTCGATGGGCGCGACCTGGGCCGGCCACGAGATCGGCAGCACCGGCGACCTGATCGCGCTCAGCTTTCACGCCAACAAGAATTTCACCACCGCCGAGGGCGGCTGCCTGGTGCTCAACAGCGAGGCCGAGGCGCGGCTGTTCGAGAAGCTGCGCCTGCAGGGCGTCACCCGCCTGCCCGACGGCACCATGGATGTCGATGTGCTGGGCTTCAAGCACAACCTCACCGACATCGCCGCGGCGATCGGCCTGGGCCAGTTGCCCCGGTTCGCCGACTTCAACCGGCGGCGCGCCGAACTGGCCCGCCGCTATTTCGAGCAGATCGACCCGGCGCTGCAGCTCACCCTGCCGCCCGCCGATGCGCAGACCGGCGCGGCGCGCAGCAACTGGCACATGTTCCAGCCACTGCTGCCCCTGGCGAACATGACCATCGGCCGCGGCGAATTCATCGCCGCCATGAAGGACCGGGGCATCGGCATCGGTGTGCACTACCCGGCCATGCACCGCTTCACCCTGTATCGGCAACTGGGCTGGCAGGACGGCGACTTCCCGCACGCCGAGCGCATCGGAGACACCACCGTCACGCTGCCGCTGTTCCCGGCCATGCACGACACCGACGTCGACCGGGTCTGCGCGGCGCTGCGCGAGGTGATCGCGCCGGCACTGACCAGCGGGGCCGCCCGATGACCGCGCCGCGCCCCGCCACGCCCGACGTCTCGGTGGTCATCCCGGTCTACAACGAGGAGCCGGGACTGCAGGCGCTGTTCGACCGGCTGTATCCGGCACTCGACGCGCTGGGGGTGTCCTACGAGGTGGTGTTCATCGATGACGGCAGCCGCGACCGCTCGGCCGCGCTGCTGGCCGACCAGTTCGCCCGCCGGCCCGCGGTCACGCGCGTGGTGGTGCTCGACGGCAACTTCGGCCAGCACCGCGCGCTGCTGGCCGGCTTCGCCCAGGCCCGCGGCGCGCGACTGGTGACCCTGGACGCCGACCTGCAGAACCCGCCCGAAGACATCGGGCTGCTGCTGGCGGCGATGGACGCCGGCCATGATTATGTCGGGTCGATCCGCCGGATGCGCCGCGATGTCGCCTGGCGCCGCTGGGCGTCGAAGGCGCTCAACCAGCTGCGCGAGCGCACCTCGCGCATCCGCATGACCGACCAGGGCTGCATGATGCGGGCCTATGGCCGGCGCATCGTCGACGCGATCAACCAGTGCCGCGAGATGAACACCTTCCTGCCGGCGCTGGCCTACACCTTCGCCACGAATCCGACCGAAGTGGTGGTCGGCCATGAAGAACGCTTCGCGGGCGAATCGAAATACTCGCTCTACAGCCTGGTGCGCCTGAACTTCGACCTGATGACCGGGTTTTCGGTGATGCCGCTGCAGCTGTTCTCGATGATGGGAATGCTGGTGGCACTGGCATCGGGCGCGCTGTTCGTGCTGCTGGTGGTGCGCCGGATTTTCGTGGGCCCCGAGGAGGGCGGGCTGTTCACCCTGTTCGCGCTGCTGTTCTTCATGGTGGGCATCGCGCTGTTCGGGATCGGTCTGCTGGGCGAGTACATCGGGCGCATCTACCAGGAAGTTCGCCAGCGCCCGCGCTACCTGATCCGCGCGGTGCTCGAGCAGCCGGCCGTGCCGGCCGCGGCACAGGCCTGCCTGCCCGGCATCGCACCCGCCGATCCGCCGGCCCGTCCATGACCCGCGCGGTCGTCTTCGCCTATCACGATGTCGGGGTGCGCTGCCTGAAGGTGCTGCTGGCCCACGGCGTCGATGTCGGCCTGGTCGTCACCCATGCCGACAATCCCGGCGAACACATCTGGTTCGACAGCGTCGCCGCCACCGCCGCCGACTACGGCCTGCCGGTGATCACCCCCGACGATGCCAACGACGAAGCCACCTACGCGGCGGTGCAGGCCTGCAACCCGCGGTGGCTCTTCTCGTTCTATTTCCGCCAGATGCTGGCGAACCGGCTGCTGGCGAGCGCGCCCGGCGGGGCCTACAACCTGCACGGTTCGCTGCTGCCGCGCTATCGCGGTCGGGTGCCGATCAACTGGGCGGTGCTCCACGGCGAGACCGAGACCGGCGCCACATTGCACGTCATGCAGGAAAAGCCCGACCGCGGAGCGATCGTCGCCCAGCAGGCGGTGCCGATCCTGCCCGACGACACCGCCGGCGAGGTCTTCGGCAAGGTGGTGGTGGCCGCCGAGATCGCCCTGAACGGCTGCCTGCCGGCGCTGCTGGCCGGACACCCCCCGATGCGCGAGCAGGACCCGCGACAGGCCAGCTATTTCGGCGGCCGCAAGCCCGAGGATGGCCGCATCGACTGGACGCAGGGCGCCGACCGGATCCACAACCTGGTGCGCGCGGTCGCCCCGCCCTACCCCGGCGCATTCACCTCGCCGGGCGGCCACACGCTGCGCCTGCTGCGCACGCGGCGCCTGCCGCAGGACACGCTGGTGCCAGCGCCGCCAGGGCTGGATGCCGGCCTGTTCACCGCGCAGGACCAGCTCTACGCGCGGGCTGCCGATGGCGGTCTGCTGCGCGTGCTGAGCGCCGATCTCGATGGCCGGCCGCTGGACGCCGCGCTGTTTCGCGAGCGCTTCGGCGCCTGCCTGTCTTTCCTTCCTGCCGCCCGGCACGAGAGCACACCATGAACAAAAAGAAGATCCTGATCCTCGGTGTGAACGGCTTCATCGGCCATCACCTGTCCAACCGCATCCTGGCCGACACCGACTGGGAGGTCTACGGCATGGACATGGCCAGCGAGCGGGTCGCCCACCTGCTCGAGAACCCGCGTTTCAAGTTCTTCGAGGGCGACATCACCATCAACCGCGAGTGGATCGAGTACCACATCCGCAAGTGCGACGTGATCCTGCCGCTGGTGGCGATCGCCACGCCAGCGACCTATGTGCGCGAGCCGCTGCGGGTGTTCGAGCTCGACTTCGAGGCCAACCTGCCGATCGTGCGGGCCTGCGTGAAGCACCGCAAACGCCTGCTGTTCCCCTCGACCAGCGAGGTCTACGGCATGTGCGGCGACGAGGAGTTCGATCCGGAAACCTCGCCGCTGGTCTACGGCCCGATCAACAAGCCGCGCTGGATCTACGCCTGCTCCAAGCAGCTGATGGACCGCATCATCCACGCCTATGGCGGCAGCGAAGGCCTGGACTACACCCTGTTTCGTCCGTTCAACTGGATCGGCCCGGGACTGGACTCGATCCACACCGCCAAGGAAGGCAGCTCGCGGGTGATCACCCAGTTCCTGGGCCACATCGTGCGTGGCGAGCCGATCCGGCTGGTCGACGGCGGATCGCAGAAGCGCGCCTTCACCTATGTGGACGACGGCATCGACGCACTGATGCGCATCATCGAGAACCCCGAGGGACGCGCCAGCAGCCGCATCTACAACATCGGTAACCCGGCCAACAACTTCTCGGTGCGCGAACTGGCCACGATGATGCTCACGCTGGCGCAGCAGTACCCCGAATACCGGGTGAACGCGGCCCGGGTCGAACTGATCGAGACCTCGTCGGGCGACTACTACGGCCAGGGCTACCAGGACGTGCGCAACCGCGTGCCGCGGATCGACAACACCATGGCCGATCTCGGCTGGGCACCGCGGGTGGCGATGGACGACGCGCTCGCGCGGATCTTCGACGCCTATCGAGGTCAGGTGGCCGAAGCGCGCGCGCTGCTGGACTGAGCACCGGCTCGCCGCCCGTCATGCCGATCCTGGCGCTGAAGATCGATGTCGACACCTATCGCGGCACCCGCGAAGGCGTGCCGGTGCTGCTCGAGGTGCTGCGCCGGCGCGCCGCCGGCGCGACCTTCCTGTTCAGCCTCGGCCCGGACCGCACCGGCCGGGCGATCCGGCGCGTGCTGCGCCCGGGCTTCCTCACCAAGGTGTCGCGCACCTCGGTGCTCGAACACTACGGACTGCGCACACTGCTCTACGGCACGCTGCTGCCGGGCCCGGACATCGGCCGGCGCTGCGCCGACCGGCTGCGAGAAGTCGCCGACCGCGGCTTCGAAACCGGCATCCACTGCTGGGACCATGTCCGCTGGCAAGACTTCGTGGCCCACCGCGATGCCGCCTGGACCGAACGCGAGATGCGCGCCGCGGCCGGGCGCTATGCCGAGGTGTTCGGCCAGCCCGCCCTCACCCATGGCGCGGCGGGCTGGCAGATGAACGAACACGCCTATCGCCTCCAACGGACGCTCGGCTTTCGCTATGCCAGCGACGGCCGCGGCACCCACCCCTACCAGCCGGCGCTGAACGGGCAGCCGATCGGCGTGCCGCAGTTGCCCACCACCCTGCCCACCCTGGACGAGCTGATCGGCCTGGACGGCGTCACCGCCGACACGGTGGACGCGCGCCTGCTGGCAATCACCGCGGCCCAGCCGCAGCGCGATCAGGTGTTCACCCTGCACGCCGAACTCGAGGGCATGAAGCTCGCCCCGGTGTTCGAGCGCCTGCTGGCGGGCTGGCAGGCGCAGGGCTTCGAGCTGACGGGCACCGGCGACTGGTTCGATCGCCTGGACGCCACTCGGCTGCCGCTGCATGAGATCGCCACTGGCGAAGTCGCCGGGCGCAGCGGCACGCTGGCCTTGCAGGGCTCACCCGTGGCTGCGGCCCGGCCATGAAGCGCATCGGACCCTGGCTGCTCGTCGGCCTGGCGGTGCTCGCCTGGTTCGGCACGCTCGGCTGGCGCGACCTGATCACCCCCGACGAGGGGCGTTACGCCGAACTGGGCCGCCAGATGCTGGCCAGCGGCGACTGGATCACGCCGCGCCTGAACGGCATCCTCTACTTCGAAAAACCCGCGCTGCAGTACTGGGCCACCGCCGTCTCGTTCGAACTGTTCGGCATGAATGCGTTCGCCGCCCGGCTGTGGCCCGGCCTGACCGGCGCATTCGCGGTGCTGGCGCTGTGGTGGAGCGCGCGCCGGGTGCTCGGTGGGCGCGCCGCGATGTACTCAGCCTGCGTGCTGGGGAGTTGCGTCTGGTGGCTGGGCAACAGCCACTTCCTGTCGCTGGACATGGGCCTGTCGTGCTTCCTGACCCTGGCGCTGCTGGGCTTCTGGCTGGCCCAGCGCGATGCTGCCACGCCGGCCGACAACCGCCTGGGCATGTGGGTGGCCTGGATCGCGATGGCCCTGGCAGTGCTGAGCAAAGGCCTGATCGGCATCGTGCTGCCGGGTGCGGCACTGGTGGCCTACAGCCTGGTGGCGCGCGATCTCGGCGTCTGGCGTCGGATGCGCTGGGGGTCCGGACCGCTGCTGTTCGCGCTGGTGGCGGCGCCATGGTTCGTCGCGGTCTCGGCGCGCAATCCCGACTTTGCCCACTTCTTCTTCATCCACGAACACGTCGAGCGCTTCCTGACGACCACCCACCGCCGACCCGGACCCTGGTGGTATTTCTTCCCGATCCTGGCGATCGGGCTGGTGCCCTGGATCACGCTGCTCCCGGGGGCACTGGCGCTGGGCTGGCGACGCACGCCGGGACGATTCCAGGGCAACCGGCTGCTGCTGGTCTGGGCGGTGGTGATCTTCGCTTTCTTCAGCGTCAGCAGCTCCAAGCTGTCTTCCTACATCCTGCCGGTCTTTCCGGCGCTGGCCCTGCTGATCGGCCAGCACATCCAGCGCCTGCCGGCCCGGCGCCTGGGCTGGCATTTCGCCGCGATGATCGCGCTCGCCGCCGGCCTGGCTGCCGTCCTGGCAGCGCTGACCCGCGGCTGGGCGGGCACGGGTACCCGGTTCTCTCCCGCCGAACTCGACTATCGAGACTGGATCATGACCGGTCTCGCGGTGATCGCGATGTTCGCGGCCCTGGGCACCAGTCTGGCCCGCGCCGGGCGGGTCGGCGCGGCAGTGACCGCCCTGTCGTTCGCCGGTCTGTTCGGCACGCAGCTCATCCTTCAGGGGCATCAGACGCTGGCCACCGAGAAATCCTCGCGCCACCTGGCCGCGCGCATCGCCGAACGGATGGTTCCCGATGCACCGGTCTTTTCGGTCAGCTACTACGACCAGACGCTGCCGTTCTATCTCGGACGACCGGTCACCCTGGTGAACTGGGTCGACGAGTTCGAGACTGGCCTGCGCATCGAACCCCGCCTGGGCCTGCCCAGCGAGGAAGTGTTCGCGGCGATCTGGCGGCAGCTGCGCCAGGGCGCCGCGGTGATGCGCCCGGAGACTCACCAGCAGTGGCGCGAAGCAGGCCTGCCGATGATCGAGGTCTACCGCGACCCCTCGCGGGTCGCGGTGATCCGCGCCGAACGCTGACGCGGCAGTCACCCGCCAACAACGCAGCCGCCCCCGCACACACCCCTCCCCATCCGCCCAGGAATCCGACCATGCGCCAATTGACCGCCCTGCTGCTGAGCTTCGCCGGCCTCTTCCTGCACCAGAGTGTCCTGGCTCAGGCCTGGCCGCAGCGCCCGGTCCGCATCGTCATTCCCTACGGGCCCGGTTCGTCGCCCGATGTGATGGCGCGGATCGTGGGCGAGCGGCTGGCGGTGCGGCTGGGCCAGCCGGTGGTGATCGAGAATCGCGCCGGCGCGGGCGGCAACGTCGGCACCGCCCACGTCGCACGCGCCACCCCCGACGGCTACACCTTCGTGGTGAGCACCAACGGGCCCCTGGTCAACAACACCGTGCTCTACCGCAAGCTGCCTTACGACCCGTTCAAGGATCTCGCGCCGGTGGCGCTGGCCGGCTATCAGGCGAACGTGTGCACGGTGCGAGCCGACGCCGGCATCGGCACGATGAAGGCGCTGGTGGACCGCATGCGCGCGCGGCCCGGCCAGCTCAACTTCTCGTCGATCGGGGTGGGCAGCCTGTCGCACCTGGGCATCGAGCTGCTGAAGGTGCGCACCGGCAGCTTCGCGGTGCACATTCCGTATCCGTCGTCGCCGGCGGCGGTGACCGCCCTGATCCAGGGCGATGTCGACTTCGCCTGCGTGCCCGCCGTGGCGGTGATGCCGCAGGTGAAGGCCGGTCGGCTCAAGGCGCTGGCGGTGTCCACCGGCACCCGCAGCACGCTGATGCCCGACGTGCCGACGATGAAGGAAAGCGGATTCCCGGAGGTCGAGGCCATGGCCTGGATGGCGGTGCTCGCCCCCGCCCAGACGCCGGCCGACATCGTGGCGCGCATGAACCGCGAGATCAACGCGGTGCTGCAGATGCCCGAGGTTCGCGAGCGCATGCATTCGCAGTTCATGGAGCCGATGGGGGGCAGCCCCGAGCAGCTCGCGCAGTTCATGCGCGAGGAACTGCGCACCTGGACACCGATCATCACCCGCAGCGGGGCGACGATCGACTGAACCCGCCGCGGCGCGGGCAAACCGCGCCGCGGGCCGGCTCAGCCCGCGTTTGCCGACTCGAACCAGCGGCGGGCCATCAGCGCCCAGAAGGTCGCGCCGGGGCCCAGGAGGTCGTCGTTGAAATCGTAGTGCGCGCTGTGCAGGTTGTGGCAGGCGTGACTCACCCCGGCGTTGCCGATGAATCCATAGGCGCCGGGCACCACCTCGAGCATGAAGCCGAAATCTTCCGCGGTCATCGCCGGCGCGACATCGCGATCGACCTGTTCCTCGCCGGCGATCTCGGCCATCACATCGGCCATGAAGTGCGCCTCGCGGGCGTGATTCACCGTGCACGGATAGCCCGGTCGGATGATGACTTCGGCGCTGGCCTGGTGGGCGGCCGCGACATGGGTGGAGATCCGCTCGAGCCCCTCGACCAGCCGGGCCAGGGTGTCGGCGCGCAGCGTGCGGCAGGTGCCCTTGATGACCGCGGTGGCGGGAATGATGTTCTCGATCGTGCCCGACTCGATCACGCCGACGGTGACCACCGCGCTGTCCAGCGGGTCGGTGCCGCGCGAGACCAGCAGCTGCAGCTGGCTCACGATCGCGCACGCCACCGGGATCGGATCGATGCCGGTGTGCGGCTGGGCTGCGTGGGCGCCGCGACCGTTGACCCGGATCTCGAAGCGGTTGGCGCTGGCCATGATCGGACCGACGCGCACGCCGAAGCGCCCCGCCGGCAGCGCCGGCCAGTTGTGCAGCGCGAACGCCGCCTGGACCGGGAACCGCTCGAACAGGCCGTCGTCGATCATCGCGCGGGCGCCCGCGCCCCCTTCTTCGGCCGGCTGGAAGACGAAATGGACGGTGCCGTCGAAGTCGGGCTTCTCGGCGAGCAGACGGGCCGCGCCGATCAGCATCGCGGTGTGCCCGTCGTGCCCGCAGGCGTGCATGCGCCCGGGCGCCTGGCTGACATGGGCGAAGGTGTTGACCTCGGTGACCGGCAAGGCGTCCATGTCGGCGCGCAGGGCGATCGCACGCCCCGGCTCGCCGGATCGCGGCCCGCGGCCGCGCAGGCTGCCGACCACTCCGGTACCGCCCAACCCGCGCGTCACCGACAGGCCCAGCGCCCCCAGGGCCTGCGCCACCCGGTCGCTGGTGCGTTGCTCCTCGTACTTGAGCTCGGGGTTGGCGTGCAGGTCGCGTCGAAACGCGACCAGTTCGGCCAGATGACGGCCGATGTCTTCGTTCATGTTCATGGCTTGCCGCGGACGGGTGAAACGGACTGCCAACGTATCACAGGCGCCGGCGCGTAAGATGATCGGGCCATGGACAAACCCATCCGTTTCAGCACCGAGTTCACCGTCGAATGGGGTGATTGCGATCCCGCCCGGATCGTTTTCTACCCGCATTATTTCTACTGGTTCGACACCTGTTTCCAGCACTGGCTGCGCCAGGCCGGCCTGTCGCAGGCCCTGCTGACCGAACGCTATCAGGTGGTGGGCACGCCCATCCTGGAGGCGCACGCCCGCTTCCTGGTCTCCTCGACCGATGGCGACCGGCTGCAGGCCACCGCGCGCATCGAGCGCTTCGACCCCAAGCGCTTTCGCATCGACTACGAGCTGTGGCGCGACGGGCGCCTGCTGGTCGAGGGCTGGGAGATCCGCGCCTGGGTCGCCCGGATCGACGACCGGCTGCGCTCCCTGCCGATTCCACCCGAATTCGCGGCGGCGCTGGCTGAGGCGTCGCAGGGCGAGATTCCCCCGGCGAGCGTCGCCCCCGGACCGCCGGGCTGATCGCCCCGGCCAGACCCGCCCCACCGCCTGTCCTCCCCCACTGCCTGCCCACCCCCCACCGCCTGCCACGGAGAAGACCATGCCCCTGACCAAAGGCTATCAGCAGCTGATCGCGGAAGCCCGCGCCAAGATCCGCACCCTGTCGCTGGACGAAGCGCGCGCCCGACTGAACGATCCGGACGTGGTGTTCGTCGACATCCGCGATGTGCGCGAACTCGAACGCGAGGGTCTGGTGCCCGGCGCCTTCCATGCGCCGCGCGGCATGCTGGAGTTCTGGGCCGACCCCGACAGCCCGTACTACAAGGAGGTGTTCGGCTCGGGCAAGGAACTGATCCTGTACTGCCAGTCGGCCTGGCGTTCGTCGCTCGCGGCCGCGGCGCTCACCGACATGGGCGTGCCGCGGGTCAGCCATTTCGAGGGCGGCTTCAAGGCCTGGAAGGACGCCGGCGCGCCGGTGGCCGAGCGCGCACCGCATCCGAAGGCTTAGAGCCGCTTCGGCACCGCCAGCCGCTCACGCAGCCCCGGCGCTCGGGCGCAGGTCGCGCGCCCGCGAATAGACGAGCACGCCCAGCGCCAGCGCCACCGCGAGAAAACCGAAGATCAGCCGGTAGGCGATCGGCGGATAGCCGGCCGCCGTCTGATCAAACAGCCCGGCAATCACCCCGCTTACCACCGGCAGCAGGAAAGACCCGCTGACCTGTCCGAGGTTGGCCGCGGCTGAGCTGCGTCCGCGCAGGTGCACCGGCGTGAGCGCAGCCGCATGGGCAATGATGATCGGGCTGTAGGTGCTGCCCCCGCACACCAGCACCAGCAGCACCACCGCCAGCCACAGCGGCGGCGCGGGCAGCAGCGCCAGCGCCAGGAGGGTGGCGATGACCGAGCACGCGGCCGCCACGATTACCCGCTGGCGCGAGTCGAAGCGCCGCTCCAGCGGCGGCAGCACCAGCATGCCCACCACCTGCGCCATCACCATGGCCAGCAGCACGTTGCCGCGTGCGATGCCGTCCAGGCCATGCACGTCGTGCAGGTACGGACCGGCCCACAGGCCGAGCACGGTGGCCATCACCGCATAGGCCACCGTGTGAACCGCCACCACCTTGCGGTAACCGGGCAGGCGAAACACCTCGGCAAAACCGCGCAGCGTCTGCCACAGGGTCTCGGTCCGGCGCGACGCCGGTGCCTGGCCGGGTGGCTGATCGCGCACCGCCCAGACGAAGAACGCGACCACCACCAGCACCGCCGCCGCCGACCCCCAGAACACCGTGCGCCAGCCGACCGCCTGGCTCATCCAGGCCAGCGGCGTGGCCGCCATGAAATTGCCGATCTGGCTGATCGCGAAGATCCGCCCGTACATCGTGGCGATCCGGTCGAACGGGTACCAGCGCGCCAGCAGCATCACCGCACTGATGAAACTGGCGCCGCACCCAAGACCGAGCAGGAACCGGCCGGCGATCAGCTGTGGGCCGGTGGCGGCCATCGCCACGCCCATTGCGCCGACGAAGGCAAAGACACTGGCCCAGGCCAGCGTGAATCGCGGCCCGATCCGATCGAAGCTCATCCCGACCGGCACCTGCGAGAAGCCCAGCGCCAGAAAGAAGATGCCGCCGGCCAGCCCGAGCATCCCGGGTGACAGCGACAGGTCAGTGATGAGTTCGGGGGCGATCACCGACACCGACGACCGGAAGAACTGACTGATGATGGTCGCCAGCGACAGGCCCAGCAGGACCCCGGCACGGGTGCCGGGCAGACGGTTCAGTCGGAGGTTCATCGCAACGCCGGCTCGTCCTGTCGCATCCAGGCGATCAGGCGGGCGCAGACCTGCGGGCTGTCCAGCAGATCGAGATGGCCCAGGCCATGACCCACCCACTGATCCTGCGGCGCGAACGCCAGGCAGCGCGCCGGATCCGCGTGCTGGCCCAGCGCGCTGCGCACCGGCACCAGACCGTCGCCGCGCAGCCGCCGGGGCACGGCGGCGGTTCGCGACGACGATGGCGACAGCGTCGCCGCCAGCGCGTGGCAACGCACTCCGGCGGGCAGCGGCAGGTGTCCGTGATGCGACGGCGCTCCCGCGAACCGGTCGCGCCCCCGCCAGTCGGCCTCCAGCACGCTGCCGTGGCGCAGGTCGGTGATGCCGGCGCTGCGGATCCGTCCCACCCGGGCGAGCGCCGCGGTATAGGGACTGGCCTCCAGCAGGCGATCGATCCAGTGCCCCCCGCGCTCCAGCGGCGCGCCGTGATGCGGCGTGCCCAGGAAGAAAAGGCGCCGCAGCACCCCAGGCCAGGGCTGACCCGACTGCCGCGCGCAGTGCACCGCGCTGCGCGCCACCAGCCCGCCCATGCTGTGGCCCAGCAGGGTGAGCCCGGTCAGCGGCACCGGCCACTCGCGCACCAGCGCCTCGAGCGCCGCGGCGAGGTCGCGCCCGTTGTCCGACACATGACGCCCGGTGTTGTAGCGCACCTGCACCGGCGTGCATCCGGTGGCCGCCGCCAGGGCTTCGCCATGATCGTGACCGTTGCGCCGAAACTGGCGCTCGTTCATGCACAGGCCGTGGATCAGCACCAGCAGGTGGCCGCTGGCCTGCGGGACGGCCCCGGCGAGTGCCGCGCGTTCGAGGACCAGCGGGCGCCCCTGGTGGCGCAGTTCGAGCCGGATCGCCAGCGGATTGCCGCTGGCCTCCAGGTGATCGCCGAGCACGCCGTTGACGACCGCGAGCGCGTTGTCGTGCCACAGCGGCGCCGGCCGATCGCCGGCCAGCGGTTCACCCGCCGCCAGCAGCGAATCGAGCGCCGCGCCCACCAGGCCGGTGACCCCGCGCACGCTGCGATAGACCAGCCCGGTGATGCCGGTGGTGCGCTCGCCGGGCGCCGCCGGCAGGCCGGGCACGCGTGCGATGGTCCGATGCATCGACTCGACCACATCGGTCACCCCCCGGGTGGCCTCCAGGGCGAGCCGGGCCGCGCCGCGCAGGTCCCGGATGCCGTTGCGCGCGCGTGCCGGCGAACCGACCGGGCGCTTCAAATCTGGAAGGCGAGCCACAGCACCAGCCCTTCGCCGACATAGCGGGCCAGACCCGGCTCGCGGGGCACGTAGGGGCGCGCCGCCGCCAGCAGCGCCGCCATCCAGGCAGCGAACCGGGCGATGTCCGGCTCGCTGTAGAAACCCACCATCAACTCGTAGTTCAGGAACAGGCTGCGGCTGTCCAGGTTCACCGACCCGGCCATCGCCATGTGCTCGTCGATCACGACCGCCTTGGCGTGCACCATCAGCGGCGACAGCCAGAGCCGGGCGCCGGCCCGGGCCAGCTCGCGCATCGGCCGGTGGCGCGAGATGTCGGCCAGCCGGTGGTTGGAGCGCGCCGGCACGATGATGTCCACCGCCACGCCGCGGCGCGCCGCCAGGCACAGCGCTGACAGCAGGCTCTCGTCGGGCACCAGATAGGGCGAGACGATCAGGATCCGGTTGCGCGCCCGATAGCAGGAAGTGAGCAGCAGCGTGTGCACGGTGTCGTCGGCGTAGTCGGGGCCGCTGGGCAGCAGTTGCGCGGCCGGTGCCCGCACGCCGCCCGGGGGCCATTGGCGCGGCCCGGGAATGCCCATCTCGTCGCGCAGCGGGCTCTGGGCGAAGCCCCAGTCCGAATCAAACACCGCCGCCGCCTCGGCGGCGACATCGCCCTGCAGGTCGAAGCTCAGGTCGGTCCACGGCGCGCGGGCCGCGCTGCCCTCGAAGTACTCGGCCGCGAGATTGCGCCCGCCGCTCCACAGGCGGTCGGCGTCGGCGACCACCAGCTTGCGGTGGTTGCGCAGGTTGGTGCGCCCGCGCAACGGCCATCGGAACGGCGAGCGCAGCGGCGGCACGAACTGCGCGACCTGCACGCCGGCGGCGATCGCTTCGCCGAAATGCTTTCGCCCGCCCATCCAGGTCCCCATGCCGTCGACCAGCAGGCGCACCGTCACCCCGGCCTGCGCCCGTTCGATCAGCCGGCGCAGCAGTTCGTCGCCGAACGCGTCGCGGCCCAGGATGAAGGTGCACATATCGAGCCGCCGGCGGGCCGATGCGACCACCGCGAACAGCGCCTCGCGCGCCTCATGGCCGTCGGCGTGAATGGCCAGGTGGCGGTAGTTGCACGGCGGCGGCAGGCTCATCGCGGCGGTCAGGCGTTGCACCCAGGCTGGCGCGACCTCGGGCCCCGCCTCGGGACTGGCCGGCGCCGGCAACCGGCGCCCGGCCTTGGGCAGCTTGCGGGTTCCGAACAGCAGATACAGCGGCACACCGACCTCGGGCAGCAGCACGATCACCATCACCCAGCCGATCGCCGCGGCCGGATGGCGGCGCTGATTGAGCGCGTGCGAACCCAGCGCGTAGACGAGCAGACCCAGCGCGGACATCAGCCCGTGCCAGGAAAACCATTCGCTCGGCAGATCGGAAATCATCGGGAAAAACCCTTCCATACCCGGTCAGCGCACTCTAGCAGCCGATCTCGCCGGGCCGGTTGCGATATCCTCGCCGGCATCTGGAGAGAGGTGACACATGGATCTGAACTATTCCGCCGAAGAAACCGCCTTCCGCGACGAAGTCCGCGGCTGGCTCTCAGCCAACATCCCTGCCGACCTGCGCCGCAAGGTCCTCGACTATGAGGAACTGAGCAAGGAAGACTTGGTGCGCTGGCACCGCATCCTGGCCGCCAAGGGCTGGGTCGCGCCCACCTGGCCCAAGGAATGGGGCGGTACCGACTGGGACGCCACCCAGCGCTACATCTTCGAGGAAGAGTATGCGCTGGCCGGCGCGCCGCCGATCGCGCCCTTCGGTCCGACCATGTGCGCGTCGGTGCTGCTGCACTTCGGCACCGAGGAGCAGAAGCAGCGCTTCCTGCCCGACATCTACAACGGCAACGTCTTCTGGTGCCAGGGCTACTCCGAACCGGGCGCCGGCTCCGACCTGGCGTCGCTCAAGACCCGCGCCGAGCGCCGTGGCGACCACTACCTGGTCAACGGCCAGAAGATCTGGACCACGCTGGGCCATTTTGGCGACTGGATCTTCTGCCTCGTGCGCTCGGACCCCGACGCCGCCAAGAAGCAGGAAGGCATCAGCTTCCTGCTGATCGACATGAAGACCCCGGGCATCACCGTGCGCCCGCTGATCCTGCTGGACGAGGGTCACGAGGTCAACGAAGTCTTCTTCGACGACGTCAAGGTGCCGCTTGAGAACCTGGTCTACCAGGAGCACAAGGGCTGGACGGTCGCCAAGTACCTGCTCGGCCACGAGCGGCTGAACACCGGGCGCATCGGCGGCTCCAAGCGCGAGCTCGCCAAGCTCAAGGCGAGCGCTGCCGCCACCCTGGTGAACGGACGCCCGCTGATGGACGACCAGCGCTTCAGCGATCGTCTGGCCCGCGTCGAGATCGAGCTGATGGCGCTCGAGATCACCAACATGCGCTTCCTCGATGAAATGCGTCGCACCGGCAACATCGGACCGGAAGTCTCGATGCTCAAGATCAAGGGCACCGAGATCCAGCAGGCGCTGACCGAACTGAGCATGCAGGTGATGGGCCCGATGGCGCAGGCCTTCAAGCCGATCGCCTACGAAGGCTTCGACGAGTTCGGCGCCTCGCAGGCGGCGCGTTACTTCAATTTCCGCAAGACCTCGATCTATGCGGGTTCCAACGAGATCCAGCGCAACATCTTCTCGAAGATGGCGCTGGGCCTCTGAACGCGGGAGCAGCCAGGACATGAATTTCGAACTGAATCAGGATCAGCAGCAACTGGCCGACAGCGTCAGGCGCATGATCGAACGCGATTACGACTTCGACGCGCGCAAGAAGATCGTCGCCAGCGCCGAGGGCCACAGCCCGGCGGTCTGGAACACCTTCGCCGAGCTCGGCCTGCTCGGGCTGCCGCTGTCGGAGGCCGGCGGCGGATTCGGCGGCAACGCCACCGACCTGATCGCCATCATGGAAGCGATCGGCGCCGGGCTGGTGCTCGAGCCCTACCTGTCGACGGTGGCGCTGGTCGGCCGGCTGATCGACCGGCACGGCAGTGAAGCGGTGAAGACCGCGGTGCTGCCCTCGGTGGTCGACGGCAGCCTGAAGCTGGCGCTGGCCCACTACGAGCGCGGCGGTCGCTTCGACAACCAGGCGGTGGCGCTGACCGCCCGTCGCCAGGGCGCCGGCTGGGTGCTCGACGGCGCCAAGGTGGCGGCAATCGACGCGCCGCTGGCCGCGCGGCTGCTGGTCAGCGCGCGCACCTCGGGCAAGGCCGGTGATGCGGACGGCATCAGCCTGTTCCTGGTCGATGCCGGGGCCGCCGGCGTCGGTCTCAAGACCTACCGCACCCAGGACAGCCTGCGCGGCGCCGAGGTCAGCCTCGCGGGCGTGAGCGTCGACGGCCAGGCGCTGATCGGCACCGAGGGGCAGGGCCTCGCGATACTGGAGGAAGCCCTCGACTTCGCCGGCGCGCTGCTGTGCGCCGAAGCGGTGGGCGCAATGAAATACGCCTGCGACACCACGCTGGAATACCTGAAGGCGCGCAAGCAGTTCGGGGTGAACATCGGCGCCTTCCAGGCGCTGCAGCACCGCATGGTCGACATGTGCATCAGCACCGAGCAGGCCCGCTCGATCACCTACCTGGCCTGCGCCAAGGTCGACGGCGACACGCCGCCCGCCGAGCGCGCGCGGGTGTTGTCGGCCGCGCGGGTGAAGGTCGCCGACGCGTGCCGCCATGTCGGCCAGGAAGCGATCCAGCTGCACGGCGGCATGGGCATGACGCTCGAGATGAAGGTCAGCCACACCTTCAAGCGGCTGACCATGATCTCGCAGGCCTTCGGCGACGCCGACTACCACCTCGAGCGCTTCAACCGGGCCGCCTGACGCGGTCGGGCGCGGCCGCTCCCTCGGGAACGGCCGCGTGCCCGCCAAACTCGGCATGGTGCAGGGCGCGATGATGGAGGAGAACTTCATCACCTCGATGATCAGGTCCGACGGCGAAGCCACCGTCTTCTTCAACCGCCCGTCCGACTCCCCAAGGATCGCCATGACCCACCGCCCGCCCACCCTCCTGCCGGATACCGGCCCGCGGCGAGCCGTGCTCCTGGCGATCGCCGCCGCCGCCAGTGGCTGCGCGCTGCCAGCCCGCGGCCCCGCCGATGCCGACATCACGCCCGCGACCTTCGCCCCGCTGCTGGCCGCGCCGCACCGCCGCCCGGCCAACGTCGCGCGCGACGCGGCGCGCCATCCCGACGGCGTGCTGGCCTTCTTCGGGGTGCGACCCGACAGCCGGGTGGTGGAAATCCTCCCGGGCAGCGGCGGCTACTACCTGGAGATTCTCGCGCCCTACCTGCGCGAGCGCGGCCAGTACATCGCCGCCAATCGCGGCGCCGGCGCGCCGCCCGCCTATCTGGCCGACCACCAGCGGCTGCTCGAACGCCTGAAGGCCGAGCCGGCGCGCTACGACAAGGTGGTGGTCACCGCCTTCGATGCCGATCGCCACGAGATCGCTCCACCCGGCAGTGCCGACTTCGTGCTGACCTTTCGCAACCTGCACAACTGGATGGAGCGCGACGAAGTGCCCGCCAGCCTGCGCGCCTTCCATCGGGCGCTCAAGCCCGGCGGGGTGCTGGGCGTGGTCGATCATCGCGGCCGCACCGACCTCTCGCAGCAGGCGCAGATGAAGAACGGCTATGTCCGCGAGGACGTGGCCATCGAGATGATCGAAAAAGGCGGCTTCCGGCTGGTCGGACGCTCGGAGGTCAACGCGAACCCGCGCGACACCAAGGACCACCCGGAAGGCGTCTGGACACTGCCCCCGACCTACCGGCTCAAGGACACCGATCGGGCCCGCTACCAGGCCATCGGCGAGAGCGACCGTTTCACGCTGAAGTTCATCAAGCGCTGAGTGCCAGGGGCGGCGCTGCGCCGCTCGGCAAGACCGCCCGCTCAGACCGGCCGGGTGCCCGCCAGGGTGATCCGGTGCATCACCCGCCGATAGCCGTGATAGTCGTTGACCGGGTTGTGCAGCGCGCAGCGGTTGTCCCAGAACGCCAGCGAGCCGACCTCCCACGAGAAGCGGCAGGTGAACTCCGGCAGCACCTGGTGGTGGTGCAGGTATTTCAGCAACGGGGCGCTTTCGGCCTCGGTCATGCCGGCGAAACGCACGGTGTGGGCCACGTTCACATACAGCGACTTGCGCCCGGTCTCGGGGTGGGTGCGCACCACCGGGTGCTCGACCGAGTACTCCTGACGGGCATCGTCGCGACCGGCGCCGCTGATGCGGTCCTCGCGTGTCTTGGAGACGTCGGCCTTGGCGGAACTGTTGACCGCGCGCAGCCCCTCGAGCAGGCGCTGCAACCCGGGCGACAAGGCCTCGTAGGCAAGGTACTGGTTGGCGAACAGGGTGTCGCCGCCGAAGGGCGGAACCTCGCGCGCCAGCAGCATCGAGCCCATCGGCGGCACGTCCAGGTAAGCGGTGTCGGTGTGCCAGATGCCGCCGAAGTTGTTGCGCTCGTGCTCGAGCTTCTTCACTTCGATGATCTCCGGGTACTCGGCCAGCCCCTTGACGAACGGGTACTCCACCGGCTCGCCCATCGCGCGGGCGAAACGCAGGAACTGCGCCGGACTGATCGGCTGGTCGCGAAAGAAGATCACCTGGTGATCGAGCAGCGCCTGGCGGATGGCGGCGGCCAGCGCGGGGGACAGTTCCTCGCTCAGGTCGACCCCGCTCACCAGGCCACCGAGCGCGCCGGAGAGTCGTTTGACAGCGATCATGGAAAATCCTCTCGAATGACACCGGTCGGGCGGGCACCCGGTCATCACCGCCGGGTGTGGGTGCCGATGATAATCCGGCGCCTCACGCCCAGGGTTTCAGGATCGCCCGCGGGACACGCTGCGCCGGCTCAGCGCCGAGAACAGCACCGCGCCCGCGGCCAGCGCGAGGCTGAGCAACGAAAACGTGAGGGCGTGATCGCGGGTGAGACCCTGCAGCCAGCTGATCCCGGTGGCACCCAGCAGGATGCCCATCAGCCGGGTGACGCCGACCAGACTGCCGGCCACACCGCGCTCCTCGATCGGCAGCATCGAGGTCGTCGCCTCCATGTAGCCGACCTGGAACAGGCCCAGGCCCAGGCCGCTCACCAGCATGCCGATGGCCAGCGGGATCTGGGCGGGTCCGGCCGGGGCTTGCATCACCGCCAGCACCACGGCCGTCAGCAGCAGGCCGACCGCTGAGGTCGCCAGCCCCAGCGCCATCAGCCGGGCAGCCGGCCAGCGTGCCGCCAGCCGACCGGCGAGCAGGCTGCCCAGCACCGACCCGCCCGGGTACATCGACAGCATCAGCCCGGCCGACCCCAGCGAGGCGCCCGCCGCCCCGGTCAGCACATAGGGCAGCAGCAGCAGGTTGGCGAAGCAGGCCAGGTTGATCACCACCGAGGCCACCTGGATGCCGGAAAACCGCACCGACCGGAACGGTGTCATCCGCAGCACCGGATGCGCGGTTCGCCCCTCGTGACGCACCCACAGGACGGCGCCCGCGCCGCCCGCGGCCAGCAGCAGCAGCGCCCGCCCCGCCTGCGCGCCCGGCCGGGTGAGTTCGGCCAGGCCGAGCACCAGGCAGGTGAGCACCGCGGTCAGCCCGATCGCGCCCGCCCAGTCGAACCGGGCGGCACGGGCGGCATCGGAGGACACCGCGAGACGCGGCCGCGCCGGCACCAGCGGCAGCAGCAGCAGCGCCACCAGCGCCACGGGCACGCGAAACCAGTACACCCCCGGCCAGCCGAGCGTCTGTATCAGCAGCCCACCCAGCCAGGGCCCGGCGGCCATCGCCACGCTGCCCACCGCGATGTAGAGCGACAGCACCCGGGCCTTGTCGGCCGGCGCATACAGCAGCGTGGCCAGCGCCGGCCCGCACGACACCGCAATGCCCACCGCGGCGCCCTGAAACATCCGCATGGCGACCATGGTCGGAAAATCGGGGGCGAGCGCCACCGCGGCGTGGGCCAGCACGCTGGCGCCCAGGCCCAGGGCGAAGATGCGCCGGTGACCGAAACGGTCGCCCAGGTGACCGAAGATCAGCGCGAAGCTCGACTGCGCGAGCACGAAGGGAATCACCACCCACTGGATGTCGCGCAGCGGCAGCGAGAAGGCCGCGGTGATCACGGGGAACGCGGTGTTCACCGTGGTGTCGAACGGCGCCAGCAGGGAACCCAGGCAGATGATCGCCAGGGCGAGCCGGGTCCGGGCGACGCTTTGCATGGCGCATTATCGCCCCGTCCGCCGGGCGCGGACCGGCAGACGGCGCCTCGCCGGCCTTGGCCGCCGACGGCATCGCCGGGATAGGCGGGTTTTGTCCCTTTTCAGCACGCATCGCCGCGGGCCCGGCGCGCCTAGAATCGAAGGACAAGGTGGCACTCAGGTGCCAAAAAGGAAATCCCGTGAAGTTCTCGATCCACACCGGCAATCATTTCAGCAATCCCGGCATCGCCGATACCGTACGCTTCCTGAAATTCGCCCTGCAGGACTGCGGACAGGATGCCCGGATCAACACCGGCATCGATCCGGCACGGATCAATCTGGTGATGGAGCACTTCGTCGATGACGCGTCAGTGCAGCGGATCCGGGCAGGGTTCGATGCCGGCGCCCGCTTCATCCTGATCGGCACCGAGCCCATCATCAATGGCGTGTTCAACGGCGGCATCGACGCGCACCACGCGCACTACAGCAACTCGGACTACTGGCGAAAGCGCTATGACGCGTTCGTGTCGATGATCCCGTTCGCGGATGCGATCTGGGTGCTGGCCGAGGGCATGGTGGCCGACTACCAGGCGCTGGCCCCGAACCGTCCGGTGCTGTTCCTGCCGCATGGTCATGTCCAGCGCTTCGAGTTCTACCGGCACGTTCCCGAGCAGGACAAGGACATCGATTTCTACTTCTCGGGCAGCCTCACCGAACATCGCAAGGCGGTACTCCAGGCCCTGAGCGCCCGGTATCAGGTGATCTTCGATCACCAGCACACCCCGGATTACCTTCGCTTCGACCACCTGTCGCGCAGCCGGGTGTGCCTGTCGCTGCGGCTGTCGCAGGCCAATGTGATCCCGTCGGTCTCGCGCATGCACTTCCATCTGCAGCACGGCAACTACCTGCTGCACGAACGCTACCCGAACCGCTGCGCGCTGGACCCCTATGTCCTGCATATCCCGGTTGAGGAACTGATCGAAAGTGCCGAGGCCGCGCTGGCGCTTCCCGCCCGGCGCGAAACGGCAGCAGGCATCACCCAGCGCTTTCGCGCGGAGATGCCGATGAGCCGCCTGCTGCCACCGATCCTCGACGCGAGCCTGGCGCGCGCCGCGTCCCGGGTCGTCTCGCTGAATCTTTGCATGCCCTGACCGATGGATCGCCAGGCGAAGGTCTTCATCGCCGGCCACCGCGGGATGGTCGGCTCAGCCTTGTGGCGCTGCCTGAGCGGGCGCGGCTACACGAACCTGCTCACCCGCACGCGCGCCGAACTCGATCTGCTCGACCAGTCGGCGGTCGACCGCTTCCTGAGCCGCGAGAGGCCCGACTATCTGTTCATCGCCGCTGCCCGGGTCGGCGGGATCGAGGCCAACAACACGATGCGCGCCGACTTCCTGTACGAGAACCTGCAGATCTCGGCCAACCTGATCCAGGGCGCGCACCGCGCCGGCGTGCAGCGCCTGATGTACCTGGCCTCCAATTGCATCTATCCGCGCCAGTGCCCCCAGCCGATGCGCGAGGAGATGCTGCTGACCGGACCGCTGGAGCCCACCAACGAGCCCTATGCGATCGCCAAGATCGCCGGCCTGAAGCTGTGCGAGAGCCACCAGCGCCAGAACGGACGCAACTACGTCAGCGTGATCCCCGCGAGCCTGTACGGCCCCAACGACAACTACGACCCGGCCTCCAGTCATGTGCTGCCGGCACTGCTGCGGCGCGCGCATGAAGCCCGTGTGCGTGGCGACCGGGAACTGATGGTGTGGGGCAGCGGCACCCCCCGGCGCGAATTCCTGGCGGTCGACGATCTGGCCCAGGCGTGCGTGATGCTGGCCGAATCCGGCTACGACGGCGGGCCGATCAACATCGGCTGCGGCACCGATCTGTCGATACGGGAACTGGCGCAGGCGGTGGTGCGGACCACCGGCTTCGAGGGCGAGCTGGTGTTCGATGCCACCCGACCCGACGGCATCGCCCGCAAGCTGCTGGACTCCACCCGGATCGAATCGCTCGGCTGGCGGGCCACGACCCCGCTGGACGAGGGTCTTCGGGAGGCCTATCGGACAGCGCCCTTCCGCAGCGCCTGAGCGGCACGCCAGGCGGTCACGTCGATCGGTCGCACCGGCCGCTGGCACCGGGTGCGCTCGCCCCCGCGAGCGGCTCCCCCTCAGTCATCCCGCCCTCAGTCGCCCAGCAGCCTGCGCTTCATCGGCACCCGCGCCATGTCCTCGACATTGGCGCGCTGGGCAGCCCCGAACCGCTCCTGCACCAGGTTCAGGTACGCGGGGTTGGTGAAGTAGGTCTGCCAGGCCTGATCGCGAAAACGCAGTACCTCGGCCGAGCTCACATGGCGGGTCGCCAGCGGCTGGCACTCATAGGACAGGAAGGCGTAGCCGGCATAGCTGTCGGGCAGCTGCCAGCCGTTGCGCAGCGCCTTCTGGTACATCGGACTGCCCGGCAGCGCCTGGCAGGGATACAGGTTGGCCATCTCGGTGTTGAGCTCGAGCGCCAGGTCCAGCGTCTGCTGCATGGTCTGCAGCGTGTCCTCGGGGAAACCGAAGATGTAGTTGCTGATGACGTTGATGCCGCTGTCGCGCACCGTGCCGCAGATCTCGCGGATGTTCACTTCCTGGAAGCTGCCCTTGGAGACTTCCTTGCGCACCATCTGGTTGCCGGCCTCGATGCCCAGCGCCAGCCAGCCGATGCCGGCCCGGCGAAACAGGTCCAGCGCCGCGGGCCTTACGGTGTCGACCCGCGAGTACGCCCACATCCGCAGGTCGAGCTGGCGGTCGACGACCTGCTGCAGCAGCGGCTCGTAGTAGCGCCGGTTCAGAAAGAACATCTCGTCGCTGATGCGAACCGTCTGCACACCCATGCGCGCGAGCTTCTCGAGCTCGTCGGCGATCAGGGTCGGGCTCCAGAAGCGCATGCCACGGGAATTGGCAGCATGCACCTCGTCACCGGCATCGGTCCGGTTGAGGATGTTGATCATGCAGAAGTCGCAGCCGAAATTGCAGCCGAGCGAGGTGTAGATCGCGGCGAACGGGGTGCGCCGGGAGTGGTCGAAGCCGGCGTGCCAGAAATGCGCCCGATACAGATCAAGCGGCCGCTCGCGATAGGGCAGCAGGTCCCAGGCATAACCCGGCAGGTCCTCGTCCATCCGTTCCTGCGGCACCACCGCCTGGGGTGGGTTCATGAACATCACCGAGCGGCCCTGGCCATCGCGCATCTTGTAGCCGATGCCGGCCACCTTGCGGACATCCTCGCGCAGGTTGCCGCGCAGCAGGTTGTGCAGCGCATAGACGCCCTCGTTCTGGAACACGATGTCCACGAACGGCAGCGCCAGCACCTCCCGCGGCAGCGCGCTGGTGTGCGAGCCGACGAAGGCGATCGGCAGATCGGGCTGTTCGTCGCGGACCGCCGCGGCCAGCCGCGAGGCACCGATCATGCTGGTGGTGCCGGAATTCGGGTTCTGCCCGTACACCACGAACACCACCAGGCGCGGCTTGAGCAGACGGATGCGCATCAGCGAATCCGCCAGCGAGAGCTTCTCGGCGTCGCAGTCCATGATCGCGCAGCCGAAGCCCTTGACCCGGCAGGACTGGGCCAGCAGCAGCGCCCAGGTCGGGGGCTCGATTGCCGAATAGGTGACCGCCAGGCCCTGGTAGGCCTGCGCCGATGAATCGGGGTTGATGAACAGCACATCCAGCGCCCGTTCGCCGGCGAGGGTCGGGAATGTCGAGGTCATCGCGTCACCGGCTCATGAGGCGATGCGGCGCAACAGCCCGCCCACCAGGTGTTCCCAGGTGTTGCCCACCGGCGTCGGAACCGGGTCGGTGTGCGACAGCAGACTGGCCGCCGCCGCCCGGATCGACGCGTCGTTGAAATCGTACGGGTAGACGCCCGCCAGACCATCGGTGCTCAGGTTGTGGTTGTTCGCAATCGGCACGCCCATCGCCAGCGCGCTGACCGCGCGTTCGTTGGTGCCGTCGCCGAAGTTCGGATCGAAGTTCACCAGACCCGCGTACTCCTGGCACAGATAGCTGAACGCATGGTTGTGGTTCGGATTGGGCGTGAGCACGCGAACCTCCTTGTCGTCACCGACATACTGCGCCCAGTTCTCGCCATAGATGTCCAACGGCATGCCGCGCAGCGCGCGCACCACCTTCACCCGGCGATAGCGTTTCAGGCACGAGTCGAGCGCGCACAGCGCCTGCAGGAACTGCGGCTGGGCCACCTCGGCGAGCGGCGCACCGATCGCCTGGGCAATCGCGCTCAGGCCGTGCACCGTCGAGGTGTCGCGCAGCGCTTCAGCCACCGTGCGGACACGGCCCGGGTCGAAGCCCCATGGGTTGTTCTCGCGCAGGGTCTGCTCGAAGTCGTCGAAGATCCGGGTGACCGCCAGCTCCTTGTTGGCCGAGGCCCAGATCATCACGCGCCCGGGATTCGCCTTCGGGCCGCGGCGCCAGGGCGCGGGATACGCGCCGGTGGGCATGTGATGGGCGCCGATCAGGCGGGCATCGTGGCCTTCGAGACTGGCCAGGTGCAGGTTGGCCATCGTGGGCCAGGCTTGCAGGTACTCGCGAAACGGCCCGACCCGCACCGGGTCGTAGGGCCAGGCATCGATCAGATAGGGGAGGAACTGGACCTGCGGACCGATCGCCTCCCAGAGCGGGCGCTGGTTGACGGTGACGGCCAGGGGCATGGTCCCGGTCGTCATCACCAAACGCAGATCGGGGTTCTGGAGAAACGCCGGCAGCGACTGGAGGGTCGCGTCGTTGATGTTGAAGATCTGGGCGTCGTAGCCATTGGCGTTCAGTGCGAACGCCAGGCTCTGGGCCATCATCTCGGTGCCGCCGAACGGATGATGCGCGGTCAGGACGGCAGCCTTGGGATACATGCGAATCATGGCATTCCGATCGGTCGGTAGGTGCTGGGAGCGGGCTCAGACGTTGCCGTGAACGCTGTTTCGAATCATGGTGAAGCCCTTGACCAGTTCGGCGATGCCGATGTCCAGCGTGTGCACCGGGTGAAAGCCGGTGCGCTCGAGTTTCTCGTTGGACACGACGTAGTTGCGCTGATCGGGATCCTTGCCCACCGGCGCCTCGATGAACACGAACTCGGGTACCTGCCGCTGGATGTGCTCGCACAGTTCCCGCTTGGACACGTTGGCCTCGGACAGGCCGACGTTGTAAATCTGGCCGCGCATCGCGTCGAAGTTCGCGATGCCATGCTGGAACACCCGCGACACATCGCGCACATGGATGTAGTTGCGTTTGAACGAGGCCTCGAAGAGCACCACAAAGCGGTCATGCACCGCGCGGTAGGTGAAGTCGTTGACCAGCAGGTCGATGCGCATGCGCGGCGACATGCCGAACACGGTGGCCAGCCGGAAGCTGATCGCGTTCTCGCGCTGCATCAGTTCGGCCTCGACCGCAACCTTTTCACGCGCGTAGTTCGAGATCGGCCGCAGCGGCGATTCCTCGGTGCAGAAATTGTTCGCGTCGCCCGACCCGTAGGCGCTATTGGTGGTTGGCATCAGTACCCGCTGCTCGCGCGAGAGCAGGCGCAACATCATCACGATCGCATCGTGGTTCACGGAGTGCGCACCCACCGGATCGGCGTTGCAAAGGGGCGCGCCGACCAGCGCGGCCAGCGGAATCACGATATCGGCCTTGCGCAGCAGCGGCGCCAGCGTCGACTCGACGCGGATGTCGCCGCGCACCACCGAGAAGTTCGGGTGATGGCAGACATGGTTGAGGCTGGCCTGCCGGTACATGAGGCTGTCGAGCACCGTCACCCGATGGCCGGCGGCGAGCAAATCGGGCACCAAGGTCGATCCGAGATAGCCCGCACCGCCGGTCACTAGAATGTTGTCACTCATCGTCTTCTCCGAAAGGGGTTAGCCGAGCCGGGCTCACTGCCCGAACATCGCCGCCTCGACGCACTCGCACAACGTGTGGGCAAGCACGATGTGCAGCTCCTGTATCGTGCTGGTGGCCAGGCCGGGCACGATCACGCAGTGATCGGCCAGCGCCTTCGCGGCGCCACCGTCGCGCCCGGCAAACACGATGCTGGGCAGACCCACTCGCCGGCAATGCGCCAGCGCTTCCAGAATGTTGCCCGACTGGCCCGAGGTGCTAATGGCGAGAAAGACGTCCTTTTCCGTGGCTTTACCGGCGAGTTGACGGGCGAAGACCTGCGCGAATCCATAGTCGTTGCCGATCGCGGTCAGGATCGAACTGTCGGTGGTCAGCGCCTCGGCCGGCAGCGGCGCGCGGTCGCGCGCCAGCTTGCTCACGAATTCGGCCGCCAGGTGCTGGGCGTCGGCGGCTGAGCCGCCGTTACCCGCGATGTACAGCCGCCCGCCCGCGCGATAGCGTGCCACCACCAGATCGGTAGCCGCGGCGAAGACCGCCAGCGTGTCCGGTTCGGCCAGCAGTTGCCGCTTGGCGGCGATGGAGGCCTCGATGTTGCGGGACAGGTGATCAAGCGCGAGCGGCATGGTCGGTTCCATTGGGAGCCTGGGGAAGTCGGGCCGGCAGCACCTCGGCTGCGCGGCGGAAATCATCGGGCACGCCGATGTCGATGAAAGCACCATCGAAGGGCTTGCCCAGGAAGCGCTGACCGCCCGCCATCCAGGCGGCGAACAGATCGTTTTCCAGCGAGACAGACGCGCCCTCGACGGGTACGAATCCGCCGCGCAACGCACGCGGATGCACCAGATAGACCCCGCCATTGGCAAGCCGGCCGATGCGCTGGTCATCGTGCCGCAACGCGACGATCCGGTGCTCGTCATCAACCTTCAGCCCCATGTAGCGGCCCGTCTCCTGCGCCTTGAAGAGCGAGAAGCACCAGTCGGCATCGGTGCGCTCGGCGAACTCGCGCAGAGGCGCGAGCGGCACATCGAAATAGGTGTCGCCGTTGAGCACCAGGAAGCGCTCGCTGTCGCCCGGCGGCAGGCTGCGCGCAGCCAGCAGCAGCCCGCCGCCGGTACCCAGCGGCGTGTTCTCGATCGCGTAGCTCACGTCGGCGCCGCGATAGCGGTCACCGAAGTGGTCGACGATCACCTCGTGGCGATAGCCGACCGACAGCACGAAGTGGCTCACCCCCTGGGCGATCCACTGATCCAGCAGGTGTTCGAGGAACGGACGCCCGGCCACCGGCGCCATGGGCTTGGGCAGATCGGGCACGGCGCTGCGCAGCCGGGTGCCCAGACCACCGGCCAGCACGATCGCGCGGGTCATGAGCGCGGCCTCAGACCGAATTCACGATGTCGCAGATCGCATCGACCTCGTCATCGCTCAGGCTGGGGAAGTTGCCGATATAGAAGCCGTAGAAATGCACATGCTCGGTGACGGGAAACGCGAGGTGATGATCGGGCGGCACGATGCCGCGCAGGTAGGGCTGGCGGACCTGGTTGCCCCCGCCCGCACTGCCACGGCGGAACTCCACGCCATGGGCGCGCAGATGCGCCATCAGCCGAACCACGAACGCGTCGTCGGGTTCTTTCAGAATCAGGTTGAACGCGTAGTTGCTGCTGCCTTCGAGCTCGAAATCGACCTGGTACCGACTGGCGTCGATGCGCCCGAGAAAGCGCTTCAGATTGACGGTGCGGCGCGCGACATTGGCGTCGAGCCGCGTGAGCTGGCTGCAGCCCATGATCGCGCCGATCTCGTTGTTGCGCAGGTTGTACGCTGGGTAGGCGAAGATGAAATCCGGATTCAGCTCGGGGTTGGCCGCGATGAACTCCTCGCGCAGCGCGGGGTCGGACGCCTCGCGAACCATGCCGTGGGAGCGCAGCATGCGCACCTGCTGGTAGACCTCGGGATCGTTGGTGCAGACCATGCCACCCTCGATGGTCGAGAGGTGGTGCGCATAGTAGAACGAGAAATTCGACATCCAGCCCAGGCTGCCAAGCCGCGCGCCGCGGTGGGTGGCGCCGTGAGATTCGCACACATCCTCGATCAGCGGAATGCCCCGGCGCTCCAGTTCGGCGAGCAGCCGGTCGGTCAGGCCATTGAAGCCCTGCGCGTGGGTCATGAAAACCGCACGGGTGCGGTCATTGAGTTGCGCGATGATCGCATCGGTGTCCATCGCCAGCGTGCGGCGGTCGATGTCGGCGAACACCGGCGTGAATCCGTTCTGCAGCACGGTGGCAACATCCGAGACCCAGGTCAGGGGCGGTACGATGACCTCGCCCCCCTCCGGGTGGCGAATCCGCAGCACCGCCATCGACAGCAGATTGGCCGAGGCTCCCGAGTTCACGAACACGCTGTACTTCACGCCCAGCCACTGCGACCAGGCCTGTTCGAAGGCCCGGCAGTGCGGACCGTTGGTGAGGATCGGGTCATCCTGCTGCAGATGCCGGATCACCGCGTCGAGATCCTCGCGCGCGATGTTGTTGCGCATCAGCGGGTATTTCATCATCGCCATGATGGTCACTTCTCGTTGTAGAAGTCACCCCACTCGACGAGCAGGGTGCTGCGGCCGTCGTCGCGCAGCAGCGCGCGCTCATAGGCCGGGAAGATGTCGCCCGGCTCATCGAGCCGGATCACCTCGATCGAGCGGCACATCGAGCGCACCGCGACGGTGAAGTCGCCCACGTGCTGGTACTGCGGATGCAACGGCCGCTCGGACCCGATGCCGGTGCGCACGATCGCGCGCGCGTTAAAGCCGGCACAGGCCATGTCGTCGAGCTTGTCCAGGTGATTGATCAGCTGGCTCATCGCGCACAGCAGGAAGTTCCAGCGCGGGAACAGGCTCACCGGTACCATGCCGGCCAGCGCCAGCCCCGTGGTCATGCCCATCTGCATTTCCTCGGCCACCGGCAGCTCGACCAGGCGCGACGGATCCACCCCCTTGAGCGTGTTGCTCATCGCAGTGCCGGCCACCGCCACCGCCTGCCCGAGAAAGACGGTGCGCGGGTCGGTGGCCAGGAACTCCATCGAGCGCTTGAGTTCGTCGAAATAACGCATGCGGTGCTCCTCAGAACTGGACGCGCTGACCGGCACCGGCATGCGGGTAGCGGGTCTCGTAGCGATAGTAGTGGACCTCGTCGTCGCAGCGGCCCTCGAAGCTGAGCGTCGGCTGGTTCCAGGCCTCGCGGGTGTCGGTGCAAACCGACTTGCCGTTGTCCTCGACGATGAAGCGGATCGGCAGCTGATGGTTGCGGCTGTACTTCATCACCTCGTGGGCAATCCCGGTCTCGGCGGTCATCTCGCCCATGAAGCAGTGCACCCGGTTCGACTCGCCGCGGCGACGGATCGCCATCGCCGCGCCCACCGCGATCGGCAGCACGCCGCCCACGATCGCCGACGAATAGATCCGGTGCTCGGGAAAGCACAGCGCGATCGAGCGGCCGGCCATGATCTCGGCGAACACCGCGTCCGGCGGCACGCCCTTGAGCAGGCACTGATAGTGCGAGCGCCAGGAGCAAAAGAGCCAATCGTCGGGGCGCACATCGCGAAAGACCTCGATCATCTGCGCTTCGTTGCCCGAATACAGGTGCACCGGGGCGCGGATGCTGCCGGCATTGAAGGCAGCGGCTACCCGGTCTTCGAAAGCGATCAGTTGTTGGGCGCTCAACATGTTGTTTTCCTTCCTGATTCAGCTCAGCCCGTTGGGCTGGTACAGCACGACCCGGCTGCCGGATTCCTCGAACCCGAAGGGCACGTGGATCAGGTGCTTCAAGGCCTCCTTGACCCGCGGCTGCGCCTCGGGGCGCACGAACAGCAGCATGAAGCCGCCACCGCCGGCGCCCAGCAGCTTGCCGCCGATTGCGCCCGCGTCGCGCGCGCTTTCATAGATCTGGTCGATCTCGGGCGTGGTCACCTTCTCGGACAGACCGCGCTTGTGACGCCACGCCTCGTGCAGCAGGTCGCCGAACTCCTCGATCCGCTGCGTGGAACTCTGCAGGATGCGGGTGGCCTCATCGACCATCTGGCGCATCCGCTTGAGTTCAACATCACGCTTGTTCAGGTTGGCGATCTTCGACTGTGCGACCTCGGCGGCGATCCGCGAGAAGCCGGTGAAGAACAGCATCAGGTGACGCTGGAATTCCTTGTTTCGCTGCTTCTTGAGCACCACCGGCGACACGGTGAAATTGCCGCTGCGCAGGAATTCGATCCGGTTCAGGCCGCCATACGCCGCGGCGATCTGATCCTGCGAGCCCACCGCCTCGCCGATCACCTTCTGCTCGATGTGCAGCGCGTCGCGGGCAAGCTGGTCCTTGGAGACATAGCTGCCCTTGAGCGCCGACAGCGCGTGCAACAGGCCGACGGTGAAGGACGAACTCGAGCCCAGGCCGGAGCGTGCCGGCAGGTCGCCGTCGTGGTGGATCTCCAGGCCCTTGCTGCAGTTCACCGATCCGAGCACCGCGCGTACCGCCGGGTGCTTGATCTCCTCCCAGTGGCGCACGTTCTCGATGACCGAATAGACAATCCGGTGCTTGTGCTCGAAGAACGGCGGCAGATGGCGGCAGGTGATGTGGCAGTACTTGTCGATCGTGGTCGAGAACACCTCGCCGCCGTGCTGCAGATACCAGGCCGGATAGTCGGTGCCGCCGCCGAAGAACGAGATGCGATAGGGAGTGCGGGTGATGATCATGGTTCACCTGTGCCGGAGCGCCGGCGTGTCGACTGCTCAGGCAGTCAGGGAGAGGGCGAACGCCGTCGCAGCGGGCTCCCGCGCACCGGCCGGCGCAGCCGATTGCAGGGCGAATGGCGACGCCCCCTGCACCGCAGCGGACGGCACCACTGGCGGCGCCAGCGGTGCGGCGTCGGGAGGCGAGTCCAGCGACCCCAGCCGCGCCCACGCCGGCACCTCGTCCTCGGGCAAGCGGATCTCGGGCTGCATCGCCTGGGCGGTCATGCGCTCCTGCGGGCTGGTCTCGACCTTGTTCAGGGTCACCCGCATGAAGGCCGCCTGATCCCGGCTGCAGGTCTTGTTCGCCATGTCGGTGAAGCCCGAGCTCACCATCTCGAAGCGGTGTTCGTACCAGCCCAGGTACCAGAACCACGCGGTGTAGTAGATCCAGGAGTTCTCGTTCATCGCCCGCACATGGGTCGGGTCCTGCCAGGCCGTTGGCGCGCGTTCGTAGGGCACCTCGATCACCAGTTGCCCGCCCACCTTGAGCAGACGCAGGCAATTGCTCATCAGCGCCACCAGGTCGGGCACATGTTCCAGCACGTTGTTCGCATTGATCTGCTCGATGCTGCCGGCTTCGAGCACCAGCGGTCCGACCGTCTCGGAGTCGGCCGTCATCGGCAGGGCGAGCGGCGCGGCCAGATCGAGCAGCAGATCGGGCTGGGTGCGGGCGACCACATCGAGATTGAGCCATCCGGACTGATAGTCCTTGCCCGACCCCAGGTTGATGCGGGTCGGACGCCAGGGACCGACGGTGCGCGTGCCGCGGTGCATTTCCGCATAGCCGGTCGCGAACCCGATCAGATCGGCATACTCGCCGAGCGGGTCGGTCGTCTGGAATCGCTCCAGGCCACTGCGAACCGCGTCGAAATAGGCCGGCGTGCCGAAGTCCTGGGTAAAGAAGGGCTCGAGATCGTCATCGCCCAGCCACAGCACGCTGTCCTCGAAGGCCTGATGCGGAACGGTGTGGGCGGTGCGCTCGGAGATGACCGGCGTACCCAGCGAAAGGCAGTGCGACACTCGCGCCTGCTCGAAGACGCAGCTCTCGTAGAAGTGCGTATTGACCACCGCCTTGGCCTGGCCGATGAAGTGATCGCGATCGGCCCCGTACAGCGGCGCCTCGAACTGCGCCACCGAACGACCGGCGCGCTCGATGCGGCTGAGCCATTCGCGGCGGCGCGGATTCATGCTGCCGATGAACAACAGGTCGATCGGGCGATCCTCGAGCGCCATCGGCGCGGCAGGCGCCAGATAGGGGGCGTACAGGATCGGCGCCAGCGGCACGTCGTCGATGTTCTTCACATAGGCGGACACGTTCTTCACGTCGTAATCGACGACCGCCGAGCCGGCCAGCAGACGCAGGTAATCCGCTGACATCGCGGCGCCACCCTGGCCAAGCTGCTCCAGGTTCACGAACACGCAGGTGTAGCTCGAGCGCAGCGCGGGGTCGAATCCGTTGTGGGCGCCGAACACGAAATTGATCGCGTCGTGACGCAGCCGGTTCTTGGCAATGGTGACTTCGGCGCCGAGCCGGCGGAACTGGTAACGGAAATAGCGCGCCTGATCGAGCAGTCCGAGCCAGTGGACATAACCCAGCGGTTGAACGAGGCTCAGGTGGATGGCGGGAAGCGGTTTCATGGCGAACCTTTCAGAGGCGAAGACGGGAGCGGATCCGCCAGGCGCGGGTCGATCGAAATGGGTCGGAAGGCGTGATCGGAACAGTCGGGGGGCCTGTCAGCACCACAGCGAATCGGGCGCCAACCCGTCGCGATGACGTTGTGCCATCCGATCGAACAGATGCTCGAGATCGGTGGCGAAACGCGCGCTGTCGAACAGCGGCGCTTCCTGGCGACCGGCGACCAGCCGCTCGCGCAGGGCGCGCAGGCGCGGACGGTCGTTGGCCAGCGCCAGCGCCAGCGCCTCGTACTCGGGCAGCGAGTGGGTGATCAGTTCGTCGCAGCCGGTGGCGTGCAGCAGGCTGGCGGCCACCCGGCTCACGAAGGTGTCGCCCGCGCAGGTCACCAGCGGCAGCCCGGCCCACAGCGCATCGCTGGCGGTGGTGTGGGCGTTGCAGGGGAAGGTGTCCAGGAACAGGTCGGCGGCCGGCAGACGGGCCAGGTGGCGCTCCTGCGACAGGAAAGGCGCGAACAGGATCCGGTCCGGATCGACGCCGCGGGCGCGGGCATGGCTGCGCAGGTTCTCGGTGGCCTGCGGGTTGGCCTCGAACAGCCACAGCACGCTGTCGGGCACCGCCTGGAGCAGCCGGCACCAGCTGTCGAACACCACCGGCATGATCTTGTAGGAGTTGTTGAAGCAGCAGAAGACGAAGGCCTTCTCGGGCAGGCCGCACTGCTGACGCGTGGTCGGCGTGCCCAGCGGGCGCTGACGGTCGTTGGGCTGATAGCAGACCGGCATCTGCGCGATGTGCTCGCTGAAATCGGGCTGCGCGCTGGCCGGCGTCACCACCGGATCGCCGATCACATAGTCGATGAAGCTGGCGCCGCAGGTGCCGGGAAAGCCCAGCCACGCGACCTGGATCGGCGCCGGGCGGTGGGCAAAGACCTTCATGCGGGTGTCGCGCGTGAAGCCCTTCAGGTCGACCGCGATGTCGATGCCGTCGGCGCGGATGCGCTGCGCCAGGTCATGATCGGAAATCTCGCCGGCATCGAACCAGTGCTCGGAGGACGCCTGCACGCGGGCCCGCCAGGCCGATCCGTCGTCTCGACCATAGGAATACAGGAAGATCTCGTAGCGGCTGCGGTCGTGGCGCTCGAGCACCTCGGTCATCAGCATCGCGGTGGCGTGGTGCTGAAAGTCGCCCGAGACATAGCCGATGCGAAGCCGCTCGCCGACGCAGCGCGGCGGGCGCGTGTCAGGCGCCATCGGCACCACATCGCCGAATTCGAAGCGCGCCGAGATCTCGGCGGCCAGCCGCTGCTGGCGCGGCGTGCTGTCCATCACCACATAGGTGAACGGCGTGGTCTGCGGCGGCGCGTGATGCTCGATCGACTCGTGCAGGCGAGCCATGTCGGCATCGAGGCGGTCCCAGGCGCAGGCGTTCTGGCTCTGGTGGACGAGGTTTCCCAGCGCCTGGGCATCCCAGGGCTGCAGCATTTCGATGGTGCGCAGGCACTCGGCCGCTTCGCTGTGCAGGCCCAGCCGGGCGAAGGTATTGGAGAGCCGGGCATGCGCCGGCACGAAGTCGGGCTTGCAGGTGAACGACAGGATGAACTGCTCGGTCGCTTCCAGATAGCGCCCGCTCATGTAGAGGGCTTGCCCGTACTCGCAGTGGTAATCATGGTCGCGCGGTGCACCGGCGGCCAGTCCTTCGAAGACCTGGATCGCCTCGGCATACCGGTGACGCTCGATAAGGGTGTTGCCGCACAGCTTGCAGGCCAGCAGATCGGCCGGATCGAGCACGACCGCATGCCGCACCGCCGCCTCGGCGGCCGCCATGTCACCGAGCTTGCGATGGGCCTGGCCCAGGTTCGTCCAGAAGATGCCCTGATCGGGGGCGAGCTGGGTGGCTCGCGCGAAATGGCGACGGGCCTCGTTCCATTGCCCGGCTTCGGACGCCTTCACACCCTTGCGCCATTGCGCTTCGGCTTCGCCGCGACGACCGCCGGCACTGGCGGCGGCCGCCGCTCGCACGGCGCCGGGCGAGCGGTGGGATGACAGGTGAATGTTCATCGATCTGCTGTGTTCCGCGTTTTCGCGGAACCCTCCGAGAAGGGCCGATGCCATCGGCCGACACAGCAGACTCTAGGGGACGCGGCGGCGCGCATTGCCTCGAAAAGGCGGGCAAGTCACCGACATTTGAAAACTTGAATCGGCCGGAGCGACGCAGCGCACCGCCGATCGAGAGCCCGCGGCCGCTCAGCGGAAAAACAGCGAAGCCAGGCCCAGGAAGATGAAAAAACCCATGCTGTCGGTGGTGAAGGTGAGCAGTACCGAGGAACCCAGCGCCGGGTCGCGGCCCAGTTTTTCCAGGCCCAGCGGCACCGCCATCGCGATCAGCGCGCCCACCAGCAGATTCAGGATCATCGCCAGCGTCATCGTCAGGCCCAGCGTCACCCCCTGGGGCGTGTCGTTGTACAACCACCAGGCGAACGCGCCGGCAATGCCGCCCCAGACGATGCCGTTCAGCGCCGCGATCGCCAGCTCCTTGTAGACCAGCCGGCGTGCATTGGACGCATTGACCTGCCCCAGCGCCAGCGACCGGATGATCAGCGTCATCGTCTGGTTGCCGGAGTTGCCGGCGATGCCGGCCACGATCGGCATCAGCGCCGCCAGCGCCACCACCTTCTCGATCGTGCCCTCGAAGCTGCCGATCACCCGCGACGCGAAGAACGCGGTGCACAGGTTCACCGCCAGCCACAGCCAGCGGTTCTTGGCCGAATTCCAGACGCTGGAGAAGAGATCCTCCTCCTCGCGCAGACCGGCCTGCGAGAGCAGGTCCGATTCGCCTTCCTCGCGGATCACGTCGACCACCTCGGCCACCGTCAGCCGGCCGATCAGGCGACCGCGCGGATCGAGCACCGGCGCCGACACCAGGTCGTAGCGCTCGAAGGCCTGCGCCGCCTCGGACTGGCTGTCGAGCACCTGCAGCGCCAGCACATCGGTCTGCATCACATCGGCGACCCAGGCTTCGGGCTCGTTGACCAGCAGGCGATCCAGCGCGAGCGCGCCGCGCAGCACCTCGTTGCGGTCGACCACGAAGACCTGGTCGGTGTGATCGGGCAGGTGATCAAAGCCACGCAGGTAACGCAGCACCGTCTCGAGGGTGACGTCCTCGCGCACCGAGACGGTCTCGAAGTCCATCCGCGCGCCGACCGAATTCTCGGGATACGACATCGCGGCGCGCAGCTGGTCGCGCTCTTCCGGCGACAGCTGCTGGCGCACCTCCTCGACCACATCGGACGGCAGATCGGGCGCGAGGTCGGCGATCTCGTCGGCGTCGAGCGACTCGACCGCATCGACCAGCTCGGCGCGGTCCATCGACTCGATCAGGGTCTCGCGAACCGAATCGGACACCTCGAGCAGGATGTCGCCATCGCGCTCGGCCTTCACCAGGTCCCAGACGATCAGCCGTTCGTCCAGCGGCAGCGCCTCGAGGATGTAGGCGATGTCGGCCGGGTGCATCGGATCGAGCCGGCTGCGCAGTTCGGACAGCGCCTGGCGCTGCACCAGATTCTCGACCAGCTCGTGGCGGTCGTCGGCCTCACCGTAGCGCTGGCGATGCGCGAGTTCGACCACCAGGTGATGACGGCGCAGAAGTTCCTGAACCGCGCCGAGCGCGCGCGAAGCCTCCTCCGGATCGCGCGGCAGCCGCGCCTGCGCCGCAGTCGCGTTCTCTCGGGTTTCGGACAGGGTTTCCTGGCTGGCCATCACGGACGTCGGTTGGGGCGGATTGCGGGCCGCGTTACAGACGCGATTGTAGGGCGCCGCGGTTAAGGTGGCACGACATCACCGGCCCAGCGCTGGATGACGCCAGCCCGGCGCTCGAGATACGCCGATCCGCGGTTGCGGTCGTAAAATTTCGGCCGCGGCAGCATCGCCGCCATGCGGGCCGCCTGCGCCGGGGACAGCTGAGCAGCGGTGACCCCGAAATGATGGCGGGCGCCGGCCTCGCAGCCGAAGACCCCGTTGCCCCACTCGGCGAGGTTCAGGTAGATCTCGAGTATGCGCCGTTTGCTCATCAGCGCCTCGAGCATGTAGGTGATCACCAGCTCCTGACCCTTGCGCAGGTAGCTGCGCTCACCGGAGAGAAACAGGTTCTTGGCCAGCTGCATGGTGATGGTCGATCCGCCGTGCGTCACCTTGCCCTTCTTGCGGTTCGACTCGTAGGCGCGCTCGATCGCGTCCCAGTCAACCCCCTCGTGGTCGGTGAATTTGGCGTCCTCGGCGGCGATGACCGAGCGCTTCAGGTAGGGCGAGATGCGCGCGTACGGCACCCAGGTCTGGCGCAGGACCACGCCCGGGCGGTCCTTGGCCAGGCGCTCGCGCTCGGCCTTCATGAAGCTGGATTCGACCGGATCGAAGACCGTCCACCAGGCGACCTGGCCGAGGAACCAGAGCTGCACGGCGAGGACCGCCGCGCCCAGCAGCAGCAGGCCGCGCAGCAGCCAGCGGCCAGCGCGTCTCACGCGGACCCGAGCGCGTCGCGCAGTTGCCGGTAGACCGGCTCGGTCTCGGGCAGAACGCCGCGCCAGATCCGGAACGATTCGGCGGCCTGCTCCACCAGCATGCCCAGCCCGTCGGCCACCCCCGCGCAACCGGCGGCGGCGGCCTGGCGCAGGAATGCGGTCGGCGCAGCCGCGTACACCATGTCGTAGGCGAACCGGGCCGCCGGATAGACGCTGTCGGGGATCGGCAGCCCCTGATCGGACAGGCCGGCCGAGGTCGCGTTGACGAGCACCGCACCGGCGGCACTGTCGGCGTCCAGCGCCTCGAAGCCTCCGCCGCGCACCCGCGGGTCGGCAAACCGCGCCGCCAGTGCCAGCGCCCGCGCCGCGGTGCGGTTGACGATCAGCACGCGGCTGGCACCCGCCTCGAGCAGTGGCAGCACAACCCCGCTGGCTGCGCCCCCCGCACCCAGGATGACCACCGGCGCGCCGGTCAGCACCAGCCGATGACGTCCGGTGAGATCACGCACCAGTCCGATGCCGTCGGTGTTGTCGGCAGCCACCACCCCGTCCTCGACCGACAGCGTGTTGGCGGCACCCGCGAGTTGCACCCGGGACGAGCGGCGCTCGGCCAGCGCGCAGGCCTGCTCCTTGAAGGGCAGGGTGACATTGAGCCCGCGCCCGCCGCTGCGAAAGAACTCGCGCACCGTCGCCTCGAAACCGTCCAGCGGCGCCAGCAGGCGGTCGTAGTGGATGTCCTCGCCGGTCTGGCGGGCGAACTGCGCGTGGATCGCCGGCGAGCGGCTGTGGGCGATCGGGTGGCCGATCACGGCGTAGCGGTCGGTCATCGGGCTCGGCCTGCTTTCGGATCAGGGCGTGGTGGCCGATTCGGTGGCCAGCGCATCGCGGGTGAAGGTCCAGGTACGCACGATCTGTAGGATATCCCCCTCGCGTGCCATCTCGGGCGGAAACCGCTCATAGGGCGCGCCGGCCAGCACGATTTCGCGGACCGCCCGGTTGAGCACCTCATGGGGCGACTTCCGGTTCAGGACGATGCCCACCACGTTGCCGTTGCGGTCGATCTCGACGGTGATCAGCATCGAGCCGTACAGCTTGCCGCGGGCCTGCGGCGGATAGCGTTCGGTGCCCAGCCGCTCGATGCGGGTCGCCCAGTCGGCCACATAGCGCGCATAGGTGACGCCCACCGCATTGATGCCGAAGGTCAGCCGCTTGGGGCGCTTGTTGTAGTCGGAGATCTGCTTGTCGATCTGGGCCTGCAGGCGGGCGATCGCCTGATCCACATCGGTCGGGTCGGCGCCCGGTGCGGTCGCGGCCTTGTCGTCGGTCGGGCGTTCGCGCTCCACAAAGCTTTGCGGCCCGCGCGCCAGCGCGCTCAGGCGGCGCTGCTGCTCTTCCAGTTCCTCGACGCGGCGGCGCTGCTCGACCAGACCGGTGCCGTCGACCGCCTGGCGATCGGCCTTCAGCGGCGACTGCGCGCGTCCCTGCTCATGCTCGCCGCCGGCCTCCATGTTCACCTGCGCGAGTACATCGGCCTTGTCGGGGCGGCGCTCGGTCCTGGCGTTGAGCAGCACCACCTCGAGGCGGGAATCCTGGGCGTTCAGGCGGATCGGCTCCGGCTGGGTGAAGCGGACCGCCAGCACCAGCGCGTGCAGCGCCAGCGAGACCGCCACGCCGATGGTCAGCGGCTCGCGCAGCGATCCGATCCAGTGGCCCCGCAACAGCGACATGGCCCCTGCTCAGGCGATGGGCGGCTCGCCGGCCGGGGCCGGTGCGGGCGCCGGAATGCCCGCCGGCGACGACTCGGGCGCGGCGACTTCACCGGCCGACCCCTGCATCGACGCTTCGTCGCTGCCCTCGGCGGCCTCCTCGGCGGTCTCCTCGGCCAGGTAAGGCTCGACGGGCGGCGCCTCGGCCTCGGTCGACAGCGCCTCGACGAACCGGGCCGACACCGACAGGTCGAGTTCGTCGCGCTCGAGAATGTCGACCAGGACCTGGCGCCCCGGCGCGAGCGCCGGGACATCGGGCACCCGGAAATAGAACGGCGCATCGGCCAGCCGCAGCAGGTCATCGCGCACCACCACCGCCGTCACCCGGCGCGCACCCTGCTGCGCCAGCCAGCGCAGGCACCAGTAGCGCTCCATCCGCGTCTGGATGTCGCCGTAGGCGTCGTGGCGGGCGTCGAAGGCCGACAGGATGGCGAACAGGTCGGCGTCGTTGGCCGAGTACGGCGGCTTCTCGCCGCGCGCCACCGCAACCAGCTGGCGCTGGTTGACCAGGTCGACATAGCGGCGCAGCGGCGACGTCGACCAGATGTACTGCGCCACCCCGAGGCCCTGGTGGGGCAGCGGGTGGGTGCTCATGCGCACCCGACCCATCTGCTGCGACCGGTAGATGCCCGGCGCCTGGTGCTCGGCCAGCAGCCGGCCCCATTCGCTGTTGGCCAGGATCATCATCTCGGCGACGATGCGGTCCAGCGGCGCATCGCGCCGGCGCTGGACGATGCGCACCTGGTCGCCCTCGACATAGAAGCTGAAGTCGGTGCGGAACCGCGCCTCGGGCTTGCCGCGCACCTTGTCGCGGCCGGCCGACAGCGCCTGCATGAGCGTCCAGAGGGCCCGCAGCGCGTCGGCCATCGGGAACTGCGACTGCGGATCTTCCAGGCTGGCCTCGGTAACCACCGCGTCGAGTTGGTCATGGCGCAGGTTGGCCACCACGCGGATCCGCTCGACGCAGGTCTGGCGCGCGACCACCTGGGTGGCGGTGTCGTCCAGATCGCAATACAGCGACAGGACGGCCCGCTCGGTTCCCTCATCGAGGGAATACGGGCGGATGGCCGCCTCGGGCAGCATGGTGATCTTCTCGCCGGGCATGTAGACGGTGGACATGCGCTCGCGCGCCAGTGCGTCGAGGGCATCGTCGCGAGTCCCGCCCAGCGCCGGGGCTGCGATGTGCACCCCGACCCGCAGGCGGCCGTCGGCCAGGGTCTGGACCGACAGGCAGTCGTCGATCTCGGTAGTGGTCGAATCATCGACCGAGAAGGCCTGCGCCGGCGACAGCGGCAGGTCGGCGGGCGCGGGTGTGGCGCCCACGCCGGGGGCGAAGCCGGTGCCGCCCGGGAAATACTCGCGCTCGAAGCACGCCATGTGGAGCCGGCGGGCGTCGGCGAAGAGGCCTGCCTCGAGCAGCACCCGCGCCGCCGGCTTGCGCAAGGCCTCGCAGGCCCGCTCCAGCGCCCGGAATTCGAGTGACTGCTTGTCGGGCTTGACCAGCAGGGCCGCCCCCGCCTGGGCGATCGGCGCGGGCAGTCGGGCGTGCTGCAGATCGAGCGCCATGCCGGCGATGGCGGCTTCCTGGGCACGCCGGCGCTCGAGGGCGGCCAGCGCCAGCTTGACGGTCTCCGCCGGTGCCGGCCGGAACCGGCCGCGCCCCTTGCGATGGAAGTAGACCGGCGCGGCGGCCAGGCTGATCAGCACGCCGGTCGACTGCGCGGCGGTCGGCGTGCCGCCGAAGTACTCGCCCGCCAGGTCGATGAAGCCGAATTCATCCTGGGGGGCGCACTCCCAGAGGAAATCGACATCGATGTCGCCGGCGATCGCCTGCGCGGCGGGCATCAGCTCCGCGGGTGCAGGCGCCTCGAAGCGCAGCAGCACCTGGGCGGTCTTCACCTTGGTGCGACGTCCGGAGGCGTGCTCGACCTGCAGGCTGGTGCCGGCGTCGGAAAGCACGGTTGCGGCCTTCAGGCCGCCGTCTTCTTCAAAGAGCACATGTGTCATCACCCGGTCGATTATATGCCGCTAGAATTTCCGCTTCGCGAGCCATCGGGCTCGGCAAGAGGGAGCAGTTGACAATGGCCATGGATGTCATCGATTACAGGATCGTCGGTGCCGAGATGCAGTTCGTCGAGGTCGAACTCGACCCCGCGGAAGCGATGGTCGGCGAAGCCGGCAGCCTCATGTACATGGAGGACGGCATCGGCATGGACGCCGTCTTCGGCGACGGCTCGAGCAGCGGCGGCGGCCTATTCGGCAAGCTGCTGGGCGCCGGCAAGCGCCTGCTGACCGGCGAATCGCTGTTCACCACCGTCTACCAGAACAACGCCAGCGTCAAACGCCGGGTCGCCTTCGCCGCACCCTATCCCGGCAAGATCATCGCGGTCGACCTGCGCCAGATCGGCGGACGCCTGATCGCCCAGAAGGACTCCTTCCTGTGCGCCGCCCGCGGCGTCTCGCTGGGCATCGCCCTCCAGCAGAAGATGTCGGCCGGGTTTTTCGGCGGAGAAGGCTTCATCATGCAGAAGATAGAAGGCGAAGGAACCGCCTTCATGCATGCAGGCGGGACAGTGGTCAAGCGCGAACTCGCCGCCGGCGAGATCCTGCGGGTCGACACAGGATGCCTGGTCGCGCTGGCTGGCGAAGTGGATTTCGACATCCAGTACGTGGGCAAGATCAAGACCGCGCTGTTCGGCGGCGAGGGGCTCTTCTTCGCAGTGCTGCGCGGCCCGGGCACCGTGTGGCTGCAGTCGCTGCCGTTCTCCCGGCTCGCGTCGCGCGTCTTCGCTGCCGCACCGCAACGCGGCGGCGGCCGCGAAGAGGGATCGGCACTGGGCGGTCTGGGCAATGTCCTGGACGGCGACGACGACTGAGGTCCCCTCGCGAGGGTCCCGGCGACCCGGCGGCCATTCGGTCGCCGCGCCGGCCACCCGGCTCAGAGCATGATGCCGCCGGACACCTCGATCACCGCGCCGTTGATGTAACTGGCGTCATCGGACGCCAGGAAGGCGTAGACCGAGGCGATCTCCTGCGGCTGGCCCAGACGCCCGAGGGGCACCTTGTCGACCATCTTCTGCAGGACCGGCTGGGGGATGCTCTTGAGGATGCCGGTCTCGACGAAGCCCGGGCACACCGCCACCACCCGGATGCCCTGCGGGCCCAGTTCGCGCGCCCAGGTCTTGGTGAAGCCGATCACCCCCGCCTTGGTGGCGGCGTAGTTGGTCTGGCCGAAGTTGCCATAGACGCCGACCACCGAGGAGGCGTTGATGACGACCCCGCTGCCCTGGCCGATCATGGTGCGGACCACCGCCTGGGTGCACTCGAACACCCCCTTGAGGTTCACCGAGATCACCTGATCGAACTGGGCGTCGGTCATCTTCACCAGCCGGGCATCCTGGGTGATGCCGGCATTGTTGAGCAGCACGTCGATGCGCCCCCAGCGCGCGAGCACCGCAGCCACCAGCCGGTCGATCTGCGCCCGATCGGTGACATCGACGACGCCGGCCATCACCGGCGAGGCCGGATCGGCCGGATCGGCCCAGCCCAGCTCGGCACAGGCCGCGGCCACCCGCGCCGGCGCCAGATCGGCGACCACGACGCGCGCGCCCTCCTCGAGAAACCGCCGGGCACTGGCCAGCCCGATACCCCCGGCCGCGCCGGTCACCACCACCACCCGATCCTTCAGTCGCATCCCGATCATCCTTTCCGAACAATATCGACGCCGGCGAAGGCCAGCACCTCATCCTGGTAGTCCGCGAAATCCGACAGGCCGTGGTCGCTGCCCTGGATGATGCGCTGACGCGCGCCAGGGTAGTGCGCGACCATCTCGCGCCAGTCCAGCACTTCGTCACCGGTCGCAGCGACCAGGAAATAGCGCTGCGCCCGGCTGATCGCCGGCACCTGCAAGGCGCGCAGCTCATCCAGGTAGTGGCGTTCGAATCGAAAGTGCCCGCCACCGTGATACAGGCTGTGCTCGCCGACCTGGCTCGCCAGTCCGACGGCCGGATGCACCGCCGGATTGAGCAGTACCGCGCGGCAGCCGCACTGCTCGGCCAGCCAGGTGGCGTAGAAGCCGCCAAGCGAACTGCCGATCAGGGTGTCCCGCGGCTGCGGCTCGAGATCGGCCAGGATCGCCGCGATCGCCTCGCGCGGCGACACGGGCAGCGACGGACAGAAGAAATCGTCGCCGCGGCCCAGGGCCTGCAGCCGTGCGGCCATCAGGCGCGCCTTGAACGACTGCGGCGAGGAGCGAAATCCATGCAGATAGATCAGGCGCCCGGGGCGCTCCGGATCGACGGGGGCCGTCACGCCGATCCCCGCGACTCAGCCCTGCCGCGCCGCGGCGTCCAGCGCGCGCAGCAGACGGTCATGGATGCCGCCGAAACCGCCATTGCTCATCACCAGCACCACGTCGCCCGGCCGGGCCTGGGCGACGATCGCCTCGACCAGCACCCCCAGGTCGCGTTCGACGCACACCCGGTCGCCCAGCGGCGCCAGCGCCTGCGCCACGTCCCAGTCGATCGTGCCGGCGTGACAGAACACCCGGTCGGCCGCCGCCAGACTGGCTGCCAGCCGGGCTTTCATCGCGCCCAGCTTCATGGTGTTGGAGCGCGGTTCGAGCACCGCCAGCACCCGCCGGCCCTCGCCCAGCCGGTCCCGCAGGCCGGCAATGGTGGTTTCGATGGCGGTGGGGTGATGCGCGAAATCGTCGTAGACATCGACACCGGCCGCGCTGCCGCGCCTTTCGAGGCGCCGCCGGACCCCCTCGAAGCCCGCGAGCGCCTCGATCGCGCCGCCCGGGGCCACGCCGGCGTGCACTGCCGCCGCGATCGCCGCCAGGGCATTGGAGCGGCTGTGCGCGCCCGCCAGCCCGAGCACGCACTCGCCGTGCCGGGTGTCGCCCTGAAAGACCTCGAAACGCGTGGCCTGCGCGGTTTCCTGCACCGCGCCCACCTGCCAGCCGCCGGGCGCGTCGAAGGCCACCCGCTCGCTCCAGACACCGCGGGCCAGCACGCGCGCCAGTGCCTCGTCGCGACCGTTCACCACCAGCTGTCCGCTGCGCGGCACGGTGCGCACCAGATGGTGGAATTGAGTCTCGATGGCCGCGAGATCGGGGAAGATGTCCGCATGATCGAACTCGAGGTTGTTCAGGATCGCGGTGCGCGGACGGTAATGAACGAACTTCGAGCGCTTGTCGAAAAAGGCGGTGTCGTACTCGTCGGCCTCGATCACGAACAGGTTCGAGCCGCCGAGACGCGCGGAAAAAGGAAAATTGCGCGGCAGCCCGCCAATCAGAAAACCGGGATCACGGCCCTGGTCCTGCAGGATCCAGGCGAGCATCGAGGCAGTGGTGGTCTTGCCGTGCGTGCCGGCGACCGCCAGCACCCAGCGGCCCCGAAGCGTCTGCTCGGCCAGCCATTGCGGACCCGACACATAGGCATCACCCGCATCCAGGATCGCCTCGATCAGCGGATTGCCGCGCGACACCACATTGCCGATCACATACAGATCCGGGCGCAGCGCGCGTTGGGCGGGATCGAAACCCTCGATCAGCTCGATGCCGAGCGCGCGCAGCTGGTCGCTCATCGGCGGATAGACATTGGCGTCGCAGCCGGTGACGCGCAGGCCGGCCTCGCGGGCGATTGCCGCCAGCCCGCCCATGAAGGTCCCGCAGATTCCCAGTATGTGGATGTGCATCGCGGGCGAAGTTTACCGGAGGCGGTGGTCTAAGATGGCGGCATGCCGGATCAACACTCCTCGCTCAGGCACGAGATTGCCGCCGCCGCGGCCCGATTCATTGCCGATGGCGGGCTCGACTACGCCAGCGCCAAGCGCAAGGCCGCCCAGGAAGTCTGCGGCGGCCACGCGCCGCGCGGCATGCTGCCCGACAACGACGAGGTTGATGACGCGCTTCGCGAGCATCTCGACCTGTTCGACGAGGACCACGCCGCCCGCGTGCAGGCCCTGCGCCGCACCGCGCTCACATTGATGAGCCAGCTGCAGGCCTTTTCGCCGCTGGTCACCGGCGCCGCCTGGAAAGGCGTGGCCGCCGAGCACGTCCCCCTGCACCTCCAACTGTTTCCCGACAACCCGAAGGAAGTCGACTACTGGCTCCTGGAGCGCGGGATCGACTTCGAGGTCGACACCATCGCGCACCTGCACGGCCGCGGCGAAGCCACCGTGCTGGGCCTGATCTGGGAGGGCACGCCGGTCATGCTGTCCCTCTACGATCCCGACGACCGCCGGGGCGCCCTGCGCGAAGGCGCCCGCGGCGCACCGCGCGGCGACCGCGACGCCCTGTTGAAACGGATCGAGGCCGACGCATGAGCCGCGTTGCCCGTCGATCAGTCGCGATCGCGGCGGGGCTGACCTGCCTGGGGGCGGGCGCGTGGTTGGGCTGGCGTCAGTTCGCCCGCCCGACCGTCGATCAGCGTGCCCTGCGGATCCTGGAGGGCCTGACGCTGCCGGATGCGCAAGGCAACCCCTACCCGCTGGCCGCGCTCACCGGCAAGACGGTGGTGCTGAACTTCTGGGCGACCTGGTGCCCACCCTGCGTGGAGGAAATGCCCGAGCTGGCCGAGTTGCACAACGAGATCGCCCCGCGAAACGGGACCGTCATCGGCATCGGCATCGATTCCCCCGCCAACATCCGGGAATTTGCATCGAAACAGCGATTCCCCTATCCTCTGCTCGTCGGCGGCATGGGCGGGAGCGAACTGTCCCGGCTGCTCGGCAACCCGTCCGGCGCCCTGCCGTTCACCGTGGTGATCAGCCCCCGCGGACACATCGCCGAGCAGATTCTCGGGCGCATCAAGCTGCCCCTGCTGCGAAAACAGGTCCTCGCACAGCTCGCCTGAGAGGCCCATCCACATCCAAAACCATCTATCTGCCTTTAACGGTAGACAATTCCTGCCTTTCAAGTGCAGAATTCGCCCTCTCGAGGAGGCGCGATGCTGATCTGGGTGCTTCATGGACCGAATCTGAACCTGCTGGGAACCCGTGAACCGGGTATCTACGGCGCGGCCACCCTGGCCGACATCAACCGTGGACTGACCGACCAGGCGCTGGCGGCCGGCGCCCGGCTCGAAACCTTTCAATCGAACCACGAGGGCGCACTGGTCGACCGGATCCAGCAAGCCCGGGATGCCCGTGTCGATTTCATCCTGATCAATCCGGCCGCCTACACCCACACCAGCGTCGCGATCCGCGACGCGCTGGCGGCGGTCGCCATCCCCTTCATCGAAGTCCACCTGAGCAACATTCACCGCCGCGAAGCCTTTCGCCACCACTCCTACCTGTCCGACCTCGCGACCGGCGTGGTGGTCGGACTGGGCCCGGCCGGTTATCGGCATGCGCTGCAATACGCGCTCGAGCGACCGGACGCGGCCCAGTGACTCCCCAAGGAACCCGTTTCATGGATCTTAGAAAACTCAAAACCCTGATCGACCTGGTTGCCGAGTCCGGCATCTCGGAACTCGAGATCACCGAGGGCGACGGCAAGGTGCGGATCGTCAAGGGCCCGACGCACGTGGCCATGCCGGCGCAACCGGCGCAGCAGGTGATCCACACCGGCGCGCCGCCGCCGGCCGCCGCCGCGCCGGCGCCGAGCCCGGAAGCCCCCGCCGCCAGCACCAACCACCTGGTCAAATCGCCGATGGTGGGAACCTTCTACCGCTCCGCGCAGCCGGGCTCCGATCCGTTCGTGACCGTCGGATCGACGGTTCGCGAAGGCGACACCCTGTGCATCATCGAAGCAATGAAGCTGCTGAACGAGATAGAAGCCGACAAATCCGGGACGATCAAGGCAGTACTCATCGAAAACGGGCAGCCGGTCGAATACGGCCAGCCGCTGTTCGAAATCGAGTGACGCAGGCATGTTCGAAAAAATCCTGATCGCCAACCGCGGCGAGATCGCGCTTCGCATCCAGCGCGCCTGCCGGGAACTCGGCATCAAGACGGTGGTGGTGCACTCCGAGGCCGACACCGAGGCCAAGTATGTGAAGCTCGCCGACGAGTCGGTCTGCATCGGCCCTGCGCCCTCTCGCGACAGCTATCTGAACATCCCGGCGATCATCAGCGCGGCCGAAGTCACCGACTCCGAAGCGATTCATCCGGGGTACGGGTTTCTGGCCGAGAACGCCGACTTCGCCGAACGGGTCGAAAAAAGCGGCTTCGTGTTCATCGGCCCTCGCTCGGACTCGATCCGGCTGATGGGTGACAAGGTGTCGGCCAAGGACGCGATGCGCAAGGCCGGCGTGCCGGTGGTGCCCGGCTCCGAGGGCGCGCTGCCCGAGGACCCGAAGGAGATCATCCGGATCGGTCGTGCAGTCGGCTACCCGGTGATCATCAAGGCTGCCGGCGGCGGCGGCGGGCGCGGCATGCGGGTGGTGCACACCGAGGCGGCCCTGAACAACGCGGTCAGCATGACCCGCAACGAGGCGCAGACGGCTTTCGGCAACCCGATGGTCTACATGGAGAAGTTTCTCGAGAATCCGCGGCACATCGAGATCCAGATCATGGCCGACGAGTACAAGAACGCCATCTACCTGGGCGAGCGCGACTGCTCGATGCAGCGACGCCACCAGAAGATTCTGGAAGAGGCGCCGGCGCCCGGCATCCCGCGCCGGCTGATCGAGCGCATCGGCACCCGCTGCGCCGACGCCTGCAAAAAGATCGGTTATCGCGGCGCCGGCACCTTCGAGTTCCTGTTCGAGAACGGCGAGTTCTACTTCATCGAGATGAACACGCGCGTTCAGGTCGAGCATCCGGTGACCGAACTGATCACCGGCATGGACATCGTGCAGCAGCAGATCCGGGTCGCCGCCGGGGAAAGGCTCACCTTGCGCCAGCGCGACGTGACCTTGCGTGGGCACGCGATCGAGTGCCGGATCAACGCGGAACACCCGTTCAACTTCACGCCCTCACCGGGCCGCATCAGCGCCTGGCACCCGCCAGGCGGGCCGGGCATCCGGGTCGACTCGCATGCCTACGCCAACTATGTGGTGCCGCCGCACTACGACTCCCTGATCGCCAAGGTGCTGGCCTACGGCGACACCCGCGAGCAGGCGATCCGGCGCATGCAGATCGCGCTCTCGGAAATGGCCGTCGAGGGGATTCTCACCAACCTCGCGCTGCACCGCGACCTGCTGGCCGATGCCAATTTCGGCGCCGGCGGCACATCGATCCATTACCTCGAGCGCAAGCTCGCCAAGCGCAAGGAGTCGCAGGGCGCCTGAGCGCCCGCGACCTTCCCGGCCCCCGCCGCGCCGGCGGCGGGCATTGCGTTTCACCGGACCTTCCCCGATGGCCACCTGGCGTGAACTCGTTTTTCTGGTGCCCGCCGCGCGCGTGGAAGCCTGGTCGGATGCCCTGATCGAAGCCGGTGCGCTGTCGGTTCAGGCCGAGGATGCCGATGCCGATTCACCGGATGAACAGGCCCTGTTCGGCGAGCCCGGCATGGCGGTCGAACAGGCCGGCTGGCTGCGCACCCGGCTGCGGGCGCTGCTGGCCGCCGACGGCGAGCCGCAGGCGCTGTTGGCGAGCGCCGCCGCCGCGATCGGCGAAGCGCTCCCCGAGCGCACCGAACTGGTCAGCTTCGAAGATCAGGACTGGGTGCGCGCGTCGCAGGCGCAATTCGAGCCAATCCTGATCGAAGGCCGGCTCCAGATCACACCGACCTGGCACCTCGAGGAACCGGTGGCCGACGGCGTGGCCCGTCTGATCCTGGATCCCGGCCTGGCCTTCGGCACCGGCAGCCATCCGACCACCCGCATGTGTCTCGGCTGGCTGGCCCGCGAACTGCGCCCGGGACAGCGGGTGATCGACTACGGCTGCGGGTCGGGCATTCTGGCGATCGCGGCGGCGCTGCTCGGCGCCGGCGAGGTGGCGGCCACCGACATCGACCCGCAGGCGCTGATCAGCACGCGCGACAACGCACTCGTCAACCAGGCGGCAGTGACCACTCAGGCGATCGGTGCGACGCTGGCGCCTGCCGACGTGGTGCTGGCCAACATCCTGGCCAACCCCCTGAAGGTGCTGGCGCCGGCGCTCGCGGCACTGGTGCGCCCCGGCGGCCGGCTGGTTCTGGCCGGACTTCTCGAGCGCCAGGTCGATGAAGTCTCGGCCTGCTATCCTGACATCGACCTGCGGGTCGCCCAGGTGGTCGATGGTTGGGCTTGCCTGGCGGGTCCGCGCATCCGATGATCCTTCTGTCATGGCACTCGCCACCGCCTGTCCTCGCTGCCACACCCGCTTTCGCGTCGTCCCCGATCAGCTGAAGATCCGGCGCGGACTGGTGCGATGCGGCTCATGCCAGCATGTCTTTTCGGGCATCGATTTCCTGCGCTATGTCGAGGAGGAGCCCCACCCGCCGGCAGGCTCTGCCGGGGCCGCGCCCCGGGGCCCGGCGACCCTGACCCGGATCGACACCGAGCCGACCGCACCGCGGACCAGCGATGGCGCGGTGACGGCACCCGTGGGCTGGCGAGCGACCGAACCGCCATCCGATACCGACGGCAATGCTGACGGGGTTGCAGGCGCCCGTGCGGAATCGGACGCCGGACGGTCGCTGGAATCGTCCGTGGAGTCGTCGGTTGAATCGCCCGATGAGCCGCTAGCCGAACCGGCGGCTGAGCCGCCTGCTGAGCCGCCTGCTGGGCCGCCCGCTGAGCCTCACACTGAGCCACCCGCTGAGCCACCCATCACCGCACCGGCCAGGACACGCGCGGCGCCCCGGCCTGCGGCATCCGCGCGACGTCATGCGCCGGTCGAATCCGAGGCAGTCGATTTCTTTGCGCCGACCTCGCGGGCCGGCGGTTTCAGCAGCCGCGGATCGGTGTTCGCCGCCGCGGCCTGCCTGGTGCTGGCCGTGCTGCTGCCCCTGCAACTCACCCTCGTCGCCCGCGACTGGCTACCGGCCTGGCTACCGGCCACCCGACCCGCCCTGACCGCCCTGAGCGAGCTCACAGGGCTGACGCTGCAGCCACCGCGTCACCTGGACGCGCTGACGCTGGAATCCTTCGACCTGAAGGTGGGCGCCGCGCCGGGTCTGCTGAGCATGAATGCCCTGGTGCGCAACCAGGCGCCGTTCGCGGTCCGCTGGCCAGCGATGGAACTCTCGCTGACCGATGCCGCAGGCGCGCTGATCGTGCGCAAGGTACTGATACCCGGCGACTACCTCGCGCCCGCCCGGCTGGCTGCAGGGCTGCCCGGCAGCGTCGAGCAGCCGGTAAGCGTCACCCTGGAAGCACTCGACCTCCAGCCGATCGGCTACAGCGTCAAGCTCTTCTATCCCTGACCCCTTTACTGCCCGGATCCGCCGGGCAGGCTTTCCGGAGTTCCGAATGTCCGTTCGCATCCTGATCAGTGGCTCGGTCGCCTACGACACCATCATGGTGTTCGACGGCCATTTCAAGGATCACATCCTGCCCGACCGGGTGCACATGCTCAATGTCGCCTTCCTGACTCCGCGTCTGAAGCGCGAGTTCGGCGGCTGCGCGGCCAACATCGCCTACACCCTGCGTGCGCTGGGCGGAGAACCGGTGATCCTGGCCACCGTCGGCCAGGACGGTCGCGAATACCTGGATCGACTGACCGGCCTGGGCATCGACATCAGCCAGATCCAGATGCTGCCCGATCACTACACCGCGCAGGCCTTCATCACCACCGACATGGCCGACAACCAGATCACCGCTTTTCACCCGGGCGCGATGGCGCAGGCGCATCAGGTGAGCGCGGTGGCGGGGCCTGCCGCCTTCGGCATCGTCGCGCCCAACGGCAAGGACGCGATGCTGCGCCATGCCCGCGAGTTCACCGAGACCGGGGTGCCCTTCCTGTTCGACCCCGGCCAGGGCCTGCCGATGTTCGACGGCCCCGAATTGCGAACGATCATCGAGTCAGCCACCGCGGTAGCGGTCAATGACTACGAGTCGCGAATGCTGGCCGACAGAACCGGCTGGAGCGAGGCACAGATCGCCTCGCGGGTAAAAGCGCTGATCGTGACCCGTGGCGCGGAAGGTTCGCAGGTCTGGACCGACGGGCAATGCGCCGATGTCGCACCGGTGCCGATCACCGAGGCGCTGGATCCGACCGGCTGCGGCGATGCCTATCGGGGCGGCCTCCTCTACGGCCTTTCACAGGGATGGGACTGGCTGCGCAGCGCGCGCCTGGGCAGCGTGATGGGGGCCATCAAGATCGAACAGCAGGGCGCCCAGAATCACCGGATCAGCCGGGAAGCGGTGGCCCGGCGATACGAGCAGGCCTACGGCAGCGTGGCCTGGTAGGCGCAGCGACGCTGCGAAGGCTCCAGGGCCTTCGCTCAGCACCCGCCCTCAGCAGCCGCCCTCAGCAGCCACCCTCAGTACCCGCCTCAAGCAGCTTCAGCGTCCGTCGCCAAGCAGCCGCGCCACCACCTCGGCTGCCGGCAATTCGCTGTTGAGGGCAATGCGTTTGGCGCGGGAAGACGCGCCGGCAGTCAGGTTCAGCTCGCGCAAAGGCAGTCCGAGGCGCCCGGCGAGCCATTTCAGCAGCGCCTCATTGGCCCTGCCCTCGACGGGCGGCGCTGCGATCCGCAGCTTGAGCGCGTCACCATGCTCGCCCAGCACCTGCGTCACACGAGCTCCGGGCTGTGTGTGAAGCACCAGCACCCAATGACCGGGCCCACCCGCCAGCCAAGATGGAATCGCCACACGGTCAGCAGCCATCCGCGCGCTCCCATTGGCGGAAAGATCGCCATCGCTGCGGGTCGCTGTCGGGGCGGAGGGCGGACCGGGCGACGGACGCATGCCAACCCGCCGACGCTGCGATCAGCGGCTACGACACGAAACGCAGAGCAGCTTCCAGCAGCGCCTCGAGCAGACTCAGCAGGACTTGCGCCAGCAGGATCAGCAGCAGCGGAGAGAGATCGACGCCGCCAAGCAGCGGAATGAAGCGGCGGATCGGCGCAAGAAAAGGCCTCGACAGCTGCTCGAGCGCTGGCGCCATCGGTGCCTGAGGATTGACCCAGGACAGCACCGCCTGCAGCAACACCACGCCGATCAGCAGGTAAACGGCCCACTTGCACAGCCAGAAAATCGCGAAAAACAGGACACCCAGCTGCAACGGCGAGCGGGCCCGCATCAGGAGCGAATAGACGCTGGCGAGCGCAATGGCCAGCAACAGCGCGGCAGCAAGGCTGGCCCAATCGACCCGGCGAGAGGCGGGAACGATCCGGCGCAAGGGCTTGACGATCCAGTCGGTGACCGCGAACACGAAAGGCATGATCGGGTTGCGGGCGGACAGTTTCTGCCACCAGGCGAACGCACGAAGCAGACAGACACTGGCCAGCAGGCTGACCAGCGTTTCGAGCAGCAACCAAAATGCACTTTTCATGACCGGCGGATTTTCGCACAGAAGAAAAAACCCGCGCCATCGCAGGACGGCACGGGTTCAGAGCAGGCGCAGATCAGCCTCTGACGATGCGCCGAAGATCCGCTGTCAGGGCTTGTTGCCCGTCGGAAACGGCCAGGCAGCTGCCGGGTTCAGCGGTTGGGCGGACGCGGCAGCGGCGGGCTTGCCGGCAGCCGGCTTGGCGGCCGACTTTTTGGCAGCCTTCTTGGCAGCGGGCGCCTTGGCGGGTGCAGCCTTGGCCGCAGGCGCCTTCGCAGCGGCCTTCTTGGCGGCGGGTGCCTTGGCGGCGGGCTTCTTGGCCGCAGGCGCCTTCACCGCTGCCTTCTTGGCGGCAGGCGCCTTGGCGGCAGGCTTCTTGGCAGCGGGCGCTTTGGCGGCGGGTTTCTTGGCCGCCGGCGCTTTCGCCGCGGGCTTCTTGGCGGCGGGCTTCTTCGCGGCGGGCGCCTTCACAGCGGCTTTTTTGGCGGCGGGCGCTTTGACGGCGGGCGCTTTGACGGCCGGCTTCTTGGCGGCCGGCGCTTTCGCGGCGGGCTTCTTGGCCGCCGGCGCCTTCGCCGCGGGCTTCTTCGCCGCAGGCGTCTTCGCTGCCGGTGCTTTCACCGCGGCTTTCTTGGCTGCCGGCGCTTTCGCGGCGGGCTTCTTGGCGGCGGGCTTTTTCGCAGCAGGTTTCTTGGCGGTAGCCATGTGGAAACTCCTCAGGTTGAAAGTGCGTACATGGAAACCCTTACCCCGGCACTTTGCAGGCCAGACGGACACGGGCTATTCATCGGCGCAAGAATTCTCGCGAACTGGCGCGGACTGCTTACGCTAATGAATTCGGCACAGCAAAAACGCCAAGCTCCGAGGCCTGGCGTCATTGCGAAAGGGACACACCAGACCCGATGACAGCGGTGGCCGGCGCTGCCCGTCGTCGGACGGGCGCCGTAGCCGTTGGCTGTCTTTCGGGTCCTGCCTGTTCACCCCTCAAATTTCATCCCTGAATGGCGGCACTTCGCCGCCGGTTCAATCCCAACTCAAGGCACCACCCGTCTGATACTCGATCACCCGGGTTTCAAAGAAATTGCGTTCTTTTTTCAGGTCGATCATCTCGCTCATCCAGGGGAACGGATTTTCCTCCTGGGGAAAAAGAGGATCGAGACCGATCTGCTGCGCGCGCCGATTGGCGATGTAACGCAGGTAGCCCTTGAACACGGACGCATTCAGGCCCAGAACGCCGCGCGGCATCGTGTCCTCGGCATACGCGTATTCGAGTTCGACCGCCTGCTGGAACAGCACCCGGATCTCATCGCGAAACTGCGAGGTCCACAGATTGGGATTCTCGAGCTTGATGGTGTTGATCAGGTCGATACCAAAGTTGCAGTGCATCGACTCATCGCGAAGGATGTATTGATACTGCTCGGCCGCACCGGTCATCTTGTTCTGACGGCCCAGCGCAAGAATCTGGACGAAACCGACGTAGAAGAAGAGGCCTTCCATCAGGCAGGCAAAAACAATCAGCGACTTCAGCAGCTTCTGATCGTTCTCGGGCGTACCGGTGACGAAATTGGGATCGGTCAGGGTATCGATGAACGGAATCAGGAACTCATCCTTGTCACGAATCGACTTGACCTCGTGATAGGCATTGAAGATCTCGCCTTCATCGAGCCCGAGGGACTCGACGATGTACTGGTAGGCGTGGGTGTGGATCGCCTCTTCGAACGCCTGCCGCAGCAGGAACTGCCGGCACTCGGGCGCGCTGATGTGCCGGTAGGTGCCCAGCACGATGTTGTTGGCTGCCAGCGAATCGGCGGTGACGAAGAAACCGAGATTGCGGCGCACCAACCGGCGTTCATCCTCGGTCAGACCGTTCGGGTCCTTCCACAGGGCAATGTCGCGGCTCATGTTCACTTCCTGCGGCATCCAGTGATTGGCGCAGGTGGCCAGGTACTTGTCCCAGGCCCACTTGTACTTGAACGGCACGAGCTGGTTGACGTCGGAGGCGCCATTGATGATGCGCTTGTCTTCGACCCGAACCCGGCGGTTCGTGGTGTCGGGCGGGCCATCGGCCGGGCCCGCAGCCAGTGAAAACCGCGCGACGGGCACCGGCGCAATCGCTGCCGCAGGCGCGGAGACGAAGGCGGGCGACGGCACGAGCGGTCGAGTCGGCATGGCCGGACGAACCGGCGTCTGCGGTGTGGTTTCTTCCCAGGACAGCATCTAAGGTCTCGCTTTAAATCGGGCACTTAAGCCGTTGTCTTGCCGCGAGATTTCGCCGTTGTACACGAACGAAATCTTACGTCGGCTGTGGATGGCTCGCTACGATTTCAGAACCGCTTCTTGACTTGAGTGAACGCTCTTTGACGTTATCGCAACATATTCGCGACGCAGACGAATCAAGCGGCTCACCGGTGCGAAATCGTTTACTGGCAGGCCTCGCAGGTCGGGTCGTCGATGGCGCAGAATTTCGGTGCTTCGCCCAAGTCATCGGCAGCACCCGACATGCCCTGCGGCGCGCTGCCGTAGGAGAAGCCGGTGGCGCTGCCGTCGGATGAAACCGCGTTCAACTGACCGAGCCGGTCCGAGGTGGATTTCTCGGCGCTGGTCGCACCGAGCGTGCGCAGGTAATAGGTCGTCTTGAGACCGCGCAGCCAGGCCAGCGAATAGGTGTCGTGCAGTTTCTTGCCCGATGCACCGGCCATGTAGATGTTCAGCGACTGGGCCTGATCGATCCACTTCTGGCGGCGGGACGCGGCCTCGACCAGCCAGCTGGCATCGACCTCGAAGGCGGTGGCATAGATGGCCCGCAGGTCGGCCGGAATGCGGTCGATCCGCGAGAGCGAGCCGTCGTAAAACTTCAGGTCGGCGATCATCACCTCGTCCCAAAGTCCGAGGCGCTTGAGGTCTCGCACCAGATAGTCGTTCACCACCGTGAACTCGCCCGACAGATTCGATTTCACATAGAGGTTCTGATAGGTGGGTTCGATGCAGGCCGACACGCCGATGATGTTGGAGATGGTGGCGGTCGGCGCGATCGCGACGCAGTTCGAGTTGCGCATGCCGTAGGTCGCGATGCGCTGGCGCAGCGCCGACCAGTCGAGCGTCTCGGAGCGATCGACCTCGACATAGCCGCCGCGCTCCTGTTCGAGCAGGTCGAGGGAATCCTTGGGCAGGATGCCCAGATCCCACAGCGAGCCCTTGAAGCTGGAGTAGCGGCCGCGCTCCTCAGCCAGCACCGTCGAGGCCCAGTACGCGTGGTAGCAGACGGCTTCCATCGAACGGTCGGCAAACTCGACCGCCTCGGGGCTGGCGAACGGCAGGCGCATCAGGTGCAGGCAATCCTGGAAGCCCATGATGCCCATGCCCACCGGACGATGCTTCAGGTTGCTGTTTCGCGCCTTGCCGACCGCGTAGTAGTTGATGTCGATCACGTTGTCGAGCATGCGCATCGCGATGCGCACGGTTCGCGCGAGCTTGTCGTGATCGAGCACCTGGCGAGCCACACCGTCGGCCCCCACGACTTCGACCATGTGGGCCACCAGATTGACCGAACCCAGGTTGCAGACCGCGATCTCGGTCGGCCCGGTGTTCAGGGTGATCTCGGTGCACAGGTTCGAGCTGTGGACCATGCCCACATGCTGCTGCGGGCTGCGCAGGTTGCACGGATCCTTGAAGGTCAGCCAGGGATGGCCGGTCTCGAAGAGCATGCTGAGCATGCGGCGCCACAACTGCACCGCCGGCAGCTTCTTGAACAGACGCAGTTCGCCGGAAGCGGCCTTCTGCTCATAGCGGACGTAGGCCTCCTCGAAGGCACGCCCGACCTTCTCGTGGAGGTCGACGCAATCGGCGGGCGAAAACAGCGTCCACTCCGCGTTTTCCATCACCCGCTTCATGAACAGGTCGGGAATCCAGTTCGCGGTGTTCATGTCGTGGGTGCGCCGACGGTCATCGCCGGTGTTCTTGCGCAGATCGAGGAATTCCTCGATGTCGAGGTGCCAGGTCTCGAGATAGGCGCAGACCGCGCCCTTGCGCTTGCCGCCCTGGTTGACCGCGACCGCGGTGTCGTTGACCACCTTCAGGAACGGCACGACGCCCTGGCTCTTGCCGTTGGTGCCCTTGATGTGGCTGCCCAGCGCGCGGACCGGCGTCCAGTCGTTGCCCAGCCCGCCCGCGTACTTGGCCAGCAGGGCGTTTTCCTTGATGGCTTCGTAGATGCCGTCGAGATCGTCGGAGACAGTGGTGAGATAGCACGACGACAGCTGCGAGCGCTGGGTGCCCGAATTGAACAGCGTCGGGGTGGAGCTCATGAAGTCGAAGGTCGAGAGCAACTCATAGAACTCGATCGCCCGCGCCTCGCGATCGATTTCATTGAGCGCCAGACCCATTGCGACCCGCATGAAGAAGGCCTGGGGCAGCTCGATCCGGGTCTCGTCGATGTGCAGGAAATAGCGGTCGTAGAGCGTCTGCAGACCCAGGTATCCGAACTGCAGATCGCGATTGGCCGACAGCGCCGCGCCGAGCCGGGCCAGGTCGTAGTTCGCGAGCTTCTCGTCGAGCAGGCCAGCCTCGATGCCGCGCCGGATGAACAGCGGGAAGTATTCCGGGTAGCGGGCCTGCATCTCGCCCTGGGCCACTTCCTCGGACAAGACTTCGCGGCGGATGGTGTGCAGCAGCAGGCGTGCGGTGACCTGACTGTAGGCGGGATCCTTTTCGATCAGGGCACGCGCCGAGAGGATGCTGGACTTGTGCACTTCCTCGATCGGCACACCGTCATAGATGTTCTTGATGGTGTCCTCGAGCACCGCCTCGACGCTGGTGAACGCCTCCAGGCCCAGGCAGGCGGCCGCGACCAGCGAGCGCAGTCCCTCGACATCGAGCGGTCGGCGCTGGCCGGCATCGATCACATGCAGCACCGGACGGCTGTCCTGAGTACCCTGCTGGCGAGCGGCACGCTCCTGGGCGCGACCCTCGCGGTAGAGCACATAAGCGCGCGCGACCTCGTGTTCGCCCGAGCGCATCAGCGCGAGTTCGGCGTGGTCCTGGATGTCCTCGATGTGGAAGATCGCCCCGGACTTGCCGCGGATCAATGCGTTGATCACCGAGTCGGTCAGGCGGTCGACGAGCTCGCGCACCCGGGCCGACGCGGCACCCTGCCCGCCATTGACCGCCAGGAAGGCCTTGGTCATGGCAATGGAGATCTTGCCGGGCTCGAACGCCACCACGGCGCCATTGCGCCGGATCACCTTGAAATCGGCAAATCGGGCCGCCTGCGCCGCCGCATCGGCGACTTCTGCGCCGCTCCAGAGGGGAGCGGGATTGACTGGGGCGACCGGGGCGTTCTCACCAACCCATTGCATGTGTTTTCTCCAACGGCTTTCAGAGGGATAGAAGCGGAAATCGCGGCGGTTCGGACCCCGTCAGGGCCGCTGTGAAGCGCCGGCGCGGCGGGCGCCCTGGAACGATCAGACCACTAAATACGGGGGTTTTTTCTTGCAGAGGCACTAATTCTAGTGGGCAGCGGCGATGCAGCGCAAGTCGGAAAATGTCTTGCCAAGGCGTCCCGGTGATGCATTGCCCTGAAAGTCACTGGTGTCGCCGACACCGCTTTCAGAGCGCCGATTTCATGCGCGTCTGCACGTGATTTCCGCCGGGAAGCCCGCTGGCAAACGGCCCTTCGGATCGAGACTCAGGCGGCGCGCGGCTCAGCAGTCAGAAAGGTCTGGAAAGCCCCGTGCCGTCAAGATCCGCCAGGCAGCGAGACCAGTCGAAAAAGGGGCCGGGATCGTGCTTTCGACCGGGTGCAATGTCGCTGTGCCCGGCGATCCAGCGCAGCGGATGGCGCCGGCCAAGCAGGCGCACCAGCTGCGCCAGGCGACGGTATTGCGCAACAGTGAAACGGTGCTCGCCGTCGCCTTCGAGTTCGATGCCGATCGAGAAATCGTTGCAGCGCTCGCGCAACTGGAACCGCGACACGCCGGCATGCCAGGCGCGACGATCGGTGGCAACGAACTGGCGGATCTCGCCGCGACGCCGGATCAGGAAATGCGCCGACACCCGCAGCGCCGCGATGTCGGCAAAGAAGGGATGGGCTCCCGGATCGAGCCGACCGGTGAACAGGCGCTCGATCGCATCGCCCGAGAAGCGCCCGGGCGGCAGGCTGATGTGGTGAACCACCACCAGGTCGATGTCGCCGCCCGGGCGCTCGTCGTGGTGCCCGGATGCGATGGCGAGCGCACCGTCGACCCAGCCCGGCCGCTGCATTGACCAGGCCAGCGCGCCGACGCCGGATCGGACGCCCTCCCCCGCGCCCGGCCGGCCAGCGCGCCCCAGCCGCCCGGACTCGCCCGGACGGATCGGTGCGGGCGACCCGGGAGGCCTCAGGAGATCTCCAGGCGCTGCATCCGGTAGCGCAGGGCCCGGAAGGTGATGCCCATCAGACGGGCCGCCGCGGTGCGGTTGTAGCGGGTCTTGTCCAGGGCGCGCAGGATCGCCTCGCGCTCGATCTGGTCGAGGTAGTCGGGCAGCGAGGTCGGGATGCCGTCGACCATCGCGCTGCCCGTCGGCCTCGGGGCGGGCGCCGCCGGCAGCGCGTCGGCCTCCTCGCGTTCCTCGGCATCGAATTCGCTCACCACCGGCCGCAGGCCGAGGTCCTCGACATTGATGACCTCGCCGTTGGAAAACGCCAGCGCGCGCTCGAGCACGTTCTCCAGCTCGCGGACATTGCCGGGAAAGCTGTAGGACTGCAGATAGCGGGCGGTCACGGACGCGAGCCGGGGCGCACCCTGCACGCCCGCGCGCGCGGCCAGCCGGACCAGGATGGCTTCGGCCAGTATCGGCACATCCTCGGCGCGCTCGCGCAGCGCCGGCAGTCGCAGCTCGATGACGTTCAGCCGATAGTAGAGATCCTGGCGGAAACGGCCGGCCGCGACGCACTGGGCGAGGTCCTGGTGGGTGGCGCTGATGATGCGCACATCGACCGGCTCCTCGGCATTGGCGCCAACCTTGCGGACGCGTTTTTCCTGGATGCCGCGCAGCAGCTTGACCTGCATCGGCAGAGGCAGGTCGGCGACTTCGTCCAGGAAAAGCGTGCCCCCGTCGGCCGCCTGGAAGAATCCCTCGCGGTCCTGGTCGGCGCCGGTGAAGGCCCCCTTGCGGTGGCCGAAGAACTCGGACTCCATCAGCTGTTCGGGAATGGCGCCACAGTTCACCGCCACAAAGGGTTTCCCGGCGCGCGCTCCACAAGCGTGAATGAGCCGGGCGGCCAGCTCCTTGCCCGACCCCGACTCGCCGGTGATCGCCACCGGGGCCATGCTGCGGGCCAGCCGCAGGATCTGGGCGCGCACCGACTCGATGGCGCTCGAGACACCGAGCATCTGGAGGACCGGCGAGCCGCCCCCGTCGGGCCCGCCGCCGCCCAGCCGAGGGGCAGGAATCACCTGGATGGCGCTGCGCACGAGATTGCGCAGCGCATCCAGCGCGATCGGCTTGGAGAGGTAGTCGAAAGCGCCCGCCTTCAGCGCCGCGACCGCGTTCTCGGCACTGCCATACGCGGTGATCACCGCGACCGGGGTACCCGGATGGTCGCGCGCAACCACCGCGACCAGGTCGATGCCATCGCCATCGGGCAGGCGCATGTCGGTGAGGCACAACGCATAACCGCCCCGCGCCAGCAGGCGGCGCGCCTCGGCCACCGTGGCGGCGCAGTCGACATCCAGACCCATGCCGATCAGGGTGAGTTCGATCAGTTCCCGCAGGTCGGCTTCGTCATCGATGACCAGCACACGGGGGGGGCGGCCCGCCGACCGGGAGGCTGGAGACACAACGGCGTTCATTGCCGGGGCCGGATCACGAAAGCGCTGCAATACGGCGCATCGCGCTCGCGGTTCTCATAGCGGATGCTCGCCCCGTTGGCGTCGCAGAACTCGCGCGCCATGTACAGGCCCAGACCGGTGCCGCGGGCTTCGGAAGTGAAGAAGGGTTCAAAGGCATGCTTGAGCATTTCGGGCGAGAGTCCCGGACCGTCGTCGGCGACCACGAATTCTAGTCGATCGTCGCCGCCGCGCCGCCAGCTGATGCGGATCGAACCGGCCGCGGCGCTGGAATAGCGCATGGCGTTCATCAGAAGGTTGACCAGTACCTGGCGCAGCTGGTGGGGATCGAACAGGATCGGCTCGGCCGACTCGATCGCCAGCACGATGCGCGACTCGGACAACTGGCCGCTGGCCTTGAGTTCGGCGATCACGCCCGGCAGGAAACGGTCGACCGACAGGGGCTCGGGCGTCGGCCGGTCGCGCCGGGCGATCGCCAGCACGTCTTCCACGATCCGGTCGATGCGCAGCGAGTTGTCTTCGACGATGCGGGTCAGGCGACTCGCCAGGGCGGTGTCGAGCTGTTCGCCCAGGAGACTGTTGGCATGCCGGATCGCCGAGAGCGGATTGCGGATCTCGTGAGCGATGGAGGCCGACAGCCGCCCCATCGAGGCGAGCTTGAGCTGCTGGGCGCGCTCCTCGACCTCACGCAGGTCTTCGACGACCAGCACGCTGTCGCCCAGCGGACGCGCCTGGTCGGACTCGAGATGGCGGACCCGCACGCGGCGGTCGGTCGAGCCGGAGCCGAGTTCGAGATCAACCTCGCGCTCGGGGGAAAAGCGCACCCGGGCGATCCGCTCGAGGGCGAGCGGCTGCCCGACCCTGGCCAGCAGCTGCTGGGCAGAACGGTTCATGGTCCGGATCGCGCCGGACCGGTCGAGCACCATGACCCCCTGGGGCAGCTCGGAGATGACCAGGCGGGTGATCGCCAGTTGTTCCTGCAGGTCTTCGCCGCGCCGCCGGGCCAGGGCCTCCTGGCTCGCCAGGCGCGAGGCCAGCCAGCTCACCAGCAAGCCCACGGTGAAACAGGCCAGGCCGACCAGACCCGCCTGAACGAGCGCGGCGGGGTCGATGAAATCGGCCTGAATCGAGCGCAGGCCGCCCTCGAACAGCAGCAGCAGGCTGGCAAGCGACGCCAGGAATGCCGCCACCTTGCGCGAGCTGAGCACCGCCGCACCGGCCACCACACCGACCATCAGGACGCTCAGGCCGCTGCGCCCGGCGCCGGCCGCATGCGACAGAACCGCGAGCACGAGCAGATCGATGATGACCTGAATCACGAGCTGCGGGTGAAACCAGGGACGCAGCCGGTTCATCAGGGCCAGGAAGCACAGCGCGGACAACAGCCAGACCATGAGGCCGCGAACGAACAGATGGCGGTTGAAGCCGTCCTCGGCGAGATAGGCGGTGGCGTCCAGCGCCCCCAGGCCGAACAGCATCAGGACCAGCGCGAGCCGGGCCAGGGTCAGCAGCCGCAGCGCGGCCCAGAACGACTCGGTCGGCTCGACCCAGAGCGCAGCGCCGCGCTCGGCCGATGGCCCGGTGACGCTGTCAGGCGGCATCGGCATCCCGGTGCTCGGTGCAGCAGTAGTGGCGGCCGCGCGCGGCCAGCATCTCGGAGGCCGGCGCGTAGACGCCGCAGTACGCGCACGCGATCATCGGCTCACCGACCGCGCTGTCGGCCGCGCCCGGCTTGCCACGGGCACTGCTACCGCCGGCAGCGCCGGTGCCCGACCCTTCACCGGCATCGCGCCGCAGCCGGGCCTCGCGCAGTGCCAGCGACTTGCGCTGAAAGAGGACGATCAGTCGCATGACCGCGTAGACAAAGCCGATCAGCAGGACCCAGCTGAGGATCTTTCCCATGGCTAGTCGATGCTTTCGTGAAATAGGGTCGTGGGGGCCGTCGGGGTCGTGGGGGCCGCGGGCGACAGGGACACGGCGGCAGCCGATCAGGCGCGCTGCAGCAGCACTTCGAGCACGAAGCGGCTGCCGGCATAGGCCAGCATCAGCACGATGAAACCGGCCAGCGTCAGGCGCAGGGCGGTCCGACCCCGCCAACCGCGCAGGCGCCGGCCCAGCAGCAGTACCCCGAACAGCAGCCAGGCAACCATCGCAAAAACGGTCTTGTGGTCCAGGCGCAGCGGCCGCCCGAACGTGGCCTCGGAAAAGAGCACGCCGCTCAGCACGGTGAGGGTGAGCATGACGAAGCCGACCAGGATGAGCCGGAACAGCAGGCGCTCGAGCGCCAGCAGCGGCGGCAGGTCCTCGATCCAGCGGCCGAACGGCGAACGATGCCGCCCGCTGGCTGAATGCAGCGCGCGCTCGGCCGCGGTCATCAGCAGCGCGTGCAGCGCCGCCAGCATCAGCACCCCATAGGCGAGCGTGCCGGCGAGCAGGTGCGGCAGGAACAGCGGGCGCCCGCTCTCGAGCGCGAAATCGGTGCCGGGGAACAGCAGGGGCAGGGCGACGGCCAGGGCGGCGATCGGCAACACCACGATTCGCAGCGCCTGCACGCGCACGGACAACCCCTCGAGCCAGAGCAGGGCGACACCGATCCAGAAAGTGGCCGACAGCACCTGGGCGAAGCCGAAGCGAAAGCCGGGTCCGGTGTGAATCGCCAGGTAGAGGGCGAACGCGTGCGCGAGCGCACCGCCAGCCAGCAGCAGCGACGGCAGATCGACGCCGCGGCCGCCGGCATCGTCCGCCGGCAAACCCCTGCGCATACCGGGGCCGTCGACATCCGAATCCCGATCGCCGAGCGCTCGCGCGCCCCGGATCGCCGACAACCAGGCCGGCAGATACAGGGCCGCGGTCAGCACGGTGGCGATAACCAGTAGAATCGACATCGGGCGCGCATCCTTGGGAAGCGGCCCAGTTTACTCCAAGGCCATGCTCGAAAATCTTTCACAGCGGCTAGCCCGCGTCGTCAAGACCCTGCGCGGCGAGGCCCGTCTCACCGAGGCCAACACCCAGGAAATGCTGCGCGAGATCCGCATCGCGCTGCTCGAGGCCGATGTCGCGCTGCCGGTGGTGCGCGACCTGATCGCCCGCATCCGCGAGAAGGCGCTCGGCCAGGAAGTGCTGGCCAGCCTGACACCGGGTCAGGCCCTGGTGGGCGTCGTGCACCGCGAACTCGCCGACCTGATGGGCGGCAGTTCGGCCGAACTCAATCTGGCCACCCAGCCGCCGGCAGTCATCCTGATGGCTGGCCTGCAGGGGGCAGGCAAGACCACCACCGTCGGCAAGCTGGCCAAATGGCTGCGCGAAACCCAGCGCAAGAAAGTGCTCACGGTCTCCTGCGACGTCTACCGTCCGGCGGCGATCGAGCAGCTGCGCACCGTCACCGAGCAGGCCGGCGCCGACTTCTTTCCCTCGACCCCCGACCAGAAGCCGGCCGACATCGCCCGCGCCGCGGTCCAGTGGGGCCGCACCCATTACCACGAGGTGCTGCTGGTCGACACCGCCGGACGGCTGGCGATCGATGAGCGGCTGATGGCCGAGATCCGCGAACTGCACCAGGTGCTGTCGCCGATCGAGACGCTGTTCGTGGTCGATGCGATGCAGGGCCAGGACGCGGTGAACACCGCGCGGGCCTTTGGCGAAGCCCTGCCACTCACCGGGGTGGTGCTGACCAAGCTCGACGGCGATTCGCGCGGCGGCGCGGCGCTCTCGGTGAAGGCGGTGACCGGCAAGCCGATCAAGTTCGTCGGCGTGGGCGAGAAGCTCACCGGCCTGGAGGCCTTCCATCCCGAGCGGATGGCCAACCGGATCCTGGGCATGGGCGACATCCTGTCGCTGGTCGAGGAAGCCCAGAAAGCGGTCGACCAGGGCGCCGCACAGGAACTCGCCGCCAAGCTCAAGTCGGGCAACCGGTTCGACCTGAACGATTTCCTGTCGCAGTTGTCGCAGATGAAGAAGATGGGCGGGCTGTCCTCGATGCTCGACAAGCTGCCGGCCCAGATGCAGGCGGCCGCGGGTCAGGCCGACCTGTCGCGCGCCGAAAAGGACATGAAGCGCATGCAGGGGATCATCCACTCGATGACCCCCGCCGAGCGCAGCAAGCCCGAGCTGATCAAGGCCAGTCGCAAGCGGCGCATCGCCACCGGCGCCGGCGTCCAGGTGCAGGAAGTCAACCGGCTGCTGGCCCAGTTCGATCAGATGCAGTCGATGATGAAGAAGATGCAGAAGGGCGGCCTGGCCAAGATGATGCGCGGCATGAAGGGCATGATGCCCGGCATGCGCTGATCCCCTCCACGGCAACACGCCCCGAAAGCTGCCCGAGACATGCCCACCGCCGCCGAACTCGCCCGCCACCTCGGACCCGATGCCCGGTTCGCCGCCGACACCGCGCCATTCCTCACCGACTGGCGCAAGCGCTTCTTCGGCCAGGCCGGGGCGGTGGCCCAGCCCGGGAGCACCGACGAAGTCGCGGCGCTGGTTCGCCACTGCGCCGGCGCCCGCATCCCCATCGTGGCGCAGGGTGGCAACACCGGCCTGGTGGGCGGAGGCACACCCGACGACTCGGGCAATGCGATCGTGCTGTCGCTGTCGCGGATGAACCGCATCCGCGCGATCGACACCGAGAACGACACCATCACCGTCGAGGCGGGCTGCATCCTCGCCAATGTCCAGCAGGCCGCGCGCGAGGCTGGCCGGCTGTTTCCGCTGTCGCTGGCCGCCGAAGGCTCCTGCACCATTGGCGGCAACCTGTCGACCAATGCCGGCGGGGTGCAGGTGCTGCGCTACGGCAACGCGCGCGAGCTGTGCCTGGGCCTGGAAGTGGTGACCGCCGCCGGCGAGGTGTGGCATGGCCTGCGCGGCCTTCGCAAGGACAACACCGGCTACGATCTGCGCGACCTCTTCATCGGCGCCGAAGGCACGCTGGGCATCATCACCGCGGCCACCCTGAAGCTGTTCCCGCTGCCGGCGGCGCAACTCACCGCATTCGCGGCGGTGCCCGATGTGAACGCGGCGGTGGCGCTGCTCAATCTGGCCAAACGGCGGCTGGGCGCCTCGCTCACCGCCTTCGAGCTGATCAGCGAGTTCTGCCTGACCCTGGTCGACCGCCACTTTCCGCAATCGCGCCGGCCGCTCGCCGGGCACTCGCCCTACTACGTCCTGCTCGAATCATCGGACGCCGAGAGTGCCGAGCATGCGCAGGCGCTGTTCGAATCGCTGATGGCCGAGGCGATCGAGACCGGCCTGGTCAGCGATGCCGCGGTGGCCTCGTCGATCGCCCAGTCACGGGCCTTCTGGGCGCTGCGCGAGAACATCCCGCACGCGCAGGCGGTCGAGGGCCGCAACATCAAGCACGACATCGGCGTGCCGATCTCCTCCATCGCCCGCTATGTCGAGAACACCAACCAGGCGCTGGCGCAGGCCGCACCCGGCGTGCGGATGGTGGTGTTCGGCCACCTGGGCGACGGCAACCTGCACTACAACGTGTCGCCGGCGCCGGGCGCCGATCCCGATGCCTTCATGGCGAGCGAGCCGCTGATCAACCGCGTGGTCTATGACGCGGTCGCCGAGCACCAGGGATCGATCTCGGCCGAGCACGGCCTGGGCCAGCTCAAGCGCGAGGAAAACGCCCACTACAAGTCGGCGGTCGAGATGGCGCTGATGCGATCGATCAAGCAGGCACTCGATCCGCTGGGCATCATGAACCCGGGCAAAGTGCTGCCCTGAGCGGCAGCGCAGGCCGCTCAGGCGTCGTGCGGCAATCCCGCAGGGTTCTCGGCCAGTGACCTCGGTCTGGCCAATGGCGCAGCAGCCGGGCCGCCGGGCTCAGGGCTGCGGCCTGGCCGGCAACGAGGGCGCAGCGGGTACCGCGCGGACGGCCGGCGCCGTCGCGGGGCCTGGGACGCCGGTCCCGGATCCGAACGCCCACCGCCCCATCGCCCGCAGCACCGCGTCGGGATACTCGGAGCGACCGCGACTGCCGTTGTAGCGACCCAGCGCCAGAAAGAGATTGCCGCCCTCGGTGTCGAGGTAGTGCCGCAGGATGGTGCAGCCATAGCGCAGGTTGATGCGCATGTCGAACAGCTTCGAGGCATCGCCGTCCCCGATCACATCGGCCCAGAACGGCATCACCTGCATGTAGCCGCGGGCCCCGGCATGGGACACCGCATAGCGACGAAAGTAACTCTCGACATCGATGAGCGCGAGCACCAGCTGCGGGTCGAGACCGGCGCGATCGGCTTCGAAGCGCACCGTCTTCAGGAACTCGATGCGGGTCTGGTAATCCGGCTTCCAGCGTCGCGGCAGCCGTTCAGCCATCGCCGCCAGCCAGTCGATCTTTTCCTGCATGCTGGCGAAGCGGGGCTCGGGCGGCGCGCGGTCGGCGACGACGGCCGACGACAGGGCGTAGCGCACCGCGGCGCTCATGGGGGCGTACTGCTGGGCGCCGGCCTGCGCGGTGCCGGGCACCAGCCAAAGCCCGGCGAGGGCCACGCCCATCGCACCCGTCGCGAGCAGGGTCGGCAGTCGCGCTGCGTGGCGACGCACCGGCCGGGCTCGCGCCACCGCTTTCACGCCAGACGCGACCCGCGGCCGTCGGCCCGCCGCATCAGAGCGCCGCCAGCCGCTCGCGCAGCACCGTCATCGCCTCGGCCACCGGCACCATCTCCGTCTGCAGGTCACGCCGGCGCACCAGCTCGACATTGCCTTCCTTCAGGCTGCGCTCGCCCACCGTGATCCGCAACGGAATCCCGATCAGTTCCCAGTCGGCGAACATCACGCCGGGGCGCTCATCGCGGTCGTCCAGGATGACCTCGACACCCGCCGCCGACAGCTGGCGGTACAGGTCATCGGCCACCTCGCGCACCGCCGCCGACTTGCCATAGCCCAACGGCACCACCACCACCTCGAAGGGCGCGATGGCGCGCGGCCAGATGATGCCGCGGGCGTCGTGGTTCTGTTCGATCGCCGCGCCCAGCAGCCGGGTGACGCCGATGCCGTAGCAGCCCATCTCGATGACCTTGCTCTTGCCGTCGTCGTCGATGAAGGTGGCGTTCAGGGCCGACGAGTATTTCGTGCCCAGGTAGAAGACATGGCCGACCTCGATGCCGCGCTGGATCGCCAGCCGACCCTTGCCGTCGGGCGACGGATCGCCCTCGACCACGTTGCGCAGGTCGGCCACCAGCAGCGTCTGGCCATGGGCGACCAGCGCCGGCAGCAGGTCGCGGTCCCAGTTGACGCCGGTGAAGTGGTGGTCGACCTGATTGGCGCCGCACACGAAATCGCTCATCAGCGCGACCGTGCTGTCGGCCACCACCCGTACCGGCAGCGTGGTGTTCAGCGGGCCCAGGTAACCGGGCGGGCAGCCGAAGCTGGCCAGGATCTCGGCCTCGGTGGCAAAGCGAAAACCCTTGAGCCCCGGCACCTTGGCGGCCTTGATTTCATTGAGGGCATGGTCGCCGCGCACCAGCAGCAGCCAGATCTCGGCAGGGGTGCCGGGCAGCGCATCGGGCGCCGGATCGACGGCCAGGACCAGCGACTTGACGGTGCGGATCAGCGGCAGACCGAGCAGCGCGGCCACGTCCTCGCAACGCGCCGCGCCGGGCGTGGGCGTGTTCACCAGCGGCTCGGCGGCCGGCGCGCGCGCGTCCAGCAGCGGCATCGCCTGCGCCAGTTCGACATTGGCGGCGTAGCCGGACTCGGGGCACCACGCGATGGCGTCCTCGCCGATGTCGGCGATCACCTGGAACTCGTGGCTGGCCGAACCGCCGATGGCGCCGGTGTCGGCAGCCACCGCGCGGTAGACGAGCCCCATGCGATCGAAGGTGCGCCCGTAGGCGTCGAACATCGACTGGTAGCTGGCCAGCGCCGCCTCGCGACTGCGGTCGAAGGAATAGGCGTCCTTCATGGTGAACTCGCGCCCGCGCATCACCCCGAAGCGGGGCCGGCGCTCATCACGGAACTTGGTCTGGATGTGATAGAAATTCTTCGGCATCTGCCGATAGCTGCGGATTTCATGACGCGCGATGTCGGTGATGACCTCTTCCGAGGTGGGCTGGATGATGAACTCGCGCTGGTGGCGGTCGCGCACCCGCAGCAGCTCCGGACCGTACTGCTCCCAGCGGCCGGACTCCATCCAGAGCTCGGCCGGCTGCACCACCGGCATCAGCAGCTCGATCGCGCCGGCGCGGTTCATTTCCTCGCGGATGATCGCCTCGATGCGGCGGATCACGCGCAGGCCCATGGGCATGTAGTTGTAGATCCCTCCGGCCAGCTTGCGGATCATGCCGGCGCGAGTCATCAGCCGATGGCTGGCGATCTCGGCGTCGGCCGGGGCTTCCTTGAGGGTCGAGACATGGAACTGCGAGGCTTTCATGGCGATACCGTCTATATAATCGACTCATTCTAAGGGATCGAGGGGTTGGCCCATGCTGGATCGAGATGGCTACCGCCCCAATGTTGGGATCATCCTGGTCAACCAAAGGAACGAGGTCTTCTGGGGCAAGCGGGTGCGCGAGCACTCCTGGCAGTTTCCCCAGGGCGGAATCAATCGTGGCGAGTCGCCCGAACAGGCGATGTTTCGCGAGCTGCACGAAGAGGTCGGCCTGCTGCCGGAGCATGTCCGGATCATCGGCCGCACCCGGGAATGGCTGCGCTACGAGGTTCCGACCCACTGGGTGCGCCGTGAATGGCGCGGACACTATCGGGGACAGAAGCAGATCTGGTTTCTCTTGCGGCTGGTGGGACGTGACACCGATGTCCACCTGCGGGCCACCGACCATCCGGAGTTCGATGCCTGGCGTTGGAGTGAATACTGGATACCGCTGGACTCGGTGATCGAGTTCAAGCGCGATGTCTATCGGCAGGCGCTCGACGAACTGTCGCGCTTCCTCGCGGAGCAGCAGGAACCCCTGCGGCTGGTGCGCCCGCGTCCGCGCGTGCGCGGACCCGCCACACGACGGCCGGGCGCGCCCGACGCACCCGCCGATCCGGTGACGGGCGCGCCTGCGCAGACCCCGCCCGCAGCCACCACCGACACGCCCTGAAAGCGCCGATGCTCCCCCTGCCCCGATCGCTGCGCCACCGCCTGCTCGCGCTCGGGCTCATCGCCGTTGTCCTCGGCTGCCCGCCAGCGACCGGGCAAACGCTGCCCAAGCTGATCGGTGAAGCGCCCCCGCCGGTGAATCCGTCGATGCCCGCCACCCTGCCGGTGGTGTCGGCACAGTCGCTGGTCGAGATCCCGATGGGGCCCGAAAGCCGCAACCGCTGCGAGATCGACGCCGACACCCTGGCGATCGACGAGGAACGACTGGTGCGCTACGCGCTCGTCATCACCAGCCCGAGCGGCGTCCGAAATGTCTCGTACGAGGCGCTGCGCTGTGACCGGCGCGAGCGCCGGATCCTGGCGCTGGGCCGTCCCGACGGGAGCTGGTCGGTGCTGCCCGACAGCCCCTGGCGCGACCTGCCGAGGGGCGACTCGCGCAATGGCCATCACGGCGAGCTCTTTCAGCGCTTGTGCGAGGGTGGCGCCGCCGCTTCACTGACGCCCGAGCGCTTGCGGCAACGGCTTCGGGAAACGCCGCGCAATCCGCTGTAGCGGGGCACGCGGTCTGCGCTCAGCCTTTCCACCCTGCAGCAACTCGATAAGGGCCTGCTGGCCAGCAAGGAGGGCACGGCTTTCAAGGCCGCGCTCAAGCGCGCTGGCAAGTTCTACAAGCCCCATTTCGAGCGGGTCGGCCCTAGCCGCGCCGTTCGTCATGCTGGCGGCCATTGCCCTGCTGGGCAGCGTGAGGGTGGCTCAGGCGGTCTGTCGCCGGCGGCCGTGCCCTTTGACGGCGGGACCTGACCTTGGCTCAATTGACGAAAAATCAGCATCCCCCATAGACTTTTCGCCCAGATTACGACGGAGCGCCCGACCATGAACGCATCTCCCAACGGGTTGCCGCCCCTGCTGGTTGTTTTCTCCCACGGCAAGGAGTCCGGCCCTCGGGGAGGCAAGATCGAGGCGCTGTCCCGCGTGGCGCGGGCCGAGGGTGCGCAGACCCTATCGGTGGACTACCGGGAGCACCCGGCCGGGACGCCTCATGACCACCACGCGCCCGGCGAGGCCGAGCGACGGGTCGCGCAACTGCTGGCCACCCCCTTGCCACCGCATGACCGCCTGGTGCTGGTGGGTTCCAGCATGGGCGGCTATGTCAGTGCCGTGGCGGCTTGCCAGCTGCGCGTAGACGGCCTGTTCCTGCTGGCGCCGGCCTTCGGGATGCCCGGCTACGCACAGGCTGAGCCCCGACCCGCAGTGCGCCACACGGCCATCGTCCATGGATGGCGCGATGAGGTCATTCCGTGGCACCACAGCACTCGCTGGGCGAGCAATGCCGGTTGCAGCTTGTATCTGCTGGATGGCGACCACCGGCTGGACTCGGCGCTGCCTGCCATCGAGCCTTTGTTCCGGCTGTTCCTGCAGCGGTGCCGACCATGAGTAGCGCGTCGCGTAAGCCCCGCGCGGCTGTGGTTCGCAGCAAGGCGCTGGCGGGAAGGAGTGCCCCCGCAGGTGCTGGTCTGGGAGGCGGCGCCCACTGCCGTCAACGAGACCCCGGTGCGCCTGTCTGTTCGGGTGCACCATCTGGTGGGCATGCTTATTCATGCTCGCGAGCGGATCGAGGCGATCGAGGCGCTGCGTCAAAGCGTCGCGACAGTGGCGCAGTTGCTGGCGGCGTTCAAATTCGGCCGGTTCGTCGGTTCTGCGCGACCACAAACCAGATTCCGCTGATGGCAACTGGGTAGGTACTGTCGCAGCCCATCCCGCCACGGCTGCTGCTAGCCGCCCCGCCCAAACTGGTGACGCCAGTGCTCGGCCGGGCACGAGGGGTTGCGGGGCCGATGCAAGCACCCTGGCGATCAGGGATAACCGGCAGACGAAGCCAGTGATAGACCGGCCCAAATTCTGATTTAAATGGTTTGGATAAGTATCCCTAAATCTGTCCCGTGTAGCACCCGAATCGCTGACCCGAACCATTGCGCCGCCCATTGCCAGCAAGCTGTCAGCGCAACCCGAACGCGTAATCGACAGACAGCTCGGCCCACGGCGTGGGCAGCACATCCCCATCCAGATGAATGCCGCGGCCGAACCTGCGATACAGCAGGCTCAGCGCAAACAGCGGTGCATAGACCGGCCGGCCGTAGCGTGTGAATCCGATGTAGGTCGAATCATCGCGACGGGCCCTGCAGGCTTCGTGGACGAGGTGGTAGAACGCGTCGCTGCCGGTGAGGCAGCCCTCATCGTCGGCCACCAGCGTGGCGAACTTGCGGCTGCGGGTCACGTGCTTATCTTCATAGAAGACCATGAGATCCGACTCAGGACGTTTGTCCTGTGTGACTTCTACCCTGACCCGGGTGGGTACCATTTGCGCCAGGTACATCGGGAAATGCACCAGATCGAAGCTATGCCGCGCTAATGCTTCTTCGGATGGCCCGCGCGTGGCGGCATCGTCCGGGTGCGCCGGCGAGTCGTCTTGGTCGAGCCTGTTCAGGGGGCCCATGGCGGTACAGGTTGTTGGGTTTTGCTGTTCAGGTCGCACAATTGGGGTCGGCTGCTTAGTTAGCGCACGCTGGGCCGCTGTCAACCGAGTTCGGATTGGCGTGCGAGCAGTCCATCGAACACGGTTTCGAGCTGAGGGTGTACGCCGCGCACACCTGCGATGACCTCGCCCGCCCAGTCGAAGTACGCCCGCTTGCGCTGCGCCGACCAATCTGCGGGCGGCGACGCCAGGAGATCGCGCAAATTGCAGATCTTATCTGCAAGCTTCACCAGCTTGGCTCCGCTCGACAGGTGGGCCGCATGCTCGATCTGCCGCTGCTTGCGCACGTGCTTGTCGAGTGATTTATCGTCGGTTACCTCCACAACGATCGCCGCGATGTCCGCGCCGAACACCATTGTCAGTTCGTGTTCGCTGGTGTCGGTATCTTCGATGGTGTCGTGTAGAAGCGCGGCGCAAAGGACGGCCGAGTCGAACACACCGCCCTCGTTGGTCAGCACGTAGGACAGCGCGATCGGATGGTTAATGTAAGGCGAGCCGTCTGCATCCTTGCGCTGTTGTCGGCGGTGTTTTTCGGCTGCGAAAGCAAGCGCTTTCGTGAACGAGGAGAGAAGGCCGGCCTCCAAATGCATCGGTATTTCCTGCGTAACGCGTGAGCGACGGGTCGCGATGGCGCCTATTATCGCATCAGGCCACGCGCGTCGCGAGAGCCTGTCTGGGTTTTGTGTTCGAGGCGCAGCATGACGATCCGGAGCCCCTTTGCCAATAAGCAAGACGAAGTTGAGGAATGCGGCGATCGCGGTCAAGTCCGCGGCACTGCCCAAGATCTCGAAGGACCTGCTTGATCAGTTTATCACCGGCCCGATGACCGGCGAGGCAGTCAACGCCGCATCGATGACGTCCAGGAAGGCGCTGATCGAGCGTGCACTGGGGGGCCGAGCTTGACCACCACTTGGGCTACCCGAACGGCGCAACCAAGCCCGAGGCGGCGGGCAATCAGCGCAACGGCAAGAGCGCCAAGACCCTAATGACATCAGACAGCGCACTTCGGGGACAGGTTTTCTGGCTCAGTGCCGTGAGGAGGAAAGGAAATGATCAAGGTTCTGTTCTTGTTGGCAATTTTTGCGGCGGGGATCGGACACGGAGGCGCGGCGGGTGCCACGGAAACCCACTGCTATTCGATCCGGGACAATGACGAGAAGAACTATTGCCTAGCGATGGCCAAGCGGCAGGACTCGTACTGTTATTCGATCCGTGAATCCGACGCGAAGAACATTTGTCTAGCGCAGGCAAAGGGGCAGAAGAGCTACTGCTACAGCGTTCGCAACTCGGATAATAAAAACAAGTGTCTGGCACTGGTCCGATAGCCGCAGGGCGCGGTCGCATCGGGAGTGCATGAAATTGTTGTTCGAGGCGGCCGGGACTTTTCCACGGCGGCGGTCGGCGCTTGCGCCGAACCGAACGTCGCGGTGGGAAAGTCGGACTTCATGTTACGCGACTGTCTTCGTGAAGCGGTCGGCGTAGAGAATCGCGAATTGATTCATCGCCTCCTTCCATTGGTGCTCCGCTCGGCTCCAGTCAGCCGTGATGTTGCGCAGAGCCAGCCAGATCAGTTTGCTCGCCGCGTCATCGCTGTGGAAGTGGCCTCGCGTCTTGATGATCTTGCGCAGCCGCGCACTGATGCTCTCGATCGCGTTGGTTATGTAAATCACCCGGCGCACCCTTGGGGGAAACGCGAAAAACGGGATGACCTGGCCCCAAGCGCGGCGCCACGCGGCCACAACGGTGGGGAGCTTCTGGCCCATGCGCCTTACTCGAAGGCATCGAACTCGGCCTGCGCGGCCTCGGCGCTTGCAACCGTGTAGATCGGCTTGATTGCAGCGGTCCGCCTCCTATCAACGCTCTGAGTAACTCCTTGAAAAATGCGTGAGCTGACCTCCCACCTTAAACAGAACGGCGTTTCGCCAATCGAGCCGAAGCTGCGCGCAGCAGACACCGACCTCGATGTCTTGCCAAATCTAAAGGAATATCTTCTGGCCGAATTCGGCCTGACGTTCGGCGACTGCAGACGATTTTAGGATGCGATCGCTACCGAGCCTATTGGTTGACGCGGCCCCAAACCGCGCGTGCTTTCTCGTGGTTGCAGGCGCAGCGTTCATCGAAAGACTGCACATTTAACACGGCGAAAAGCATTGCCGGCGCTACGCTTCTGCGGACAGACTCGCTCTTGATCATGCTGCAGGGCAAGCCAGAAGACCGTTGACCAGCATTCGCTTCAACGGCAAAGACCGGCGAACCTGTCTTGCGGACTGCAGGCGGCCGTCTTGACAGGGGATGTATTCCCCGCTGCCTGGCATTTTGAAAGGCGATCCTTGACGTTGTCCGAGTACTGCCATCCTGCCGCCAGCAGCGGAAGTTGTGCGCCAGGAAGCCAGTTAAGTGATTTCCATTTAGCATGGCCTTGCGCCTGCAACACGCCGAACTTCGTGCAAAAACCGTCCGCCAGGTCCTTGACAAACTGATTTCGTGCCGGGTCTGCGAAATTGGCGGTGATTAAGTAGGAATCCACAGCGAGCGACGGTGTCTCGTTGCCGGGCATATTGATCAGCGGGTAGCTCGACTTTCGGATATCGGCTTTCGAATATTCCTGAAGAACCCGTTCGCTGCTTGCCTGAGAAGAGTCAAATCTAAGAAATTTTAGATTCGCAGGCAGATTTTTTTCTAAAAGTCCTAGTGGTTGCCCGCCAACAAGAACTACTACGTCAATTCTGGGGTATGCCTTATAGAAAGTAGGATCGCTCAATGACATCAAGGCTGATCGCCTGCGTCGAGTACCATCGTCGTCACCGGTGGCGGTCGGATTGATGAACGGCTCGACGATGTTCGGACGGTCCAAGAACATTTTCCCGTATATGTTCAATGCTGTAAGGAAAGTGCCGCTTTTCTCCAAGTCCATCCAGACCTGCTTTCCCTTGATCTGATGAATGAACTCAATGGGGTCGTCCCTTCGAACTATGAAGTGAATTTCCTCCCTGTAAAGCGGCATGAAGACGCGCAGACTGTTGAGCAGCTTGGCGTACTCGCGACGAGTGGCCTCAGGGACTTCTTTTGAGTCGCGCATGCCAACGAAAGCTGAATACACGTCCGACTGGACAATAGCTAGGCTGACTCCCTTCGTTCGGCTCATATCCTCGACATTGGCCCACGAACCCTTTGACTCACGGACCTGGAGAGATGGGTAGACGAAATCGCGCAGGTTTCCACCGATCGCGTAGTAGGTCCCGGTTTTTCCGCCGGTCACGATCGTCTCGGTTGCAAATGCCTGGTGCGATACAGCCATGCAGATCAAGGCAATCAGGAGTGCAAGGGCTTTTTCTGCATTGCCGTGTAAGGTTTCCATTTTTTCTCTGTGATTGAAGATTTTCGTCTCTTGGGGATCTTACGCAGCAGTCGTTGATGCAAGGCTTAAGATAGGTCGATTTAGCTGGTCATTCCTCTACTAAACCACGCCTCACTCGACGACAAGGCCTTGGCGAGGCGATCTCCGGGCTTCGCGGGAGGGGGCGACCGAGTCGATGGATTGTACAAAATCGAGATCGATCTGCCCAGAGCGCTGCCTACGGTTCCTTCGTCTTGTGGCCTGCATCGCGTCGGGACAATGTTTTCGTGCCGAACGGGAATCGACATGCCTCCCCGGGGGCTGATCACCTGTCCGACGAATAGGGTACGTTGCGCCAATCCGGGTCGGGCCGATCAACAGTAATGTGATAGGCAAACCGATCAAGCCGACTCGCTCAGTAGGGTACTTCGTATATTCCCCGAACCGAGGGGGGCGCCGGCACGGACTCTGGTTCTGTAACATGTGGCGAGTTCCCCTGCATACCCTTCGCTGTCCGAGGTTTCTATATGATCGACGTTCGTTTTCCTCGCCTGCCGGCGTCCGTCCTAGTTGCCTTGGCGGCGTTCCCGGTGAATGCGGCCCCTGTTGACCGAGAGCTCCGTGCCAGTGAGGCGTTCGTGACGCCCATCAGCCGAACTGTGAACGCCGCGTCGGTCGCGGCGGCAGCCGCAGCCCGCGAGGCGCTCCAGGGGCAGGTGACATCGATTCCATCGTCGTGGCGCCTCGTGAGCGTACTGCCGAAAGGGAGCGGCTATGTGATGTTCTTCCAGGACACGGATGGGAGCGTCCGCAGCCTGGGACTGGACACCAATGGGGCCGTTTCGGGCGCGGATGCGCTTCTCCTCAAGGGAGGAAGATGAAGATTCGGTCACGTTTCATGTGAATTCTCAACTTGGTGGCGACTTTCAACTGCCGTATCCTAACCAGCTTTGATTTGTGGGCAAGGTTCGCCAGCAGCGAAGCATATTCATGAATAAAACCGTAGAACCGATTGGCGTCTGGTATCTCGAGTCTGGCGCCTGGACTGCTTCAGCCAGTGGCGATGGTTTCTCGCTAAATTACACCAGCGCCCGGAACAGATCAGCAACCGCCCTGGAAGCGGCGGATTTACGCTCCATGTTCGGCTCGGGCAAGGTCAGCGGTCTCCCAGAGGCGCTCTTTCCGCCTGAATTCCGCTTCAACCCCCAGACGGGCGCGGGCCTGATTCCTTCGGCCCGCCGCATCGGGACATGGGTCCCCCCATTCGGCTCGTCGCCGAAATCGGCCAAGTCCGAACAGCGGATAAGGGGCCTGCGGCAATGTGCGTCGCTCCTGCGCTTGTCTGGGGCGCCGCACCGCCGACCGGATGGAGACGCCGATCTCGTCTTCGAACCGCCGCCGCCGGGAGATTACGAATTCATCTCAGCGCCCTTCGCATGCTCGGATCCGGTACTACTCGCCTACGAACCAGGGAAGGGGGCCGTCCTCGTCCAACTGCCGTCAAGCCTGCGGTGGTCCACGCTTGAGGACGCATCGGGCGGGGTTCTGGCCGAGTCCCACATCGGGCATGATGACTGGCGTTGCGAAGTGGCCGTTCAGGGCTGCGTGTCTCGGCTGTTCGTTCCAACCGAGGCAGGCCTCGCCTGCATCACGCCAGACGCACCGGCGCTGTCGTACTCGGTGGCTTACCTTGGGAACGCGCCCGCCGTGGGTGCCCCGATCCTTTTCGACGAGTTCATTTGGGCGCCCCTTGCAGATGCGAACGGGTCCATCCATGTTGTCGGCGTCGACGCCGAAGGCAGAATAGGCCCATTGCTGGAGGCCAGCATGACGGCTGCCAGCCTGGGAACCTTGCACTCTCCGGTGACTTTTGCCCGGGGCATTCTCTGGCCATGCGATCGTGGGCAACTGATGGTGCGCAAGCGGATTGATGGTGGCTACGAGGCGAGCTTCCTGCCCTGGCCGGAGAACTTGATGCCCAAGTTCGCATTCGGCTGCCCGTACCTCTCGCGTGAAGGCGATCTCTGGCAACTCTGCCTGGACACTCGGCAGGATCAATACGTCTACCTGAAGCTCGGTATCCCTCGCGTCGACATCCAACGGGTTTCCTCGCCGCGGACGTGCTCGGGAACGTTGAATTTCCGGTTTGCCGCGAAGTTCAAAAACGAGCCATGGGTGGAACCGGAGCATGGCGACGATGGCGCTGCGGGCTCGTTGATGATTCCGCTGCTAGAGGCCCCTGGCGGAGTGGCGGTCGTCGGCGTCAAGATCGATGCAATCGCTGGCTTCGAGCAAGCTCTGGAATCCACCGAGCGCGTGCGTGCGCTGCTGGTGCTGGACGGCGATGCGATCACATCGGAATTCGCGACGATCGCCGTGTCGGAACCGCTGCGCACCCGGATGTTCGTCCATGACGGCCATCTGTTTGCCTACCATCCCCTGTTGCGTCGCATTGAGGGCTGGAGGCTGGATCAATGAGGTTCCGGTCGATAAGATGCGCGTCGATACTTCTGGCGCTGTTCAGTTGGGCAACCCAAGCAGTAGCCATCCAGCAGGCGTTCCTGGTGCAGAACTCGGGGTGGATGGAACCGTTCTACGCGGATCCGGCGTCTCCTTTCAAACCGCTGGTCACCGCGGTCATCCAAGCGGCCTCGACCGACGACGACACTGTGTTCACGCTGGCCTTTAGCCAGAGTGCAGGTTCGAACGTGTCGCCCCTCCTGCTAAACCAGGGCCGCGGAGGGCAGGGGGCCGCGGCCGCCTTGGACAAGCTTGGCGTGGCCAGCAAGGGGACGGCGCTGGCGGATACGGACTTCAAGGAGGCTGTCACCGGCACGATCACCGGACCGTTCAAGTCGGCGCCCGGCATCGTCTGGATATTCACGAACAACAGGAACAGCCCTAACAACGATGCCAAGACCGCGGAGCGCAACCGCGACTTCTATCGGCTGCTGCACCTGGAGCCCTCGATCACCAAGACGCTGGTGTTCCCGCTGAGGATGCCGGTGCAGGGGAAGATGTATTCGGCCAAGGGCATGATGGTGTATGCAATGGCGTACGGAACGCCTGCCGCCGAGGCTCTCGACCGGATCATGGCCCAAGGTCGCCTGACGAAGGTGCTGACGCGGCCCGCGGCCCGGCTCAAGCCCATCGACCTGGATGCTGTGATGATCGTTCCCGAGGCCGTCACCGAGGCTTCTCACCTGAAGGTCAGCCTGGGCAAGGACCAGCGGACGCTGGTGTTCGATGCGGACTCCTCTGGCATCGTCCCGCGGGTGACCCTGAGTGCGTCGCTACAGAACCTCTTCTATCCCTATTCGATCCGTTCCGCGAACGTCGAGGCGGCGCTAGCGTCAGGCGCTTCCCGCTCAATGGTGCAAGTGTCACCGGCGACGGTCTCGGGTCTGGAGCCGGGCGTGCGGGCACCGGTGCAGATTAGCTTCGACCTTCCGATGGCCCAGGTTCCGTCCGCATGGTCGCCGCAGGCGCTAGCGGCAATGGGCAAACAGGTGATCCTGCCGATGACGCTCGAGCTATCACTCGGCAGCCAGCGCCTGGGCTTGGGCGATTCGTTCGTCTCGGAGTTGCGCGAACTGTTCCCCGGAGATCCGATTTCTGAATCGTTCACTCCGCCCGACGGGGTCAAGGCTTCCCGGGCCGCAGTGCCGGTGGTCGTCCGAATACAGTATCCGCTGATGCCGCTGGTGGCGGTCCTGTCTTCCGTTCTGGCGCTGATCGGCGGTGTGGTCCTGGCGGGTCTCTACTCGGGACGCTCGAAGCGATTCGCGATCGTCGTGGACGATGTGCGTCGTAACTTGATGATCAAGCCATTCGCGCGCGTCACGGTGGCGGCAGCGGACGGGACTGTCGTCGGCGAGATCCGGCGTGGCCTAGGCGCTCCCGCCGTGGTCCGCGTGTCGGACGGCCACACCCTCAGCATCCAGAAGTCCTGAACCTCACGTCATCGATCAACCCAGGAGAAACGCATGGCACAAGAAAAGCAGGGCAATGGTGGCTTCTCGCTGCCGGCACCGACCGGTTCCTCGCCGGCGAGCTCATCACAGGGCGACGCTTCGACGGTCGCGGCGCCGGGCGCAGGTGGCGTCCCGGTCGTCTCCGACACATCCAATCGCGACATGATGATCGGCGGGGCGGTCCTGCTCGTGCTGCTCGTTGCATTTTTCTTCGCGAAGAACGGATACGCGAATTCGCTGGTGGCCAAGAAAGTGCCGCCGAACAAGGCCAACGCCGCCGGATGGTGGTTGTTCGTGTTCCTGGCCTGCCTGGCGGTGGGCGTCGTGATGGCGGCGGTGAATCCGGTCGTTTTCCTGGCGCCGCTGATCCTCGGGCCGATCGCGCTGGTTGGCCTGGCCGCGCTGGTGCTTGTGATCATGTCGGGACGCAACTAAGGCGCATCGCGCAGAGGATGATGAAGATGGCCGACATTAATGTTGATCTGACGGGCTCGGGCGCCAGGACTGCACTCGACAAGAACATCGACCTGCGGCCGACGTTGTTCATCGGCGTGGGCGGCACGGGGATGGAGGTGCTGATGCGCGTGCGCCGGCACATCCTCAATGCGCTGTGGGGCGGCGAAGGCTCGCGAACGCGGGTCGAAAGCCTGACCGATTTTCCCGTCGCGCAGTTCATACATTTGGACCTCGACGCCGGGGCCATCGTCGACAGCGGCCGGGCACAGGCCGACGATCTTCAATTCGATCTAGTCAAGTTCACCGACGAGGAGAAGGTCGTCGAGCCGTTCGACATGGAGAAGTACAGTCGCGACGAGGACACGCTCGAGAAGTATCCGCACGTCAAGGAATGGCTGCCGTTGACGCCTCGGAAACTCCGTGAACTTCACTTTGGTTCGTCCAGTAGCGGCGCTGGCCAGATCCGGGCGATGTCGCGGCTCTATTTTTTCGACAAGTACACGTCGATTCGCGACAAGATCCGACTCAAGTTGAAGACGCTGCAGGCCGGCCTCTCCCATGAACCGCAGCTTGCGGCGCTCGGCCTAAAGATGGAGCGCGCGAAGTTCCGCATCGTCGTGATCGGGTCGGTCGCGGGTGGCACGGGGTCCGGATGCTTCCTCGACATGGGCTACCTCTGCCGGTGGCTGGCGCGCAATGAGGTGCCAGACGCAGATGTCGAATTGATGATGTTTCTGCCCTCAGGATATGCCGGGGCCAACAAGGAGCGGACCGAAGCCAACGCTTACGCCGCGCTGATGGAACTTGAATCGGCAATGCTGGGCAACCGAGGCTACATCGGCCGATGGGACGCCTACGAACAGCCCGAGCTTTCGAGCGAGCCCTATAAGGAAGTGTATCTGGTCGACACCGGCAACCTGGCTCAGCAGCACACCAAGGACATTAAGGATGTCTACAACATGGTGGCCGACGCCCTGTTCGAGGACTTCGCTTCGGGCGACTTCGCCCGTAAGAAGCGGTCGGTGGCGGTGAACCAAGTACAGCACAAGATTTACCCGCATGATGCGGTGGTTCGGAAAGACCGGTTTGGTGACATGCGGCTGTCGTTTTCGCGGCGGTACTCCGCGTTTGGGCAGGCGACGCTGGACACGCGGCAGGAATCCCATCGCGACGAACGTGCGCATCGCTGGGCGGCCGAGATGCTCAAGGCGTTCTTCGGCGTGGGTGCCGGCGACGTCGGCTCGAACCGCTCGACCGACAAGGTGCGAGACGAGTTCATGGCGTCGTACATCGGCCTGAAGCCAGCGCCATTCACCGACTTCCCTGACTTCTCGGACAAGAAAATCGAGCTGAAACGCTCTAGCGGGGAGTTCATCGACTATTTCATAGTGGACGAATTGCTCCAGGACCGCAGCGGTCCCATGCTGGCGGGCGTGGAGCAGCGGGTCAATGTCCGCATCGAGGAAATCCGCACCGGCTTCGACCGGAAGGAATGGCCGGCGCAGGTACGCGAGGCGGTGAAGCAACTCGAGCGGGATGCGGTCCGTGATCAGGATTCGAACGCTGACGTGACCGAGGACAGGATCACGAAGCGGCGGCGCGAGATCCTCGAGCGGATCCGGCAGAGCGTCCGGGATCAGTTGTATGTCTATCTCGACAACAAGGAATTCGGCGGGCTCGAGTACGTGCTGTCGCTCGTGGAGCAGATCAAGGACAGGCTGGAGGCAACCGGAGTCGGGGTGATGGCAGCGCTGTCATTGAACGCCGAGCGGTACCGCGAGATCAAGGAGGCCATCCGGACCCGCGAGTATGAGCGGCTGCTTTCCAATCTTGAACAGACCCGTGGCGGTTTCTTCGGCAGCGGTGAGAAGCAGGCCCAGCTGGTGATGGATCATTTGCGGACCGAAATCGCCAACGGGATCAAGTTCCATCTGCGAGCGAAGGCGGCCGAGGAATCCGCGCTGCTGATGCGCGAAGTGTCGGACTGGCTGGGCAAAAAGGTGGGGGTCGATGCCAGCGGCAGGCCGGTCTGGAACGGCCTCGTAGCCGAATTGCAGTCTGGGCGGCAGGCGGTGTTGGAGATGCTCGGGCAACTGCAGCGCGCCAACGCGATCCTTCAGCAGGACCTGCGCACGGAGCATGCGACATTGATCTATGTGCCGGCGAATGAGCGGGATGTCCCGCTGCCGGGAGCGGCACAGTTGCGCGAGTGGGCTGACGAGGCGTTCAAGGATATCGGCGGATCGAAGAAGCTGTTCGCGATGCTCGGGGATTCGGACGATCGCAACCAGATCCTGATCAAGGTCAAGCGCATGGCTGAGCGCCAGATCGCGCTCGCGGCGACCAAGACGCCAGACGCCGATGTCGACCCGCTGGTTGAAGCGCTCGACAAGCTGAATCTGGCCGCCCGGCTGGAGCTGTTCCGCAGGCTCTTGAGCTGTGCCTTGCCTTGGATCGACCGCAAGCCGGGTGGCGACGTCAAGATGGAGGCTGACCGATTCAAATGCTTTATCGGAGTGGCGAATCACCGGGACTTCGAGAAGAGATTCCGAAGCGAGATCGACGACGCGATTCCGCCCGGCGGGATGACGCTCGCACAGGTTTCTATCGTGGAGACCGGTATCCCCGGGCGGGCGGTTTGCTACTGCGAAATCTCGGGCGTGCCGCTGACGCTGCTTCGGGGTCTGGACGGCTGGCGCACCAGCTACAGGAAGGAGTCCGAACGTTATCCCGTGCACACGCACATCGATTCCACCCAGTTCCGGCATCCGATCGAGCCGAGCACTGATGAGCTCAACCGGCTGGCGGAAGATTTCAAGCAGTACCTTTTGGCCGTGATGACCGCGGTGCTGACCAGAACGTCCCAGCGCGTGGTGCCGCTTGGCCAATACCAGTTCGCGGTGGCCCGGGGCGATGTGCGCCGTATCGGCAATGAGCGGGCGATCCGCCTGAACGGCTTGCCGGCCACCTATCGGGAGGCGATCATTTCACGCACGCAGGACCTGCTGGGATCATTCGATGCTGCTCAGCTGATCGCGTTGTACGTGCTGTGCGAGGAATATGAGAAGTCCGTCTACACGCCGATACTCGTCGAAGACGAGACGGGAGCGCAGACGCCACGCAAGGGATTCGCGAGTACGGTCGCAGCGGAGGCCGCTCGCGACGCACACAATCGGCTAAGGCGACAGGGTCTGGATAGCGAGCGAATCGAGCGTGCCTCGGCGTTCCTGCGCAATCACCTGGATGAGTGGGCCTCTCCGATCCCGGATTCCGAGGCTGACGCCTACATCTGGGAAGTTCGTGTTCCGGACGAAGATGGGAAACCTCGTCTCAAATATGCGTTCAACACGGACATGCTGACGGCGGGCAAGCTGGAAGCCTTCCTTGCTGGGATGGCGATGCCCATCGCCAGCACCGTAGCCATGCCGAACCCGGTGGTGATTCCGCCCCCACCGGTGCTCGGCATGCCGCCGGGGCTATCATCTGCCGTAGCGCCGCCGCCACTCGTAGAGCATCAGTACTTCCTCGGCATCGGGGGGAAGCAGTATGGGCCCTATCCCGCCGCCCAGATCGGTCAGATGATTCAGGCGCGGCAGATTTTGGTCGAGGGAACGAAAGTCTGGCGGCAAGGATTTGCCTCATGGATGGAACTTGGACAGGTGCCTGAACTTGCCGCTTTCGTCCAGATGACGGCAGCCCCGGTGCCGCCGCCGCTAAAGTAATCGGGTTGGGTACGCAATTGGAAAATTGTTCGTCTTGCGCCACGCCGATCCAGGCAGCGGTCAGGTTCTGCCCCTTCTGTGGCGTCATCGCTACCGCGCGGATGGATCCTGCCTCTGCCTCTGACTCAGCTAACAACAGCGATGCAATTGGTTCGGTCATGCATGAGCCTCCGAAGAACTCCGGAGCCGCGCCCAGAACTGTAGGGCCTTTGGCGGATGGGGTGGGCCAAGCGGGTAATGTCGAGGCACCATCCGAAACGGACTTAGGCAGGCGAGCCAGTTGGCGCAAGAGAAAATCGGGCAACGGAAAGGACGAGGCTGGCGATCGCACATCTGCGGAGCTAACTGAACACTCTCCGGTAAGGGAACCGATCGAAACCGGTCATGATGACGCGGAGTCGGCAAGCGCAGACCGCGACGAGCGCTCGCCGCGGGCAACGCTAAAGCCTGCGACGGACAAGCACACTCTGTCGCTGGATTCAAAACCATCCACTAGGAGCTCAGCCGCGCTGATCAAGATCGCCGGCGGGCTGGTCGCTGTCGTCATCGTCGGATACCTATCGTTCAAGCAGTTCGGTCCGGATTCCCTCTGCGACAAGACCCTAGCGCAGGCCGCCGAGCGCCTCGCTGGAAGTGATGTCGCCGGCGGCAAGTCGTTGCTGGTGCAGGCGCTGGCGTCCTGCCACGGTGACGGACGCCAGCGAGCCGTGGAATTGCAAGGTTTAGCAGACAAGGCAGCGGTATCCGCGGCAACCTGCGATCGGGTTTTTCAGCGAATCTCCGGCGCCATCGCGGGCCACCGTCTCGGTGCCGCGCGCAAGATCTACGAAGAGGTAGACCCCACCTGCACGACAGCGTCACATGGCAAGCAGTTGCTTGAGCAACTTGAACGCGAGGAATCCCTCGCCGCGAGTGCTGCGGCTGCCGCACGCAAGGCACTGGATAGCGGTGACGCCTCTGCAGCCAGGGAAGCAATCAATCTCCTGGCTTCCATCAACCGCGACGAGGCGGATATCCACGCACTGCGCGAACGTCTGGATGCCATGGGGAATACGCCCGCAGCCCAGCCGACAATATCGAGCCCAACAGTTCCACCGGCGATTTCCGTCCAGACCCATACGCCGATCCAAGTCATTCCACCAGCAGGTTTACCGCCTGCGCAATCCCCCGAGGCGAAGCCCGCGCCGACGGCGCCCTCGTCTCCCCCAGCCGGGCCGGCACAGGTCAATTTGCAGGCAGAGATGGCCCAAGGGTTCATCCGCGATGCGGAACGAGCCCTCGCCGAGATGAAATTTGACGCTGCAAAGACCTACGTTGCCAGTGCGAGAAAGCTCGATCCAGGAAATCCACAGGCCGCAGATCTTCTACGACGGATTTCCGCGCGCGAGATGCAGTACCTGCGCGATGAAACCACCATCAAGTGAATCCCCTTTCCGGGTCCTCCGAATCTTTGAGGAATATTGATATGAAGATAATACTGGCCCGTCTGGTTGTTTTCTCATGCATCGTCACGATGCTAGCCGGATGCGCGGCGCCCCAGGGGGGAGTTGCTGCTGGCAACCAGGACGGAGACCCCTGCGCGATGGGCCAATCCGCTCTGGCTGGGGCCATGCTCGGCGCCCTGATTGGTGCGGCGGCGGGTGGTAAAGGCGGCGCTGCTAAAGGGGCTGTCGTTGGCGGTGCGATCGGAGTGGTGGCCTGCGTTGCGGTGAACGTCAATTCGAGGCAAACCAAGTCGGCGGCGCAATCCGAGCGCGATTACCGGCAGACGCGCGGCGTACTGCCGACTGAACCTGTTGTCGTCGCGTACAACGTTGGCTTAAGCAAGGCTACTGTGCAGAAAGGCCAACCGCTGAAGATCTCGTCGACCGTGGAGATCGTCAACGGCACGAATCAGCCTGTCCAGTCAATCAGGGAAGAGCTTCAGCTATTTAATCCCGACGGCTCCCCGATCAAAAATGCGTCCAAGCCTTTTGTCGGCAATACTGCAGGACGTTACGAAAACGCTTTCGAACTGAAGCTTCCTGCGAATGCTTCCCAGGGCGTGTACGGGATGAAAACCAGCCTGTGGGTGAACGAGAAGTTCCAAGCTCAGCGCGATCTTCGGGTACAACTTGTCTGGGACGGCACGAATGCGATCCTACTCGCAATGAATTGACCGATAAGGCCACTGAAACGGCGGTCGTTCGCCGGTCTCTTCTGCGCAATTGTTTCGATCTCGATACCTGCTTGCTTTATCAGTGACGCTCATAGCTACATCTATGGGCGCTGGCGAGCCGAGCAGCTTGGCTTCGCCGGCATCGAGATCCCGGTCGCTCCCAGCATGGAGTTCGAGCGGTCGAAAGCTGTGATCGGAGACGCCCAGAGCGAGGTCACCGCATACGCGATAAAGGGCAATCGGATTACTGTTCATCTGAAGGGTGACAGCAGCTTCACGTTCGAGATCATCAATAGGAATTCGATGACCATCGACGTACCGATCCTTGGAAAAGTGCGTTATACAAGGATAAGTTGACCAAGGAAAGGCTTGAATAACCGTGCCGCAAGAGCGAACTGAAGCCATCGGATACTGCAAATGAGTTCGGACGGCATATCCCGATCGAATTTCGACCAATATCAGTCCGAAGCGAGCGGAATTTTTCCCACGAAGACGCCACTTCACGTGCTGCGGACGCACTCACCCCATCACCGTCATAAGTTTTCTGCGAACCATTCAAAGGTTCGACAGAGCAAACAGCGCTTTCAGTTGCGTCGCGTTTTTCGCCAGGCTACGGTATCGAACTTTCGTAAATCCGAACTGCAAATTGTTTACCCAGAACGCGCGCTCGACCTCCGCTCGCACGCGCGCCTTGAGCCTCTTTAGGATAGAGGTATATGGACACACTCATCATGATACAGTCCCAGTTTACCGATATCAGCAAGACTGGCTTTTGCCGCTTTAGCCGGACGATTTTTTTCTGACGGCACTCCCGCCCCTCTTTTGCGGCGCTTTAGTTACAGGCTTGGTTTTGTACTGGCTTTGTCATTATATTGGATAGCGAGTATATTTCTAAAATTTGTTTACAAGACTCGATTTTTAATCGCAATGCTCACGTCCGTATTTGTTTATGGCTGCGAAAGCGAAATAAAACTCCCCAAATCTTTTTCCGAGCATGTTGAAATTATTTGCAAGACAAATCTAGCCGAACTGAAAAATGGACCACGCGAGATTTACGACAAAGTTCAGGAAAAGCACTCCAAGAAGAATATTTGTGAATGCATGGAAAAATCCATTCCGGAGAAAGATAAGAACGACCCGGAAATGAAGAAACTTTACGAAATCGCAAGCAAGTACAGAGAAAAAGATATTTCACAAATGACGCAAATGCAACTGGGATTTAACGAACTAATTATACAAACGAAATTTGCAACTTGCGCCTATTGAAAAATCTTCAATCACCCCACTCACCGCCCCATCAAAACGGCGATCGGATTATCGTTCATCCGACGAGATTCACCACCCTCACGTTCGAGATCCTTAACAGAAATTAAATGGCCATCGACTTACAGATCCTTAGAAAACTGCGCTATATAAGGGTAAGTTGAGCGAAATCTCGCTCTGTTCTTAGCCTCAGTCGTCGTCGCCTCACGTCTGCGATGATGCTTGCATCTAAAGCGACGCGGCCCGGTGAAGATCCAAATAGGCCTTAGTTTCGCTTGCTCACGAAAAAGGTGTGTAAGTTCGAGTATTTCGTATGGGGTTGTCTCTGCTGCAGCAGAGGTTCCGGCCTTGCAAGCCGGCCACGGGATTTACCCTGAACCGGGCGGTGCCGCAGAAAAACCTGACGGTCCTATTTGTGACGCAACGATTCGCAATGCTAATCTTGCGAGAGAAATTTAATTTAAGGAACAGAGGTAACTTATAGGAAAACAGCGCTTCATAGCTTAGATAATCAGACTTTTCAATTTCAACTGGAGAAATCTGTCATGGCAATGCAAAAATGCCCTGCGTGTGGTAAGGCGTCTTCTGTTTACCGTTGTAATAGATGCGGTGATATCCGCTGCCGATTTGTTTGTCCGGGAACAAACGGCGGGCAAAAAGGTAGCGCTCCGCCCGGCGGGCTTTGCTTAGCATGCCGGAAAGGTGATTATAACGGCCCTCTTTGACCCTGGAAATTCAGGGAGTCCGTGGAACTGGCCACCCTGCAATGGGTGCACTGGTTCCACCGCATCCGACTGCTCGCACCCATCGGGCACATCCCGCCGGCCAAAGCTGCGGCAAGCTAATGGCGGCAACTCGCCCAAAACATTGAGACTGCCAGCTCGCGCCGCCAAGACCACTTCACCGGGTCGCGGCGCCATCACAGCCACTTAGCAGGGACCAGAACCGACCGAAATCTTCAGACTGCGGCCGGCGGTGCAATCCCGAATCGCTGCGCCCAGGGCGCCAGCGACGGCAGGATCGACGGCTGCAACCCGACACCGTGCTGCGCCTGTTCGCGCTTGCGGGCCAGGCCGCGCTCGCCAGGCAGGCGCACCGGCAGCGCCGGATCGCGTGGCGCCGACCCATGGCAGGCCTCGACCAGCCAATCGGTCTGCCGGGTGAAGGCCTCAGCGCCCGCGAAGGCCGCGGGATCCCAGATCTGCAGACAAACAGTCGCGCCCCAGCCTTCGGCCGGATCGGCGCGACCATGCCCGGCCAGTCCGCCGGTCATCGCCTCGACCAGCAGCGCCAGTCCATAACCCTTGTGCCCCGCCTCCAGGCCGCCCAGCGGCAGGATGGTGCCCGGCGGCTGCGCGAACAGCACCGCCGGATCGTCACTGGGACGGCCCTGCGAATCGAGCCACCAGGCATGCGCGCCCCGCTGGCCGGCAGCCTTCAGCCGTCCGGTCATGCCATTGGTCGTCATCGAGGCCGACACATCGATCATCACCGGATCGCCGGAAGTCGGGATCCCGACCGCCAGGGGATTGGGGGTGAAGACCGCCTGGGTGCCGCCGAAGGGCGCCACGCTGGCGGTGGCCGGGTCCGAGCAGGACAGCAGCACCATCAGCCCGTCGCGCGCCACCGGCTCAAGATAGGCCGCCAGGCAGGCGATGTGGTGCGAGCGCCGGATCACCACCGTGGCGCTGCCGTGCAACCGGGCACGGGGCTGCGCCCAGTCGATCGCACGGCGCACCAGCCAGGGGCCGGGCAGCCGCTGGCCGTCCCAGGTGGCCGCCACGGTGCGCTCGGTCAGCACCCGGGGCTCGCCGACGCCCTGCATCGCCCCGCTGTCCAGTTCGCCGAGATACCCCGCCAGCAGCGCCAGCCCATGGGTGTCATGGCCCAGGCAATCGCCTTCGACCAGCACTTCGGCGACCGCCTGGGCCGAGACGGGCTGCATGCCGGCCCCCGCCAGCAGCGCCCGGGCGAAATCGATCAGCGCACCCACCGGATAACGGGGTGCGGATCCGGCCGTTGCGTCGATCAGCGTCATCGCCGTTGCTCAGTAAACCGCCCGGCCACCCGACAGGTCGAACACCGCGCCCGTCGAGAACGAGCATTCGACGCTGGCCAGCCAGGCGACCATCGCCGCGACCTCGTCGGTCAGACCGAATCGGGCCATCGGGATCTTCGAGAGCATGAAGTCGATGTGCTGCTGGCTCATCTGGTCGAAGATGGCGGTGCGCACCGCCGCCGGGGTCACGCAGTTGACCCGGATGCCGGTGCGCGCGGTCTCCTTGCCCAGGCTCTTGGTCAGACCGATCACCGCCGCCTTGGAGGCGCTGTAGGCCGAGGCATTCGGATTGCCGTCCTTGCCGGCGATCGAGGCGATGTTGATGATCCGCCCATAGTCGTTGTGCATCATCTCGCGCACCGCAGCCCGGTTGCAGTAGAAGACACCGTTGACGTTCAGGTCCATCACGTCACGCCAGGCCTGCGGGTCGTAGTCCCAGGTGGTGGCGTTCGGGCCAGTGATGCCGGCGCTGCACACCAGGATGTCCAGGCTGCCGGTCCGAGCGCGCACCTCGACGGCGGCGGCGCTCACCGCCGGCTCGTCGGTGACGTCCAGCGCCAGGCCGGCATGCGCCCCCTGGGGCACTGGCGCCAGCGCAGCGGCGGCCTCGATGGCGGCGGGCCCGTTGCGGTCCCAGAGGGTGACGCGCGCGCCGCTTCGGGCCAGGCGCTGGCAGATCGCCAGGCCGATACCCGAGGCGCCGCCGGTGACGACCGCGCTGCGGCCGGCAAGATCGATGTGGTTCATGGCCCTGCTCCTGGATGCCGGCGTGTGCTCGGTGCTAGATTCGCGCTCTCGCGTTCATTCGCCGTTTTCGCGCTGGAGTTTCGCATGAAAGTTCTGTTCACCGACCATGATCTGATCGACATCTCGCTGGAGCGCGACCTGTTCCGCGAGGCCGGCATCACGCTCATCGAGGCGCAATGCCGAACCGAGCAGGAGGTCATCGAAGCCGCCGAAGACTGCAGCGCGTTGCTCATCCAGTACGCCCCGGTCGCCGACGCGGTGTTTGCCGCGCGCCCGGGCATCGGCCTGTGCTCGCGCATCGGCGCGGGCTTCGACACCATCGACACGAAGGCCGCGCAGCGTCATGGCGTGTGGGTGGCCAACTCCCCGGATTACGGCGTGGGCGAAGTCTCGACCCATGCGCTGGCGCTGCTGCTGTCGCTGCTGCGAAACATCGCGCGCTACGACCGCGACATCCACGCCGGCCGCTGGCACTACACCACCGCCGGGCGCATCCCGAGGGCCACCGGCCTGACGGTGGGCGTGCTGGGCCTGGGCCGCATCGGCAAGCGTTTCGCCCACATCGCCCGCAACACCTTCGGCGAAATCATCGCCTACGACCCGCACATCATCGACGGCGACTTTCCCGCCTATGTGCGGCGGGTCCGTTCGCTCGAGGAATTGTTCTCTCAGGCCGATGCGATCTCGATCCACTGCCTGCTCAATGACGAGACGCGCGCACTGGTGGGCGCCGGACTGCTGCGCCGGATGAAGCCCGGCAGTTATCTGGTGAACACCGCCCGCGGGGCGATCGTCGACATCGGCGGCCTGGTCGAGGTGCTGGCCGAGGATCGGCTGGCGGGCGTGGGACTCGACGTGCTGCCCGAGGAACCGATCGGCGCCGGCCACCCGCTGCTCGACGATCCGCGGGTACTGGTGACCCCGCACGCCGCCTTCTATTCGGCGCAGTCCGAGGTCGAACTGCGACGCAAGGCGGCCACCAATATCGTGACCTGGATGCGCACCGGCCGACCCGATTATCCGGTGGTCACCGGCACCCGCCAGCCGCCTGCCTGAGGGCTCCTCCGAGGCCGCTGAACGACCGTTCATCGGCTGGTCACGGGCGCGACCGACCGGCGGCAGCGCACGCGCTACCAGCGGCAAGCGGTCAGCGAATCCGTGACTTGCCTGCCGGCGCGGCGGGCAGGTTTGGGGCACTATTTTACCCACTCTCAAGCCGTGGACTGGCATGCCCCTCTCGATCTGGCGTTTCTTCCGGAATCGCACCCTCACCTTCCAGGCCCTTTGCCTGGCGACCGTCTGCGCCAGCTCGGTGGTGATGCTGTCGGTCTGGCTGGCGGGGTCCATCGGACTGGCTGACCCGGACTCGGCGGGCATCCAGCTGGCGGCCGGTTGCACCGCACTGCTGGTGATGGTGCTCGCCTTGGTGATTCCGGTGGTGCTGCGGCCCCTGTCGCGACTGACCGCCGTGGTCACCAAGGTCACCTTGCTGCGCGACTACAGCCTGCGGGCCAACGAAAGCCAGGCGAGCGAGGTGCGCGACCTCTCGTCCGCCTTCAACCAGCTGCTCACGCAAATTCAGGAGCGCGATCGGGCGCTGGCTCACGAACTGTCGGAAAAGACCGCGGTCCAGAAACAGCTTGCCCAGATGGCTCACCACGACCCGGTGACCGGGCTGCACAACCGCCACTTCTTCCAGCAGGCGGTCGAGCATGCGCTCGCCGGCACCTCGACCAGCCTGCAGCTCGCGGTGATGTTCATCGACCTCGATGACTTCAAGCAGGTCAACGACACGCTCGGCCACGAGGCGGGCGATGCGATGCTGCGCGAGGTCGCCCGTCGCCTGACCGGCGCGCTGCGCAAGACCGACATCGTGTGCCGCCTGGGCGGCGACGAATTCGCGCTGATCCTGCCGGTCGCCGGGGGTTCCGCCGAGGCGAGTCAGATCGCCGCCAAGCTGCTCGCCAGCCTCGCCACGCCGATGCGAACCGGCGAGCAGGAGCTCTTCGCCAGCGCCAGCATCGGCGTGGCGATGGCGACCGCCGGCGAGATGGATCCGGTCGAATTGCTGCGCCGGGCCGACGTGGCCATGTACCAGGCCAAGACCGAGAGCAAGGGCGCGTTCCGCGTCTTCGAGCCGCACATGGCGGTGCGTGCCTCGCGGCGCGCGGTGATGACGCAGCGGCTGCGGATGGCGGTCGGCAACGGATCGCTCAGCCTGGTCTACCAGCCGCAGGTGGAGGTGAAGACGCTGCAACCCCGAAAGGCCGAGGCCTTGCTGCGCTGGCACGATGAGCAGCTGGGCGAGGTATCGCCGATCGAATTCATCCGGCTCGCCGAGGAAACCGGCTCACTGCAGGCGATCGGACGCTGGGTGATCGAGCAAGCCTGCCAGGACGCACAGACCCTGCGCCAGCGAACCGGCCAGGAGTTCACGATCGCCGTCAACGCATCGCTGAGCCAGCTTTGCCAGAGCGCCTTCGCCGACATGGTCGAGGACGCGCTGGCCCGATACCGGCTGAGCGGCGGACAACTGGAAATCGAGATCGCCGAAGGCAGCCTGCTGAGCGACTGGAGCGGCGCCGAACGCCAGATCCGGCAGCTGCGGGCCTGCGGCGTGGTCATCACACTCGATGACTTCGGCAACAGCTTCACCGCGCTGCGCGCACTGCGCAACCTGCCCCAGCGGCTGAAGATCGACAGCCGGCCGCTGGCCGGCGCGCCCGCAGACTCGACCGAAATCGCGATCGCGAAGGGCAACCTGTCGATGGCCGCCGAGCTGGGCCTGGAGGTGGTTGCCAAGTGCGTGGAGACCCGCGCGCAGCTCGATCTGGTGCGCGGGCTGGGCTGCGGCTTTGCGCAGGGCTACCTGCTGCACCGTCCGATGGATCTGGACAGCCTGGTCGCCTGTCTGCGGGAAGAAGAAAGAAATCGGGCCGGCTGCGGCGCCTGATGGCGCCCCGGCCCGCGGTTCACAAGGTGAACTTGACGATCTTCTGGGACTGCTGACCCAGGCCCTGGATACCCAGGGTGACCTGGTCGCCGGCCTTCAGGAACACCGGCGACGGTTTCATGCCCAGTGCCACACCCGGCGGCGTGCCGGTGGTGATGATGTCGCCCGGATTCAGGGTGAACAGGCTGCTGACATAGGCGACCAGGGTCGCGCAATCGAAGATCATGGTCTTCGAGCTGCCGCGCTGGCGCGGCTCGCCATTGACGTCGAGCCACATGTCGAGCTTCTGCGGATTGCCGACCTCATCGGCGGTGACCAGCCACGGTCCGACCGGCCCGAAGGTGTCGAAACCCTTGCCCTTGTCCCAGGTGGGGCCGCGTTCCTGCTGCCACTCGCGCTCGGACACGTCGTTGATCAGCACATAGCCGGCGACATGGTCGAGGGCCGCGCGCTTGGTGACATAGCGGGCGCGGGTGCCGATCACAATGCCCAGCTCGACTTCCCAGTCGGTCTTGACCGAGTTCTTGGGCAGCATCACGTCGTCATCGGGGCCCTGGATGCACGACAGCGTCTTGTGAAAGACGATCGGCTCCTTGGGAACCGGGCTGCCGGTCTCGGCCGCGTGGTCGGCGTAGTTCAACCCGATCGCGACGAACTTGGTCGAGCCGGTGAACGGCACGCCGTAGCGCGGCTTGCCGCGCACCAGCGGCAGCTTGTCGTGCTTGATCTTGGCGAGCTTCTTGAGCCCGGCCGGCGAGAGCTGCGCCGGGCCGATGTCATCGACCACGCCGGACAGGTCGCGGATGCGGCCGTCGGCATCGATCAGGCCGGGCTTTTCCTTGCCGGGCTTGCCATAGCGTACGAGCTTCATGAGTCGTTTTCTCCAGGGGATGTTGAATGCGGGGAACTGCCGGCGGCCCGATTCAGATGGTGATGCCGCCGTCGACGTTGAACATCTGGCCGGTGGCGAACGAGCTCTCGTCGCTGGCCAGGAAGATGACGATGGGCACGATTTCCTCGGGGGTCGCGAGCCGGCCCATCGGCTGGCGGGCGATGAACATGCGGCGGGCCTCGTCGACATCGCCGAGCTGGCGCATGCGGTCGTGCAGGCTGGGTGTCTCGACGGTGCCGGGGCCGATCGAATTGCAACGGATTCCGCGGGTGACGAAGTCGGCCGCGATCGACTTGGTCAGCCCGATGACCGCCGCCTTCGTCGTGCCGTAGATGAAGCGGTTGGGCAGCCCCTTCACCGAGGAACACACCGACGCCATGTTGATGATCGAGCCGCCGCCATTGGCCAGCATGCCCGGCAGCGTGGCCTTGATCATCCGGTACATCGAGCGCACGTTGATGGTGAAACTGAAATCGAAGTCGTCTTCCGAACACTCGAAGATGCTGCCCTGATGAACATAGCCGGCGCAATTGAACAGCACGTCGGGCACCGGCAGCGTGGCGACCAGGGCGGTGATCGCGACCGGATCGGTGACGTCGAGGTGATGGGTGTGCAGCGGATGACCCGCGACCGCGGCCTCGGCGGCCAGGGTGGTGAGCAGGTCGTCGCGGATGTCGGTGGCGTGCACCACCGCGCCTTCACGCGCCATCGCCAGTGCGGCAGCGCGGCCCATGCCCTGGGCGGCTGCGGTGACCAGCACTGTCTTGCCAGCAAGTCTGTCTGCCATCGGGATGTCTCCTGGAGGCGACCGGCGAAACCCGGTCATTCAGCGCGCTAGGGTAGCGCATCGCTCGCGCCGCCGCGACAACCGGTGCCGCGGCGATCAGCGGGTGAACTGCATCGCCGCCAGGCGCGCATAGAGCCCGCCGCGCGCCACGAGTTCGGCATGCGTGCCGCTGTCGACCAGACGGCCCTGGTCAAAAACAACGATCCGGTCGGCGCCGGTGATGGTGGCCAGGCGGTGCGCGATCACCAGTGTCGTGCGCCCGCGCATCGCCTGCTCGAGCGCGGCCTGCACCGCCTGTTCGCTGCGGGCATCGAGCGCGCTGGTCGCCTCGTCGAGCAGCAGCAGCGGCGGGTTCTTGAGCAGCGCGCGGGCGATGGCGATGCGTTGACGCTGCCCGCCCGACAGGCGCACGCCGCGCTCGCCCACATAGGTGCGGTAACCCTGCGGCAGGCGCGCGATGAACTCGTCGGCATGGGCGGCGCTGGCGGCCGCGCGGACCTCGTCGTCGGTGGCGTCGAGACGGCCGTAACGGATGTTCTCCATCACGTCGGCGGAGAAGACCACGCTGTCCTGGGACACCAGACCGATGCGTTCGCGCAACTCGGTCGGCTCGAAGCCCCGCAGGTCGGCACCATCCAGGCGGATCACCCCGGACTGCGGATCGTAGAAACGCAGCATCAGCGCGAATACCGTGGTCTTGCCCGCACCCGATGGGCCGACCAGCGCGACGGTCTCGCCGGGGGCGATCTGCAGGCTCAGTCCGGCCAGCGCGGCCTCGGCCGGGCGCGACGGGTAGTGGAAGCTGACCGACTCGAAGCTGACCGCGGCACCACCGGCACTACCGGCAACACCGGCGGCGCGGGCGGGCGGGATCGGCGCCGCGGACCGGTCCTGCGGCCCGACGATGCGCGGCTCGGCGGCGAGCAGTTCGAGCAGCCGCTCGGCCGCCCCGGCTGCGCGCTGGATGTCGCCCATCACTTCCGAGAGCGCGCCCACCGATCCGGCGACGATCGCCGCGTAGAGAATGAACTGCGTCAGTTCACCGGCGCTCATGCGCCCCTGCAGCACCGCCTGCGCGCCGAGCCAGAGCACGAACACGATCGCGCCGAACACCAGCACGATGGCCAGACCGGTCAGGATGGCGCGCGCCCGCGTGCGTCGCACCGCGGCCTGGAAGGCGTCTTCGGCTGCGCTGCGAAAGCGCGCCGCCTCGAAGGCTTCGCGCGCGTAGGCCTGCACGATCTGGATCGCCGACAGGGTCTCGCCGGCCAGCGCGCTGCTGTCGGCGACCCGGTCCTGGCTGGCGCGCGAGAGCTTTCGAACCCGACGCCCGTACAGCAGGATCGGCACGATCACCACCACCAGCAGGCCGACAATCAAGCCGGCGAGCCGCGCGCTGGTGGCCAGCAGCATCACCAGGCCGCCGGCGAACAGCACCGCGTTGCGCAGACCCATCGACACGCTGGTGCCCACCAGCGTCTGGATCAGCGTGGTGTCGGCGGTCAGGCGGGAGAGCACCTCGCCGCCCCGCAGGTTCTCGAAGAAAACCGGATCCTGGCGCAGCACCCGCGCGTAGACCGCGGCCCGCAGGTCGGCGGTCACCCGCTCGCCCAGCCACGACACGAAATAGAAACGCACCGCGGTGCCCAGCGCCAGCACGGTGGCCACCCCGAAGAGCGCGAGGAACCAGAGGTCGACATGGCCGCCGCCGCGGGCCATCTCGTCTTGCACGGTTCGCGAGGCGAAGCCGATGTCGATCAGCTGGCGAAAGGCCACCGGGATCGCGAGCGAGGCCAGCGCGGCCACCAGCAGCGCGCCGCCGGCCGCCGCCACCCGCCAGCGATAGGGCGCGATGAAGGGCAGCAGCCCGCGAAGAACGGCGAAGGCGCCCGCTTTCAGGACCGTCGCTCCGACGGATGCCGCGCGCCGCGCATCCCGTTAGACGAAGTAGTGGGCATTGTCGGCCGCGATGTTCTCGATCGCCTCGAAGAGGGAGGCGAGGTGCTCGCGCATCGCCCGCGCCGCGCCCGCCGGATCGCCGGCACACACCCGCGCCACGATCGCCCGGTGCTCGCGCAGGCGCCGGCGCGAACGGCCGGGATCGGCCAGCGCGAGGCGGCGAACCCGGTCGAGCTGCGACTTGGCCTGGTGGATGACCGACCAGGCGCTTTCATGCCCGGCGGTGCGCGCGAGCAGGAGGTGCAGTGCCTCGTCGGCCCGGAAGAACGCCGCGGCATCACCGGCATCCAGCGCGTCGGCCTGCTCGACGAGGTTCTCGCGCAGCGCGCGGCGCGCCGCGGTGTCGACACGGGCGGCGCCGAGCTCGACGATGCGGCACTCGAGCGTCTCGCGGATGAAATGGTTGTCTCGCACCGCCTGCAGGTCGATGCGGGCCACGAAGGTGCCGACCTGCGGCACGACATCGAGAAAACCGTCCTCGGCCAGCCGCTGGAAGGCTTCGCGAACCGGCGTGCGGCTGACCCCGAAGCCTTCGGCGATGCGCGCCTCGGAAAGCGCAGTGCCGGGCTCGAGCTCGACCGAGACGATGCGCTCGCGCAACTGACGGTAGATGTCCGCGCGCACCCGGCGCGGCGCGCCGGCGCGGCGAAGGGTCGCCAAAGGAACATCCTGATCGGCACTGAGCATGTACACTAGTATACTAGCGATCGATGACAATCGACCCACGTCAACCCTTTCGGGGAGCAGCGCTCGAGCGGCGACGGATCGCCCGGCCCGGGCCGACACGATGACAGACGACGAAAAAGTCCTGGATGAATCCGGGCGCTTTCATGCCACCGACGCCCCGATCGACCTGTCGGGCTATGCATGGGAAGACTGGCTGGCACTGGCCTTCTTCTGGCTGCTCGCCATCGATGTCTTCTACCAGTTCTTCACCCGATACGTGCTGTCCGACTCGGCCGGCTGGACCGAGGAGATCGCCCGCTATCTGCTGATCGTGGTGACCTTCGTCGGCGCCTCGATGGCGGTGCGCCGCAACACCCACATCCATGTCGAATTCATTTACCGCTACCTGCCCCCGCTGCTCGGGCGCGCGCTGTCGACCTTCGTCGACCTGATCCGCATCGGCTTCTTCGGCTATGTGACCTGGCTCGGCCTGGACCTGGTGCCGCGGATGAACAACCTGAAGATGACGGTGATCGACCTGCCGATGAGCTATGTGTACGGCATGGTTACCCTGGGACTGGCGTTGTGCTGCCTGCGCTCGGTGCAGGTGGCCCTGCGCCACTGGCGCCAGGGCTGGAGCGTGCTCGAGCGGCCGGCCGAAAGCGAGGTCGCATGAACACCCTCTTCTTCACCGCCTTCCTGGCGACGATGTCCACCGGGATTCCGATCGCGATCGCGATGTGCCTGGGGTCGCTGGCCTACATCTGGGCAACCGGGTCGATCCCCCCGCTCACCGTCGTCCACCGGATGGTCGGGGGCATCGACTCATTTCCGCTGCTGGCGGTGCCTTTCTTCATCTTCGCCGGCAACCTGATGAACTCGGCCGGCATCACCAACCGCATCTACAACTTCGCGCTCGCGCTGGTCGGCTGGCTCAAGGGCGGCCTGGGCCATGTGAACGTGGTGGGCTCGGTGGTCTTCGCCGGCATGTCGGGCACCGCGGTCGCCGATGCCGGCGGTCTGGGCACCATCGAGATCAAGGCGATGAAGGACCACGGATATCCGGTGGAATTCGCGGTCGGCATCACCGCCGCCTCGTCCACCCTGGGCCCGATCATCCCGCCATCGCTGCCCCTGGTGATCTACGGCGTTCAGGCCAACACCTCGATCGGCAAGCTGTTCGCCGGTGGCTTCATCCCCGGCGCGGTGATGGCGCTGTTCATGATGGTGATGGTCGGCTGGTACGCCCATGTGCGCGGCTACGGCGCCGACATCGTCTTTTCGTGGAGCCGGATGGGCCGTGCCTTCGTGGAACTGCTGGCGGTGGCGATCACTGCGGTGGTGCTGTTCACGCTGTGGAAGGACGAGTCGCTGAGCGGACTGGTCAAGTTCGGCATCCCGCTGGCGGCGGTCCTGCTGGCCGACCGGCTGCTGAAGTTCGAGGCCTTCATGGCGCTGCTGACCCCGGTGATCCTGATCGGGGGCATGGCGTCGGGACTGTTCACCCCGACCGAGGCCGCGGTGGCGGCGGTCGCGTGGGCACTGTTCCTGGGCTTCGTCTGGTATCGCACGCTGAGTTGGCGGATGCTGGTCAAGATCTCGATGGACACGATCGAGACCACCGCCACCGTGCTGTTCATTGTCGCCAGCGCCTCGATCTTCGCCTGGGTGCTGACCACCACCCAGGTCACCGACCAGATCGCCGTCTGGGTTCTGTCGATCAGTTCGAACCCGCTGGTCTTCCTGCTGCTGGCCAACATTTTCCTGCTTTTCGTGGGCTGCTTCATGGAGACCATCGCCGCCATCACGATCCTGGTGCCGGTGTTCATGCCGATCATCACCAAATTGGGCATCGACCCGGTGCACTTCGGACTGATCATGGTGCTCAACCTGATGATCGGCCTGCTCACCCCGCCGGTGGGGATGGTGCTGTTCGTGCTGCAGAAAGTGTCGCACCTGTCCTTCGAACGGACGGTGGCGGCGGTGGCGCCCTGGATGCTGCCGCTGCTGGCCACGCTGGCCCTGATCACCTATGTGCCGCAGCTGGTGCTGTGGCTGCCGCGACTGCTGTATCCCTGAATCCAACCGTAAGGACCGATGATGTCGAATGTGGTTTCCCTGATCCGACGCCCGACGCTGCGCCTGAACCCCGCTGACGATGTCGTCATCGCCGCCCGTCCGCTGGCGGCGGGCACCCGGGTCGAGGCCGAGGGCGTGACCTGCGCACAGGCCATCCCGGCGGGCCACAAGCTGGCGGTTCGCGCGGTGGCCAAAGGCCAGGCGGTCAAGCGATACAACCAGATCATCGGCTTTGCGACCCGCGACATCGCGCCGGGCGACCATGTGCACACGCACAACCTCGCCTTCGAGATGTTCGAGCGCGACTACGCGGTCGGGGTCGACCTCAAGCCCACGCCGGTGCCCGCGCAATCGGCCACCTTCATGGGCATCGTGCGCGCCGACGGCCGGGTGGCGACCCGCAACTACATCGGCGTGATCTCGACGGTGAACTGCTCGGCATCGGTCTCCAAGTACGTCGCGGCGCATTTCACCCCCGAGCGCCTGGCTGATTTTCCGAATGTCGACGGCGTGGTGCCGATCACCCACTCCTCGGGCTGCGGCATGGCGTCGGCCGGCGAAGGGATCGACCTGCTGCGCAAGACGATCGCGGGCTACTGCCGGCATGTGAACTTCGCCGGCGTGGTGATCATCGGGCTCGGCTGTGAGGCCAACCAGATGGACGCGCTGTTCCAGGCCGAGCAGATGCACGAAGGCACGCTGCTCAAGCCGCTGGTGATCCAGACCAGCGGCGGCAGCCGCAAGACGGTGGAGGCCGGGGTCGCCGCGGTCGCCTCGATGCTGCCCGCCGCCAATGCGGTGCAGCGCCAGCGCGTGCCCGCCAGTCACATCACCATCGGCCTGCAGTGCGGCGGCTCGGACGGGTATTCGGGCATCACCGCCAACCCGGCGCTGGGCGCGGCCTGCGATCTGCTGGTCTCGCACGGAGGCACGGTCATCCTGTCGGAGACCCCGGAGATTTACGGCGCCGAACACCTGCTCACCCGCCGCGCGGTCTCGCAGGCGGTGGCCGACAAGCTGATCGCCCGCATCCGCTGGTGGGAGGACTACACCGAGCGCAACGCCGGCAGCATGGACAACAACCCGTCGCCCGGCAACAAGGCGGGCGGATTGACCACCATCCTGGAAAAATCGCTGGGCGCAGTGGCCAAGGGCGGCACCACCAACCTGGTCGATGTGGTCGAGTACGCCGACCCGGTCACCGCACGGGGCTTCGTCTTCATGGACACGCCCGGCTACGATCCGGTCTCGGCCACCGGCCAGGTCGCCGGCGGCGCCAACCTGATCTGCTTCACCACCGGTCGGGGATCGGTCTATGGCTGCAAGCCGTCGCCCTCGATCAAGCTGGCCACGAACACCCCGCTGTACGAGCGGATGACCGACGACATGGACATCAACTGCGGCGAGATCGTCGATGGCACGGTCAGCGTCCAGGAGAAGGGGCGGCAGATCTTCGAGCTGATCCTGAAAGTCGCCAGTGGCGAGGCCACCCGCAGCGAAGCGCTGGGCATGGGCAACGACGAGTTCGTGCCCTGGCAACTCGGCGCGGTGATGTAGGCACGGCAAGGGTCCGCGCAGCGCGCGGACCCGGGTCGGCGGACCCGCTGTCTGCGGGCGCCGGCCGGGTCCCGGAAAGATGACAGGCGAGCGCATCAGTCCCCCGGCAGCAGGACGCCCGGGAACGGATCGACAGATCCGTCATGGGACAGGCCCGCGAGGAAATCACGGCGGTTGGCGGCGGCCTGCCCGGCGCTGTAGTGAGCCGCAAGACGGGTACCGCGGGCATCGGCCGCCGAGGCCGCGAGGCCGGCCGAGCCCAGGCCAGCGGAGCGCGACCCCTGCGATCCGGGAACACCGAGTCCCAGACCGCGCAGCGCCTCATCGAGCACCGCCATCTTGTCGCGCCATTCGGCGTTCTTGCGGATCGTGTAGTTCGCCGCCGATTCGAGGGTCATCGACCGGGCAATCAGGGCCGCCTGGGTGTCGGCGCCGGTCCGCATGAACCGGCGAACCACCGATTCGATCTGGCTGAACGAGGCCAGCGGCCGGGTACCGAAATAGCGACCCAGCACCGCATGGGTTTCCTGCGCCATTCGCAGCGATCGCGCCTCGTTGACCGTGTAGTCGGGGAACGCGCGCAGCACCGACAGGCGCGGCGCGGCGCTGTTGATCACGTCATAGGTCTGGTCGGGATCATGGCCCGCGCCGGCATGGCCCAACCGGGGGCCGAAGGGGACATTGGCCGCGTCCCGGTGCGCAAAGCTGTCCTCGAACACATGCAGGTACTCGCCAAAGAACACCAGTCGCGCGCAGGCGGAGGCCAGCGGCGAGTGCGCGGCCGCCAGCAGGCGATCGAGTTGCGGGCTGCGCGGATCGCGGTAGCGCAGCGCCGCATCGGCGGATCGGTCATGGCCGTCCATCACGAAGTGGTAGCGCTCGCGCGCGCGCAGGTTGAACGGACTCTCGGGACGGGTGAGCGGGTTGTCGTCGACATACTGCGAGGCCAGCGACACGATGTGCGCGCGCGGCGCCGACACCCCGGCCGCCCGGGCCAGGAAGTAGGTGAGGTAATAATGGACATCGATCTCGTACAGCCCGAAGGGATCGATTCGCCCGACCGGATCACCGCCGGCATAGGTCCGTTCATTGGGACCACCGGCCGGGCCCAGCGGATCGGGCTGTGCATAGCGTCCCTGCTCGGGGATGTAGCTGCGCCAGCCGTTCTCGTGGCGGCCGGTCTCGGGGTCGAACCATTGCCCGCTCAGCCGAAGCCCGGGATCGTCGGGGGGCCCGCCCGCTGCCTCACCGGCCGCGCGGACTGGTGGTGGATCGCCGAACGCGCCGGCGCGGCTGCGCCAGACGGTGCGCCCCTGTTCGTCGAGCGCTCGCAGCGGTGCGCCACGCTGGTCGGCCAGCAACCATCGCACGGATGACAGCCGCCCCTGCTCGAAGCGCAGTTCGGCCAGCGGATGAGGGCCGAGGCGCACGATCCAGCGGCGCAGCCGGCCCTGGTGATCGGCCAGACCCGTCAGCAGGCCGTTGCGGTGAAGGTAGTGGGTGATGTCGTGCGGGTGCGAACCGACCACACGGCGCACCCGCAGACCATTGGCGTCGTAGTCATAGACCGCCAGCAGGCGTTCGTCGGCGAATGCCGCCAGTGCCCGGCCGTGAGGCCCGCGAAACACACCGCGCAGACGAGCGTCGCGCCAGGGATCATCACTGGCCGCGGCAAGTGGCAGACCCGCGAGCGCCGGGTCTGCGGGCGGCGGGTCCGCTGCACCCGACCCTGTCACGCGCTCGACCCCGATGTCGCCGCGCGGGCTGCGCGCCAGATGGCGCACGCGCCCGGCTCCGGATTCGCGGGTGATGCTCAGCAGCCGACCCTCGCGGTCATGACGGTAGCGGTCGACTTGCAGCACACCCGCGCCGGGCGGACCCATTCGCAGACGCACCAGCCGGTTGCCATTGGCGTCATGGGCGAAGCCCTCGGCGCCGCTGCGATCGGCGGCACCGATGAGGCGCCCCTGTGGGTCATAGGCATAGGCGAACGACTCGCCGTCGCGCTCGATGGCGATGATTCGCCCGAGCGCGTCGTAGCGCAGACGCTGATGCAGCACAGACTGCCGGCCAAGGGTCGCCGTCGTTTCGACCAGGCGGTCGTGTTCATCGCGATGCATCTCGACCCGGACCGAGTTGCCGGCCCGATAGCCCACCAGGCGGGGCGGATGCGACGCGCGGGACTGCCAGCGCAGGCTGTCGACCAGCACGCGCTGGCGGCCCTCGGCACTGCGCAGGACCAGCGAGGAGACTTGCCCGTCAGCGTCCCGAACGAATCTCAGCACATGCCCACCGGGCAGATGTTCGGCGACCACCCTGGCGTGCGCATCGCGCTGCCAGACGCTGACCAGCGCCGGCGCGGCGACCGGCGCCGGCGCGCCACGCTCGCCGATCAGCACCGCCTCGGCCTGCAATCGGCCCTGCGCATCATGGTGATGCGCGATGGTCTGGACCGGGTCCGAGACCGCGACCAGCCGGGTCCCCTGCCAGGTGTAGCGGACTACGTGCGGCTGCGCGGCATCGCCACGGGCCACCAGACGGCCCAGCGCGTCGCGGGTGAACGACTCGGTGGCGCCCGATTCATGGATCCGTCCCACCAGGTGCCCGGCTTCGTCATGCCGGTTCAGGGTGACCCCCTGTTGCGGACCGGCCTCGGCCACGCGATTGCCGAGATCGTCATGCCAGTAGACCGTCCGGGCACCCAGCGCATCGGTGAACACCGTCCGGCCGAACGGCGGCAGCGGCGGCGGCGCGAGACGCTCCGGCGAGCCGAAGGCCAGCGTTGCTGCCGAGGCGACCAACACGTCCGCGGCGTCCGGGGCGAGGCGGACCCGCCGACCGTCGGGATCGCGCCATCCGGTCAGGCGACCCTGCGGATCGTGCTCGAAGGTGCCGGACAGGCCCTGCGGCCAGGACACCGACACCAACCGCCCGGATTCATCGTGCCGCCAGCGAACGCGGTCGGCCTCGCCCGGCAGCGGGCCATCGATCCAGGCCAGCCGCCCGAGCGCCGCACCAGCCGCCTCGTAACCGAACCGGATGCTGCGTTCGACGCGCCGCCAGCGCGTGACGCCCAATTGCGAATCCAGGCTGCCCAGATCGGGCGCATGACCCGACAGGGTGGTCGACACCACACGCCGATCGGCATCAAAGGACCAGCGCAGACTGCGCTCGCGACCGGGCGCCACCGAGGGATCGTGCACCGCCGCCAGGGGCGAGTCGGCCTGCCCGTTCAGGTACTCGAAGCGTCGCACCCAGATCCGTGCCGGGCGCCCGGGACCCGCGGCCAACCGGTGCGCCAGACGCAGGACGCGCCCGAGGGTGTCGCGCTGCCAGTCGAGCGACAGACCCTGGTCAAGCCAGTCTTCCCGCAAGACCCGCCCGAGGGCATCGTGACGCCGGACCACACCCGCCGGCGGACAGATCGGGCATCCCGGTCCGATGGCCTGCAGCAGCATCGGCCGATGCGGGTGCGCGAGATAACGCCAGCGATAACGGGTGACGGCGCCCGGCGGGTAGGTGACCGTGGTTTCGCCGGGCTCGCCCGCGCGCTCGGGCAGTCGGTAGTCGACCGCGATCCCGGGTTGGCCGGTCATCCGGGAGGCGATCGCGCGGCCTTGTTCGTTGTAGCCGAACTCGCCGATCAGTTCCCCGTTCCCGTCGGTGATCCGGGTGAGTGCATGCGGGAGCCCGGGCGCCGAGTAGGCATGGTGGCGGGCGGTACCGTCGGCCTCCTGGACGCTGACCAGGAGGCCGTGCGCGTCGTGGACGTAGCGAGTCTGCCGGCCATCGGGATGGCGCAGGGCGACCAGGCGGCCGCGCCCATCATGGACCAGATGCAGGGCAACGCCGGCAGCATTGCGCACCGTCGCCAGCCACCCCGACGCCGGGTCGTAAACCAGTGCGATCCGGATGCCATGACCGTTGTCGACCGCGAGCAGCCGCCCCTGCCGGTCGAAATCGAGCACCCGCGCGTCGGGCAGTTGCCATCGCAGGCCACCGGCAGCCGCGTCGCCGCCCCCTGGCTCGATCTGGCCGGCCAGCGGATCGGCGCTGCGATGGACGATCCGTCCGCCTGCCAGCACCACCCGCCGAAACACCCGCCGGCGACCGTCGCCCTGGATCACCTGCCACTCGATGGCCGAACGCCGCACCAGCACCGTGTCCCAGCTGTGGCTCCAGCCCGGCCCCAGCGAGCGCGCGAAGCCGTTGCGAGAGTTGTAGTGGCGCGTCAATACCAGGCCATCGGGCCAGCGCGCGTCGGTGTGCCGAAGGTACTTGTTGCCGGTGACCAGGTCGATCGACGCCGCCGTGGCGGTCACCGGAGCATCGCCGGGCGGACTGGCGGGCTCATTGTCGAGCGCCTGCGCGCAGCGGGTTTCAGTCGGCCGGTTGTCCCCGCCCGCGGCACCGCAGACCTGAGCCTGGGCCGCACCGCCGACCACCAATCCGACCACCAGCTCGACCACCAACCCGACCGCCAGGACCGCGCGCAGCACTTGCTGGCACCGCCCCGGAATGCCCCTTCCCCGCCACCCACGCGCCATCGCCCGTCCCCCCTGCGCGGCGCGCGCTGCACCCCGCAGCGCGCCCACGGACGACAGGCTAGGCAACGCGAGGCTGCCGCACCATCGGCCAAAGGAACGGGGCGAAGAACTAGGCCGGGCGGACGATCACCCGGCGCAGGCGGCGCAGACCGGGGTCAGCGAAGAATCAGGTTGTCGCGGTGAATCAGTTCGGGCTCTTCGGTGAAGCCGAGAATCGCTTCGATCTCGGCGCTGGCCCGGCGCATGATCAGGCGGGTCTCCGAGCTGGAATAGTTGATCAGCCCGCGCGCGATCTCTCGACCCGCGCCGTCGCGGCAGGCGATGACCTCGCCGCGCTCGAAATCGCCGCTCACCTCGGTGACACCGATCGGCAGCAGGCTCTTGCCATCACCGGTCAGCGCCTTGACCGCGCCCTCGTCCAGCGTGACCGAGCCGCGCAGCTGCAAGTGATCGGCCAGCCACTGCTTGCGCGAGGCCAGCCGCGGCGTGGACGCGATGAAGCAGGTGCCGATGTCCTCGCCCTGCGCGAGCCGCGCCAGCACCTGCGGCATGCGCCCGGAGGCGACCACGGTGTGCGCACCGCTGCTGGCCGCGCGCCGGGCCGCCAGCACCTTGGTGATCATGCCGCCCTTGCCGACCGAGCTGCCGGCCCCGCCCGCCATGTTCTCGAGGGCGGAATCACCGGCGCTCACTTGCGAGAGCAGACGCGCCTGCGGGTCCTTGCGCGGGTCGGCGGTGAACAGCCCCGCCTGGTCGGTGAGGATGATGAGCGCGTCAGCGTCGATCAGGTTGGTCACCAGCGACGCCAGCGTGTCGTTGTCGCCGAACTTGATCTCGTCGGTGACCACGGTGTCGTTCTCGTTGATGATCGGCACCACCCCGAGCTTGAGCAGGGTGAGCAGCGTCGAACGCGCGTTCAGGTAGCGCCGGCGATCGGCCAGATCTTCGTGGGTCAGCAGCACCAGCGCGGTCGGCAGCCCGAACTCACGAAAGCTGCTTTCATAGACTTGCGCCAGACCCATCTGCCCGACCGCCGCCGCGGCCTGCAGCTCGTGCATCTCGCTCGGGCGGCGCGCCCAGCCAAGGCGCTTCAATCCCTCGGCCACCGCACCGGAAGAGACCATCGCCACCTGCTTGCCCGCGGCGCGCAGATGGGCGATCTGGCGCCCCCACTCGGCGATCGCCGCCGCATCCAGTCCCTTGCCGTCGTTGGTGACGAGACTGGAGCCAACCTTGACCACCACCCGGTTCGCTTCCGCCACCACCGCGCGAAAGGCCGGCCGATCGGACGACGCCCCTGTCACGGCGTGGGCTCGTCGGCCGCCGGGGCCGCCAGGGCCGCCAGGGCCGATACCGGCGCCGGCACGCTCGCCGCCACCGTGTCGAAGCGCGGATCGGCCTGCGCCGGCTCGGGCTCGCGCAGCGACTCGAGATACAGGTTGATCTCGAGCAGCATCTCCTCGCAGCCTTCGCGGGTCAGGCCCGAGATGGCGAACACCTTGTTCACCGGCAACGCATTGCGCCCGCGACCGCGGAATTTCTTCAGGAAGGCCTCGATGACCGCCGGGCGCTCCTGCGGCGGGATCATGTCGATCTTGTTCAACACCAGCCAGCGCGGCTTGTCGGCCAGCGACGGGTCGTACTTGCGCAGCTCCTTGATGATCGCCCGCGCATCGCGTGCCGGGTCGGCATCCGGGTCAAAGGGCATCAAGTCCACCAGATGCAGCAGCAGGCGCGTGCGCTGCAGATGGCGCAGGAACTGGTGACCCAGACCCGCGCCTTCGGCGGCGCCTTCGATCAGGCCCGGAATGTCGGCGACCACAAAACTCTTTTCCGGTCCGACCCGCACCACCCCGAGATTCGGGTGCAGCGTGGTGAACGGATAGTCGGCGATCTTGGGCCGGGCGTTGCTGACCGCGGCGATCAGGGTCGACTTGCCGGCATTGGGCATGCCCAGCAGCCCGACATCGGCCAGCACCTTGAGCTCGAGACGCAGACGGCGCTGCTCGCCTTCGGTGCCGGCGGTGAACTGGCGCGGCGCGCGGTTCGTGCTCGACTTGAAATGGATGTTGCCCAGCCCGCCATCGCCCCCCTTGGCCAGCATCACCACCTGGCCGTGATGATCCAGGTCGAACAGCAGTTCGCCGCTGTCCTCGTCATAGACGATGGTGCCCACCGGCATGCGCAGCGTGATGTCCTCGGCGGCCTTGCCGTACTGGTCGGAGCCGCGCCCGCGCTCGCCACCGCGGGCCAGATGCTTGCGCGCATAACGGAAGTCGACCAGGGTGTTGATGTTTCGGTCGGCGACCGCGAACACGCTGCCCCCGCGCCCGCCATCACCGCCGTCGGGTCCGCCGCGCGGAATGAACTTCTCGCGCCGGAAGGAAACCACGCCGGTACCGCCGTCGCCGGCCATGACTTCAATGTGCGCTTCGTCGATGAATTTCATGTTGCCTCCACCGGGTTGACGCGCCGGGTCGCCCAAACAAAAAAGCCCCGCGCAGCGGGGCTCATGGACCCGATCACCGCGGCATCACTGCGCCAGTTCTGCCTCAGGCAGCGGCAGGATGCTGACGATGCGCCGGTTCAGCGCGCCCTTGACGGCGAACTTCACCGATCCGTCGATCAGCGCGTACAAGGTGAAATCCTTGCCGACGCCGACGTTCAGGCCAGGGTGGAACTGGGTTCCGCGCTGGCGGACGATGATCGAACCCGCCGAGACGGTTTCACCGCCGTAGGCCTTGATCCCGAGCATTTTCGGCTGGGAATCACGCCCGTTTCGCGTAGAGCCGCCGCCTTTTTTCTGTGCCATGGTGCTTTCTCCTTACAGAGCCACGGGCGCCAGCGACTCGCCCAGTTCCGAGGCGATCTTGCTGATGACGACCTCGGTGTAGTTCTGGCGATGACCCTGGGTCTTGCGATAGTGCTTGCGACGGCGCATCTTGAAGATCATCACCTTGTCGTGACGACCCTGTGACAGCACCGTAACCGAAACCGTTGCCCCCGCCACCAGCGGGGACCCAACGACGATGCTTTCGCCGCTGCCCACCGCCAGAACCTGGTCGAGGGTGATTTCGGTTCCGATGTCCGCCGGCATCTGTTCTATCTTGATCTTGTCGCCGGCTGCAACTTTGTACTGCTTGCCGCCGGTTTTTATGACCGCGTACATGGGAACCTCGATGAGGATGGATTGACTGAACCATAGATTGTGGCAGTTGTCGGCGCCCACCGCAAGCCGAGAAGGCCCGTGCCCGATCGGCGGACCGACCGGAAGAGGCCGCAGGCGCCCGCCCGCGGCGACCGCCTATAATCAACGACCTCATGAAACCAACCGGAATGTTCCCCGCGCTCGCCGCCGATCTCGCCGAGGTCGATGCGGTGATCCGAGCACGCCTTCGCTCGGAGGTCGTGCTCATCAACACGGTGGGCGAATACATCGTCGGCGCCGGCGGCAAGCGCATGCGACCGATCCTGCTGCTGCTGATGGCCCGGGCGCTGGACTACCGGGGCAGCCACCATCACCTGCTGGCGGCGGTGGTGGAATTCATCCACACCGCCACGCTGCTGCACGACGATGTGGTCGATGAATCGGCGCTGCGGCGCGGACGCAAGACCGCCAACGCGGCCTTCGGCAACGCGGCCAGCGTGCTGGTCGGCGACTTCCTCTACTCGCGCGCCTTCCAGATGATGGTCGAGGCCGACGACATGCGGGTGATGCGGGTCCTGTCGGACGCCACCAACATCATCGCCGAGGGCGAGGTGCTGCAGCTCATCAACTGCAATGACCCGGATGTCGACGAGGCCCGCTACCTGCAGGTCATCCGCTACAAGACCGCCCGCCTGTTCGAGGCGGCGGCGCAGCTCGGCGCGATCCTGGCCGGCGCGCCCCCCGAGATCGAGGCCGGCGCGGCCGAGTACGGCCGCCGCCTGGGCACCGCCTTCCAGCTCATCGACGACGTGCTCGACTACTCGGGGGTCACCTCGGACATCGGCAAGAACGTGGGCGATGACCTGCGCGAAGGCAAGCCCACCCTGCCCCTGATCCATGTGATGGCCAACGGCACGCCAGGCGAGCGCGATCTGGTGCGCGAGGCGATCACCAACGGCCACACCGAACACTTCGAACCGATCATGGCCGCCATCGAGCGCACCGGCGCGATCACCTACAGCCGCGAGCGGGCCCGCCTCGAAGCCGAGGCCGCCGCCCAGGCGATCGACGGGCTGCCGATTTCCGTCTTCAAGGAGGCTCTGCTATACTTTTCGACTGACTCGATCCGAAGGGATCGCTGATCAGCCAACTCGGGGTGTAGCTTAGCCTGGTAGAGCGCTACGTTCGGGACGTAGAGGCCGGAGGTTCGAATCCTCTCACCCCGACCAGATTCGATCTGAAAAGACGGCCGCAGACATGCGGCCGTTTTCTTTTCCGTTTCAAGTGCTTGCAGGCATTCGCTGGTGTCGGCGCGCGCTGCGCACCGCCCGGGAGCGGCCGGCGCACAATCTCCTGACAACACCGTGCAAGGCATACTCCAAGAAAATACCCTGAGAGGTATATTTCCATCATAGCCCTTTCGAGGTATATTCTGGAGGAATCGTGTCGCCATATCTCGTTGCAACAGCCAAGGACCTTGGAGAACTGATTCGCGGCTTTCGCAAGCGGCGAGATTGGACGCAGGCACGACTCGCAGACCAGGCCGGGCTGCTTCCCAAGACCGTTTCCGCTATCGAAGCCGGCGGTGGGCAGGTCCTGCTCGCCAATGTCATGCGCTGCCTGTCTGCGCTCGAGGTGGACGTGTTCCTGGACTCGCGCTCCGGAACCGGCACGATGCCCGACCCGATACCGACCACTGTTCGACCGCCGGAGGCAACCCCGGTCCGGGTCCGGCCCACGGCGGTCAAGCGCCGGCGGCCCGCTGGCGCAGAGACGCAAGCCAGTATCGTCTCCGCGCAAGTGACCACAAAGCGTCCCCGGTCGAACGCGGAAAGCCGGATGAAGTCCGCTGCCAAGGCACTCAAGGAGAAGTGGTAGGCATGGGCAGGCGCCGCAAGTCGACTCGCCTGGCGCTGTGGATGAACGGCGTCCCGGTCGGAACCTGGGATGTCGACAGCACAGGCAGGCATCGCCTCGTTTATGACGAGGCGTGGCTGGAGAGCGAGCACGGTCGCCCTGTCTCGCTGTCAATGCCACTGCGACCGGCGGCTGCGTACCGCGGGGACGTCGTGCGCAACTTCTTCGAGAATCTGCTGCCGGACAACCGCCTCATCCGTGAGCGATTGCAGACCCGATTCCACACGCCCTCCACACGCGCTCAGGACCTGCTCGCCGAAGTCGGGCGAGATTGCGCGGGCGCCCTGGCCATCTTGCCGGAGGGTGAGTTTCCCGACGGCTTTGACCGCATCGAGGGCATCCCGCTCACGGACGTGGCGCTCGAGCAGGCGCTCGAGCGCGTCACCGTTGATGCACGCCATGCCAGCGAGGACGAATTCCGAATCTCCATCGCCGGTGCGCAGGAGAAAACAGCCTTCCTGCGGTCCGGTGGGCAGTGGATGCGTCCGACCGGCGCCACCCCCACGACCCACATCTTCAAGCTGCCCCTGGGCATTGCGCCATCAGGCATCGACCTCACGACGAGCGTCGAAAACGAGTGGCTTTGCGCTCGACTCCTGGCGGGGTACGGCATGCCGGTTGCACTCGGCGACATCGCACGCTTCGGCGAGCGCACGGTGCTCATCGTTCCGCGCTTCGACCGGCAACCCTCTGCCGACAGCACCTGGTTGCTGCGCCTGCCACAAGAGGACTTCGCCCAAGCCTGCGGCGTCGGACCCGATGCGAAGTACGAGGCCGACGGCGGACCAGGCATCGCACCCATCCTCGAGCGACTGACCGGCTCGACGCAGGCGGCAGCTGACCGACAGGACTTCTTCCGAGCACAGGTACTCTTCTGGATGCTCGCCGCCATCGACGGGCATGCGAAAAACTTCAGCGTGTTCATCGAGGCGCGAGGGCATTTCCGGCTGGCGCCTCGCTACGATGTCCTGTCGGCCTATCCGGTGCTCGGACACGGCAAGGGCAAGCTCCCTCGCGAGAAGGTGAAGATGGCGATGGCGGTCTGGGGCGCAAACCGCCATTACAAGTGGCGCGAAATTCGCCGCCCGCACTTCGAACAAACCGCCCGGGACTGCGGGCTGGGCCACTCGGTTCGGGAGCTCATCGACGAACTGGTCGAGCGCACACCCGAGGTCATACGGCAGGTCAGCGCAGCGCTTCCCGCAGGCTTTCCGGACGCAGTCAGCAGCCCCATCCTCAAAGGCCTGGAGCAAGCCGCCCGACAACTGGGACGGCCCCCGGCAAAGGGTCAGTCGCTCACTCCGGCTTGATGCCAGCCTGCTTCACCACCACCGCCCACTTGTCGATCTCGCTCTGCACATAGGTGCCGAATTGCGCCGGCGACATCGGCACCGTCCAGCCGCCCATGTCGGCGATCTTCTGGCGGACCTGCGGCATGGCGAGCACCCGGCTGATGTCGCGGTGCAGCGCCTCGATCACCGGGGCCGGGGTGCGCGCCGGCGCCATGAAGCCGACCCAGACGGTCACCTCGAACCCGGGATAGCCCGATTCGGCCACCGTGGGCACCGCGGGCAGCTCGGCCACCCGCCGGCTGCTGGTCACCGCCAGCGCCTTCACGCGACCGGCCTTGATCTGCGGCAGCGCCGTGACCAGGTTGTCGACCATCACCTGCACCTGGCCACCGATCAGGTCGGTCAGGGCCGGGGTCGACCCCTTGTAGGGGACGTGGGTGAGGTCGATCCCGGCGCGCGCCTCGAGCAATTCGGCCGAGAGGTGACCGGAGGTCGCGGTTCCCGAGGAGCCCAGCACCAGGGCACCGGGCTTCGCCTTGGCCAGCGCGACCAGCTCGGTGACGGTGGCCGCTGGAACGGCCGGATTGACCAGCAGCACATTGGGCATCGAAATGACATGCACCACCGGCATGAAATCGGCCGGCGTATAGGGCAGCTTGGCATAGACGCTGTAGTGCGCCGCGTTCGGGCCGATGCTGCCCATCAGCAGGGTGTGACCGTCGGGCTCGGCGCGCGTCACCGCCTGGGCGCCGATGATCTGGCTCGCGCCGGCCTTGTTCTCGACCACCACCGGCTGATTGACCAGCTTGGTCAGCTCGACCGCGACCATGCGCGCCGCCTGGTCGAGGATGCCACCGGGCGCGGCCGGCACGATCAGTGTGATCGGGCGCGACGGAAACGCCGGCTGGGCTTGCGCCGGCCCGGCCGGCAGCAGCCACACCGCGGCGCTCGCCAGCGCGAGCGCGAGCGCGCTCCTGCGGGCGCGCGGCAGCGCGTGGCTCGGGGTGCGGGTCCGGGTCCGGGTCGGGAAACTGGCGTTCATGGCGGGCCTGTGAGAGGGGGTCGTTGAAAAGAGCAGGTATACCAGTTCGGAACCGCGAGGAAAACTCAGGGGCCGACCTGGCACAGACAGTGCGCAGCCGCCTCGAAGGGCTTGTCGCCCTCCAGCAGCCGGCTCAACCACTGCAGATCGGCAGCGAGCGCCTGCGCCACCGGTCCCCCGGAGAGCAGCGTGCCGGCCGGCATTTCGGTGCGCAACACCCCCTGTGCCACCACCGCCACGCGGCTGGTGAGCCGCTCCACCAGCGTCTCCAGCACCGAGGTCGGGGGCTGCGCGTAACGCACCGGCAGCGCCGCGCCGGCCAGCTGACGGGCGTGGGCAAGCGCGTCACCGAGACTGCCCACCGCGTCGACCAGGCCGTTGTCCAGCGCCTGGCGGCCAGTCCAGATCCGGCCCTGGGCCACCGCCTCGATTGTGGCGGGATCGGATTTGCGCGCGGCGACGGTGCGGCTGATGAAGTCCTGGTAGACATGTCCGATGCCCGACTGCACCAGGGCTTCGAACCGGGGGTCGAGCGATTGCCGCACGTCGTAGGCGCCCGCCAGCCAGGTGGTGCGATGGCCGCCGGTGTTCACCGACAGCTTGCCCATCAGGCCTTCGGCGGTCGGCAGCAGCGCGAAGACGCCGATTGATCCGGTGATGGTCGAAGGCTCGGCGATCACCCGGTCGGCGGCCAGCGATATCCAGTAGCCGCCGGAAGCCGCCACATCGCCCATCGACACCACCACCGGCTTGCCGGCGGCGCGCACCCGAGCCAGTTCTTCGCGGACCAGTTCCGACCCGAAGGCACTGCCCCCGGGAGAATTGACGCGCAGGACGACCGCCTTCACCGCGTCGTCCAGGCGGGCGCTGCGGATCAGCCGGGCGGTCGATTGTCCGCCGATCCGCCCGGACGGCGCATCGCCATCGCTGATTTCGCCCTGCGCCACCACCACCGCGATGTGATCGCCCCTGACCGGCTTTCGCACCGCCACCAGGTAATCGGTGAGACCGATCTGGCGAAAGGTCTTGCCCTGGTCGTCGGGGCCCACTTCCTTCATCAGCCGCTGCCGGACGTCCTCGCGCGGCTGCAGCCCGTCGACCAGCTTCCAGTCGATGGCCAGCCGGGCAGCGTCACCCTTCACGTCGACCAGCGCGCCGGGCAGCGAATCGATGCCGCGCATCACGCTGCCGGCGGGCAGCCGGCGAGCCCGCTCGATGCCTTCGGTGTAGAGCGCCCAGATCGCGTCGTAGACCTGTGCCTCGGCCTTCAGCGCCTGCTCCGAGGGGCGGTTGGCCACCCAGGGCTCGCCGGCCGACTTGTACTGCCCGACGCGAATCAGGTTGGCCCGGATGCCCAGCCGATCGAGCGCATCCCGGTAGTAATTGCGCTGGCGGCCCATCCCCTCGATCCGCACCATGCCCAGCGGGTGCATCAGCACTTCGCTGGCATGGGCCGCCAGGTAGTACTGGCGCTGATCGAACGCGGACCCCCAGGCGATCACCGGCTTTCCGGACGCCTTGAAGGCCTCGATCGCGGCGGCGGCTTCGCGCAGGCTGGCCAGCCCCGCGCCCTCGAAGCCATCGAGCAACAGCAGCACGCGGTCGATCCGGTCGTCGCCGGCGGCCTTCTCCAGCGCCTCGACCAGATCCCTGAGCCGCACACTGGCGGCCTCCTCGCCGCGCAACTGCTGCAGCGCCGACTGACGCAGACCCTTGACCGGCTCCTCGACCAGCGGCCCCTCGAGTTCGAGAACCAGCACGCTGTGCCGCTCGACACCGCGAGAGCCGAGCGCGACCACCGTCGCCACGCCAGCGACCAGCACCGCCAGCAGCAGCAGGTTCGCGGCGATCCGGCGCCCGGCATCGAGCGCGCGCCAAAGCCAGGCCATCAGGGAGCGGATCCGCCGAAACGTGGCGATCAAGCGATTTTTCATGGCAGCCCTTTGCGCCGAGCCGCCGTCCGGCGACCCGGTCAGTCGATGCGCGCGCCCGAGCGCCGGCGTGCCGGCAGGCGTCTTCAGACCGTACCACGACTCGCGCGCGACGCCGCGCAGCCGCCGCATCGGCCATGGCGAGCCGCTCGCTGACAGCCGCCGCGCGGCGCAACCGCCGGCAGCAAGACAGCGCGGTCCTGGCCATCGGACCGATCGCGGCCGGGCGACGCTATGCCGGCGCCGCAAAGCGGTCTAGACTGCGGCCGCATCGACGCTTGCAGGCGACCCCGCAGGCCACTGGAGCCGGACCCGCATGAACACCCCCGAACTGAGCATCGACGGCGCGATCGCCACCCTCACGCTGCGCCGTCCCGAGCAGGCCAACCGACTGGGGCCCGACGACCTCGCGGTGCTGGCGGGCCACATCGCCACGGTCAATGCCGCGCCCGAGGTGCTGGTGCTGCGGGTGCAGGCCACCGGCAAATACTTCTGCAGCGGCTACGACATCGGCCGCATCGGCGCGACGCGCGAAGTCGCCTTCGACGAGGTCATCAACGCACTGGAGGACGCACGGCCGGTCACGCTGGCGCTGATCCACGGCGGGGTCTACGGCGGGGCGACCGACCTGGCCCTGGCCTGCGACTTCCGCCTGGGGGTGACCGGCATCGACATGTTCATGCCGGCCGCGCGCCTGGGCCTGCACTTCTACCAGCGCGGGCTCGAGCGCTATGTGAGCCGGCTGGGCGTGGACGCCGCGAAGCGCCTGTTCCTGACCGCCGAACGCATCGGGGCCGAGGAGATGAAATCGATCGGCTTTCTCACCCATCTGGTGGCGCCCGAGGCGCTGGTGCAGACCGCCGATGCGCTGACGACGACCCTGGCCGGCATGGCGCCGATCGCGCTGCTGGGCATGAAGAAACACCTGAACCGCATCGCCCGCGGCACGCTCGATGTCGCCGATCTGGCGCGCGACACCGCCCGGGCCGGCGCCTCGGCCGATCTGCAGGAGGGCCGTGCCGCCTGGGCCGCGCGACGCAGCCCGACCTTCACCGGTCGCTGACGACAGGCATCGACAGCACAGACCGTTCCCACCTGACCTGATCGGAGACGCGCAGCGTGACCACTCCCGGCTTTCGGATTCTTCCCCGCATCCACACCAGCCCGAGCCTGGTGCAACTCTTCGAAGGCCTTCCGGTCTCGATCATCAGCGACAGCGTGGGACGACTGGGCGGCACCCAGAGCCTGCTGCCACGGCACCGGCCGGGACTCGGCATGCTGGGCGTCGCGCTGACGGTTCGGGTGCGCAGCGGCGACAATCTGCTGATTCACAAGGCCCTGCAGATCGCGCGTCCCGGCGACGTGCTGGTGGTCGATGCGGGCGGCGTGCTCGACCGCGCGGTGATGGGCGACATCATGAAGTCTGTCGCGAAAATGCGCGGCATGACCGGCGCGGTGATCGACGGCGCGATCCGCGACAGCGGCACCTTCCGCGATGACGACTTCCCCTGCTATTCGCGCGGCATCTGCCATCGCGGCCCCTACAAGGACGGTCCGGGCGAGATCAACGTGCCGGTCAGCATCGACGGCAGTCTGGTGAATCCGGGTGACATCGTGGTGGGCGATGACGACGGGGTGATGTTCATCGCGCCCTCGCAGGCCGAGGCCCTGGCCGCGACCTGCCAGGGCCGCGCCGCCGACGAAGCGGCCACGCTGGCGGCGATCGCCGCCGGCACCTACGACGATCGCTGGATCGACGAGGCGCTGCGCGCGCGGGGGATCCTGCCGCGATGAGCGCGTCCCGCCAGCAGGTGGTCCGCTTCGACTCCTGGGTCGATCCGGTGTTCGACGAGCGCCTGGCCCGCGAGACCGGCATCGACGCGCGGGTGTTCGCCATGCCCGACAGCGCGGCGGCCGCGCACGCGGCGTTGCGCGACGCCCATGTGTTCCATGTGTCGGCTGCCAAGGACGAACTGCCGCGTCACTGCCTGGTCGGCGCCGACCTGCTGGCGCACTGCCCGACACTGCTGTGCGTGTCCTCGTATGGCGCGGGCTACGACCCGATCGATGTGGCCGCCTGCACGCAGGCCGGCGTCGCGGTGGTCAACCAGGCCGGTGGCAACGCGGTCTCGGTGGCCGAGCACACACTGGGCCTGATCCTCTCGGTGTCGCGCCGCATCGCCGAGAGCGACCGCCGGCTGCGCCAGGAGCGCGGCTTCTCGCGCGAGGACCTCACCGGGCGCGAGATCGCCGGCAAAACGCTGGGGCTGGTGGGCCTGGGCCACATCGGCACCCGGGTCGCCGCACTGGGCGCGGCCTTCGGCATGCGGGTGCTGGCCACCGACCCGCTGCTGGGTGACGATGAAATCGTGCGGCGCGGGGCGCAACCGGTCGCGCTCGCGCAGTTGCTGGCGCAGTCCGATGTGGTGTCGCTCCACTGTCCGCGCGAGGCCGGTACCCTGAAGTTGATCGACGCGGCGGCGCTCGCCCTCATGAAACCGGGCGCGATCTTCATCAGCACCGCGCGCGGCGGCATCCACGACGAGCAGGCGCTGGCACAGGCCATCGCCTCGGGGCATCTGGCCGGCGCGGGCCTCGATGTGTGGGAGCGCGAGCCCCCACCCCTGGACCATCCGCTGCTGCAATGCCCGACGGTGGTCGCCACTTATCACACCGCCGGAGTCACCCGAGAAGCCCGGCACAACATGGCCGCGATCTCGGCCGAGCAGATCATCGGCCTGCTGGCCGGCCGCTGCCCGCCTCGTCTGGTCAATCCGCAGGTCTGGCCGCGTTATGCAGCGCGATTCCAGTCTGCGTTCGGCTTTCCGCCCGATCCGCCCGCCCTTCCCGCCCGGAGCCATCCATGACACTGAACACCGGATTCAAGGCCCTCGCAGCGCTCGCGCTCGCGATCCTCCCGCTGGCCGCCAGCGCCGCCTATCCCGACCGCCCGATCCGGATGATCATCGCCTACTCGGCCGGCGGCGGCACCGATGTGGTGGCCCGCGCGATGGCGCCCTTCATCGAGAAGCACCTGGGTGCCGGCGCGAAGATCATCGTCGAGAACAAGACCGGCGCGGGCGGTGCGATCGGCTTCGCCGCGATCGCGGCAGCGCCCCCCGACGGCTACACCATCGGCTTCATCAACACGCCCAATGTGCTGACCATCCCGATCGAGCGCAAGACGCCTTTCACCTGGGAGAACTTCGATCTGATCGGCAACGTGGTGGACGATCCGAGCAACTTCGCGGTCCACACCGCCAGCAGCATCACCAACCTCGATCAGCTCGCCGCCTACGCACGCAGCAAGCCCGGCCAGGTGACGGTGGGCAGCACCGGCGTCGGCTCCGATGACCACCTGGCGATGCTGATGTTCGAGAAGATCGCCGGGGTGAAGATGAACCATGTGCCCTACAAGGGGGCCTCCGACGTGCGCGCCGCCACCCTGGGCCGCCAGATCGACGTCGCGGCGGTGAACATCGGCGAGTCGCTGCAGGCAATCAAGGGCGGCTCCCCGTTTCGCAACCTGGGCCAGATGAGCCCGGCACGCACCGACCTCGCGCCCGACCTGGCCACCTTCAAGGAGCAGGGCTACAACATCGAGCTGTCGTCCCTGCGCGGAATCGCCGCGCCCCGGGGGCTGCCGGCCGATGTGCGTGAGCGGCTGGTCGGCGCGGTGCGGCGGGCGGCGGCCGATCCCGAGTTCGTGAAAGTGGCGGCGGGCTTTTTCGCTCCGCTGCGCTACCTGGCGCCCGAGCAGTACGGCACGGTGATGCGCGAGGCCGAGGGCCAGTTCCGCAAGCTGTGGGGCGAGATGCCCTGGGGCGAGAAGTAATCGGTCCGGGCGCGGCACGGGGTACTGCAAGCCGCTGCGCCGCGCCGCCCGACCGCCGCCGAGCCTAAAGTCCGCCGGTCGACGGCCGATATCCCGGATACAGCCATTTTCCGGGGATCGACGTCATGGACAGCATCAGCGCGGCAGCGGTCAACCAGGTCGGCAACACCCCGCCGGGAACGATCAACTCGCAGGCTGCCATCCTGGTCCTGCGCAAGGCGCTCGATTTCGAGGCGGCCAACAACACCCAGCTGATCGAATCACTGCCGCAGACCACCCTGGCCACCGCCGGCTCCCTGGGCACCCGCCTGAACCTGTACGCCTGAGCGGCGTCAGCGCCGCGCGCGCAGGTGGCGCGCTGCGTCCAGTTCGTCCAGGCGAGTGATGTCCAGCATCGCCATGTTGCGCGAGACCTCCTGAGCCAGCAGCCCGATCGCGCGCGGCACGATGGCATGGCCGTCGAAGGCATCGCGGTTGTCGCGATACGACGGATTCAGTTCGGCGGCTCCCGGGGCGCGGGCGCACCGGCTGATGCGGTCGAGCGGGCGAAACAGCGCGACGCCGGCGCGGACCCCGCCCCGGAGGCTGCAGCGCGAACAACCCGTTGACCCGCGGCGGCGCCGTGTCTGGCGCCTCAGACCGGAAACCAGACGGATTCATGCGTGCGCGCCCATCCTGTGATTCACTTCGACCCTGCCATGATGACTTTCGCGCTCGCTGTCGTGTTCCTGCTGATCACTCCCGGCCCGGGCGTGCTGTCGATCGCCGGCGTGGGCTCGGGCTTCGGCTACCGGGCGGGCGCGAGCTTTCTGGCCGGTCTGTTCGTGGGCTCGAACCTGGTGGCACTGCTGGTGATCAGCGGGCTGGCCGCGCTCGCGCTCTCGGTGCCGTACCTGCGGACGGGACTGCTGATCGCCTCGGTGGCCTACCTCGTCTACCTGGCCCTGCGCATCGCGCTGTCGGGCTCGAAGATCACCTTCATCCACAAGCAGAAACCGCCGGGCTTCGTGAACGGCGTCGTGCTGCAGACGATCAACCCGAAGGCCTATGTGGTGAACACCGCCCTGTTCTCGGGCTTCGCGTTCTGGCCGCAAAGCCTGCTGACCGAGACGCTGATCAAGCTGGTGATCGTGAACATCGTCTGGGTGCCGATCCACGTGCTGTGGCTCTGGTTCGGGGTGACGCTGCGCCGGCTGCAACTGCCGGCGCGCGTGCAGGTGACGATCAACATCGCGATGGCGCTGTCGATGCTGGCGGTGGTGGGCCTGGCGCTCTGGTCGCAGCGCTGAGCGCGCCCGGCGCTCAGGCCGGCGCCCAGACCACCGCGCGGCGCGTGCCCACCCATCCCTCGAAACTGCCCGCGTAAGCCTCCTCGATGCGGTTGCGCTTGACCTTGAAGGTCGGCGTGACGAAGCCGTTTTCGACGCTCCAGGGCGTGGTCACCACCACCAGGCAGTCAAGCTGCTCGTGCGGATCGAGCGCCGCGTTGATGCCCTTCAGGTGCGCCGCCAGTGAGGTCTCGATGGCGACCCGCTGGTTCGGGTCGCGCGCCAGCTCGATGGCCACCGGATTGAGCATCACGATCCCCAGCGGCTGGCCGAGGTTGGCGCCGGTGACCACACAGGCCTCGATGTGCGCATGCATGACCAGGCGGTCCTCGATGGGTGCCGGCGCCACGTACTTGCCCTTGCTGGTCTTGAAGAGGTCCTTGACCCGACCGGTGATGCGCAGATAACCCTCGGCATCGACCTGGCCCTTGTCGCCGGTGTGCAGCCAGCCGTCCTCGGTGAAGGCCTGGCGGGTCAGTTCGGGCTCCCGGTAATAGCCCAGCATCAGGCCGGGGCTCTTCATCTGGATCTCGCCGTTGTTCGGGTCGATGCGCGACTCCACGCCCTCGTAGGGCAGCCCGACGGTGCCGGGCCGCTGCACACCCGGCAGCGTGGCGTGCGAGACGCCGCAGTTCTCGGTCATGCCATAGACCTCGACGATCGGCAGGCCGAGCGACGCGTACCAGCGCAGCAGCTCGGGCGGCATCGGCGCGGCGCCGCCGGCGGCGAACTGGCACTGATCCAGACCGAGCGCCGACAGGATCTTCCTGCGCACGATCCCGCGCAGGATCGGAATGCGCAACAGGCGCGCCAGCTTGTCAGCTGGCATCCGTGCCTGCACACCCTGCTGAAACTTGACCCAGAGCCGTGGCACCGAGAAGAAGACGGTCGGCCGGGCGCGCTGCAGATCGGCTGTGAAGGTGTCCAGCGAATCGGCGAAATAGACGTGCAGGCTGACCGCCAGCAGCGACTGCTCGACCAGGGTCCGCTCGGCCACGTGCGACAGCGGCAGGTAGCTCAGCATGCGGGCTTCCTTGTCGATCGGCACGCGGCTCAGGCCGGACTGGATCGACCAGGCAAAGGTGGCGAAGCTGTGCATCACGCCCTTGGGCGCGCCGGTGGTGCCCGAGGTGTACATGATCGTGCTCAGCTCATCGCCGTCACGCACCGGCTCGCCAGCCAGCGGGGGCGTGGCCCGGATCAGGTCGTTCCAGGCCGGGTAGTCGGTCGGGGGCGACAGCGGCAGGCTCACGCAGGCCAGCCCCGCAGGCACGCCGGGTTTCATCGCCTCCCAGCCATCGAGCTTGCCCACGAACAGCAGACGCGCTTCGCTGTGCTCGAGGATCTGCTGAATGGTGCTGGCTGCCAGCGTCGGATACAGCGGCACGGACACGTAACCGGCCATCCAGATCGCGAAATCGGCCATCAGCCAGTGGGCGCAGTTCTTGGACAGGATCGCGATGCGCGAGCCCGGTTCGAAGCCGAGTCCGCGCAGATAGGCTGCCATCCGCCGGCTCTCGTCCATCACTTCGCGCCAGGTGAAGTCGCGGACCGTCTGGCCACCCATCGGCTGCGTCAGTATGACGCGGTCGGGCGCCGTCCTTTCCCAGTGATAAAGCCGTTGCAGGGCCAGCATGTCCGGGGCGACGACGGGGCTGCTCATGAATGTCTCCTGATGGGGCCGGCGGACAATCCGCCGTGCGCCTGACTCTCGGGTCAGATGCGATGAGTCTGCCACAACGGATTCACGCCTTGCGAGTATCCGGGGCGCGCCAGGGGGAGCAGGCCGATGGCGCGGGGCGCCGGGGCAGCGCCGGCATGAGGATGCTGACGCGACCGTGCCCCCCGGGATCAGTGGCTGCCAGAGGCGCGCCCGGCAGCCGCAGGCCGGCGCGTGGTCGAGGCGCTGCACCACAACGGCAACAGCAGCAACAGATAGAGCCAGCCCGACAGATAGAAGACGTCGGCCACCGCCATGGTGAAGGCCTGCTGTTCGATGACGCGGTTGACCATCCCCAGCGACTGGTCTGGCAGGAACCCCGCCCCCTGCAGCGTCTCGAAGACCGGTTGGACATTGGCGGGCTGCGCGCTCATCTGCTCGGTCAAATGGGCATGGTGCATCGCCGCGCGCCGCTCCCACAGGGTGGTGAACACCGAGGTGCCCACCGCGCCCGCGACGAAGCGCACGAAGGTGCTCAGCCCGCCGGCCGCGGGCAGACGCGCCGGGGGGAGCCCGGAATAGATGATGGCCTGCAGCGGGATGAAATAGAACGCGGTCGCCATCCCCTGCAGCACGGTGGGCATCAGGATCGCGAAGAGATCGGAGTCGGTGGTGAAGTTCGAGCGCAGCCAGAGCACGATCGCGTAGCCGAAGAACGAGACGGTGGTCAGCAGTCGCGGATCGATCCGGGCCATGTTCCGACCCACCCAGGGCGACAGCATGATGGCGAACACCCCCACCGGGGCCAGCACCGCCCCCGCCCAGATCGCGGTGTAACCCATGTGCTGCTGCAACCACAGGGGCAGCAGCACCACGTTGCCGAAGAACAGCCCGTAAGACACCGCGAACGACACCGTGCCGAGCGCGAAATTGCGCTGCCCGAACAGGCGCAGGTCGACGATCGGGCTGGTCTGCGTCAGTTCCCAGGCCAGGAAGAAAAGAAAGCCCACGGTGGCAATCACCGCCATCATGACGATCTCGGTGGACTCGAACCAGTCGAGTTCCTTGCCCTGGTCGACCATCAGTTGCAGTGCGCCGACCCAGATCACCAGCAGCACCAGCCCGGTGTAGTCGAGCGGCGACGGTCCGTGCGCCGACTCGCGTCGGCGATAGACCATCCAGGTCATGGCAGCCGACAGCAGGCCCACCGGAATGTTGATGTAGAAGATCCAGGGCCAGGACACATTGTCGGTGATCCAGCCGCCCAGCAGCGGGCCGACCATCGGCGCCACCAGCACCGTCATGCCCCAGGCCGCCATCGCGGTGCCGGCGCGCGCCGGCGTGTAGCTCGACAGCAGCAGCACCTGCGACAGGGGGATCAACGGGCCAGCGGCCAGGCCCTGCAGGATGCGGGCCGCGATCAGCGTGTCGATCGAGGGCGCCACGCCGCACAGCCAGGAAAACAGGGTGAAGGCCAGCACGCTGCCGACCATCAGTCGAACCTGCCCCAGGCGGCGCGCGAGCCAGCCGGTCAACGGCACCGAGATGGCATTGGCCACCGCAAACGAGGTCACCACCCAGGTGCCCTGCGAGGGGCTGACCCCCATGTCGCCGGCAATCGCCGGCAGCGACACGTTGGCAATCGAACTGTCGAGCACCGTCATGAAGGTCGCCAGCGATACCCCCAGCGTGCCGATCAGCGTGTGAGCGCCGCGCAGCGGTGGCAACGGCGCCGCGGGCCCGCTCAAGAGCCGCTCCGCTGCGAGCGCGGCGAGGGTGCCGTCATGCGACTCAGGAGCCCGCCGGGCGCGCCGCGGGGCGGTGCCCCGCCGGAAGTGACGGCGGACTGGGCGCCGCGGTCTGGCCCGACATCGATCACTGGCCGCGGTTCTCGGCGATGATCTTGCGCACCAGCGCGTCGGCGGCGCTGCGCGCCGCATCCTCGGCAGCCGCCGCGGGGGGCGGGGCCGCCGGGCGCTGGGACTGCGCCAGGCTCGCGCCCTCCTGACGGGTGATGTCGACGCTGACCCGCATCGACAGACCGACCCGCAGGGGATGCGCGGCCAGCTCGGCGGGGTCCAGCGTGATCCTGACCGGCAGCCGCTGGACCACCTTGATCCAGTTGCCGCTGGCGTTCTGCGCGGGCAGCAGGGCGAAGGCCGCACCGGTGCCGGCACCCAGTCCGTCGACCTTGCCGTTGTACTCGACCTTCGACCCGTAGAGATCGGCCTGCAGCTTGACCGACTGTCCGATTCGCAGGTTCTTGAGCTGGCCTTCCTTGAAGTTCGCGTCTACCCAGACCTGATCGAGCGCGACGACCGACATCAGCGCCGTCCCGGCCTGCACTCGCTGACCGACCTGGACGTTTCGCCGGGCGACATAGCCGCCGATCGGCGTCACCAGCTGAGCCCGGTGCAGCGCGAGCTGCGCCTCATGAACCCGCGAGGCGGCCCGCTGCACCGCCGGATGCCGGTCGACAGGGATGCCATCGGTCAGCACCCGGTTGGCCGCGAGCTGGGCGCGGGCGGTCTCCAGCGCCGACTGCGCCGCCTGGACCTGGCTGCGCAGGGCCTGCGCCTGCGCGAGCGCGTGGTCGTACTCCTCGCGCGCGACCGCCCCGCTGGCCAGCAGCGGTTCGCGCCGCGCGGCGTCGTCCAGCACGCGGCGCAGCTCGGCCTGGGCGCGCGCCAGTTCGGCCTGGCGCGAGGCGATCTGGGTGTCGAAGGTCGCGTTGGCGGCGTAGAGCGTGCGCGTCTCGCGCACCGTCTGCGCCAGCTGCGCGCGGGCCTGATCGAGCGCCACCAGGGCATCGGCCGGATCGAACCGAACCAGCGCCTGGCCGGGCTTGACCAGGTCGGTGTCGTCGGCGAGCACCTGGGTGACCGTACCGGCCAGCTGCGGGGTGATCTGCACGATGGTCGCCTGGGCGTAGGCGTTGTCGGTGGTCTCGACGCGGCTGAGAACCATCGCGTAGTAAACCCCGTAGGCAATCGCGGCGAGCGTGACCACCGCGGTGACCATCAGCATCGCGCGGGTGCGCCGGGAATTCGAACCGGCGTTGGAACTGACGTTGGCCGGGGCCGGGCTCTGGGGCTGATTCATGACGTGATTCGCTCGAACGGGTTGAACACCGCCCCGGTGACGGGGCGATGGCTGACGGGCTGTGCCGGGGCTGCCGGACGGGCCGCGCTCATCGGGCGGCCTCGCCGGCGTAACCGCCGCCCAGCGCACGGATCAGGACAATCTGCGTGTCGATCAGACGGGCCTGCAGGTCGATCTCGTGCTGACGCTGGGCCAGCACGCCGCCCTGCGCCGCGAGCACCGTCAGCCGATTGCCCAGGCCGGCGCGGTGACGCGCTTCGGCCAGGGTTCGCACCGACTCGGCGGCGCTGACCACCAGCGCCTGCTGGCGCTGCTGCTCGGCGATCGCGCGCAGCGCGCCCAGGCGATCGGCGACCTCGCGCACCGCCTCGACCAGTGCCTGGTTGTAGGACTCGACCGCGAGATCGAGATCGGCCTCCCGACCGCGCAGGCTGGCGCGCAGCCGCCCGGCCTCGAACAGCGGCAGCCGGATTGCCGGACCGAAGGCGCCCTGCAGGCTGCCGGCGCGAAACATCTTGTCAAGCCCGATGCTCGAGACCCCGACCAGCGCATTCAGGTTGATGTTGGGATAGAACTGCGCGCGCATCGCGGTGACATCCTGGGTCGCGGCCTCGATGCGCCAGCGCGCCGCCACCAGATCGGCACGGCGTCCCAGCAGGTCGGCCGGCACATCCTCGGGCACCGCCAGCCGCAGGCCGTCCAGCAGCCGGGGCGCCAGCCGCGACAGCGCGCCCGGGGGCTGTGCGGTGAGCGCTGCCAGGGCGTTGCGGCCGATGCCGACCAGTTCGTCCAGCGACGCCTGCTGCAGTCGAACCTCGACCACCGCCGCCTCGGCCAGGCGCAGCGCCCGCGCGTCGTCCAGGCCGGCGCGCAGCCGCTGCGCGGCCAGCAGGCGCGACTGTTCTCGCTGTTCGAGCAGTTCGCCCAGAAGGGCCCGGCGCTCGATCAGACGCGCCAGCTGCACATAGCCCTGGGCAACCTGGCTGGCCAGCAGCGCGCGTGCCGCCTGCGCATCGGCCTGGGCGGCCCGCTGGGTGCCCAGCGCGGCCTCCAGATCGGCCCGATGACGACCGAAGAAATCGAACTCCCAGGCCATCGAGGCCTGCACGGTGCCGATGTTGCGCACCTTGCCCGCGATGGTGGAAGGCACCAGTCCATTGGCCGAAAAGCGCTGACGGTTCAGGTCGATCGACGCCGCCGTGGTCGGATCGAAGGCCGCCACCGCATCGTCGACCGTCGCCTGAGCGCGCGCAATCCGGGCCTGCGCGATCCGCAGTCCGGGCGCACCCTCGATCGCCTGCTCGATCAGCCGCGACAGCTGTTCGTCGCCCAGGTCCCGCCACCAGGTGGCCGACAGAGGCACCGACTGAACCTGCGGATTCACGCCGACCGCGGGGGCGCTCACCGGTTGCGCCGGCGGACGCGAATCGCCGTGCGATGCGCAACCGCCCAACAGGCTGATCGCCACGATCGCAGCGATCGCGGGAACGACCGATAAAACTTGTTTAAGCTTTAATTGCATAGGCAACTATATGGACGAAAAAATGGGGTAGCGTCACGTCGGCTGTCGCGCATCGCGGGCGGCTAGCGGACATCACGAACCGGATTCGACTGGCGCACCGCATCGGCATTGCCGAGCATGCGACGCAGCAGGTCCTTCAGGGTGTCCCATTCGGCGCGGGTGAAACCGGCCAGGTAACTGTTGAGGACTTCGGCGATGGCAGGCGTGACCTTGTCGGCCGCCTTCTCGCCTTCCTGCGTGAGCTCGATGTTGACGACCCGGCGATCGGCGGTGGAGCGCACGCGACGGCACAGCCCCTTGGCCTCGAGCCGGTCGAGCATCCGGGTCATCGAGCCGGCGTCGGCCTGGCATTCGCGCGCGAGTTCGGCCACCGTCACCGCGGCACCGATGCGCAGCTTGAACAGCGGCACCCACTGGGCGTTGGTCAGCCCGTGCGGCTCCAGGCGCGAGTCGGTGGCCTGAGCCATCCCGCTGAGCACTCGGCGCATCAGATAGCCCACGCTTTCGTCAGCCGAATAGCGATCGGCCTTGTAGAAACGCGCCGGCTTGGGCGCCCGGCCAGCGGCCACGACGGGGGGTTCAGTCACCGGCCCGGATTCCGTATTCCTTGACCACCGCAGCCCAGCGGGCCATCTGCGGATCGAGAAACCGGGTGAACTCCTCGGGCGACGAGGCCACGATGTTCATTCCCTGCGAGGCCATCCGCTCGCGCATCTGCGGATCGGCCAGCAGCCGCGACACCTCGGCGTTCATGCGGGCGATGATCGGCGCCGGGGTGCGCGCCGGCGCGAGCAGCCCCCACCAGGCCAGCGCTTCGAATCCGGGCAGCCCCTGCTCGCTCACGGTGGGCACCTCCGGCAGGGCCGGATCGCGCTTGGCGGTAGTGACCGCCAGCGGCACCAGCGCGCCGCTGCGGATGTGCGGAGCCAGCAGCGCGACCGACCCGATCGCCACCGGCACATGTCCGGCCACCGCATCCTGAGCCAGGGGCCCACCGCCCTTGTACGGGACGTGCGAGGTGGTGAACTTGCCCTGACTGTTCATCTGCGTCATCGCCAGATGGGCGAGGCTGCCGGTACCGATCGTGCCGTAGGAAATCGTGCCGGGCTTCTGCCGGGCTGCGGTCATCAGCGCGGTGAAGCTGCGGTAGGGCTGAGACGCGTGGGCAGTCATCACCATCGCACCGGTGGCGATCAGCATCACCGGCGCCAGATCGGCCCGGGTGTCGAAGGGCATATTGGGGATGAGGCTGGGGTTGACCGCGTGGGTGTCGAACACCAGCACAAAGCTGTAGCCGTCGGGCGGCGCCTTGGCCACCATGCCGGTACCGATCGAACCGGCCGCCCCGGACTTGTTCTCGACGATGACCTGCTGACCGAGCGCACGCGACAGCGGCGGAGCAAACAGCCGGGCCAGGAGATCGGTGGTCCCGCCAGGCGGAAACGGCGACACCAGTCGAATCGGCCGGCTCGGCCACGCATCGCTCTGCGCCGATGCCCCGGTGCAGGTCAGCACCAGCGCCAGCGCCGGCATCAGCAGGCGCCATGAAATCCGTCGGATCATCGAATCGTCTCCCCCAGTGGCTGCCGGAGGCTCATGGCTCTCCGGTCTCAGGGCTATCTTACTGCACCCCGGAAGCCGAAAAGCATGCCGGCCGGTCCGATACCGGCAGCGATCCAGGCGATCGCCTGAACAGTACGCACGACGACCGACGGGCGCCCGGTACCATTCCGATGCCGCGGCACCACTGAAGCACCGGCCCCGACGCGAGACTCGCCACGCACCCCAACCGGATCGACCAGGAGACCCCCATGGACGCCGTCTATCTCATCGGCACCGCCTGCACGCCCTTCGCGAAGCGCCCGCAGGACGGATTCAAGGCACTCACCCGCGAAGCCTATGAGGCGGTGCTGGCCGACGCCGGCATGGCCGACGGCAGCGCGATCGGCAGCAGCTGGTTCGGCAACTGCGGCATGGGCAGCTTCGGGCAGCGCAACATCCGCGGACAAGTGTGCTTCACGCCGCTGGTGCGCGAAGGCCGGTTTCCGGAACGGGTGCCGATGATCAACGTCGAGGGTGGCTGTGCGACCGCATCGATGGCCTTCAACGGCGCCTGGAAGGATGTGCTGTCCGGGCAGTCCGAGCTTGCGCTGGCCATCGGCGTGGAGAAGACCTTCGTACCCGATGACCCGGCGCGCACCCAGGAGATCTTCGAGGGCGGCATCGATCAGCTCGATCCGCAGGAGTGGCACGAGTACTACCGGCTGGCCGGCGAGGCCGCGGGCAAACCCTTCGCGCCGAACGCGGGCGGCGGCACTGTCTTCATGGACACCTACGCGATGCAGGCCGCCTGGCACATGAAGCGCTGGGGCACCACCGCCCGCCAGATCGCGATCGGCGCCGCCAAGAATCACGCAATGGGTGCGCTCAACCCACTCGCGCAATACCGCTTTCAGGTGTCGCCCGATGAGGTGCTCGCCGACCGGATGGTCAGCACGCCGCTGACCCGGTCGATGTGCGCGCCAATCGGCGACGGGGCCGCAGCCGCCCTCCTCTGTTCAGCGTCGTTCCTGCGCACGCTGCCCGCCGCGGTACAGGCGCGCGCGGTGCGGGTGCGTGCGAGCGTGCTGACTGGCGGCAAGTACCGGGCGCTGGACGAGCCAGGGCTGTCGCAACTGGCGGCCCGGCGCGCCTATGCACAGGCCGGCCTCACGCCCGCCGACATCGATCTGGCAGAGGTTCATGACGCGACGTCATTCTGCGAGATCTACCAGGCCGAGATGATGGGCTTTTGCGAGATTGGCCAGGGCGGCGCGTTCGTGGGCGCCGGCGAAACCGCGCTGGGCGGCAGCAAACCGATCAATCTGTCGGGCGGGCTCGTCTCCAAGGGCCACCCGGTGGGCGCCACCGGCCTGTCGATGATCCACGAACTCGCGCTGCAGTTGCGCGGCGAGGCCGGGGCGCGTCAAGCGGCCCGCGCCCGGATCGGACTGGCCGAGAACGGTGGCGGCGTGATCGGCTTCGAGGAGGCCGCCTGCTCGGTGATCATCCTGCAGGCACCATGAAAAAAGCCGCGACACGCCCGGCGTGTCGCGGCTTTCGAGAAGCGGGGGCAGCGATCAAGCCCCCCGAACCGGACGCGTGGATCAGCGGCCGTAGATCTTGCCGAAACGAATCCAGTTCTTGCCGTCCCATTTCTGGAGCTGCTGGCGCTCGATCGGGAAGAAGTCGTCAGGACCGGTCTTCACATTGACGCCCGTCAGGAGCATCGGCAGTGTCAGATCCAGATTGGCCGCCTGCTTCATCACGTTGTCGCGGGTCAGGTTGTCGCCGGCCTTCTTCAGCACCTCAACCATGGTCTGCGCCACGCTGTAGGCGAACACGTTGTTCGCGTCCTTCAGGTCGCCGTCCTTGAAGTACTTCTGCATCCACTCGAGCCAGTCCTTGTACTCCTTGGTGGTCTGCCACTGGGTATCGGTGGGGTCCTTGAGGTAGTAGGCGGTGATGACGTCGACGGCGTTCTGCGGACCGGCGGGGATGATCACCGACGCCACCGAAGCGGACACGCCGTTCAGGTAGTGGGTGGGCTTCCAGCCGATGTCAGCCGCCTTCTTGATCGCCTGGGCGGCGAACTTCGGGATGGTGATGTTGAAGAAGGTGTCGGCACCCGAGGTCTTCAGTTCAACCATCTGGCTGTCGATCGTGGGATCGGTCGCCTCGTAGCTGAGCTTCTTGATGATCATGGTCTTGGCTTTTTCGCCCAGGCCATCCTCGAAGCCCTTCAGGTAGTCACGGCCGTAGTCATCATTCTGGTAGATGATGCCGATCTTCGCGTTGGGCTTGGTGTCCAGGATGTGCTGCGCATAGATGCGCGCCTCGGACTGATAGCTCGGCTGCCAGCCCATCGTCCACGGATTGCCGGTCGGATCGCCCCACTTGGTGGCGCCGGTCGCGTTGAACAACTGGGGCACCTTCTTCTGGTTCATGTACTTGTGGATCGCCGAATTCGTCGGCGTGCCCAGCACATTGAACACCAGCAGCACTTCATCCTGCTCGACCAGCTTGCGCGCCATCTCGACCGTCTTGGCCGGGTTGTAGCCGTCGTCATAGGACACCCACACCAGCTTGCGACCGTTCACGCCGCCCTCGGCGTTGACCTTGTCGAAGTAGGCCTTGATGCCCTTGCCGATGGTTCCGTAAGCGGACGCGGGGCCCGAATAGGGGCTGATGCCGCCGATCTTGATTTCCTTGTCGGTCGCGCCGGCGTCGTACTTCTTCTGGGCGAAGGAAGGCATGGCGATCGTCGCCGCCGCCAGACCCACCATCCACGCTGCCAGTTGTCTCCTGTCCATCTGTCACTCCCCTTCTAAAAGTTCAGTTATTTGAACCGGCCGACAGGGGCAAGCGTGGTCAGACGCCGGCCCCCGCAGACTGATCAACGTCCGTAGACCTTGCCGAAACGCTCCCAGCTCTTGCCGGTGAAGCGGATCAGTTGTTCGCGTTCGATCGGATAAAAATCATCCGGACCGGTCTTCACATTCACACCAGGCAGCAACATCGGCAGCGTGAAATCCATGCTCGCGGCCTGCTTCATGATGTTCTCGCGGGTCAGGTTGTCGCCGGCCTGCTTGAGCACCTGCACCACCCCCTGGGCAACGTTGTAGCCAAAGACGTTCGACGCGTCCTTGAGATCACCACCCGGGTAGTACTTCTTCATGTACTCCAGCCAGTCGAGATAGGCCTTGTCGGTCGCCCACTGCGGATCGGTCGGATCCTTGAGGTACTGCGTGCTGATCAGGCCCACCGCGTTGTCGAGACCCGCCGGCACCAGCACCGAACCCACCGACGCCGAGACGTTGTTCAGGTAGTGCACCGGCTTCCAGCCGATCTCCGCCGCCTTCTTGATCGCCTGCGCCGCGAACTTCGGCGTGGTGATGTTGAAGAACACATCCGCCCCCGAGGCCTTCATGGTGACCATCTGGCTGTCGATGGTCGGATCGGTGACCTCGTAGCTGATCTTGCTGACGATCATGGTCTTGGCCTTGTCGCCGAGACCGTCCTCGAAGCCCTTCAGGTAATCCTTGCCGTAGTCGTCGTTCTGGTAGATGACCGCGATCTTGGCATTGGGCCTGGTCTCGAGGATGTGCGAGGCGTAGATCTTCGACTCGGCCTGGTAGTTCGGCTGCCAGCCCATCGTCCAGGGGAAGTTCTTCGGGTCACCCCACTTCGTCGCGCCGGTGGCCACGAACAGTTGAGGCACCTTCTTCTGGTTCATGTACCGATGGATCGCCGAATTCGGGGGCGTGCCCAGCGTGTTGAACAGGAAGAGCACTTCCTCTTCCTCGACCAGCTTGCGGGCCTGCTCGACCGTCTTGGCCGGGTTGTAACCGTCATCGAGCGAGATCCACTTGATCCTGCGTCCGTTGATGCCACCTTCCGCATTGACCTTGTCGAAGTAGGCGCCGATCGACTTGCCGATGGTGCCGTAAGCCGATGCGGGACCGGAGTAGGGGCTGATTCCGCCGATCTTGATTTCCTTGTCGTTCGCGCCCGCGTCGTATTTTTTCTGGGCCCATGCCGGTGCAACGGCGATGGCGGCGGCGACCATGACGGCCCAACCGGTTACCTGTCTCCTGTCCATTCTGAACTCTCCGTAGTGAAGAAAACGACTGTCCTGGAATCGTCCGGGCGAGCCCGGATGCTCATCGACGCGCCCGCCATTCGGGTGAGCGGGATTTCTTCGGGTCGCCCCTCCTTTAACGGACGAGCACCCATTGACGATGATCGGGAAAACCCGTGCCCGACCCGAGCCAGCCCGAAGCCAGGATCGAGCCGGTCGGCAATCGGGTGGTCAGGTCGATGAGGCCGGCCGGCGCAACCGGTTGAACAGCTTGGTGAGCAAGCCCATCACCCCGGTAGGCATCAGGTACATGAAGACGATCAGGAAGATGCCATAGATCGCCCAGGGCGCAGACTTCGAGATCTCGTCGGCGATGTTCGGCACGAACTGAATGAAGATCGCGCCGAAAATGGCACCGGGAATCGACGCCAGCCCCCCGATGACCACGCCGACCAGGAAGGTGATCGACAGGAAGACGGTGAAGCTGTCCGGGGCCACGAATGCCACCACGATCGCGCCGATCGCGCCGGCCACGCCGGTGAAGGCAGCCGACACACCGAAGGCCAGCGACTTGAAGACCGGCAGGTTGATGCCCATCGCAGCCGCCGCAATCGGATGATCCCGAATGGCCACCAGCGCTCGGCCGACCCGGCCGCGCAGCAGGTTCCAGGCGATCAGGAACATCAGCAGGGCAACGAAGAGCGAGAAGAAATAAAGCCAGCGGTCGGCGTTGAGGGGCTGATCGAAGAGGCGAAAGGTGAACGGGGGCTCCGGTTTGGTCAGCACGATGCCCTGGACCCCGCCGGTGAAGCCTTCGATCTTCTTGTACTTGAGCAACTGCGGAATCGCCAGCGCCAGTGCAAAGGTGGCGAGCGCCAGGAAGTGCCCTTCCAGCCTCAGGGCGGGGAATCCCATGAGGAAGCCGAACACGAAGCACACGATCGCCGCGACCGGCAGCGTCGCCCAGTAGGGCATGCCGGCCTGATCCATGAGGATGGCGGTGACGTAGGCTCCGATGGCGTAAAACGCACCGTGCCCCAGGGAGAACTGTCCGTTGAAGCCGGTCAGGATGTTCAGGCCCAACACGGCGATCGAATAGACGATCACCAGGTTGAACTGGAAGACCCGGTAATTCTTGACGAGGAAAGGCAGAAGGCACAACGCCACCAGCGTGACGATGCCGCCGATCCAGATCCACTTGCGGTCGATGGGTTTCATACGCGGGTCACCAGGACTTTACCGAACAGGCCGTTCGGCTTGAGGGTGAGGGTGCCGACGATCAGGACCAGGGCTACCGTCAGCTTGAGTTCGGTGCCGATCACATAGGCACCGAGCAGGTTCTCGAGCACACCCACGATGAAACCGCCGATCACCGCGCCCCAGGGGTTGTCGATGCCGCCGAGCAGCGCACCCGCGAACCCGTAGAGCAGGATGCCCGACATCATGTTCGGATCGAGATAGACGATGGGCGCGACCATCATGCCGGCGACCGCGCCGATCGCTGCCGCCAACCCCCAACCCACGGCGAGCATCCAGGACACCCGTACCCCGACCAGACGCGCGGAGTCGGGATTCTGGGCCGCGGCGCGCATCGCCAGGCCCAACGGCGTGAAACGGAAGAACGAGAACAACAGCCCCAGCACGCACAACATCACGCCGACCGAGCCGATCTCATGCGCGTTGAAGTACTTCGTCGCGAACATCGAGTCCTTGGGGAAGGGCGTCGGGAAAGCCTTGATCGTGTGCTCGAAAACCCAGCCCGCCACCGCATTGAAGATCACCAGCAGGCCGATGAACACGATGACGTTGGTGAGCGCCGGTGCTTTTTCGACCGGCTTGAGGATGATCCGTTGGATCAGGATGCCGCCGATGAAGGAGATCGCCACCGTGAGGAAGAACGCTGCCCAGTAGGGCATGCCGTTGTTCATCAGCGCCCAGGCAATGAAGGTGCTGAAGGTGGCCATTTCGCCCTGGGCGAAATTGATGTGGTGGGTGGCCTGGTAGATCATGACCAGCGCCAGGGCCACCGAGGCATAAATGCCACCGTTGGCCAGGCCCGCGAAGATCTGATGCAGTAATGCTTCCATGGATCGCTTCCGTTACGGTCTCAGTAGCCCAGGTACACGCGACGCACGTTCTCGTCGTTCTTGATCTGCTCGCTCGGTCCGGAGATCGCCACACGCCCGGTTTCAAGCAGGTAGGCGTTATCGGCAAGATCGAGGGCGAGCGATGCGTTCTGCTCGACCAGCAGCATGCTCACCTGATCCTGTTGGTTGATCTCGCGCATGATCCGGAAAATCTCGGCAACGATCAGCGGAGCCAGTCCGAACGAGGGTTCGTCCAGCAGCAGCAGGCGCGGTCGCAGCATCAGGGCGCGGCTGATCGCGAGCATCTGCTGCTCGCCACCGGACAGCGTGCCCGCCTGCTGCTGCCGACGCTCCTTGAGCCGAGGGAAGCGCGTGTACATCCGCTCCATGTCCAGCGCGACCTCGGCCTTGTCACGCCGGGTGAAGGCGCCCAGACGCAGGTTTTCCTCGACCGACAGCGCGATGAAGGTGCCGCGACCATCGGGCACATGGGCCACCCCCATCCGCACCACCGATTCGGTCGCCCGGCCGATCACCTCTTCGCCGGCGATCTTGATGCTGCCGGAGGTGCGCACGGTCTGACAGAGCGCGCGCAGCGTGGTGGTCTTGCCAGCGCCGTTGGCACCGAGAATGGCGGTTATCTTGCCTTGTTCGAGTGAGAAGCTCACACCGAACAGCGCCTGCGTGGCGCCGTAGGAGGCATTCAGATCGGAAACTTCAAGCAGCTTTGGCATCGCTCGGCGCCCCCAGATAGGCGGCAATCACGTCAGGGTGGTTCTGGATCTCGGTGGGCGTTCCTTCGGCGATCTTCTTGCCGAAATTCAGCGCCACGATGTGATCGGAAACGGACATCACCAGGCTCATGTGGTGCTCGACCAGCAGCACCGTGATGTTCAGGCGATCGCGCACGTCGCGGATCAGATCGCCCAGTCCATCGAGCTCTTCATGGTTCAGGCCGGCGGCAGGTTCATCGAGCAGCAGCAGCTTCGGATCGGCGGCCAGCGCACGGGCGAACTCGACCCGTTTCTGAATGCCGAACGGCAGGTCACCCGCCGGACGCTGGGCGAACTGCTCGAGCCCCAGATACTTCATGATTTCGTGGGCACGATCGCGCAGACGCGCTTCTTCGGCGCGCACCGACGGCAGACGCAGCGCGCTGGCGAAGAAACCCGCGCCCGAGCGGCAGTGGGCGCCGATCATCACATTGCGCTCGACGGACATCGTGCGAAACATGGCCAGATTCTGGAAGGTGCGCCCGATGCCCAGGGCGGCGATGTCATGCACCGGCGTCTCGGTGATCGACTTGCCTTCGAAATGCAGGTCGCCGGCCTGATAGGAATAGAGCCGGCTCAGGCAATTGAACAAGGTGGTCTTGCCGGCGCCGTTCGGGCCGATCAGACCGCACACGCCGCCATGCGGCACATCGAAGCTCACCGAGTCGAGAGCCACCACCCCGCCGAATCGCACGGTGATGCCACGCACACTGAGCAATGCGTCTTTGGACACCTGTTTTCGTCTCCCGGGCAATGACGATCTGCCCTGTGTTTCGTTGTTCTGGCTTGGCGCGGAAGCGCGAGTTCCGCTGTTATACGGATGTCCGGCAACCCTTGCAAGCCGGCTTGCCTTGGCGGATTCCGCAGACGTGCGACTAGAGCGGTTTCTTGATGAAGTTGGCGATCTCGCCGACGATGCCGCGCCGGAACGCCAGCACGCAGATGACGAAGATGATGCCCTGCGCGATCGTGACCCAGGCACCCAGCTGTGCCAGGTAGCTTTCCATGGCGATCACGATGCCGGCGCCGACGATCGGACCGAACAGCGTGCCCAGACCGCCCAGCAGCGTCATCAGCACGACCTCGCCGGACATCGACCAATGGACATCGGTGAGCGAGGCGAGCTGGAAGACAAGCGACTTCATCGCGCCCGCCAGACCGGCGAGCGTCGCCGAGAGCACATAGGCCACCAACTTGTAGCGGTCGGTGTCATAGCCCAGCGACAGCGCCCGCGGCTCGTTCTCGCGAATCGCCTTGAGCACCTGACCGAACGGCGAATGGACGATTCGCAGGATCAGCAGGAAAGACGCCATGAACAGGACATACACCAGGCAATACATGGCCAGATTGCCCGACAGGTCGATCACGCCGAACAGATGCCCGCGCGGAACCGCCTGGATGCCGTCCTCGCCGCCCGTCCACTTCGACTGCAGATAGAAGAAGTAGACCATCTGGGACAGCGCCAGCGTGATCATCGCGAAATAGATGCCCTGGCGCCGGATCGCCAGCATGCCGGTGACCCAGCCGAGCAGCGTGGCGCAGCCGGTGGCGAACAGCAGCGCCAGCTCCGGCGTGAGACCCCAGACCTTGGCCGCGTGCGCAGCGGCGTATCCCGAGGTCCCGAGGAACATCGCATGCCCGAAGGACAGAAGGCCGCCGAAACCGATCAGCAGATTGAACGCGCAGGCGAACAGCGCGAAACACATCACCTTCATCAGAAAGACCGGATAGAACACCAGCGGTCCCAGCGCGAAGAAAAGCGCCAGGATCAGCAAGGCGACCTTCTGGTGGCCCAGACCGGCGCTCGCACCGGTCTTCATCGAAACGGAAGACGTGGACATGACGGCCTTTGCGCTACTTCTGGGTGCCGAACAGACCGGCGGGCTTGATCAGCAGGACGATGGCCATGATCACGAAGATCACGGTGTTCGATGCTTCCGGGTAGAAGACTTTCGTCAGGCCTTCGATCAGTCCCAGGCCAAAACCGGTGATGATCGCCCCCAGGATCGAGCCCATGCCACCGATGACGACCACCGCAAACACCACGATGATCAGATCGGCCCCCATCTGGGGACTGACCTGATAGATCGGGGCAGCCATCACCCCGCCCAGGGCCGCCAGCGCGACACCAAACCCATAGGTCAGCGTGATCATCCGCGGCACGTTCACCCCGAATGCCTGAACGAGCGCCGGGTTCTCGGTGGCAGCACGCAGGTAGGCACCGAGCTTGGTGCGCTCCATCACGTACCAGGTGCCCAGGCAGACCACCAGGGACGCGACGATCACCCAGGCCCGGTAGTTGGGGAGGAACATGAAGCCCAGGTTCTTGCCACCGGTGAGTTCGGCCGGGATCGGATAGGGCTGCCCGGAGGAACCGTACTCGTTGCGGAACAGGCCCTGGATGATCAGTGCGAGTCCAAAGGTGAGCAGCAGCCCGTACAGGTGATCAAGCTTGTAGAGCCGGGACAGCATGAAGCGTTCGACGAAGACGCCGGTGGCACCCACCACCACCGGCGCCAGTGCCAGCGACCACCAGTATCCGATCCCGAGCCTGTTCAACAGCAGATAAGCCACGAAAGCGCCCATCATGTACTGGGCGCCGTGGGTGAAGTTGATGATGTTGAGCAGGCCGAAAATGACCGCCAGCCCCAACGACAGCAACGCATAGAACGAACCGTTGATCAGCCCGATCAGCAGTTGCCCGAACAGGGCCTGGGTAGGAATGCCGAAGATCTCCATGCTGGTCGCCGCTTCGCCTTACTTCTTGGCGACCAGCGGGCAGTTGCCCTGGTCGATGGGCCGGAAGGCCTGGTCGGCCGGGATGGTGGCCCGGACCTTGTAGTAGTCGTACGGGCCCTTGGACTCGGCGGGCTTCTTGACCTCGACCAGGTAGGCCGGATGAATTTTGCGGCCGTCAGCCCGAATCGAACCCTTGCCGAACAGCGGGTCGTCGGTCGGCAGTTCCTTCATCTTGGCGACGACCTTGGTGCCGTCATCGCCCTTGAGTGCCTCCACGGCCTTCAGGTAGTGCATGACCGCACCATAAACACCCGCGTGAACCATCGAGGGGTACTTGCCGCCGTTCTGGGGTACGAACCGCTTGGTCCAGGCCCGCGTCTGCTCGTTCAGGTCCCAGTAGAAGGTCTCGGTAAAGATCAACCCCTGAGCCTTGTCCAGACCGAGCGCGTGAACATCCGGCAGGAACACCAGCAGGCCGGCGAGGTTCTGGCCGCCGCGGGTGATGCCGAACTCGGCCGCCTGCTTGATGGAGTTCTGGGTGTCGCCGCCGGCGTTTGCCAGACCGATGATCTTGGCCTTGGAAGCCTGGGCCTGCAGCAGGAAGGAGGAGAAGTCCTGGGTGTTCAGCGGATGGCGCACCTTGTTGATGACCTTGCCGCCCGACTTGAGTACCACCGCCTCGGTGTCGCGCTCGAGCGCGTGGCCGAAGGCATAGTCCGAGGTCAGGAAGAACCAGGAATCGCCGCCGGTCTTGACGATCGCCGACCCGGTGCCGTTGGCGAGCATCCAGGTGTCGTAGGTCCAGTGGATGGTGTTGGGCGAGCAGTCTTTACCGGTGAGGTCGGAGGTGGCCGCGCCGGAGTTGAGCATGACCTTGCCCTTCTCGCGCACGATCTGGTTGACCGCCAGCGCCACCGAGGAGGTGGGCACGTCGACCACGGCGTCGACCTTGTCGGTGTCGAACCACTTGCGAACGATGCTCGAGCCGATGTCTGGCTTGTTCTGGTGGTCGGCTGAAACGATCTCGACCTTCATGCCCTTCTTGGCCGCGCCGAAGTCCTCGACCGCCATCCGGGCGGCGATCACCGAACCCTGACCGGCGATGTCGGCGTAAAGGCCCGACATGTCATTCATGACACCGATCCGCACGACGCCGTCGGAGACCTGACCCTGGGCCGCGCCCGCGGCGACTGCGAACGCTCCGGAAACCAGCAGGGAAATCAGTTTGCGCTTGATCATGGGTTCTCCTGAATGACGAGGGTGGATCGGCTGGTTGAAGAAGGAATCAGAGGGGGCGGCGGCCAGCCGACCTAGACACCCAGATACTCGTGGAGCATGCCCATCTTCGAGGTCAGTTCGCTGGCGCGAAAGCCCTCGACGATGCGCCCGTGCTCCATCACATAGAACTGGTCGGCCAGCGGCGCCGCGAAGCGGAAGTTCTGTTCGACCATGATCACGGTGAAGCCACGCTCGCGCAGCGTGCGGATCATCCGCGCCAGCGCCTGGACAATGACGGGAGCGAGACCTTCGGAGATTTCATCGAGCAGCAGCAGGCGCGCACCGGTGCGCAGGATGCGCGCGACCGCGAGCATCTGCTGCTCGCCACCCGACAGCCGGGTGCCCTGACTGTTGCGGCGTTCGGCGAGGTTGGGGAACATCGCGTAGATCTCGTCGATCGTCATCCCGCCGCTGGCCACCGCCGGCGGCAGCATCAGGTTTTCCTCGCAGGTGAGGCTGGCGAAGATGCCGCGCTCTTCCGGGCAGTAGCCCAGGCCCATCTGCGCGATCCGGTGCGGCGCCATCGCGACCGATTCGGACCCGTTGATCATGATCGAGCCGGTGCGCCGACCGACCAGGCCCATGATCGACTTCAGCGTGGTGGTGCGTCCGGCGCCATTGCGTCCGAGCAGGGTGACGACCTCGCCGCGGTTCACCCGCAGGTCGACCCCGTGGAGGATGTGGGATTCGCCATAAAAGGCGTGCAGATCGGTGATCCGCAGGAATTCGACGCCTTCAGCCATGCCCGCCCCCGAGTTCCGTCGCTTCGCTGCCCATGTAGGCTTCCAGCACCTGGGGATCCTTCGACACCGTCTCGTAAGGACCCTCGGCGATCACCTGGCCGCGCTGCAGGACACTGATCCGGTCGGCGATGGTGGCGACCACATTCATGTTGTGCTCGACCATCAGGATCGTCCGATTGGCCGAGACCTTCTTGATCAGCTGCGTCACGCGCTCGACGTCCTCATGCCCCATGCCCTGGGTCGGCTCGTCGAGCAGCATCAGTTCGGGCTCGGTCGCCAGGGTGGTGGCGATTTCGAGCGCGCGCTTGCGGCCGTAAGGCAGTTCGACCGTGATGGTGTCCGCGTATTCGCGAAGACCCACCGTGTCGAGCAGTTCGAGCGCCCGGACGTGCAGGACCTCCAGCGAGCGCTCCGACTTCCAGAAATGGAAGGAAGTGCCGAGCTGGCGCTGCAGGCCGATGCGCACGTTCTCGAGCACCGTCAGGTGCGGGAAAGTGGCCGAGATCTGGAACGAGCGGACGATGCCGCGGCGCGCCACCTGCGCCGACTTTTCCTGGGTGATGTCCTGACCCTTGAAGAGGATCTGACCGCGGGTGGGGATCAGGAACTTGGTGAGCAGGTTGAACACCGTCGTCTTGCCGGCGCCGTTGGGCCCGATCAAGGCGTGGATGTGCCCGCGCTGCACCTTCAGGTTGACATCGCTGACGGCGACGAACCCCTTGAATTCCTTCACGAGGTTGCGCGTTTCGAGAATAGTGTCGTCGGCCATCCGTCTCTGCAGTGAAAGTGGGAATCCGGAACAAGGGCCCCTGAAGGGACGGCGGATTATGGCCAAAGCCGCCGCACTAGGCAACCAGTCCCGCAGGCCGGGCCCGCCGCTGCGGGATCAGTGATTGTCGCGCGGGATGCCGTGGACGAAATCGATCCGCTGGTACTTGACTGCGAAGTCCAGGCAGCCGCCGTCCTGGAGCTGTCCGATGTGGCGGCGCTGCAGCTCCTGCCAGGGCGTCTGGCTGATCAGTTCGGGCGCCCGCCAGGCAGCCCGCCGGCGCGCCAGTTCCTCGTCGCTGATCATCATGTCGGCGCGCCGCCGGTTCAGGTCGATGCGCACCCGGTCGCCGGTCTGCAGCAGCGCCAGACCACCGCCTACCGCGGCTTCCGGGGAAGCGTTCAGGATCGACGGACTGGCCGAGGTACCCGACTGCCGACCGTCACCCACGCAGGGCAGCATGGTGATGCCTTGTCGGACCAGCGCATCGGGCGGCAGCATGTTGACCACCTCGGCGGCGCCGGGGTATCCGACCGGTCCGACGCCGCGAATGAACAGCAGACAGTCGGCATCGATGGCCAGCGCCGGATCGTTGATCCGGGCGTGGTAGTCCTCGGGGCCCTCGAAGACGATGGCACGCCCCTCGAAGGCACCCTCGTCGCCCGGCTGCTCCAGGTAGCGCTGGCGGAACTCCGGCGAGATCACCGAGGTCTTCATCACCGCCGAGTCGAACAGGTTGCCCGAGAGCACCGCGAAGCCGGCCTGCGGCAGCAGCGGCGTCGCATAGGCGCGGATGACGTCCTGGTTGCGCGAGGCGGTGGCGTCATAGCACTGGCCGATGGTCTGGCCAGACACGTTCAGCGCATCGGCGTGCAGCTTGCCGGCCTTCAGGAGTTCGTGCATGACCGCCGGAACGCCACCGGCACGGTGGAATTCCTCGCCCAGGTACTGGCCGGCCGGCATCAGGTTCACCAGCAGCGGGATGTCGTAGCCCACGGTGTCCCAGTCGCCGATCTCGAGCGTCACGCCCATGTGGCGCGCAATCGCGTTGACGTGCGGCGGGCAGTTGGTGGACGCGCCCAGCGCACTGGCGGCGACGATGGCGTTCTCGAAGGCCTGGCGGGTCATGATCTGCGAGGGGCGAAGGTCTTCATGGACCATGTCGACGATGCGCCGGCCGGTGGCATAGGCCATCTGGGCCCGCTCGCGATAGGGGCCAGGGATGGCCGCACAACCCGGCAGCGACATGCCCAGCGCCTCGGCCACGCTGTTCATCGACAGCGCCGTGCCCATCGTGTTGCAGTGGCCCACCGACGGCGCGCCCGAGGCCACCATCTCGAGGAACTGGTCGTAGTTGATCCGGCCCGCCGCCAGCTCCTGGCGCGCGAACCAGACCACGGTGCCCGAGCCGGCCAGCCCGTTGTTGTAATAGCCGTTGAGCATCGGTCCGCCCGACAGCACGATGGCCGGGATGTCCACGGTAGCGGCGCCCATCAGCATGGCCGGCGTGGTCTTGTCGCAGCCGGTGGTGAGCACGACCCCGTCGAGGTGGTAGCCGTAGAGGATCTCGACCAGCGACAGATAGGCCAGATTGCGATCGAGCGCGGCGGTGGGCCGCTTGCCGGTCTCCTGGATCGGGTGAACCGGGAACTCGATCGGGATGCCGCCGGCATCGCGGATGCCGTCGCGAACCCGCTGCGCCAGCTCGATGTGGTGGCGATTGCAGGGCGCGATGTCGCTGCCGGTCTGGGCGATGCCGATGATCGGCTTGCCGCTGTTGCGCAGCTCATCCAGGGTGAGCCCGTAATTCATCATGCGCTCGAGATACAGCGCGGTCATTCCCGGATTGTCGGGATTGTCGAACCAGGCGCGCGATCGCAATTTCGGCCGCTTGCCCGAGCCGCCGCCGTCGTGTCCGTTCGCCATGACTGTCTCCTGTTTTTCTGTTGGTCGACAAGTGTAGCAACTGGCGCATCGTCGGATCGGCACCCATCGAATGGCCGTTCGTCCGTGCCGAGACGGCCGTCCGACGGGCGCAGGCCTGCCCCCCCTTACCGTGGAAACCCGCGGACCCCATGATCGGGCTCACCTCGCATGGGAAGACCGTCCGGAAAACCGATGATGGCAACCGCAGCCCTTTCAAACCCGACCGCCGAGCCGACCCCGCTCGCCGGGCTGGCACGCGCCCTGGTTCAGCATCAGATCCTGCGACCCGACCAGGCCGTGGGCATCCAGCGCCAGGCCGATGCCGGCCAGCGCCGCTTCATCGACGAGCTGGTTGCCGGCAGCATGGTCAGCGCGCGCCAGCTCGCCCGCTTCGCCGCCGAGACCTTCGGACATCCGATGCTCGACATTGCGTCGGTCGACCTGGCCCGTATCGCCGATGACCTGATCGACCGGAAGCTGGCCTCGGAAACCCGGGTGATCGCGCTGGGCAAGCGCGGCACCCGACTGTCGGTGGCCATCTCTGACCCAACCGACCTGCAGGCGCTGGACCGGATCAAGTTCCAGACGCAATGCACGATCGACCCGGTGGTCGTCGAGCACGACAAGCTGATCAAGATCCTCGAGCGCCGCGAGAAATCGGTCAATCAGCAAATGGCCGACCTGGCAGAAGAGGGGCTGGGCCAGGACCTCGATGCGATGGAGACCGCTGCGGTCACCATCGACACCACCGCCGAAGTCGATGATGCACCGGTGGTGCGATTCCTGCAGAAGATGCTGACCGACGCGATCGAGGCCGGCGCCTCGGACCTGCACTTCGAGCCCTACGAAAAGTTCTACCGGATCCGGCTGCGGATCGACGGCGAACTGCGCGAGTTCGCCCAGCCGCCGCTGGCGATCAAGGAAAAACTCGCTTCCCGAATCAAGGTCATCTCGCGGCTGGACATCTCGGAGAAGCGGGTGCCGCAGGACGGCCGGATGAAGCTGGCGCTGTCCCCGACACGGGCGATCGATTTCCGGGTCTCGACGCTGCCCACGCTGTTCGGCGAAAAGATCGTGATGCGGATTCTCGATCCGTCATCGGCCAAGCTGGGCATCGAGGCGCTCGGCTATGACGACGACCAGAAGAAGCTGCTGCTCGACGCGGTGTCGCGGCCCTACGGCATGGTGCTGGTGACCGGGCCCACTGGCTCGGGCAAGACGGTGTCGCTCTACACCTGCCTGAACATCCTGAACAAGCCCGGGGTGAACATCTCGACCGCCGAAGATCCGGCCGAGATCAACCTGCCCGGCGTCAATCAGGTCAACGTCAACGACAAGGCGGGCCTGACCTTCGCGACCGCGCTGAAGGCTTTCCTGCGCCAGGATCCGGACGTGATCATGGTGGGCGAGATCCGTGACCTCGAGACGGCCGACATCTCGATCAAGGCGGCCCAGACGGGCCACATGGTGCTCTCGACGCTGCACACCAACGACGCGCCGACCACCCTGACGCGGATGATGAACATGGGCGTGGCGCCGTTCAACATCGCCTCGTCGGTGATCATGATCACCGCGCAGCGTCTGGCGCGACGACTGTGCACCTGCAAGGACGTGCTCGACCTCGACGAGGACGCGCTGACGGTGGCGGGGTTCAAGGACGCCGACCTCGACGGGAGCTGGCAGGCGTTTCGCCCGGTCGGCTGCGAGCGCTGCAACGGCAGCGGCTACAAGGGGCGGGTCGGTATCTACCAGGTCATGCCGATCACCGATGAAATCCAGCGAATCATCCTGACCAACGGCAACGCGATGCAGATTGCCGAACAGGCGCGCCGCGAGGGCATTCGCGACCTTCGCCGCTCGGGCCTGATGAAGGTGATGCGGGGCCTGACCTCGATCGAGGAAGTCCTGGGCGTGACCAATGAATAGCGACAAGGCGTAGCGACATGGCGAGCAAGGCTCTGGTTTCCGCACCGGTGGTCAAGGAATTCACCTTCCAGTGGGAAGGTCGGGATCGCAACGGCAAGACGGTGCGTGGCGAGATGCGGGCCGGCGGCCTGGCGGTGGTGAACTCGTCGCTTCGCCGCCAGGGCGTGATGGTGACCAAGGTTGCCAAGCGCCGACAGCGCAGCGGAGGCAAGATCACCGAGAAGGACATCACGCTGTTCACGCGTCAGCTCTCGACGATGCTGCGCTCCGGCGTGCCGCTGCTGCAGTCCTTCGACATTGTCGCCAAGGGCACCTCGAACAACGCGGTGGCGCGGCTGTTCAACGAGATCAAGGCCGACGTCGAGACCGGCTCGTCGCTGTCGCAGTCGTTTCGCAAGTTTCCCCTGCAGTTCGACGCGCTGTTCTGCAACCTGGTGGGCGCCGGCGAACAGGCCGGCATCCTCGACGACATCCTCGAGCGGCTCGCCACGTACAAGGAGAAGATGCAGGCGATCAGGGGCAAGATCAAATCGGCACTCTTCTATCCGGCCTCGGTGGTGGTGGCGGCTGGAGTGGTGCTGACCGTTATCATGCTGTTCGTGATCCCGGCGTTCAAGCAGGTGTTCGAAGGCTTCGGCGCGAACCTGCCGGCACCGACGATGATGGTCATCGCGATGTCGGACTTCTTCATCTCCTACTGGTACCTGATGTTCGGCATCTTGTTCGGCACCGGCTATTTCCTGCGGGAGTCCTGGCGGCGATCCGAAGAGGTCCAGATCGCGGTCGACCGGCTGGCGCTGCAGCTGCCGGTGTTCGGCGAAGTGATCCGCAAGGCGACGATTGCGCGCTGGTTGCGCACGCTCTCGACCATGTTCGCCGCCGGCGTGCCGCTGGTCGAGGCGCTCGACTCGGTGGGCGGCGCATCCGGCAACCACGTCTATCTGACGGCAACCCGCCGGATCCAGCAGGAAGTCTCGACCGGCACCAGCCTCACGATCGCGATGCAGAACGCGAATGTGTTTCCGAACATGGTGATCCAGATGGCCTCGATCGGCGAGGAGTCGGGATCGCTGGACTCGATGCTGGGCAAGTCGGCCGACATCTTCGAGCGCGAGGTCGACGATGCGGTGGCCAGCCTGTCGAGCCTGCTCGAACCGCTGATCATGGCCTTCCTGGGCGTGGTGATCGGCGGCCTGGTGGTGGCGATGTACCTGCCCATCTTCAAGCTCGGCCAGGTGGTCTGAGGCGGCCGGCCGCGCTGCTGCATCCCGAACGCCGGGCACCGGCGGCGATGGCACAATGCCCCCCATGCCCGAGCTCGCGATTCTTCCCGCCCCGATCCTCATCGCGGCGGCCTCCCTGCTGGGACTGCTGATCGGCAGTTTCCTCAATGTCGTGATCCATCGCGTCCCGGCGATGATGGAGCGCGAGTGGGCCGCCCAGGCGGCCGAGATTCGCGGCGAAGAGCCGGTGACCGGCGCGCCCTTCAACCTGATGGTGCCGCGCTCGCGCTGCCCGGCCTGCGGCCACGAGATCACCGCGCTGGAAAACATCCCGGTCATCAGCTGGCTGTTCCTGCGCGGGCGCTGCTCGGCCTGCCGGACCCCGATTCCGATCCGCTATCCGGCGGTCGAGCTGGTCACCGCGGCGCTCAGTGGTCTGGCCATCAGCCACTACGGCCCGACTGCCGCCGGCCTGGGCGCGCTGATCCTGACCTGGTTCCTGGTGTCGCTGGCCTGCATCGACTTCGACACGCAACTGCTGCCCGACAACATGACGCTGCCCCTGCTCTGGCTGGGCCTGAGCTGGAATCTGTTCGGCGTGTGGACACCGATTTCCGGCGCGGTGATCGGGGCCATCGCCGGCTACGGAATCCTCTGGCTGGTGTATTGGGGTTTCAAGCTGGCCACCGGCAAGGAAGGGATGGGCTACGGTGACTTCAAGCTGCTGGCGGCGCTGGGTGCCTGGTTCGGCTGGCAGGCACTGCCCGGCATCATCCTGCTGTCCTCGGTGGTGGGTGCAGTGGTGGGCATCGGGCTGATGGTGCTGGCCCGGCGAGGCCGCGACGTGCCGATGCCGTTCGGGCCGTATCTGGCCGGCGCGGGCCTGATCTCGCTGTACTTCGGCCAACCCATCGCCGCATACTTGGGCCTCGCCTGATCACCCGACGATCGCCGTGACCGACCCCCGCTCCGCACCGCTGCCCGCTGCCCATCACGCCGAACCGGGCCCCCCTGCCCTGGTGGTCGGGCTGACCGGCGGCATCGGCAGCGGCAAGACCACCGTCGCCGACCGGTTCGCTGCGCTGGGGGTCACCCTGGTCGACACCGACCTGATCGCCCATGGCCTGACCGGTCCCGGCGGCGCCGCCATGTCTGCGATCGCCTCGACCTTCGGCGACACGGTGATCGCGCCGGACGGCCGGCTCGATCGCGGCGCGATGCGAACGCTCGCCTTCAGCGATCCCGCCGCCCGCAAACGCCTGGAGGCGATCTTGCACCCCCTGATCCGCCAGGAGAGCGAGCGCCAGCTCGCCCGGGCGGACAGCCCCTACGCGATCCTGGTGGTGCCGCTGCTCGTCGAGGGCGGCAAGCCACGGGACCGGGTCGCGCGCGTGCTGGTGATCGACTGCCTCCCCGAAACCCAGATCGAGCGGGTGATGCACCGCAACTCGCTGCCGCGCGAACAGGTGCTGGCGATCCTGGCCGTGCAGGCCTCGCGCGAGCAGCGGCTGGCCGCCGCCGACGACGTGATCGACAACGACGGCCCGCCCGATGATCTGGACCGGCGTGTCAGGGTCCTGCACGAGCGTTACCTCGCCCTGGCGCGCTGAGGTGGCCGGCCGGTTTGTCATTCGAACCGGTTTGCTTCAAAATCGTCGCGTCAGCGGGATGGCCCGCGGTCATGCTGGCCACTCGGTTTGATCCTCTACGAATACCCCCTCAACGAACGCGTCCGGACCCTGCTCCGGCTGGAGGACCTGTTCGAGCGGCTGGACCTGTTCTCGGCGCGCGATGAGGCGGTCGACCACCAGGTCGCCCTGAGCACGCTGTTCGACATCCTGGACATCTCCGCGCGTGCCGACCTGAAATCCGACCTGCTCCAGGAACTCGACCGGCAGCGCCAGACCCTGACCCAGTTCCGCAACAACCCGGACGTCTCGGCGCCGGCGCTCGATCTGATCCTGAAGAAGATCGAACTGGCCTGGGGGGCGCTGAGCGCCCTGACCGGCAAGACCGGCCAGCACCTGCGCGACAACGAATGGCTGATGAGCATCCGCAGCCGCACCATCATCGCCGGCGGCGCCTGCGAGTTCGATCTGCCCTCGTACTACGCCTGGCAGCACCGCGCCGCCGATGTGCGCCGGCGCGACATCGGTGTCTGGTCGGCGCCGTTTCGCCCGATCTACGACAGCCTGTCGATCATCCTGCGGCTGTTGCGCGAAAGCGCGCAGCGCTCCTCGCACTCGGCCCAGCAGGGCAGCTATCAGCAGCCGCTGGGCGGCAAGACCTACCAGATGGTTCAGGTTCGGCTCGACGCCACCACCGGCGCCATCCCCGAGATCAGCGCCAACAAGTACCTGCTGTGGATCCGGTTCACGCTGCAGGACGGCGACCTGCGCCCGCGCCCCTTCGAAGGCAGCGTGGCCTTCGATCTGGGCCTTTGCAATCTCTGAACGACCGGAGCCCCCCTTGACCGCCGAGTCCCCTGTCCGCCAGGTGCCCTGCCCGGGCTGCCGTCGACCGGCCGCCTTCACGCCGGAGAACCGCTGGCGACCCTTCTGCTCGGAACGCTGCAAGACCGGCGACCTGGGCGCGTGGGCCTCGAATGCCTATGTCATCGAGGGCCCGCCGATCGACGAATCGTCCGACCAGATGGCGGGCCCGGACACCTACCCGGCACCGACCCACCCGCCCGGCCGGGCCTGAGTCCTCAGCCGGCGGTCTGCGCCAGCCCGTGCGCGCCCAGCCCGATGGCCTGGCGCAGCGACACCGACGGGTCTTCCAGGTAGAGCGGCAGCCGCGTCTGCGGATCGCAGCGCGGCGAAATCACCAGATCCAGACCGAGGGCCGCCGCCAGCGCGACATCCTCGGCGGTCTCGCAGCGGGCCGCGCACAGGGCAACATCGGGCCGCTGGCTGGCCGTCCGCAGATCGGCCGTCTCCAGCAGCAGGCCACCCGCCGACCGGGCCAGGGCCTCGGGGTGTCGCGACGACACCAGCCAGCGTGTGCCCGTGGCGGCGAACCGGCGCCGGGCCGCGTCGAGCGCAGCGGACAGTTCGGCTGACGACAGACCGGGCGCCTCGAACACCTGCAGCGGCGCGGCGGCTTCCAAACGGCTCGACGCATCGGGCACGTCGCCCGACGGAGGCGGATCAGCCGGTGCCGGGGACCGCCAGCACCCGATCACCGACGGCAGCGCGAGCCAGGCGAACACCGGCTCGGAAGCGGGCAGCAGGGGCGACACCCGGGGCCCCTCGAGTGCCTGCCAGCCGAACGCCTGATTCTCGCGCGACCGGGGTTCGCCGGAAAAGTTACCCCATTGACCGAAGATGCGCCGGAAATGCAGGCGTACCCGCGCATGGGGATAGACGAACTCGCGCACCAGCCAGGGGTGCGACGCCACCACGATCAGGCCGAGTTCCTCGTTCAGTTCCCGGGCGAGCGCCTGCGCGACCGACTCGCCGGCTTCGATCTTGCCGCCCGGAAACTCCCACCAGCCGGCATACGCCTTACCCGCCGGACGCTGGCCCAGCAGCACCTGGCCATCGGCGCGGATCACCACCCCGACCGCGACCTCCAGCCAGGGGCTCACGGACGCAGCCGGGCCCGGCGCGGATGGCGGCCCGCCCAGTCGCGGGCGAACTGCCAGGCCACCCGCCCGGACCGCGACCCGCGCTCCAGCGCGAAGCGCAGCGCATCACCGCGCGCGCGCTCGACATCGGCCGGCGCACAGCCGAACGATCCGAGCCAGTGGGCGACGATGGCCAGATAGTCGTCCTGGCGAAACGGATAGAACGACACCCACAGGCCGAAGCGCTCGGACAGCGAGATCTTTTCTTCGACCCGTTCGCCAGGATGGATCTCGCCGTCTTCCTGATGCTTGGCATCGAGGTTCTCGGCCATGGTCTCGGGCATCAGGTGACGCCGGTTCGAGGTCGCGTAGATGAGCACGTTCTCGGACTGCGCCGACACCGACCCGTCGAGCGCCACTTTCAGCGCCTTGTAGCCGGCCTCGCCCTCCTCGAAGGACAGGTCGTCGCAGAAGACGATGAAGCGCTCCTTGCGGCCGGAGACGAGTTCGACGATGTCGGGCAGATCGACCAGGTCATCCTTGTCGACCTCGATCAGGCGCAGGCCGCGGGCGCTGAAGGCGTTCAGGCAGGCCTTGATCAGCGAGGACTTGCCGGTGCCGCGCGAGCCGGTCAGCAGCACGTTGTTGGCCGGCAGGCCGCGCACGAACTGGCGCGTGTTGCGCTCGATCTGCTCTTTCTGGTCGTCGATGTGCTTGAGGTCGTCCAGGCCCAGCGGCGAGAGCTGGCGCACCGGCTGCAGCCACGACTGCACACCGAGCCCGGTGGCGCGGCGCCGCCACCGGAAGGCGATCGCGCTGTTCCAGTCGGGCTCGGCGACGGCTGGCAGGAGGGTTTCGAGGCGCGCGAGCATCGACTCGGCGCGCTGGATGAGCAAGGTCAGATCGGACATGGGGCGGCGGCTTCAGGAGCGGTAATCGGCGTTGATGGAGACATAGTCGTGCGAGAGGTCGCAGGTCCAGACGGTGGTGGCGGCCGGGCCGCGGTTGAGCACGACCCGGACGGTGATCTCGGACTGCTGCATCACCCGCTGGCCCTGTTCCTCGCGGTAGTCGGGATGGCGTCCGCCCGCGGTGGCCACCGCCACATCGTCCAGGAAGAGGTCGACGTGGTCGACATCGAGGTCATCGATGCCGGCATAGCCGACCGCGCACAGGATGCGACCCAGGTTGGGGTCGGAGGCGAAGAATGCGGTCTTCACCAGCGGCGAATGCGCGATCGCATAGGCGACCGCCGCGGCCTCGGCCGGGTCGCGGGCCGCCTGTACCTGCACCGTGATGAACTTGGTCGCGCCTTCGCCGTCGCGCACGATCGCCTGGGCCAGTTCGAGCGCCACCGAGGTGATCAGCGCCTTCAGTTCGGCGGCGCCCGGGTCGGCGTCGCCGGCGATGCGCAAGGCCGCCGCGCCGCTGGCGGCCAGGATGAAGGAATCGTTGGTGGAGGTGTCGCCGTCGATGGTGATGCGGTTGAAACTCGCATCGGCGGCGTCGCGCACCCACTGCTGCAGCAACGCCGGGGCGACCTGCGCATCGGTGGCGACGAAGCCGAGCATGGTTGCCATGTTCGGGCGGATCATGCCGGCGCCCTTCGAGATGCCGTTGACGGTGATCGGCACGCCGGCGATGACGGCGCGCCGCGACACCGCCTTGGGCAAGGTGTCGGTGGTCATGATCGCCTCGGCCGCCTCCGCCCAGCCGGCCGGCCGGCAATCGGCCAGCGCCACCGGCAGCCCGGCGATCAGGCGGTCCATCGGCAGGGGCTCGAGAATCACCCCGGTGGAAAAGGGCAGCACCTGGGCGGGCTGGCAGCCCATCAGCGCAGCCAGTTCGGCACAGGTCGCGCGCGCATCGGCCAGGCCACCCGCACCGGTGCCCGCATTGGCGCAGCCGGTGTTGACCACCAGGGCGCGAATGGCGGCACCGCCCTCGCCCGCCAGGTGATCGCGACAGACCCGGACCGGCGCGGCGCAGAACCGGTTGCGGGTGAACACGCCCGCGGCGGCGGCGCCGGCGGCCAGCCGGATCACCAGGACATCGCGCCGGCCGGGCTTGCGGATGTGGGCGCGCGCGGTACCGAGCTCGACACCGGCAACCGGGTGGAGGTCGGCGGGATCGGACACTCGCAGGTTCACTGCCATGGGAATCCTTTGACGGAGGGCTTTCGAATCAAGCCGGCATTCTAGAGCCAGTCAGTCGAGCCGATTGGCGATGCCGCTGGGCACATGGCCGGTCGGGCCCGCCTGCGCCGCCGACTCGCAGTGCCGGGTCTGGTCATCGAAATAGAAATCGGGCTCGAACTGCTGGAGAAACGGTCCCTTGTCCAGGCCGCCCAGGAACATCGCCTCGTCGACCTCCAGGCCCCAGTCCATCAGGGTGCGGATCGCGCGTTCGTGGGCCGGCGCGCTGCGCGCGGTGACCAGCGCGGTGCGGATGCGCATGCCGGCGCTGCTACCGCCTTTTTGCAGCGCGTGGAGCGCCATCAGCAGCGGCATGAACGGTCCGGAAGGCAGCGGCCGCTGGGCGTGGGTCTCCTCGTGCCGCTGGAAGGCGTCCAGCCCGTCGGCCTGGAAGACGCGCTCGGACTCGTCGGAGAACAGGACCGCATCGCCGTCGAAGGCGATGCGGATCTCGTCGGGATGCGACTGCGACGCCTGCACCGAATCGGAAAAGACCCGGGCCGCCGGGAAGCCGGCATCGAGCGCCGCCCGGACGTCGTCGCTGTTGGCCGACAGGAACAGGTTCGCCTTGAGCGGCGCCAGATACGGCCAGGGGTCGCGCCCGCGGGTGAAGACGCCGCGCTCCAGCCGCAGGCCGGCGTGGCGCGCCGAGCGGAACACGCGCAGGCCGCTGACCGGGTCATTGCGCGACACCACCACCACCTCGACCAGTCGGCGCGCCGGATCGAGGTCGGGGGCGTCGAAGGCGAGCAGTTTCCGCACCAGCGCGCCGGCCACGCCGGGCCGTGCCGGCAGCTCGAGCCGCTCGCGCTGCATGGCCATGTAAGCCGCGTCGTCGCCGCTCTCGAACACCCGGTTCTCGGCCTCGAAGTCGAACACCGCGCGTGACGAGATCGCCACCACCAGCTTGCCATCGAGGGTAACCGCCATCTGCGCACTCGCTGCTGAACATCGATCGGGCAATGATAGCCTTGTGCCCATGACGATCGAGAACCGGCTCTTCGACGAGATCCAGCCCGGCGACACCGCCCGGGCCAGCCGGGTCTGCACCGAGGATGATCTGGTGGTGTTTGCCCATGCCTCGGGCAGCCTGAACCCGCTGCACCTGCCGGGTCAGGACTTCGACGGCGACCCCAGCACGCCCACGCAGGCGCCCGCGATGTGGGTGGGTTCGCTGGTCTCGCAGGTGATCGGCAACCAGTTGCCCGGACCGGGCGCCGAGCATCGGACGCAGTCGTTCACCTTCCACCGCGCGGTGTCGGCGGGCGATGCCCTGGTGATCTCGGTGCGGGTGCTCGAAAAGCGCGAGCCGCGACTGCTGGTGCTCCAGACCCAGGTGTCGCTGGCCAGCGGCGAGCGGGTCGCCGACGGGGTCGCGGAAGTCTTCACCCCGCTGGAAAAGCGCGTCTATCCGCACCTGGCGGCGCCGGCGCTCTCGGTGGTGCACCACCGCCATGCCGAGCGTCTGCTGGCCGCCTGCCAGGGGCTGGCCGCACTGACCACCGCGGTGGTGATGCCCCACGACCGCGACTCGCTGGAAGGCGCGCTGCTGGCCGCGCAGGCCGGCCTGATCGTGCCGGTGCTGGTGGGCGACCCCGCCGTCCTGAACGCACTGGCCGCGCAGCTCGGGCTCAGCCTGGCCGGCATCGAGGTGGTCGCCGCCGACACGCCAGCCCATTGCGCGAGCGAAGCGGCGGGACTCGCCCGCAATGGGCGGGTGCAGGCCCTGATGAAAGGGTCGCTGCACTCCGATGTGCTGCTGGCCCAGGTGGTGGCGCGCGAATCGGCGCTGCGCGGCGAACGCCGCCTGAGCCATGTGTTCGTGCTGGACACCCCGGGGCTCGACCACCTGCTGCTGATCTCGGACGCGGCGATCAACATCGCCCCCGACCTGATGACCAAAGCCGACATCGTGCGCAACGCGATCGACCTGGCGCGGGCCTGCGGCATCGCCCGCCCGCGGGTGGGCATCCTGTCGGCGGTCGAGACCATCAACCCGAACATCCCCTCCACGCTGGACGCGGCGATCCTGTCCAAGATGGCCGAGCGCGGCCAGATCGAGGGCGGCATCGTCGACGGACCGCTGGCGATGGACAACGCGATCGACATCGACGCGGCGCGCTCCAAGGGCATCCGCTCGCTGGTGGCAGGCCGGGCCGAAGTCCTGATCGCGCCCAATCTGGAAGCCGGCAACCTGCTGGCCAAGGAACTGAGCTTCCTGTCCCATGCGCAGTCGGCCGGACTGGTGATGGGCGCGCGCGTGCCGGTGATGCTGACGAGCCGCGCCGATGGCGCGCCGGCGCGGCTGCTGTCGTGCGCGCTGGCGGTGCTGCTGGCGCACTGGCAGCGCACCGGCACCAGCGCGGTCACCACGGCACCGTGAGTCTGCTCACGCTGAACGCCGGCTCGTCGTCGCTGAAGTTCGCGCTGTTTCCCGACGACGGCGACGACGCGCCGGCGCTGCTGTCCGGCATGATCGAGGGGCTGGGCACGCGAGCGCGACTGCTGGTCACGCACACGAACGGCACGCAGCGGGTCGATGAGCCGCTCGCGCCGGCGGGCGACACCGATTCACACGAAGCCCGCGGGCGCGCGCCATCGGCAGGCGCCCGGTCGATGGTGAACGACACCGACGAGGCGCTGGCGCTGGTGCTCGCGCGGCTGCCGGAATGGACGGCGGGCGAAGCGATTCGCGCGATCGGTCACCGGGTGGTGCATGGCGGGATCCGGTACACGGCCCCGGCGCTGATCGACGATCGGGTGCTCGCCGACCTGAATGCCCTCACCGCACTGGCGCCGCTGCACCAGCCGTTCAACCTGCGCGCCATCGCCGCGGCGCAGCGCCGCTTTCCGGGCGTGCCGCAGGTCGCCTGCTTCGACACCGCGTTTCATCGCGGCCACGCCTTCGTCCACGACGCCTTCGCCCTGCCCCGGGAGCTGCACGAGGCCGGCGTGCGGCGCTACGGCTTTCACGGTCTGTCCTACGAGTTCATCGCGGGGCAACTGCGGGCGCTGGACCCGGCAGCCCATCAGGGTCGAGTGGTGGTCGCGCACCTGGGCAGCGGCGCCTCGCTGTGCGCGCTGCACGAGGGCCGCTCACTTGCATCGTCAATGGGCTTCAGCGCGCTGGACGGTCTGCCGATGGGCACCCGGCCCGGCCAGCTCGATGCCGGCGTGCTGCTGTGGCTGATGACCGAGCGGCAGATGGACGCGGCCGCCCTCACCGACCTGCTGTATCGCCGCAGCGGCCTGGCCGGCCTGTCGGGAATGGGTGGCGACATGCGCACGCTGCAGGCCAGCACCGAGCCAGCCGCGCGCGAGGCGGTCGACTATTTCATCGCCCGGCTGCGCGAGCAGATCGGCGCGATGGCCGCCGCGCTGGGCGGCATCGACGCGCTGGTGTTCACCGCCGGGATCGGTGAACACGACCCGATCATCCGCGCGCGAACGATCGCCGGCCTGGGCTTTCTCGGGCTGGCGCTGGACGACGAGGCCAACGCAGGGCACGGCCGCACACACGGCGGCCGGATCTCGCCGCCGCACGCAACCGCGCGCGTTTGGGTAATCCCCACCAGCGAGGAACAGGTGATCGCGCGTCATCTGCGGGCGGTGCTGGACAGGGGCGACGATGGGCACTGAGGCGCGGCTCTTCTACGGCCACTGGCTGGTAATCGCCGGCTTCGTCACGCAGTTCGTGTCGGTGGGCTCGCAGAACTATGCGATCGGGGCCTTCATGATTCCGATGACCCAGGAGCTGGGCTGGACGCGTGCCGAGTTCATCCTGCCGCGCAGCGTCGGGCAGATCGTGATGGCGCTGACCGGTTTCTACATCGGCAGCCATGTCGACCGGTACGGCGGGCGGCCGTTCATGCTGGTCGGCCTGTCGGTGCTCGCCACCGCGCTGTTCGGGCTGTCGTTCGTGCAGGCCTGGTGGCAATGGCTGCTGCTCAACGGTGTTGCGCTGACCGTCGGCGCCGCGCTGATCGGCAGCCTCGTCGTGAACGTCACCCTGGCCAAATGGTTCGTCGAAAAGCGCGGGCAGGCGATCGCCTGGTCGTCGATGGGCATCTCGTTTGCCGGCATCGGGGTCACCCCGATCATCACCCGCATCATCGACACCTGGGGCTGGCGCAGCGGCTGGCAGGCGATGGCCGCGGCAACGCTGCTGCTCACCCTGCCGGCGGCGCTGATGATGCGCCGCGCGCCGGAAGATCTCGGCCTGTCGCCCGACGGCAAGACGCAGGCGCAGCTGGCCGCTGGCGGCGGGGCGCGCGCGCAGGCCGACTTCGACACCTCGATGACCCGCGCCCAGGCGCTTCGCACCCGGGCGTTCTATCTGCTCGTCGTCGCGTTCGGTCTGTTCCAGGTCCTGATCCCGGTCGTGCTGTTCCAGACGATCCCGTTCATGACCGATGCCGGCTATTCGCGCGCCACCGCCGCGCTGATGATCACGGTGGCCTCGATACCCGCGCTGCTCACCAAGCCGGTCTGGGGCTGGCTCATCGACCGGATGAATCCGAAGCCGCTCGCCGCGCTGAGCGCCACGCTCTCGGGGGCGGCGCTGATCCTGATCGTGGTGAGCGTGCAGGCCCGCTCCGAGCTCTGGGAGTACGTCGCCTTCCTGCTGCTGGGGGTGGGCTGGGGCGGCATGATCCCGCTGCAGGAAGTGATCTGGGCGTCGTACTTCGGCCGCCGGCACCTGGGGGCGGTGCGCAGCGCGGCGCTGCCCTTCGCGCTGATCCTGGGCGCGGGCGGACCACTGGCGGTCGCCCATCACCAGGACATCACCGGCAGCTACGACAGCGCCTTCCTGTTCGTGGCCGGCATGAGCATCCTGGGCGGCGCGCTGATCCTGGCCCTGCCCCGGCTGGCGCGGCATCAGCCGGCGCCCTAGCGGCGTTCATTACAATGCGGTCTTGATCTACAAGGATTCTCCATGGCTCTCAAGTGCGGCATCGTCGGACTGCCCAATGTCGGCAAGTCCACCCTCTTCAACGCGCTCACCAAGGCGGGCATCGCGGCGGAGAACTACCCGTTCTGCACGATCGAGCCCAATGTGGGCATCGTCGAGGTGCCCGATCCGCGGCTCGACCAGCTGGCGGCGATCGTCAAGCCCCAGAAGGTCCTGCACGCCACCGTCGAGTTCGTCGACATCGCCGGTCTGGTGGCGGGCGCCTCCAAGGGCGAGGGTCTGGGCAACCAGTTCCTGGCGCACATCCGTGAAACCGATGCGATCGCCCATGTGGTGCGCTGCTTCGAGGACACCAATGTCATCCACGTCAGCGGCAAGATCGATCCGCTGTCGGACATCGAAGTGATCAACACCGAGCTCGCGCTGGCCGACATGGCCACCGTCGAGAAAGCCATCGTGCGCTTCGGCAAGGTCGCCCGCTCGGGCGGCGACAAGGAAGCGGCACGGCTGGTGGCGGTGCTCGAGAGGTGCCACCAGGTGCTCGACCAGGCCCGGCCGGTGCGCTCGCTGGACCTCGACGCCGATGAGCGGGCGCTGCTGCAGCCGCTGTGCCTGATCACCGCCAAGCCGACGATGTACGTCGCCAACGTCAAGGAGGGCGGTTTCGCCGACAACCCGCACCTGGAAGCGGTGCTGCGCCACGCGGCGGCCGAGAACTCGATCGTGGTGCCGGTCTGCGCGTCAATCGAGGCCGAGATCGGCGACATGGCCGACGAGGACAAGGCGATCTTCCTGGCCGACATGGGCATGGAGGAGCCGGGGCTGGACCGGGTGATCCGCGGCGCCTACCAGCTGCTGGGCCTGCAGACCTACTTCACCGCGGGCGTGAAGGAAGTGCGCGCCTGGACGGTGCGCATCGGCGCCACCGCGCCGCAAGCCGCCGGGGTCATCCACACCGACTTCGAAAAGGGCTTCATCCGCGCCGAGACCATCGCGTACAGCGAATTCATCGCCTGCAAGGGTGAGGCCGGCGCCAAGGAGAAGGGGAAAATGCGTCTCGAGGGCAAGGAATACGTGCTGCACGACGGGGACGTGATGCACTTCCGCTTCAACGTCTGACGGTCCCGCGTGACCGCGTTAAGGATGTTTTTGAACGCGGCAAAGTCGTGCTGACCGAAAGAACGGAGTTGCTCAGGCCTCATGCCGTCCACCTTTTTTATGCGCGGGGCTGTCCGAAGCGACATTCCAGCTCTCTGGGACGTGAGGTACTCCGTTTCCGAGAACACCCTCACTCGAGGTCGTATCTCCGATGAAGAGTTGCGGCGCTCGATAGAAGAAGACGGCCGTGGGTGGGTAGCCGAGCAGGATGATCGCGTACTTGGGTTTGCGATCGGACTGTTGTCCGGGAACGTATGGGCGCTCTTCGTCCGCCCAGAGGCCGAGGGTCGGGGCGTCGGATCCGCCCTCCATGCGCAGATGCTGAGTTGGTTTCTCACTCAACCCGTCCAGCGTCTTTGGTTATCCACGGGCGCAGCAACCAGGGCGCGCGCCTTCTACGGCGCACGGGGCTGGGACATCATTGGCCCGTGTGGTGCAGACGAGGTGCGCTTGGAGCGCCCAAATGCGGCCTGACCCCGCTACAGAGGGGTCGAAGCTGCGCCCCTTGGCCAGCACGGCCCACAGGGCCAGGAACGGTTGTCACCGCTCCACCTTCTCCTGCAACCACACCTTGATCAGCGACTGGTAGGGCACATCGCGGGCGTTGGCCGCCGCCTTGATGGCATCGAGCAGGTGCTGCGGCAGGCGCAGCGAGATGGTTTTCGTCGACGGCTTCAGGTTGGGCAGCACCACACGCTGCGCCTTCGCCCAGTCGAGATGCTGGGTGGAGTCGCGACCCTCGGTCTCCCAGAACGCGCGCTCCTGCGCCTCGGTCCTGAACTTGGGCAGCGGCTTAGCGGGCTTGGTCATGGACGCTCCTTTCCTTGCGGTGCATGTCGCGCGCCGAGATCACCCGGATCAGGGTGCCATCACCGCGCAGCGTGAAGGTGATGTGCAGCGCACGCCCATCGAGCGTCTTGCCGAGGGCGTGGAAGCGCGCCTCCTGGTCGCGGTGCCGCAGGTCTTCCAGCATCAGCAGGGGCTGGTTGAAGAAGACCTCTTCGGACTCGGCCTGCGCCACGCCGTGCTTCTCGTTCTTGCGGGCGTTACCGTCGTCCCAGTCGAAGCCGGTGATGCGCGCGAGATCGATCATTTGTGTACATTATCATCATATACACGCATCGGTGAATCCGCCGTCCGCCGGGTGCTGCCTGCGTTGCGGATGGGCATGTTGCGGGACTCCAAGTAGCGCGAGCAGCAAGTCCGCTTGGCCATCAATGGCGACAGAACGTGCTGGCACCCAATGCCACGCTGCGGCCGCTGGTGGCGCCGAAAGGGTCACCCGCGCAGGCACAGGCGACCACTGAGGCCGCAACCGCCGCCGGAGCGGTTGGTTTGTGGCGTCGAGGGATGGATGCTCGGGGCGCCTTGCTGGCCATGGGGATGGAAGACCGCTCCCGGCGAGAACCTGACGGTCGCGACCGTCGGCTTGCCGGCGGTTCGTTTGTTGCGGTCGCCCGCCAGGAGGTGGAACGCCTCACACTGCTTGTCCGCGCATCACATTTGCATTACATTTTGGAGATGAAAACCTCCACCCTGCCTGCCGTGCGCGTCGAGCCCGCGTTGAGAAGCGATGCCGAGGCCGTTCTTGACCAAGGCGAATCCCTCTCCGATTTCGTCGCATCGTGCGTTCGCGACGGCGTCGCCTGGCGGCGTACACAAGACGCGTTCCTTGCGCGCGCCAGCGACGCCGTCGAGCGATCTGAGCGGGAAGACAGCGGAATCTCAGCGCAGGAAATGCTGCGGCAGATGGATGTCCGGCTCGAGGCGGCGCGCCAGCGACTGGCGGCAGGTAAGCCGAGCGCGGGGCAGTGACCGTCTACCGCGTCGTCCTCGCGGACGAGGCTGTTGACGACTTGCTCCGGATCGAAGATTTCACCATCGAACGTGAACTCGCCAGCGCGACGCCTGACCTCGACGTCGTGCGGCGCCTCAGAGACGCGGTCGACCGCGCACTCCAGCTGCTAGCGTTCTCGCCGTACTCGTGTCGCAAGGCCGCTCGCGCCGTGAACGACAAACAGCGCGAGCTGATCATCCCCTTCGGAACCGCCGGACTCATTGCCGCGTTTGAAGTCCGCGGCGAGGTTGTCCGCATCGGCACCATTCGCCATCAGCTGGAGCAGGATTACAAATGATCCTCAGCGGCAACTTCGGCTATTCGCGTGGCACATTGTCCTTCCTGGAATCGCTGTCGCCGCCGGAGCGGTTGGTTTGTGGCGTCGAGGGATCGATGCTCGGGGCGCCTTGCTGGCCATGGGGATGGAAGACCGCTCCCGGCCAAGAGCCGTCATTTAGCGTTATGAACAGCTGCCCGTCGGCAAAATCGCGAAGGCATCAATGCCGGTAATGTATTACCATCGTCGGGTTCGGTAATACCAAAGGGAAGCAGATGACAACCACGCTGACTGCAAAAGGCCAGGTCACCATCCCCAAGCGGATACGCGACGAACTGCAATTGCTTCCCGGAGCGCCGGTGCAGTTCTCGGTTAACGCGGCGGGCGAGCTGGTCCTGCACCGGCCCAGGCCTGCGAAGGGTCTTCGGCGGCCTAAGCCCGACCGATTCGACACTGTGCGTGGCCGCGCGGACGTCCGCTGGCGGACTGACGATTTGATGAAGCTGCTGCGCTCCGACGACTGATGTTGCTGGTCGACACCAACGTTCTCGTGGACGTACTGCAGAACGACCCGCAATGGGCGGACTGGTCGATCGCCCAGATGCGTGCGCAGTCCAGTCTTCACGCGCTGGTGATCAACCCCATCATCTACGCCGAGGTGTCCTTGTCTTTCTCGACCCTGGAGGCGCTAGACGATGTCATGGGCACCCTGGCGCTGGAATTGCGCGAGATTCCGCGACCCGCACTGTTCCTGGCAGCCAAGGCTTTCGCCCAGTACCGCCGACGAGGTGGCAGCAAACGGCAGGTGCTGCCGGACTTCTTTATCGGCGCCCATGCTGCGGTCGAGGGTTGGCCGCTCTTGACGCGCGACGCCAGACGATTCAACACCTACTTTCCCACGCTTGAGGTGTTGGCGCCATGAGGACTGCCCCAGCTCCGCGCTGATCGACCCTGTTGCCGGTGCCGGGCGCAGGTGGCCCGGCGGGCCGGTGATGCGGGCGCACGGCCCGATCGGCCAGGCGCAGGCGCTGCCGTTCAACGAGCGGCAGCGCCGGGAAGCGCCGGCGGCAGCGCTGCCCCCACGGATCAGGCGATGACCTCGACATTGGCGCGCCGAGCCACCTGGGTCCAGGTGTCGATCTGCGAACGGATCACCTTGATGAACTCGTCACCGATCACAGGGCTCTTCGGCGGCAGGGTCTGCAGATCCTCCAGGCGCGAGATGATGTCGGGCTTGCGCAGGATCTCGGGCACCAGCGCGGTGAGGCGCTGCACGATCGCGGGCGGCATGTTGCGCGGCGCCGACAGGCCCAGCCACTGCGAGCCGGTGAGCGAGGGGAAGCCCGACTCCGCGAAGGTGGGGATGCCGGGCAGCGCGGGCAGGCGTTGCGCAGTGGAGACGGCCAGCGCACGCAGCGATCCGCCCTTGAGCTGCCCGACATTCGTGGTCACCGGGTCGAACAGGCCGTCGATCGAGCCGCCGAGCAGGTCCTGCATGGCGGGCGCGCTGCCCTGATAGGGCACATGATCGTGCTGGGGCGCCTGGCCCTCGATCTTGAGCAGTTCACCGAACAGGTGATTGGCCGAGCCGATGCCGGAGGTGCCGTAGCGCACCGGCCGGGTCTTGGCAGCGGCCACATACTGGGCCAGCGTCTGGAAGGGCGACTGGGCGCGCACCAGCAGCACCATCGGCGCCTCGACCAGCATGGCCATGTGGGTGAAGTCGCCCACCGGGTCGAAGGGCATCACCTTGCGGGTGGCCGTGGCATAGATGTGCACCGAGGCATGGCTCACCAACAGGGTGTAGCCATCGGCCGGCTGCTTGGACACATAGTCGCTGCCGATCAGCCCGCCGGCGCCGGCGCGGTTCTCCACCAGCACGTTCTGGCCGAGGGCCTGCGACAGATGGGGCGCCATCAGCCGGGACACGGTGTCGACCAGACCCCCCGGAGGGAACTGGGCCACCAGCTTGACCGGGCCACGGGTGGGCCAGGCAGATTGCTGGGCACCCACCCAGGCCGGGGTGCTGGCCAACGCGGCGCCGGACGCCAGGAAATCACGACGGTTCATCAGGGCTCCTAGAGCCCGCCTCGGCGGCGGGCGACAGTGGTTGACGGCGGGACGCAGGTCCCGGACAGGCCTTCAGGTGCACGATCCGTGCCACGCTCGGGCGAGCCCCGCCCGCTGCAAAATCGGCGGGCGGACCCTGGAACAGGACTTGCTGCCCGCCCAAGTCAGTCCGCGCAGCGCCCTGTTTCGGTGCGCCGCCGGCAAAACCGGTGCATGGCACGCTGTCGGCCACGCCGCAAACGGAGATCCGTACCATGACCGCACCCGACTATCCGGGCGCCCTGCCCGACCACGGGCGCTTCCCCTACCTGCCGATCACGCGGCGGCCCTTCCAACGCTGGCCGGGCGGTGCCGGGCTGGCGGTGTACCTCGGCTTCAACCTCGAGCACTTCGCCTTCGGCGAAGGCATGGGCGCGATGCTCGGTCCGGCCTCGCCGCAGCCCGACGTCCTGAACTTCAGCTGGCGCGAATACGGCAACCGGGTCGGTGCGTGGCGCTGCCTGGATCTCTTCGGCGAGCTCGGCATGCCGGCGGCTGCGCTGATCAACACCGCGCTCTACGACCACTGCCCCGAACTCGTCCAGGCCTGCGTGAACCGGGGCGACGAACTGGTGGGACACGGCCACACCAACGCCGAACGCCAGGGACAGTGGACCGAGGCGGCCGAGCGCGACCTGCTCGCGCAATGCCGGGACCGCATCCGCACCGACAGCGGCACCGCGCCCACCGGATGGTTGTCGCCCTGGATCAGCGAAAGCCGCCTGACGCCCGATCTGCTCGCCGAGACTGGCTACGCCTACACGCTCAACTGGTGCCACGATGACCAGCCGGTGGCGATGGGCACGCGCACCGGACGCCGGCTGTGGTCGATTCCCTACCCGCAGGAGCTCAACGACATCCCGATGATCATGGCCCGGCAGATGGACGGGAAGGACTTCGCCGACATGATCATCGACCAGTTCGACGAGATGCGGGTGCAGTCGGGGCAACAGGCCCTGGTGATGGGCATCGCACTGCATCCCTACATCGTCGGCCAGCCTTATCGCCTGCGGCACCTGCGGCGCGCGCTGCAGCACATCGCGCGGGCGCGCGACAGCGGCCAGCTCTGGCTGACCACGCCAGGCGCGATCTGCCGTCATGTCGAGGAGGCCTGGTCATGAGCGCCGCATCTGCACGCATCGGCGTGATCGGTCTGGGCATCATGGGCGGCACGATGGCGCGCGCCCTGCGCCGGGCGGGGCATGCGGTGAGCGGCCATGACCCCCTCGCCTCACCGCGCCAGCGCTGCCGCCGGGCGGGCGTGAGCGCGCCCGGCAGCAATGCCGCGGTCGCCCGCCAGTCGGACATCCTGCTGCTGTCGCTGCCGAGCGTGGCGGCGCTGGAGGCGGTGGTGACCGAACTGGCGACGGTGCCCTGCGAGGGACGGCGTCAGCTGGTGATCGAGACCAGCACCCTGCCCCTGGCCGACAAGCAGCGCGCCGCCGCGGCGCTGCGCCGTCAGGGTCGGCTGATGCTGGATGCGCCGATCAGCGGCACCGCCACGCCGGCGCCGCAGGCCAACTGGATCATGTACCTCAGCGGGCCGGTGGCGGCCTGCCGACAGGCCGCAGCCGTGGTCAGCGCCTTCACGCTCAAGGCGCCACGGGTGGGCGCCTTCGGGGCGGGCATGCAGCTGAAGATCGCGGCCAACCATCTCGTGGCGATCTACAACGTGGCCTATGCCGAGATGGTCGGCCTGTGCCGGCGCATGGGGCTCGACCCCGCCGTGGCGCTCGAGCACATGGGCGCGAGCCCCTACATCGGTACCGGACTGATGGGCCTGCGCATGCCGATGATGATCCGGCGCGACTACCTGCCGGCGACCATGAAGGTCTCAGTCTGGCAGAAGGACATGCAGGTGATCGGCGACACGGCCCGGGCGGTGGACTGCCCGACGCCGCTCTTCAACGCCTGCGCCGCGATCTACACCTCGGCGATGGCGCTCGGACTGGGCGAGCAGGACACAGCGGCCGCCGCCGAGGTGCTGGCCGTCCTGGGCGGGGAGCGCCGCTGACGGACGATGCCGTCGGCCCCCGTCCGCCCCGAGCAGGTGCATGCCGCCGCACCGCCATCGGCACACGGCGGCGCCGGACCCGCAGGACCTGCACCAATCTCGTCGAGCCAACGCCGACGCGAGCGTCCCGGCCGCCCGGATCGCCTCGCCGGCGAGTTGGCATGGTCCTTGCTGACGGCATGCATCTCCCTGTCCACCTGCCATCCCGGGCCCACCGCGGCCCGCCCGACCCCCTCCAGGAGCGCTCCATGTCCGAAATCCGCCGTCGTCGTTTCCTCGCCGGAGCCGCCCTCGCCGGCGGCTCGATCGGCGCGCCCGCCATCGTGCGTGCGCAGGGCCGCAGCGTCTTCAACTGGAAGATGACCAGCGCCTACGTGAAAGGCTCGCCGTTCTACATGGACGGGCCGGGCAGCGCGACCGACCTCGCGCGGCGCATCCGCGAGATGTCCGACGGCCGGCTCAATATCCAGGTGTTCGGGGCCGGCGAGCTGGTGCCCGCCTTCGAGGGCTTCGACGCGGTGCGCGCCGGCACGGTGGAGATGAACCATGCCAACAGCTACTTCTGGACCGGCAAGACCTTCGCGGCTCAGTACTTCACCGCGGTGCCCTTCGGGATGAACTTCCAGGGCATGAACGGCTGGCTCTACGACGGCGGCGGCCAGCAGCTCTGGAACGAGGTCTACGAGCCGTTCGGGATGATCGCGCTGCCCTGCGGCAACACCGGCGTGCAGATGAGCGGCTGGTTCAAGAAGGAGATCAACTCGGTCGCCGACCTCAAGGGCCTGAAGATGCGCATCCCCGGGCTGGCCGGCCGTGTCTACGCCAATCTCGGCGTCGACGTGAAGGTGCTGCCCGGCGGCGAAATCTTCCCGGCCCTCGAACGCGGCGTCATCGACGCGGCCGAGTTCGTCGGCCCGTTCCAGGACCGGCGCCTGGGCCTGCACAAGGCCGCAAAGTTCTACTACACGACCGGCTGGCACGAGTCGGCCACCGTCTCGGAGCTGCTCATCAACAAGGCCGCGTGGCAGAAGCTGCCCAAGGACCTGCAGTCGATCGTCGAGAACGCCGCCGCCGCCTGCAACGTGATCAGCGAGGGCTGGTGCCAGCGCAACAACTCCGATGCGATGGAGGACCTGATCCGGAACCAGAAGGTCGTCGCGCGCCCGCTGCCCGACTCGGTGATCAAGGCGCTGCGCGAGGAGACCGGCAAGGTGCTCGCCGAGGCGATCGCCAAGGACCCGCTGACCAAGAAGGTGCACGAGTCGTACTTCGCGTTCAAGGCGAAGTTCGACCGCTGGTCCGAGATCAGCGAGGAGCAGTACCACGTCAAGGTCCGCGGCTGACCGGGGCCGCCGGATGCGAACGACCCTGCGCCGCACCGCCCGCGCGATCGAGGCGCTGATCGACACGGCCGGCCGCCTCACGCTCTGGCTGGCGCTCGCGATGATCGCGCTGGTGGCGGTCAACGTGCTGCTGCGCTACACGATGAGCCTGGGCTCGGTGTGGGCGCAGGAGCTCGAATGGCACCTGCTCGCCGCGATGATCATGCTGGGCATCGGGCACGCGCTGCAACGGGGCGAGGACGTCCGGGTCGACCTGTTCTACGCGCGCTACGGCCCGCGCGCCCGCTGGTGGGTCGACCTGGCGTCGCTGCTGCTGCTGCTGGCAATCGCGCTGCTGCTGCTCAAACTGTCGCTCGGCTACGTCGCCCAGTCGTGGGGCGTGGCCGAGCGCTCCGCCGACCCGGGCGGGATACCGTGGCGCTGGGCGGTGAAGTCGCTGATTCCCCTGGGCTTCGGCCTGGTCGTCCTGCATGCGGTGGCCGCGACGATCCGCATGCTGCTCGGCGAGCCCGCGCAGGAGGCGGCCCGTGGCTGACCTGTCGACCTTGGCGATCCTGATGGTGGTCGCCTTCTTCGTGCTGCTGATGATCGGCATCCCGGTGGCGGTCTCGCTCGCCACCGTCGGCTTCGTCTTCGGATACATCGGCTTTGGCGACTCGCTGTTCAACCTGCTGCCGGCGCGCGTCTACGGCGTGGTGGCGGGCTACCAGTGGATGTCGATCCCGCTGTTCGTGTTCATGGGCGTGATGCTCGAGAAGTCACGGCTGGCCGACGACCTGCTCGACGTGATGGGGCACCTCGCCGGGGGCGTGCGCGGCGGCATGGGGGTGGGGATCATCCTGTTCGGCGTGCTGATGGGCGCCACCACCGGCATCGTGGGCGCCACGGTGATCACGCTCGGCCTGCTGACGCTGCCCACGCTGATCCGGCGCGGCTACGACAAGAGCGTCGCGTGCGGCGCGATCTGCGCGTCCGGCACGCTCGGCCAGATCATCCCGCCCAGCCTGATCCTGATCCTGCTCGCCGACATCATGCAGCTGTCGGTCGGCACGCTGTTCGCGGCGGCGGTCATTCCGGGTCTGCTGCTGTCGGCGGTCTACATCATCTACCTGCTCGTGCTCGGGATGGTGAAGCCCGAACTGATGCCGCCGATCCCCGTGGAGGAGCGCAGCCGGGTCAGCCGCTCCGAGCTCGCGCGCCGCTTCTGGAAGGTGGTCGTGCCGCCGATCGCGCTGGTGGTCGCGGTGCTCGGCTCGATCGTCGGCGGCGTCGCAGCGCCGACCGAGGCCGCGTCGATGGGTGCGGTCGGCTCGGTGCTGATCACGCTGATCTCCGGGCGCTTCAGGCTCGACGTGCTCAAGCAGGTCGCCCTCGAGACCGGCAAGATCACCGCGGTCATGATGTTCATCCTGATCGGCGCGCAAGTGTTCGCGCTGGCGTTTCGCGGCCTGCACGGCGAGGACGTGATCACGCGGCTGTTCGAGTGGCTGCCGGGCGGGGTGAACGCCGACATCTGGTTCATGATGGCGCTGATCTTCGTGCTCGGCTTCTTCATCGAGTGGATCGAGATCAGCTACATCGCGGTGCCGCTGTTCCTGCCCGTCCTGCTGGCGCAGGGCGTGGATCCGGTGTGGCTCGCGATCCTCATCACGGTCAACCTGCAGTCCTCGTTCCTCACGCCGCCGTTCGGCTGGGCACTCTTCTACCTCAAGGGCGTGGCGCCGCCCGAGGTGACGATCAAGGACATCTACAAGGGCGTCGTGCCCTTCATCCTGCTGCAGGGCATCACGCTGGTCCTGGTCTTCCTCTACCCGCAGCTGGCGCTGTGGCTGCCGAAGCTCATCGGTTGGTGACCGATGCATGCCCGGTTGCCCCCAGTCTCCGGATCGACGTCAAGCGCGCAGTAGACGCCGTTGGAGCTCCACTTGAGCGAAGGTTCAGCCTGACCTTCGAGGCTCATGCGGGATTTGGCGAAGCACTCAACACCTTGCGGCAGTGCAGTTCCAGACTGAATCTTGGTCAGCGTTCTTGCCGTAAAGGGGCCTGTCGGCTCCTAACGGATATCCTCCTGTCCGTTAGACTCAGGCAAAAGCTGACTTTTCGCGCCACAGCGATTATCATGCTGTCTATTAAGTGTCGTTTTGAATATCAAGAGACAGTATGTTGGACTTCAGCTTCGCAACCGCTGATGAAATCGCTCAGGAATTGGCCAGCCGACTAAAGGCTGCCCGTCTGGCACAGGGGCTTCAGCAGTCGGAGTTGGCGCTGCGAGCCGGCGTGTCTGCGGGCACGGTCAAGGCGCTGGAGAAGAAGGGCCAGAGCACCGTGGCCTCGTTGATTCGCGTGGTGCAGGCGCTAGGGCTGACCCAGGACCTGCAGCGCGCATTCGTGCTGGAGGTCCGCTCGATTGCTCAGATGGAGCAGGCCCAGCGTGCGCAGCGCCAGCGGGCGCCACGCAAGCCCGGGGCCGCGGGTGGCGCTGCCAGTTCCGGCAGCGTGCGGAACACCAAGGCCTGACTCATGAAGAAGATTTCCGTCTACTACGAAGGCTGGGGAGAGCGTTGGCTGCTGGGCACGCTGGCCGATGATGGTCAGCGCCTGCTCTTCGAGTATTCCGCCGAAGCGCTGCATCAAGGATTGGAGCTGTCGCCCCGGAATCTGGCCCTGCGCGCACTTGCCTATGGCGACTTCCCCGCCCACCAGATGCGCCTGCCCGGGCTCGTGGCGGATGCCCTGCCCGATGGCTGGGGGCTGCTGTTGATGGACCGGCTGTTTCGCAAGAATGGCCGCGATCCCGCCAGCGTCTCACCGTTGGACCGGTTGGCCTTCATCAATGGCCGCGCGCTCGGGGCGCTGACCTTCGAGCCCTCGCAGAAGATGGACCTGCCGGCCGAGGACGTGCAACTGCTGGCGTTGGCCCAGCAGGCCCGGGTGATCATTGCGGGCAGGGACAGTGACGCGCTGCGGGCCCTGGCTGTGATGGGCGGCTCGCCCCATGGTGCGCGTCCCAAAGTCCTGGTGCACTACAACCCGGCCACCGGTTTCATGAGCACCACCCCGTTCGAGGGCTCCGCGGCATGGCTGGTGAAGTTCCAGGCCCAGGACGAGCACAAGGAGGTCTGCGCCATCGAGGCGCTGTATGCGGAACTCGCCGGCGCGATCGGCCTCGACATGCCAGCGACCCGCTACTTCGACCTGGACAAGAAGCTTGCGGGCTTTGGCATCGAGCGCTTCGACGTGGAAGACGGGATGCGCGTGCCGGTGCACACCCTCGCGGGGCTCATGCAGGCGAACTTCCGCCTGCCCTCGTCGGTGGACTACCTCACCTTCCTGCGTGCGACGCGGTTCTTCACCCGCAGCCAGGTCGAGGTGGACAAGGCGTTCGAGCGCGCCGTGTTCAACGCAGTGTTCAACAACCGCGACGACCATGCGAAGAACCTCTCCTACCGGATGGGGCGGGACCGCGCCTGGCGGCTCGCGCCGGGCTACGACCTGACGTACTGCGAAGGGCCGGGTGGCGAGCATCAGATGGACGTCTGTGGCGAAGGCCGCCACATCACGCGCGCCAATCTGCTGGACCTTGCGCGGCGAGGTGGCGTTGATGCCGCTTTCGCACAGGCCGCGATGGACCGGGCATTGGCCGTGGCGCAAACCTTTACCGTGAGCGCGAAGCGCCACGCGATTCGGCCTGCGACGGTGAAGACCCTGCGTGCGGCCATCGAAGCGAACCAGCGACGCATGGCCTGAGCATGCTCGAAGGTCCACGGCTGCCGCATCGCGCCCATCAAGGGCCTTGCCGAGCCTGCAGTGGCGCTATCGCGACAGGGGGTCGGGCGCAGCCGCGGGCGCATCGACGCGCCGCCCGCGCCGCCTCACCCACCGCCCGATGCGCGCCAGATCGTCGACATAGGTGAACACCGCCGGCACCACCAGCAGCGACAGCAGCGTCGAGGTCACCAGCCCGCCGATCACCGCGATCGCCATCGGTGCGCGAAAGCTCGGGTCACCGGCGAAGCCGAGTGCGATCGGCAGCATGCCGGCGCCCATCGCGATCGTCGTCATCACAATCGGGCGCGCCCGCTTGTGGCAGGCGTCGACCAGCGCGTCGAAACGGCTCATCGACTGGCGGCGCGCAACGATCGCGTACTCGACCAGCAGGATCGAGTTCTTCGTCACCACGCCCATGAGCATCAGCAGCCCGATCAGCGACGGCATCGAAAAACTCTTGCCGGTCACGAGCAGCAGCACGAACGCGCCGCCGATCGACAGCGGCAGCGCTGCCAGAATGGTCAGCGGCTGCAGGAAGTCCTTGAAGAGCAGCACCAGCACCATGTAGATGCAGAGCACGCCGATGCCCATTGCGAGCGCGAAGCTGCCGAACAGGGCCTGCATCTCCTGCGTGTCGCCCTGCTCGGCGATCCGCACGCCGGGCGGCAGGCTGTTGAGCGAGGGCAGTTTCATCGCGGCCTCGTAGACCTCGCCGAGCTGACGCCCCGCAAGCTCGACGTCGAGCGTGACGTTGCGGCTGCGGTTGAGCCGGTCGATCTGCGCCGGGCCGCTGTCGATGCCGATCGAGGCGACGTTGCCCAGCATCACCGGGCCGTTGCGACCGGGCACGGTGAGGCGCCCGATCGCCGCAAGGTCGGCCCGCACGGCATCGGGCAGCTTCACGCGGATCGGCACCTGGCGCTCGGAAAGGTTGAGCTTGGGCAGGCCGATGTCGTAGTCGCCCGCGGTCGCGACGCGCACGGTCTCGGCGATGCCCGCAGCGGTCACGCCGAGGTCGGCGGCGCGCGCGAAGTCGGGCCGCACGATGATTTCGGGGCGCACCAGGCTCGCCGAGGAACTGACATTGCCGATGCCGGGCAGCGTGCGCAGGTCGCGCTCGACATCGCGCGCCGCCAGGGCGAGCGCGGCCGGGTCCTCGCTGCGCAGCACGAGCTGCATCTTCACGCCGGTGTCCTGCGGGCCGACGGTCAGCCGCACGCCCGCCACCCCCGCCAGCCGCGCGCGGATCGCCGTCTCGACCGCCTGCTGCGTGCCCGGGCGCTCGTCGCGGTGCGCGAGCATGACGGTCATCACCGCCTTGCGCGCCTCGGGCGCGGCGCCCACCGCGAAGACGTCGCCGCTGGCACCGCCGCCAATCGAGCTGAAGACCCGCTTGACCTCGGGAACGCCGGCGAGCAACGTGCGCACGCGCTCGGCGGCGTCGAGGGTCTCCTGCAGCGTGCTGCCCGGGGGCAATTCGACGCCGACCAGCGTCTGAGCGCGGTCGGCTGGCGGCACGAAGCCGGTCGGCAACAACGGCACCAGCGCGATCGAGCCGGCGAAGAAGGCGAACGACAGCAGCGCGGTGATCAGGCGGTGATGCAGGCACCAACGGACCATCCGCAGGTAGCTGCGCATGACGAACCCATCTGCCGACTCGTCAATCGGCGAGACGGCGGCGGGGCCGATCGCGTCGTGGTGAGCCGGGGCGGGCATGACGGCGGCGGGCATGACGGCGGCAGGCATGACTGCGGCGGGCACGACTGCAGCAGGACCGGCTGCGCGCGCCCGTGCGACCTTCGGCTTGAGCAGGTACGCCGCCATCATCGGCGTGAGCAGCCGGGCGACGACCAGAGACGCGAGGATCGCCAGCACCGCCGTCCAGCCGAACTGCTTGAAGAATTTGCCGGGAATGCCGGCCATGAACGCGGTGGGCAGGAACACCGCCACCAGCGCAAAGGTGGTCGCCACCACCGCCAGCCCGATCTCGTCGGCCGCCTCCATCGCCGCCTGGTACGGGCTCTTGCCCATGTGCAGGTGGCGCTCGATGTTCTCGATCTCGACGATCGCGTCATCCACCAGGATGCCGACCACCAGCGCCATCGACAGCAGCGTGACCGTGTTCAGCGTGAAGCCGAACAGGTGGATGCCCAGGAATGCAGGGATCACCGACAGTGGCAGCGCCGCGGCGCTGATCAGCGTGGCGCGCCAGTCGCGCAGGAACGCCCACACCACGATCACCGCGAGCAGGCCGCCCTCGTAGAGCAGGTGCATCGACGCATCGAAGTCCTCGCGCACCGGGGCGGCGTTGTCGATCGCCTTGGTGAAGGCGATGTTCGGATGCGCGGCGGCGAGTTCGTCGACCGCCGCCCGAACGCCGTCGGCGATCGCGAGTTCGCTCGCGCCGCGGGTGCGCATGATCTCGACGGCGACCGCCGGACGGCCGTCGAGCAGTGCGATCGAGCGGCGCTCGGCGATGGTGTCGGTGACCGTGGCCAGCTGCCCCAGCCGGATCCGCCGGCCGTCACCCAGCGGCAACTCCAGGCGCTCGAGCTCAGCCGCGCTCGAGACGGTGGCAATGGTGCGGACGGCCTGCTCAGCACCGCCCACGTCGCCGCGACCGCCCGGCGCCTCCTGCTGCACGAGCTTGAGCCGGCGCGAGACGTCGACGGCGGCGACGCCGAGCGCCGCCATCTTCGCGGCGTCGAGCTCGATGCGGACCTCACGGCTCACACCGCCCAGCCGCTTGACCTGCCCGACACCCGGCACATTCAGCAGGCGCTTGGACACCGTGTTGTCGATGAGCCAGGACAGCGCCTCCTCGTCGAGCCGGTCGCTCGCGACGGTGTAAGTGACCACCGGCCGGCCGGCGGTCGAGGCCTTCGAGACCGCCGGGTCGCGCAGGTCTGCGGGCAGGTCGGCCCGCACGCGGCTGATCGCGTCGCGCACCTCGTTGACCGCGTCGGACGCGTTCTTCTCGAGGATGAACTCGATCGTCACGCTGACCTGACCGTCGAGAATCCGGGTGTAGAGGTTCTTCACGCCCTGCAGCGTGGCCACCGCGTTCTCGAGCTTGCGCGCAACCTCGGTCTCGAGCTGCGCGGGCGCGGCACCCGGCAGGCTCGCATCGACAGTGACGATCGGCAGCTCGATGTCGGGGAAGTCCTGCACGCCCATCGCGCGAAAGCTCAGCACCCCCGCCAGCGTCAACAGGATGAAGAGCAGGATCGCCGGAATCGGATTGCGGATCGACAGTGAGGAGAAGTTCACCGGGCGCCTCCGGCGGCGGCCTCGACGACCTGGACCACGTCGCCATCGTTGAGGAAGCCCGCGCCGTGCGCCACGAGTGCGGCCTGCGGGGTCAGGCCCTCGAGCACCTCGATGCGCTCGCCGTCGCGGCGCCCGGTGCGCACCTTCTGCTGGACCGCGCGACCACCCTCGACCTTGAACACGTAAGAGAAGCCGTCGCGCACCACGATCGCCTGCTGCGGCACGACCAACCCGCGGCTGGCGCCGAGCCGGAACTCGCCACGGGCAAACATGCCGGCCTTCGCCGGGCTGCCCGCGGGCAGGTCGACGTAGACCACTGCGTTACGGGTCTGCGCATCGACGACGGGTCCGATGGTGCGCACGGTGCCGGCGATCTCGCCCCCGGAGGCCGGCAGCACGCGCACGGCCTGCTTCGCCTTCAGACGTCCGAGCTCGGAGGCGGTGACCTCGGCCCGCCATTCGAGGCGGTTGCCGCGGACCAGGCGCAACAACTCCTGGCCGGCGGGCACCACGGCGCCGACGGTTGCGGCGCGCGCCGAGATCACGCCATTGTCGGGTGCGTGCACCTGCGTCATCCCCAGCCGCAGCTCCTGCGACTGCAGCTGCGCCTGCGCCGACTGGACCCGTGCCTGTGCCGAGGCGAGGCGAGCCTGCGCGGTCTGCGCAGCGGTCTGGTACTGCGCGATCTGCTGCGCGGAGAGGGCGCCGCTCGCCTCGATCTGGCGCGCACGATCGGCATTGGCCTGCGCTTCGGCGGCCGAGGCCTGCGCCTCGCCAACCAGCGCGCGCGCCTCGGCAAGCGCCGCTTGCGCGTTCGCGACGTCGGCACGCACGGTGTCGGCGGCGAAGACGACGAGCACCTGCCCGCGCCTGACGACGTCGCCGACCTCGGCCCGAACCTCGGCGATCCGCAGGCCGTTGACCTCGGCGCCGACCGTCGCCTCCTGCCAGGCCGCGACGCTGCCGTTGGCCGACAGCGTGTCGGCGAGCTCGGCGCGTTCGGGGCGCACGACGGTGACGACAAGCGCGGGACGAGGGGCAGGCTTGCCGGTGGCGGGCGCTGCGGCGGGCGATGCGGCCGCGGGCGCTGCGGCCGCGGTCGCGGGCGTGCCACCGGCGGCCGGCGCGGAGTCGCGCGCCCCACAGGCAGCGAGCACCAGCGCGGCGGCGGTCAGCGCGGCCCATGCCGTGGAGCGATGGCCGGCGGGCCATCTCGTCGAACTGCGGGTCATTGGCGGGCGTCCTCGTTCGTGTTCTTCCATCCGCCGCCGAGCGCGCGGTACAGCGCGACCCAGGCGGCCACTCGGTCGCGCTGCACGCCCGCGAGTGTGGAATCGGCTGCCAGCGTGTAGCGGCGCGATTCCTCCCGCTCGAGCAGGCTGCCCAGGCCACCTTTCCAGCGGATCTGCGCGGCCTCGAAGGCCCTGCGGTAGCCGGCCGCGGCGATGCGCGCGTCGGCCTCTCGGTCGGCCGCGCTCTGCAGCCGCACCAGCGCTTCTTCGACTTCGCGCACCGCCTGCCGGGCCCGGGTGCGGTAGTCGGCCTCGGCCGCGGCGTAGGCGGCACGCGCCGCTTCGACAGTCGCCCGGCGACGGCCGCCATCGAAAATCGGCAACGACAGCGACGGGCCGATCGACCAGGTCGTCAGCGTCGCACCCAGTTGGCCGGCGTCAATCCGCAACGGACCGACCGAGCCCGCGAGCGACAGGCGCGGGTAGCGGTCGCCTTCGGCGACGCCGATGTCGGCGCTGGCCGCGGCGAGCGCGCGCTCGGCAGCGGCGAGGTCAGGGCGCTGCGCGAGCAGACCGGCCGGCACGGCACCCACCTCAAAGGCGCGCGGCGCGGGCAGCCGGCCCTGCGCGGCAGCCAGCCGGGCACGCACCTGCGGCTCATCCAGACCGGTCAGCGCGACCAACGCCTTCACCGTCAGGTCGCACTCGGCGCGCTGGCCGGTCAGCCGCCCCGCCGCCTCGGCCGCGCTCGCACGGGTCAGCGCCGCGGCGGCCGGCGCCTGGAAGCCCGCCACGGCCGCACGATCGGTGATGTTGGCGGTCTCGGCCCGCGAGGCCGCATCGGCCTGTGCGATCGCGACCAGTGCCTCGCAGTAGCGGTACTGCAGGTACTGGGCAGCGGTCTCGGCCGCGACCGAAACGCGGGCGTCGTGCCACTCGGCGGTACGCGCATCGAGCCGCGCAAGCGAGGCCTCGCGCTCGCGGGCGATCCGCCCGAACAGGTCGATCTCCCAGCCCGCCTGCACCGTCGCCCGGTTCTGCGTGGCGAGCAGGAGAGACGTGCCGATGCTGATCGTGCCGCGACTGCTCGCCAGGTTCAGGTCGAGCGTCGGCAGCCCGGTGGCGATGGCGGCGGCACGGGCCTGCTCGATGCGGGCAACCGCCTGCGCGAGCGAGCCGGCCTCGCGTTGCGCGGCGGCCAGCAGCGCGTCGAGCGCCGGGTCATCGAACTGCGACCACCAGCGCGCGAGGTCGACCGGCTCGCCACCATGCGGCAGGCGGGCCTGCCAGCGATCGTCGGCCGGGGCGGGGGCGGAATGCGCCTGGATGCCCTCCGCGCGGGCCGCCGCCTGCGACAGCGCGCGCGTCGCAGGCGCACCGGCGTAGTCGGGCCCGACCGGAAAGGCACCGCAGCCAACGAGGGCTGCGGCGAGGGCGAGTGTCGCGATCGCGCGCATCGTCAGTCCTGCGGGCGGCCGGTGGCGCGCCGCGCGCGCTCACCCTCGACCATCGAAACCGCATAGCCGGCGAGCCGCTCGGTGAGCGCGTCGATGGCGCGCGGCGTCGCGAGCACCGACGGCGACAGCGTCTTCACGCCGTCGTGGAAAGCGAAGAAGTGCACCGCGAGACCGGCAATGGACAGCGCGAGGCGGTGCAGATCGAGGTCCGCGCGCTTCAGGGCGAGCTCGCGGACCAGCAGCCGCAGCAGTGCCTCGAACTGCGGGCGGATCTCGGCATCGACCGCACCGGCCCAGGCCCCGGTGGGGTCGGCCATCTCGCGGAAATGCAGCTTCATCACCAGTTGCGCTTCGTCGCCGCGCTTGAGCGGCGCGAGGAACTCGCTGTAGAACATCCGCAGCGCCGCAGGCAGCGCGCGACCGGGCTCGGCGAAGGCGACCAGGTCCTGCGGCGCACCGCAGATCGCCGGGTCGGTGAAGAGCGCGCGATACAGGCCTTCCTTGTCGCCGAAGTAGTAGCTGATCGCGCCGAGATTGACCTGCGCCGCCCTGGCGAGCGCACGGACCGAGGTCTTCTCGAAACCCTGCTCGGCGAACAGCGCCAGACCCGCGGCGAGCAGACGCTGACGGGCGTCGATGCCGTCGGCGCGGACGGGCTGGTGGGGAGCGGCGGGCGACATGGGCGCGGGACTCGCGATTCGAGAAAACTGAAAATGGTTTGAACGATCGTTACAATTATAACGATCGTTTTATTTAAAACGATCGTTTGATTAATGTCAAGCGCAGGGTCGGCTCATGGCGACGCCTGCGCGGGCTCGCAGGCGGCCGTCCGCGGGCCGGCGGTGAGCGGCACCCTGGACGATCCGAATGGTGGTGACGTGGCGCGATGCGCTCAGGCCGGGCGCAGACGCTGGGTGGCGTGGCGGGCAGCGATGTGTCCGAAGATCATTGCCGGCCCCAGTGTGATGCCTGCGCCGGGATAGGTGCCACCCATGAAGCTGGCCGCATCGTTGCCGGCCACGTAGAGGCCTTCGATGGGCCGCCCACCCGCGTCCAGCGCACGGGCGCTTTCGTCGGTTTGCAGGCCGACGAAGCTGCCGATGTCGCCCGGCACCACCTTGACGGCGTAGAAGGGGCCCTGTTCGATGGCGGCCACGCAGGGGTTGGGGCTGTGGCCGCGGCTGCCGTTGAAGCGTTCGTAGACGTCCGCGCCCTTGTTGAACGCTTCGTCGACGCCGCGGCCTGCGCCGGCGTTGAGCCGCGTCACCGTCTGGTGCAGGCCGGCGGCCTCGATGCCACAGATCTGCGCAAGCTCGTCCAGCGACCGCCCGCGCTTCAGGTAGCCGCTGCTCACGAAAGAGCCGAAGGGCAAGGGCCAGGGCGGCACCCGTCCCAGGCCGTACTGCCGGAAGGCGCGGCTGTCGCAGACGATCCAGCTGTACACCTCGGGGTCATCGCGGCACGCATCAATCATGGCCGGCACGAAGTCGTGATACGACCGAGCCTCGCTGATGAAGCGCCGCCCGCGCCTGTCCACCGCGATGTAGCCCGCCTTGCCTCGGTCGTTGTAGTGCGGGAAAGGCACATCGCTGCCATCCGGTTGCGGCACCAGCGACATCGGCGTCCAGGCTGCCGGGTGATGCTGCCCTTGCCTGAGCGCCGCGCCGACCTGGCCAGCCAGCTGCAGTGCGTCACCCGTGTTGCCAGCCGGTGCGGCCGTGCGGTGGCTCTTGCCCGCTGACACATGGGCGTAGTAGCGCGCGCGCAGTTCAGCGCTGGCCGGAAAGCCGCCGCAGGCCAGCACGACACCATCCCGCGCTCGAATCTCGCACGGCCCGCCGGGCGATTGCAGCAACGCACCCGCAACACGGCCCTCCTCCACGAGCAGCCGCTGGACCGGCGTGTTCAGCCGCAGCTCGACACCGCGCTCGAAAGCGCTGAGCGCGAGCATCGCCACCAGGGCATTGCCGTTGGACAGGCGCGTGCCGCGCCCATGGCCCCCCAATCGGTCCATCAGGTAGCGCAACACCCGGCGGCCCACCACGCCACAGCTCTGCCAGGACCTGGAGAAGCCGTAGTAGTGCACCAGATCTTCCCGGCCGACCATCATGCCGCCGAAGAGGGTGGTGCTCGCCAGCGGCGGGCGCAGATCGCGCATGCGCGGGCCCAGGCGCCGCACGTCGAAGGGGTTGGCCCCCAGCGAGCGCCCACCGCGGGAGGCGCCGGCCACCGCCTGGTGGTAGTCGGGCCACAGGGGAGACAGGTGGTAGCTGACATGCGTGTGGTCCTCGAACCACCCGAAGATGTCGGCCGCCTGGCGCACATAGGCCTGGGCCTTGACATCGTCGATGAAGGCGCCGCCCTCACCGCGCAGGTACTGCAGTGCGAGCGCCGGGTCATCTTCAATGCCGGCGGCACGCGCCTGACGGCTGCCGGGGATCCACACCACGCCCGCCGAAAAACAGGAGGTTCCCCCGAACACCGGCTCCTTTTCCACCACGATCACGCGGGCCCCCTGATGGGCCGCCGTCACCGCGGCCGCCAGGCCGGCGACGCCCGATCCGGCCACCAGTACATCGCACTCGAGCTTCACGGTTCAACACTCCATGACATCAATGCACGCCCGTTTCAGACCATTGCATCAAGCGCCGTCCAGAGCCACACCCTGAGGGACAAGACGCCGCCAGGCGGCGCGTCTTCACGCGCTCATCGGCCAAACACGTCGCTCAACCCCAGCTCGACCAGCCACCGCTGCACGACATCGCCGGTGGGCGCGTCCAGGCGATTGGCAATCCGCTGCCGGATCATCATGCGGGCCTGCTCCGGATACGGGCGGCAAAGATAGCTTGCCGGTTCTCCGCAGGTATCGATCGTGAACGCCCGACTGCCCGTTTTCAGCGCCTGGGCGTTGGCGAGCAGAAAGGGGCGGTACTGTTCGGCGGCCAGCTTCAGGACGTGGCGGGCAAACGGGGTGGAGTCCGGAAACGGCGCCCATGGCGTGTCGTCCGCCCAGGTCTGGCTGACGAAATCCGGCGCAGTGTTTTGCTGGTACCAGGCCACGATGCGGGGGTAGCCGAGCACGATCTTCCGGGGGTCGGGGTCGTGCAGCGTGTGGGCGTGCAGGCCGCCCAGAAACATGCAGTCGACGGCGGTCGGTCGATCACCGAGCAGAAAGCGCGTATCGGCCAGCTGCGCCTCGGCCGCCGCCAGCAGCTGGCGGTACTCGTCTTCGGCGGCGCGCTGGTGAAACACGGTTTCGGTGCCGGTGGCCCGGCAGGCGCGCGGGCCCCAGGCAGCGATCTGTTCAGCCGCCTGCGCATCCCCACCCGCGATCGCCCCGGCGGCAAAGCGCGCGCTGTCGGGGTAATGCCAGCGGTAGTGGACCATCACGCGCGCCACCCATTCGTCCAGGCAGTCTTCGACGATGTGCGCGAGCACCCCGAGGGCGCCCTCGGGAAAGAGCCGTCGGGCCGGAAAGCGCCCATCCAGCAGGTCGATGATGGGGGTCGTGTCCGCCAGCGCCCAGCCCTCGGGCGTGATCAGCACGGGTACCTGATGCGTACCGGCGCGCGCCTCGATCACGAGCCGGTCAGGGCTGGTGCGCTTCTTGTGAAAGGCAAAAGGCACGCCATAAAACCGCAGCGCCGCCTCCAGCTTGCGGGTGAAAAGACTCTGTTCAGATCCATACAAACCGTACAAAGGCAGACTCCTGCTCAGCTCTACCGCTCAGCGCTTGCGCTCAGTTTTCCTGGATACCCAGCTCGGTCACCAGGCGCGACCAGGAAGCGAGGTCGCTGCTCAGTGTCGCGGCGAACTCCTCGGCGGTGGAGCCCAGGGGTTCCAGATTGAGTTCGCGCAGCCGCTGCTGGATCGCGGGCGATTTCACGATGCGGGCCATCTCCTCGGACATCAGCTTCACCCGGTCGGCTGGTACGCCGGCGGGAAACAGCGCACCGATCCACCCGTACTGCTCGAAGCCCTTGTAACCGGACTCGAGAAAGGTCGGCACGGTGGTCAGGATGCTGGAGCGGCGGGTGCCGTTGATCACCAGCGCCTTCAGACGTCCGAGCTTCAGGTGCGGCATCGGCGTCCCGGTGTCGACGAAGGCGATCGGCACATGGCCCGCGAGCAGGTCGGAGACCAGCGGCGCAGCCCCCTTGTAGGGCACGTGGGCCATGTCGAGCCGGGCCTCGCGCTTGAGCAGTTCGCCCGCGATGTGGGCGCTGGTCGCGTTGCCGTAGGTACCGTAGGAATACTTGCCGGGACTGGTCCGCACGAGCGCGATGAATTCCTCCAGCGTGTTGGCGGGAAACCCGGGCTGCACCGCGATGATGGTGGGCGACAGCGCGATGTGCGAGATCGGCGCGAAATCGCGGATCGGGTCGTAGGGCAGGTTGCGGCGCAGCGCGGGTGTCTGCACATGGGCGGTGTAGGTGAACAGGACGGTGTGCCCATCCCTGGGCGCCTTGGACACATGGGTGGTGGCGACGATGCCGCTGGCGCCGGCGCGAACCTCCACGATCACCGGCACCTTCAGGCTTCGGGTCAGTTCGACCGACATCAGCCGCGCCACCGTGTCGACGATGCCCCCGGCCGCCGAGGAAACGACCAGCGTCACCGGCTGACTCGGGTAGGTCTGCGCGAACCCGGCGAGCGGCAGTGCACAGAGCGCCCAGGCGGCGAACCATCGGAAAGCGACGAAACAGCAGCGGCGTGGCATGGGGTCTCCTGTTCGACGGGCTTGCGGACCCGTCGCAGCGTTGCGCCCGATGTCAGGGCCTGACCGGGCGTTCTTTGCCCAGTCTACCCGGCCGGCGCTGCGAATGCGCGAAGCATCGCCAACATCGATGCGTAGATGGCGGCCTTCATGAACAGCGCCTCCTGATCGGTGCACATCGGCACCTCTCAGATCTCGTCGATCGGGGTGGCGGTGGCGGGCGCGGTGCCCGGTGCATCGCCGATCGCAAAGCGATCGCGGGTGGTGGTGTAGAAGCTGGCGCCAAAGCGCCCCACCGGATGGTAGTCGCGCAGATTCACCCGCCAGGCCGCGGTGTCGATGAGCCCCTCGCGTGCGGCGAGCCACTTCACCCGTCCGATGAACACATAGCGGCTGGGCGTCTCGAGCGTTTCATGCAGCACGCACTCGAAGGCCACCGACGCCTCGAGGATGCGCGGCGGAGCCACACGGTGCGACGGGATCGGCGTCAGGCCGACCCGCGTCAGTTCGCTGACATCGGCCGGCAGCGCCTCGCCGCAGGCGTGCATCTTCGCGGCCATGGCCTCATCGGTCATGTGGACGACGAACTCGCCGCTGGCCAGGATGTTGGCGGCGGTGTCCTTCAGACGGCCGTCGGTGAGACGGTTGATGCTGATCATCACGATCGGCGGATCTTCGCCGAGCATGTTGAACATCGAGAACGGCGCGGCGTTGGCCACCCCGTTCTCGCCCAGGGTGGTGACCAGCGCGATCGGCCGCGGCACGATGAGGCTCGCCATCAGCTTGTAGCGCTGATGGCTGGTGAGGTGCTCGAAGTCGACCTCAGTCATTTCGGGGGCTCCGGGCGTCATGGACGGCCTGATCCGGCGAGAAGCGATTGGAGGGTGCGGCGGCTGTGCTCATCGCAACTAGGCTACACCGAAGCCGATGGGCGCAGGTAGCCGCCCGGGCGGCGGCACTTCAGTCCGCCTTCTCGACCCGGTTGCGGCCCTTGTTCTTGGCCTTGTAGAGGGCCTTGTCGGCCCGCTCGAACCAGGACTCGAGAGACTCGCTGGGCAGGCGCTGAGCGACACCCACCGACACGGTAACCGGATCCATGGGCTTTTCCCCGGCGGGGCGACGAATGCGGATGCCCGCCATGCCCAGCCGGATCTGATCGGCCACCCGCAGCGCCCCGGCCAGTTCGGTCTCGGGCAGCAGCACCGCGAACTCCTCGCCGCCGATCCGGGCCGCCAGATCGCGACCCTTGACCATCGACGCGACCGCGCGGGCCACGCCCTGCAGGACACGGTCGCCGAACAGGTGACCGCAGGTGTCGTTGACCCGCTTGAAATGATCGATGTCCAGGATCAGCAGGCTGGTCCGCGCCACCAGCAGATTGCCCTCGGAAGCGAGACGGGCCAGTTCACGATCAAAGCCACGGCGGTTGCGCAGGCCCGTCAGGGCATCGGTATCGGCCTCTTCCCGCATCCGGGCGAGCGCCTCGGTCAGTTGCTGGATTTCGCCACGGCTGCCGGCGAGCGCGCCGTCGAGCTGGCGCAGGGACTCCGACACCTGGCCGGCCTGGGCCGCCATCGCGGCCGTTTTGGCACGCATGTCCTCGATGCGGTCGCAGCCGGCAAGCTCGTCGCCGAAGGACGCCAGCGAGTCGTTGAAATCGGCGGTGTTGCCGGCCGCCAGGTCGACCGACCCCTGCACCGAGGTCAGCACGTCGAGAAGACCGGCGCGCGCCCGGGTGAAGGCCTGTTCGGCGCCATCGATCAGATGGCGCTGATACAGCACCTGGGTGCGCGACAAGGACAGGCGCTGCTCATCGCGCAGCGCCTCGTCGACCTCGGTACGCAGCGCGCCGTTGCCCCCGTGCGCGTACTGATACCAGAGCGCGTAGCTGACCGGCTGGAAACCGGGCGCGTGCTTGGACATCAGCGGAAGCGCCAGACGGAGAATCTCCGCGCTGCGTTCGGGCGAGTCATCTTCGATCAAGATTCCCCCACAGACTGTGATGCAAGGCGCGATGATCTCGCGACCGGCGACCGGGCTGCCTCCGAACAGAAGCGGAAAACCCGGTCAATTGGGCGGATCGACCGTCAACTGGGGGGAATCCGCCGGCCAGGAGCGGCCGCGCGGCTCAGGCCCCGGTGATGCCAGCCAGCATGCGCAGTTGTGAAACCCGTCGCTGCGCGCCGCGGGGGCGCTTGCGCTGATAGTTGCCGTCCCCGTCCATCATCCAGGCCGACGCATTGTCGCGCAGGTGCTCGATCAGCCCCTCCTGGATGACCCGGCGCTTGAGGCGCGGATCGCGCACCGGAAACGCCACCTCGACCCGCCGCAGCAGATTGCGGTCCATCCAGTCGGCCGAGGCCAGCCAGACATCGCGCTCGCCATCATTCCAGAAGTGGTAGACCCGGCTGTGCTCGAGAAAGCGCCCGACGATCGAGCGCACGCGGATGTTCTCCGACAGGCCCGGCACCCCCGGCCGCAGCGCGCAAACGCCGCGCACGATCAGGTCAATCTTCACCCCGGCCTGACTGGCCTTGTAGAGCGCGTCGATCACCATCGGCTCGAGCAGCGCGTTGACCTTGGCGGCGATGTAGCCCTTGCGGCCGGCCCGGGCATGGCGGGCCTCGCGCCGGATCGACGACAGCACCATTTCGTGAAGGGTGAAGGGCGACTGGACCAGTGCATTGAGCTCGCGCGCGAGCCCCAGCCCGGTCAGCCGGCGAAACAGCTCGTGCACATCGGCGCAGATCTTTTCGTCGGCGGTGAACAGGCCGAAGTCCTCGTAGAGGCGGGCGGTGCGCGGGTGGTAATTGCCGGTGCCCAGGTGGGCATAGCGGCGCAGCTTTCCTTCTTCCCGGCGAACGATCAGGGCCATCTTGGCATGCGTCTTGTGGCCGACCACGCCATAGACCACATGGGCGCCGACCTGCTCCAGCCGGGCCGCCCAGCCGATGTTGGCCTCTTCGTCGAAGCGCGCCATCAGCTCGACGACCACCGTGACCTCCTTGCCGATGCGCGCCGCCTCGATCAGCGACTCCATCAGCGCCGAGTCGGTGCCGGTGCGGTAGATGGTCTGCTTGATTGCGACCACGCTCGGGTCGGCGGCGGCCGAGTTCAGGAAGGCCATCACCGGGTTGAAGGACTCGTACGGGTGATGCAGCAGGATGTCGCGCTTGCGGATCGCCGAGAACAGGTCGCGCCCGCGCAAGGCTTCGGGCACATGGGCCTCGAAGACCGGAAACTTCAGGTCGGGACGCTCGACCAGGTCGATCACCTGCGACAGCCGGCTCAGGTTCACCGGTCCGGCGACCCGGAAGCAGTCGGACTCCTGCAGATTGAATTCATCGAGCAGGCGCTGCAGGACGGCGGCCGAGCAGCCGGCCGAGACCTCCAGGCGCACCGCATCGCCGTAGTGCCGCTGGCGCAGCTCCCCCTGCAGCGCCGCCCGCAGGTCGGTGACCTCCTCGTCGTCGACGAACAGCTCGCTGTTGCGGGTGACACGGAACTGATGCACCGCCAGGACCTCGAGGCCCGGGAACAGCGTGCCCACGAACCCCTGGACCACCGAGGTCAGCAGCATCACGCCATGGGGCGCGCCCGAAATCTCGGTGGGGACCCGAAGCACCCGGGGCAGCGCCCGGGGCGCCTGCAGCACCGCGATGCCGGCGCGCCGTCCGAAGGCATCCTGGCCCTCGAGCTCGACGATGAAATTCAGGCTCTTGTTCAGGATCCGCGGGAACGGGTGGGCCGGATCCAGCGCGATCGGCGTCAGCAGGGGTTCGATCTCGGAGATGAACACCGATTGCGCCCAGTCCCGCTGGGCATCGGTCCAGCCATTGATCATGTGAAAGACGATGCCCTCGGCAGCCAGCGCCGGAATCAGCTGTTCATTGAGCAGCGCGTACTTGCGCTCGACCAGCTGTCGCACCCGCAACGCAATGACCTTCAGGCTCTCGCGCGCCCCCACCGCATCGACATGGGTAGAGTCGGCGATCTCGCGCAGCTCGGCCACGCGGACCTCGAAGAACTCGTCGAGGTTGCTCGAGACGATGGTGACGTAGCGCAGGCGCTCGAGCAGCGGCACATCGGGCAGGTCGGCCAGCGCCAGGACGCGCTCGTTGAAGGCCAGCATGCCCTGCTCGCGGTTGAGCAGGCGCAGGGGCGGTTCAACAGCGGGAGACGCGGACGCGGGTATGGTCATGCGCCCGAGTCTGCGAGGCGCCGGTGACGATTTGATGACCCCGCGTTTATTTGACATCCTGCCCCCCTTGCTGCATGTCCTGCTTGCCCTGCCGTTCTACCCTGTCTCTCGTCCTATTGTGCACCGCGCCTCTGAAAGTCTGCATGCCTGAACGCCGCCTTCTAGCCGCCGTCGACCTCGGCTCGAACAGCTTTCGCCTGATGATCGGACGGGTCGAGGGGTCGCAGGCGGGCATGCAGATCCGGGCGCTGGACAGCCTGAAGGAGACGGTCCGCCTGGCCGCGGGGCTCACGCCCGACGGCATGATCGACGTCCCGGCACAGCAGCGGGCCCTGGAGGCCCTGCACCGTTTCGGCGAGCGGCTGCGCTCGTTCAGCCCGGACGCGGTCCGGGCGGTGGCCACCAGCACACTTCGGGTGGCGCGCAATGCCCGCCACTTCCACGGCACCGCCGAGGCGGCGCTCGGGTTTCCGATCGACATCATCGCCGGCCTGGAAGAAGCCCGGCTGATCTACGCGGGCGCGGCGCACGCGCTGGCCACCGATGCCGAGAACCGGCTGGTCATCGACATCGGCGGCGGATCGACCGAATGCATCATCGGGGCCGACTATGAACCGCAGATGCTCGAATCGATCACGGTGGGCTGCGTGTCGCTCAGCCGCAAGTACTTCCCCGATGGCGCCGTCGACCGGGCGCGCCTGGACAAGGCGATCCTGCGCGCACGCGCGGCCTTCGCCCCGATCGCGCTGGCCTATCGGCGCATGGGCTGGCGCTACGCGGTGGGCACCTCGGGAACCGCCAAGTCGCTGACCCAGATCGCGCTCGGCGCCTTCGGAAAGGAGGCACTCGATCGCGAGTCGCTGGAGCGGATCGCCGTCGAACTGATCCGGGCGGGCAACGCCGACAGACTGCGGCTCGAGGGACTGCGCCCCGACCGGCGCCCGGTGCTGGCGGGCGGGCTGGCGGTCATGACCGCGATCTTCGAGGAACTGGGGGTCGAATCGGTGCGCTACTGCCCCGGCGCGCTGCGCCAGGGCGTGCTCTATGACCTGCTCGGGCGAGATGCCGGCGCCGACATGCGCGAGGTCACGGTGGCCCGGATGACCCGGCGCTATGGCCTGGATCCGGAACACGGCCTGCGCATGGCCCGCACCGCCCAGGCCATGCACGCGCAGGCGGCGCGCGGCCTCACCGAGCACCTCGAGGCCGACCGGGCCCTGCTGGGCTGGGCGGCGGAGCTGGCCGAGATCGGCATGTCGATCTCGCACGAAGACTTCCACAAGCACTCGAGCTACATCCTCTCGCATGCGGAAATGCCCGGCTTCTCGCAGACCGAGCAACAGCGGATGGCCCGGCTGGCGCTGGGCCAGGGCGGGGGCTTGCGCAAGATGCGCGCCACCCTGAACGAGCCCGGCGAGTGGCTGATGCTGCTGTGCCTGCGAGTGGCCTCGATCCTGCACAGGCGCCGCGACGGCGCGGAGGTACCGTTGCCGGCGCTGTTCGCCAAGCGGGAACGGGTGCGCATCGAACTGCCCCGCCAGTGGGCGCAGCGCCATCCGCTGTCCGATGAGAGCCTGCGCGCCGAGACCGCCACCTGGAACGAGGTCGGGCCCTTCGAAGAGGTCACGTATGAGACCTTCTGAGCGCCGATGCCCGCCTGGCTGATCGCGCTGGCGCGCTGGGCGCTGCTGCGGCTGGTGCGGGTGAACATCGCACCGGCCGCGGCCGACGCGCCGCCCCTGGACCGCGGCCGGCTGGTCCTCTATGCGCTGCACGTGCGCCAGCTGTCGGCGTTCCTGGTGCTCGACGAGGCGACCCGGATGCTGGCGCTGCCCAGGGCGTCCGCGCCGCTGGCCGCGGACGGTCTGCAGGAACGGCGCGCCTATTTCTTTCTGACCCGCAGCGGCCAGCCCTCGCCGCTGCGCCGCACGCCCTACCGCTACTCGCAGCGGCTCGTCCGCCTGGTGAGCGCCCTGCGCGCCGACCCCAGCCTGGAGGCCCAGATCATCCCGGTCAGCGTGTTCTTCGGCCGCGCACCACGCCACCAGGACTCGCTGATCAAGGCACTGCTGGCCGATGCCTGGGCCGCGCCGGGCGTGGTCAAGCAGTTCTTCCGCCTGCTGGTCCACGGCCGCCAGACCCTGGTGAAGTTCGGCACGCCGATCGACATTCGATCCCTGCTGACCGACCCGGGTACGGGCAACGGCGCCCCGCGCGACGTGCGGCGGGTCGCGCGCCTGCTGCGGGCCGAATTCCGGCGCGAGCGCGAACTGGTGATCGGACCGAACCTGTCGCATCGCCAGACGCTGGTCAACGACATCATCGACAGCGACCCGGTTCAGCAGGCGATCCGCGACCAGGCAGCCCGCGACGCCACCGGCCTGGAGCGCGCCGAGCTGGCGGCCCGGCGCATGGCGGTCGAGATCGCCTCCGACTACTCGTACCCGTTCATCCGCGCCTATGACATTGCGCTGACCGCGCTGTGGAACCGGCTCTACGACGGGGTCGAGGTGCACCGATTCGACACCATCGCCACCGCCGGCGCCGGCGCCGAGATCGTCTACCTGCCCTGCCACCGCAGCCACATCGATTACCTGCTGCTGTCCTACGCGATCTATCACCGCGGGCTGCTGCCCCCGCACGTGGCGGCCGGCGTGAACCTGAACCTGCCGGTGGTCGGCTCGATGCTGCGCCGGGGCGGCGCCTTCTTCCTGCGCCGCTCGTTCAGCGGCGACCCGCTCTACGCGGCGATCTTCGGCGAGTACCTGCACACCATCCTGCGCCGGGGATTCCCGATCGAGTACTTCGTCGAGGGTGGGCGCAGCCGCAGCGGCCTGACCCTGCCGGCGCGCACCGGGCTGCTGTCGATGACCGTCGACAGCTTCCTGCGCGAACCGGGCCGGCCGGTGGTGTTCGTGCCGGTCTACATCGGCTATGAGCAGCTGTTCGAGGCCGAGACCTACGCGGCCGAACTCTCCGGGCATCCCAAGTGCAAGGAGTCGCTGGCCGGCGTGGTGCGCGCGGCGCTGGCGCTGCGCAAGCGCCACTTCGGCAAGGTGCATGTGAACATCGGCGAACCGATCCGCCTGGCCGAGGTGCTCGACCGCCACTGGCCCGACTGGCGCGCGCAGGACCGGGCGCGCACCGACAGCCCGGGGCGGCGCGCGGCGATCGCGGCGCTGGCCCGCCAGGCGGTGACCCGCATCAACGACGCGCTGGTGGTCAATCCGATCAACCTGTTCGCCACCGCGATGCTGGGCGCGCCGGCCGCTGCCATGGATGGCCAGCGGCTGGCCGAACAGATCGACCTGCTGCGCGCCCTGCTCGCCGCCCTGCCCTATTCGAGCCGCCAGCAGGTGACCGCCCTGGATGGTCCGCAGGTGATCGACTACGCCGCCAGCCAGGGCCTGGCGATCCGCCAGCCGCACCCGCTGGGCGACATCATCACCGTCGCGCCGGCGCAGGCGCCGCTGCTCACCTACTACCGCAACAACGTGCTGCACGCCTTCTCGCAGGTCTCGCTGGTGGCCTGCCTGATTGTGCAGGCCGAGCGGATCACCGACAGCGCACTGCTCGATGCCTGCCAGCAGATCCATCCCTTCCTGCGCGCCGAGCTGTTCCTGTCGGCCGATGGCGACACGCTGCCCGACGGGGTCGAAGCCTGCCTGGCCTTCCTGGCCGGCGAAGGCCTGATCCTGCGCGCCGGCGGCGAGGTGACGGCGCCAGCCCCCTCCGAACGCGCCTCGGTGGCGATGCACGCGCTGGCGCGGCTGGTACGCCAGCCGCTGCAGCGCTGCATGATCGTGGCCAGCACACTGGAGCGCTTCGCACCCGGCACCCTGGATGCCGCCGCACTGGAGGGCTGCGCATGGCTGATCGCCCAGCGGGTGGCGCTGCTCGATCCCCGTGAAGCCTCGCAGCTGCCCGACCGGGCGGCGCTGCGCTCGATCATCGAGACGCTGCGCTCACTGGGCCATGCGCAGACGCTCGAGGGCCGTCTGCACGGCACGCCCTCGCTGCGCGACCTGACGCGCCACGCCTCGCTCACGCTGCCCTCTCAGGCGCGGCTGGCGCTCTCGCACGCGGCGCAGCGCCCGGTCGAGGAGATTCTGGCGGCGCAGGCCGCGGCTCAGCCCTCGCCGGCGAAACGACGACGATAGCGCGCGCTGAGCGCGTCGAGCTGCAGCAGCAGCGCAAAGTCGGCGCAGCCGAACTCGGCATCCCGATGCGGTTCGCCCAGCAGCCGGGCGCCGGCCCGCAGATAGCCCTTCATCAGCGGCGGGGCGCTCACCGGGCCGCCGGGCGCGAACTGCTCGACCGGCAGACGATCGCGCGGCCAGACCCGCAGGCAGTCCTCGGCCAGGTGGGTGGCTTCGAGCTGGCGGTACAGATTGGCCGCCAGGGCGCCACCATCGGCCATCGACACGCTGGCGCAGCCGAACAGCATCCGGTGGCCGGTACGGGCCAGCAGTGCGCCCAGGCCGTGCCACAACAGCATGATCGCCGCGCCGCTGCGGTAATCCGGGTGCACGCAGGACCGGCCGATCTCGACCAGCCCGTCGCGGATCGGGTTCAGGCGCGTCAGCCAGAACTCGCGATCGGCATACAGGCAACCCAGCTCGCGCGCCTGCTCGGGCATCAGTACCCGATAGGTGCCGACCACTTCGTCGCGCTCGGTGTCGCGCACCACCAGGTGCAGGCAATGGGGGTCGAAGATGTCGCGGTCCAGGTCACCGCCGACACCGGGCTGGGCGCCGAGTTCCTGCATGAAGACGCGGTGGCGCAGGCGCAGCGCCTGCTCGACATCGGCCGGATCCCGGGCCACGAAGACCTGCAGGTGGGCGGCGCTGGCCAGCACCGGCTCGGGCTCGGGCTCGCGGTGGGCGGCGAAGGGTCCGGCCGGCACCGGCAGGAGACGTCCGACGGGCGAACGAGCGTCGAAGCGGGTATCGATGACTGCGGACATGCACGGCCTCCGGCATTGGTTGCACGGACGATGCGCGACGCAGGTTGCAGGCGCTTGACGTGGCGATGAAGCCGCGATGACGATGCGCCGGCTCAACGACCGACGAACGGCTCCGCGCGTCGGGTTGACAATCGGGGGCGGTCTGAACCATCATTGAAGGATGTCCTCGAGCGTTCTCCGTTCCCTTCGCGCCCGCGCTTCCGCCGCCGGCCTGGGTTCGCTCGTCTCGCTACTGCTACTGCGCCCCTAGGCGCAGACAACACTTTCCCCCTCCCTCCGGTTTTGCTCTCGGCCCACAAATGGCCGGAGTCAGACCTGTCGCACGATCCCGTGTCCGCTCCGAACCCACCAAGCCCCCGAAGGAATCCGTCATGAGCATGCCCGACCCCGCCGCCAAATACCGAGCCTTTCCGCCGGTTGCCCTGGCCGACCGCACCTGGCCCAACCGCACCATCACCGCCGCGCCGATCTGGTGCAGCGTCGACCTGCGCGACGGCAACCAGGCGCTGATCGAGCCCATGGACGGCGAGCGCAAGCTGGCGATGTTCAAGCACCTGGTCAAGCTGGGCTACAAGGAGATCGAGGTCGGCTTCCCCGCTGCCTCGCAGACCGACTTCGACTTCGTGCGCAAGCTGATCGACGAGAACCTGATCCCGGACGACGTGACGCCGCAGGTGCTGGTGCAGGCGCGCGAGGAACTGATCGAGCGGACCTTCGAATCGCTGGCGGGGGCCAAGCGGGCGATCGTGCATCTGTACAACTCGACCTCGACCGCACAGCGCCGGGTGGTCTTCTGCCTGGATCGCGACGGGGTCAAGGACATCGCGGTGCAGGGCGCGAAGTGGGTGGCGCAATGCGCGGCCCGGTATCCGGCCACCGACTGGCATTTCGAGTACTCGCCCGAGAGCTTCACCGGCACCGAGCTCGATTACGCGAAGGAAGTCTGCGACGCGGTGGGCGACATCCTCAAGCCCACGCCGGCGCACAAGATGATCGTCAACCTGCCGGCGACCGTCGAGCACAGCTCGCCCAACGTCTATGCCGACATGATCGAATGGATGCACCGTCACCTGAAGTACCGCGACTCGATCGTGCTGTCGGTGCATCCGCACAACGACCGCGGCTGCGGCGTGGCGGCGGCCGAGCTGGCGGTGATGGCCGGTGCCGACCGGGTGGAAGGCTGCCTGTTCGGCAACGGTGAGCGCACCGGCAACGTCTGCCTGGTGACGCTGGCGATGAACCTGTACACACAGGGCGTGGATCCGGGCATCGACTTCTCGGACATCAACGAGTCGATCCGGGTGTCCGAGTACTGCACCCAGCTGCCGGTGCACCCGCGCCACCCCTACGGCGGCGAACTGGTGTTCACCGCGTTCTCGGGATCCCACCAGGATGCGATCAAGAAAGGGCTGGCGGCCCGCAAGGTCGAAGGCGGCTTCTGGGATGTGCCGTATCTGCCGATCGACCCGTCGGATCTGGGCCGCACCTATGACGCGATCATCCGGGTCAACAGCCAGTCGGGCAAAGGCGGCGTGGCCTACCTGCTCGAGCGCGACCACGGCCTGAACCTGCCGCGCCTGCTGCAGGTCGAGTTCAGCCAGGTGATTCAGGGCATTACCGACACCACCGGCAAGGAAGTGAGTTCGACCGACATCCGCGATGCCTTCGACCGGACCTATCTGGAGGGCAACGGACCGCTGCGCTACGAGGACCATTCGCTCACCCACTCGCGCGGCCAGTCGGATGCCGAGCGGATCGACGCATCGCTGCTGTTCGACGACCAGCCGCTGCTGGTGAGCGGCGCGGGCAACGGCCCGGTGGACGCGATGATGCGGGGCCTGAAGAAGGCGCTCAACATCGACGCCCAGGTCATGAGCTACGCGGAACACTCGCTGTCGACCGGCGAGGACTCCAGAGCGGTGGCCTATGTGCAGGTGAAGTTCGGGTGGGACCAGAGCGCCTATGGGGTGGGCGTCCACGAGAACATCGTGACCGCGGCGCTCAAGGCGATCCTGTCGGCGGTGAACCGCGGCATCGCACTGGGCATGATCCAGGCGCATCCCGAACCCGCCCAGCCGAAGGTCGCCAACCTTCGGTGAACCGGCAGCGCCGGCGGGCGCTGCTGCACCGGCCAGCGCTGCGGCGCTGAGGGCGGCGTCCCGTCTGGCGCTCAGGCGCTGGCGGCGTCCAGTTCGGCGACCGTGGCCGCGTCCAGCACCAGGTGCATGCCGGCCAGCAGGTCCTTCAGCTGCTCGACGGTCGTCGCGCTGGCGATCGGGGCGGCCATCGCCGGCCGATCGCGCAGCCACGCGATGGAGACCGCGGTGGGCGTGCTGCCCAGCCGCGCCGACACCGCGTCGAGCGCCGCCAGGATCTGCAGCCCGCGCTCATTCAGATAGGCCCCGGCGCGGGCCGCGCGCGCCCGCCCCTGCAGGTCCTCGGGACGACGGTACTTGCCCGAGAGAAAGCCCGCCGCCAGCGAGAAATACGGAATGACGGACACGCCCTGCGCGACGCACAGCGGCTGGAGTTCGGCCTCGAACCCCGTCCGGTCGGCCAGGTTGTAGAGCGGCTGCAGGGTTTCATAGCGCGGCAGCCCCAGCCGTGCCGACACCGCCAGGGCCTCGCCCAGACGGGCGGCGCTGTGGTTCGAGGCACCGATCGCCCGTACCTTGCCCTCGCGGATCAGGTCGGCGAAGGTGCCCAGCGTGTCTTCCAGCGGCGTGTTCGCATCGTCGACATGGGCCTGATACAGGTCGATGCGATCGATGCCGAGCCGGCGCAACGAGGCGTCGACCGAGCGGCGCAGATGCGCCGGCGCCAGGCCCTTGTTCTCGCCGCCCATGTCCATCCCGGCCTTGGTGGCGATCAGCACCCGGTCGCGCTTGCCGCTGCGCGCCAGCCAGCGGCCCAGGATCGTCTCGGACTCGCCGCCACTGTGGCCCGGCACCCAGCGCGAATAGACGTCCGCGGTGTCGATCAGGTTGCCGCCGGCATCCACGAAGGCGTCGAGCAGTTCGAACGAGCGGGTCTCGTCGGCCGTCCAGCCGAACACATTGCCGCCGAAGGCCAGCGGGGCGACCCACAGGCCGCTGCGGCCGAGTTCTCGTGTCTGCAGGCCATGATGGCCGGGTTGCGCTGTCTGCATGTCGTCCCCCTCGATGGTCGCCGGAGGGACGTTTCTATCAGGAAAGCGGTGGCGCGGGCGCCGGGGTCAGCCGACGGCGTACCGCTTTCAGAGCTGTTCGGGGTTGGTCACCGAGCGCAGCACGACCTGGGCGCGACCGTCGCGCTCGCGGGTGGTCAGCCACCACAGCGCGCCCTTGCGCACGCTCCACGGCTGCTCGGTGCCGCCCAGCAGCAGGCTGGCCAGCAGGCCCAGCGTGGGCTGATGACCGACGAGGATGACGGTGCCGGCGCAGCCGGGCGGCCCCTCCGGCCAGGCGGCTGCCGCCAGGTAGTGGGCAACGTCGGCGCCCGGGGCGAGCTGGCGCTCGATTCGGTACTCGTCGCCCAGCGCGTCGGCGGTCTGGCGGGTGCGCACGGCCGGACTCACCAGCACCAGCCGGCGTTCGGGCAGGTGCTGATGCAGCCAGTGGGCCATTTTCTCGGCCTGCTTGCGGCCGCGCGCGGTGAGCTCGCGCGCCAGGTCGGGGTCGCCGTCCTGGGCCTCGGCGTGACGCCACAACAGAAGGTTCATCGGGGCTCCGGACGGCAAAACCCGATCATGGCGCACCGACATGGCAGGACCGCGTCAGCCCGGGTCGCGACCGCGCTCGACCAGCAACTGCAGGCGATGGTATTTCGACAGCAGCTGTTCGCGGCTTTCCGGCCAGTCGGGATCGAGCGGGATGCAGGCCACCGGACACACCTGGCGGCACTGCGGCTCGTCGTGATGGCCGACGCACTCGGTGCAGCGCTGCGGGTCGATCCGATAGATCTCGGGGCCCATCGAGATCGCGTCGTTGGGGCACTCGGGCTCGCAGACGTCGCAGTTGATGCATTCGTCGGTGATGATCAGTGCCATGGCGACATCCGTGTGTCAGGCGGCGCGGGCGCGGGCGGCGAGTTTTTCACCCAGCCGCTGGAGCACGATCGGCGACACGAACTGGGCCACCTCGCCGCCCATCATCGCGATCTCGCGCACCAGCGTGGCCGACACATGGCGGTATTCGTCGGTGGGCGTCAGGAAAACCGTCTCGCACTCGGGCATCAGCTTGGCATTCATGCCGGCCAGCTGGAACTCGTAATCGAAATCGGTGACCCCGCGCAGGCCGCGCACCGCCACCCGCGCGCCCTGGTCGCGCAGCAGGTTCACCAGCAGGCCCGAGAAGCGCACCACCCGGACGTTCGGATAGCAGGCCAGGGCCTCGCGCGCCAGGGCCTCGCGCTCGACCGGCTCGAACAGCGGATTCTTGCCGCGGCTGTCGGCCACCGCCACCACGATCTCGTCGAACAGGTCGGCTGCGCGGCGCACGATTTCCTCGTGGCCCCGGGTCAGCGGATCGAAGGTGCCGGCATACACCGCGACGACTTTCTGCTTCATGGGTTCTCCTGCGGGCCCGCCGGGGCCGAGTCAATTTGCAGCAGATGGTAATGCACCTGCCCGGCCCGGGCCTGCCGCAGGATCGACGCACCGGGTCCGCACCAGCGGCGCACGGTGGCCTCGTCGAGCGTTGTCTCGGCTTCGACATAGACCCAGGCCCGGGCGGCCAGCACCGGCGCCAGTGCCGGCATCACCGCCGAGAGGGTGTCCTGGTGAAAGGGCGGATCGATGAAGACGAGGTCGGCGCGAACGCCCTGGCTGGCCAGTCGCGCGAGCAGCTGACGCGCATCGCCGCGCGGCAGGTGCACCCGGTCGGCGGCCTGCAGTCGTTCGATGACGGCCTGCAAGGCGGCGAAGGCGCGCGCATCGGTCTCGGCCAGCCAGACCGCGGCGGCGCCCCGTGAGGCAGCCTCCAGACCCAGGGCGCCGGTGCCGGCGAACAGGTCGACACAGACCAGGCCGCTCAGGTCATGGCCCAGCCAGTTGAACAGGGTCTCGCGCACCCGGTCCGGGGTCGGGCGCAGACCGCTGGCCGACGCCACCGGCAGCGGGGTGCGTCGCCAGCGTCCGCCGATGATCCGCACCCGTTGCGGCGCGCCGGTAGCGGGCACGTCAGGTCGGGCAGGAGGGGGGCGCTTCAGGGGCATGGCGAGGCAGTGGGCGTTGGAAGGTTAGAATTGTGGACGAAATCGCAACCCGTGGTCGAAACCGCGGCCCGGGCCCGGACCGCGCCGATGGCCGGCCCGGGCGCCCGCGGGCGCCGACCCGAAACCTCCCCCCTGACGCCGCGGCTGCGGCGCCTGCGCACGATCGCCCCCATGTTCGGATTTCTCAGACGCAAGAAAGAACCGCCGCCCGCCGCGCCCACCGACGCGGCGGCTGCGCCGGTCGCTGACCCGGCGGCGGGGCTGCCGGCGCCGCAGGGGGCGCCGGCGGTCGGGGTGCCGGTGACGGTGGCGGCCGAACCGGCTTCTGCCGCAGCGCCCGCTGTGGTGGCGCCTGCTGTGGTGGCGCCTGCTGTGTTGGCACCCGCTGTGGTGGCGCCTGCTGCACAGACGCTCCCCGCAGTTGCGCCCCCGCCCGCGCCGGCCGCCCGGGCCTCCTGGATGTCGCGGCTGCGCCAGGGGCTCGCGCGCACCAGCAGCAACCTCACCAGCCTGTTCACCGGCACCCGCATCGACGAGGCCCTGTTCGAGGAGCTCGAGACCGCACTGCTGGTGAGCGATGCGGGCGTCGAGACCACGAAATTCCTGCTCGAGGGGCTGCGCGCGCGGGTCCGGGAGCAGCGGCTCACCGATGGCACCCAGGTCCGCGAGGCGCTGCGCGGGCTGATCACCGGCATCCTCTCGCCGCTGGAGCGGCCGATCGACATCGACCGGGCGGCACCGCTGGTGGTGATGATCACCGGAGTCAATGGCGCCGGCAAGACCACCTCGATCGGCAAGCTCGCCCACCACCTGCAGCGCGAAGGCAAGACCATTCTGCTGGCGGCGGGCGACACCTTCCGCGCCGCAGCGCGCGAGCAGCTCGCCGAATGGGGCCTGCGCAACGGCGTGCAGGTGGTGTCGCAACAGGGCGGCGACCCGGCCGCGGTCGCCTTCGACGCAGTCAGTGCCGGCCGGGCCCGCCAGACCGGAGTGGTGATCATCGACACCGCCGGACGCCTGCCGACCCAGGCACACCTGATGGACGAGTTGCGCAAGATCCACCGGGTGCTGGGCAAGTCGATGCCCGGCGCGCCGCATGAATCGCTGCTGGTCCTGGATGGCAACACCGGCCAGAACATGCTGGCCCAGGTGAAAGCCTTCGATGAGGCGGTCGGCCTGACCGGGCTGATCGTGACCAAGCTCGACGGCACCGCCAAGGGCGGCGCGCTGGTCGCGCTGGCCCACACCCGTCGGGATCGGCCGATCCCGGTCTATTTCATCGGGGTCGGCGAAGGCCTGGACGACCTGCAGGCGTTTTCGGCCACAGAGTTCGCCAGCGCACTGCTCGACTGAGCCCCGGGGCGCACCGCCCTCAGGCGCCGGTCAGGCCCGGGTCGCCAGCCATCGCCAGCACCGCCCCGAACGGTTCATCGGGCAGCAGCCCGCCTCCGGTGGTCCAGACGACCTGGATCGCGTCGGGCGGCAGCGCCAGCGCCGAGGTCGCCGGCGCCAGCGCGGCGAAGCCAGCCGCCGCCGAGGGCTCCAGGCGCAGGCCCTGCGCCCGCCAGAGCCGGGCACACCAGTCGAACAGATCGGCATCGCGCACCGTCGCCACCGCGTCGAGCAGCGGCAGCATCTGGCGCGCGACCAGCATCGAAGCGGTCCCCACCGCCAGCCCGTCGGCGGCGGTGCGGTTGTCCAGGCCGATGTCATAGACGCTGACCGGTCGCGCCAGACCGCTGGCCAGCTGCACCAGCAGGCAGGGCGACGCCACCGGCTCGACGAAGACCGCAACGACCGCATCGCCGTACAACTGCTTGAGCCCGAAGGCGACACCACCGGGTGCGCCGCCGACACCGCAGGGCAGATACACCACCAGCGGCCGGGCGGGTGACGGCGCCACCCCCAGGGCCTGCAGCTGGGCGCGCAGGTCGAAGGCCGCGGTGGCGTACCCCAGGAATAGCTGCGCCGAACTTTCGTCGTCGACGAAATGGCAGTCGGGACGGTGCGCAGACGCCTCGCGGGCCGCCCTGACCGCCCGCGAGTAGTCGTCGGCGTGCTCGATCACCCGTGCGCCCAGCGCGCGCAGCCGATCCTTCTTCCAGGCCTTGGCGTCATGCGACAGGTGCACCTCGACCTCGAAACCCAGCGCCCGGCCCATCACCCCGACGCTGAAGCCCAGGTTGCCGGTGCTGCCCAGCACCAGGGTGAAGCGGCCGAACAGCGCTCTGGCAGCCGGGCCGGCCAGGCGTTCGTGGCCGGGCGCACCCGGCTGCCCGGGCGCGGCCACATCCTCGAGCAGCCCGTGGTCCAGCGCCAGCCTCTCGGCCAGCACCAGGACCTCGTAGACGCCGCCCCTGGCCTTGATGCAGCCGGTCACCGGCAGCGCGTCATCGTGTTTGACCAGGACCCGATGCCCTGGCCCGCCTGCCACCCGGGCGGCGAGTTCGGAAGGCAGCTCGCTCAGCGGCGAGTCGATGCGTCCGGCAGTGGGTCGCAACACCGGGAACAAGGCGGCGAGCAGCGGACCGAACCGCGTCCAGCGCGCGCGTGCGTCCTCGATGTCGGCCAGGCGAAAGTCGGCCGCCGCCAGTGCCTGCGCGGCCGGCTGGCGCGCCGGATTGCGCCAGACCAGCGGTTCGCCCCGAGCGACGCCCCCGGGCAGCCCCTGCCACCGATCAGCCACCGCAAGCCCCTCGCGAGGCCGGGATCGGTGGCGTGGCACCGACAGGCTGCCCGCCATCGGCACCCACGATGAGCGTGCGCAGGTCCGCCACGGCGGACCTGCCGTTAGCATCGACCGAGTGGCCCGAGCGGGAAGGCATTCGCATCAAAACCTCTATCTGAATCAACTGCTTACAAAATAACCCGATATGTCACCAGCCATCGGCGCCCGCTATCGGTCCGATCGTCAGGATCGATTGGCACTCGCGACACAGGAGTGCTAATCTTGATGCTGTACTGCAACATGCAGTGCCATTTTCAGGAACACACCATGTCCAAACGGAATTCGATCGCTCTTGTCCCCGCCGGCGCCAGCAGCCTTGCGATGGCCTTGCCAGCCGTCGGGAACCTGGACGCCTACATCTCGGCGGTCAACCGGCTGCCGATGCTCTCGCCCGAGCGTGAAACGGAACTGGCGCGGCGCTTTCGCGACGATACCGACCTCGCAGCGGCGCGCGAACTGGTGATGTCCCACCTGCGCCTGGTGGTCTCGATCTCGCGCCAGTACCTGGGTTACGGGCTGCCGCATGCCGACCTCATCCAGGAAGGCAACATCGGCCTGATGAAAGCCGTCAAGCGCTTCGACCCCGAGCGGGGCGTGCGGCTGGTGTCCTTCGCGATGCACTGGATCAAGGCCGACATCCACGAGTACATCCTCAAGAACTGGCGGATGGTCAAGGTGGCGACCACCAAGGCCCAGCGCAAGCTCTTCTTCAACCTGCGCTCGTTTCGCACCGACGCGCACACCCTGAGCGCCGGCGACGTCGAAGCCCTGGCCGCCAAGCTCAACGTGCGCACCAGCGATGTGAAGGAGATGGAAACCCGGCTCACCGGTCAGGACATGTCGCTCGAACCGCTGTCCGATGACGGCGAGGACGACTACGCACCGATCGCCTATCTGGCCGCCACCAACGCCGAGCCGACCCAGGTGCTGGAGCGGCGTGAACGCGACCGGCTGCATGGCGATGGCATCGCGCAGGCGCTGGCGGCGCTGGACCCGCGCAGCCGCCGGATCATCGAAACCCGCTGGCTTCGCGACGACAGCGAGGGCGGCACGCTGACCCTGCACGAACTGGCCGATGAATTCGGCGTGTCGGCCGAACGCATCCGCCAGATCGAGGTCAAGGCGATGCAGAAAATGAAGGCGGCGCTGGTCGACTACGCGTGAAAGTCCGTTGAAAGGTCAGCCGGCGTGAGCCGACTGACCTTTCAGAATCGCAGACCCTGACGGTGGATCGCGCGGCCTGATGTCCCGGCCCGCAGCCAACCCGGCGCTGGTCTGCCCACCGGCCTCCTCTTTGCCGCCCGAACCGACCGGTCAGGGCGGTTTTTCTTTGGCCGGACGAGGCGCGCCGTCGCCGCGATGGCGGGGCGAAACCGGTCCCCGCGTCGGTCCAGGGCACGGTGGTAACCTTTCGCGGCGCCGGGCCCCGCCGGCCCGAGGAAAGAACCCATGTCGCCACCGCCCCGGAAAATCCTGCTCAACGCGTTCAACATGAACTGCGCCGGCCACATCAACCACGGCCTGTGGACGCATCCGCGCGACCGCTCGGGCGACTACAACACGCTGGCCTACTGGACCGAGCAGGCCCGAACGCTGGAGCGAGGGCTCTTCGACGGGCTGTTCATCGCCGACATCGTCGGGGTCTACGATGTCTATCAGGGCAACATCGACGTGACCCTGCGCGAGGCGATCCAGTTGCCGCTGAACGACCCGCTGCTGCTGGTCTCGGCGATGGCCGCGGTCACGCAGAACCTGGGCTTTGGCGTCACCGTCAACCTCAGCTACGAGCATCCCTACCTGCTGGCGCGCAAATTCTCGACCCTGGACCACCTCACGCAGGGGCGCATCGGCTGGAACATCGTGACCGGGTATCTGGACAGCGCAGCACGGGCGATGGGGCTGAGCGAACAGCTCCCCCATGACGCCCGCTATGACCGCGCCGACGAGTTCCTCGAGGTGCTCTACCAGCTCTGGGAAGGCAGCTGGGAGGACACCGCGGTGCTGCGCGACAAGGCGGCACGGGTATTCGCCGACCCGGGCAAGGTCCATCGGGTGCGCCATGAAGGCGCGCACTACAAGGTCGATGGCTACCACCTGAGCGAGCCCTCGATCCAGCGCACGCCGGTGCTCTACCAGGCCGGCAGTTCCGGACGGGGACAGCGCTTCGCGGCCCGGCACGCCGAGTGCGTGTTCATCTCCAGCCTGACCAAGGACATCGCCCGCAGCACGGTGCGATCGCTGCGTGAGGAAGTGGTGCGTGCCGGACGCCGGGCCGAGGACGTCAAGGTGTTCCTGGGCGCCTCGGTGGTGACCGCGCGCACCGCCCGCGAGGCCCAGGAAAAGCACGCCGAATACCGCGAGTACGCCAGCCGCGAGGCGGGCCTGGCGCACTTCGCCGCCAGCACCGGGGTCGACTATGCGCGCTTCGGGCTGGACGAGCCGATCCGCTACGGCGGCTCGAACGCGATCGAGTCGGCCGCGCGCACCGCCCAGCAGCACCAGTGGACCCGGCGCGAACTGCTCAGCCAGTTCGACCTGGGCGGGCGCCATCCGGCGATCGTCGGCGACGCCGCCACCGTGGCCGACGAGTTGCAGGGCTGGATCGACGACACCGGCATCGACGGCTTCAACCTGAGCCGCATCGTCGCGCCCGAGACGCACGCCGACTTCGTCGACTTCGTGGTGCCGGAACTGCAGAACCGCGGCCGCTACAAGACCGAGTACCCCGAGGGCAGCCTGCGGCGCAAGCTGTTCGACGAGGCCGACCGGCTGCCGGCGCGCCACGCCGCGAACGCGTTCCGCCGCCAGCCCGGATGAGCGGCGCAAACCGGCCGGGCGCGCGCGCCCGCCGCCCCGATCGGCGATGAGGCGCGGGGTCATGATCGGGCTGGCCGCCATCGCCCTGACCGCCCTCGCCGGCTGGCTGTGGACGCCCGACAAGCCGCGCGAGGTGCTGGAGCCGGTCTACGCGGCGGCGCCCAGCCGCTTCATCGAGGTCGAGGGCCTGCGCCTGCATGTGCGCGAGTCGGGTCCGCCCGAGGCCCCCGCGCTGATCCTGCTGCATGGCTTCGGGTCCAGCCTGCACACCTGGGAGGCGTGGGCGCAGGGACTGTCGTCGCGATGGCGGGTGATCCGCCTCGACCTGCCCGGCGCGGGCCTCACCGGTCCCGATCCGACCCGGGACTACCGCGATGAGCGGGCCGAACAGATCCTGCTGGCGCTGATGGACCGCCTGGGGCTGGCGCGCGCCAGCCTGATCGGACACTCGATGGGCGGGCGGCTGGCCTGGCGATTCGCCGCCGATCATCCCGACCGGGTGGACCGACTGGTGCTGCTGGCCCCCGATGGATTCGCCAGTCCCGGCTTCGAGTACGGCAAGGCGCCCGAGGTGCCCCTGGTGCTGGGCCTGATGCGCCATGCGCTGCCGCGCGCCCTGATGCGCCTGAACCTGGCACCCGCCTATGCCGATGAAGGCGCGCTGACCGATGCGCTGGTCGAGCGATACCACGACATGCTGCTCGCCCCGGGCGTGCGCGGAGCGCTGCTCGATCGCATGAAGCAGGTCAGCCTGCGCGACCCGGTGCCGCTGCTGACCCGCATCCGCGCCCCGACCCTGCTGGTCTGGGGCGAGCGCGACGCGATGATTCCGATCAGCAATGCGGACGACTACCTGAAGGCGATACCCGGCGCGCGGCTGGTGTCGCTGCCCGGGGTCGGGCACCTGCCGCAGGAGGAAGGCGCTCAGGCCTCGCTGGCGGCGGTCACGCGCTTCCTGAGCGAGTAAGCGACGCAAGGTCGGCACGCCTGCCCGGTAGCCTGCGCGACGGCGACTTCAGGGGCGCCACGGAAGGCCGCTCAGAGGGCCACTAATTGGGCCACCAATAGGGCCGCCAACAGGGCCGCCAACAGGGCCACGCAAAGGGCCGCTCAAAGGCCACACAGGGTCGATCGCGCCGACGCCGGCGCAGAGGATTGATTTGCGCCAAGGCTCAAGCGCCGGGGATATCGGCGGCGGGCAGCGCCGGCAGCGCGACCAGCGGCGCCGCCCAGCCGACGATGCCGCCCTGGGCGACGATCATCTCGATGGTGGCGTCACGGAACTCGGGGAAATAGCTGGCGGTCGCGTCGGTGACCAGCAGGCAGTCGTAGCCCCGGTCATTGGCTTCGCGCATCGTGGACTGCACGCAGACCTCGGTGGTGACGCCGGCGAAGATCAGGTGGGTGATGCCCCAGTCGGCCAGCATCCGGCCCAGCGCCGTCCCGTAGAAGGCGCCCTTGCCCGGTTTGGTCAGCACGGTTTCGCCCGCCAGCGGCGCGAGTTCGGCGATGAAGTCGCTGCCCGGCTCGCCGTCGATGAGGATGCGCCCCATCGGTCCCGGGTCACCGATGCGCAGGCTCGGCAGCCCGCGTTCGCGCTTGGCCGGCGGACAGTCGGACAGGTCCGGGCGGTGGCATTCCTTGGTGTGGATGATGCGCAGTCCGCCTGCGCGGGCCCAGTCGAGCAGCGCGCGCGCCGGTCCGACCGCCGCCCGCAGGTGGCTGACGTCATTGCCCAGCGCCTCGCCGAAGCCGCCCGGCTCCAGGAAATCGCGCTGCATGTCGATCATCACCAGCGCGGTGTGCGCCGCCCGGAAACGAAAGGGACCGGGACGTGCCGGAACGTCGAGGGGGGTGTCGTCGATGCGCATGCTGGAAAGCCTGTCAGTGAAGGGCCGGTGCCGCCTCGGCGGGGGTCGTCGCATCGGCATGCCCGCCCATCGCGCGACCGATGCGGTCCCGATCCTCGGACGGGCGGGCGGTGTCGAACCCGATGCGCCCGCTGTTCAGGACCACCACCCGGTCGGAGAGCGCCAGCAACTCATCGAGGTCCTCGCTCACCAGCAGCACCGCGCAGCCCTCGGCGCGCGCGTCGCGCAGGCGCTGGTGAATCTCGGCCGACGACTGGAAGTCGAGACCGAAGACCGGATTCATCACGATCAGCAGCCGGGCATCGCGCGAGAGTTCCCGCGAGAGCACCGCGCGCTGCACGTTGCCGCCCGAGAGCCGCTCGATCGGTTCGTGCGGCCCCCGGGTCTTGATCCGGTAGGCGGCGATGCCGGCCAGCGCGGCCTCGCGAAACGCGGCCGGGCGCAGCCAGCCGCCGCTCGACCAGGGCGCGCGGTCGAAGTCGCGCAGGGCCAGGTTGTCGGCCACCGACAAGCCGGGCACGCAGGCATTCAACAGCGGCTCCTCCGGCAGCGCCGCGACCCGGTGGCGCCGATAGTCGGCGCGGGTGGCGTTGAAGGATTCGCCGAACACGGTGACCTGCCCGCCCGCCCGCGCCCGCTGCCCGGTGAGCGCCTGCACCAGTTCGCGCTGACCGTTGCCCGACACGCCGGCGACACCGACGATGCAGCCGGCCGGCACGTCCAGATCGAGGCCATGGATCGCCGGCAGGCCCAGGTCGTTCTCGACCCGCAGACCGCGGATCGCGAGTACGGTGCCGCCGTGCGCGACGCCAGCGCCCGACGCGACGCCTGCGCTCGACGCGACGCCTGCGCTCGACGCGGCGGCCTGCGATGCCGACGCGGCGGCATCCGATGCCGACGCGGCCGCACGGTCCTGGGCCTGGCTCACCGACTCGGCCATCGCCTGGCCGATCATCAGGGTCGCCAGCTGGCGCGCATCCAGGTCGGCCACCGCGCCGCCACCGGCCAGCGCGCCGCGCCGCAAGACGGTGACGTCATCGGCAAACCGCTCGACCTCGCGAAACTTGTGGGTGATGAGCAGCGCCGTCATGCGCCCGCCGTGGGCCAGCGCGCGCACCGCCTCGAGCAGTTCGTCGGCCTCCTGCGGCGTGAGCACCGAGGTCGGCTCATCGAGGATCAGGAAACGGTTCTCGGCGTACAGCTGCTTGAGCAGTTCGGTCTTCTGCTTCTCGCCGGCCGACAGGTCGCTGATGCGCGCATCGAGGTCGAGCTTGAACGGCACGGTGTCGAGAAAGGCCGCCAGCGCGCGCCGCTGGGCGCGCCAGTCGATCAGCGCCGGCAGCCCGCCGCGGGCCAGGCTCAGGTTCTCGGCAACCGTCATCGAGGGCACCAGGGTGAAGTGCTGGTAGACCATGCCGATGCCCAGCTCGCGCGCCTGCTGGGGCGAGGCGATGCCCACCTCGCGGCCATCGACCACCACGCTGCCGCCGTCGGCCCGATGAAAGCCGACCAGGCACTTGACCAGCGTCGACTTGCCCGCGCCGTTCTCGCCCAGCAGCGCATGAACCGTGCCGGCGCGCACCGACATCGAGACCTGGTCGAGCGCCACGAAGTCGCCGAAACGTTTGGTGAGCGCCAGGGTGTCCAGCGCCAGCGCGCGGCGCGCCGGATGCGCCGCCTGCAAGGTCGCACCCGCGATCCGGATCGGCTTCATGGTGTGTCCTGCTCAGCCGGCCAGCGCGGCCAGGACGGCCTGCGAGTCGGCCACCGCGCCGAAGACGCCACCCTGCATCTTGATCATCTTGACCGCCGCCAGGTGGTTGCCATGATCGGTGGCACCGGTGCAGTCCTCGAGCATCAGGCACTCGAAACCGCGGTCGTTGGCCTCGCGCATGGTGGTGTGCACGCAGACATCGGTGGTGATCCCGGTGAGGATCAGGTTGCGGATGCCGCGGGTGCGCAGGACCAGCTCGAGATCGGTGGCGCAGAACGAGCCCTTGCCGGGCTTGTCGATCACCACCTCGCCGGGCAGCGGCGCCAGCTCGGGGATGATGTCCCAGCCCGGCTCACCACGCACCAGGATGCGTCCGCACGGACCGGCGTCGCCGATGCCCGCGCCGATGCGCTGCGAGCGCCAGCGCTTGTTGGCCGGCAGGTCGGACAGGTCGGGGCGATGGCCCTCGCGGGTGTGGATGATGGTGAAGCCCAGCGCGCGCATGCGCGCCATGACCCGGGCGATGGGCGCGATCGGGGCCCGGGTGAGCGACAGGTCGTAGCCCATGGTGTCGACATAGCCACCGACGCCGCAGAAATCGGTCTGCATGTCGATCACCACCAGCGCGGTGTTGGCCGGCCGGAGGTCGCCGTCGAAGGGCCACGGGTAGGGATCGGCGGCCACGCTCGGCAGGGCGCCGGCTGGCGTCGCGCCAGCGCTGGCGGCGGTGTGGGAGGAAGACGGCGTGGCGGCAGGGGTCATGTTGGAATCCGGCAGGGCAAGGGCGTTCGGGCGGGGCGCCGTCGCGGCGACGGCTCGGTCAGCACGAGGACGCGTTCAAAGCGGGCCGTCGGGCCCGGGCAGTCGGTTGTCGGGCGCGTGGTCGCGTTCGGGCGCCGCGAAGCCGCAGGAGCGGCCGTCGGTGTGCACCACCTCGTCCTCCCAGGGCAGGCGGTAGGTGCCCGCGACCATGTCGCGCATGAAGGTGTAGGGGCAGTCCTGCGCGCCGCCGCGCACCGCCACATAACCGCGGTGATGGAACTGGTAGATGTTGTTCTCGACACCCCAGTGCCGGCGCGCTTCGCGAACCAGATCAGGCCGCACCTCGCAGGTAATGATCTCGTCCGGACGATGGCTGCCCATCACCAGCGGCTCGCCGTCGAAGTTCACGAACATGCCCTCGCCCATCGAGTCGAAAGTGCCGTCGCTGCCGCACATGCACACGCTGGCGGTGACCATCAGGTTCTGGAAGGCGTTGGACTGGTTGGTGATGCGCCAGGTGTGGCGGATCGGCGCGGTGTAGCCGGCAGTGCGGATCATCACCTCGGCGCCCTTGTAGGCACACTCGCGGGCCATCTCCGGGAACATGCCGTCGTGGCAGATGATGAGCGCGAGCCGCGCGCCGCGCGGGCCGTCGATGACCGGAATGCCCAGATTGCCGGGCTCCCAGGGCTCCACCGGCACCCAGGGGTGCAGCTTGCGGTAGTAGAGCGCCAGGTTTCCCTGGTCATCGAAGATCAGACCGCTGTTGTAGGGATTGCCGTTGGGGTTGAACTCCATGATCGAGAAGCAGCCCCAGATCCGGTGCTCGATGCAGGCCGCGCGCAGGGCCGCGACCTCGGGTCCGTCCATCCGGCACATCAGGGCCGGGTCGGTGTTCATCGACAGGCCGTGCAGCGAATACTCCGGGAAGACCACCAGGTCCATGGCCGGCGAATTGCGCCGGGCCTTGCCCACCATCTCGACGATGCGCGCGGTCTGGCGCGCGAGGTCTGCCGGCGTGTCCACCACCGGCAATTGCGACTGCACCAGGCCGATCACCAGCCCGTTGGGCGACTTGTTCAATCCGCCGAGTCCCGACATCGATTGCTCCGTTGTTGCATTGACAGGAACCGCGCCGCGTCCGGCCCGCAGGCCGCCCGCGTCAACGGGTGAGACTGAGTTCGCCCGGCGCGCCCGCCAGCGAACGGCGCGACGACGAGGTGGCGATCATCACCGCCAGCGTCAGCACATAGGGCGCGGCATTCCACAGGTGGTAGCCCTGCTGGATGCCGATGGCCTGCAGTGCCGGGCCGATCGATCCGGCACCCCCGAACAGCAGCGCCGCCCAGACGCAGCCCACCGGATGCCAGCGCGCGAAGATCACCAGCGCCACCGCCATCACGCCCTGCCCGCTGGACAGCGCCTCATTCCAGCTGCCGGGGTAGTAGAGCGACAGGAACGAGCCGCCGACGCCGGCCATGAAACCGCCGGCGGCGGTCGCCCAGGTGCGCACCGCAGTGATCGGAAAACCGAGCGCCCGCGCCGCGTTGGCGCTGTCGCCCACGGTGCGCAGGATGAGTCCCCACCGGGTGGCGCGCAGCGCCCAGCTGAGCGCGATCGCACAGACGATGCCCACCAGCAGCAGCACGTTGATCTGAAGCGCCGACGCCAGCGCCGGCGAGTCGCTCCAGCCGCCGAGTTCGATGGCCGGCAGGCGTGGCGCGGTCGGCTGCACATAGTCCTTGCCGAAGAAGAAGGCGAGCCCCAGGCCGAGCGTCATCAGCGCGATGCCGAAGGCCACATCGTTGACCCGTGGCAGGCTGCAGACCAGTCCGTGCAGCAGACCGAAGACGGAACCGAAGAGCCCGGCGGCGAGCACGCCCCACCAGGCCGAACCGCTGTGAAAGGCGACCGCATAACCGCTCATCGCACCGAACACCATCGTGCCTTCCAGGCCGAGGTTGATGCGACCGGCGCGCTCGGTCAGGGTCTCGCCCAGGCTCACGAACAGGAAGGGCGTGGACACCCGCAACGCGCCGCCCAGCACGGCGGCGAACACGGTCAGCCAGGCGCTTTCGTCGCCGCTCATGGCTGACTCGCCGGGGCAGGCCCACGGGTGCGCAGGCCCAGGGGACGCAAGCGCCAGTTGATGCGTCCGTAGAGCGCCTCGCTCGCCAGGATCGAGACGAACAGCAGGCCTTGCAGCACCTGGGTGGTGGCATCGGGCAGATCCAGGCGGCGCTGCAGCAGGCTGCCGGCGGCCGCGATGCCGCCCAGCAGGATCGCCACCGGCACCGCGGCCAGCGGTTGCTGGCGCGCGATGAAGGCGACCAGGATGCCGGTGTAGCCATAGCCGGCCAGCAGCGACGCGTTGGCCGCCCCGTGCACCGCCAGCACCTCGATTGCACCGGCCAGGCCGGCACAGGCGCCGCCGAGCGCGCAGGCGGCGACCAGCAACGAGGCCACCGGCAGACCGACCAGTCGGGCCGCGCGCAGGTTGCCGCCGGCCACGCGCATCGCGAAGCCCAGCGAGGTTCGGGAAACGAAGATCTGGGCGAGCAGGGCCGCGACCACGCCGATCGCCAGCCCCCAGTGCAATTCGGTGCCCGGCATGGCGCTCATCAGCAGCGCCTCCGGGATCGGTGCGGTCGACGGCTTGTTCAGGCTGGCCGGATCGCGAAGCGGGCCATCGACCAGGTGATTGAAGACCGCGATCGCGATGTACGACAGCAGCAGGCTGGCGATGGTTTCATTCATGCCGCGCCAGGTGCGCAAGGCACCGGCCATGGCATTGACCAGCGCGCCGGCCAGCATGGCGGCGACGCAGGCCAGGAGGATGAGCAGGGGCGCCGACGCACCGGCCCGGGCCAGCGCAAGCGCCGCGCTGGCGCCGGCCAGGCCGCCGATGGCCAGCGCGCCCTCGCCGCCGATCATCACCAGACCGACCTGCGCCGGAATGGCGACCGCCAGACCGGTCAGGATGAGCGGCGCGGCGCGCAGCAGCGTGTTCTGCCAGGCGAAGCTGCTGGCAAACGCGCCCTCGACGATCACGCCGAGCACTTCGAGCGGGTCATGCCCGATCGCCAGCACGAAGCCGCCGAACAGCAGCAGACCGCCGGCGATCGCAATCAACGCGATCCCCAGGGGCTCGAATCCACGCATGGCCACCACCCGCCCTCCGGTTTGCGTTCGTCAGGCCGGGATGCTGCCGATCACGCCTTCGACCAGGTAGTTCATCTTTTCGAGTTCGATGTTGGTCATCTCGAGCGAGGTACCGGCGGCGATCACCGTGTTGCCCTTGTTGTCCTTCAGCGGTCCCTTGAAGATCACGAAATCGCCCTTCGTGAGCGAATTGCGCGCCTTGTCGCCGGCTTCCTTGGCCTTGGCCGACACGCCCGCGCCGTACGCCGACATCTTGACGAAGCCTTCCTTCAGGCCGCCGCGCACGAAGTTCGACATCGGCTTGCCACCGGCCAGTTCCTGAACCAGCATCTTGTAGGGCGTCGACCAGTCCCACTCGGCGCCGGTCAGGTAGCCCTTGGGCGCGAGCTTGGCCTGGCTGGCGTGATACCCGCAGCTCATGATCCCGCGCTTCTCGGCGGTCTCGATGACGACCTTCGGACCATCGACGTGGCAGGTGACCACATCGACGCCCTGATCGACCATGCTGTTGGTGGCTTCGGCTTCCTTGACCGGCAGCGACCAGTCACCGGTGAAGATCACCTGGGTGGTGATCGACGGATCGACCGAGCGCGCGCCCATGGTGAAGGCGTTGATGTTGCGCAGCACCTGGGGGATCGGCTTGGCAGCGATGAAGCCGAGCTTCTTCTTCTTGCTCATGTGACCGGCGACGACACCGGCGACGTACTGGGCGCCATCGATGTAACCGAAGTAAGAGCCGGTGTTCTTCGGGTGCTTGCCCTCGGTCCACATGCCGCCGCAATGCATGAAGCGCACGTTGGGGTACTTCTCCGCGACCTTGAGCATGTGCGGGTCGAAGTAGCCGAACGAGGTGGCGAAGATGAGCTGCGCCTTGTCCTGGTTGATCATCGCTTCCATCGACTTCTGCACCGCCACCGTCTCGGCGACCTTCTCTTCCTCGACCACCTTGATGTTGGGCATCTTCTTGAGGATGGCGGCCGCCTGCGCCTGCGCCTGGTTGTAACCGAAGTCGTCACGCGGACCCACATACAGCACACCGACCACCAGCTTCTTGTCAGCGGCCCACGCCGACAACGGCGCACCGGTCACCGAGACAAGGCCTGCCGCACCGGCGGCACCGACGAATACACGACGGGAAGAATCCATGAGAAAGCTCCAGAAAGGGATTTGAGGGGCGAGGCGGGCTGCCGACAGGGCGTCGCCAGCTTGTGTACAAGACCGGACGCAAGATTCTTGCCAGCGGGAGACCCGCGGGAAAACCGCCACCGCGCCCGCCATCGCGGTGCACCGGCGCACGCCACCCAACCGGCAAGCGCACCAAATCCGTGCCTCATCGGCACGACTTCCGTGCATTCGCCTCGAACCCCACCGCATCCGCGTGCCCACCGACAGGACACACCGCGACACCGCCCCCTCTGGACCAGCCATCGGCGCCCACCCCCTGGCACGCAGCTTGCATTCGATCTTGTATTCAAGAATGGATGCCGCAGGAAACCATGGACTCGGTCTGGATCGAAAAAATCACCGCCGAGGCGGGCGCCACCGCGCAACCCGCCGCCACCGGCCCGCTCGCCGGACGCCGCTTCGCCGTCAAGGACAACATCGACGTCGCGGGCGTGCCGACCACCGCCGCGTGCCCGGCGTTCTCCCATGTACCCGCGCAGTCGGCGACCGTGATCGAGCGGCTGCTGCAGGCCGGCGCCTTGGTCGCGGGCAAGACCAACATGGATCAGTTCGCCTGCGGGCTGAACGGGTCGCGCTCGCCCTATGGCACGCCGGCCAACAGCTTCGACGCGCGTCTGGTGCCGGGCGGCTCGAGTTCCGGCTCGGCGGTGGCGGTCGCGCGTGGCGAAGTCGACTTCGCGCTGGGCACCGACACCGCAGGTTCGGGACGCGTGCCGGCGGCGATGAACAATCTGGTGGGCCTGAAGCCGACGCGCGGCCTGATCAGCAACCGCGGCGTGGTGCCGGCCTGCCGGTCGATCGACTGCGTGTCGATCTTCACCACCACCGTGGCCGAGGCGGTCGACGTGCTGATGGCCGCCGCCGCTCACGACCCGCTCGACCCCGGTTCGCGGGCCCTGCGTCTGGACCCGGCGTTCTTTCCCCCGGTCTTTCGCTTCGGCGTGCCGCGCACCGAAGACCTCGAGTTCTTTGGCGACGACGCGTCGCGCGAGGCCTTCGCGCAGGCCTGCGCCCGCCTGCAACGGCTCGGCGGCACACTGGTGGCGATCGACTTCCGGCCGTTCGCGCAGGCGGCCGCGATGCTTTATGAAGACGCGTTCGTGGCCGAGCGCTACGCCGGCATCCGCGACTTCTTCGATGCCCACGCCGACAGCCAGCCCGAGGTCTTCGACCCGGTGGTGCGCGCCATCATCGCGTCGGGCCGGCGCTTCAGCGCCGCCGACTGGTGCCAGGCCACCGACCGCCTGGGGCTGCTGCGCCAGCGCTGCGATGCCGCCCTCGCGAGTGTCGATGTGCTGGTGCTGCCCACCACCCCGACGCTGATCAGCGTCGAGGCGATGCGCGCCGAGCCGGTCGAGATGAACCGCCGGCTGGGTCATTACACGAACTTCGTGAACCTGCTCGACTATGCGGCCCTGGCGGTGCCCGCCTGCCTGCGGGCCGACGGTCTGCCCTTCGGCATCAGCTTCATCGGCCCGGCGGCCAGCGACCTGCGCCTGGCCGACATCGGTCAGCGCTTCCACCACGACACCGGCCTGAGCGCCGGCGCCACCGGCAAGCCGCTGGCACCGGCCCGCGACATCGTCCGACCGGCCGGCAGCACGGTGACGCTCGCGGTGGTCGGCGCCCACCTGTCGGGCATGCCGCTCAACGGCCAGCTGCGCGAACGCGGCGCGCGCTTGCTGCGCACCGCGCGGACCGCGCCCGAGTACCGGCTATTCGCGCTCGAAGGCACGGTGCCCCCGAAGCCGGGCCTGCTGCGCGTGGCGCCGGAGCAGGGGCACGCGATCGCGCTCGAGATCTGGGAGATGCCCGTCGAGCACTACGGCTCGTTCGTCGCCCTGATCGGCGCGCCGCTGGGGATCGGCACCCTGCGCCTGGAAGACGGTGCCACGGTGCAGGGTTTCCTCTGCGAGGCGCTCGACACCACCACCAGTCCCGACATCTCCGCCTTCGGCGGCTGGCGTCACTTCATCGCCGCGCGCAAGACCTGACGACCGCGGCGGCCCGACGCCGCCGCGCCCCCCTGTCCCCTGTCCCGACACGCCCATCACCAACGCCTGAGAGGTCTTCATGAGAACCCGGATCTTCACCGCCCTTGTCACGGCCGCCCTGCTGACCGCGGGCGCCGCCGTCGCGCAGGACGCGCGCAAGGAAACCCTGGTCGTGGCCAATGAATTCGGCCCGAACATGCTCGACATCCACGGCGTGGGGGCCAACCGCCCCGCTTACGGCGTGGCCTGGATCGCCTACGACCGTCTGATGTCCCACGGCAAGAAGACCTTGCCCAACGGCGTCACCACCTACGACTACACCAAGCTCGAGCCCGAACTGGCCGAGCGCTGGGAGGTCGCCAAGGACGGCAGCGGCGTCACCTTCTACCTGCGCAAGACCGCGAAATTCCACGACGGCTCGCCGGTCACCGCCAACGACGTCAAATGGAGCTTCGAGCGCGCGCTGGCGATGGGCGGCTTCCCGCAGTTCCAGATGAAGGCCGGCTCGCTGGAGAAGAACGAGCAGTTCGAGGTGGTCAACGACCACACCTTCCGGGTCAAGTTCCTGCGTCCCGACAAGATGACCATGCCCAACATGGCGGTGCCGGTCGCTTCGATCTACAACTCGACGCTGGCCAAGAAGAACGCGACCGCCGACGACCCGTGGGCTGCCACCTGGCTCAAGAACAACACCGCCGGCGGCGGCGCCTACAAGGTCGAGAGCTTCAAGCCCGGCCAGGAAATCGTCTACACCCGCTTTGACGACTGGAAGAACGGTCCGCTGCCCAAGCTCAAGCGCATCATCCAGCGCGACGTGCCCTCGGCCGGCAACCGGCGCGCGCTGCTGCTGCGCGGCGACATCGACATGACCTACGACATGCCCCCGAAGGACTTCGGCGAACTCGCCGCCGACACCGGCAAGCTCAAGGTGGCCTCGGTGCCGATCGAGAACGCCCTGTTCTATCTCGGCATGAACGTGACCAAGCCGCCGTTCGACAAGGTCAAGGTTCGCCAGGCCCTCGCCTACGCGGTGCCCTACGACAAGATGTGGGACGCCGCGATGTACGGCCGCGGCGTGAAGCTGTACGGCGGATCCAACGAGCCCAAGACGATCGCCTGGCCGCAGGCCCATGGCTACAAGAACGACATCGCGCGCGCCAAGCAGCTGCTCGCCGAAGCCGGGTTCCCCAACGGCTTCGAAACCACCCTGTCGTTCGACCTGGGCGGCGCCACCATCAGCGAACCGATGGCGATCCTGATGCAGGAATCGCTCGCCCAGATCGGCATCAAGGCACAGATCAACAAGGTGCCCGGCGCCAACTGGCGGGCCGCCCTGCTCAAGAAGGACATGCCGCTGATGCTCAACCGGTTCGGCGGCTGGCTGAACTACCCGGAGTACTTCTTCTACTGGTGCTATCACGGCCAGAACGCGGTGTTCAACACGATGTCCTACCAGGACCCCGAGATGGACAAGTTCATCACCAACGCGCGCTTCGCCGAGAGCAAGGCCATCTACGACGACCAGGTGAAGGCGATGATCCGCAAGGCCAACAACGACGTGCCGCGGGTGCCGCTGTTCCAGCCGACGCAGGACGTGGCGATGCAGAAGAACATCAGCGGCTTCACCTACTGGTTCCACCTGCAGCCCGACTATCGGCAGCTGGTGAAGAACTGATCGTCCGACGCGCAACCACCCTGTCCGACGAAGGTCACCCATGCTGGTCCTGATTCTCAAACGCCTGCTGCTGTCGGTGCCGACCCTGGCCGGCATCGTGGTGGTGACTTTCGCCCTCACCCGGCTCTTGCCGGGGGATCCGGCCGCCTACTTCGCCGGCAACGCCGCCAGCGTCGAGGCGGTCGAACAGATCCGTCAGAAGCTCGGTCTGAACCAGCCGTTGGCCACCCAGTTCCTGCGCTATGTGCAGGAACTGGCGGTGGGCAACTGGGGCCAGTCCCTGTCGACCGGGCAGCCGGTGGCGCATGAAATCGCCACCCGCCTGCCAGCCTCGCTGGAGCTGACGCTGATCGCGCTGGTGCTGTCGCTCGCCGTCTCGATCCCGCTCGGGGTGCTGGCCGCCACACGGCCCGGCTCCTGGGTCGACCAGCTGTGCCGGGTGGTGACCACCGCCGGCGTCTCGCTGCCGGTCTTCTTCACCGGCCTGTTGCTGTCTTTCGTCTTCTATTTTCTGCTTGGCTGGGCACCCTCCCCGCTGGGCCGCATCGACCCTTACGTCACCGCGCCAGCCACGGTGACCGGCTTCTATCTGATCGACAGCCTGATCGCGCGCGACGGCGCGGCCTTCGTGTCCAGCGCCAAGCAGCTGATCCTGCCGGCGATCACGCTGGCCCTGTTCGTGATGGCGCCGGTGGCGCGCATGACGCGTGCCTCGATGCTGGGGGTGCTGTCGGCCGACTTCGTGCGCACCGCACGCGCCATGGGCCTGTCGCGCACCCGGGTGCTCTACGGTTATGCGTTCCACAACGCCTTCCTGCCGGTGCTGACCACGATCGGCATGGTGTTCTCGTTCATGCTGGGCGCCAATGTGCTGGTCGAGAAGGTGTTCGCCTGGCCCGGCATCGGCTCGTTTGCAGTCGAGTCGCTGGTGGCCAGCGACTACGCGCCGGTGCAGGGCTTCGTGCTGACGATGGCGATCCTGTACGTGGCCCTGAATCTGGTGATCGACCTGCTGTATCTGGTGATCGATCCGCGCGTCACTGTGGAAGGCTGACATGACCGCCGCGAACCTCTCCGCCCCCGCTCGCCCCGGCGAGCCCTCGACCTCCCTGTGGTCGCACACCCGCTATGTGATCGGCGAGAACCCGCTGACCGCGGTCGCCTTCCTGCTGTTTGCGCTGTTCCTGGTGATGGCGGTGGCCGGCCCGTGGCTGGCGCCTTACGATCCGCTGGCCACCAACGCCACGGCCGCGATGCAGCCGCCGTCGATGAAGCACTGGTTCGGCACCGACGCGCTGGGCCGCGACGTGCTCTCGCGGGTGATGGTGGCCACCCAGGTCGACTTCGGCATCGCGCTGTCGGCGGTGCTGCTGTCGTCGGTGGTGGGCATCGGCCTGGGCATGCTGGCCGGCTATCACGGCGGCCTGTTCGACCGGCTGGTCGGCCGGGTGGTCGACACCATCATGGCGTTTCCGCTGTTCGTGCTGGCGATGGGCATCGTCGCCGCGCTGGGCAACACGGTGGCCAACATCGTGCTGGCCACCGCGATCATCAACCTGCCCTTCTACCTGCGGGTGGCGCGCGCCGAGACCAACATCCGGCGTGACGCGGGCTTCATCGAGGCGGCGCGCGTCACCGGCAACAGCACGACACGGGTGCTGATCTTTCACATGCTGCCCAACATCCTGCCGCCGGCCATGGTGCAGATCTCGCTGAACATGGGCCTGGCGATCCTGAACTGCGCGGGGCTGTCGTTCATCGGCCTGGGTGTTCGTCCACCGCAGCCGGAATGGGGAATCATGGTCGCCGAAGGCGCGCAGTACATCGTGTCCGGCGAATGGTGGGTGGCGCTGTTCCCGGGCGCGGTGCTGATGCTGGCGGTGTTCTGCTTCAACCTGCTGGGCGACGGCCTGCGCGACATCATCGACCCGAGGCGCCGCACATGAACCCGCTGCTTCGAATCGACGGACTCTCGATGGAGTTCCGCACCCGCAGCGGCACCGTGTCGGCGCTGCAGCGGATTTCACTCGCGATCGAAAAAGGCGAGACGCTCGGACTGGTCGGCGAGAGCGGCTCGGGCAAGTCGGTGCTGTCGTACGCGATCATGGGCATCCAGGATCCGGCGGCGCGCGTCACCGCCGGGTCGGTGCAGTTCGCCGGCATGGACCTGCTGCACATGCCCGAGCGCCAGATGGCCGACATCCGGGGACGCGAGATCGCGATGATCTTCCAGAACCCGCGGGTCGCGCTGAACCCGATCCGTCGCGTCGGCGACCAGATCGGCGACGTGCTGGCGCGTCACACCACCACCCTGGCCCGCGATCGCGAGGCGCGCGCGGTGGCGATGCTGCAGGCGGTGCGCATTCCCGACCCGCAACGCCGCGCCCGCGCCTATCCCTTCGAGATGTCGGGCGGCCAGTGCCAGCGGGTGATGATCGCGATGGCGCTCGCCGCCAACCCGGCACTGCTGATCGCCGACGAGCCCACCACCGGCCTGGACGTGACCACCCAGGCGGCGATCATGCGGCTGCTGCGCGAAGCGGCGACCGACCGGCAGATGGCCACGGTGCTGATCACCCACGACCTGGCGCTGGCCAGCGAAAGCTGCGACCGGATCGCGGTGATGCATGCCGGTCACATCGTCGAGATCGCCCCCACCCGCGAGTTGTTCACGCGCCCGCGCCATCCCTACACCGCGTCGCTGATCCGCTCGGTGCCGGCCAACGCGGCGTCGCTGGCCGACCTCGATGCGATCCCCGGATCGCTGCCCGACCTGCGCTCGCCGGACCTGCCGGCCTGCCGCTTCGCCGATCGCTGCTCGCGCGCCCAGGCCCTGTGCCGCACGCAAACCCTGCCCACTGTCCTGGAAGGTGAATCGATGGTCGCCTGTCACTTCCCGCTATGACCTACGCCCCCCTGCTGCGAGTCGACCACCTGGCCAAGCGCTTTCCGATGCGCAAGGGCCTGCTGCGCCGCGGCGCGCCCTCCTTCCTGCACGCGGTCGACGATGTGAACCTGACGATCGGCGCGGGCGAATGCGTCGGTCTGGTCGGCGAGTCGGGCTGCGGCAAGTCGACGCTGGTGCGGGTGCTGGCGCGCCTGCTCGACGCCACCGACGGCGTGATCGATTTCGATGGCGAGAACCTCGCCACGGTGCCGGCCGGCCGCTTTGCCGGCCACCCGCGCCGGCGCGAGTTGCAGGTCGTCTTCCAGGACCCGACCGAATCGCTGAATCCGCGCTACACCGGCTTCGACTGCATCGCGGAGCCGCTGCGCCTGCTGGCCGGCATCACCGAGGCGGGCGAACTCGCGCGTCGCGTCGAGGAGGCGGCCACCGAGGTCGGGCTGCCGCTGGCGCTGCTCGGGCGTTATCCGCACCAGCTCTCGGGCGGCCAGAAGGCACGGGTCAACATCGCCCGGGCCGTCGCGGTGCGCCCGCGCCTGATGATCCTGGACGAGCCGACGGCGGCGCTGGATGTGTCGGTGCAGGCGATCGTGCTCGACCTGCTGGCGGACCTGCGCCAGCGCCACGGCCTGTCCTATCTGTTCGTGTCGCACGACCTCAATGTGGTGCGGCTGATGTGCGACCGGGTGATGGTGATGTACCTGGGCCGCATCGTCGAATCCGGTCCGGCTGCCGAGGTCTTCGCCAACCCGGCGCATCCCTACACCCGGCTGCTGGTCGATGCCCTGCCCCGTCTGGGCGTGCCGGCGCCGCCGGTGGAATTGCCGGCCGGCGAGCCGGGCAGCCCGATCGACCCCGATCCCCAGCAATGCCGCTACGCTTCGCGCTGCCCGAAGGCGCATTCGAAATGCTCCGAGATCTCGCCCAGCCTGACCAGCGCCGGCACCGCCCGCGAGGTCGCCTGCCACTTTCCCCTGACAATGGCGTGATCCGCTGACCGAACCCGCGCAGGAGAACCGCATGAACCCTCACCCTGGCAAGGCCGCCTCATGAACCCGACCCTCGTCCACTACGCCGATGCGATGCTCGCGCTGCACGGCTTCGACCTCACCCCCGAGGCGCGCGAAGCGGTGCTGCGCAACATCGAACTCAGCGCGTCGATCGCGGCCGTCTTCCTGGACCACGATCTGGGGCCCGAAGACGAGATGGCCCCGGTGTTCCGGCCGGTGAGCGCGCCATGAGCGGCCCGACCCCGGGCGACAACACCGCCATCGCGATCGCGCAGCGCATCCGCAACGGCGAGACCAGCGCACGCAGCGTCACCGAGCAGACGCTGGCCGACATCGCGGCGCGCAACGACCAGTCGAACTCATTCACCCTGGTGACCGGCGAGCGCGCGCTTGCGCAGGCTGACGCCATCGATGCCGCGATCGCGCGCGGCGAGCGCCTGCCGCCGCTGGCTGGCGTGCCCTTCGCGGTCAAGAACCTGTACGACATCGACGGTGAGGTCACCGCCGCCGGGTCGGTGGTGAACCGCTCGCTGCCCCCGGCCGGCGCGGATGCGGTGCTGGTCGAGCGCCTGACGCAGGCCGGCGCGGTGCTGGTCGGCGCGCTCAACATGGACGAATACGCCTACGGCTTCTCCACCGAGAACACCCACTACGGTCCGGCCCGCAACCCGCATGACCGCAGCCGCATCGCCGGCGGCTCGTCGGGGGGCTCGGCCACCGCGGTCGCCGATCGGCTGGTACCGCTGAGCCTGGGCACCGACACCAATGGCTCGATCCGGGTGCCGGCCTCGCTGTGCGGCGTGTTCGGCCTGAAGCCCACCTACGGTCGGCTGTCGCGGCGCGGCTCGTTTCCCTTCGTCGCAAGCCTCGATCACGTCGGCCCCTTCGCCACCACGCTGGACGACCTGGCCCTGTGCTACGACCTGCTGCAGGGCCCGGATCCGCGCGATCCGGCCTGCGCGCAGCGCGCGCCCGAACCGGTCAGCGATGCGCTGGACGGCAGTATCGCCGACCTGCGCATCGCGCGTCTGGGCGGGCACTTCGACAAGTTCAGCGGCGCGCTCGCCAGCCGCGCGGTCGCGATCGCCTGCGAGGCCCTGGGCGCGACCCAGACCCGGGAATGGCCGATGGCAGGCATGGGCCGCGCCGCCGCGTTCATCATCACCAGCGCCGAGGGCGGCGCCCTGCACCTGCCCAACCTGCGCACTCGGTATGACGACTTCGAGCCGCTGTCGCGCGACCGATTCATTGCCGGTTGCCTGCTGCCGGCCGCCTGGTACCTGAAGGCCCAGCGGGTGCGCGAGGTGTATGCCCACGCGGTCGCCCGGACGTTCAGCGACACCGACATCTTCATCACCGCCGCCACGCCGCTGCCGGCACCGGTGATCGGCACCGAGACGATCGACATCAACGGCATCACGCTGCCGTCGCGTGCCAGCATGGGCTTGCTCACCCAGCCGATCTCGTGCATCGGCCTGCCGGTGCTGGCGGCACCGATCCCGGTGGCCGGTGAACTGCCGATGGCGATCCAGATCATCGCCGCCCCGTGGCGCGAACGCGATGCGTTCCGGGTGGCGGCGGCGCTGGTGCGCGCCGGCGTGTGCCGGGCGCCCGTGCCGCCCGCCTGATGCGCGGCGCTGACCAACCCTGACCGACACTGACCGACCGACCCTGGACCCTGGAGCCCTCGACATGCAGATCAATCTCGCACCGGTGGTGGCGGAAGTCACCGAAGCCTTCGCCCGCTACGAGCAGGCGCTGGTGAGCAACGATGTGGCGGTTCTCGACGAACTGTTCTGGAACAGTCCGCACACCCTTCGCTACGGCGCGGGCGAGAACCTCTACGGCTACGACGAAATCAAGGCGTTCCGGGCCGGGCGGCCGGCGGCCGGCCTGTCGCGCGAAGTGCTGCGCACCGTCATCACCACCTACGGCACCGACTTCGCCACCGCCAACATCGAGTTCCGCCGCGAGGGCGCGACGCGCACCGGCCGCCAGAGCCAGACCTGGGCCCGCACCGCCGACGGCTGGCGCGTGGTGGCCGCCCACGTCAGCCTGCTCGGATGACCGACTGAGACCCGGCCGACCATGGGCGCGCCCGACGCTGCATCCCCCCTTCACGCCTCGCTGGCCGACACGGTCTATGCGCGGGTGAAGGACGACATCGCCGAGTTCCGGCTGGTGCCCGGCGACCGCTTCACCGAGAACGAGGTCGCGACCCGGCTGGGCGTGTCGCGCACGCCGGTGCGCCAGGCGCTGTTTCGGCTCGAGCGCGAAGGCTTCGTGCAGGTGCATTTCCGCTCGGGCTGGCAGGTGCAGCCCTTCGACTTCGAGAAGTTCGAGCACCTCTACGACCTTCGGGTGGTGCTGGAAACCACCGCGGCGCAGCGGCTTTGCGAAGCCGCGCCCGACCGCATCGACCGCAGCCGGCTCGATGCCCTGCAGGCCTTCTGGCTGGTGGCCCGGCCCGAGCGCAAGCTCGACGCCCGACTGGTCTCGCAACGCGACGAGGAATTCCACGCCACCCTGGTGGCGGCCGCCGGCAACCCCGAACTGGCGCGAGTCCACCGCGAAGTGACCGACCGGATCCGCATCGTGCGCCGGCTCGACTTCACGCAGGTCGAGCGGGTGCAGTCCACCTACGATGAACACAGCCAGATCCTGCGCGCGGTGCTGCGCCGACGCACCGAGCAGGCGGTGATGCTGCTGCGCAGTCACATCGAGGCCAGCAAGTCCGAGGTCCGCAAGCTGACCCTGCACAACCTCTATCTCGCCCGGCAGCCCGCGCGCGGCTGAGATCCCGGTGCCCGGCCGCCGAGCCACCGGGCCACCGGACTGTCGGGCTTTGTAGACATCGCCGCACCGGCAGCGTCACTATCGTGACTCCAACAACCTCCGTAGCCGGTTCGCCGCAGCGTCGGCGTGTCTTGCCGGGTCGGAAATCACAGGAGACCGCGATGAATCACCGCATGCGCTTCGGTATCTTTCTGGCACCTTTCCACAAGCCCGGCATCAATCCGACGCTGGCACTGGAGCAGGATCTCGAGCTGATCGCCTGGCTCGATCGCTGCGGCTACGATGAAGCCTGGTGCGGCGAGCACCACTCGGCGGGCTCCGAGATCAGCGCCTCGCCCGAGATCCTGATCGCAGTGGCTTCCCAGCGAACCCGCAGCATCCGGCTGGGCACCGGCGTGGTCAGCGTCTCGTATCACAACCCGCTGTGGGTGGCTGAGCGCATCGTGCAGCTCGATCACCTGACCCGGGGGCGCGTGATGCTGGGCCTGGGGCCGGGCTCACTGCCCAGCGACGGAATCATGGTCGGCATCTCGCAGTCGCAGACCCGCGGCCTGCTCGAGGATGGCCTGGGCGTGATCATGAAGCTGCTCACCACCGATGAGCCGGTGACGTTTCGAAACGATCGCTGGGACCTGCGCGAGGCGCGTCTGCATCTGCGGCCCTACTCGAACCCGCTGTTCGACATCGCGGTGCCGGCGGTCGCCTCGCCCACCGGGCCGAAGCTGGCGGGCATGCATGGCGTGGGACTGCTCTCGATCGGGGCGACCACCGCCGCGGGTTTCGATGCGCTGGCGCTGCACTGGGATGTGATGGAGGCGCAGGCCCGCCACTACAAGACCCGCGTGGATCGGAACAAATGGCGGCTGGTGGGCATGGTGCATTGCGCCGAGACCATGGACCAGGCGTATCGCGACGTCGAGTACGGCATCGAGCAGTGGTTCGATTATTTCCAGACGGTGGCCGCCTTTCCGCAGATGGCGGTGCCCGGCAGCAACATCAAGGAAATGGTCTCCTTCGTGAACGACTCGGGCTTCGGCGCGATCGGCACGCCCGACATGGTCAATGCGCAGATCGACCGCCTTTGGAAGCAGTCCAACGGCGGCTTCGGCGCCTACCTGATGCTGGCGCACAACTGGGCCAATTTCGACGCCACCCGCAAGAGCTACGACCTGATCGCGCGCCATGTGTTTCCGCGCTGGCAGGGTCAGGGCGCCTCGACGATCGACGCTGCCGACCGGGCCCGCGCCACGCGTCCGGCACTGGCCGAGGTGCATGCGAAGGCGGTCGAAGTGGCCACCCAGCGATTCGCCGAGGAAACCGCACGCCGGGCGGGCTGAGATCGCGGCCACGGCCGCCTGACTGTGCCTTGTCAATGCGCCAGGGGTGGCATCGGGTGATGATCACCCGATGCCACCCGCTTCCCGGCTGCCCACGCCCCCCGAGACCCCCTCCGCCGACGAACAGACGCCCGGTCTGCCAGCGGATCCGCATCTGAAGACCGCGGCGGCGATCGCCAGCCAGTTGCGAGTCGACCCCCGCCAGGGGCTCGCGCCCCACCAGGTCAATGCCCGGCGCAGCGCGCACGGCCCCAACCGGCCGCCCGCGGCGGTGCGGCGCGGATGGCTGGAACGCCTGCTCGATCCGTTTCGCGACTTCATGATCCTGGTGCTGATCGCTGCGGCGGTGCTGTCCGGACTGATCGGTGACCGGATCGACACGATCACCATCCTGTTGATCGTGCTGCTCGATGCCGCAGTGGCGATCAGCCAGGCCTGGCGCGCCGATCGCGCGCTCGAGGCGCTGCGTGAACTGGCCGCGCCCCAGGCCACCGTCGTGCGCGGTGGCCGCGAGCAGCGGATCCAGACCGACCAGCTCGTACCCGGCGATGTGGTGCGTCTGGAATCCGGCAACCGGGTTCCGGCCGACCTGCGGCTGCAGGCGATCGCGCGACTGTCGATCGACGAGTCGACACTGACCGGCGAATCGGTCAGCGTCGACAAGCACGACGAGCCTCTGCCGGCGGGCGAGCATCCGCTGGGCAATCGCTGGAACATGGCTTTCATGGGCACGCTGGTCACCGGTGGCCGGGCAACCGGACTGGTGGTGGCCACCGGCGCCGCCACGCAGATCGGGCAGGTGGCCGCACTGCTGCGGCAGACAACGGTTCGCAACACGCCGCTGCAGCAACGGCTGACGGTATTCGGCAAGCGGCTGTCGCTGGTGGTGCTGGCGATCTGCGCGCTGGTGTTCGCCCTCGGGGTGCTGCGCGGCGAACCGCTGCTGCCGATGGCCCTGACCGCGATCAGCCTGGCGGTGGCGGCCATCCCCGAGGCGCTGCCGGCGGTGGTGACGGTGCTGCTGGCCCTGGGCGCGCACCGGATGGTGCGGGTCAACGCACTGGTGCGCCGGCTGCCGGCGGTCGAGACGCTGGGCAGCGTGACCACCATCTGCTCGGACAAGACCGGCACCCTGACCTTGAACCGGATGCGCGTGCGGGCGATCGATTCATTCGGCACGGCGCCCGACGAACTGCTGCGCGCAGCGGCGCTGTGCAACGACGCCCGGGTCGGTCCGAAGGGCCTGATCGGCGAACCGACCGAGACCGCCCTGCTGGCCCATTCGCAGGCTGCCGGGCTCGATCTCGTCGCGCTGGCGGGCGCGGCACCGCGGCTGCAGGAATGGCCGTTCGATGCGCAGCGAAAACGGATGACCACGCTGCATCCGCACCTCGATGGATGGCGCGCGTACTGCAAGGGCGCGCCGGAATCGGTACTGGCCTGCTGCACCACCCTGATCGGGCCGGGCGGTGAACAGCCGCTGCGGCGGGCCGAGGTCCAGCTCCTGATCGACGAATGGGCGACGCGTGGCTTGCGGGTGCTGGCCTTCGCGCGGCGCGACGGCCACTGGCCGACCGCGGCGCGGCAACACGACGGCGCGCCGGCAGGTGGCGACGCCACGGCGGACGGGCACCCCCGGCTGTCAGCGGACGAAGGCGCGATCGAGCAAGAACTGGTGCTGCTGGGTCTGATCGGGCTGATCGATCCGCCGCGCCCGCAGGCGCTGGCGGCGGTGACCCAATGCCATGAGGCCGGCATCCGGGTGGCCATGATCACCGGCGACCATCCGGCGACCGCGCTGGCGATCGCCAGCGAACTGGGGATCGCCACACCGACGCAGCAACGGGTGCTCACCGGTCTCGAACTGAGCGCCATCAGCGATGCCCAGCTGGCCGGCGAAGTCGAGCAGATCGCGGTGTTTGCCCGGGTCGATCCGGCCCAGAAAATCCGCATCGTGCAATCCCTGCAGGCGCGCGGCCATCGGGTGGCGATGACCGGCGACGGCGTCAATGACGCACCGGCGCTCAGAGCGGCCGACATCGGCATCGCGATGGGACAGGGCGGCACCGATGTGGCCCGCGAATCGGCGGGTCTGGTGCTGCTCGATGACAACTTCGCGACGATCGTGGGCGCGGTGCACGAGGGACGGCGCATCGTCGACAACCTGCGCAAGTTCATCCGCTACGCGCTGACCGGCAACTCGGGCGAGATCTGGGTGCTGCTGCTGGCGGCGCTGATGGGCATGGCCACCCCGCTGCTGCCGATCCACATCCTGTGGGTGAACCTGGTCACCGATGGCCTGCCGGGACTCGCGCTCGCCGCCGAACCCGCGGAGCCGGACATCATGCGCCGTCCGCCCCGCCCGCCCAGCGAGAACCTGTTTGCCCGCGGGCTGTGGCAACACGCGCTGGGCGTGGGCCTGCTGATCGCCGGACTGTGCCTGGCGGTTCAGGCCTGGGCCAGCGCCAACGCCAATCCGCACGGGCAGACGATGGTCTTCACCGTGCTGACACTGGCCCAGATGGCGCATGTGCTGGCGATCCGCTCCGAGCGCGAGTCGCTGTTCAGTCAGGGGCTGTCGGGCAACCGGCCGTTGCTGGCAGCGGTCCTGCTGACCACCGGGTTGCAGCTGGCGACCGTCTATGTCCCCTGGCTGCAGCCGGTGTTTCGCACCCAGGCGTTGAGCGCTGCCGAACTGGCCCTCTGCCTGGCCTGCGCCGCGGTGGTGCTGGCCGGCGTCGAGATCGAGAAGGCCTGGCGGCGGCGCTGACCGTCCGATCGGACCCCGCGGGCGGCGGCGCGCTTGCCCTCGGGTGCGCGGCGTGCCAGTCTCGCGCCCCTATGCCGCAAACCGCCGTTCCGCGCCGCGCCCTCGTCCTGCTGGTCATTCTGATGATCGTCTGGGGCACCAACTGGCCGCTGTTCTCGCTGGCGGTGCGCGAGATCTCGGTGTGGACCTTCCGGTCGGTGTCGGTGACGATCGCCGGGCTGCTGCTGCTGGCGGTGGCCCGCGCCCGCGGGCAGTCGCTGCGGATCCCCCGCGAGCACTGGGGCACGATCAGCGTGGCGACCTTTTTCTACCTGGTGGTCTGGAACATCGCCAGCACCTATTCCGCGATCCTGATCCCGTCGGGTCAGTCGGCGGTGCTGGGCTTCACCATGCCGCTGTGGTCGGCACTGATCTCGTGGGCGGTGCTGGGCGAGCGGATCAGCGCGCGGCTGCTGGCGGCGCTGGCCCTGGGCGGGGCCTCGGTCACGCTGCTGATGGTGCCCAGCCTGGCGACCTATGCCGACGCCCCGCTGGGGCTGGCGCTGGGCCTGCTGGCCGGGCTCGGCTGGGCGGTCGGCACACTGATCCTGAAGCGCAGCGCGGTGTCGGTGCCGGCCACCGTGCTGACCGGCTGGCAGTTGCTCATCACCTCGGTGCCGATCACCGCGGGCGCGTTCGCCCTGGCCGAGGGCGGGTGGTTCATGCCGTCATGGCAGACGATCGTGGTGGTCGCCTACATCACCATCGTGCCGATGTGCATCGGCAATGTCAGCTGGTTCGCGGTGGTGAACCTGCTCCCGGCCAACCTGGCCGGCCTGTCGACGATCATGGTGCCGATGGTCGCGATGGTGTCGGGGGCGATCGTGCACGGCGAGCCGCTGGGCCCGATGCAGCTCGCCGCGATGGCGTGCTGCGCGGGGGCGCTGTCGCTGGCCCTGCTCAAGCCGCGGACGGTCGTCGGCTAGACGCCCGCCGCCTGCCAGCGTTCGCGATACACGCCCGACAGCGCCGCCAGCACCTCGGGGCTCGCGCCCAGGACCGGCCAGCGCTCGATGCGCAGGTGCGGATGGCGCGCCTGCGCCTGCGCGATCAGCTCGGGCACCTCGCGCTTCAGATGGCCGCCCTCGGCCCAGAACAGCGGCGCAATCGCGATCCGGACCGCACCGGCCGCGGCCGCCGCATCGATCGTCTCGACCAGTTCGGGCGACATGAATTCCAGGAAGGCCACCGCGATCCGGACCTGCGGCAGGGCGGCGGCGAGCATCGACGCCATCGCGTCGACCGGCACCCGCCACCCCGGGTCGCGGGCCCCGTGCGCGAACAGGATCAGGGTGTCGGCGTCGGTCGTGCCAGCCATGACTAGATCAGCCGCTCGTCGGGCGAGCCGATCTTGCGCAGCGGCCGGCTGCGCGCACCGTTGACCATCAGCGGCACCTCGGTGCGGCCACCGTTCCACATCGGGTCCTCGATGCTGTCGAACACCTGGCGCAGCTTCTCGCCCCAGCTGCCGTGCAGCATCCGGAAATAGGGATTGTTCTCGTCGATGCAGACGATCTTGTCGGTCGCGAATCGATCGGTCTCGTAGACCACCAGATCCAGCGGCAGGCCGACGGAGAGATTGGACTTCAGCGTCGAGTCCATCGAGACGAGCGCGCACTTGGCGGCTTCGTCCAGCGGCGTGTCGGGCTCGATCACCCGGTCGAGCACCGGCTTGCCGTACTTGGATTCGCCGATCTGGAAATACGGCGTCTCGGGGGTGGCCTCGATGAAGTTGCCCGCCGAATAGACCTGGTACAGCCGCAGGCCTTCACCGCGGATCTGGCCGCCAAAGATCAGCGACACATTGAACTCGACCCCGGCATGCGCAAGCGACGCGGCATCGCGCGCATGCACGCGGCGCACCGCCGCGCCCAGCACGCGGGCCGCATCGAACATGCTGCGGGCGTTCCAGATGGTGATCGGTTCGGCGTCGTCATGATCCTTCAACTGCTCGACCTGCAGGATCTCGCGCACCGACTGGGCGATCGACAGATTGCCCGCGCTCAGCAGCACCATGAAGCGATCGCCGGTGCGCTCATAGACGATCATCTTGCGAAAGGTGCTGATCTGGTCGAGGCCGGCGTTGGTCCGGGAATCCGACAGGAACACCAGGCCGGCGTTCAGTTTGATGGCCACGCAGTAAGTCATGGAGAAGGCCGCCGGCAGTGGCGCGGGTTGATCGATGGGGGGACCCATTATGCCCGCCGCCACGCCGGTCGCCGCGCTTGAGGGGCCGAGGAGATCGAAGGGACCGATGGGTTCGCGCCATCACCGTGACCCCAGGTGGGCTATGCTTGCGCCCCCATGCCGCCGCCCCTGACCACCACCGCCTCGCCCTGGGGCCCGATCAGCGCCCTGCTGCTCAACGCTTTCCTCTGGGGCATCGCCTGGTGGCCCTTTCGCTGGCTGAGCGAACGCGGACTGCACAGCCTGTGGGCGACGTCGGCGATCTACCTGGTGGCCTGGCTGGTGATCGTGGCCCGTCAGCCGTCCTCGGCGCTGGCGTCGCTGCGCCACCCCGGTCTGCTCGCGCTCGCGGTGGCCTCGGGGATGACCAACACCTGCTTCAACTGGGGCGTGAGCACCGGCGAGGTGGTTCGGGTGGTGCTGCTGTTCTACCTGATGCCGATCTGGGCGGTGCTGCTGGCGCGCGTGCTGATGGGCGAGCCGCTGCGGGCGCTGTCGATCGGACTGGTGCTGCTGGCGGTGGTCGGCGCCGGGATCGTGCTCTGGCGACCGGGCGTCGGTGTGCCGCTGCCCGCCTCGCGGGCCGACTGGCTGGGGGTGGCCGGCGGCATGTTGTTCGCGCTGACCAATGTGCTGCTGCTCAAGCATGCCTCCGCCGCGTCCGCCTCGCGGGCAGCGGCGATGTTCGCCGGCGCCACCGTGATACCGGCGGTCGTCGCGCTGGCGATGGCCGCCAGCGGCGCCGACGTGCCCTTGCCGGCGCTGCAGTCGGGCGCCCTGCTCCCGCTGGTGCTGGTGGCGGTGCTGTTCCTGGCGGGCAATCTGGCGCTGCAGTTCGGCGCGGCCCGCCTGCCGACCCGGGTCACCGCGGTGATCATGCTCAGTGAGGTGGTGTTCGCCGCGCTGTCGGCGGTCTGGCTTGCCGATGAAGTGCTGACCCTGCAGATGACGCTGGGAGCCGCGCTCATCATCGGCGCCAGCCTGCTGTCGGCGCTGAGTTCGCGGCGCTGAGCTCGCGGCGCTGAGTTCGGCGCGTTCAGGCGCCGTCGAGCAGGCGCCCGAGATCGCCCACCAGCGCGGCCGGCCCCTGGCCGTGCTTGACGAACAGCCGCAACCGGCCCTTGGGGTCGAAGACGTAGCTGCCGGCGGTGTGGTCCAGGGTGTAGCTGCCGGGCGTGCTGCCAGGCACCTTCTGGAAGAACACCTTGAATTCGCGCGCCACCCGGGTGGTGGCCTGCGCGTCGCCGAACAAACCCAGGAAGCGCTTGTCGAAGGCCGGCACGTATTGCGCGAGCAATTCGCGGGTGTCGCGCTCGGGATCGAGGGTGATGAAGAGCACCTGCACCTGGTCGGCCCGCGCGCCGAGCGCGACCATGGCCTGCGCCATTTCGCTCAGTGTGGTGGGGCAGACGTCGGGGCACTGGGTGAAGCCGAAGAAGACGATCACCGCCTTGCCACGAAAATCGGCCAGCGTGCGCGGCTGACCGTGGTGATCGGTCAGATCGAAGCCGCGCCCGAACTCGGCGCCGGTGACATCGGTGTTGACGAAACCGGGGCTGCCCTGACGGCAGGCGCCGAGCGCCAGCACCGCGACCGAGCCCACCAGGCCGGCCAGCAGGCGGCGACGAGGGACAAACGACAGGGCGGCACGCATCGGGGAGCTGGCGGCCTCAGAGGTAATGATCAATGAGCAAGGCAGCGAACAGCGCGGCCAGATAGAAGATCGAGTAGCGGAAGATGCGCCGCGACAGTTCGTCGGAATAGTGGCGCCACAGGCGCCACGCGTAGACCAGGAACACGCCACCCAGCGCCAGCGCGCTCACCAGATAGAACCAGCTGCTCATGCCGATCAGGAACGGCAGCACTGTGGTGACCAGCAGCAGCACCGTGTAGAGCAGGATGTGCAGCCGGGTGAACTCCGGCCCGTGGGTGACCGGCAGCATCGGCAGCCCGGACTTGCGGTAATCCTCGATCCGGTAGAGCGCCAGCGCCCAGAAATGCGGCGGGGTCCAGACGAAGATGATCAGGAACAGGATCAGCGGCGGCGCACTCACTTCGTTGGCCACCGCGGTCCAGCCGAGCAGCGGCGGCATCGCGCCCGACGCGCCGCCGATCACGATGTTCTGGGGCGTCGCCGGCTTCAGGATGACGGTGTAGACCACCGCATAGCCGATGAAGGTGCCCAGCGTCAGCCACAGGGTGAGCGGGTTCACGAAGACGTAGAGCATCCACGCGCCGATGCCGCCCAGCACGCCGGCAAACGCCAGGGTACCGGTGGCGCTGACCTGACCGCGTGCCAGCGGGCGCGAGCGGGTGCGCGCCATCCGGGCGTCGATGCCGCGCTCGATCAGGCAGTTGAAGGCAAAACCCGAGGCCGCCAGCAGCGAGATGCCGGTCAGGCCGAACACCAGGATGCGCCAGGGCACCATCGCCTCGGTTGCCAGCAGCATGCCGATCAGCGCGCAGAACGCGGTGAGCAGCACGATCCGCGGCTTGGTGAGCTCGAGATAATCGTGTGCCAGGCGTCGCAGGTCGAGCGGCAGGGAGGGCTGGGCGTGCATCAGGGCCTGGTAGGAGAAAGTGAGGCCGGCGTCAGACCCGGAATCGGGCCTGCCGGGCGCGGAAGTTTAGCACCAGGGTGAGTCCCAGCAGCACCGCCGCGCCCCCGTTGTGGGCGACCGCCACCGGCAGGGGCAGGCTGAACCAGACATTGGACAGGCCGAGCACCCACTGGACGGTCAGCATCGCCAGGAGCGCCAGACCCAGCACGCCGATGCCCGGGGTGCGCAGGGTTCGCCAGGCCGTCCAGCCGACGATCAGGGCCACCGCGACTGCGCCGATGCGGTGCACGAGGTGGATGGCGGTCAGGGCCTGCAGGGACAGGTTCTCACCGTCCCCGGTCTTGCCCAGTTCGCGGATGACATGGAAACCGTCGGGGAAATTCACCGCCGGCCACCACTGCCCCTGGCAGGTCGGCAGATCGGTGCAGGCCAGCGCCGCATAGTTCGTGCTGACCCAGCCGCCCAGGACGATCTGGATCACCACCGCGGCCAGTGCCAGTCGCGCCGGCCAGAGCAGCGCGGCGACCGGTTCGGCATCGATGTAGCGGGTCGGCGGGCGCTGACGCAACCACAGCCACAGCAGCAGGCTGAAGGTCAGCATGCCGCCGATCAGGTGCCCGGTCACGATCGCCGGCTTGAGCAGCAGCGTCACCGTCCACTTGCCGAACAGACCTTGCAGGATCACCACGCCCAGCAAAACCACCGCGAGCAGCGGCGACTGGCGCAGCGCCGCCCGACGCCAGAGGGCGTAAGCCGCCACCAGCAGAATCACCGCGCCCAGGAACGTCGCGATGTAGCGATGGATCATCTCGCGCCAGGCCTTGCCCATCGACACCGGACCGTGCTCGCCGCCCTGCGCCTGCACCGCCTCACTGATCCGGTCGGCGGCCCGCGTCGGGGTCAGGTGACCGTAGCAGCCCGGCCAGTCGGGGCAGCCCAGACCCGCATCGGTCAGCCGGACCCAGGCGCCGAGCATGATCAGGCACAAGGTGACGACGACGGCGAAGCCCACCACGCGCGACATCAGGCGGCGAGCAGCGCGGCCATCGGCGGAAGGGGTCAGGAACGAGGCACCGGTGTTCATGGTCAGGGGTTGCATCCGGGAGGGGATCGGGGCGCGGGGTGGCGTTCAGCCGACCCGAGAAGCGCGCAGCAGCTTGGCGATGTCCTTCTTCATCCGACTGGGATCGGCATCGGCAGGAAAGCGCATCATCAGGTTGCCCAGCGGATCGATCACGTAGACCGAGGGCGCCGCCAGCGTCTGCGATTCGGGCAGCGCACGCTGCAGCGCCGCCGGATCGGTCCGCAGCACGTGCAGGCCTTCATGTTCGGCCAGCACCGTGGCGGCCGGACTGGCCTGATCGGTGAGCAGCAGCACCCGCTCGATCCGCTCGCGCTCCTTGCCGGTGGTCAGGCGCACCTGACGCATCACATAGAGCCGGTGGGCGCAGGCGGCATCGCAGGCGCCGGGCGCCGCAGTCATCAGCACCCATTTGCCGCGGAAGGCCTCCATCCCGGCCGCCGTCCCATCGGGACGGGTGACCGACAGCCCTGCGGCGGGACGCTGCGGCTCGACCAGTTCACCGTAGTTCGTGCGGCCATCGGGCTTGATGACGTAGTAGGTGAGATAGGAGGCGATCACCGGCGCCGCGCACACCGCCAGCACCGCGAGCAGCTTCAGGCGCTGGCGGCGGCGCTGGGCGGGATCTTGGGTCGTCACCGGCGCGGCGGAGTCAGACAGCAGGGGTTTGACGGATTCTTGCATCACGGCGAAGGCTGTACACCAGGTAAAGAGTCACGGCTGCAGCGGCAGCCGACATTGCGAACCACTGAAGCGCGTAGGCACGGTGCTTGTCCACATCGCCACCGGCGGTCCGCCATTCCCGAACCAGGCCATCGTCGATCGCACTGGTCGGCGATTGCCGCAGCACCAGGGGCTGCAGCGTCAGACCCGACCACCGCCGATAGACGGCGGGGTCGAAATTTTGCCAGAGCCGATCCTCGGACCCGGGCGGTGCCGACGCCTGCAGCTCCATCGTCCGGGCCAGCGAGCGCTCGGCCAGACCGGTGATGTCGACATCGCCAGCCGGCGTGGGTACCGCGGGCAGACGATTGCGATCGCGCACATCCCGCGCCACCCAACCCCGGAGCACCAGCACATGCAGCGCCGACTCGGGAATTTTAACCGGCGTGAGAACGTGGAAGCCGGCAACCCCTTGATGGGTGCGGTTGTCGATGAACACGGTGCCCGCGGGGACGAAGCGACCCCGGACCGAGACCGCACGGCCGGCGATCGCATCGGCCTCGAGCAGCACGCCGCCCAGCGCGATCGGAGCGGCGGTGGCGGCACGGTCGGTTTGCGCCTGCAGCGCGGTCTTCTCCTCGGCACGGCGCAGCTGCCAGCCACCCAGCGAGGCGGTCAGCGCGGTGACCCCGGCCATGGCGACGACCGCGAACAGCCGGGAACGCTGCCGGCCGGGGGAAGGGCTAGAATCAGGTCCCATGAAATGGTTTGTCGTGTTCGCGTTCGTTCTCATACTGGGCAGCCTGGCCTCGGCCATGGTTTTTCTGATCCGCGACCGCGGCCGCACCCGCAATGTGGTCCGGGCGCTCGGATTTCGGGTGGGATTCTCGATCCTGCTGTTCCTGCTGGTCCTGTTTGCCAACTGGATGGGCTGGATTCAAAGCACCGGCATACCGGTGGGTCCCGGCAACTGAGGGTCGGGCAACGGCGGGCCAAGCAACGGCGGGCCTGACCGCAGTCCAAGGCAATACGACCGCAGACAACCTGCACGCGGCCAGGATCACACCGGCAGCAGACCGGCCTTCGCCATGAAAAAAGGCTGCCGCCCGGCAGCCCTCGACTGGTGAGCGGCGGCGGGACGAGCCCGCCGCTGCACGCTCAGAGCCAGTAGACAATGATGTACAGGCCGAGCCAGACCACGTCGACGAAGTGCCAGTACCAGGCCGCGGCCTCGAAGGCAAAATGATGCTCGGCGGTGAAGTGCCCGCTGAGCACCCGGAACAGCACCACTGTCAGCATGATCGCGCCCACGCAGACATGGAAGCCGTGGAAGCCGGTGAGCATGAAGAAGGTCGAGCCGAAGATGCCGGACGACAGCTTCAGGTTCAGGTCCTGGTAGGCGTGCGCATACTCGACGCCCTGCAGCGCCAGGAACACCGCACCGAGCAACACCGTCATCAGGAGCCAGAACTTCAGGCTGCCGCGATGATTGTCCTTGAGCGCATGGTGGGCGATGGTGAGGGTCACGCCGGAAGCCAGGAGCAGCGCCGTGTTGATGGTGGGGATCGGCCACGGTCCGATGGTCTGGAACGCCTCGGTGATGCCCGCCGGCCCCAGGTTCGGCCATGACGCGGTGAAGCCCGGCCACAGCACCATCTTGTGATCGAGGTCACCCAGCCAGGGCATCGCGATGACCCGGGCGTAGAACAGCGCGCCGAAGAACGCGGCAAAGAACATCACCTCGGAGAAGATGAACCAGCCCATGCTCCAGCGGAAGGAGACATCGACGCGCTCGTTGTAGAGGCCTTCTTCGGACTCATGGGCAACCGCAGCGAACCAGCCGTACATCATGTAGATGAGGATCGCGAAGCCGATCGCCAGCAACCAGGGGCCGTAGGCCGCGTCGTTGACCCAGCCGGCGGCACCGAAGGCGGCGCACAGCAGGGCGATCGCACCCACCGCCGGCCACTGCGAGGGGCTGGGTACGAAGTAGTAGGGCGCGGAACCGTGCGCGGTTGCACTCATCGGGATTCTCCCTCTCGAAAACTCGAACAGTATTGTCTGTCTTGAAATGATTCACCGTGCGGGAACCGCCCGCCACACGGCAGGCCTCCCAGGCGGATGGTCGAGACCGGCTCGCGGCTCATCGCAGCACCATCCGGACGATGGTCAGCAGCGTCAGCACAAAGACCGCCGCCAGCACCACGCCGGCGATGATCACATGGATCGGATTCAGCCGGGCCATGTCGGCCTGGTGCGCGCGGCTGCCGCGCACACCGAAGAACGACGCGCCCACTGCCTTGATCGTCTGAAAAAACGAGGCCTTGCGGGCGGTGATGTCGCGCAGATCGTCCATCAGCCCCCCACCTGAGCCGGGCCGGCGGGCGCGACGGTCTTGACGCCCTGGCCGCCCACCTCGAAGAAGGTGTAGGACAGCGTGATGGTTCCGACGTCGGCCGGCAGCTTGGGGTCGATCACGAACACCACCGGAAACTCCCGGGTTTCGTTGGGCGCGAGCGCTTGTTGCTTGAAGCAGAAGCACTCGAGCTTGCGAAAGAATTTGCCGGAACCCTCAGGCGCATAGCTGGGAATGGCCTGCCCAACCGTCGGGCGCGTCTCGGTGCTGACGAGTTCGTAGACGACGGTGACCAGTTCGCCTGGATGCACCGACACCGCCGGCACCTTGGGCCGAAACTGCCAGGAGCCCCGGCTGTTGGCATCGAACTCGACCATCACCCGCCGGCTGGTGTCGACCTGGGTGTTGCGCGCGAAGGCCGCTGCGTCTTCGTCGCGCTCGGTCATGATGCCGATGCCGGTGAATTCGCAGATGGCACGGTAGATCGGCACCATCGCATAGCCGAACCCGAACATCGCGACCGCGATCACCAGCAGCTTGCTGGACAGATGCCAGTTGGAGATCGAGACGTTCACGATCCGAACAGCACCCGGTTGACGATCACCCCGGCAAAGAAGACGGCCGCCAGCGACAGGAGAATCAGCGCGGTGCGCAGGTTGTTCCGGGGAGCTGGGGCCATTGGTCGGGGCGTCGGTTCAGTCGTGGTGGTCGGTCGGCGCGGCTTACTTGACGACCGGCGGGGTTTCGAAGGTGTGGAACGGCGCCGGGCTGGGCAGCGTCCACTCGAGACCCTGAGCGCCCTCCCACGGCTTGTCGGCCGCCTTCTCGCCACCCTGGATGCACTTGATCACCGCCCACAGGAACACCAGCTGCGACAGACCGAAGCCGAAGGCGCCGATGGTGACCAGCGCGTTGAAGTCGGCGAACTGCATCGGATAGTCGGCATAGCGGCGCGGCATGCCCGCCAGACCCAGGAAGTGCATCGGGAAGAAGGTGATGTTGAAGGTGATCAGGCTGAGCCAGAAGTGCCACTTGCCCAGCGACTCGCTGTACATGTGGCCGGTCCACTTGGGCAGCCAGTAGTAGGTGCCGGCGAACAGCGCGAACAGCGAACCCGCCACCAGCACGTAGTGGAAGTGCGCCACCACGTAGTAGGTGTCGTGGAGGGCGATGTCCAGGGGCGCGACCGACAGGATGATCCCGGTCAGGCCGCCCATGGTGAACACGAAGATGAAGCCGATCGCGAACAGCATCGGCGTCTCGAAGGTCATCGACCCGCGCCACATCGTGGCCACCCAGTTGAAAATCTTCACGCCGGTGGGCACCGCGATCAGCATGGTCGCGTACATGAAGAACAGCTGCCCGGTCACCGGCATGCCGGTGGTGAACATGTGGTGGGCCCACACGATGAACGACATGATCGCGATCGACGCGGTGGCGTAGACCATCGAGCTGTAGCCAAACAGCCGCTTGCGGGCGAAGGTCGGGATGATCTCGGACACGATCCCGAAGGCCGGCAAGATCATGATGTAGACCTCGGGGTGACCGAAGAACCAGAAGATGTGCTGGTACATCACCGGGTCACCGCCACCGGCCGCATTGAAGAAGCTGGTGCCGAAGTGGCGATCGGTCAGGATCATGGTGATCGCGCCGGCGAGCACCGGCATCACCGCGATCAGCAGGTAGGCGGTGATCAGCCAGGTCCAGACGAACAGCGGCATCTTCATCAGGGTCATGCCGGGCGCGCGCATGTTCAGGATCGTGGTCACGATGTTGATCGAGCCCATGATCGAGCTGGCACCCATGATGTGCATGGCGAAGATGGCCAGGTCCATGCCGGGGCCCATCTGCACCGACAGCGGCGCATAGAGCGTCCAGCCGGCCGCGGTGGCGCCGCCGGGAACGAAATAGGACGCGATCAGCAGCAGCGCCGCCGGGGGCAGCAGCCAGAAGCTGAAGTTGTTCATCCGGGCAAACGCCATGTCGGAGGCACCGATCATCAGCGGGATCTGCCAGTTCGCGAAGCCCACGAACGCCGGCATGATCGCCCCGAACACCATGATCAGCCCGTGCATGGTGGTGAGCTGATTGAAGAATTCGGGATTGACGATCTGCAGGCCGGGCTGGAACAGCTCACTGCGCAGCAGCAGGGCGTTCAGTCCGCCCACGATGAACATGGTGAACGAGAACCACAGGTACATCGTGCCGATGTCCTTGTGGTTGGTCGCGTAAAGCCACCGCCGCCATCCGTGGGGATGGTCGTGCGAATGGTCATGATCGTGATCGAGCACTGCACTCATTGATCGACTCCTGGCGAAACTCGGAAAAGCGAAAGGGGACGCGACAGGGCGTTGCCGTCGGGCTCGCGGTTACTTGCCGCGCGCAGCCAGCACTTCCCGGGGCTGCACGATGTTGTCTTCGGCCTTGTTGGTCCACGCATTGCGGGTGTAGGTCAGCACCGCCGCCAGCTCGGTGTCCGAGAGCTGCTTGAACGATGCCATCGACGTGCCCGCCTTGCCCTTGAGCAGCAGCGCGATCTGGTCGTCCTGAGGACCGAGCACGAGCTTGGAGCCCTCCAACGCGGGGAAAGCGCCCGCAACACCCTTGCCGGTGGGCTGGTGGCAGGCCACGCAGTTGGCCGCATAGACCTTTTCGCCACGCGCCTGCAGATCGGCGACCTGCCACTCCTTGGCCGGATCATCCTGGCGGGCCAGCATTTCCTTCTTCTTGCCCTCGACCCAGGTGCGGTAGTCGGCTTCGGACTTGACATCGACGACGATCGGCATGAAGGCGTGGTTCTTGCCGCAGAGTTCGGCGCACTGCCCGCGGAAAACGCCCACCTTGTCGGCACGGAACCAGGTGTCGCGCACGAACCCGGGGATGGCGTCCTGCTTGACCCCGAAGGCCGGCACCATCCAGGCGTGGATGACGTCATTGGCAGTGGTGATGACGCGGATCTTCTTGCCGACCGGCACCACCAGCGCGTTGTCGACTTCCATCAGGTAGGTGGGGTTCTGCTCGCGCTTGGCGCGCGCATCGGGGAAGTTCCTGTCCTCGATCTGCTCGCGGGGCGTGGTGAGCGTGGAGAGCATGCTGATGCCCTCGCCTTCGCCCTTGAGGTAGTCGTAACCCCATTTCCACTGATAGCCGGTGGCCTTGACGGTGATGTCGGAGTTCGAGGTGTCCTTCTGGGCGACCAGATCACCGGTGGCGACCACGCCGAGCGCCACCACGATGATGAAGGGCACCACCGTCCAGGCGATCTCGACCGAGGTGCTCTCGTGGAAATCGGCCGACTTGGCGCCCTTGGACTTCCGGTGCGCGAACATCGAATAGAACATCACCGCGAACACCGCGACGAAGATCACCACGCAAACCCACATGAGCAGGTTGTGGATGCTGTGCTGACCCTGGGCAATGGACGTCGCCGGCGCGGCGAGGTTCCACTGGTTGACGCCGGGCCCGCCCGGCATGTCGGAGACGGCCGCTGCGATGCCGGCCCAACCGCCCAGTGCTGCCGTCACGCCGGCCTGTCGGAGGTTCTTGAGAGTCATGCTGTCACCAAAGAATCGTGCCATGTCGTGTTGTGATCCTGTCTGCTAGCCCCGCCATCCGGCGACCGAGGCGCGCAATTCACGCGCCAGCTGCCCACGCCCATCGTCAGGCACGAATCGCCCGACAGACATTTCGCTGCCCGCCGCCACCAGCCGGATCAACTCCCGGCGGGCACCGTCGTATTCCACCCTGACCCAGGACGACCGGCATTCGACACTGGCCAGATCGCCACCGTGGAGCCGCTCGACCAGCACCCGGTCAGGTCCTACGACGATGCGTTCGTAATCGCCCGCGTGACGGGCATGCACCACGAACGCCACCGCCAGCGCACCGAGCTCGACCCCGGCGAACGGCACCACCAGCCAGGCCCCCTGCGCGGCGAACCCGACCGCGATCAGGAGTGACACCAGCCCGACCGATGCGAAGCAGACCGCCAGCTGGCGCGGACTGAGCGCGCAATTGCGTCGAAGGAGCCACTGCTGGCTGCCGGCTTCCGCAACATGAATCCACCGGTACGGCATGGGGGACTGACCAGACGTATGGCAAACCGGCCCATCCGGCTCGCAAAGGCAGTGCAATGCAGCATTATACGGACGGCCGGAATGAGAACCAAATCCGACGCTGTGTCGCGGTCGGGTATCGAGGCCGACCCCGGGCCGACCCCGGTCTCGCGGCGGGCCGCGAGACCGTCAACCGCTCAGCGGCTGTCGCCCGCCGGCAGCGGGGCCGCACGCTGGCGCGGCAGGAAGGTGATCGGCGCCAGACCGTCGGGCAGGCGCTTGCGTGGCGGGCACCACGCATGCCCCTGGATGATCTCGAATTCGACGGCGATCAGGCCGTCGTCGCCGCGCCGCGACTCGAGGGCCGCCAGCCAGTCGGCGTGCCGCGAGCGGCCAACCAGGCCACGCCGGCGCGCCGCCAGTGCATTGCCGCCCAGCGCCGCGCGCAATTCAGCCAGCAGGTCCTCGGGGCGCCGATAGCCCAGCGTGATCCGCTCGGCATCCATCACCGGCTCGGCGAACCCGGCATTGACCAGGGCATCGCCGATGTCGTGCATGTCCGGAAAGGTCACGATGCCGGCATTCGGTCCGAGCAGCGCGCGCAGCGAATCGACGCCGAAGGCCGAGAACATCAGCAGACCGTCCGGGCGAACGACGCGATACCACTCGGCGACGACCGCCAGCGGATCCTCGAAGCCGTGCCAGGCGAGGTTCGACCAGATGAGGTCGACGCTCGCGCCCGGCAGGGGAAGGTGATGGGTATCGGCGGCGATGAAGGCCGCTGGCGCTGGCGCCGGGGCGCCGCCCCGAAGACCGCCGACGCGCTCGCCCGCGCGGCTCAGCCAGCGACCCGCACGGGCCAGCAGCGAGCCGGCCGGTCGGCCCGCCTGCGCCCGGCGCAGGGTCGCCGCGGCGAGATCGATGCCCAGGTAGCGCGCAGCGGGGTAGCGCGCGGCGAGCAGATCGACCGACGCGGCGCGACCGCAGCCGATGTCGGCGATCAGATCGGGCGCCAGGCGGATCAGGTCCAGGCGCTCGGCCATGCGGCGCTCAATCTCGCGCGCGATGAAGTCGCGCTCGGACTCGTCGCGCGCACGCCGCGCCGCCTGCAGTCGCAAGGCCTTTCGGTCTAGTTCGGAGGGCTTGAGCATCGCCGCGCAGTATAGAGGCGGCAGGCTATGCTGGACGCCATGCAGACGATCACCCCCGGCCCGCCGGCCCTGGATCCGCCGGCCCTGGATCCGCCGGCCCTGGATCCGCCGGCCCTGGATCCGCTCACCCCGGCACCCGCCGACCGCAGCCGGTCCGCCTCCGGGCTGCCGGGCTCGATGCGGGCTTCGGCGCCCTGGCAGCGCTGCCGCGAGGCGGCGCTGCGGGCGCTCGACCCGTGGCTGCCGCGCGCCTGCGCGCTGTGCGGTGCGACGCTCACGCAGCGCCACGCCGGTCTGTGTCGTCACTGCCGCCTGGACTTGCCGGGACGCACCAGGCTGCGTTGCCAGCGCTGCGGCGGCGGGCTCGGCGCCGCCGGCCCCTGTCCGGACTGCGCCGAGACCGGTTTCGCCTTCGACGCCACCTGCGTGCTGGCCGACTACGCGCCGCCGCTGGATCGGCTGATCGGAGCCCTCAAGTTCCGCGGCCAGCTGGCGGGCGGGCGCGCGCTCGGGCTCGAGACGGCCCGCGTGCTGCGCCGCTGGCAGGCCGACAACGCCGCCGCGGGCGGCCTGCCGATCGGACTGCTCATTGCGGTCCCGCTGTCCGAGGCGCGCCTGCGCGAACGCGGATTCAATCAGTCGCAGGCGATCGCCACCGCGCTCGGGCAGCGCTGCGAGATCGCGCTGGGCCAGCCGCTGATCCGGGCCCGCGCTACGCTGGCGCAGTCAGGCCTGCCGCTGGCCGAACGCCGAACGAACCTGCTCGACGCATTCGTCCTCGCCGCCGCCTTCACCCCGGGCGCGAGGAATCCCGCCCTGCCCGGGCATGTCGCGCTCGTCGATGACGTGATGACCACCGGTGCCACACTGCATGCCGCCGCCCGGGTCCTGCGCCTGGCCGGCGTGCGGCAGATCACCGCCGTCGTCGCGGCCCGAACCCGCCGACCCGACCTCCCGCCATCAGCGAGTCAGACTTGATCCACGTCGTCCTGGTCCATCCGCAGATTCCGCCCAACACCGGTAACGTCATCCGGCTGTGCGCCAACACCGGCGCGCACCTGCATCTGGTCGAGCCGCTGGGCTTTCCGATCGATCACAGCAAGATGCGCCGCGCCGGGCTCGACTATCACGAGATCACGCGCCTGACGCTGCACCCCGACTGGGCCGATCTGCGACGCGCCAGCGCAGGCGCGCGCCGGTTCGCGCTCACCACCACAGGCCAGCGGCGCCCCGACCAGGTGACCTTCGAGCGCGGCGACTGGCTGGTGTTCGGCAGCGAACCCGATGGACTGCCGGCGGACGTGCTCGATGAATTCCCGACCGACAGCCGGCTGCGCCTGCCGATGCGCCCGGGCAATCGCAGCCTGAACCTGTCCAACGCGGTCGCGGTGACCGTCTTCGAGGCGTGGCGGCAGTTCGGCTTCGAGGGCATGGCCGAACCCTGACCGCCGGACGGCGGCCGGACGGTCAGGGCGCGACCGCGGCCAGGGTGGCGTCGATCGAATCCGCGGCGCGCATCACCGCCAGGTCGGCCGCGTGCACGAAACCGTGGCCGGTCATGGCGCGGCAGGCGGCCAGCAAGGGGTCCCAGTAACCGTCCTGGTTGTACAGCGCGACCGGCTTGCGGTGATAGCCGATCTGGGCGAGGGTCAGCACCTCGAAGAGTTCGTCGAGCGTGCCCAACCCGCCGGGCAGCGCGACGAAAGCGTCCGAGAGCTCGATCATCCGGGTCTTGCGCTCGGCCATGTCGGGCACCACCTCGAGGCGGGTGAGGCCGCGATGGGCCACCTCGCGCTCCATCAGGCGCTGCGGAATGACGCCGATCACCTCGCCGCCGCCGGCCAGGGTGCCGTCGGCCACCGCGCCCATCAGGCCGACATTGCCGCCGCCGTAGACCAGCGCCCAGCCGCGCGCGGCCAGGGCGCGACCGAGATCGAACGCCGCATTGACCCAGCGCGGATCGTTGCCGCTCTTGGCGCCGCAGAAGACGCCGATGGCGCGCCGGCGGGTCGGGGAATCCTGGGAAGGTGTGTTCAAGACAGATCTCGCTTGCTCAGTGTTCTCGCTTGGGCTCACGCGCCAGCAGTGACAGCACCGCCTCGCGGGCGCTCAGACGCCCCGCCATGACGGCCTGCACCGCCGCCGCGATCGGGACATCGATGCCCGCCAGCGCCGCCTGCCGGACGACTTCTTCGGTACAGGGGACGCCCTCGGCAACATGGCCGAGATCGGCCAGCGCCGCCGCCAGCGGCCGGCCCGCGGCCAGCGCCAGGCCGACGCGCCGGTTGCGCGACAGATCGCCGGTGCAGGTGAGGACCAGGTCGCCCAGGCCGGTCAGCCCCATGAAGGTGCCGGCCTGCGCTCCCTGCGCGGTGCCGTAGCGCGCGATCTCGGCCAGGCCGCGGGTGATCAGGGCTGCCCGCGCGTTGTGCCCCAGGGCCAGCCCGTCGCAGATGCCGGCGGCGATGGCCATGACATTCTTGAGGGCGCCGCCGACTTCGACCCCGACGATGTCGTCGGCGCGGTAGATGCGCGCGGCGCCGTGGTGCAGACCCTGCACCACGGCATCGGCCAGCTCGTCGTCAGCGGTGGCCACGGTGAGCGCCACCGGCAGCCCGGCCGCCACCTCCTGGGCGAAGCTCGGGCCCGAGAGCGCCGCGCCGCGCAGGCGCGGCCAGGACTGCGCCGCCACCTGGTGCGGCAGCAAGCCGGTGCCGCTTTCCAGCCCCTTGCACAGCCAGACCACCGGGATGGCATCGGCCGGCGCCCGGACGCGCTCGCGCAGCGCCGCGAGTGTGGGCCGCAGACCGGCGACGGTGGTGCCGATGACCAGCAGACGCGGGATGTTCGCATCCCCGCCGGTCAGCCAGTGCATCAGTTCATCGAGCGAGTCGGTGGCGTCGAGCGCGTCGGGGAATCGGATGCCAGGCAGGTATCGCGGGTTGCCGCGCGCCTCGGCCATCGCGGCCGCGTGTGCCGGGCTGCGGGAGAACAAGCGGACCGGATGGCGACGCGCCGCATGGATCGCCAGGGCAGTACCCCAGGCGCCAGCCCCGAGCACGGCGATGCGCATCAGGCAGCGGCCGGCCGGGCACGGCGCGACATCAGAGTCCCCAGACCTCGGCCGAGCGCACCCAACCCGAACTGCCGTCGCGGTGGCGTACCCGGATCCAGCCAAACACAGGCGCGGGATCGACCAGTTCCAGGGCGATGCCGCGTTCGGCCACGAACAGGACCTCGGCGCCCTCCTGGCCCGCGGCGCGGACCGGCGCATTCACCCGCGACACCACCGTTCGCTGGGCCGACAGTTCGGCCCGTTCGATCCAGGCCGCGTCGCCGGAAACATCACGCACCTTGATCCACTGGCCGACGGTGGCGAGCACCTCAAGCGGCATCAGGCGCGGTGCCACCCAGAGCCGGCGGGCCTGCAGCGACGGGCCGTCATAGAGGATGGCAGCCGGCGACCCGACGGAGCGGAACTCGGCGGCGAAGGCAGGCGCGAGCGGCAGGCCCGCCGCCATCATCAGAATAGCCAACGCCCGCGTCATGACACGACGCCACCGGATCGCCCGCCCGACGTCGCCGCCAGCCGCGGCGCGCCGAGGACCGCCGGCATCCGGAGAGATCACCGCTGCCCCGCCCGGCGCCCGATGGCGACTTACTGCGCGCCGTTGGGCACGTAGATCGAGGGCCGCGCGGCCGCCTGCTCCTGGGCCTGCTGCTGCAGGCGTTGCTGATAGAGCGCCTCGAAATTGATCTCGGACAGGTGGATCGGCGGAAAGCCGGCCCGCTGGATCACGTCGGCAACGTTGGAGCGCAGATATGGGTAGGCAATGTTGGGGCAGACCACGTTCAGGATCAGCGGCAGCTGGTCGTCCGGCACGTTGCGGACCTCGAAGATGCCGGCCTGCTTGGCCTCGACGAGGAAGGCCACCTTGTCGCCGACCTTGGTGGTGACGGTGACGGTGACGGTGGTCTCGTAGATGCCCTCGACCAGCGCCTGCGCGGCGACGTCGAGCTGGATCTCGACCGACGGGACCTGGGTCTCGAGGAAGATCTGGGGCGCGCCGGGAATCTCGAGGGACAAGTCCTTGAGGTAGAGACGCTGGATGCCGAAGACGGGGTCGTTGCTCTGCTGGGCTGACATGGTGGGTCCTTGAAAAGGGGAGGCGGGTTCAGCCAGCCAGCAGCGGCGTCAATCCGCCGGCCCGGTCCAGGGCGGCCAGGTCGTCGAAACCGCCGACATGCGTGTCGCCGATGAAGATCTGCGGGACAGTGCGCCGGCCGGTGCGGGCGATCATGTCGTCGCGCAGGCCGGCATCGAGGTCGATGCGGATCTTGTCGATGGCCTCGACGCCGCGCTGCTTGAGCAGCTGTTCGGCTCGCACGCAGTAAGGGCAGACCGCGGTGCTGTACATGGTGACTTTGGCGGACATGGAGAACTCCGGAGCTGTGGCGACGCTGGGGTGTCGGGACGGGCGCGGGGGGTCTGAAAGCGCGCGGGAATCAGGGCAACGAGGCCGGGCCGCCGGCTAGCGGACCACCGGCAGGCCCGCCTGCCGCCAGGCCTGCAGCCCGCCCGCCAGGTTGAAGACCTGATCGCGCCCGGCCTTGCGCAACTGGCCGGCGGCACTGCCCGAGCGGTTGCCACTGGCGCAGCACACCAGCACCGGCTTGCCGGCGGGCAACTCGGTACCGCGACCGGCCAGCTCGGCCAGCGGAATGTTGCGGGCACCCGGCAGGTGTCCGGTGGCGAACTCGGCGGCATCGCGCACATCGAGCACAACCGCGTGGGAATCGTTGATCAGCCGGGTGGCCGCCAGGGTGTCGAGCGACGGACCGCCGGTGCTGCGCTGGATCAGGGGCCAGACGAGCATCGCACCCGAGGCGAACGCGATGACGATCAGGATGATGTTTTCGGTGACGAAGTTCACGAGTGCGGATCCCGGACCGACCCCTCGGCCCTCGCGGATGCGACGGCATTGCCAGAATGGCCCGGGGAGCGGTAAAAGCGGTGGAGTATAAGGCACGCGACTGCCCCGCCGGCCGGTATCCTTGCCCGCTGATAGGGCTCAGCGACCACTCCGATCAATTCCCCACCCGACACCATGACCCACAAAATCGTGCTGCTGAGACACGGCGAAAGCCAATGGAACCTCGAGAACCGCTTCACCGGCTGGACCGATGTCGACCTGACCGACAACGGGCGTGCCGAGGCCCGGCGCGCCGGCGCCCTGCTGGCGGCCGAGGGCTTCGATTTCGATGTCGCTTACACCTCGATGCTGAAGCGGGCGATCCGCACGCTGTGGGGCGCGCTCGACGAGATGGACCGGATGTGGCTGCCGGTGGTGCATTCCTGGCGGCTCAACGAGCGCCATTACGGCGCGCTGCAGGGGCTGAACAAGACCGAAACCGCCCGGCAGTACGGTGAGGAGCAGGTGCTGATCTGGCGGCGCGCCTACGGGATCGCACCCGAGCCGCTGCCGGCGGGCGACCCGCGAAGCTCGGACCACGACCCGCGCTACGCCGGTCTCGACCCGGTCCAGATTCCGCGCACCGAATGCCTGCGCGACACGGTGACCCGGGTGGTGCCCTACTGGAACGAGACGATCGCCCCGGCGGTGCGCGCCGGCCAGCGGGTGCTGGTGGCCGCCCACGGCAACTCGCTGCGCGCCCTGATCAAGTACCTCGACGACGTCTCGGAGGACGACATCGTCAATCTGAACATCCCGACCGCGCGCCCGCTGGTCTACGAACTCGACGACGACCTTCGGCCGCTGCGTCACTACTACCTGGGCGACCAGGCCGAGATCGAAGCCGCGGCGGCGGCGGTCGCCGCGCAGGGCCAGGCCAAGGCTTGAGCCGCCCGCGCGCCGGCTGACGCGCGGTCGCGGACGGCGGCGCGGCGGCCCTCCGCAGGGCAGGGTCTGCCCTTCCGGGGACTTACCCGGGTTTATACTGGGCGGTCAACCCCTTTGTTTCGGCGAGCAAGGTTCGCGGCCACCCCGCGACCCAATCACCGGACGGCGTTGAGTCAACCCGGTGGAACAAGGCAGGCGGATCCCATGCAAGGCAAAATGAAGCAAATCGGACTGCTCTCGGTCGGCGCGGTGGCAGGCGTGCTCATCAGCATCGGCCTGTCGGCGGTCGCCCAGCGCGAGGCCCGGCCGCCCCTGCCGCTGGAGGAACTGCGCCAGTTCTCCGATGTCTTCGGCGCCATCAAGTCCAACTACGTCGAGCCGGTCGAGGACAAGAAACTCATCACCGAGGCCATCAGCGGCATGCTCGCCGGGCTCGATCCGCATTCCCAGTATCTGGATGCCGAAGCCTTCAAGGAACTGCAGGTCGGCACCCAGGGCGAGTTCGGCGGGCTGGGCATCGAGGTCGGCACCGAGGACGGCTTCATCAAGGTGGTCTCGCCGATCGAGGACACCCCGGCGTCCAAGGCCGGCATCAAGTCGGGCGACCTGATCATCAAGATCGACGAGAAGCCCACCAAGGGCCTGCCGCTGAACGAAGCCGTCAAGCTGATGCGGGGCAAGCCCAAGACGCCGATCACCCTGACCCTGGCGCGAAAGGGTGAGTCGCGGCCGATCGTGGTGCAGCTGGTGCGCGACGTGATCCGGGTGCAATCGGTGAAGTCCAAGATGCTGGAGCCCGGCTACGGCTATGTCCGGCTGACCCAGTTCCAGGAACACACCGTCGAGAACATGGTCAAGGCGATCGAGGGTCTGTACAAGCAGCAGGGCCCGCTCAAGGGCATGGTGCTCGACCTGCGCAACGATCCGGGCGGCCTGCTGCACGGGGCGATCGGCGTCTCGGCGGCCTTCCTGCCGGCGCGCACCCTGGTCACCAGCACCGACGGGCGCAACGAGGATGCCAAGCGCAAGTACCTGGCCGTTCCCGAGGACTACCTGCGCGGCAGCCGCGACGACATCGTCGCGCGACTGCCAGCGGGCGTGAAGTCGGTGCCGCTGGTGGTGCTGGTCAACGGCGGATCGGCCTCGGCCTCCGAGATCGTGGCTGGCGCGCTGCAGGACCACAAGCGGGCGGCGGTCATCGGCACCCAGACCTTCGGCAAGGGCTCGGTGCAGTCGATCCTGCCACTCACCAACAACACCGCGATCAAGCTCACCACCGCGCGCTACTACACGCCCAACGGACGCTCGATCCAGGCCAAGGGCATCTCGCCCGACTTCCTGGTTGAAGAGACGCCGGAAGGCGACGTGAACCAGTTCCGGCTGCGCGAGGCCGACCTGACCCGTCACCTGAGCAACAACAAGGAATCCGAAGAAAAACCGACGGTGCCCAAGCCCAGCGACGCGGCAGCCGAGGCCCGGCTGAAGGACCGCAAGCCGATCGAATTCGGTTCGGCCGACGACCACCAGCTGGCCCAGGCGATGAACCACCTCAAGGGCCGCCCGGTGCTGATCGCCAAGCCGCGCGACGACGCGGCCCGGCCGGACGCCGACAAGGCGGAGAAATCCGAGAAGGCGAAATAGGCCTGCCGGCAGCCGCCGGTACCGGAGGCGGGTGATGAACGACGAGCAGCTGCTTCGCTACAGCCGGCACATCCTGCTCGACGAGATCGGCATCGAGGCGCAGGAACGGCTGCTGGGCGCCACCGTGCTGGTGATCGGCGCCGGCGGACTGGGCTCTCCGGCGGCGATGTACCTGGCCAGCGCCGGCATCGGCTGCCTGATCCTGGCCGACGGCGACACCGTCGACCTCACCAACCTGCAGCGCCAGATCCTGCACCGCCAGACCTCGCTGGGCCAGCCCAAGGCCGTGTCCGGGCGCGAGAGCCTGCTGGCGATCAACCCGCAGATCGACATCGTCGCGATCACCGAACGGCTGGCCGGCGCGGCGCTCGACGAACAGGTCGCGCGCAGCACGGTCGTGGTCGACTGCAGCGACAACTTCGCCACCCGCCACGCGATCAACGAGGCCTGCGTGCGCCATCGGGTCCCGCTGGTTTCGGGCGCGGCGATCCGCTTCGACGGCCAGCTGTCGGTGTTCGACACGCGCCGCGCCGACTCCCCCTGCTATGCCTGCCTCTTCCCGCCCGCCGATGCGCCCGAAGAAGTCGCGTGCGCGACGATGGGCGTGTTCGCGCCGCTGACCGGCATCGTCGGCTCGATGCAGGCGGCCGAGGCACTGAAGGTGGCGGGCGGTTTCGGCCATCCGATGGTCGGGCGCCTGCTGCTGATCGATGCCCGCGGCCTGCAGATGAACGAGATCCGGATGGCCCGCGACCCGCACTGTCCGGTCTGCGCAGCACTGCGCGCCGACTGAGCCGGCGTCAGTCGCGCGAGGGGTCGGCGGCGACGATGCCCAGCTCGCGATAGACCGGCAACAGTCCTGCCCTGACCCGCGGATAGACCAGCGCGAACAGTGCGCTGCCGGCCAGGCACAAGCCGCCGGCCAGCGTCAGCGTGAGCGGCGCGCCGAGGTGACGCACCATGAACCCGGTCAGCAGCGTGCCCAGCGGCACCACCCCCAGGAAGCACATCGCGTAGATCGACACCACCCGGCCGCGACGCCCGTCGTCGACCACGCTCTGCAGGATGGTGTTGGTGCCGGCAGCAGTGGTGATGATGCCGAAGCCGACGGCCACCAGACCGCCGCAGGCCAGCGGCAGCGAGCCGGTCTGCGCGAAGGTGATCAGGCCAAGCGCGCCGATCGCACTGGCGGCATTGATCACCCGGACCAGACCGCGCACCGACGGACGCGCGGCCAGCAGGAAGGTGCCGATCAGGGCGCCCACGCCGGCGCTGCTCACCAGCAGGCCCTGGGTGCGCGAATCGCCGTGATGGATCTCGCTGGCAAACAGCGGCACCATCGCCTGGTAGACCGGCACCGTCAGGGACATCACCGTCAGGTGGGCCAGCAGCCAGCGCGCCGGAGCGAAGCCCCAGACCCAGCGAAAGCCGTCGGCGAGCTGGCGCATGAGCGCCGCCGTCGGGCGCGCCGGCGGCGCGGGCGGCAGGGCACGGACCGCCAGCAGAACCGGCAGGAAAGTGACCGAGTTCAGCAGGAAGCACCAGCCCTCACCCGTCCAGGCGAGCAGCAGCCCGGCCAGCGCCGGACCGACGAAGCGCGCCAGGTTCATCACCAGCGAACTCAGGGCGATCGCATTGGAGAGATCCTCGCGGCCGCCGATCATCACCGGCAGCAGCGCCTGGCGGGCCGGCACGTCGAAGGCCCAGGAACAGCCGTAGACCAGGGCCAGCGGCACGATCAGTTCGATCGGGGTGTAGTCGGCGAAGGCCAGCGCCGCCAGCGTCCCCGCCTGGACCATCTGCACCACCTGGGTGGTGATCAAGGCGCGCCGGCGGTCGAAGCGGTCGATCAGGGCGCCGGCGAAGGGTGAGATGACCAGCATCGGGATGCTGCCGGCGAAGGCCACGACGGCCAGCATCACCGGCGAGCGGGTGGTGCGCCAGACCAGCCAGGACAGCGCCACCGTCTGCAGCCAGAAGCCGACCAGCGACACCGTCTGGCCGGCGAAGAAACGCCGGAACAGGGGGTGACGCAGGGCACGGAAGGCCGCGCTCAGCTGCATGGGTGCGCGATCACCGTGGCGGCTTGCGCTCGACCCAGCGGGTGGCCTGATCGTAGGCATGCGCCAGTTCGAGCACCTGCAGGTCGGCGCCCGGCGCACCGATCAGCTGCATGCCCATCGGCGCGCCGCCCGAGCCGAAGCCCACCGGCACGCTGATCGACGGGGCACCGGCCAGGGTCGGGCCGATCACCACCTCCATCCAGCGGTGGTAGGTGTCCATCGTCCGGTCGCCGATCCGCTCGGGCCAGTGGCGCCCGACATCGAAGGGGAAGACCTGGGCGGTCGGCAGGACCAGGATGTCGTACTGCCGGAACAGACCGAGCAGGTGCCGATGCCAGGCGGTGCGCTCCTCGGAGGCCTGATAGACCTGCAGGGCACTGGTGGCCCGGCCGCGCTCGACCTCCCAGATCGCCTCGGGTTTCATCAGGGCCCGGCGCGCCGGGTCGCTGTAATCGGCCCAGCGCCCGCCGGCCACCACGCAGCTGCGCAGCGTGAGCCACATCTCCCACAGCCGCTCGGGGGCAAAGCCCAGGCGGGCCGCCTGCACCTCGCAGCCCACCCCCGCCAGCGCGGTCAGCGCGTCGGTGCACAGGTCGAGAATGCCGGGCTCGAAAGCCAGGTGGCCGTCGAGATCGCCCAGCCAGCCGACCCGCAGACCGCGCGCCGGCGCGCGCAGCGGTTGCGCGAACACCGACGGATCGCTCTCGCGCGACAGCGGTGCGCGCGGGTCGGCGCCGGCCTGGGTGGCCAGCAGCCGCGCCAGGTCGGGCACGCTGCGCGCCATCGGGCCCTCGACGCCCAGCTGCTCGATGAAGGCCTCAGGCACCGGATACTTGGGCACCAGACCCGCGCTGGGGCGAAACCCGAACACGTTGTTGAAGGCCGCCGGGTTGCGCAGCGACCCGCCCATGTCGCTGCCATCGGCCACCGGCAGCAGCCGCGCGGCCAGCGCCACCGCCGCGCCACCGCTGGAGCCGCCGGCGCACAGCGTCGTGTCATAGGCATTGCGGGTGGCGCCGTATACCGGGTTGTAGGTCTGCGAGCCCAGGCCGAACTCGGGCGTGTTGGTCTTGCCGATCAGGATGGCGCCCGCCTGGCGGACGCGCTCGACGATGATCGAATCCTCGGCGGGCAGGAAATCGCGGTAGAGCGGCGACCCGCGGGTGGTCGGGATGTCGCGGGTCGCGGCCAGGTCCTTGATCGCCTGGGGCATGCCATGCATCCACCCCATCCACTCGCCGCGCGCGGCCTTCTCGTCCATCTCGCGGGCCTGCGCGAGCAGGGTCTCGGGCGGCTTCATCGCGACGATCGCGTTGAGCACCGGATTCAAGCGGGCGATCCGCTCGAGGTAGGCGGCCATGACGCCGTGGCAGGACAGGTCGCGGGCATGGATGGCCGCGGACAGCTCGAGCGCGCCCAGGCGCGTGATGTCGTCGCTCATGTCGGTTTCGTCTTTCGGAAGGTGGGTGCCGGCAGGTCTGCGCACCGGCCCGGTACCCGCCGAGAATAAGGCCTGGCCGCGCCCCGCATGACCCGCGATCGCCCGGCGAGGGTCCGGAACTCAGCCGATCAGCGTGGCGACCTGATGCTCGAAGTGCTCGGCGGGAGGCCGGCGAAAACCGCTCTTGGCAAAGCGCAGCCAGCGGCCCATCACGAAGGCCAGCACGATGCCGGCCCGCGCGGCGGTGTCGGTGTCGGGCGCCAGGCGCCCCTGGGTCACCGCCTGGCGAAAGCTCTGGCGGATCGAGGCCTCGATCCGGTCGATCAGCTGGTTGATGCGCTCCTGGAGCCGGTCGTCCTCGGTGACCAGGGCGTCGCCGATCAGGACCCGCGTCATGCCGGGATTGCGGTCGGCGAAGCCCAGCAGCATCGCGGTGGTCTTGTGCAGCTGGCGCAGGCCGTCCTCGTCCTGGCTGGCGATCTGGTTGATCAGCCCGAAGACGGTCGCCTCGATGAACTCGATCAGGCCCTCGAACATCTGGGCCTTGCTGGCGAAATGACGGTACAGCGCCGCCTCGGACACCTTCAGGCGGGCGGCGAGCGCGGCGGTGGTGACCCGGTCGCCGGCGGGCTCCTGGAGCATGACGGCGAGGGTCTGGAGGATCTGGAGTCGGCGCTCGCCGGGCTTCGGACGAACCGCTCGGGCCGGCGCAGTGCTGGGCTGATTCATCGAAGACGGTCTGGAAGACGGGGCAAAAGCGCAATCGATTGTAGCTGAACGTCGATCGCCCGAGCGCCGCCGGCGCGCGGGCGCCGCGGCGTCGCCCCCGAGGGATGCGTCAGCCCGGACACCAGCACCGTGCGCAGGCCGACCGCGCGCGCGCTCACCAGGTTGGCCGCCGAATCCTCGAGCAGCACGCAGCGGGCCGCCGGCACCCGCAGCCGCGCGACGATCTTGCGCAGCATCCGGCGCGAGGGCTTCGGGTGCCAGCGCCCGGCAAAGCGCATGTCCTCGACGCAGACCAGGCCATCGAGCAGCGGCGCGATGCCGAGCAGGCGCAGCACCGCGCTGGCGTAGGCCCGCGGCGCGTTGGTCACCACCACCTTGCGCCCCTTCAGCCGGCGCAGCGAGTCGCGCAGATGGTGATCGCGGGCGACGATCCGGTGCAGATCGGGAAACGGATGGGTCTCGCGCAGGAACTCGTGCGGGTCGATGGCGTGGTGATGCACCAGTCCGAGCAGCGTCGCGCCGTAGCGCCGCCAGTAATGCACCCGCAGCGCGCTGGCCTCCTCGGGCGGCAGGCCGAGGCGGCGCGACACATAGTCGGTCATCGCGGTGTTGATGCGCGGGAACACGCGGCTGCCGGCATCGTGCAGCGTGTTGTCGAGATCGAAGAGCCAGACGGGCGAGGCGGCCAAGGACGGCTCAGCGCGCGCAGGATGGAGCGGGTCGCTCGGCACCGCCGCAGGGGCAGCGTGACGGGGTCGGCATGCGTCGGCGGACCCGCATCAATGGGAGCGGATCATCGTTCCCACGCCCAGATCGGTGAGGATCTCGAGCAGCACGCAGTGGTCGACGCGACCGTCGACGATGTGGACCGCATTGACGCCGCCGCGCGCGGCGTCGAGCGCCGACGAGATCTTGGGCAGCATGCCCCCGGAGATGGTGCCATCGGCGAACAGGTCGTCGATCTGGCGCGCCGACAGGCCGGTGATGAGCTTGCCGTTTCGATCGAGCACGCCGGGTGTGTTGGTGAGCAGCATCAGCTTCTCGGCCTTGAGGACCTCGGCGATCTTGCCGGCCACCACGTCGGCGTTGATGTTGTAGGTCTCGCCGTCGCGCCCCGAGCCGATCGGCGCGATCACCGGCACGAAGCCGCTGGCGCTCAGTGTCTGGATCACGCTGGGGTCGATGCTTTCGATCTCGCCGACCTGGCCGATGTCGATGCGCTCCTCGGGATGCTCGCGCGAACTCAGGGTGAGCTTGCGGGCCCGGATGAGGCCGCCGTCCTGGCCGGTCAGGCCGACGGCCTTGCCGCCGGCGTGATTGATCAGCTCGACGATCTCCTTGTTCACCTGGCCGGCCAGCACCATCTCGACGATGTCCATGGTTTCGGCGTCGGTGACCCGCATGCCCTGCACGAATTCGCCCTTCTTGCCGATCCGGGCCAGCAGCTGCTCGATCTGCGGGCCGCCGCCGTGGACGACCACCGGGTTCATCCCGACCAGTCGCAGCATGACGATGTCCTCGGCAAAGCTCTCCTTGAGCCGGTCGTCGGTCATCGCGTTGCCGCCGTACTTGATCACGATGGTCTTGCCATGGAAGCGCCGGATGTACGGCATCGCCTCGGCAAGAATCTCGACTTTCTGGGAACCGGCGAGGGCGAGGGCGGCAGAAGTGGATTCGGTGGTCATGGTGGCGGGCAATCGGTGGACACGGCTCGGCTAAGATGCACCGGATTCTACGACAGGCCCGGCGCCCGCTCCGGGCCCCCCATCGCCGCGATGCCCGACCCCACCCGATCCGCCGACACTCCGGCCGCGCCGCCTGGCGGCGTGGGCACGGCCGCGAGCCCGGTCAGCGCGCTGACCGCCGCGATCGACGCCGCGCTGGCCGCCAAGACCATGCCCGCCGGCGCACTGGCCGGCCTGGCCGACCTCGCGCGCCGGATCGCGCTGTGCCAGGGCACCGTCAGCCCGCAGGTCGAGCGCACCGCGCTGCTGGTGTTCGCCGCCGATCACGGCATCGTCGAGGAAGGGGTGTCGGCCTATCCGGCCGCGGTCACCGGTCAGATGCTGGCCAACTTCCGGGCGGGCGGCGCGGCGGTCAACGTCTTTTGCCGGGCCAACGACATCGCGCTGGAGGTCGTCGACGCCGGCGTCGGGCGACCGACCGGCAACTTCGCGCGCACCACCGCCATGAGCATCGAGCAGGCACAGGCGGGCATCGCGCAGGGCGCGGCGATCACCCGGGCCACCCTGGCACGGCACCGCGCGCAGGCGATCGGCCTGGGCGAAATGGGCATCGGCAACACCTCGAGTGCCGCCGCCCTGACCGCGCGGCTGCTGGCGCTGCCGGTCGCCGACTGCGTCGGACCGGGCACCGGGCTGGACGCCGCGCGCCTGACGCACAAGCGGCAGGTGATCGGCGCCGCGCTCGCACTGCACGAATCGGCGCGCGATCCGGTGGCGGTGCTGGCAGCGATGGGCGGCTTCGAGATCGCGATGCTGGTGGGCGCGATCGAAGCGGCCACGCAAGCCGGCTGCATCGCGGTCATCGATGGCTATGTGGTGACCGCGGCGCTGCTGGTGGCGTGGCGGCGCGACCCGCGCGTGCTCGAAGGCTGCGTGTTCGCCCACCGGTCGGCCGAACCCGGTCACCGCCACGCGCTGGCCGCGCTCGGGGTGAGTCCGCTGCTCGACCTGGGCATGCGGCTGGGCGAGGGGTCGGGCGCGGCGCTGGCCATGCCGCTGCTGCGCGCGGCGGCGCGGATGCTGACGGAGATGGCCAGCTTCGAGCAGGCGGGGGTAAGCCGGGCCCAGGCCGTTGCCGCGCCGATGACAGCGCCGGTGATTCAGGCCCAGGCGGATCCGGCGGACCCCGGCCAAACGGACGGGCAGCGATGACCCAGCTGCGCCTCTTCCTGGTCGCCCTGCAGTTCTACTCCCGGCTGCCGGTGACCGGCCGACTGGCGCAGTGGATGGGCTTCGATCCGGCCTGGATCGCGCCGGCCACGCGCTATTTCCCGCTGGTCGGCCTGGTGGTCGCGACGCTGACGGCGATCGTCTATGCGGCCGCGGGACTGCTGCTGCCCCATGCGGTGGCGCTGCTGATCGCGATGGCCGCCGGCCTGCTGCTGACCGGCGCCTTCCACGAGGACGGCCTGGCCGACTACTGCGATGCGATGGGCGGCCATCATGAGCGCGACCGGCTGCTGGAAATCATGCACGACTCGCGCATCGGCACCTATGGCGCGGCGGGGCTGTTCATGGTCCTGCTCGGCCGCTTCGAGACGCTGTCGGCGGTCGACCCGACCTGGATCGGCGTGCTGCTGCTCACCTCGGCGGGCGTCTCGCGCGGCTGCTCGGTGGTGGTGATGATCACCCTGCCCTACGTCCGCGTGGAAACACCCGGCATCGCCAAGCCGATCGCCCGGGATCTGTCGGCCCGCGACGCGGCCATCGCGCTGGCGATCGCCGGCGCGCCGCTGCTGCTGGCGGCGCTGTGGACCGGCGAGGTCACGGTGTTCGCCTCGGCGCTGTCGGGGGCAGCGGCGATCACCGCCTGGATGCGCCGTCGCCTGCGCTTGCGGCTGGGCGGCTACACCGGCGACTGCCTGGGCGCGGTCCAGCAACTGGCCGAGCTCGCTTTCCTGGTCGGCGCGCTGGCGATGCTGGCCGGCGGCGAGGCGGCCCCGGGCGAGGGGCCGGCGGCCGGCAGCCTCGATTGAAAAGGACAGGGTCGGCGCCTCCCGGTGCCCGACCGACCGAAGCGGCCGCGCGCGCGGCCGGGAAAGAAACACGATGCGACTCTGGCTGATCCGACACCCCAAACCCGCCGTTCCGGAAGGCACCTGCTACGGGCGCACCGACGTCGACACCGACGCGCAGCATTTCGAGGCAGTGGTCGCCCGGCTGCGTGGCCTGCATGACAGCGACGAGGGCCCGACCCCGCTGCAGGTCTACAGCAGCCCGCTGTCGCGCTGCGCCCGGGTCGCGCAGGCCCTGTCGGGCGCGCCCTGGCCCGAGCCGGTGATCGAGCCCCTGCTGGCCGAGATGCATTTCGGCCACTGGGAGGGCAAGGACTGGAGCGCGATCCCGCGCGACGAGATCAATGCCTGGCGCGACAACATCGAGCACTGGCGCCCGCCCGGCGGCGAGACGGTCACCGAGCTCGCCGGACGCGGCTGGCGCTTCCTGCAGTCGATCACGCCGCAGGGCGCGGCGGCGAGCGGCCCGCGGCCAGCCGTGGCGGTGCTGACCCATGCCGGGGTCATCCTCACGCTGCTCAAGCAGGTGCGCGGCGAGCCGCTGAACCAGTTCGGCGGGCTGAAGATCGACTTCGGCTCGGTGCATCACCTGGAGCACGACGAGCGCGGCTGGCGGGTGGTGCGCGAGAACGTCTGACGCGCTGCCGGCCCGGCGGAACAGTCGATCGACCGATCGACGATAATGCCCCGCCGGCCCGGCCTTCGGGCTGGGCCCCTCTCAGGAACCGCCCGATGCGCGCTCGCTTCCTTGCCATGACCGTGGTGTGCCTGGCCAGCGCGCTGGCCGCCTGTGGCCCGTCGCCCTCGACACCGGCCGACAGCAAGGGGCCGGCGAGCGCGGGTGGCGCGGCGAAAGGGGACGCGGGCAAGGGGGATGCGCCGAAAGGGGACGCACCGAAAGGGGACCCGGCCAAGGGCGACGCCGCGAAAGGCGCCGGCGCGCCGGCGATGCCGCCGGCCGAGGTCGCAGTGATCATCACCGCCCCCGAGGCGATCGCCCTGGTGGCCGATCTGCCGGGCCGCCTGGAGGCGCTGCGCACCGCCCAGGTCCGGGCGCGCGTGCCGGGCATCGTGCAGCAAAGGGTCTTCCAGGAAGGCGCCGACGTCCGCCAGGGCGACGTGCTGTATCGCATCGACCCGGCCGCGTTCCAGGCCGCGCTCGACAGCGCGCAAGCCACCCTGGCGCGCGCCGAGGCCACGCTGATGCTCACCGGCACCACTGCCGAGCGCTATGCGCCGCTGGCCCAGGCCAATGCGATCAGCCGGCAGGAATACACGAACGCGCAGGGTGCGTTCAAACAGGCCGAGGCCGATGTCGCGGCCGGCAAGGCCGCGGTCCAGACCGCCCGGATCAACCTGGGCTATGCCACCATCACCGCGCCGATCGCCGGGCGCATCGGCCGCACCCAGGTGAGCGAGGGCGCGCTGGTGGGCCAGGGCGATGCCACGCCGCTGGCGCTGATCCAGCAGGTCGACCCGCTGTACGTCAACTTCACTCAGCCGGTTGCCGACGTGCTGCGGCTGCGCCAGTCGATCGGCAGCGGCGGACTGAAGGCGGCCGACCCGGCCAGCGCAGCCCGGGTGCGGGTGGTGCTCGACGACGGCAGCCCCTACCCGCATGCCGGCAAGCTGCTGTTCTCGGACCTCGCCGTCGATCCCGCCTCGGGTCAGGTCACGCTGCGCGCACAACTGCCCAACCCGCAAGGCCTGTTGCTGCCCGGCATGTATGTCCGGGTCCGGCTGGAGCAGGGCCGCAACGACAACGCGCTCGCACTGCCCCAGCAGGCGGTGACCCGCGGCGCGCAGGGCGACACGGTGATGGTCGTCGACGACAAGGGCATGGTCACGCCGCGACCGGTGAAGATCGCGATGGGCCAGGGCAACCGGTGGGTGGTGACCGAGGGCCTGCAGGCGGGCGAGAAGGTGATCGTCGAGGGCTTCCAGAAGCTGCGCCCCGGCGCGCCGGTCCGAACGGTGCCCTGGAAGGGGCCCGCCGGTGCGAGGCCGGCGGCAGCGGCGGCCACGCCGGGCGCCCCGGCTGCGGGCAAGTAGACGGCCATGGCTTCCTTTTTCATCGACCGGCCGATCTTTGCCTGGGTGATCGCGCTGTTCATGCTGGTGGCCGGCGCGGTGGCGATCACGCAGCTCCCGATCGCCCAGTACCCGACGGTGGCGCCCCCCTCCATCGTCATCACCGCCACCTACCCCGGCGCCTCGGCCCGCACCCTGGACGAGGCGGTGGTGAGCCTGATCGAGCAGGAGATGAACGGCTCGCCCGGCATGATCTACATGGAGTCGGTGAGCCAGGCCAACGGCACCGCCACCATCACCGTCACCTTCGAGCCGGGCACCGCGCCGGCCCTGGCCCAGGTCGACGTGCAGAACCGCCTGTCGCGCGCGACACCGCGCCTGCCCCAGGCGGTGATCCAGCAGGGGGTGCGGGTCGATCGCGCGCGCTCCAATTTCCTGCTGTTCGCGATGATCTATTCCGAGGGCGGCAAGCTCGATCCGGTGGCGCTGGGCGACTACGCCTCGCGCAATGTGCTGCCCGAGATCCAGCGCCTGCCCGGCGTGGGCGTGGTGCAGCTCTTCGGCACCGAGCGCGCGATGCGGATCTGGCTCGATCCGGCCCGGCTGGTGAGCTACAACCTGTCGGCGGCCGACGTCACCACCGCGATCCGCGCCCAGAACGCGCAGGTCTCGGCCGGCGCGATCGGCGAGCTGCCCAACCTTGCCTCGCAGACCATCACCGCCACCGTGGTCGCCAGCGGTCAGCTCGGCTCGACCGAGGCCTTCGGCAACATCGTCCTGCGCTCGGCCACCGACGGCTCGAGCGTGCGGCTGCGCGACGTCGCGCGCATCGAGATCGGCGGCCAGGCCTACGCGCCGTTTGCGCGTCTGAACGGCTCCAACGCGGTCGGCCTGGCGGTGCAGCTCTCGCCCACCGGCAACGCCCTGGCGACCGCGGCCGCGGTGCAGGCGCGCATGGAGGAGCTCTCGCGATTCTTCCCGCCCACCGTCCAGTTCAAGCTGCCCTACGACACCTCCAAATTCGTTCGCATCTCGATCACCCAGGTGGTGATGACGCTGCTCGAGGCGGTGGTGCTCGTCTTCCTGGTCATGGTGCTGTTCCTGCAGGGCCTGCGCTATGCGCTGATCCCCACGCTGGTGGTGCCGGTGGCGCTGATGGGCACCTTCGGCATCCTGCTGGCGATCGGCTTCACCATCAACGTGCTCACCCTGTTCGCGATGGTGCTGGCGATCGGCATCCTGGTCGACGACGCGATCGTGGTGGTGGAGAACGTCGAACGCATCATGCTCGAGGAGCAGCTCTCGCCGCGCGCGGCGACCCGCAAGGCGATGGGCCAGATCACCGGCGCGATCGTGGGCATCACCACCGTGCTGGTGTCGGTGTTCGTGCCGATGGCGTTCTTCCAGGGGTCGGTGGGCAACATCTATCGCCAGTTCGCGGTCACGATGATCACCTCGATGCTGTTCTCGGCCTTTCTTGCGCTGAGCCTGACGCCGGCGCTGTGCGCCACCCTGCTCAAGCCGGTGGCGCCCGGGCATCACCAGCGGCGCGGCCCCTTCGGCTGGTTCAACCGCGGATTCCGGCGCGCCACCCAGGGCACCGGCCGGCTGGTGGGCGGGGCGCTGCGCCGCGTCTGGCTCTGGGTCTTCATCTACGGTGCGCTGGTGATCGCCTGCGGCCTGCTGTTCGTGCGCATGCCCTCTTCGTTCCTGCCCAATGAAGACCAGGGCTACCTGCTGGCGAACATCCAGCTGCCGCCCGGCGCCACTGCGAACCGCACGCTCGAGGTGGTCCGCGAGGTCGAGGGCTTCTTTCTCAAGCAGCCCGAGGTCGCGCAGATGGTCGGCGTGGTCGGCTTCAGCTTCGCGGGCGTGGGCCAGAACGCGGCGCTCGCCTTCGTCACCCTGAAACCCTGGGACGAGCGCACCGGCCCGCAGAGCTCGGCGCAATCGATCGCCAAGCGTGCGTTCGGCGCGCTGATGTCGGTCAAGGACGCCTTCATCTTCGCGCTGAGCCCGCCGCCGATCCCGGAACTGGGCACCGGCACCGGCTTCAACCTGCGACTGCAGGACCGCGGCGGCGTGGGCCGAGAAACCCTGGTCGGCGCGCGCAACCAGCTGCTGGGCATGGCAGCCCGCAGCCCGGTGCTGGCCGGCGTGCGGCCCGATGGACTCGAAGACGCGCCGCAACTGCGGGTGGACATCGACCGCGAGAAGGCCGCGGCGCTCGGCGTGGGTTTCGAGGCCATCGGCAACACCCTGTCGACCGCGCTGGGCTCGGCCTATGTGAACGACTTCCCCAATGCCGGCCGACTGCAGCGGGTGGTGGTGCAGGCCGACCCGGCCCAGCGGATGCAGCCCGACGATGTGCTGCGGCTCACCGCGCCCAATGCGCAGGGTCGCCCCGTGCCGTTCTCGGCGTTCGCCACCACCCAGTGGGTCAGCGGCGCGATGCAGGCGATCCGCTTCAACGGCTATCCGGCGATGCGGATCGCGGGCGACGCCGCGCCCGGGTTCAGCACCGGCGAGGCGATCGCCGAAATCGAGCGCCTGGCCGGCCAGCTGCCACGCGGCATCAGCTACGAATGGACCGGCCTGTCGCGCGAGGAAAAGCAGTCGGGCCGCCAGGCGTCGGTGCTGCTCGCGTTCTCCCTGCTGGCCGCCTTCCTGTGCCTGGCCGCGCTCTACGAGAGCTGGACGATCCCGCTGGCGGTGCTGCTCGCCGTGCCCCTGGGCGTGGTCGGTGCGGTGGTGGCGGCGATGCTGCGCGGCTACCCGAACGATGTCTATTTCACTGTCGGGCTGGTCACGATCATCGGGCTGTCGGCCAAGAACGCGATCCTGATCATCGAGTTTGCCCGCGAGCTGCAGCGCCAGGGCCTGGGGCTGGTCGAGGCGACGCTGCAGGCGGTGAGCCTGCGCATGCGCCCGATCGTGATGACCTCGCTTGCCTTCCTGATGGGCGTTCTGCCGCTGGCGCTGGCCACCGGCGCCGGCTCGGCCGGGCAGCGCGCGATCGGCACCGGCGTGATCGGGGGCGTCATCACCGCCACCGTGCTGGCGCTGCTGCTGGTGCCGGTCTTCTTCGTCGCGGTGCGCCGGATCTTCAAGGCCGAGCCGGTGCGCGGCGACGGCGCGGCGGGCGCAGGTCCTGCGGTACCCGCCGCTTCACCCTCGCCCTCGGCCCCAGCCGACGGCGCCCGCAACGGGGACGCCTGAGATGCGTACCCGAACCCTCGTGTCGCTCGCCCTGGGGCTCGCCGTGTCGGCCTGCTCGTTCGTGCCGACCTATCAGCGACCGGCCGCGCCGGTCGCCGAACAGTTCCCCGGCGCCCGACCGGGACCCGCAGGCAACCCGCCGGTGCCGGCCAGCGAGATCGGCTGGCGCAGCTTCTTCGCCGACGAGTCGCTGGCCTCGCTGATCGAACTCGGCCTGGCCAACAATCGCGACCTGCGAATCGCCGCGCTGTCGATCGAGCGCGCCCGCGCCACGCTCCAGATCCAGCGGGCCGAACTGCTGCCGGTGCTCAACGCGACCGCGCAACACGCGCGCCAGCGGGTGGCCGGCGCAACCACGCCCTCCGGCACGGGCTACACCACCGACTACTACCAGGCAGGTCTGGCCAGCACCGCTTTCGAAATCGACTTCTTCGGCCGGATCCGTGCGCTGAGCGAGGCCTCGCTGGCCGCCTACCTGGCCACCGAGGAGGCGCGCCGTAGCGTGCACATCGCGCTGGTCGCCTCGATCGCCAATGCCTGGCTCGCCGTGCTGGCCGACGAGGCGCTGCTGCAGCTGGCGCGCGAAACGCTGGCCAGCCGCGAAGCCTCCGCCGCCCTGGTGCGCGTGCGCGTCGCGGGCGGCGTGGCCCCCGAGTCCGAGCTGGCGCAGGCGCAGGTGCTGCTCGAGACGGCGCGGGTCGCGCTGGCACAGCTCGCGCGCAGCCGCGCGCTCGATGAGAACGCGCTGGCGCTGCTGGTCGGCAGCCCCCTGCCCGAAGGCCTGCTGGGCAAGGCCGCGAACCGCGCGCGCCCGGTGTTCGCCGAGGTTCCCGCCGGCCTGCCTTCGGACCTGCTGATCCGCCGGCCCGATGTGCGCGGCGCCGAACAGTCGCTGATCGCCGCCAACGCGAACATCGGCGCCGCCCGGGCGGCCTTCTTTCCGCGGATCGCGCTGACCGGCACCGTCGGACTGGCCAGCGGCGAGCTCTCGGGGCTGGTGAGCAGCGGCGCGCGCGCCTGGACCTTGATCCCGGCCCTGTCGCTGCCGATCTTCGACGGCGGGCGCAACCAGGCCAACCTCGACAGCTCGCTGGCGAGCCGGGAAATCGCGGTGGCCCAGTATGAGAAAACCATCCAGATCGCCTTCCGCGAGGTAGCCGACTCACTGACCGGTGCCGCCACGCTCGACGATCAGCTGAACGCCCTGAAGGCGCAGGTCCAGGCCGAGGAGTCGCGGCTGCGACTGAGCGATCTGCGCCACCGCGCCGGCGTCAGCAGTTCGCTCGAGGTGCTCGATGCCCAGCGCTCGCTGTTCGCCGCGCGCCAGCTCCTGATCCAGACCGGCTTCGCCGCGCTGCAGAACCAGGTGACCCTCTACAAGACCCTGGGCGGCGGCTGGAAGCGCTGAGGCGCGCCAGGTTCGTCAGCCGGTAGCGGGCGCGCGGATCCGATCGCGCCCTGATAGCGGATTTCCTCGAGCGTGCGCCCGCCCATCTCGAAGGTCTTCACCTGCGCGGGCTCCGGCGCCAGGCCCAGGCGGCTGTAAAAGCGGCGCGCCCGGGGATTGCCGGTCAGCACCCACAAGGTCACCGCCTCGAATCCGCGCGCCCGCAAGCGCGGGTGCGCACCCGCCCAGAGCGCGCGCCCGACCCCGCGCGACCAGTGCGCCGGGTCGGCATACAGGGACCAGATCTCGCCGGTGCCGGCGGGCGCGCCCGGGTCGCGGCTGCGATCGAAGGCGATCCAGCCCAGCACCGCATCGGGCTCGCCAGCGACCAGGATCTCGGGGCTGGCGCGCGCGATCGAGTCGCGCCACGCGGCCTCCCGTCGGTCGGTCGACAGCGCAGCCAGATAGGTCTCGGACATCAGGTCGCGATAGGCGACCCGCCAGCTCGCCACCTGAACCTCGGCGATCGCCCGCGCATCGGCGGGCGTGGCGCAGCGGATCGGATGCATGCGGTGGCGAGGACGCCCGCGGCGTGATTACTTCGGCTCGTCGGCGCCGCGCTCGCGGTAGTCCTGGAAGGCGGCGTCGCGCTCGCTGAGCAGGCCGCTCACGCTGGCGCCGTCGCGGCGAAAGCGCGACATGTAGGCCTTGCTCGGCGCAGTCTGGAAGGCCAGCGCCTGCAGGTCGGTACCGGCGCGAATCGCCGCGCGCAGACCCATGATCTCCATCGCGCGGTGCACGCTGCGCTTGTTGATCGCCGCCAGTTCGCTGGGCAGCTTGGCCACCCGCTCGGCCACCGCGAGGACTTCGGCCTCGAGATCGGCGGGCGCATACGAACGGTTGGCCCAGCCGCGCTCGGCCGCCTCGCGACCGCTGAGCGCATCACCGGTCAGCATCGACTCCATCGCCTGGCGCATGCCCATCATCCAGGGATGGAACTGCATGTCGGGCGGGCTCATCAGGCGCACCGGCGGATAACCGATCTGTGCATCGTCGGCCACATAGACGAGGTCGCAGGCGGTGGCCAGCTCGGTGCCGCCGGCCAGGCAATAGCCATGCACCTGCGCGACCACCGGCTTGGCCAGGTCCCAGATGCGGAACCAGCCGTCGACCACATGGCGCGACCACTGGCCCAGGCCGCCGGCGGTGTGGTACGGCTGATCGACCGTGTTGTCGGCCGACAGGTCGTAGCCGGAGCTGAAGGCCGGGCCGGCGCCGCGGATGATGGTGACCCGGACGTCCGGATCGCGGTCATGCGCCTCGAGGGTGGAGAACACTTCGGTGCGCAGGCGGTTGTTCAGCGCGTTGCGCTTCTCGGGCCGGTTCAGGGTGATCCGGCGCACCCCCGGCAGCGGCGTGTCGAGCAGGATGTGGATCAGGTCGCTCATCGGGTCTCTCCGGGGTGTGGGGTCAGGGGAACGGGCCGGTTCAGCCGCGACGGATCAGGTCGGGCGCGTTGTGCCCGGGCATGGCCAGCCGGCTGTCCTTGGTCAGCGCGAGCGCCGCGGTGGCACCCTCGTGCTCGAGGATCTTGCTCATCACCGCCTTGCCGGCCGCCTCGAAGTATTCGCGGTTCTTGACCACGAACTCGCGCGACTCGCGGTAGCGCGCCAGCAGGCCATTGACCTCGGGGATCACATAGCGGGCGACCAGTTCCCAGCTGCGCGACGTGTTCTCGCGATTGGCCCAGTCATGGACGAAGCCGACCAGGGTGCCGAAGCCGCCGGTCAGGCCGATCAGCTTGTGGATCGCGGCGACGAGGTCGTCGGGCGTGCCGATGACCGAGGCGGCGCCCGGGGTGAACGCGACTTCATCGACCGCCTCGTCGGGGGTCTTGAAGAACTTCGAGCCGGGGCGCTGCAGCGTGCCGTGGATGTACTCGTTGTTCCAGTGCATCAGGCCGGCACCGGCCTCGCGGCGCGCCTGCTCGCGGGTCTCGGCGATGTGCCAGGACAGCAGCACCCGCCAGTCCTTGCGGTCGACGGTGTTGCCGTGCTTGCGCGCCGAGTCCTCGGCGAAGCTCCACTGGGTGGCCAGCGCGGCCAGGCCTTCGGTGGACGAGGACCCGATCGAGATCACGCCGGTGCCGTACTTGCCGGCCAGCGTCATGCCCGAGGGGCTGATCGTCGAGGCGACCGCCATCGGCAGGTTCTCCTGCAGCGGCAGCAGCTGCAGCTTGGCGTCCTTCAGGCGGAACCACTCGCAGTCGTAGCTGAAGCGGTCCTCGCCCGCCAGCAGGCGCCGGATCACGCCGAGCGCCTCGTCCTGGCGATTGCGCTGCAGCGCCGGATCGATGTCGAGCGTGTGGGCATCGGAGGCGAGCGCGCCGGGACCCGAGCCGAAGATCGCCCGCCCGCCGGTCATGTGGTCGAGCTGCACGATGCGCTGGGCGACATGGAAGGGATGGTGGTAGGGCAGCGAGATCACGCCGGTGCCCAGCCGGATCCGCGCGGTGTGCTCGCCCGCGGCCGCCAGGAACATCTCGGGCGAGGCGATGGTTTCCCAGCCGGTGGAGTGATGCTCGCCGCACCAGAACTCGTCGTAGCCCAGCGAATCGAGGTGCTTGACCAGCTTCAGATCGTTGCGGTACTGGAGCATCGGGTGCTCGCCGATCGGGTGGTGCGGCGCGAGAAAGGCGCCAAAGCGCAGACGGCTCATCGAGGTCTCCAGTGCGGGGATGGTCGGCGCTCGAAGCGGCGCCGCAGTGGACGGATTCTGTCAGGTTCGACGCGATGTCGCCGGTCGATGCGCGCCAACATGGAACTGCCCGGCCAACCGGGCCGGGCGGTTTCGTCAGAGGAAAGTGCCCGCCAGCGTGACCACCCGCCCGCCACTGCCGAGCTTGAAGCGCGCGATGCCGGCGCCACTGGCGGTGTTGACACCGCCCAGATCGAGCAGGCGAATGCCACGCTGCGCGAGCTGGTCCATCGCCTGCCACAGCAGCAGGTTGTGGGCGCCGCTCTCGCGCCCCTGCTCGCCGCTCCAGCCCAGGTGATAGGTGGCCGCCGTGCCGTGGATCAGGAACATCATCGCCGCGACCGGCTCGCGGCCGATGTCCACCCGCAGGGTGAGCACCGGATCGTCACCGGGGGGGCGGGCCGCCTGATAGGCCTCGACGAAACCCGGCGGCAGCGCCTGGTAGCCGCGGCTGGCCCGCTGCGCCGTCTCGCGCTCGATCAGCCACCGGTACTGGGCCGGCCGGGCACCGACCCGCTGCACCCGCAGACCGGCCCGCTCGGCTGCGACCAGGCGGTTGCGCCACTTCGGGTGCAGGGCGGCGCGCCGCGTGGCGGTGTCGGCGTCCAGGTCGATGAGCACCGTCGACTGACCGGTGATCACCCGGTGCAGGCGATCGAGCCCGGCGGCCGGGCTGGCGGGCTCGTCCGGCGAGAACAACAGCACCCTCGGGCGCCGCAGCGGGACCTCGCGCTGCAGGGCCCGGTAGACCTGCGCCTTGGCCGGCGCCTGGGAGCGGGTCGGCTCGGCAAAGACCGGACCGCGGGTGCACAGGGCGTTCCAGACCAGCCAGGCGACGCGGCGCGCGATGAACTGTGCCTGGCCGAGCGGCTCGCCGGTGTCGGCGAGGACCTGCGCGCGCAGGCACTGCACGCCGGCCGCCCGCATCGCCTCGCCATAGGCCCAGTCCTGCTGCAGGGGGGCGGCTGCGGTACGATGCAGCGAATCCCACGCGTCTCGATCCAGTCCGTTCCAGCGTACCTGCATGCCCGCATTTTACCGTCGATCCGTCCGGCGCCCGGCCCCCCAGCGCGCGAGCCTCCTGAAGCGCCGATGAAACAGCCGCTCCAGACGGTGATGGGCCACACCCTGCCCGAGCCGCGCCTCACCCCGCTGGGCATCGCCCTGCTGGTGCTGGTGGTGAGCGTCCCGGTGCTGGTGCTGGGCACGGTGCTCGACCTGGCGGTGCAGTGGCTGTTCGGCTGGTGCGTCGGCCTGTGGTGTTTCGTCTGAACGGCGCGCCCGCCGTTGTCACCGTCCCGAGGAGACGACCTTGCCCGATCGTGATCTGAACGCGATGCTCGACCGCCAGGCCCGCCAGCAGCCGCAGGCGGTGGCGTTTCGCGACCCGCAGCGCAGCTGGACCTTCGAGCAGGTCCAGCAGGCCAGCCTGCGGATCGGCCAGGGCCTGCGCGCCGCCGGCATCGGCCCCGGCGAGCGCGTCGCCTGCCTGACCCGCCACGTCGTCGAATGCACGCTGCTCACTCTGGGCGCGGCCCGGATCGGCGCGGTCTGCATGCCGGTGAACTGGCGGCTCGCACCCAACGAGGTCGCGTACATCCTGGCCAACGGCCACGCGCGCTTCCTGATGACCGATGCCCTGTTCGCCGACACCGCCCGCCAGGCCGCGCCGCCCGGCCTGCTCACGATGGTGGCGACCGACGAAGGCAGCACGCTGACCGGGTTCGGCGACTGGTACGGCGCGTACCCGGCCCTGGACGCCGGCGTCGAGACCGACCCCGACGCGACCGCGCTGCAGCTCTACTCGTCGGGCACCACCGGCCAGCCCAAGGGCGTCGAGATCAGCCACCGCAACATCACGATCAACACCGAGCAGACCGGGAGCGAGATCGGATTCGACGGGCCGGCGCACGTGATGTTCAACGCACTGCCGCCATTTCACATCGCCGGCGTCGGTCTGACGCTGCTCACGCTGGGGCGCGGGGGCCAGTCGGTGTGCATGCCCGAGTTCGATCCGCCGCGCATCATTGAGGGCATCGCGCAGCACCGCATCACCCACCTGTTCCTGGTGCCGGCGATGATCCTGGCGCTGATCAGCACGCCGGGCGTGGCGGCCGGCGATTACTCGTCGGTGCAGTCGATCTCGTACGGCGCCTCGCCGATCAGCGAGAGCGTGCTGCGCGAAGCGACCCGGGTGTTCGGCTGCGGCTTCACCCAGCTCTACGGGCTCACCGAGACCACCGGCGCCATCGTCTACCTGCCTCCGGAAGATCACGACCCCCAGGGCCCGAAGGCGCACCTGATGCGGGCCGCCGGGCGAGCCGGCCGGCTGGTGGGCCTGCGCATCGTCGATGCCAACACCGGCGTCGACCTGCCCGAGGGCGAAGTCGGCGAAGTCTGGATCCGCTCGCCGCAGAACATGCGCGGTTACTGGGACAACCCGGCGGCCACCGAGCAGGCCTTTCCGCAGGGGCGCGACGCCCAGGGCGGCTGGTTTCGCAGCGGCGACGCCGGATGCCTGCGCGAGGGCTACCTGTACATCCGCGACCGCATCAAGGACATGATCATCTCGGGCGGCGAGAACATCTATCCCGCCGAGGTCGAGAACACGCTGATGAAGCACCCGGCGGTGGCCGATGGCGCGATCATCGGCGTGCCCGACGACAAGTGGGGCGAGTCGGTCAAGGCCTGCGTGGTGCTGCGCCCCGGCGCGCAGGCCACCGAGCGGGACATCATCGACTTCATGCGCCGCGAAATCGCCCACTACAAGTGCCCGAAGTCGGTCGACTTCCGGACCGAACTGCCGCGCAATCCCAGCGGCAAGCTGCTCAAGTACGTGCTGCGCGAGCCCTACTGGGCGGGACGCGACCGCGCGGTCGGCTGACCGGGCACGCTCGCCACCCGCCCATCAACACCCGTCAAGGATCCCCGATGACCGAACCCATCCTCACCACCGAACGCTCGCCCGACGGCTATGCCGTCCTGACCCTGAACCGGCCGGGCGCGATGAACGCGCTGTCGTCGGCGCTGCGCCGCGCGCTGGCCGACACGATCGACGAGTTGCAGGCCGACCCGGCGGTGCGGGTGCTGATCCTGACCGGCGCCGGTCGCGCGTTCAGCGCCGGCCTGGACCTGAAGGAACTGGGCGTGAGCGGCCTGAGCAGCACCCGCAGCGGCGCGGGCGACATGCAGGAGGCGGTGCAGGTCGGTGACCCGGTGCGCGCGCTCGCCCGCTTCACCGGCCCGGTGATCGGCGCCATCAACGGTGTGGCGATCACCGGCGGCTTCGAACTGGCGCTGGCCTGCGATGTGCTGCTCGCCTCGACCCAGGCCCGGTTCGCCGACACCCATGCGCGGGTGGGCGTGATGCCCGGCTGGGGGCTGTCGCAGAAGCTGAGCCGCGCCGTCGGCATCCACCGCGCCAAGGAACTGTCGCTGACCGGCAATTTCCTGTCGGCCGAGCAGGCGCTGGCCTGGGGGCTGGTGAACCGGGTGGTCGATCCGGCCGAACTGCTGCCACAGGCCCGGGCGCTGGCCCGCGACATGCTGTCGGTGATCCCGCAGATGCTGGTCGACTACAAGCGGGTGATCGACGACGGCTACGCGCTGGCCTTCGGCGACGGGATGAAGCTGGAGCGCGAACGCGCCAACGCGGCCAACGTCGGCGTGCGCGCCGAGGACATCGAGCAGCGCCGCGAAGCGGTGCGGGCCCGCGCCCACGCGCAGCGCGACGGCGACTGACAACCGGCACGCCGACGCTCGCCGAGCCGGCGTCGGCAGGGCGTTGGCAGGGCGTCGGCAGGGCGTTGGCGGTGCGCCCGTGCGGCGTCGCCACCGCGCGCAGGGTTACTTCAGCGCCAGATCGACCCGGGTGGTGCTGGCGTCGGGAGATGCCTCGTCGGCCACCAGCCGCGGCGCCACCAGGAACAGCCGCTCACCCGCGATACCGCCCTCGGTGCCCAGCCACTCCTTGGCCGCCTGGGCCCGCGCGTTGGCCAGATTGCGCAGGTCGTCCGGAGCGGCCGCGATGTCGGCCATCAGCCGTTTTTCCATCTCGGGCGCCGGCAGGTCGAGCAGCAGACCGGCCGCATTGCGCGGCTTGCTGAACTCGCCGGCCCGATACGCCGCCAGCAGGTATTTGGGGTACTCGGCCGGGGTGATCACGATCGCCTCGAGCGCACCGGCCCCCGTGCCGAGTTCACGCTGCTTGGCCGTCTTCAGGCGCCGATCGAAAGCCTGCCGGCGCAGCGCTTCGGTGTCGCGGACCGGATCGGCCCGGCCCATCAGGTCCAGGCGCAGTCCCGGGCGATCGGCCAGCGCGGTGGCCAGCGATTTCAGGCGTGCCTGCGCGGGTGGCTCGAGCACCGACCGCCCGGGGCTAAACTCGAGAACCGAGCGCTCATCACCGCCCCCGGCCAATCCGGCCAGCAGGCTGAAGGGCGCGGTCACCGCCTTGACGATCAGGTTCCCGATGATCCGCAGGACCAGCCCCGCCACGCTGAACTGCGGATCGTCGAGCGACCCGCCGATCGGCAGATTCACATCGATCACGCCGTTGCGGTCCTTGAGCAGGGAGACCGCGAACAGGACTGGCAGCTTGGTGGCGGTCGGGCTGTCGATCTTTTCGCCAAAAGTGAGCTGATCGAGCACGATGCTGTTCTCGGCCTCCAGCTTGCGGTTCTCGATCCGATACTTGAGGTTGACCGACAACTTCCCTTTTTCGATGCCGTAACCAAGATATTTAACGGCATAGGGCGAAGTTCGCGGCAGATCGATGTCGCGGGCACGCGCCGCGATGTCGAGTTGCAGCGACGATCCCAGCGGATTGACCCGGCCCAGAATCTCGACCGACCCCGCATTGTCGATGCGCCCGCGCAGCTCGATCTCCCCCGGCGTGTCGGGCGCCAACAGGGTGATCCCGCCGTTCATGCCGGTCAGGTTCGCCGAGTAATTGGGCCGCACGAAGAAGTCGCTGAAGTCGATGTTGCCGTTGACCAGGCTGATCCGGCCGATCTTCAGCGGCAGGGGCATGTGCGGCGCGGCGCCCGCCTGGGACGCACCGGGATCGGCCGCCTTCTCGAGCTGCTTATCCACCGGCTTATCCACCGCCTTCTCGGGCGCCTTCGCCGGGGTCTTGTCGGCTTTCTCAGCTGCCTTGTCGGCCGCGCCGGCATCGGCGGTCTGCGCGTCGCCGCGCTGGACCAGCACGTCCTGCAGATTCAGCCGGCCATCGGGTCGAATGATCAGCCGGGTGTAGAAGTCGCTCAACACCACCTGCCCGAGGTCGACCTTCAGCGGGGCCACGACAATGTCCATGCCGGTCAGCTGCAGGGACTTCCAGCGCAGCAGCTCGTCATTCGATCCGGCCGGCGTGGCGGCGAAATCATCCAGCGCGAATCCGCCGCGATAGCTGGCGCGCAGCGGCCCCTGATCCGGCAGGTCGGCGCCAAGCTCGCCCTGGGCGCTCAGCTTTCCCGAGGTCAGCGCCAGATTCACCTGCGGCGAGAGCCAGGGCTGGAACGGCGCCAGCGCGATCGACCGAAGGTCCACGGCGAGCCGTGAGGCGACCGGATTCAGGCCCAGCGTGCCGCGCAGATCGACACTGCCGCCCGCGCCGATTCGGGTGCGCAGCACGATCCGGCCCCGGCTGTCTCGGGCATTGCCCAGGTCCTCGAGCTGCAGCCCGATGTCGGCGAGGGCCACCAGCACCGGCGGATCGCCGGCACCCGCGCCAGGCGGGCTCAGGCGAAGGCCGGCCGCGAACTGGTCGATGCTGGCGCGGCGCAGATCGAAGCGCCAGGGCGCCGGGGCATCGGCGGACGCGGTCGCTGCGGGACTGATCGGGCGAGCGGCGGGCGCGGGGGTGGACGCGGGGGTGGACGCGGGGGTGGACGCGGGGGTGGACGCAGACACGGACGCAGGCGCAGCCGCAGACACGGCAGCGGGCGCCGAGAAGGCGCGCGCCAGGCTCGTCTGCCCGTCCGGGCCCTGGGTCAGGCTGATCGCACCACCGGCCACCGCCAGCTTGCCCACCACCACCGAGCGTGCGGCCAGATCCAGGTCGGTATCGGACACCGTCAGCGACGGCAGCCGAAGCAGGTCACCCTTGTCCCAGCGCTGGCGCAGCGCCAGCGACTGGAGATCGGCACTCAACCCCTTGAGCTGCACCCGGACCTGGCCCTCGACCTCCTCGACCAGCAGACCGGTCTGCAGCTTCAGCGCCCCACCGGTGAGGTCGGCCTGCAGCCGCGGCTCGGCCAGCCACCACCAGTTGCGCAACGCGATGTCGCCAATCGAAGCGCTGGCCTGCAGGCGCAGGGGTCGCGGGCTGAGGTTGCCGGTCACCGCGACGCGCTCACCGGTGTCGGCCGCCATGCCGAGCGTGAACGGCAGGGGCGCGGTCAGATCGCTGCTCAGGCGCTCGACCTTCACGTCCACGCCCGAGAGCGTCACCGCCAGCGGTCTGGGCTCGAACAGCTGGTCGAGCAGGGCCAGCCGGCCCCCCTTGAGGACGATCTCGCCGATGGCCCATCGGAAGGCCGGGGGTGCCGGTGGCGCAGCGGCGACGGAAGCAGGCGGCACAGCAGCAGCGGACGCTGGCGACACGGCGACGGGGAGCGCAGGCGGCGCAGCGGCGGCGGACACCGGCGGCGCCGCCGCGGCGACCGGCGCAGCCACCACCGCCGGCTGCGCCGCGGGCAGCGCGTCGAGCACCGCCTGCAGGAAGCGCTGCTGCCCGGTTCGCCGCTGCACGGTCAGCTGTGGCTCATCGATCTCGATGGCCGCCAGCTCGGCGCGACCCGCCAGTGGCTCGAGCAGCAGCGATTTCGCCCGAATCTCGGCCAGCCGCAGCAGCGGCCCGCCCCCTGGCTCGCGCACATCGAGTGCCGACAGGCTCGCCTCACCGGTGACAGTGACCGTGGGTGGGGCCTTGAGCGGCTGGGCGAACTCGATCCGCAGATGGCCGGCCAGCCGGCCCGAGACCAGTTGAACCGGCAGGGGCACCGGCGAATACGCGGCATAGGCCGACAGGTCGAGCGGCGCCAGCACCAGGTCGAGCGAAGACTCACGGCCGGGGCTGAACGGCAGGCTGCGCCCGGTCAGATCGATCCGGGTGTCGTTGACCTTCATGCCGAGCCGCGGCTCGACGTTGATGCGCCCGTGCACCGGCAGGCTCGACACGAACGGCAAGGCCAGTTCGATCGCCGACACCTGGTGTGAACGCCCGACCGGCTGGTCGTCGAAGTCGATCCGGCCACCGCGCAGCTCGATGTTGGCCACCGAGAAGCGCGGCATCGGTTCATCGGGCTTGGGCGGGCGCTGCATCCAGCGCTGGATCAGGTCGTCGACGCTGTAGCGGCCGTCCTTGCCACGCGCCAGGTGCACCCGAGGCTCGATCAGCCGCACCGCCGACACCACCGGCGCCCGCTCGATCAGCGAGCGCCAGGACAGCTGCGCCTCGAAGCGCGAAAATCCCAGTGCGAGCGGCGCGCCCGCGGTGTCGGCCGCGCCCCGTTCGGCGATTTTCAGGCCGACGACCGCCAGTTCCAGGGTGAACGGGTTGAACGCGATGTCATCGATCGACACCTTGCGCTCGAGCGCCTGCGACAGCCGTTCCGGCAGCTTGGCGCGACCCAGTGCGGGCAGGCCGAGAAACCCGGCCGCCGCATAGAGCCCCACCACGGCGGCCAGCACCGCGACCGCCAGCGCAAGCCGGCGCCGCACCAGGGGCAGGTTCATTCGAGCGGTTCCTTCCTGAGCGCCTGCCGGGCGCGCCGCCGCTCGGCACGACGATCCGGCGAATGGCTGCCGGCCTGGCGCGAGCGGGCCAGCACCGCCAGCGGGTTGCGCGGCTTGAACGTGGCCTCGACCAGTCCGCGCTTGCGCTGCCGGGTCGAGTTCATGGGGCGGTGGCAAGGCGGGCGCGGCGCCCGCCGGGGCGATCAGAGCACATAGCGGGCCAGGTCCTCGCTGCGGGCAAGCCCGGCCAGGCGGTCCTCGACATAGGCGGCGTCGATGCTCATCGTCTGGCCGGCCATGCGCGCGGCGTTGAACGAGATGTCCTCGAGCAGCTTTTCCATCACGGTGTGCAGTCGCCGGGCGCCGATGTTCTCGGTCGAATCGTTGACCTGCGCCGCAATCTCGGCCAGCCGACGCACACCGGGTGCGGTGAAATCGAGCCGCACATTCTCGGTGGCCAGCAGCGCCTCGTACTGTCGGGTCAGGCAGTTGTCGGTACCGGTGAGAATACGCTCGAAATCGGCGACCGACAGCGAATCGAGTTCGACGCGGATCGGCAGACGGCCCTGCAGTTCCGGAATGAGATCCGAGGGCTTGGCCAGGTGAAACGCCCCGGACGCGATGAACAGGATGTGATCGGTGCGCACCATGCCGTACTTGGTGTTCACCGTGGTGCCCTCGACCAGCGGCAGCAGGTCGCGCTGCACACCCTGACGCGAGACATCGGCGCCCTGCGCCTCGGAACGGCTGACGATCTTGTCGATCTCGTCCAGGAACACGATGCCATCGTTTTCGACCGCCGCCAGCGCCTGCGCCCGGATCTCGTCGTCATTGACCAGCCGGCCCGCCTCCTCGTCGGCCAGCACCTTCAGGGCCTGCGCGATCGGCAGCCGGCGTGATTTCTTCTTGCCGGCCCCCAGGTTCGCGAACATGCCCTGGAGCTGCTGGGTGAACTCTTCCATGCCCGGTGGCGTCATCACATCGAGCGGCGCGCCGGCGGCGGCCACTTCGATGTCGATCTCCTTGTCGTCGAGCTCGCCTTCGCGCAGCCGCTTGCGCAGCTTCTGCCGGGTGGCCGAGTCGCGCTCATCGCGCGCCCGTTCGCCGACCGGCTCGTCGGCGCCGAGCCCGAAACCGAACCCCTCGCGCGGCCGGGCCGAAGGCAGCAGGACATCGAGCACCCGGTCTTCGGCGGCGTCGAGCGCGCGCTGGGTCTGGCGCCGCTTGGCCTGTTCGCGCATCAGCTTGACCGCCACCTCCATCAGGTCGCGGATGATGGTGTCGACGTCACGCCCGACGTAGCCGACCTCGGTGAACTTGGTGGCTTCCACCTTGATGAACGGTGCGCCCGCCAGCCGCGCCAGGCGTCGCGCGATCTCGGTCTTGCCGACCCCGGTCGGGCCGATCATCAGGATGTTCTTGGGGGTGATCTCCTGACGCAGCGGCTCGCCAACCTGCTGGCGGCGCCAGCGGTTGCGCAGCGCGATCGCCACCGCCCGCTTGGCGCGCGGCTGACCGACGATGTGCTTGTCGAGCTCGGAGACGATTTCTTCCGGTGTCATCTGGGTCATGGCTCAGCCGATCGTCTCGATCGTGTGGTTCTGGTTGGTGTAGATGCAGATGTCGCCGGCAATCGTGAGCGCCTTGCTCACGATGTCGCGCGGATCGAGGTCGGTGTTCTGGAGCAGCGCCTGCGCGGCCGCCTGGGCATAGGCGCCCCCGGAGCCGATCGCCACCAGGCCATCCTCGGGTTCGAGCACATCGCCGTTGCCGGTGACGATCAGCGAATGCTCGGCATCGGCGACCGCGAGCATCGCCTCCAGGCGGCGCAGCATGCGATCGGTGCGCCAGTCCTTGGCCAGTTCGACCGCGGCGCGCAGCAGGTGGCCGCTGTGCTTGTCGAGTTTGGCCTCGAAGCGTTCGAACAGGGTGAAGGCATCGGCGGTGCCGCCGGCGAAACCCGCCAGCACCCGGTCATGGTGCAGACGGCGGATCTTGCGTGCACCGCGCTTGATGACGATGTTGCCCAGCGTGACCTGTCCGTCGCCGCCCAGCGCGACACGCCCGCCACGCCGCGCCGACACGATCGTGGTGCCGTGAAACTGTTCCATTGTGTCGACCGCCGCGAGGCGCGCCGCCGCCGGCGCCGCGGACGGGTCCGGGGAAGTTGGAAAGTTCGAGTTTACTGCGTCGCCAGCCGGTGGCGGTCAGGCCGCGGCGGTGCGCTGGCCGGAACCCGGCCGTTCAGACCTTGCGGCGTCGAATCTCGGCGAGTTCATCGATGCCCATGACCACCAGCAAGACCTCGACGATGAAGCTGGGCTCGATGATCAGCACCGGCTTGCCGGCGCTGCGCAGGACCACCACCTCGTTGAGCAGTTCGCCGGCTGCGACGAAGTCCAGGCGCTTCAGGCCGCGGGCATCGATGACGACCTCGCTGCGGTCGGCCGCATGCGCGCGCAGCAGGCCCAGTTCGGTGACCATGCGCCCGCTCACCTGACCGCGCAGGACGAGGGCGCTGCCCTCGATCGAGGTGCTTTGACCAGCCGGATCCGCCAGAGCAGCAGCCGGGGCCGGCGCGGCGCCACCGGCCGCCGGATCGGATGCCGGCGCAGCGCCTTCGGCTCCGAGCAGCGTGATACGGGGCCCGACCGGCTCCCAGGAGGGCGGCGACACTTCGTAGGTGACGCAGTATTCGATGCTCAGGTCCTCGAAGGCCTGCTGCTCGCCCTGCAGCCGCAAGGCCACCAGCGCCAGCAGCCAGCAGGCCGGATCGGCGTCGCGACGGCCGGGTTCGATGGCGGCGCGCGCCGCGGCAAACAGCCGATCGACACCCTTCACCCCGAGTTCGCGATTGGCGCGCAGGAACGTCTCGATGAGCCGGGTGGTCAGGACGGCGCCCGACGGCTCCACCGCGGTCACCGAACTGAAATCGGCCACGATCGGGCGCTTCTGCAGGCCCGCCTTCTGGACCTGGTCGATCGAGCGCTGCACCTCGGCATCCAGGCGGGCGGCGAACGACACCACCGTGGCGGAGACCACGCGCCGCGTCACCACCGGCTCGATCTTCGGTGCGTACCAGCACGGCGGGGAAGTCTCGAAACGGGCCGCGAACTCGAGCGCCTTCGCCTCGAAGTCGGCGCGGTGGCCGCTGGCCTGCAGCACGTCGAAGCGCATCAGCCAGCCCAGACGGGTGCTGTCGCCGAGCTCGCCGCGCGCCAGGGATGCATCGAGCGTAGCCAGGGCAGCGCTGCCCTGGTCGTTGGCGAACAGGATCGCCGCCTCTTCGAGATCGGCCGACAGGCTTGATCCGCTGACCAGGATGCCGCCCGCATCGCCGGCGTCAGAAAGAGCCGACCCATAGGTCGGCACCGATGCCCCCCCCGGCGCACCGAAATCGAGATCGGCTCGCTCGGCCTGCGGTGCCCGCGACTCGAGGGCGCTCGCAGCGGCGGGCCGCGGGGACGACGGGACGGAAGACACGACGGAAGACAGCCGGGCAGGCGCAACCTCAGGCAGGCGGTTCGGCGCCGGCGCCGCGCGGTTGGCCGGGGCTGCGGGCGCTCGGATCGGCGAGGGCGCCGCAGCGGCCACCGACTTCGCCCGCACGGTTGCGATCATCTCGGACTCGATCCGATCGATCTTCTCGGCGGTCTGGCGGGCTGCTTCACGCTGGCGGTCGACACCCGACGCGTCAGACTGACCCCGCAGCGTTGGGTCGAGCAGTGACTGGGAATCCCCCGCCTTGGACTTGCGGGAGTCCGACTTGTCGCGACGTCCGAAAAGAGAAAAGACCACTTTGTCACCCGACGCTATTGGTCTTCCAGTCTAGCACCGGGGAATCGGCGATCCGCACCCGGCAGTCGGCTCACAGACGCCGACCGTCCACGCAACAGAATTGCATTAAAAAGTCTTGATCGCTATGCTCGAGGTTTCCCAATAATACAATACAGTTGCATCAGGAGATCCTTTTGACCACTTCCCTGCGCCACCGACAGTCCCTTCCGACGCCGTGGCGAGTCCGGAATCACCCCTTGACGGGCGCACGACTGATCGGGCCGCTCACCGCCCTCTGGGCCGGCGTCGCCGCCGCGCAGACCGCCCCTTCCCCCGAGCCGGCAGTCCGGACGCTGCCCACGGTGCAGATCAGCGCCGAACCCCTGGCACCCGACGAACTGCGCTCGACTCGACCCGTCACCGTTCTCCAGTCTCCCGCGCTCGAGCGCAACCTGGACACCTCCCTGGGCGGCACGCTGGCCCAGCAGCCGGGCGTGCACTCGAGCGCCTTCGGCACGGCGGCCGGACGACCGGTGATCCGCAGCCAGGACGGCCCCCGGGTGCGGGTGACCCAGGACGGGCTGGACACCCTGGACGTCTCCACCCTGAGCCCGGATCACGCCATCGCGGCAGACCCGCTCGCTGCGCAGCGCATCGAGATCCTGCGCGGACCGGCGACGCTGTTTTACGGCGGCGGCGCGGTCGGCGGTCTGGTCAACATCACCACCCAGCGGATTCCGACCGAGCGCCTGAACAGCCTGACCGGCAGCGCGCTGCTGTCCACCGACTCGGCCTCTTCCGGCCGCTCGGCCGCCGCGTCGATGCGGGGTGGAGCAGGCGGGCTGAACTGGACGGTGGGCGTCTTCGACCGCACGGCCGGCGACTACCGCATCCCCGGACAGATCGTTGCCAGCGACCCGGATTCGCGGGCGCGCCGACTGCCCAACAGCTTCGCCCGCGGCGATGGCTTCGCCGGTGGTCTGTCGTACGTCGGCCCGCAGGCGACCGTGGGCGTGGCCCATTCGGAACTGGCGAACCGCTACGGCATTCCCAGCGAGGGCGATGTCTTCATCGACATGAAACAGCGGCGCACCGAGGCGCTGTCTGTCTTCGAACGCCCCCTGCCCGGCATTGTCCGCATTCGGGCAACCCTGGCCGACGGGAACTATCGTCATGATGAAATCGAAGGATCGGGCGAGGTGGGCACCTCGTTTCGCAGCACCGGGCGCGAAGCCCGGGTGGAGATCACGCATGACCCGCTGGCCGGCGTGCGCGGGGTACTGGGCGTGCAAAGCCGCGACCGCACCCTCACCGCGAGCGGCGCCGAGGCCTACATTCCGAGTTCGCGCGATCGCAACGACGCCCTCTTCTATGTCGGCGAGCGCGCGCTGGGTCCGGCGCGGCTTGAATTCGGGTGGCGCAGCGAAAGCGCCCGCCTGCGCCCCGACCAGGCCACCGCCCTGGCGCCGCGAGACTTCTCGCTCAATTCCCTTTCGCTGGGCCTGAGCCTGCCAGTGGCCGCCGGGTACAGGGTGGCCGCCAATCTGAGCTCGTCACAGCGTGCGCCGGTGATCGAGGAACTGTATGCGAATGGCCCCCATATCGCGACCGGCACCTTCGAGATCGGCGACGCCAGCCTGCAGCGCGAACGCTCGCTCAACCTGGATCTCGGTCTGCGCAAGACGAGCGGACCGGTGCGCTGGAAGATCGGCGTCTATGCCAACCGCTTCCGCAACTATGTCTATGGCCGCAGCACCGACGAGAACGGCGATGGTGTCGCCGACCGGGTGGACGATGAAAACCACATCAGCAATTCCGCCGCCGACCCCGGCGCCGGGGAGTTCACCCGGCTGAACTACACCCAGGGCCACGCCCGCTTCAGCGGCCTGGAGGCCGAACTGAGCTGGCGGCTGGTCGGCACGCCCTACAGCGTGCGGGTGTTCGGCGATTCGGCCCGCGGGCGAATCGACAGCGAAGGCAACGTGCCCCGACTGTCGCCCACACGCGCCGGCGCTGCCGTCGACATCGATAGCGGCCCGTGGAGCGGATTCGTGTCGGTCTTGTCGGTGCGCGGCCAGCAGCGGGTCGCCTCGCTGGAGACGACCACCCCGGGCTATCTGCGGGTCGACGCCGAGATCAGCTACCTGCTGGGCAGCGGGAGCGGTCGTTCGGCCAGGCTGTTCGTGCAGGGCCGCAACCTGCTCAATGAAACCATCCGGCCGCACACGTCTTATGTGAAAGACATCGTGCCGCAACCGGGACGCACACTGATGGCCGGCGTGAGGGCCCGATTCTAGGCCGGATCGGTCGCTGACCCTGGCCCCGGCCAGTGGTCGCGAAACCGGGGCCCGGGCGCAGCGCCCGGGCCGGGTGACTCAATCGCCGTAGAGCTTCTGGCGCAGTTCGCGACGCTGTTGCGCCTCGAGCGACAGGGTGGCGGTCGGACGGGCGAGCAATCGCGGAATGCCGATCGGTTCGCCCGTTTCCTCGCAGTGGCCGTACTCACCCGAATCGATCCGGGTCAACGACTGCTGGACCTTCTTGAGCAGCTTGCGCTCGCGATCGCGGGTGCGCAGTTCGAGGGCGTGCTCCTCCTCGATGGTGGCGCGATCGGCCGGATCGGGAACGATCACGGTTTCGCGCAGATGCTCGGTGGTCTCGCCGGCGTTTTGCCGCAATTCGCGATCCATCTGCTGCAGGCGCGCCCGGAAGAACGCCATCTGCGCCTCATTCATGTAAGCCGACTCCGGCATCTTCAGGAGTTCGGCCTCGGTGAGGATTTTCTTGTCTTTCGTGGCTGCCATGTTGCGCTTTCCGTCTGCCATCTGAGCTGCCGCCCGAATCAGGCCAGGCACTGCTCCAAACCCTTGATGAACATGTCTTTCGGCAGATTTCTCCCGATGAAGACCATCTTGCTGGAGGGCTTTTCACCCGGTTGCCACTTGCGGCCCATGTCGGCGCCCATCATCTGGTGGACCCCCTGGAACACCGTCTGGCGGTCGGAGCCCTTCATGAAAAGCACGCCTTTATACCGCAACATGTCGGGGCCGTAAACCTGAATCAGACCGCCGAGAAAATCCTCGAGCTTGGTTGGGTCGAAGGCCTTGGCGGAGCGAAAAACGAAGGACTGCACCGCTTCGTCATGCTCGTGCTCGTCGCTGTCGAGGAACTCGGGATTGATCTCGAGGATCGCATTCAGGTTGAAGCCCCGGATGTCGAGCACGTCGGCGATGTCGGCGTTGCCGAAGTTCACCGGCTTGATCGGCGCGCGCGGATTGATGCGCACCAGACGCTGCTGCAGACGTTCGCGGACGTCGTCTTCGGTGACATCCACCTTCGAGAGCAGGATGCGGTCGGCGAAACCGACCTGCTCGACCGCTTCCTTGTGCTCGTCGAGCTGCTGGTTGCCGTGCTTGGCATCGACCACCGTGATGACCGCATCGAGCAGGTAATAGTCGGCGATCTCGTCGTCCAGGAAGAAGGTCTGGGCGACCGGGCCGGGATCGGCCAGACCGGTGGTCTCGATCATGACCCGATCGAACTTCAGGGCGCCGGATTCACGCCGGGTGCGCAGGTCATTCAGGATGCGGATCAGGTCGCCGCGCACGGTGCAGCAGATGCAGCCGTTGTTCATCTCGACGATCTGCTCCTCGCGCTCCTGGAGCAGCAGATCATTGTCGATGCCCTCTTCGCCGAACTCGTTCTCGATGACGGCGATGCGATGGCCGTGCGGCTCTTTCAGGATGCGATTGAGCAGCGTGGTCTTGCCCGCACCCAGAAAGCCGGTGAGGATGGTGACGGGAACGTGTTTCGAACTCATGAACGAACTCCTGCGACGACCCGATCAGTTGGGGCCGATCGGACGCAATTCAAGCGGGGGAATGGGAATGGGGTGCCAGCGGCTCGCCGGCCGTGGCGCAAGCCGCGCAGCGCCCCGACACGGTGAGCTCGACGCCGTCGCTGGAGAAGCCCTCGGGAAGCATCGCCTTGACGACCCGCGCCAGCCCCGGCGCCTCGTCGAGGCAGAACATCCGGGTGCAGCTGGCGCAGCGGAAATGGCCGTGCAGTGCCTGGCCGGCCGGCTGCGCGGAAAAACGGTAGACGCGGTCGGGACCCGACACCCGATGGGCCAGTTCGACCTCGACCAGCCATTCGAGCACCCGGTAGAGGGTGACCCGGTCGATCGGCTCAGCGTGATCGGTATCGCCTTCGAGCCGGCGCTGCACCTCCAGGTGGCTGAGCGCCTCGTGGGCGGCGAGCAGTTCGGCCAGCACCCGGGCGCGCGGGTAGGTAACCCGGGCACCGAGCGTGCGCAGTTGGCGGCGGGCCTCGTCGAGGCGATCTGGCGGCAGGGCAGTCATGGCAAGTGCGGGATTCTATCGGGAACTCCCGCCGGGAGCGTGAATTTCCTGCAACCGGGTTGCACCAGCAGCCATCGGCACCGGCGGCTAGAGCCGGGCCAGCAGCAGTCCTTTCAGGTACTCGCCTTCCGGGTGCGTCATCAGCATCGGGTGATCCTCGCCCGCCTGCAGGCGACGCAGCATCTGCAGGTCGGCGCCGCAATCGAAGACCGCACCGGCGACAATCTTCTGAAACAGGTCGACGTCGATCGCCCCCGAACAGGAGAAGGTGAACAGCAGACCCCCCGGATTGAGCAGTCGCATCGCCTTCAGGTTGATCTCCTTGTAGGCGCGCGCCGCCTTGTCGACATGGTGCAGCGACGGCGCGAACTTGGGCGGATCGAGGACGATCAGGTCAAAGCGTTGCCCGCTGGCGACCATCTGCTTCAGGGATTCGAAGACATCGGCTTCGCGCCACTCGCAGCGGGCCGCCTGCAGCCCGTTGAGCGTCTGCTGCTCGGCAGCCCGCACCAGGGCCGGGCCGCTGGAGTCGATGGACACCGCCGAAGCGGCGCCACCGGCCAGCGCCGCCAGGGTGAAGCCGCCGGTGTAGCAAAAGCAGTTCAGCACCGAGCGGCCGGCGGCATGGCGCGCGACCGCGAGGCGGTTGTCGCGCTGATCGATGTAAAAGCCTGTCTTGTGGCCGGCCGGGACATCGACCAGGTATTTCACCCCATGTTCGGACACCGGCAGCGCCGAGCCCGGCGTGCGACCCGAGACCGTGCCCTCGCGCAGCGCCAGCCCTTCGCGTTCGCGCGCACTGGCATCGGAGCGCTCGTAGAGGTCGGCCAGGCCGGTGGCCTCGCGCAACGCGGCGGCGATCGCGTCGCGCCATCGTTCCACGCCGGTGGCCATCAGCTGCATCACCAGCTGGTCGCCGTACCGATCGACGACCAGGCCCGGCAGGCCGTCGCCTTCGCCGAAGATCAGCCGCAGCGCGTCGCTGTCGCGGGCGAGCGCCGCGCGCCGGCCGATCGCCGCGGCGATCCGCTGGCCGATCCACGCCTCATCGATCTGCGCGGCTTCGTCGACACTCCAGAGCCGCGCCCGGATCGAGGACGCCGGGCTGAACGCGGCCCACCCCAGGAAACGACCGTCGGCCGACTCGATGCGCACCGTGTCGCCGGGCGCGGGCTTGCCGCTCACCCGCGCGATACCGCCGGCGAAGATCCAGGGGTGGCGGCGCAGCAGCGGTCGCTCCTTGCCGGGCTTGAGGATCAGGGTGGCGCTCATGCGGACAGACTCACTGGCGGCGCGCCCGCGGATGGGCGGCGTCGTAAACCCCCGCCAGGCGCTGGAAATCGAGCGCGGTGTAGACCTGGGTGCTGCGGATGCTGGCATGGCCCATCAGTTCCTGGACCGCACGCAGATCGCCGCTGGACTGCAGCAGGTGGCTGGCGAACGAATGGCGCAGCACATGCGGATGCAGACGGGTCGGCAGCGCCTGGCCGATGCCCAGGGCGCCCAGTCGGGCCTGCACGCTGCGGTTGGCCAGCCGGGTGCCGCGAATGCTCAGGAACAGGGCATCGCGATCGGCGCCCGGTCGGCTGGCCAGCCAGTCGGCCCGCAGCGCCAGCCAGTCGGTGAGCGCCGCCAGCGCCTGGCTGCCCACCGGCACGGTGCGGCGGCGAGCGCCCTTGCCCAGCACATTGACCTCGGCCTCGGACAGGCTCAGCCAGCTGCTCGAGCGGTAGCCGGGCCGCTCGGTGTACTGGACATCGAGGCTGGTGAGCTCGGACAGCCGCAACCCGGACGAATACAGCAACTCGATCAGGGCCCGGTCGCGCAGCCCGCCGAAGCCATCGGCCGGCCCGCTGACCAGTGCGCCGGCCTGATCCGGCGACAGCGCCTTGGGCAAGCGGCGCGGCGCGCGCGGCGCCCGCAGGGCACGCGCCGGATTGGCCGCCAGCCGGCCCTGCAGGACCAGCGCATCGAGAAATCCCCGCCAGCACGACAGCCGGCGCGCCACCGAGCGCGGCGACAGCCCCTGGCGGGTCGCTCCGGCCACCCAGCGGCGCAGGAGCACCTCGTCCAGGCGCGACCAGTCGGGCGAAGCGCCGTCCGCCGCCGCCGACGGCTCAAGCAGCTCGCACAGCAGCGCGAGATCGGCCCGATAGCTGGCCAGCGTCCGCGGCGAACAGGCGCGTTCAGTGGCGAGCCGCCCGAGGTGCTGCTCGATCTCGGCCGGCGCCACCCTGGCGCTCACGTGACCAGTCGCGACAGCGCGGCGCTGGCGGTCTCGGCGATGCGCTCGAGAAAGGCGGTGCCCATGCCGGACTGGAAACGCCCGGGATCGGGTGAGCCCATGACCAGCAGGCCGAAGGCGTTCGGATCCAGGCCCTTGCGCAGCGGCAGCAGCGCGATCGAGCGGGTCAGGGTGCCGCCCTCGGGCAGCCAGGCGGCGGCCTGGAAATCGGCGTTCGGGCCGCAGTAGGGCTGGCGGATGCTGTTGGTGAGCGTGATGATGTCCAGCGCGACCGGCTCGGCGAACGGCGAATCGAGATAGGGCTCGCGCAGGCTCCACAAACGCAGCGCCAGGTGCGGCACGTTGAAGCCGGTGTGCATGCCGTCGAGCAGGGTCTGCGCCAGCCGGGACGCATCGTCCACCAGCAGCAGCTGGCGGGTCCAGCGCTGCAGCTTGTCGGTGATGGCGTCGTTTTCCTGACCGATGCGGATCAGTTCGGCCATCCGCATCTCGAGCATCCGGTGCCGTTCACGCAAGACGTCGAGCTGGCGCTCCTGCAGCGAGATGGCGCGCCCGCCATGGCTGTGGGGCACGGTGATCGAGGCCAGCAGGTCGGTGTGGGCCTCGAAGAACTCGGGATGCGCGCGCAGGTACTGAGCGACATCCTCGGCGCCGGGCTTGGACTGATTCGTGGGCATGCGTTTTCCGGGAAGGTTTCGGTCAGACGACGGGAGGGATGGGCCGCCAGGGTCAGGCGGCGGCGGCCGGCAGTTCGATCTCGCCCTCGAAGACCGACTGGGCCGGGCCGGTCATGAGGACCGGTGCGTCGGCCGCCTCGGCCTGCCAGGCAATGGTGAGGGTACCGCCGCGGGTCAGCACGTCGACCCGGGGGCCGAGCAGCCCGCGCCGGATGCCGGACACCACGGCAGCGCAGGCGCCCGAACCGCAGGCCAGGGTTTCGCCCGCACCGCGCTCGAACACCCGCAGCGCGATGCGCTGCGACGAGAGAACCTGCATGAAGCCGGCGTTGACCCGGCGCGCAAAGGCGGGGTGGCGCTCGATCAGGGGGCCGTCGGCCAGGACCGCCGGCGTGTCGATGTCGTTCACCTGCTGGACCGCGTGCGGATTGCCCATCGAGAGCACCGACACGCGGCACTGGCGCTGTCCCTCCAGGGCGAGGGTGTAGAGGGTGTCGGCGCCGGCGGCTTCGCGGGGCAGGCCGGTCGCGTCGAAGGGAATGCGGGCGTGTTCGAAGATCGGCGGGCCCATGTCGACGGTGACCCGGCCATCGGCCTCCAGCCGGGGCTCGATGACGCCGCCCAGGGTCTCGACCCGGATCGCGCGCTTGCCGGTGAGGCCCTGGTCGAACACGAAACGGACGAAGCAGCGCGCGCCGTTGCCGCACTGCTCGACTTCGCCGCCGTCGGCATTGAAGATCCGGTAGCGGAAATCGATGCCCGGGGTCGCGGACGCCTCGACCAGCAGCATCTGGTCGGCGCCGACCCCGAAATGGCGATCGGCCAGGAAGCGCCACTGCTCGGGCGCCAGAACCACCTGCTGGCGAATGCCGTCGATCACGACGAAATCATTGCCGGCGCCATGCATCTTGGTGAACCTGATCTTCATGGCGGCATTATCGCCGATACACCGGCGGCTCACCCGGTGGGCGGGTCTTGAAGCGCCGGTGCGTCCAGAGATACTGCTCGGGCGCCTCGAGCACCCGTTCCTCGATGAAGGCGTTCATGCGGCGCGTGGCCGCCTCGACGTCGGCCCCGGGAAAGTCCTCCCACGCCGGGTAGAAGGTGGCCTCGTAGCCGTGGTCGACCATGCGGGTGACCAGCGGCACCACCCGGGCACCGGTCATCTGCGCCAGACGGGCCAGCGAGGGGGTCGTCGCGCAGTTCACGCCAAAGAAAGGCACGAACAGCGTGTCGCGCGGCCCCAGGTCCATGTCGGGCGAGAAGTGAAAGAAGGCCCCTTCGCGCAGGGCCCGGATCACCGGGCGAAGCCCTTCATTGCGCACGAACATCCGGGCGCCGTGAAACCGGCTGCGCCCCTGGGTCATCAGTTCGGTCAGCGCGCGGCTTCTCTGATTGGCGAACAGCGACACACCGGGAGCGTCGATCTGCAGGCGCAGGCCGCCGGCGTCGATGCCCACGAAATGCGGTGCCAGCACGATCGTCGGACGACCGGGTTCGGCGTCGAAGTGATGCTTGTCGATCAGACGCACCAGCGAGCAGATGCGCTCGGCGGGCTCGTGCCAGATAATGAAGCGTTCGACGAAGGAAGCCGCGTAGCAGCGGAAATGGTCGCGCGCGATCGCGCGCCGGCGTGCCGGGTCGAGTTGCGGAAAACACAACGCCAGGTTGGCGAGTGCCACCCGCCGCCGCGGCGCGGCCAGCCACCAGAGCAGGTCGCCCAGCGCGAATCCGATCCGGCGCACCCACTGATCGGGCAGGCGGGCGACCTGCCGCAGCAGCCAGAGACCGGCGCGCACCGCGATCTCGCTCATCGCCCGGTGCCTTCGGCGTCGTTCGTCGCCGGGCCGCCGGCCGGCTGCTTGTAGCGGTTGTATCCCCACAGGTACTGGGGTGGGAAGCGGTGCACCAGGCGCTCCATCGCGGCATTGAGCGCTTCCGGGGTGGGCGCCTCGCGCATCGCCTCGGCGTGGATCTGCCAGCCGCGCCCGGCCGACAGGCGCTCGCCAACCAGCAGGACGACCGCCGCGCCACTGGCCTGGGCGAGCCGCAGCGGCAAGGTCATGGTGTAGGCGGGGGCCCCGAGAAAAGGCGCCCAGCGCCCGTCGCCGGCACCCGGCACCTGGTCGGGCAGCAGCCCCACCGATTCGCCGCGGCGCAGCGCGCGCAGCAGCGCGCGCACCCCGCCGACCGAGGCCGGCACCGCAGTCATCGCCCCGATGTTGCGCGCCGCCTGCAGGACTGCGTCCAGCGCCGCCAATTTGGGCGGGCGAAACAGCACGGTGATCGGCCCGCGGGTGGCGCACCAGCGGGCGGTGATCTCGAAGCAACCCAGGTGGGGGGTCAGGAACAGCACCCCCCGACCACCGGCCAGCGCCTCGCGCACCGGCGTGTCATCGGCGCAGCGCACGCGCTGCAGGACCTCGCCGGGTTCGCGAAACCAGATCCAGGGGAGTTCGGCGGCCATCTCGCCGGCGGCCCGCGCGGCCTGGGCGCGCAGGCCCGGCGGGTAGCCGGCGCGCGCCAGGTTGGCGCGGATCTTGTGCCGATAGCCGGGCGACGCCCAGTAGACCAGGCACCCGAGCAGGCGGCCAGCCCACTGCAGCCCTGTCAGGGGCAGACGGGCCATCAGACGAAAAGCGCCGAGAAGCATCTGCTTAAGTCGCGAACCGGAAATGCCGCGCGCAGTCGGCGTGTTTTATAATTCCGCCGGTCGCCGGTTTAACTGACAACTTGCGGGGCGACTGCGGACGGGAGCGTGCTCCGGTTCGCCTGAGAAATTCCGCTAAAGCGTCGCCGCTTCTCCGGAGTCGGCCACGCGGGCCGGATGCCCAACGCGCATCCATCGTGTTACTGAACAAACGGAGAAGTACTGTGGCCAAGGATTTTCTTTTTACATCCGAATCGGTTTCAGAAGGCCATCCCGACAAGGTGGCCGATCAGATCTCGGACGCGATTCTCGACGCTATCTTCGCGCAGGACAAGCACTCGCGGGTGGCGGCCGAAACCCTCTGCACGACCGGACTGGTCCTGCTGGCCGGTGAAATCACCACCGGCGCCAATGTCGACTACATCCAGGTCGCGCGCGACACCGTGCGCCGGATCGGCTACGACAACACCGAGTTCGGCATCGACTACAAGGGTTGCTCGGTCCAGGTCTGCTACGACAAGCAGAGTCAGGACATCGCCCAGGGCGTGGACGAAGGCCGCGGCCTGGACCTCGAACAGGGCGCCGGCGACCAGGGTCTGATGTTCGGCTACGCCTGCACCGAAACCCCGGTGCTGATGCCGGCGGCCATCCACTATGCCCACAGGCTGGTCGAGCGCCAGGCCGATCTGCGCCGCGACGGCCGCCTGCCCTGGCTGCGCCCGGACGCCAAGTCGCAGGTCACCATGCGCTACATCGACGGCAAGCCGCACTCGATCGACACGGTGGTGCTGTCCACCCAGCACGCGCCGGACGTCTCCTACGAAACCCTGCGCGAGGCGGTGATCGAGGAAGTGGTCAAGCCGGTGCTGCCGCGCGAACTCATCAAGGGCGAGATCCGCTACCTGATCAATCCGACCGGCCGGTTCGTGGTCGGCGGCCCGCAGGGCGACTGCGGCCTGACCGGGCGCAAGATCATCGTCGACACCTATGGCGGTGCGGCGCCGCACGGCGGTGGCGCGTTCTCGGGCAAGGACCCCTCCAAGGTCGACCGCTCGGCCGCCTACGCGGCCCGCTACGTGGCCAAGAACATCGTGGCCGCCGGACTGGCCACCAAGTGCCTGGTGCAGGTGAGCTACGCGATCGGCGTGGCGCGCCCGACCTCGGTCATGGTGACCACCGAAGGCACCGGCACCGTGAGCGACGAGCGGCTCTCGGCACTGGTGCAGGAGCATTTCGACCTGCGCCCCAAGGGCATCATCCAGATGCTCGACCTGTTGCGCCCGATCTACGGCAAGACCGCCGCCTATGGTCACTTCGGCCGCGAAGAGCCCGAGTTCACCTGGGAGCGCACCGACAAGGCGGCCGCGCTGCGCGCCGCCGCCTGACGCCGGCGGCCCCGTGAAGGCCCTGCTCAGCCGTCAGCCCGGCGACGCCTCGACGCTAACCCTGGAAGACGTCGCCGATCCGGTGGAGCGGGCCGGCGAACTGCTGGTGCGGGTGCGTGCCTGCGGGGTCAACTACCCCGATGCACTGTTCATCCGCGACCTCTACCAGGTCCGGCTGCCCCGGCCGTTCTCGCCGGGCGGCGAGATCTGCGGCGTGGTCGAACGGGTCGGTCCGCAGGTGACCGGGTTCGCGGTCGGCGACCTGGTGATCGGCCGCTGTGGCTCGGGGGGAATGGCGCAGAAGATCGCCATCGCCGCCGATCGCTGCGTGCCGGTGCCCGCCGACACGCCGGTCAACGAGGCGGCGGCCTTCCTGCTCACCTACGCGACCGCCTGGTACGCGCTGGTCGACCGCGCGCGCATCCAGCCCGGCGAGACGCTGCTGGTGATGGGCGCGGCCGGCGGCACCGGCAGTGCCGCGATCGACCTGGGACGGGCCTTGGGCGCCCGGGTGGTGGCAGCGGCCTCGAGCGAGCGCAAGCTCGAATTCGCGCTGGCCCGCGGCGCGCAGGCCGGCATCGTCTACCCGGCCGAACTGGCCGACAAGGCCGCGCAGAAGGACCTCACCGACCGGCTCAAGGCGCTGGTCGGCCCGCGCGGCGCCGATGTGGTGTTCGATCCGGTCGGCGGCCCCTACACCGAGCCGGCGCTGCGCGCGACCGGCCGCGACGGCCGTCTGCTGGTCATCGGATTCACCGCCGGCATCCCGAAGATTCCCGCCAACCTGATCCTGCTCAAGGTCTGTCAGGTGGTCGGCGTCGACTGGCGCGACTTCACCGAGCAGCAGCCCGACCGCAATGCCCGCAACGTCGAGGAGCTGGTGCGGCTGTGGCGCGCCGGTCGCTTGCGCCCCGAGGTTTCGCAGACCTTCCCGCTGGCACGCGCGGCCGAGGCGATCGACCTGATCAGCGCGCGCGGCGCGATGGGCAAGCTGGTCATCGAGATCGACTGACACCGCCGGCGGCCCGGTGCGCCGCCGGCGACACCAGCGCCGCACCCGGGGCCACGCTCAGAACCACGCTCAGGGCCGCAGCAGCGTGCTCTTGCCGAACAGCGATTCGATCAGTTCCACCGCCAGCTCAGCGGTCTGGTTGCGCAGGTCCAGCGCCGGATTGAGCTCCATCACATCGAGCGAGCCCAGGCGGCCGGTGTCGGCAATCATCTCCATGCACAACTGCGCTTCCCGGTAGCTCGGACCGCCGCGCACCGGCGTGCCCACGCCCGGCGCGATCCCGGGGTCCAGGAAATCGATGTCGAAGCTGACGTGCAGGTGCGTGTCGGGGGTGAGGTCGGCGAGCACCGACTGCATGACCTGGCGCATGCCATGCTCGTCGATACGGCGCATGTCGTGGACCACCAGGCCGGTCTGCAGCACCAGCCGCTTCTCGCCGTCGTCGACGCTGCGGATGCCGACCTGACGGATCGCGTCGGGCGCCAGCGCCGGGACCGCGCCCGACAGTCCGGTCAGCGCCGGCGGTCCCAGACCGCACAGGCAGGCCACCGGCATGCCGTGCAGGTTGCCGCTGGGCGTCAGGCGATCGGTGTTGAAATCGGCATGGGCATCGAGCCAGATCACCCGCAAGCGGCGGCCGGTCTCGCGGCAATGGCGCGCCAGGGCACTGATCGAGCCGATCGCCAGGCTGTGGTCGCCGCCCATCAGCAGCGGAAAGCGGCCGAGCCGCCGCTCGGCCAGGACCGCGTCATGGATGGCCTGGTTCCAGGCGATCACCTCGGGCAGGTGCCGGTAACCCGCCTGCGGCGCGAGCCACGGGTTGGGCGGGCCGGCCAGGTTGCCGCGATCGAGGACGCTCAGCCCGAGGGCCTGCAGGCGGGCCACGATGTCGGCGACCCGCAGTGCCTCGGGCCCCATCCCGGCGCCGCGGGTGCTGGCGCCGATGTCGGTGGGCGCGCCGATCAGCGCGACGGGCGGGTGCGTCACGCGGGCGAGGGTCATCGCGGGGCGGTCATCGCGGGGCGGTCATCACAGGGCGGGCAGCCCCCGCGCGCGCCAGCCAGGTCTGCGCCCGCATCACCACCGGCCGGTCGATCATCCGGCCGTCGAGCGCGAAGGCGCCTTCGCCAGCCTGCGCGGCCGCCTGCACCACCCGGGCGGCCCAGTCCAGCTCGGCCGGCGACGGGCCGAAGGCCTCGTTCAGGATCGCCACCTGCGCCGGATGGATCACCGCCGCGCCCCGGAATCCGAGCTGGCGCGCCTGTTCGATCCGACGGCGAAACGCCGTCAGATCGGCGAAATCGCCGATCGACCCGACAAAACCCAGCGGCAGCAGCCCGCGGGCGGCGCAGGCCTGCGCCACCGCCAGATTCGGCCCGAGCAGCGCCGGCCCCTCGGTGGCGCAGCCCGCCGCCACCGAATAGTCCTCGGGGCCCAGCGTCATCGCGATGACGCGCGGTGACGCCGCCGCGAGTTCAGGCAGACGCGGCAACGCGGCCGGGCTCTCGATCAGCAGCAACAGGCCGATCGCACCCACCGGCAGGCCGCGCTCGGATTCGAACTCGGCGATCGCCTCATCGATCGCCCGGACCCGTCCGCTGTCCTCGACCTTGGGCAGGGTGATCGCGTGGACGCCGGCATGCACCGCCGCATCCAGGTCGGCCATCGCGTCGCGCCAGCCGCGGTTGATGCGCACCACCACCGGCACCCGGTGGGCGGCCAGCGCAGCGATCGCCCCCGGCAACGCGCGGCGCGCACCAGCCTTGGCGGCCGGCGCCACCGCGTCCTCGAGGTCGAGCTGGATCGCGTCAGCGCCGCGCAGGTGCGCCTTGTCGATGAAGCGCGGCTGATCGGCCGGGACGAACAGGATCGAGCGCCAGTCGGGCACCTGCGCGGGCGCCACGGTGCCTGCGCTCATCGGTCTTGCGCCCCGCCGGGCATCTCGGACAGCGACACCAGGTCCAGCCCGGGCGGCCCGCGGCGCGGATAGAGCGACATCACCAGCGGATCATGACCCGGCACCACATGCGCCGGCGACTCGGCCAGCGCCTCGAGGCGATCATGGCCGCGCAGCATGTCGCCGACGTCGGCCACGATCGGGAACGGCGAGCGGGCGCTGAAATTTTCCAGGTAATGCGCCGCATCCGACGCCAGCACGATCCAGCCGCGTGCGGTGTGCACGCGCACCACCTGCAGCCCGCGGGTGTGACCGCCCACCAGGTGCACGGTGACCCCGGCGCGCAGCGCCCAGTCGCCATCGTGATACTCGACGCGGTCATCGAACACCAGCCGCACCAGCGAGCAGACATGGTCCACGCAGTACGCGTGGCGCATCATCTTCTGGCGCATGTCGCGACCGGTGGCGTACTGCATCTCGCGCTCCTGGAGATGGAAGCGCGCCTGCGGCAGCAGGTCGAGGTTGCCGGCATGATCGTAATGGGCGTGGGTGATCACCACGTCGCGGATCGCCTGCGGCTCGATGCCGGCGCCGGCCAGCGAGCCGATCGGGCAGCGCAGGAACTCGCGCCCGCGCTGCGCGGCCATCGACGCATTGAAACCGGTGTCCACCAGGATCAGGTCGTCGCCGCGGCGCAGCAACCAGACGAAATAGTCCATCGCCTGGGGACCGTCGTGCAGGTCATGGTTGATGAACATCTCGAGGCGGCGCCGCGCCACCGTCGCATAACGCAGCGCGAACACCTCCCAGCAGGGCAGCTCGGCACTCATGGCGATTTCTCCGTGAAAAGGGCCGGCCGGTCAGGCCCCCGGCCGGCGGGCGATCCAGTCCATTCGCAGGTCTCAGGGCGCCAGCCGCTCGCGCCGCCATTGATCGTGCGGATCACGCCGGTAGCTCAGACGGTCGTGCAGCCGCGACGGACGGCCCTGCCAGAACTCCCAGTAGTCGGGCTTCAGGCAGAACCCGCCCCAATGCGGCGGCCGCGGCGGCGCAAGCCCGAACTTGAGCCCGAACTCCGCCGCGCGCGCCACCAGGACCGCCCGCGAGCCGATCGGCCGGCTCTGCTCGGAGGCCCAGGCGCCGATCCGCGAGGCCAGCGGCCGGCTGGCGAAGTAGGCATCGGACTGCGCCTCGTCGATCCGGCTGACCGGGCCTTCGATCCGCACCACCCGCTCGAGTTCGACCCAATGAAATTGCAGCGCGGCGAAGGGGTGTTCAGCGAGCTCGCGCCCCTTGCGGCTCTCGTAGTTGGTGAACCAGACGATGCCGGCCGCGTCGAAATCCTTGATCAGCACGATCCGACTCGACGGCCGACCGTTGGCCCCGACGGTGGCGAGGGTCATCGCATTCGGCTCGGGCACCCCGGCGTCGAGCGCCTGCTGCATCCATTTGCCGAATTGAATCAACGGGTCGAGCGCCGCCGCGTCCTCGTCGAGTGCGTCGCGCTGATACGATTTTCGCAAATCCTTGAGATCCTTCATGGCGTGAGTTTAACGACAATGTAAGCTGACGATCTGTCGCGCGCTGTGGTTTTGCCGCTTGAATCCGGCGCGCGTCCTTGCCAGTCTTTCTTCAGGACAATGGGTGATGCGCTCAGCCTTCGTCGCCGATCTCGACAAGATCGAATTTCCCGCACTCGCCACCGAGGGCTCGACCGTCTTCCGCATCGCCGCGGACCGGCTCGAGATCGGCATGTACGTCGTCGACCTCGACCGGCCCTGGAGCGACACGCCCTTCCCCCCGGGCGGTCTCTACCTGGCCGATCACACCCAGGCGGAAACCCTGCGCCGGCACTGCAGCAGCGTGCTGGTCGACACCCATTTTTCGGACAACGGCCGCGAATCGGCGATCCGGGTGGCGGCCCACCTGTTCGACGGATCCACCGGGGGCTTCCGCTCGCCTGGCGATCTGCGTGCCTATGGCGAAACGCGCGCCCGCCAGGGAGTGCTCCGCTCCGGCGCCGGGGGCCCGGTTGCGCCCCCGGTCGTGGCCGCGCCCACGCGCCTGGCGATACCCGGCACCGACACCTCGTTTGCCGAGACTGGCGCCGCCGCACCGGGCACCAGCAACGCCCGGCCACGCGACGATGTCCGTGTCTCGCGCGCCTGGCGCATGCGACTGCGGCGCCTGATGGTGGCCAACGATCGCGGCGCGGGCCTGGCCGCACAGGACTACGGCCTGCTCGAGCGGGCCCGCTCCTGGATTTCCGGTCACAACCGCCCGGTGATGCCGGGGGCCGGATCGATGGCGGGTCTGCGGACCACCTATGGATCCCTGGTGGGGGCGACGACCCATCCCAATCAGGTGTCGATCACCGCGGCGATGCCCAAGGCGCGCCAGGTCTATGCCGAGGTCCTCGAGGCACACGCCGCGTCGGTGAGTGCGACCCGGCTCGGACAGCCGCTGCCCTGGTCGCAGATCATCGAGGTGATGCGGACCCTCGCCGACTCGGTGATCGAGCATCCCGACGCGGTGCTGTGGTGCGACCGAATCCATGAGCAGCGATCGCTCGGCAACCGCGCGCCGGCCACCCAGGCGGTGCTGATGGCGCGCTTTGCCCGCCACCTGGGCCTGAGCCGCGACGAAATGGCCAATCTCGCCGCGATCGGCATCGTGTCCGAACTGGGCAAGCTGCGGCTGCCCAAGGGTTTGCTGAACTACCCCGGCCAACTCAACCCCGCCCAGTTCGAGGTGGTCAAGACCCATGTCAAGGAATCGCTCGACCTGCTCAAGCCGATCACCGGGATGCCGGCGCAGGTCCTTCGCGGCGTGGCCGAGCACCATGAACGGGCCGACGGCTCGGGGTATCCCGGCCGCCTGAAGGGCGCCTCGATCGGACTGCATGGCGCCTGCGCCGCCATCGTCGACAGCTACACCGCGCTGACCTCGGCCCGGTCCTACGCCAACCCGATGTCGACCGAAGACGCGCTCGCCGCGCTGCTCGGCTGGACCCCGGCGCTGTTCGACACCGGGCTGACCGAGCAGTTCGCCCTTTGCATGGGCCTGTTCCCGGTGGGCAGCACCGTCGAACTGACGGGCGGCGGCATCGCCATCGTCATCGACCAGAGTCCCGACACCGGCGCCGCGTCCCGGGTCCTGGTCCTGACCTCGCCAGAGGGCAAGCCGCTGTCGCTGGCCCGCAATGTCGCGACCTCGACATCATCCCCGGCCGACCCGCTGGCCGAGAAACCGGTGCGGATCGGCCGCGGGCTGCATGTGGGCGCGCTGGGCATCAAGCCGCCCGATTATTATTCGCTGGACATCGCCCGGCCGCTGCGGTAATCTCACGCCCCTCCTGAGGAGCGCTGCGACGGTTGCCATCGACGATGGCCCGCCAGGCTCGGGATTTGGCCTTTTGAAACCGCGCTCGCTGAACCGTGATCCCATTGCGGCAGGCGAGCCCGGATACCCGTCCCCCAGGGACGCGGGCCCGTCCGATACGCGTCGCATCGGGGTCACCCTTCTGTGGGAGTGACCATGTCCGCTGTTCTCAAGACCCCGACTTTCTCCGATTTCAAAGTGGCTGACCTCGCCCTGGCCGACTGGGGGCGCAAGGAAATCCGCATCGCCGAGACCGAAATGCCCGGCCTGATGGCGATCCGCGACGAATACGCCGCCGCGCAGCCGCTCAAGGGCGCCCGCATCACCGGCTCGCTGCACATGACGATCCAGACCGCGGTGCTGATCGAGACGCTGGTCGCGCTCGGCGCGCAGGTGCGCTGGGCCTCGTGCAACATCTTCTCGACCCAGGACCACGCCGCCGCCGCGATCGCCGCCGCCGGCATCCCGGTGTTCGCGCACAAGGGCGAGAATCTCGACGAGTACTGGGACTACACCCACCGGATCTTCGAGTGGGCCGACGGCCAGCCCTCCAACATGATCCTGGACGACGGCGGTGACGCGACGCTGCTGCTGCACCTCGGCACCAAGGCGGCCAAGGACGCGTCGGTGCTGGACAACCCACACAGCGAGGAGGAGGTCTGCCTCTTCAACGCCATCCGCGCCCAGCTCGCCAAGGACCCCGGCTTCTACGAGCGCGGCCTGAAGGCCGTGGTCGGCGTCACCGAAGAAACCACCACCGGCGTGCACCGCCTCTACCAGATGTCGGCCAAGGGCGAGCTCGCGTTCCGCGCGATCAACGTCAACGACTCGGTCACCAAGAGCAAGTTCGACAACCTCTACGGCTGCCGCGAATCGCTGGTCGACGGCATCAAGCGCGCCACCGACGTGATGATCGCCGGCAAGGTCGCGGTGGTCGCGGGCTACGGCGACGTCGGCAAGGGCAGCGCCCAGGCGCTGCGCGCGCTGTCGGCACAGGTGTGGGTGGCCGAGTGCGACCCGATCTGCGCGCTGCAGGCCGCGATGGAAGGCTATCGCATCGTGACGATGGACTACGCCGTCGACAAGGCCGACATCTTCGTGACCGCCACCGGCAACAAGGACGTGATCACCTTCGAGCACATGAAGGCCATGAAGGACCAGGCCATCGTCTGCAACATCGGCCACTTCGACAACGAGATCGACGTCGCCGGGCTCAAGGAGCACTGCACCTGGGAGAACATCAAGCCCCAGGTCGACCATGTGGTCTTCGCCGACGGCAAGCGGATCATCCTGCTGGCCGAAGGGCGCCTGGTGAACCTGGGCTGCGGCACCGGCCATCCGTCCTTCGTGATGAGCTCGTCGTTCGCCAACCAGACGATCGCCCAGATCGAGCTGTGGACGCACCAGGACGCCTATGAGTCGGGCAAGGTCTACGTGCTGCCCAAGCACCTCGATGAGAAGGTCGCGCGACTGCACCTCAAGAAGCTCGGCGCGATGCTGACCGAGCTCTCGACGGAGCAGGCGGCCTACATCGGTGTGCCGGTCACCGGTCCCTACAAGCCCGACACCTACCGCTACTGAGTTGCGGGTCGACCAGGCGCTGGTCGAGCGCGGCCTGGCCGCCTCGCGCAGCGCTGCGCAACGGCTGATCCTGGCCGGCGCGGTGCGGGTGACCGACGACCGTGGCGCGCGGCTGGTGCGCCGACCGGCAGAAGCGGTCGGTGATGCCAGCCGGCTCACGGTGGCCGCCAGCGATGAGAACCGCTATGCGTCGCGGGCGGGGGCCAAACTGGATCACGCACTGCACGCCAGCGGCGCCGACCCGTCGGGAGCCTGCGTGCTCGACATCGGACAGTCGAGTGGCGGCTTCACCGATTGCCTGCTGGCGCATGGCGCCCGTGCGGTGATCGGGATCGATGTCGGCCACGGCCAGTTGGTCGCCCGGCTGCGCGACGACCCTCGGGTGCGCTGCCGGGAAGGCGTCAACGCCCGGGGGCTGACCCCCGAAGCGCTGGGCGCCGACCTGCCCGCCGGGGGGTTCGACTGGGTGGTGATCGATGTGTCCTTCATCTCGATCACGCTGTTGCTGGCGGGCGCGGCCCGGGTCGCGGCGCCGCACGCCACCCTGATGGCGCTGATCAAGCCGCAGTTCGAAGTCGGCCAGGACGGTCTCGACCGGCGGGGGCTGGTTCGCAGCCCCGACCTCTTCCCGGCCATGCGCGAGTCGGTGCAACGCTGCGCCGACGCGAGCGGCTGGCAGCGGCTGGGCTGGTACGACAGCGCGCTGGCCGGCGGTGACGGGAATCGGGAGTTTTTCATGCATGCCCGCCGTGGCGCCTGACACCGGCACCGTGGCACAGACAAGGATCCAGACGTGACTTCAGAAGTCAGTTTCGAGTTCTTCCCACCGAACACCCCGGAAGGTGCCGCCAAGCTCAGGATTGCGCGCGCCGAACTCACCGCGGTGTCGCCGGAATTCTTCTCGGTCACCTACGGGGCCGGCGGTGCGACCCGCGACAAGACGCTGGCCACCGTGATCGACATCGCCGGTGAAGGCCACGCGGTGGCCCCCCACCTGTCGTGCATCGGCGCGACCCGGGAATCGGTGAGCGAACTGCTCGGGTTGTACCGCTCGCACGGCATCCGCCGGGTGGTCGCACTGCGCGGCGACCTGCCCTCGGGCATGGTCGACCATGGCGATTTCCGCTACGCGGCCGATCTCGTGGCCTTCATTCGCGAGACCACCGGCGACTGGTTTCGTATCGAGGTGGCGGCCTATCCGGAATGCCACCCGCAATCGCGCTCGCCGCAGGAGGATCTGCAGGCGCTGGTGGCCAAGCTGAACGCGGGCGCCGATTGCGCGATCAGCCAGTATTTCTACAATGCCGATGCCTTCTTTCGGCTGCGCGACGATCTCGACGCCGCCGGCGTGCGGGTGCCGCTGGTGCCAGGCGTGATGCCGATCACCAACTACACCCAGCTGGCCCGCTTCTCGGACGCGTGCGGCGCCGAGATCCCGCGCTGGATACGGCTGCGGCTGGCCGGATTCGGGGACGACCGGGAGGCGATCCGCGCCTTCGGCCATGAAGTGGTCGCGGCGATGTGCCGGCGGCTGATCGCCGCCGGCGTGCCGGGGATCCATTTCTACACCCTGAACCAGTCCGGTCCCTCGCTGGCGCTCTGGCGCGACTGCGCGGGCTGACCGTCGGTCGGCAGCCAGGGCGGGCCGGGCCGGCCGCCGCGGCCGCTCAGGACAGACCAAGCGCCTTCCGTCGGGCGCTGTCGCTCGGGAAGCACCAGTCAGCACCCTGATTCTGGCGAGCGGCGCGCAGGGTGACTATGATCATTCGCGTGAACTCGAAAGCGCTTCCAACCAAAGGCACCACCCCGACTGACGAGCCGCCCGCGCAGGCGCGCCGGCGTCATCGGGTCGCCTGCGATCAGCTGGTCGAGGGGCTTTACGTCGTCGATCTGGATCGGCCGTGGCTGGACACGCCGTTTCTCATCCAGGGCTTCATGATCGAGAGCGAGGTCGAGCTCACCACCCTGCAGAAGCACTGCCAGTATGTTTTCGTCGATCTGGAGATGTCGCTCGAAGCGCCGGCCGAGCAGCTGTTTCGCGCCGCCGCCGAAGGGTTCGAACCGACTCGGGTGAACGCCGCGCCGAAGGCTGCCCCGGTGCGCGATGACGCCAGCGGCTGGCTGGCACGCGCAAAGGCCATCGAGAAAGCCGGCGAGACGGAAAATGCGGCCATGCTGCGGGCAGCGGAAATGGCGCTCGATGACGCCGACCCCCTGCCGATGGCGGAGGATCTGGATGCCGCGGCGCGCGCTGTCGTCGTCCCCGAGAAGAAGCGGACTGCGGCGGTGCGCCGCAATCCACAGCGCACCTATCAAGCCCGCGACGACATCCAGATCAGCAAGGACACCCGGGATCGGTTCCGCCAGTTCGTGCGCGCCACTGCCGATCAGAGCGAAGCCTCTGCCGCCCCGGAATCCATCGGCACCCGACTGATGGACTCCCTGCGCGGGCTGCTGCGCCGGGGCCAGGGCGGCTCCGGGACGCGGGGCCGGGGGAGCGAGGACCGGCAAGATCGCGAGACGGGCAAGCCCGACGGCGATACCCGCTCGGGACGCCCGACCGCCCCCAAGGCGCTCGGCCTGGACCAGGAGATCGAGGCGGCACTTCCGCCGGGTACCCGACGGGAAAAATACTCGGAAAAAGTCTCCGTGGAACAGGAGCTTCCGCGCGCCCGAACCGCGTTCGAGGCAGGCGAAGGCATCCTGAGCAGCCTGCTCTCCGACATCCAGGCCAATCGGGCGCCGGAAATCAAGGATGTCAAGGAAGCGGTCGGCCACATGGTCGACAGCATGATCGACAACCCGGATGCGCTGCTCTGGGTCGCCCAGTTGCGCGCCGAGCATGAACTCACCTACCAGCATGGGCTGCGGGTGTCGCTCTACATGATCGCGCTCGGTCGCCAGCTCGGCTTTCCGAAGGAGATGATCGATGCGGTCGGACTGATCGGGATGCTTGCTGATGTTGGCAAGACGAAGCTGCCGCGTGCCCTGCTGGGCAAGCCCGGCATGCTCAACGCCGCCGAGTTCGGCCTGGCCAAGGAGCATGTGCGACTGGGCATCGAAACGCTGGGCGATAGCCCGCTGCTCACGCCGGACATCGAAGAGGGCATCGTGCAGCACCACGAGCGGCTCGACGGCAGCGGCTATCCGAACGGCCTCAAGGGCAACCAGATCAGCATCTTCGGCCGGATGGCCGGCATCGCCGACTGCTTCTCGGCGCTGACCACCGCCCGCCCGTATGCCAACGCCCTGGCGGCGCAGGACGCGATGATGAGCCTGTACCAGTGGGCCGGCACCCTGTTCCAGGAGACGCTGGTCGAACAGTTCGTGCAATCGGTGGGCGTATTCCCGGTGGGTTGTCTGGTCGAGCTGTCCAGCGGCGAGGTCGCCGCGGTGATTGCCCACAACCGGGTACGCCGCCTGGAGCCCCGCATCCTGGTGCTGACTTCCCCCGACAAGCGGGCCCTGCCCACACCGGTCGAGCGTGACCTGCTGGTGCAGCAGGTCAAGGCTGGCACCAAACCGACCCGGATCAGCCGCGGACTGGCTGCCGGCGCCTATGGGTTGAAACTGAGCAACTATTACCTCAATGACACCTTCTCCCGCCCCCTCGCTGCCTGACGCCGCCGTCTCCCAGCGCCTGTCGCCCAGCGCGCTGCTGGCGTTCTCCCGCGACCTGGTGCAGGTGCGCCGCCGAGGCATGTTGCTGCTGATCTCGCTGCACCGGTCCGACCGGCTGTCGGCATTGGCCCAGGAACCCCAATCGCGCAGCGTGCTGGCGGAGGTGATGCGCCGGGTCGAAGGCATCCTGCGCCCCAGCGATCGCTACGCGCTGGCCTCGCACGATGAAATCTGGGTCATGCTGGTCGACCTGCCGGGCGAGGCGCTGGCCGAACTGGCCAGCCGGACCCTGCGCGACAGCCTGTCGCGCTCGATCCATGTCGAGACCGCCGAGGGCCGCACCATCGTGCAGCTGCGCCCGGCGATCGGCGGCGCGTGGCGACACCCGGACGCCGGCCAGGACCCGATGACCGTGCTGTCGTCGGCGGCCGACGCGGCGCTGCGCGCCGAGGAGCTCGAGGAGCGGGTGGTCATCCTGGCCGCGCGCTCGGATGTCGAACTGATCAACCGCAACCGCATGGAGCATGAACTGCGGGCGGCGCTGAACGCCAATGAACTCGATGTGCATTTTCAGCCCCAGCTGTCGCTGGCCACCGGCCAGCGCGCCGGCGCCGAGGCACTGATCCGCTGGACCCGCCCCGACGGCACACGGGTCAGCCCGGCGCTGATCGCCTCGATCTGCGAGGAGCGCGGCATGATGTCCCAGCTCACGCAGTTCGTGCTGAACACCGCGCTGCGCCATCTGATGACCTGGACTTCGCAGGGAATCGATGCCCGCGTGTCGATCAACATGTCCGGGGTCACGCTGGCCGATCCGGCCTTCGCCACCCTGGTCGGCCACGCCTTGTCCACCTGGGGCATCGAGCCGCGCCGGCTCACGCTGGAGCTGACCGAGAGCGCGGTGGTCCGGCATGAGCGGTCGGCGCTCGAATTCATGAACCAGATCCGCGCCCACGGCTGCGGGCTGGCGCTGGACGACTTCGGCACCGGTTACTCCTCGTTCGCCTACCTGCGGCAGTTCCCGCTGACCGAACTGAAGATCGACCAGTCCTTCGTGCGCAACCTGGCCAACGACGCCAGCGACCGCCGGATCGTCCAGGCGCTGGTCGATCTGGCACACACCTTCAACATGGCGGCCCTCGCCGAGGGCGTCGAGGACGAAGAAGCGTCGCGGGTGCTGCGCGATCTGGGCTGCGACATGGCGCAGGGCTATTTTTACGGGCGGCCGATGCCGCCAGCGGAATTCGCCGCCTGGTGGCGCGGCTTCACCCCGGCGCCGCTGCGCCCGCCAGTCGTCGCGATTCCGTGAGGACCCAGTCGAGCGCCCGGTCATGGACATGGGGCTCGAACCCGCTGATCTCGGCCTCGTCGTCCGCCACGCCGATCGCCACGCAGCGGCGGCCCAGGGCGGCCAGACGCGCCAGCGTCCGGTCGTAGTACCCGCCGCCGTAGCCCAGCCGAAAACCCCTGGCGTCGAATCCCAGGCAGGGCACCACCACCACATCCGGCAGGCACTCGCGGCAATCGGCCGGCTGACGGGTGCCCAGCAGACCCGGCACCAGCGGCTCGCCGGGCGCCCAGGCGCAAAACCGCAGCGCCTCGGCGCGGGCCTGCACCCGGGGCAACGCCAGCGACCAACCCGCCCGATGCCAGTTCGGCAGCGCCGCCCGAGGATCCGGCTCGCCGGCCATCGGCCAGTAGAGCGCCACTGTCGGATGCTCGAGCGCCAGCGCGGCGATGAGCTCGCCGACGGCCGAAAAGATCCGGTCGTCGCGCAGTCCCCTGGCCACCGAATCACAGCGCGCCCTGCGCTCACGCAGCAGGCGCCGCGCCTGCTCGCGGTCACCGGCCGGTACCGCGGAGCATGGTGGTATTCTGGATGATGATGAATCGCTCACGCTGTCTGCTGTCCCTGGTGTTGGCCGCTATTCTAGGGCTGGGGAGCGCAACGTCCGACGCCCGCGAACGCCGAGCCGCCGCGCCGGCGACGCCAACCGCACCGTCGACACCGGTCAGCGCCGACGACGCCTTCCTGGCGGCGCGCCTGGCCGCGAACCAGGGTCAGCTCGACCGCTTCGAAGCAGCGGCCGCGCAGGTCACCGACCCGACACTGCAGTCCTACCTGCGCTACTGGCGCCTGAAATTCCGCCTGAATGCGCGCGGGCCAGGGGCTGACGGGCCAGGGGCCGATGCCGAAGCCCAGGCCTTCATCGCCAGCACCGACAACCCCCTTCTGGCTGACCTCGCGCGCCGCGACTGGCTTTATCGCTTGGCCCGCCGCAACGACTGGGCGGCATTCGAGGCCCCTTACAGTGCGTGGGTGCTGCGCGATGAGCCCGCCCTGCACTGCTACGCCGGTCTGGGCCGTGCCGGACAGCCCGGCGCGCTGACGGATGAATCCCGTGACGCGCTGTTCCAGCCGCGCGAGCTCGGCGACGGCTGCGGCGCCCTGATCGAGGCCATGGCGCGCAGCGGCACGCTCAAGCGCGGCGAGGTCTGGCGTCGGCTGAAGCTGGCGCTCGAAGCCGGTGCGAGCGGCTCGGTGCGGCGCCTGGGCGCCGTGCTCGACCTGCCGGCCGGCTCGGTAGAGGCCGCGCTGCAGCGCCCCGCCACCGTTGCCAGCCCCGGCGCCTCGCGGGAGGCGGCGGTGATCGCCCTGGGCACGCTGGCGCGCCAGGACCCGGAAGCCGCGGCCCGCGAAGGCGCCGCCATTGCCGCGCTGCCGCCCGAGGAACGCGCCTGGGTCTGGTCGCAGATCGGCGCGCACAGCATGCGCAAGCTCGCGCCGGTGCCGGTGGCCTGGCTGCACGAAGCCCAGGGTGCGCAGGCCTCCGATGAAACCTGGGCCTGGCTGGTCCGGGCGGCCCTGCGGGCAGGCGACTGGACGGCGGTGCATGCGCTGGTCGAAAAAATGTCCGCCGAAGGCCGGCGCGACCCGGCCTGGGTCTACTGGCATGCGCGAGCCCACCAGATGCTGGGCCGCAAGACCCAGGCCAATGCCCAGTTCCGCACCATTGCCGGTCAGTTCCATTTCTACGGCCAACTGGCCGGCGAAGAGCTCGGCGAGGCCACCGCGATTCCGGTGATCGCCCCCGCGTCGTCCGAGATCGAGGTCGCCGAAGTCGCCGGCAACGCCGGCTTCGCCCGGGCGCTGCGCTTCTACCAGATGGGGCTGCGCCCTGAAGGCAACCGCGAGTGGAACTTCCAGCTGCGCACCCTGTCCGATCGCCAGCTGATCGCCGCGGCCCGCTTCGCCTGCGAGCGCCGGGTGCTCGACCGCTGCGTGAACACCGCCGACCGGACACGCACCGAGCACGATTTCAGCCTGCGCTTCGTCACCCCGTTCCGGCCACAGCTGGAAGCCGCGGCCGCCGAACGCGGACTCGATCCAGCCTGGGTCTACGGCCTGATCCGGCAGGAGTCGCGCTTCATCATGGATGCCCGTTCCAGCGCCAGCGCCCAGGGCCTGATGCAGATCATCCCGCCCACCGCGCGCTGGATCGCACGCCGCCTGGGCGTGGCCGACTTCCGGATCGAACAGCTCAACGAGCTCGACACCAACCTGCGCTTTGGCACCTTCTATCTGCGCGCGGTCCACGACGATCTCGAGAACTCCCCCCTGCTGGCGTCGGCCGGCTACAACGCCGGCCCGGGCCGTCCGCGCCAGTGGCGCAGCAAGCTGGCCGGCTCGCTCGAGGGCGCCGCTTTCGCCGAAATCATCCCGTTCGCCGAGACCCGCGACTATGTGAAGAAGGTGCTTTCGAACGCCATCTTCTACGGCGCGCTGATGACCGGGCAGCCGCAGTCGCTCAAGCAGCGCCTGGGCAGCATCACCCCGATGCCCGCGCGGGCCTCCGATTTGCCCTGACGGTCGGGGCGGGGTACTTTCGCCTTCCTTTTCCATTGCCAGCTGATTGCACTCCATGAGCCTGTCACGCGTACTCCTCGTCGGGGGATCCGGTTTCATCGGCACCCATGTGGCCGCCCGCCTGTCGGCGCGCGGCATCCGGGTCATCGTTCCGACCCGCCGCCGCGAGCGGGCTCGCCACCTGCTGCCGCTGCCCACCGTCGACGTGATCCAGATGAAACTCGACGGGCCGGCGCTCGACGCCGCGATCGCCGGCTGCGATGCGGTGGTGAACCTGGTCGGCATCCTGCAGGGCAGCTACGGCAATCCCTACGGCCGCGAGTTCGCCCAGGCCCATGTGGAACTGCCGCGCCGGCTGGTGCAGGCCTGCCGTCAGGCCGGCGTGCGGCGCCTCGTGCAGGTCTCGGCGCTCGGGGTCAGCGAGGACACCGCGAGCCTGCCCTCGATGTACCTGCGCTCCAAGGCCGATGGCGAGCGGGTGATCCGCGAGAGCGGCCTGGACTTCACCCTGCTGCGTCCGTCGGTGGTGTTCGGCCCCGAGGACAAATTCCTGAACCTGTTCGCGCGGCTGCAGCGGCTGCTGCCGGTGGTGCCCCTGGCGCGCGCCGATGCGCGCTTCCAGCCGGTCTATGTCGGTGATCTGGCCGACGCGATCCTGAACTGCCTGACCCGACCGGCCACCGTGGGCAAGACCCACGAGATCGCCGGACCAGAGGTCTTCACCCTGGGCGAGATGGTGGCGCAGGTCGGCCGCTGGAGCGGTCACCCGCGACCGATCTGGGCGCTGCCCTTCACGCTGGGCCAGATCCAGGCGGGCGTGATGGGCGCGCTGCCCTCGCCGCTGATGTCCACCGACAACTTCGACTCGATGCGCATCGACAACGTCGCCAGCGGCCCGATCAGCCCGGACCTGGGGGTCACGCCAACCCCGCTGGCGGCGGTGGCGCCGGCCTGGCTGTCGCGCCATGGGTCGCGCTTCGCCGAGCAGCAGGCCCGCGCCCATCGCTGACCACCGGTGCCGCCGATGAGCCCCCGGCCCGCCGGTCTGCAGATCTATTGCGTCGGCGGCGCGGTTCGTGACGAACTGCTGGGCCTGCCGGTCAAGGACCGCGACTGGGTGGTGGTGGGCGGCACGCCGCAGGTCCTGATCGATCAGGGCTATCGACCCGTCGGCAAGGACTTCCCGGTCTTCCTGCACCCCGACACCCATGAGGAATACGCGCTGGCGCGCACCGAACGCAAGACCGGGGCCGGCTACAAGGGCTTCGTCTTCCACTACGCGCCCGACGTCACCCTGGAAGAGGACCTGCACCGGCGCGACCTGACCGTCAACGCCATCGCGCGCACTGCCGAGGGCGTGCTGATCGACCCCCTGAACGGACTCACCGACCTGCGCAACCGGGTCCTGCGGCACGCCGGTCCGGCCTTCGTCGAAGACCCGGTGCGCATCCTGCGGGTGGCCCGCTTCGCGGCCCGCTTCAGCGACTTCACCATCGCGCCCGAAACCCTGGCGCTGATGCGCTCGATGGTGGAGGCGGGTGAGGTCGATGCGCTGGTGCCCGAGCGGGTCTGGCAGGAACTGGCGCGCGGCCTGATGGAAGCGAAGCCCTCGCGCCTGTTCGAGACGCTGCGCGCCTGCGGTGCACTGGCCCGGCTGATGCCCGAGCTCGACCGGCTGTGGGGCGTGCCGCAGCGCGCCGACTACCACCCCGAGGTCGACACCGGCGTGCATGTGATGATGGTGATCGATGTCGCGGCGCAGGCCGGCGGCTCGCTGCCGGTGCGATTCGCCGCGCTCACCCACGACCTGGGCAAGGGCGAGACGCCCGCCGACATCCTGCCGCGCCACATCGGCCACGAGGCCCGCTCGGTCGCGCTGGTCCAGGCGGTGTGCGCCCGCATGCGGGTGCCCGCCGAGGCACGCGACCTGGCGCGCATCGTGGCGCGCGAACACGGGCTGATCCACCGGGTGAGCGAACTGCGCGCCGCCACCCTGCTCACGCTGCTCGAGCGGATGGACGCGCTGCGCCGTCCGGGCCGGCTCGACGAGGTGCTGGCGGCCTGCGAAGCCGATGCGCGCGGGCGCCTGGGGTTGAGCGAGCGACCCTATCCGCAGGCCGACTACCTGCGACACGCCTGGCGTGCCGCCGCGGCGGTGGATGCCGGTGCGGTGGCTGCTGCCGCCACCGCCGAGGGTCTGGCTGGAGAGGCGATCCGGCAGCGGGTGCAGACGGCCCGCTGCGCGGCGATCGCCCACGCGACCGGGCGCTGATCAGTCCTTGATCACCCGCACGCGGAAGGTCAGCGTCGACGCCCGGAACACGAAGCACCAGTGCTTTTCATAGGCCAGCGGGCTGATGAGGTAGATCAGCCGGCCGATCTGGCCGAGCAGGCCGCCGAAGGACAGGCGCCGCTCCAGCACCTCGAAGCCGCGCCCTGCCGAGGTGTAGTGGGCCACCCCGGGGCGCTCGAAATGATCCATCGAGAAATAGGACAGGTGGTGCAGGTGCGTCGGGTCGCGCCACGACGCCAGGCTGGTGAAGTGCGGGGTGCGGATCAGGATGACCGCATCGTGGCGGCAGACGCGGTGCATTTCGCGCATCAGGGCCGGGATGTCGGGCATGTGCTCGATGACGTTGTCGAGCAGGATCTCGGCGACGCTGCCGTCGCGAAACGGCAACGTACCCGTCAGGTCGGCCAGCACATCGACCGCCGGGGTCCGGTAACGGTCCAGGCCGAGAAATCCGGGCAGGCGCTTGCCCCCGCAGCCGAGGTTCACGCGCAGGTCGTCGCCCGCGGCCGCAGGCGCAGGCGACGCCGAGCGAGCGGCAGCGGCAACGGCGGGATCGGGATCGGCGCTGGGCAGGGAATTCGAGGTCAGGGTCATGGGCGTCAGATCAGTCGCGCGATGCCGGCCGCGATCATCGAGAGCACGAGGGTCGAGGCGATCGGCAGCGACCACTCACGCCCGAACAGCCGAAAATGGAGATCGCCCGGCAGGCGGCCCATGCCGAAGCGGCGCAGCCAGGGGGTGAGCCCCGAAAACAGCACCAGCGCCAGCACGGTGACCAGCAGCCACCGGATCACCCGCGTCTCCGGGTGACGCGGCGGGCTGCGGGCGGATGCGCGGTCGGGTCGGCCATCGCCCATTGTCCCGCATTCCCGGCGCGCGCGTCCGTCATTCGAGCAGTTCGGCGCTGCGGTCGCCGCGCGCGAAGCCGTCGGCCGGGCCGGTGATGCCGCGCCCGAAGGCGACCGCCTTGAAGAGCTCGCCCATCTCGGCCTCCGACAGCAGCGCCTGCGCGGCCTGCGCCTGGCGGGCCCAGGCCAGGGGGTCGGGATCGGCGCCGGCCGACCGGTGACGCTGCGCGAGGTCCTCGAGCAGTCCCAGACTGGTGAGCAGACGGGCCTGCGAGACATGGCCGAGCAGCTGCAGGCCGGCGGCGGTGGCGGCCTGCGCCACTGCGGTGAAATCGACGTGCGCGGTGATGTCCTGCAACCCGGGCAGGTGGAACGGATCGCCGTGGGCATGGTGGCGGTAGTGGCACATCAGCGTGCCCATCGCGCGCTGGGCATGGAAGAACTCGCGCCGCGCGAATCCGTAGTCGATCAGCAGCATCGCACCGCGCACCAGCCGCTGCGCGGCCTGCGCGACCCAGGCCTCGGCCTGCTCGCCGATCTCGCCGGCGTAGGCCGCCGGGTCGGTCGGCGCGGCGCCGAATCCCTGCGCCAGGCGCTCACGCACCTGCCGCGCGAACGGCGCGGGCGCGGGCCGCAGCGACCACTCGAAGACGGGGTCGCCGTCGGCCGACGGCGACGCGCGCAGACCGACACCGCGCTCGAATACCGGCGCCACGGCATCGACATCGACGCAGGCGGCACGCGTGTTCCCGGCTGGTTCAAGGTCAGCGCAGGCGGCCCGGGCGTTCCCGGCCGGTTCGACGTCGGCAACGGCTTCAGCGCCCGCCGACGCCCGCAGGAACGCACGAACCGGCATCGCGTCGAGCAGTTCGTTGGCCAGCAGCACGCCGTCGATGGTCGCCGGCCACGCCGTCAGCCAGCGCACCCGGCCCAGCGCCTGCGGGCAGTCACGGGCGATGCGCTCGCGCTGGCGCGCCGCCAGTTCACCGGAGACTTCGACGATCAGGTACTCGGTCTCGGGAAAACCCAGCGTGGCCAGTTCATCGAGCACCTGCACCGCCAGCGCGCCGCTGCCGGCGCCGAACTCGACCACCCGATGCGCACAGTCGGCGAACCATTGGGCGCACTGCCGGGCCAGACAGCGGCCGAACAGGTCGGAGAGTTCGGGCGCGGTGACGAAATCGCCCGCCGCGCCGAACTTGCGGCTGCCCCCGGCGTAGTAGCCCAGGCCAGGCTCGTACAGGGCCATGCCCATGTAAGTGTCAAAGCCGATCCAGCCCCCGTCGGCCCGGATGCGCGCGGCGATGCGCAGGGCCAGCGCCCGGCTCGCCGCGAGGGCGTCGGGCGCCGCTTCGGGCAAGGCAACAGGCTGGCGCATGACCCGCATTCTACGAGGGCCGCCCGGGGCGTTCGCCGAATCCCGCTAAAATGACCCTCCTGCCGGCCGCGCCCGGGAATCCTGCGCCTGCCGGGCGCCCGCTCCTTGCCCCCCACACCGCCGACCGCTGCCGCCTTGCCCGCTGCCGACCTGACCGCCACCGAATTGACTGCCACCGACTTGAGCGCCACCGAAGCGCCGGCCGCCGCCCGCGCCGCGCCCCCGCGCGCGCGTCGGATGCTGGTCACCGGCGCGGCGCGACGCCTGGGCCGCGAGATCGCGCTCGCGCTGGCGCGCGCCGGCTGGGACATCGCGGTGCACTACGGCCAGTCGGCCGAGGCCGCGCAGGCGACCGTGACCGACATCGAGGCGCTGGGCCGCCGGGCGGTGGCCCTGCCGGCCGACCTCGCCGACGAGGCGTCGGTGCTGGCGCTGTTCGAGGCCGCCTGCCAGGCCCTGGGGCCGCTCGACGGCATCGTGAACAACGCCTCGCGCTTCGAGCCCGACCGGCCGGAAACCATCGGCTACGCCGGCCTGGAACGCCACCTCGGCACCAACCTGGCCGCGCCGCTGGTGCTGGCGCGCTGCCTGCACCAGCTGCACACCGGCACCCCCGGGACCAACGGTCCGGGCGTGGTGATCAACCTGCTCGACCAGAAGCTCGAAAACCCGAACCCCGACTTTCTTTCCTATACCCTCACCAAAGCCGCGCTGCACAGCGCCACCAACTTGCTGGCGATGGCGTTTGCGCCCGCGCTGCGGGTGGTGGCGGTGTCGCCCGGCATCACGCTGGTCTCGGGCGACCAGACGGCCGCCGGCTTCGAGCAGGCCCACCGGATGACGCCGCTGGGTCGCTCCTCGCGCCCGGCCGACATTGCCGATGCGGTGGTGTTCCTGGCCGGTGCGCCGGCGATCACCGGCGTGAACCTGACAGTCGACGGCGGCCAGCACCTGATGGCCCTGCCGCGCGACGTGATGTACCTGACCGGGGATTCTCCGAAGTGAATGAACTGCTCGATCCGCGACTGACCAACTGCCGGCGCATCTTCCTCCACGAGTTCTCGCTGGACCTGTCGATCGGCTTCCATGATTTCGAGCGCGAGGCGCCGCAGCGCGTCATCATCGACGTCGACCTGTTCGTCCCCGACGCGCACAGCACCGCGGTGGACGACGAGGTGGCCGAGGTACTCGACTACGACTTCATCCGCCGCGGCGTCACCGAGTGGGCGCGCTCGCGTCACTTCAACCTCCAGGAGACCCTGATCGACGGCATCGTCGATCTGTGCCTGGCGCAACCGGCGGTGCGCGCGGTGCGGGCCCGCACCCAGAAGCCCGATGTCTATCCCGACTGCCGCAGCGTGGGCATCGAAGTGTTCCGCTTCCGCCCGGGGCTGCCGGCCCCGACCCCGCCGGCATGACGGTCGACAAGCAGGTTCGCGAGCGCAACAAGCTGCAAAAGCGCCTGCTGCGACTCACCGGCGAGGCCATCGCCCACTTCGACATGATCGGTCCCGGCGACCGGGTGATGGTGTGCCTGTCGGGCGGCAAGGACAGCTACGCGATGCTCGACCTGCTGCTGGCGCTGCGCAGCCGCGCGCCGGTTGATTTCGACATCGTCGCGGTCAACCTCGACCAGAAGCAGCCCGACTTCCCCGCCGATGTGCTGCCCGACTACCTGCGCTCGCTCGACGTGCCCTTCCACATCGAGCACCAGGACACCTACAGCATCGTCAAGCGGGTGATCCCCGAGGGCCGCACGATGTGCTCGCTGTGCGCGCGACTGCGCCGCGGCATCCTGTACCGGGTCGCCGACGAACTGGGCGCCACCCGGATCGCGCTGGGCCACCACCGCGACGACATCCTCGAAACCTTCTTCCTGAACATGTTCTTCGGCGGGCAGCTCAAGACGATGCCGCCGCGCCTGGTGTCCGACGACGGGCGTCATGTGGTGATCCGCCCGCTGGCCTATGTGAAGGAGGCCGACCTGATCGAATACGCGCGCTGGCGCGAGTTTCCGATCATCCCCTGCAACCTCTGCGGCTCGCAGGAGAACCTGAAGCGGCGCGAGATCAAGCAGCTGATGCGCGAGTGGGAAAAGCGCCATCCCGGCCGGGTCGAGAACATCTTCGCGTCGCTGTCACGGGTGACCCCGTCGCACCTGATGGACCGCAACCGTTACGACTTCGCCGCGGCGCTGCCGACCGGCGAACCGAGCCCTGACGGCGACATCGCCTTCGATGTCGATCCGGTGTTCGAGTCGGTGCCGCTGCCGGCGGCCGGCGCGCCGGCCGAGCCGGTCGCGATTCAGCTGATGACCGGCAGGACCCGCACGTCGTAGGCGCCCCCGGCGCCGATCGCCGCGCCGACCCACCGACACTCGAAGCGCACCGCTGCCTGGACAGGGCCGCCGCCCAGGCCGTCTGACCGGGGAGTCGGTCGCGCGCTAGCCCGCGCTGCGGCTCAGGCTGGCCTTGAGCGCGTCGCGCAACGTGGCCAGGCTCTCGTCGAGATGGGCGAGCGACTCCCGCGACACCTGGCGGCTGCGCATCGCCGACCGGATCTGCTCGGCCAGCCGCAGCGCATCGGCGCGCGCCAGCGAGCGGGCGTCGGCGGGCACGCCGGTGGCCGGCCGCATCAGCAGGCCGACCAGCTTGCGCACATGCTCGCGCTGCAGCATCCGGCGGGTCACCACGATCTCGCGCCCGCCCTCCAGTTCCTGCCAGACCGACTGACGCAGGGTGTCGAAGAGCTCCGGCATGCGCAGCCGGTCAGAGCCCTGGGCCAGCGTGCTCTCGCTCTCCTGGATCCGCGCCAGCACTGCGTCGCCCAGCAGCCGGTCGAGCAGGCGGCGCTGCAGCGCGAGAACCGACTGCAGCAAACCCGGCAGCGCGGGCGGCGCATAGCCGCGGTCCAGCGCGTTCTGCGACAGCCGGGCCACCAGCGTCGGGTCGATCGTCATCGACTGGGCCGAGAACACTTCGCGCGCCAGCAGCGCCAGCGCCTCGCGCTGGCGCGCGGCCGGCTCGGGCACGAACGAGGGCCGGGCATCACCCGCCAGGTCGCGGAAATAGCGCACGCCCCCGACCTGCTTGGCGGCAAGATCGGCGGCAAATTCGAACTGGCGCAGTCCGCTCTCGAAGTTCTGACGCAGCACGCCGTAGCTCGCCCCGGCGGGCAGCGCTCGCGTCTGCAGGCGCGCCCAGAGCTCGCGCGAGAGCTTCAGACGGCGGGTGGCGAAGGCGAGCGGATCGTCACCGAGGTCGCGCTGGTTGACCTGCGGATCGTAGCCGGCCGACACCTCCTCGTCGGTGCCGTAGGCCAGCGCCGGCTCGCCGCTGCGCCCGGCGATGCGGGCCAGTTCGGCCGTTTCGCTGTCAGGCGCCAGCGGCCGGTAGGCGTACTCGATCGCCCAGTAGTCGTAGGGCCCGAGCGTGGTCATCGCCATGTCGGCGCGCGGCTCGCCCTCCAGCGGCAGGTTGAAGCCGTTGTAGTCCATCACCGAACCCGACAGCCCGTTGGCACGGGTGAAGGCCGGGTCGTTCAGACGCGCCGCCGGCACGCTGAGCGAGGCCCGGAAGTTGTGGCGCAGCCCCAGGGTGTGTCCCACCTCGTGCATGGTCACGTCCTTGAGCACCTGCGCCACCACCGCCTCGGCCTGCGGGCTGCCCGCGTCGAACTCGCCGCGCGCCTCGAGCAGCGCGAGCGTGAAATCGAGTTCGGCCAGCGCGTCGCTGGCATAGGTGCAGGCCGGGCCGTGCCCGCTCGCGCCGATGCCGTGATTGTGGAAGGACGACGCCGGGAGGACCGAGGAGGGCGCAGCAAAAGACGGCGCGCTGGCGCCTGCCGGCGGGGCGGTCTGCTCACGCGCCACCCGGCGCACCAGCCGTGCCCAGTTGTCGGAGATCGCGATGTCGGCATCGACGATCTCGCCGGTGCGCGGATCGGTGACCGAGGGACCGACCGCCAGCGCGCCCTCATCGTTGTCCAGGAACCACCGGATCGACGCGTGCCGCAGGCCGGTGAGGTCCATCGGCGCGTTCTCGGGCTCGAGCGGCGCCTGGATCGCGTTGCGAAAGCCGATCTTCTCGAAGGCCTTGTTCCATTCCAGCACGCCGTCTGCGATCGCCTGGCGGTAGCGGGCCGGCGTGTTGCGGTCGATCCAGAACACGATCGGCCTGACCGGCTCGGAGAGCTCGGCGGCCGGGTCCTTCTTGTCGAGCCGCCACCGATTGACGATGTAGCGGCGCGAGTCGCGCTCCACCGGGTTGCCGAAATCATGGGTCTGCTGAACAAAGTGGCCGATTCGCGGATCGGCCATGCGCGGGGCCATCGCCGGCTCGGGCAGCGCCGCCAGGCTGTACTGGTAGTCGACGAAGAAGCTGCGCGCGTCCTCGAGATTGCGCGGTGTCGAGGGCACCGGGCTGCCCGGGGCGATCGGGCCGGGCGGGGGCGCCGGCAGGCGCGGCACCGAGTAATGCGCCGTCACCTCGAAGACCGCCGCCTGATCGTCGGCGCGCACCGCGCGAAAGAACGAGTTGCGCGCGTCGAATCCGTAGCTCAGGCGAAACTGCGCCTCGAGCTGGCGCGAGAGTTGCGGCAGGTCGGTGAGCAGCAGCGCACCGAGCTCGACCAGCACCGACTTGCGCTCGGGGTGCTCGGCGCTGGCGAGCGCGGCCGAGCCGAGCAGGCTGTCGGAAAAACTCAGGCGGGCGGCGCGGGCGAGGCCGGCATCGGCCGGGGCATCGAAGCGGGTGTTGCGAGCCAGCAGTTGCACAGTGCCGTGCACCCGCCGAAAGGCCACCACATGGCGACCCAGCGTCCAGTGCGGATACAGCCCGCGCTCGCCCAGGCCGGTGGTGCGCGAAGCGGCCAGCAGGAACGGCCGGTCGAACTGGGCCGGGGTCAGCTCGATCCAGACCTTCTCTTCCTTCATCCAGAGGGTGAACAGGCCGTCGATGCGGCGGGCGTCCTTGATGACATCGGCAAACGGCGTCCGGGCGCCGGGCGCGGGCGCGGCGGGGGGGCGCGCGACGGGGGCGGCAGCACCGTTGGGGGCGGCGGCCGGGGGGGACGAAGGAGGCGTTGCGGGGGACGGAGCCGGAGCCGGAGCCGGGCGCGGCGCGGCCGCAGCCGCAGCCGCGGAGACCGGTGCCGCACCCGTGCCCGCCGGCCCAGGCGCGGGCCCGCTGCCCGGCAGGCCCGCGCAGGCCGTCACCAGAAACACCAGGGCACCGGGCAGCGCGATCGAGAAACGACGAGACATGGCGCACCCTCCTGCGAATCGGAAAACGCCGATGTTAAGCGTGTTCGGCCACGGGACGATGGTTCGCCCGCCCCCCAATCGCCCCCACACCCGGGGAATGCCGGTCCGGCTGGACTAGAATCCGCGGGTGCGCTTCCTCCGTCTTGCCCGAATCACCTACGTCGTCTGGCGCCATGGCCTGGACGAGATCGCCGCGACCGGCGCCGCCGCCACGCTGGGCACCCGCAGCTCGCTGGCGCTGGCACGGCTGCTGCGCCTGGGTCGACGCCTGAACTCGCCGCGCGGCGAGCGCCTGCGCGAGGCGCTCGAGAGCCTGGGGCCGATCTTCGTCAAGTTCGGCCAGGTGCTCTCGACCCGCCGCGACCTGCTGCCGGCCGATGTCGCCGACGAGCTCGCACGGCTTCAGGACCGGGTACCGCCCTTCCCCGGCGAGATGGCGATCGCCGAGATCGAACGCGGGCTCGGCCGCCCGCTGGCCGACGTCTACGCCGAGTTCGACGCAACGCCGGTGGCCTCGGCCTCGATCGCACAGGTCCACTTCGCCCGCCTGCACGACGGCCGCCCGGTGGCGGTCAAGGTACTGCGTCCCGGCATGGCCGACATCATCGAGCGCGACCTGTCACTGCTGCGCACCTTCGGCGGGCTGCTCACGCGGGTGTCGGCCGACGCGCGGCGCCTGCGCCCGCTCGAGGTCATCGCCGAGTTCGACAAGTACCTGAACGACGAGCTCGACCTGATCCGCGAGGGCGCCAACGCGAACCAGCTGCGTCGCAATTTCGCCGGCTCACCGCTGCTGCGGGTGCCCGAGATGTACTGGGACGCCTGCGCGGTCAATGTGCTCACCATGGAGCGCATGCACGGGATCCCGATCGGGCGAATGACCGAAATGCGCGACGCCGGCATCGATCTGAAGAAGCTCTCCCGCGAGGGAGTCGAGATCTTCTTCACCCAGGTGTTCCGGCACGGCTTCTTTCATGCCGACATGCACCCGGGCAACATCCTGGTGGGTGGTCCCGGCCCCGATTTCAACCGCTACATCGCGCTCGACTTCGGCATCGTCGGCACCCTGTCGGAGTTCGACAAGAACTACCTCGCGCAGAACTTTCTCGCCTTCTTCCGGCGCGACTACCGCCGGGTCGCCGAGCTGCATGTGGAGTCGGGCTGGGTGCCGCGGCGCACCCGCATCGAGGAACTCGAGTCGGCGGTGCGCGCCTGCTGCGAACCCTTCTTCGACCGCCCGCTCAAGGAGATCTCGCTGGGCCTGGTGCTGATGCGCCTGTTCCAGGCGTCGCGGCGCTTCGATGTCGAGATCCAGCCGCAGCTGGTGCTGCTGCAAAAGACCCTGCTCAACATCGAGGGACTGGGCCGCCAGCTCGATCCCGATCTCGATCTGTGGGTCACCGCCAAGCCCTTCCTCGAGCGCTGGATGATCGAGCGCATCGGTCCGGCCGCGCTCAAGGACCGCCTGGAGCGCGAGGCCACCCAGTGGGCCCAGACCCTGCCGCAGATTCCGCGGCTGCTGCATGCCGCGCTGGCGCGGCGCGCCGCCGGCCCGGATCCGATGCCCGAGTGGGCCCAGGCGCTGGTGACGGAAACCCGCCAGACGCGGCGCTGGCTGTCGGTGGCCGCCGGTGCCCTGGTGGTGCTGGCCACAGTGGCGGTAGGGTTGCTGGCGATGGTGGTGATGCATTCAACCCACTGAAGCACCCGCAACGCGCCGGGCTCGGTAAAATCAAATTCGAGCCGTTCGTCCCCAGGTCTTCAACCGGGCGACACGGATCGTCAGGCAGGCCCCGGCAACCCAGGGCCGCGGCCCCACCGACCCAGAGGAACACCTTCATCATGCTGATCGGTTTCGTCCTGCTGTACCTGGCGGTCACCATCGCGATCGGCCTGTACGCCGCGAGGCGGGTGCACAACGCCAAGGACTACCTGGTGGCCGGGCGCAGCCTGCCGCTCTACATCAACATGGCCACGGTGTTCGCCACCTGGTTCGGCGCCGAGACGGTGCTGTCGGTGTCGGCCACCTTCACCAAGGACGGCCTGAACGGCATTCCTGCCGACCCGTTCGGCGCGTCGTGCGCGCTGATCTTCGTGGCGCTTTTTTTCGCCCGCGCGTTTTACCGGATGGACCTGCTCACCATCGGGGATTTCTATCACAAGCGCTACGGCAAGCTGGTCGAGGTCATCACCAGCCTGGCGATCACCGCGTCCTACCTGGGCTGGACGTCGGCGCAGCTGACCGCGCTGGGGCTGGTGTTCAACGTGCTCTCGGGCGATGCGCTGTCGCTCAATGAATGCATCATGATCGGCGCGGCGGTGGTGGTGGTCTACACCGCGTTCGGCGGCATGTGGTCGGTGGCCATCACCGACCTGTTCCAGACGGTGATCATCATCGTCGGTCTGCTGGTGATCGCCTGGCTGATCGGCGATCGCGCCGGCGGCGCCGGCCACGTCATCGCCCATGCGCACGCGGCCGGCAAGTTCGACTTCTGGCCGAAGGCCGATGTCGTCCAGTGGCTGCCCTTCGTGGCCGCGTGGATGACGATGGCGCTGGGCTCGATCCCGCAACAGGACGTCTTCCAGCGGGTCACCAGCGCACGCGATGAACGCACCGCGGTGCGCGGCTCGCTGCTGGGCGGCGCCGCGTATTTCGGCTTCGCCTTCGTGCCGATGTTCATCGCCTATGCGGCGGTGGTGATCGACCCCGGCTACACCGAGTTGTTCGGCTCGGAGGACGCGCGCGAGGTCCAGCGCATCCTGCCCGACCTGATCCTGAGCAAGATGCCGCTGTGGGCCCAGGTGGTGTTCTTCGGGGCGCTGCTGTCGGCCATCCTGTCGACCGCCAGCGGCGCGCTGCTGGCGCCCACCGCGCTGTTCACCGAGAACGTGCTGCGGCCGTTCATGCCGCGCATCAGCGACAAGCGCTTCCTGCTCACCCTGCGGGTGGTGCTGGTGCTGTTCTCGTGCGCCGCGCTGCTGTTCGCGCTCAATTCGCGCAGCACCATGTACGAGATGGTCCAGAACGCCTACAAGGTCACGCTGGTGGGCGCGCTGGTGCCCCTGGCGGCCGGCATCTTCTGGAAGCGCGCCAGCGTGCAGGGCGCGCTGCTGTCGGTGTTTGCCGGACTCACCGTGTGGCTGGCCTGCGAGTTCAATTTCTCCCAGGCGCTGGTGCCGCCCCAGCTCAACGGACTGGGTGCGGCGCTGCTGGGCATGCTGGTGGGGTCGCTCGCGCCGCAGCTGATCACCGAGCGGCACGCCGGGATGCGGCGCGAGCCGGCGGCGCCTGCGCCTAAAGCCTGAGCAGACGCAGATCGAGCCCCTGCCCGGTGACCGGCGGGCACCAGAAATACGCGCCACTGACCGGCTGGCTCATGCCGAAGACGGCATCGCGCAGGCCGTCGTCCATGCCAATCATGCGGCGCAGCTGTGCCTCGAAGGCATCGAACGAATGCCCGAACGAGACGAACAGGAGCCCGCCCGACTCGCCCTGCACCCAGGGCATCGAGCGGCGCAGCGTGAAGGCCGGCGGCTCGAAACTTTCCTGGGCGGTGCGCTTCACATGCGCGCTGGCCGGCGCGTCGGCCAACTCCTCGTTGTCGCTCAGACGGCGCCCGATCGCGGCATCGCGCGCCGACGGGGTCATCGCCGCGATCGCCGGGAAGTCATGGCGCCACTGCTGCACCGCCACGAAGCTGCTGCCGTCGATGCCCGGCCCCACGCCGGTGAGCAGCGCCGCCTCGGCCGCCTGCGGCCCGCGTGGGTTCTCGGTGCCGTCCTCGTAGCCGGTCAGGTCGCGCCCGCTGCCGTGGCGAAACGCCTCGACCACTCGGGCCAGCCGATAGGCCGGCCCGAGCGCGCGGGCGATCGCAGCGCCGCGATGAAAAAGCTCGCCCTGATCGTCGCCGCGCAGCCAGCACCACAGCGCGGCGGGGGTGCTGGGAAGCTCGACCCCGGCGCCCACCAGCGGCGGGAACGGCCGCAGACCGGGCACGCGTGCCGACAGCTCGGCCACCAGGGTGGCGCCCACGCCGACCACCGTGTCGTGGCCATCGGCCAGCGCCGCCAGCGCGCGCAGACCCGGTCGCGGGTCGGCGTCGGGCTTCAGGGAAAACGTCAGGTACCGGGCCTGGGCAGGCAGGTCGGCGAGGATGCCGGGTTGCATGGGTGCTCCCGAGGGCGTCAGCGGTTGGCGGCCAGCGCCGTTCCCGCCAGGCTGCGGAAATCGTCGGCATAACCGCGCAGGGTGCGCACCAGATGGCTGCGCTGTGTGGGCGTGGCGCGCGCCAGCATCTGCACCGCCAGGGCATCGCTGGCGGCAATGCCCGCCTCGATGCGCTCGCGGCGGCGGGCATCGGCCGGCGTCCACATGCCCAGAAGGTACTCGCGGGTCAGCCGCTCGGCTTGCGCCTGGGCAGGTTTTTCGCGGGCGATGCGCTGCAGGAGCGCCAGCAGCGTGCGATTGCGGTGCTGGCGCTCGGCCAGCCAGATTTCCTCGGTGGCGGGCAGCGCCGCGGCCAGCTGGCGCAGCTCGCGTTCCTGGGCGCCCTCCAGGCTGCCCAGGAAGAACTCGGCGCGCTTGACCACCCGGTCCCCGCGCGCCTGGATCCGATCGGGAGCCTTGTCCGGCAGGAATTTCTCGCGGTACGTCGCGTCGGCGTCCTCGAGGCGCTTGCGCAGCCGCTCGATCTGCTCGGGACGCAGCGTGAGCGCAAGCTCGGCCAGGCCCGGTGCCAGCCGCTCGGCGACCGGCGTCCAGGCCTCGCCAATGCGCCCGCGCCAGGCCGACACCAGCGCGGCATCGGGCTGCGCAACGGCCGCCGGCGGCGCGGCGACGCGCATTCTTTCCTCGACCTGACCCAGGAATTCGACGTAAACCGGCAACTGGGCCCGACGATGCCAGCGGTGCAGGTCATCGATGTGCCGCGAGGTAATGGCGCGCTGCTGATCGTCGAGCGAGAGATAACGCTCAATCTGCCAGTGCGACCAGGTGGGCAACATGTCGTAGCCGAACCGGGCCATCGTGCAGCTCGTTGCCGCGAGGCAACTGGCGACGAGCGGCGCCCAGAGGCGCAATCCCTGCATGTTAAGATTTCCGAAAACCTTGGAAAACGATCCCAAGTATTTGAAAAACAAGGAAAAAATGAACGTTGTCATCCTCGCCGCCGGAATGGGCAAACGCATGCGATCCGAGCTGCCCAAGGTGCTGCATCCGATCGCCGGCAAGCCGATGCTGGGCCATGTCCTGGACCGTGCGCGCAGTCTAGCGCCGAAGCGGCTGGTGGTGGTCTATGGCCACGGCGGCGAACAGGTCCCCACCCGGATGGCCGCACCGGACATCGCCTGGGCCCGCCAGGAACCCCAGCTGGGCACCGGCCATGCGGTGATGCAGGCGGCGCCCCTGCTCGACGACAGCGTGCCCACCCTGATCCTGTACGGCGATGTGCCGCTCACCACCGCCGACACCCTGGCGCGGCTGTGCGCGGCGGCGCGTCCGGCCGCCGACGGCAGCCACGGCGAACAGCTGGCGATCCTCACCGTGGTTCTGGACGACCCGAGCGGCTACGGGCGCATCGTGCGCGAGAACGGCCGCATCACCCGCATCGTCGAACAAAAGGACGCCGACGCCGCGACCCTGGCGATCCGCGAGATCAACACCGGCATCCTGGTGGTGCCGACCGCGCCGCTGCGGCGCTGGCTGGGCCAGCTGTCGAACCGCAACGCGCAGGGCGAGTACTACCTGACCGATGTGATCGCCAGCGCGGTGGCCGACGGCATGCCGGTCGTCAGCGTCCATCCGGGCGCCGACTGGGAGACCCTGGGCGTCAACAGCAAAGTGCAGCTCGCGCAGCTCGAGCGCATCCACCAGGGCAACCTCGCCCACGCCCTGCTCGAGAACGGCGTCACCCTCATCGACCCGGCGCGGATCGACGTGCGCGGGCAGCTCAGCTGCGGACGCGATGTCGCGATCGACGTGAACTGCGTGTTCGAGGGCGAGGTCAGCCTGGCCGACGGCGTGAGCATCGGCGCGAACTGCGTGCTGCGCGATGCGGTCATCGAGGCCGGCGCGCAGATCCTGCCGTTCACCCACATCGAGGGCGCCCGCGTCGGCCCGCTGGCGCGCATCGGTCCCTATGCGCGGCTGCGCCCGGGCACGGTGCTGGGCGCCGAAGTGCATGTGGGCAACTTCGTCGAGCTCAAGAACGCGCAGCTGGACACCCAGGCCAAGGCCAATCACCTGGCCTATGTCGGTGATGCGGTGGTGGGCAAGCGGGTGAACATCGGCGCGGGCACCATCACCTGCAACTACGACGGTGCCAACAAATACCAGACGGTGATCGAAGACGATGCTTTCATTGGCAGCGACACCCAGCTGGTCGCGCCCGTCACGGTGGGGCGCGGCGCCACGCTCGGTGCCGGCACCACCCTCACCCGCGACGCGCCGGCCGGCAAGCTGACGATTTCCCGGGCCCGCCAGACCACCCTCGACAAGTGGCAGCGGCCCGTCAAGAAACCCAAGGGGTAGCAACGAATGTGCGGCATCGTGGGCGCTGTGGCGCAACGCAATGTGGTCCCGATCCTGATCGAGGGGCTGCGCCGGCTCGAGTACCGGGGCTACGACTCGGCCGGCATCGCGGTGCTCAACGGGAAGATGGAACGGGTGCGCTCGGTGGGCCGGGTGGCCGACCTGCTGGCGCGCGCCACCGAGGCCGGCGCCGATGCGCCCACCGGGATCGGTCACACCCGCTGGGCGACCCACGGCGGGGTCACCGAGACGAACGCCCATCCCCATGCGTCGAGCAGCCCCGAGGCGGAAATCTCGGTGGTGCACAACGGCATCATCGAGAACCACGAGGCGCTTCGCACCCGGCTGCGCGCCCAGGGCTATGAGTTCTCTTCCCAGACCGACACCGAGGTCATCGCCCACCTGGTCCACTCGCTGGTGGCCGGCGGCCTGACGCTGTTTGCCGCGGTGCAGGCGGCGGTGCGCGAACTGGAAGGCGCCTACGCGATCGCCGCGATCAGCCGCCGCGAGCCCCACACGGTGGTCGGCTCACGCCGCGGCTCGCCGCTGCTGCTGGGGGTGGGCGATGCCGGATCGGGTCAGGGCGAGAACTTCCTTGCCTCCGATGCGTCGGCCCTGCTGCAGGTGACGCGCCATGTCGCCTACCTGGAGGAAGGCGATGTGGTCGAGATCCGTCTCGACGGCTTCACCGTGGTCGATCAGCACGGCCAGCCCGCCGAGCGGCCGATCGTCGAGAGCCGGCTGAGCGCCGAATCGATCGACCTGGGTCGCTACGCGCACTACATGCAAAAGGAGATCTTCGAGCAGCCGGGCGCCATCGCCAACACGCTGGAGATGGTCACCGGCGGCGCGACCCTGTCGGCGCAGCTCTTCGGCTCACAGGCCGAAGCGGTGTTCGGCCGCACCCGCCAGATCCTGATCCTGGCCTGCGGCACCAGCTACCACGCCGGGCTGGTCGCCAAGTACTGGATCGAGAGCGTCGCGAAGCTGCCGGTGGCGGTGGAGATCGCCAGCGAGTACCGCTACCGCGAATCGGTGCCCCAGCCCGACACGCTGGTGATCACCATCTCCCAGTCGGGCGAAACCATCGACACCCTGTCGGCGCTGCAGCACGCGCAGGGCCTGGGCCTGACCGACTCGCTGGTGATCTGCAACGTGCCCGAGTCGGCGCTGATCCGCGCCTCGAAGCTGCGCTTCCTGACCCGCGCCGGCCCCGAGATCGGCGTGGCCTCGACCAAGGCGTTCACCACCCAGCTGGCGGCGCTGTTCGTGCTGACGCTGGTGCTGGCGCGTCAGCGCGGCCAGCTCGCCCCCGAGCGCGAACGCGAGCTCCTGGTGCAGCTGCGCCACCTGCCGGCGGCGCTCAACAAGGTCCTCGAATGCGAGCCGGTGGTGCGCCACTGGGCGGGCCGATTCGCCACCAAGGACCACGCGCTGTTCCTGGGCCGCGGCGTGCACTTCCCGATCGCGATGGAAGGCGCGCTCAAGCTCAAGGAGATCACCTACATCCACGCCGAAGCCTATGCGGCCGGCGAGCTCAAGCACGGCCCGCTGGCGCTGGTCGACCACCAGATGCCGGTGGTGGTGGTGGCGCCCAACGACGCGCTGATCGAGAAGCTCAAGAGCAACCTGCAGGAAGTGCGCGCCCGCGGCGGCGAGCTCTTCGTGTTCGCCGACCGCGACACCCGCATCGAACCCACCGACGGCGTGAACATCGTCAACCTGCACGACCACGCGGGCCTGCTGTCACCGATCCTGCATGTGGTGCCGCTGCAGCTGCTGGCGTATCACACCGCGCTGGCGCGCGGCACCGATGTGGACAAGCCGAGGAACCTGGCGAAGAGCGTGACGGTGGAGTAGGTGGGGCCGGATTCGGTGTTGTCACCGATCGCACCCCGGGCTCGCGACGCGACCTCGTGAGCCCGTCGATGCCGAGGTGATCAGCCTGCGCCCACCTCGGCGCTGACGACCGCCCACAACTGTTGCAGGGATGCCGTCATCAGCGGCGCCACTTGCACCGGAAACGAGCCCAGGCCAACGATCATCAGTTGAGCGGGCAGGTCCAGGTACGCGAATTGGCCATGGATGCCCAGCATCGCCAACCGTCGCCTTTGCGCGTCGACAACCCAGCACTGGTTCGCATAGTGGCCCCGGGGAAACCGCTGCGACGCATCGCTGGCGGTGAAGGCCGCGAGCCGTGCGGGCGTCGCGGCGAGCGTCGCCTCGATCCATGCGGGCGGCACCAGCGCCTCGCCGGCGAGCGATCGCCCTTCGTGAAGATACAGCGAGGCCCAACGGGCGAGATCGCGCAGCGTCAGGTTCACCTGCCCCTCGACGATCGGGAGTCGCTGGGAATCGACATTGATTTCGCAGCGCTGTTCCGCGCCGATGCGTCCGAACAGCCGCGATGCATACAGTTCGAGCGCCGGTTGCCCGTACGAATGCTCGAGCGCCAGCGGCAGCAGGTTGGTCAGGTAGGACGCATAGTTGAAGCGGGTGCCGGGCGGTTCGCTCGAGCGGGTCAGGTTGGCGAGCAGGAATGCCAGCGCCCCCTCGGCCTGCTCGCCGCCACCGGCATAGCCGACCGAGCGTGCATAGCGCCAGTACATCGAGTCGGGCACCCGATAGTCCTCGTCGCAGTCGATGCCGCTGGCCATGTCCAGCACATGCTGCAACTTGACCGTCGACCAGGCGGGCAGCGCGGCCAGCGCCGGCACGCAGTGCGCGACCGGTGCCATCGGATCGAGCCGCCCTTCGCCGACGGCGATGCCCACCATCATCGTCGTCAGCGTCTTGGAGACCGAGTGCACCACATGCAGGTCCGACGATGTCAGGCCATTTCGGTAGCGCTCGTGCACCACCCGACCTCGATGCATGACCAGCAGGCCGTCGTTGAACAACCGGCGATCAAGGAAGGTCTGCGCATCGATGGATCGATCCAGCAGCGGATCGTGAAAGCGCAGGCGGTCGAACGCCAGCGACGGGCCCGGCGGCAAGGGCTGCACCGGCCCGACTGGATCGAGCACGGCCGTGGGCATCCGCTGCGAGAAGCTGGTCTGGCCCCAGGTGAGCAGGTGGGGCTGATCCCAGGCAGGACCGATGCATCCGAGTGCCTGGAGATCGGGACGTGAATCGGTGGGGCGCAGCCAGCGGATCATCATGGACCTTATCGCAGCAGGGGATCGGTGCATCGGATTGTCGCAGGCGCCGGGTCGCGCCCGTTACCCGACAAGCGGCTGAATCTCTCTGGTGAACCGCCCCGGGTTTTGAGGAGGCACCAACCGTTGAGAGGATGGCGCCATCAAGAAGCAGACGAGGTTTTCACCGGCGGTTCAGGAGCGCGCGGTACGCATGGTCGTGGAGGCCAGCGGGCAGGGATGGCGACGGCCGAGGGCAACCGCATCAAGGACCTCGAGCGCGAGGTGCGAGCGCATTGCGCGCAAGGGCTACCGGACCCGCGACGGCGTCAAGGCGGATGTGTTCGTCAAGGCGGCGATGACGCCGCGTATTGCTCGAGCTGCGACTGCGCGTCACCGAACAGCGTGTCGTTGGTCACCAGCCGCTTCGAGTGGTGGCTGACGGCACACTCGTCCTGCATCCCGATCGCACCGTGCAACTGGATCGCGTCGAGCGCCAATGCCTTGCCGGCCCAGCCCGCGAGCGCTTTCGCGGCGCGCGCACGCTGCATCGACTCGCCGCTGTCGCCGACCGGCCAGTCGCCCGCGGCGGTCTGTAACAGGGCGCGCAGCCCGAGCCAGCCTCGGTAGTGTTCGACGATCCGGTGCTGGAGCACCGGCTGCTCGCTGAGCGACTGGCCGAACTGCTTGCGCGTTCGCAGATGATCCACCGTGCTGACGAGGGCCCGTTTCATGGCGCCCGCGCTGTCGGCTGCCAATCCGACCAGGGCAACGCCCATGGTCTCGGTGATCGCGCCCAGTGCCGCGTCGCCACGCGCCATCAGCGACTCGCTCGAGAGCTTCACGTCATCGAACACGAAGTCCGCGCAACCCTGGCCGTCATGGGTGCGGTAGCGACGCGTCGACAGGCCCGCGACGCCGACAGGAACATCGAACAACGCCACGCTGCCGTCGGGGAGCAGGGCACTGACGATCAGCTGGTCCGCCGCCTGTCCACCGAGCACCAGGCGCTTGCGACCCGTCAGGCACCACCCGTTGGGCAGCTCGCGCGCGCAGGTGTCGCGCGGCAGCAGGGCGTCGTCATGGCCCGGTTCGAAGAGGGCGACGCAAGCGATGGCCGTGCCGGTGAACAACGACTCCAGCCGTTCGCGCCGGGCGGCAAATCCGGTGGCACCAACATACTGTCGGGTGGCCAGCACGGAACTCCAGAGGAAGGGCTCGAGCGCCAGGTGCGCGCCCATCGTCTCGGCCACGGCCACCGCATCGGCCAGTCCTGCACCGAAGCCGCCGTCGGATTCCGGTGCGACCAGGCGCGGAAGACCGAGTTCGGTCAGCATCGACCACAGCCGCGGATCATGCAGTTGACCCCGGCTGATCCGTTGCCGGCGCTCCTCGAAAGGAAACGCCTCGCTCATCAGTCGCTCGACCGCGTCGACGAGCATGCGCTGTTCGTCGCTGCGCGCCTGCGCTCGCGGTCGCTCGATCTCGACCGAACCGGAGAAGATTGCCTTGGCGAGAATCTGCCGCTGGATCTCCGAGGAACCGCCGCCCAGGGTCACGCCACGGAAGCGCCAGACGCTCAGCGGAATGTTCTCGCCGTGATCCGGCGAGAAGGGCGTTTCGCTGGGCACGCCGGCGACGCCATCGGGGTTGAACGGCAGCGCGTCCAGGCCGAGCAGCCGAATCTGGTGCTGATGCACGTCCTGGAGCAGTTCGCTGCCCTGAACCTTGAGCAGCGAGGCCTCGAAGTCGAGCGGGACCTCGCCGCCGGCTGCGCGAACCACGGACCACCAGGTGGCTTCATGCGCCCGCATCCGGATGTCGAGCCGCGCATGGTCGAGCGCGAACGAGTGTTGCGCAAAGAGCGAGTGGGCGCGGGCGGAGCGCCGACGCTCGATCGATCGGGCGCGCAGCAGTTCGGACCTGGATTCGGCCACCCGGGCCAGGAACAGGTGCTCGATCACCAGCAGACCCTTGGCGACCTTCCAGCCATCGCCCGGCATGCCCGCGAGGTTGGCCGATGGAACGCGCACGTTGTCGAAAAAGATCTGGACGTGAAAGTTCGCGCCGTTCATCAGCTGGATCGGTCGCACCGTGACGCCGGGACTCGTGAGATCGACCAGCAGGACCGAGATCCCTTCCTGGCGGCGTGGCGCGGTGGCATCGGTTCGGGCGAGCACGAGTGCCCAGTTGGCCCAGTGTCCGTAGCTTTGCCAGATCTTCGTGCCGTTCAGTATCCAGTCGTCTCCCTCGCAGGAGGCGGTCGTCTTCAGGGAGGCGAGGTCGGAGCCCGCCCCCGGTTCCGAGTAGCCCTGGGCCCAGTAGTCGTCGAAGCGCAGCATGCGCGGCAGGAACCGGTCGCACTGCTCCCGCGACCCGAACCGCATCAGGGTGGGACCGATGGTGTCCATGCCGATGTTGTCGCAGTTCAGCGCATCACTGGCGGTCAGTTCCTCGCGATAAATGGCCTGCTCGCTCAGGCTCCAGCCAGTGCCGCCGAATTCGCGCGGCCACGCCGGCCCGCCCCAGCCGCGCTCGTGCAGGATGCGCTGCCAGCGGGCAGCGTGCTCGCGGGTGGGCAGACAGCCCGCACGCACCGCCCGACGAATGTCGTCGGGCACGTGGTCACGGAAGAAGTCGCGCAGTTCGGAGCGGAAGCGGTCGAGCTCCTGCAAGGTGGGTTCCGGGATCGAAGCGAAGTGGGTCATGTGGTCAGGCCGGTCTTGCCGGCAGGAGAGTCGATATTCCCGTCGCCGGGCGCGCGCCGGAACCGCACCTCGTCACACCCGTCTTACTTGCCGATCAGGCCCTCGATCTTGGCGACCTCCGACATCCAGGCCAGTTCCGAGCGGATCTGGCTGCGGAACTGGCGGGGGCCCTCGGAGAGCTGAAGATCATGTCCCGTCGCCTGCAGTTGCGCCAGGACGGTCGGCTGCTGGCTGACCTTGGCGATCAGCCTGGCCAGAGCAGCCGCGTCCTCGTCGCTCACCCCGGCTGACGCAGACCATCCGCCCCAGTACGTGGTGGGCGGAACGGGCACGCCCATCTCGTTGAGCGTCGGGATCTCGGGGACTTGCTCCCAGCGCCTGGCACCGAGAACCGCCAGCGCCCGCAGCCGTCCCGCAAAGGTCTTGGCGAAGATCCCGGGCCCGATCATGCAGTCGATGTCGCCGGAAACGAGGCCCTTGATGCCATCCGGTCCCGAGTTGTAGGGAACCACCAGGCCCTTGAAGCCCACCGTGCGCTCCATCTGCGTGAGCTTGAAGTGCTCGATGCCACCGAGCGTGATGACGCCGAACGAGGCCTTCTCCCGGCCACGCTTGGCGGCCTCGAACAAGTCGGTGACCGAGCGATACGGGGAATCGTTCTTGACCAGCATCACGATCGGCGTGCTGATCGTGTTCGTGATCGGCGTCGTCTGGGCTTCGATGTCGTACAGCCGCTGTGTCGACTGAATGGCCAGATAGGCGCCCGTCATGTAGATCAGTCGCTGGCCGTCGGAGGCCGAGCCCGTCAGCGCCTGCATGGAGATCTTCAGTTGCCCGCCCGGACGGTTGTCGACGATGACCGTCTGCCCGGTCTCGGCGGTGATCCCGGCGGCAGTGGCCCGTGCCACGGCATCAGCCGATCCGCCCGGCGCGAAGCCGACGATGAGTCGGGTCGGGACGTTCGGCGACGTGCGGGACAGCGCCGGGACGGCAAAGCTTGCCGCAGGGACGGCGAGCGCGCCGCGCAGCATCGTGCGCCGCATCTGACGTTTATCGGTGGGTTGCATGGAGCGTCTCCTGAGTTCTGGTTGGAATGCGGCTGTTCCTTGGGGGTCTCGTCCATGGCTGCGTCAGCGATCAAGTCTCTTCCTGCGGCTGCACAGCGAACGACCGAGAAGTGCCGGGGAGTGGACCGGCTGGACGGGCGCGGCCAACTCTACGCCCGGCGCACCCGCGCGCCGAAAGTGTTTTGACAAGTTAAAAGACGCGCAAGCGTCCGCGGTTCGGCGGCACTGCTGCGGCACGGCGACTCGCGTGCTGTCGTCCTCTGCCCGGCGTCAACTATTCTGAGCGGTCAGCGACAACTATCGTGAGCGGTGCGGTTGGGCGTTGATCATGGGTTGGTTGTTCCGCTGCGCTGCCGGCGAGCTGGCAACGCAGCGCGGCGGCGATAGCTGTCCACGTTCATTTCCAGGATGGTCGAGTGATGGACGAGGCGGTCCACTGCCGCCACCGTCATGGCCTTATCCGGGAACACCTCGTCCCACGCCGAGAACGGGGCATTGGCTGTGATGGCGATGCTCTTGCGCTCATAGCGTTCGGCGATCAGCTCGAACAGCACAGAGGTCTCCGCCTGGTCGCGCCGGGCGTAGCTGAAGTCGTCCAGCACGATGAGGTCGAAGCGGTCGAGTTTGCCCAGCTCGGCCGGCAGGCGCAGGTCACGCCGGGCTGCTTGCAGGCGTTGCACCAGTTCGCTGGTACGCACGAACAGCACCTTCAGTCCGCGGTCGATCAGCGCATGGCCGATGCCGGCCAGTAAGTGCGTCTTGCCGGTGCCGGGCGGACCGAACGCCAGCAGGTTGTGCCCCTGGCTGATCCAAGAGTCGGCCTCGGCCAGCGCCATTACATGGGCCTTGGACACCGCAGGGACTGCCGCGAAGTCGAACTCGGCCAGGCTCTTGCCTGGCGGCAGCCCACTGTCGGCCCGCGCACGTGTCAGGCGCCGCGTCTCGCGCTCGGCCATCTCATGGCCAAGCAGCGTGTGAAGCAAGCGCTCGGCCGACCAGCCCTCACGATTGGACTGCGCGGCCAGATCGACCCACAGTCGCTTGATGGTGGGCAGCCGCAGCTCGGTCAGCATGATCGGCACGGCGGCGCCGGAACCGTTGATGCCAGTGGCGTTCACGGCGACGGTCGCGTTCATACAGCCTCCAGCAACTCGTCGTACACCGAGGTCGGGGGGAGTTCAACCTGAACGTCGGGCATCGCCGGCGTCCTGGGCGCGAAGCGCTCTCGCAGCACATCGATATCGGGTAGTTCGTCGCGGGCCTGCAGGCTGGCCAGCACGCTGGCGAGCTCGGTCACGACATTGGCGCGGTTCGCGAGGTCGAGCAGTTCGACCATCAGCCGGCACGCGGCGCGCTCGGCCAGCTTGCTGTTGATGTAATCCCAGGCCTTCGCGTACTCGCTACGCGGGAACATGGCGTCGCGCAGCACCCAACGAGCGAACGCGCCGGGCTTGCGCTTCAGACCGGGCAGCATATGGCGCCAGTCGATCTGCCGCGGATAGCGGTCGGCAGCACTGGCGAACAGGCGTTCGCACTGGAAGACCTTCACGCCGCCCAGCCAGGCTTCCAAGTGAGTGCTATGCAAGCGCACCTTCAGCCGGTGCCCGGCCAGCCGCGAGGGCACGCTGTAAAGCACGCTCTTGGCGGTGAAGACGCCGAACTTGCTGACCCGAGCATCGACCTCCTCGAAGTCGGCCGTACGGCGCGCCGGCAGCGGCTTCAGGCATGCGCGCTCGGTCTCCCAGGCGCGGGCACAACGGGCGTTGAGCCGGCGTACGGTCTCGGCTACGAACTGCTCGTAGGTGACCAAGTCGGTGAACTCGCGGCTGCCACGTAAAAGAAGGGCCTGGTCCAGGCCCTTCTTCAGGCTGCCCTGGCGCGCCTCGATGGCGCCGTTCTCGTGGCTAACGCCGGTGTTGTTACGGGTCGGTCGCAGGCCGTAGTGTTCGCACAGCGCGTGGTAGCGCTTGGTCAGTTCCTCGCGTTCGGCCAAGTTATTGAACGCTGCCGACAGGCTGTCGGTACGGTGTTCTTCGGGGACCCCGCCGGCCATCCACAGCGCCTCCTGCAGCCCGGTGGCCAGCGACTGGAAGCTCTCACCGCCGAGCACGACGCGGACGTGACGCCAGCCGCTATGAGCCAGGGCAAACTGGTACAGCCTGTGCGGGAACGCCAAGCCCCCCAGGCTGACGCCGAGTTCATCGGCCACGGTGAAGTCCGACAGTCCCAGCCGGCCGGGCGGGTGTTCCTGCGCGAAGAAGATCTCCCGTTCATCGCCGTGCTCGGCGCGCCATTGGCCGACGCGCCGCTGCAGGGTGCGCAGCACTGAGGCACCGAACCGCTCAGGGTAGCGACGCTGCAGTTCCTCCAGCAACGTCACGGCCATCAGCGAGGGCGCGCCCTCAAGCATGGGTACGACCTCCGTGTCCCACACCGCTGCCAGCGGATCGACACGGGTTCGCCAGTGGCGTGGTGGTCGCTGTGACGGCAGCGTCGACATCGTTTCTACTCGCCGCGCGCTGGCCACGCTGATGCCGGTCTTGGCGGCCGCAGCTTCCTGGCTGTGCTCACCCCTCAACATCTTGTACTTGTTCACCTGTAGGTCCGTTATACGTTTGCCGGGCACCGTGGTCACCTTCCTATCGAAGGCGATCACTTTAGGAACCCAACCGCAAAGCGCACCCCGGCGGCGTGCGTCAACCGCTCACGATAGTTGTCGCTGAGCGCTCAAGATAATTGTCGGCCGCCACGTCCTCAGCTCTTGCGGTCGGCAGGACGCCTGGACACCGTTCGCTCACTCGCGCGCGAGCCCAGGGTTGCCTGGGCACCACTGGCGTTCTCGAGCGTGTGCACCATTGCCACGAGCCGGCTGCCCAGGTCGGCTGCGACGGCATCCGGTGACGCGAGCGACTCGTGTGTCGACACCGTGCAGTTGAAGACGAAGATCTGGTCGTGCAGACGGGAGCGCCACGGGGTGGCGACACTCAACCGATTCGGCAATCGGTGACCGATGCTGATGCAGTACCCCTTATCGCGAAGCATGGCGACCGCTTCGTCTGCGCGACGCGCATATCGGGTGTACAGCTCAGGCTTGCTAATCCGGATGATGTTCAGCGCCTGCTGGCGTTCGACCGGATCGGCGAAGGCCAGCCAGGCATTGCCCATCGCACTGGCGAGCAATGGCGTCGACATGCCACGATCGATCGGCGGATCCAGTTCGTCGAAATTGATAACAGCATCGAGGTAGACCATGTCCGTGTGATGCCTCGTCCCGAGACCGACCGTCCCGCGAATCGTCGACGCAAGCGACTGCATGAGCGGCCGCGCGATCTGGCGCAGGTGCAGGCTCGCCAGGAGCGGATAGCCGACGCGCAGCACGCCGGGCGAGAGCCGGTACTTCCTCATTCGCCGGTCATGCTCGAGGAAGCCGGTCTTGACCAGCGTGTAGGTGAGCCGCGCGACGGTGGCGCGGTCCAAAGCGGTCGCCGCGGCGAGATCGCCATTGCTCATGAACTCGCTGGCCGGTCCGAAGGCCTGCAGCAGTTCTATCCCGCGGGCCAGCGTCCTGGCTAACTGCTTTTCCTTGTGGTCCCGGACCTCACTCATGATCGCGCCAGGCGGCCTCGACTTTTTGCGCGAGCTTCGCCAGGGCTTTCCCCAGGCGATCGAGCACGCCGGCCCGCACGAGCTCCGTCGGCAGTCCGGTGTTCAGGACCACCGTCCGCCCGGCCACGGACACGGCAAGCGGTGCGGCCACGGCCTGAAGGTCGGCATGCAGATCACCGGTGTTCACGCAGTAACCCCGGGTACTGATGCTGGTGATCGATTCGCGCAGGGCGGGGGCGTACTTTCGCCAGTCGGACGGGAGGCTCTGGCGCAATTCATCGCAGACGCGTCGTCGCTCGGCTGGCGCCTGCGCCGCGAGCCATACACGGCCCATCGCGGTGCGCAGCATCGGCAAGCTCGCGCCCGCGTCGGCGCGGAACTCGGACCCTTCGAAGGAACGGCAACTGTCGATGTAGATCATGTGCAGGCCGCTTCTCATGCCCAATGAAACCGTGGTGCGATGGCGATCGGCGAACGCTTGCATCATCGGCAGCGCCACGTGCTGGATGCGCAAATGCAGCATGAACGGGTAGCCAAGCGACACGGCACCCGGACCGATGCGGTACTGACGATCCGTCGAGTCGTAGTAGAGCAGACCCATCTCGCAGAGCGTGAAGGTCACGCGGCTGATGGTGGCGCGTGAAAGGCCCGTCCGGCGGGCGAGGGCCGCATTGGTCAGACCGGGTTCGTCCGCGCTGAACGCCAGCAGCACGCCCAGACCCGTGGCAAGGCTGCTGGCGAACATCTGGTTATCGCGTTTTCCGTCCATGGCCGGGTCAGGCAATCCTTGTTGAGGCAGGCCGCCATTGGCGAGCGCCATGGACCATCACGCCAACACGCGAGTGACCGCTTTCATCGTCGCGCAACTGTGCCAGACGGCACTGAAACGCCCGCAGGCCGCCGATCGGCGAGCGCTGCGGTGGTGGTCAGGTCGCTCAGGGTTCGACCTGCGGCTTTCTCATTGATTCGACACTCGGCGCGAACGGGTGCGCTGCGTGCGCCATGCGGCCCGGGGCCAGCCATGTCATCAACCTCACATAGAACTGCTCAGGATCAACCGGCTTGACCACAAAGTCTTCATCCCGGACGCGCAGTGATGAGGCCTCTTCGGGCCGGATAGCTACGACGAAGTGCATGGCCCCGACGGGATAACGGCTTGGGGAGTGCTAAGTGGAATCGCGACGGCTAGCGCCGCGGTGAAGATCAACGATACACGGGTGGATGTGTGCGAAAAGCGGCAATCAACTCCCGAAATGCGTATCAGCGGAGCAAACTCAGCCGCCGCAGGCCTCTCTCTGGAAAGAAAAAAGGCCTAATCGTTCAGAATAAACTTCTGACGCTCATTGAACACTTGTTGGCTTATGAGCCCCGCGTCGAACAATCGCTTCAGCTCCGTTAAACGCGCCTCTTTAGAATTCGCAGGCGATTGCTGATCAACGTTTTTAATAGCCCCAGCCTTCGCGCTCACTCTTAACGCGGGATTTGCAATCAATTGGGTCTGAAGCTTGTTCAACGCGTCTTGTGCTGCTCGTTTGCCGGACAAGCCGTGATCCGACACGAATTCACTGAACTCAGCCCTACCCTCTCCGACGGCCACAAAATTCGCGACCGTTGCTCCGGATGAGTCTTTAATATTGGTCGCGATATTGACGCCAAAAAGTGTAGGCGGGTAAGTAACGACGCTCGACGATGACGAACTCGTCGAGATCAAGAACGATGCAGTCAATTCCGCTTCGCTCTTCCGGGGATCTCCTTCAGAGCTCAAACTGACAACGCCACTAAATGTATTGCTAAGCACGCGAAGCAAGCCCCCCTCAATGTCCCGGTAGGGTTTGTACTTGACACTATCCCCACCGCCGCCCGGAGTGGTAACTTCCTTCTCTATACTTTCCGAAAGGAAATACGCAATCCTCTTATTGAACTTCTCCGATGCACTCACTGTATTGATGGCAGTGGAGCTAGGGGCAATATTTATCGAATGAGCGCACCCCGAAATGATGACGGCAATAGCAAGCGCAGCGAACGTCTTAGCTTTTTTTATCACGATCGGCTCTCAGTTCGATTTAAGAATTTCACGCTGTTGATCGGCAAACGTCTCTGGACTAATGAGACCTGCGTCGAAAAGCCTCTTGAGTTCTCTCAGCTTCTCTTCTGCCGTTTTGTTTTCCACATTAATTGCAGTTGAAACCACCGCCGACCTCTGCCTCTCCTCGGACTTGCTGCCACCCAGATCGAGTCTGTTCATTACAACCTGGAAGAGGGACGGATATTCGTATGCCGCACCCGAGGTGTGGTCGATTATCGCCCCGATACCTCCTCCCAATATTATATTCCCAAAAATTGCAGCCTTGGTAACCGAAACGATTGCATTGCGACCAGGCGAAAACTTTTCCTTGTTGCAGAGCACCTGCATGTCGTCATTCGACCGATTCACTGTCACCGACCCGGGCGTCGTAACAAACCACTTGCCTTTATTATTTGTCAATTCGCAAGCGGCCCCCGAAATTTCTGTACCGCCTTGCTCGCGAGCCTGGACTGAAACGGACTGCGTCGTCGATCCAGTGACTGACGCACACCCCGTCGCAAGACACGTCAGGGATAGAATTATTACACTTAAGAGCTTCATGATTTGTTTGACCAGCCAAATGTAGTAGACGTTTTATATAAATTAAATCTAAATACCGAAGGATCGCACTGAATATCGCCTGGTAGCGCCAAAGAACCCGCAGCGCAAAACCACCCTTGCGACATCAAGAACACTCCCGCACCCGAATTAATAACAGACGTTTGCCTGTAGACAGCGCCATTACCAACCCAAACGAAGAGCCGACTCAGGCAACAAAGCGCGACACGGGCCGCGCTCCTCGCCGACGCAGGGGTATCGCGCCTTCGAACACGTCGGCGCGATAGTGCAATCGGCTTTGGTGAGTGAGCATAGGCGCCATTAGCGACTCAGGGAAGGCGACCATCTTCGCGCGTATCGAACGAGAGGGAGATAAAACGAAATGCTCAACGTCCTTCCATAATACCCTGAGCATCACAGGCGCCACCCCGAAAAGAGGATACTTGTTGCACACCATTCTTTCCTTTCACGTGGCATTTCGCACATGGCGAAAAGTTGCAACCAACATGCGAGTCGGACTTAGCAGGCGGGTAAGGCCTCTTGAGCGTCGATCGCAAGGCCAAGAATCGCCTATCTCTGACCTTATCTAAAGGCTCTTCCTTGCCAGCAGCCCACTTTCCTCTGCCCGCAAACCCTCAGACCCAGCCGACTCCAGCGGGACTTTGTCGCTCGGTCGCCTGAACGGTCGCCGTTGGACATCACCGGGCCGCTTGAAAGGCCTAGTCGCGGACCGCTACACGCGGCAGCCCACGCAATAACAATCCTTGGCGCTCGAAGGTCTTTTCGATAACCGTCTGCCCTAGGATCACCGTGTTGACCTACAGTTCACCATCGCAGTTCGGGCGTCACTCTATCGGCAGGACGGCCACAGACTCACCGCTCGACCATCAAGCAAGAATGCGACTCTGAAGCAGTGATTGCAGACCTCGCCGTCCTGGCAGGGCAGAACTGACCTTGCCTCGATTCCGCGTACACCTGCCTACGCGGCCTGGTGGCCGAGTTCCTTGCCCACCGGCGTCTGATAGCCGATCGACGAATGCCGTCTGAATCGGTTGTAGAAGCGCTCGGCCACTGCGTGGGTACCCGATGGTCGCCACTTCAAGGCGACGATCATGATCGAGTACCCGGATCCGGAGATCCGGCGCCGAGGGCTTATCGCCGATGCGGATCTCGAACGCGAGAACGAGCGGAAGACCTCCTCGGTGCAGACCTCCTCGGTGCAATTCCTGCGCTTCGAACTGACCGAGGAGATGGCCGCCGCGCTCAAATACGGCGTCACCCTTGCGATCGGTGTCGATCACCCGCGCTACCGCGCGCGGGTCGCCAATGGCCCGCTCAGGGCAGCACAGCGACCGCTTCGATCTCCACCTGGAGTGCGTCATCCACCAGCGCCGGCGCACCCACGATGGTGGCGGCAGGCTTGTGGTCGCCAAAGTGCTTGGCCCGGATGGCCCGGAAAGCCTTCACCCGCGCGGTGCTCATGTCGCGAAGAAACACGGTGATCTTCACGATGTGCTTGAACTCCGCACCGGCGGCGGCCAAGGCCAGACGCAGGTTCTCGAAGCACAGCTCCGACTGCTCCTCCAGGGTGTTGCCGATCACGTTGCCCTTCGGATCGTAGGCGACCTGCCCGGAGATGTAGAGGGTGCGGCCGCCGCCACTGATGGAAACCACCTGCGAGAAGCCGCCGGTGGACAGGGTCGGCGGATTGATGAATTCGACGTTCATGCAAGGCTCTTTGAAAAGGGATGAGGGGCTCGCCACCCCGAGAATCGCGGCCACATCGGCGTCGGTGTCCCGCACGAACAGCGCCCGCAGATCGGGCGCCCTCTCGAAGGGCCGCCTAGGGGAGAGGATGGGAAATTCAAACACCATTTTGCTCGCCCCATCACCGTGCTGGCAAGGCACCTGATTGCGCTGGGAGCTGTCTTTTGCGGTTGGCTGTGTGGCGCGTCAATCTGGATGAGAGGCGCGCGACAATCTGGATGAGAACCGTGTCGCGGCGCGACCATCATGCCCGACATTTGTTTGTCGGGGGCCTTTGCTATCCGGCCGGTGGCGTGTCGTTGGTTTTGGGTACCCC
>CAIZNI010000021.1 GCA_903934295.1 uncultured beta proteobacterium
CCGGAGTCGCATTTCCATTGCTGCGTGCGGTCGTCGTGTAATAGACAGTGACCGGTGTTTGACTGCCAGCAGACAGTTCAATCCTTGGTTGTGCGAAGGTGGTGCCGCTGTTGCCTTCGTTGAGGTAAAGATAGTTGAGCGGGAAGCCGGCTGTTAGCGTCGGCGCGGTATCGTCATTAGTGATACCAATTGAAACCCAGCTGTTTCTCAGGCCTTCTGCACCGTTGACGACGACCGTTGCTCCATCCGCACTTGTGATATCGACATAAAAGTTTTCACTTGTTTCGTAGGTCGTATCGCCCATCACGGCCAGCGAGATTGCCTTGCTTGTCTCGCCGGGAGCGAATGTCACGCTGCTGGTGGTTGCCGAATAGTCGATCCCCGGAGTCGCATTTCCATTGCTGCGTGCGGTCGTCGTGTAATAGACAGTGACCGGTGTTTGACTGCCAGCAGACAGTTCAATCCTTGGTTGTGCGAAGGTGGTGCCGCTGTTGCCTTCGGCTATATAAAAATAATTAAGGGAGAATCCTGCAGTTGCCATAATAATTCCGAATGGAGGCGTAATCGATTGATGAGTTGAGCAGGGTGTTTTCCGTCTACACCAACAAAGCGATCTTGGTGGGGTTGAGCGTTATCTTACTGTCGCGGTGGTCTTTGAGTTTGGCGGCGCTGGGCGCGCCTCATTAGAGTAAGTTTCGGCAATTCTAAGGACTGTAGACGGTTCCACGAAAGACTCAGAAGATCGATGGTCGGCGTCTTCAAAATTACTCTTCTTAGGCACGCAATTGATCAGCTGTCATCGTTTTGTTGGTCTGTCTTGATGATTGACTAATCGTACTTAATCCGAAGATTGTACTCGTGATCTGCCAGGAAGCTTCTTGTGAACGGGTCTTGTTTTTAATTCGCGGCTACGCAAATTGCGTGTTGTCAGGTGCGCGTTGTCCATTTCCGCTTTGGGCGATCATGGCGCCCAATGACTCTCCGACGACAGCACCCGCATCTGCGCCGACAGTGGCGAGTATGCGGTGCCTTGCACGGTTTTGGAGCTCGACTACGTCTGCGTTGAATACCTGCTGGTCTTTGCCTTTCTTGTTCACAAGTGGGATGTAATTATTCCTGATCTTGATGCAGCCGCTCAATACTGTTCTGCTCACGATTTTAATGATAAATGTTTACATTAATTGACCCTCGGCCAGCCTTGCTCTTTGAATAAGAGGATTGGATGAGAGTTTAATGAATTGTACCCAATGCGAGAGCTGGTTTAGTATCTTCGCCCCATTAGGGCTGCGTCGTGAGTTGGACAAGGTTTTGCAACCGTGACTCAGTTAAAAAACGAATCCGTCTCGCTAAGCGCCTTTGAAATCTACACAGGTGAAGTCTTCAATGAAATATTTTTCGGGAGCAGTATTTGCCCGCCGTCTTCCTGGCGCGTGAAATATTTCCGGGTTCATGACAAGGGGCCAACTTCACTTGTTGGTTCTCGGCGCAAGTGACCCCTATCACCCTGCCATCCCGCCCCGCCCGGTTAAAATCCCCCGCATGACCCCCCACCCCTCACCCCCCGCTCCCTTCCACCCCCGCCTGCCCGCGTCCAGCGCGCTGGAGGCGCGGCTGCGCGACGTGCTCGCGCAGCGCATCCTGGTGCTCGACGGCGCCATGGGCACGATGATCCAGCGCTACCGGCTCACCGAGGACGACTACCGCGGTGAGCGGTTCGCCGGGCTCGAGCGTGATGTGAAGGGCAACAACGAACTGCTCTCGCTGACCCGTCCGCAGGTCATCGCCGAGATCCACGAGTCCTATCTCGCCGCGGGCGCCGACATCATCGAGACCAACACGTTCGGGGCGACCACCATCGCCCAGGGCGACTACGGTCTGTCGCATCTGGCCGCCGAGATGAACCTGGCGTCGGCGCGGCTCGCGCGCGCGGCCTGCGACCGCTTCAGCACCGCCGAGCACCCGCGCTATGTGGCCGGGGCGCTGGGGCCGCAGCCGCGCACCGCGTCGATCTCGCCGGATGTGAACGACCCGGGTGCGCGCAACGTCAGCTTCGACGAGCTTCGCGCGGCCTACGACGAGCAAACCCGCGCGCTGATCGAGGGCGGGGTCGACCTGCTGCTGGTCGAGACCATCTTCGACACCCTGAACGCCAAGGCGGCGCTGTTCGCCATCGACGAGATCATGGCCGAGCGCGAGGCGGCCGGTCTGGCGCGTCTGCCGCTGATGATCTCGGGCACCGTCACCGACGCTTCGGGGCGCATCCTGTCGGGCCAGACGGTCGAGGCCTTCTGGAACGCGATCCGCCACGCCCGCCCGCTCACCGTCGGGCTGAATTGCGCGCTGGGGGCGGCGCTGATGCGGCCCTACATCGAGGAGCTCTCGCGCAAGGCCGACACCTTCATCTGCGTGTACCCCAACGCCGGCCTGCCCAATCCGATGAGCGACACCGGCTTCGACGAGACGCCCGAGGTGACCTCGGCGCTGCTGGCCGAGTTCGCGCGCGCCGGATTCGTCAATGTGGCGGGCGGCTGCTGCGGGACCACGCCCGAGCACATCGCGGCGATCGCGGCGTCGGTGCGCGCGCTGGCGCCGCGGGTGGTGCCCGAAGTGGCGCCGGCCATGCGGCTGTCGGGGCTGGAGCCCTTCAACGTCGACGACCGCTCGCTGTTCGTCAACGTGGGCGAGCGCACCAACGTCACCGGCAGCAAGGCCTTCGCGCGGCTGATCCTCAACGGCCAGTTCGACGAGGCGCTGGCGGTGGCCCGCCAGCAGGTCGAGAACGGCGCGCAGGTGATCGACATCAACATGGACGAGGCGATGCTGGACTCGGCCGCCGCCATGACGCGCTTTCTGAATCTGCTCGCCTCCGAGCCCGACATCGCGCGCGTGCCGATCATGATCGACAGCTCGAAGTGGAGCGTGATCGAGGCGGGCCTGAAGTGCGTGCAGGGCAAGGGCATCGTCAACTCGATCTCGCTCAAGGAGGGCGAGGCCGAGTTCCTGCGTCAGGCCACGCTGGTGCGCCGCTACGGCGCGGCGGTCATCGTGATGGCCTTCGACGAGCTGGGGCAGGCCGACACCTTCGCGCGCAAGACCGCGATCTGCGAGCGCGCCTATCGGCTGCTGGTCGAGCAGGTGGGTTTCCCGGCCGAGGACATCGTCTTCGATCCGAACATCTTCGCGATCGCCACCGGCATCGAGGAGCACGACCACTATGCGGTCGACTTCATCGAGGCCACCGCCTGGATCCGCGCGAACCTGCCCCAGGCCAAGGTCTCGGGCGGCGTGTCCAATGTGAGCTTCTCGTTTCGCGGCAACGACCCGGCGCGCGAGGCGATCCACACCGTCTTCCTGTTTCACGCGATTCGCGCCGGTCTGACGATGGGCATCGTGAACGCGGGCATGGTCGGCCTGTATGACCAGCTCGATCCGGTGCTGCGCGCGCTGGTCGAGGACATCGTGCTCGACCGCCAGCCGGCGTTCGCCGCCGACCTGCCGGCCGACTCGCCCGAGCGCACCAAGAGCGCCACCGAGCGCATGATCGAGTTCGCCGCCACGCTCAAGGCGGGTGGCGCGCGCCGCGAGGAAAACCTCGATTGGCGCGGCACGCCCGAGGCGCCGGTCAGCGTCGAGCAGCGGCTGGCGCACGCACTGGTGCATGGCATCACCGCGTTCGTGGTCCAGGACACCGAGGAGGCCTGGCAGACGGTGGCGGCGCGCGGCGGACGCCCGATCGAGCTGATCGAGGGCCCGCTGATGGACGGCATGAACATCGTGGGCGACCTGTTCGGCGCCGGCAAGATGTTCCTGCCGCAGGTGGTCAAGAGCGCGCGGGTGATGAAGCAGGCGGTCGCCCACCTGATCCCGCACATCGAGGCCGAGAAGGCCGCGATCGTGGCCGCCGGCGGCGACGTCTCGGCGCGCGGCAAGATCGTGATCGCCACCGTGAAGGGCGACGTTCACGACATCGGCAAGAACATCGTCTCGGTCGTGCTCCAGTGCAACAACTTCGAGGTGATCAACATGGGCGTGATGGTGCCGTGCTCCGAGATCCTGGCGCGCGCCAGGGTCGAGGGCGCCGACATCATCGGCCTGTCGGGGTTGATCACGCCGTCGCTGGAAGAGATGCAGATGGTCGCGCGCGAGATGGAGCGCGACGACTATTTCCGCATCCGCAAGATTCCGCTGCTGATCGGCGGGGCGACCACCTCGCGGGTGCACACCGCGGTGAAGATCGCGCCCCACTACTCGGGGCCGGTGGTCTATGTGGCCGACGCCTCGCGTTCGGTGCCGGTGGCCCAGCAGCTGATCTCGCCCGATTCACGCCCGAAGTTCGTGGCCGAACTGCTGGCCGACTACGATCGGGTGCGCACCCAGCACGCGGGCCGCAAGGCGCCCGAGCTGGTGGGCCTGGCCGGCGCGCGGGCCAGCCGCGCACCCATCGACTGGCGTGCACCGGGCGGATGGCAGCCGCCGCGGCCCAAGTTCATCGGCCGGCGGGTGTTTCGCAATTTCGACCTGGCCGAGATCGCCCGGTTCATCGACTGGGCGCCGTTCTTCCAGACCTGGGACCTGCACGGCGCGTTTCCGGCGATCCTCAACGACGAGGTGGTGGGCGAGTCGGCCCGCCGGGTCTATTCCGACGGCCGCGCGATGCTCAAGCGGGTGATCGACGGGCGCTGGATCACCGCCAACGCGGTGCTCGCCTTCCTGCCGGCCAACTCGGTCGATGACGACGACATCGCGGTCTATGCCGACGACTCGCGCAGCGACGTCGCCTTCACCTGGCACAACCTGCGCCAGCAGACGGTCAAGCGCGAGGGCGTGGCCAACAAGTGTCTGGCCGACTATGTCGCGCCGCGCCTGATCGACGGCGCGCCCTCGGGCATCGCCGATTTCATCGGCATGTTCGCGGTGACCACCGGCATCGGCGTGGAGCGGCGCGAGAAGGAGTTCGCCGACCTGCTCGACGACTACTCCTCGATCATGCTCAAGGCGATCGCCGACCGGTTGGCCGAGGCCTTCGCCGAGTGCCTGCACGAGCGGGTGCGCCGCGACCTGTGGGGCTATGCGCCCGACGAGGCGATGTCGGTCGAGGACCTGATCGGCGAGAAGTACCAGGGCATCCGGCCCGCGCCGGGCTACCCGGCCTGCCCCGAGCACACCGTCAAGCGGGGCATGTTCGAGGTGATGCGCTGCGACGAGATCGGCATGACGCTGACCGAGAACTTCGCGATGTCGCCGGCGGCCAGCGTCAGCGGCTTCTACCTGTCGCATCCGCAGGCCGAGTACTTCAACGTCGGGCGGATCGGCGAGGATCAGGTGGCCGATTACGCGCGCCGCTCCGGGCGCGCGCAGGACGAACTGCGGCGCGCGCTGGCCAGCGTGCTGGGTTAGGCGCGCACCCGTTTTTCCACATTGGCCTTGATGTTGGCCAGCGCGCTCGCCGCCTCGGCGTCGATGCGCGCGATCATCGCCTCGGTGGGCGCCTTCGGGCGCGACGGGTTGCGCACGGTGCGGGTGTATTTCGTGCCGTTGCCGGCCGCCTCGAAGTCGTACTGCACGATGATCGGGCCGATGAAGCCGGCGCCGGTCTGCGCGACCCAGCGGGTCGGCCGGTCGGCCTGCAGCACCAACCAGTGCAGCTCGATCTCCTCGCGCGAGAACCACTTCTCGCGGAAGGTCTCGCCGGCGGCCAGCGGCCGGTCGGCGCTGTCGACTTCGTGGGAGACCGCGATCCACTCCGGCCAGCTGCGCGGATTGGTCACATAGTCGAAGACCGCGCTGGCGGGCGCCTCGATCAGGATGTGGTGGCTGCGCTCGAAGGCGACGGTGTCGGTCATGGGTTTTCCCTTGGGGTGGCTCGGGCGGGTGGATCGGAACGGTCGCCAGTATGGTTGACGAGCGCCCGGGCGCTCAAGATACTGCGTCGTCGCTGGACCCGGCGGACGGTGCGGTCAGCCGTCAGGCTTCAGCCTTCAGGTCTAAGCCGTCAGTCTTAAGCCCCCCTGCCATTTTTCTCCGATCGGGTCCGCCATGAAGATCATCGATGCCCAGGTCCACCTCTGGTCCAGCGGCATGCCCAGCCTGCCGCACCGCCAGATCACCGCCTTCGGCGCTGAGGAGCTGCTGCGCGACATGGATGAGGCCGGCGTGGACGCCGCGCTCATCCACCCGCCGATCAGCTGGGACCCGCACGCCAATGCCCAGGCCGAAGAGGCCGCGCGGCGTTGGCCGACGCGCTTCGCGGTGCTCGGTCAGGTGCCGCTGGACAGCCCCGACAGCAGCGCGCTGCTGCCCGGCTGGCGCGATCGCCCGGGCATGATGGGCTTGCGCTATCCGCTGCTCAAGCCCGAGCAGCAGACGTGGCACCGCGACGGCACGATGGACTGGCTGTGGCGCGATGCCGAGCGCTTGGGCCTGCCGGTGGCGACGATGGCCGGCCGCTTCCTGCGCGATTTCGGGCAGATCGCCGAGCGCCATCCGCGGCTGCGCCTGATCGTCGATCACCTGGGGCTGGTGCGCACCGGGCGTGACCAGGCGGCGTTCGAGCAGATCGACGACCTGCTGGCGCTCGCGCGGCTGCCCAATGTCGCGGTCAAGGCCACCGGCGCGCCCGGCTACTCGACCCAGGACTACCCGTTCACCGGTCTGCACGACGGCCTGCACCGCATCTTCGATGCCTTCGGCCCGAAGCGTTTCTTCTGGGGCACCGACATCACGCGCATGCCCTGCAGCTACCGGCAGTGCGTCACGATGTTCACCGAGGAGCTGCCCTGGCTGGCCGGCGACGACCTGGCCTGGGTGATGGGCCGCGGGGTGTGCGAATGGATCGGCTGGAACACCATCGACTTTCAGGAGCCGTCGGCATGAACGGATTGCGCGCGCGTTTGTTGGGATTTTCTTCGTCGCGGCGGGTGGTCGCCGGGTCTGCGGCCAGTCGGCCGCCTTTGCGCGGCGCCGGCCTGGGCGTGCTGGGCCTGTCGGTGCTGCTGGGCGCCTGCGCGGCGTCGGGGCCGGCCCCGCAGGCCGCCGACCCCCATCCGCCGATCGTGTTCGTGCATGGCAACGGCGACACCGCCGCGCTGTGGCTCACCACGATCTGGCGCTTCGAGAGCAACGGCTGGCCGCGCGACCGTTTGCACGCGATCGATGCGCCCAACCCGCTGTCGCGCGACGATGACGCGGTGCCGCAGGCGGCGCGCACCTCGGCCGCCGAGCACCGCGAATTTCTGGCCGCCGAGATCGACCGCGTGCTGGCGCGCACCGGCGCGCGCCAGGTGGTGCTGGTGGGCAACTCGCGCGGGGGCAATGCGATTCGCGGCTATGTGCGCCACGGTGACGGCGCGGCGAAGGTGTCGCACGCGATCCTGGGCGGCACGCCCAACCACGGCGTGTGGTCGCGCCCTGACTTCCGGCCGGGCAACGAGTTCAACGGCACCGGGCCGGTGCTGACCGCGCTCAACGCGCCGCAGGGCCCGCAGGGGCTGGAGGTCACGCCCGGCGTGAAGTGGATGACGCTGCGTTCTGATGGCAACGACAAGTTCGCCCAGCCCACCGGCGAATGGATCGGCCAGCGCGGCTGGGCCACCGGCGTCGATGCGCGCGGGCCCGAGCTGCGCGGGGCCGACAACCGGGTGCTGGCGGGGCTCGATCACCGCGAGGTTTCGTATCACGCGAAGGCCTTCGAGCAGACCTGGCAGTTCGTGACCGGCCGCGCGCCGGTCTCGAGCGCGATCGCGCCCGAGGCGCGGGTGGTGCTCGATGGCAAGCTGACCGGGCTGGCTGGCGCGGCCGCGACCAACCTGCCGCTGGCGGGCGGGCAGGTGCGGGTGCACGGCGTCGACTGCGCCAGCGGCGAGCGCCGCGGCGCCCCGTTGCATGTGCGCACCGTGGGCGCCGACGGCGTCTGGGGGCCGCTCGCGACCGACGCGCTCACTTGTCTGGAGTTCGAGGTCGCGGCCAGCGGCTATGCGACCACCCACTACTACCGGTCGCCGTTCGCGCGTTCGTCGTCGGTGGTGCATCTGCGGGCGGCGCGCGTCGTCGAGGCCGATCGCGCTGCCGGCGCGGTGGTCGCGATGACCCGTCCGCGCGGCTATTTCGATCTGGCCCGCGATCGCATGAGTCTGGACGGCCGGCCGCTGCCGGGCATCGGCCCCGGCGTGGCGGGGCTGGCGGCTTCGCGCCTGACGCTGCCGGCAGGGGCCACGCGGACGGTGGTGGCCGAGTTCAACGGCGAACGGATCGCGGTGCGCACCTGGCCGGCCGGCGAGGGTCGGGTGTCGGTGGCGGAGATGCACCACTGAGCAATCGCCCCCGAGCCGTCGCTCGCGGGTCTTGGCCACCGAGTCTTAGCCCCCGAGTCTTAGCCCCCGAGTCTTGGCCCGCTACCCGGTCATTCCCGGCTATCGCACCCCGAACGTCGATTCCGCGATCTGGATGGTGTCGCGCACCACCGGGTAGATCGCGCGGCTCCAGCGGCGACCGCTGAACACGCCGTAGTGGCCGGCGCCGGCCTGCACATAGTGATTGCGCAGCCAGGTCTTGATGCCGGTGCACAGGTCCTGCGCGGCCAGGGTCTGGCCGATGCCGCAGATGTCGTCGCGTTCGCCCTCGATGGTGAGCAGCGCCGCGCGCCGCAATGCCGCGGGCTTGACCAGACGGCCGCGCCAGCGCAAATGACCGCGGGCCAGCGCGTATTCCTGGAAGACCTGCTGCACGGTTTCCAGGTAGAACTCGGCCGGCAGGTCGGCCACCGCGAAATATTCCCCATAGAAGCGCCGGGTCGCCTCGGCGCGTTCGGCCTCGCCCTGGCAGCGGTCGCGATAGAAGCCGGCGAAGGCGTTCAGGTGGCGCTCCATGTTCATGCTCATGAAGGCGGTGAGCTGCATGAAGCCCGGATAGACGCGGCGCAGGGCGCCCGGGTAGCGCAGCGGCACCACGCCGATCAGGTGCTGGGCGAACCACTCGATCGGCTTTTCGGCGGCAAGGCGGTTGACCTCGGTGGGGCTCACCCGGCAGTCGACCGGACCGGCCATCAGGGTCACGCTGATCGGCGCCGCGGCATCGGCGTCCTCGGCCATCAGCGCCGCCGCAGCCAGCGCCGCCACGCAGGGCTGACAGACCGCGACCAGGTGCGCGCCGGGTCCGATCTGGCGCAGGAAGCGCATCAGGTAGTCGATGTACTCGTCGAGCCCGAAGACGCCGTGGGCCAGCGCGACGTCGCGCGCGTTGTGCCAGTCGGTGATGTAGACATCGTGGTCGGCCAGCAGCGTGAGCGCGGTGTCGCGCAGCAGGGTCGCGAAGTGCCCCGACATCGGTGCGACCAGCAGCACGCGCGGCTGGGGCGTGCTGCCCGGTTGCCTGGCGCCGCCGCCCGCAGGCGCCGAGTCGTCGGTCAGCTTGCGAAACCGCAGCAGGTTGCCGAACGGCAGCTTCGCGCTGATCTCCTCGACCACTGCCACCTCGCGATCGCCCACTCGCACGCGGTCGATGCCGAAGGCCGGCCGGTGGTGCGTCAGGTTGCCCAGTCCGACCAGTTCCAGCGCCGCGGTCAGCTGGCTGAGCGGGGGCCACTCGACCCGGCTGCCGGCAGCGGCCAGCAGTCGAAACGGCTGCATCAGGTCGGCGAGTCCCTGGTAGGTCTGGTAGATCATGGCCGGTGACACGCAAGTTCCGGTCCAGCGGACCGGGTGGCCGCCCGCCGGACGTCGGCCGGTCGCCCTTGGCACATGCCTTGCATGCAAACCGGGGGTGCGTCTCCAACCCGGCAGCCGGTCGGCGGGGACGCGCGCGAGGATGCGCCCGACATGCCCAAACCCAGTCCCAAGCCGGTCGCCAGACCCGCCCTGAAATCGGTCGGCGGGTCGGGCATGCCGCGCACGCCGCGCGCGCACCCCGCGGCGATCCTGAGCATCAGCAGCCGCAACTATTCCTCGTGGTCGCTGCGCGGCTGGCTGCTGGTGCGCTTTGCCGGCCTCGATCTGCAGACGCAGGTGGTGGTGCCCGACGAGCAGTCACGCCGCGAGCTGCTGCTGCTGTCGCCTTCGATCCTGGTGCCGTGCCTGACCCATGAGGGCGTCCGGGTCTGGGACACGCTGGCGATCGGTGAATACCTGAACGAGATCCTGCCCGCGGCCGGGCTGCTGCCGGCCGAGCGCGCCGCGCGCGCGCACTGCCGCGCGATCAGCGGCGAGATGCACGCCGGGTTCGCCAGCCTGCGCTCGGCGCTGCCGATGAATTTGCGCGGGCATTTCCCCGACTTCCGGGTCTGGAGCCGCGCGCAGGACGACATCGATCGCATCACCGACATCTGGCGCGACTGCCTGACCACCTATGGCGGCCCGTACCTGTTCGGTGCGCGGCGCACCTTGGCCGATGCGATGTATGCACCGGTATGCACCCGGTTCCGCACCTATGGGGTGGCGCTGGATGAGGCTTGCGCCGGCTATCGGGACACCATCCTGGCGATGCCCGAGATGCGCGAGTGGCGCGAGGCGGCCCTGCAGGAGCCCGAAGAGATCGACGAGCTCGACATGGAGTTCTGAGGGCGGGGCTGGCCTTTCTTGGGCCGGGGCTGGCCTTTCCTGGGGCGGGGCCGGCCCATTTCTGAGTCCGGGCCCGGCCTATAATAGGCCGGGTGTGCCGCCGTCAGACTCCCCAGGTGACCCGCTGGCTCGCGGCGGCTGCCTGCTTGAACAGATCGATCAGCGGCCAGGCGCGCTGGGCCAGCCCGATGCGCTTTTCCGGATCCACTGACGGATCGTCCTCATCGTCTCGCGAGCCCGGCTGGCTGCGGGCCTTTTCCTGCGCGATGGCCCCGTTCAGGGCCGCGATCGCTGCGGGCAGATGCTCGGCCTCGAACACCCCCGCCCGTCCCGGCGGCTTGCCGATGATCGCCAGCAGGCTTTCGGCCACCGGCTGGGTCATCACCACCGTGCCGCCCGCCTTGCTCTTGAATTCATAAAGCATGTTTTCCCCTTTCCCTTTCCCTGGCGTCTTGCGCGTCGAGCATACCCTGCTGATCGTGCTGGCCCTGCTGAGCGCAGGCTGCTCGCCGACCTACAACTGGCGCGAGGTGCGTCCGGCCGACGTCGGCGTGGCGGTGATGCTGCCGGGCAAGCCTGCTTCGCTGACCCGGCGCATCCAGCTGGCCGACCAGGAGCGGGTGATGAGCATGACCGGCGCGCAGGCCGCGGACATCGCGTTCACCGTCGCCTGCGCGGTGCTGCCCGACGCCCAGCCCGGGCCGCGCGAGCAGACGCTGGCCGCGATGCGCGCCGGCATGGTCCGCAACATCGCCGGCGCCGAGGAGCGGGCCGAACCCGTCAGCGTGGCGCTGACCGATGCGCGCGGCGCGGCGCTGGGCCGCGTCGAGGGCGTGCGCCTGTCGGCCAACGGCACGGCGCAGGGGCGCCGGGTGCGCCTGCAGGCGATCTTCGTGGCCGAGGGCGCCCGCGCCTGCCAGGCGGTGGCGGTGGGCGAAGGCCTGCCCGATGAAGAGGCGCGCACCTTCCTCGATTCGCTGCGCCTGATCGCGCCGGCCGCCTGACGGTGGCGCTGCTGCAGGGCCGTCAGGCCTGGCTGGTCTTCGCCCTGTTCGCCTGCGGCTATTTCATGTCGTATGCGCTGCGCTCGGTCAATGCGGTGATCGCGCCCGAGTTGGTGGCGCAGTTCGGGCTGAGCAACGCGCAGCTCGGTGCGATGTCATCGGCCTATTTCCTGGCGTTCGCGCTGATGCAGCTGCCCCTGGGCATCTGCCTGGACCGCTTCGGGTCGCGGCGCACCGACTCGATGCTGCTGCTGGTGTCGGCCTGCGGCTGTGCGGCGTTTGCGCTGGCCACCAGCCCGCTGGCGCTGTGGATCGGCCGGGCGCTGATCGGGGCCGGTGTGTGCGGCGGGCTGATGTCGGCGCTCAAGGGGTATCGCTACTGGTACGCGGCCGAGCGCCAGACCCAGCTCGCGGCCTGGATGCTGGTGGTGGGCACCTCGGGCGCGCTGGCGGTGACGGTGCCGGTCGAGAAGCTGCTGCCGCTGGTGGGCTGGCGCGGCGTGTTCATCGGCGCGGCGCTGCTGCTGGTGGCGACCTCGGCCGGCCTGTGGTTCGGCGTGCCGCGCGACGAGGAGCGCGCGCTCGCGCCGCGGCCGGCCGGTCAGCCGATCTGGTCGGGTTACGGCGAGGTGTTTCGCGAGCCCTATTTCTGGCGCTGGGGCCTGGCCTCGGTGACGATGCAGTCGATCTTCAGCGCGATGCAGACCCTGTGGGCGGGGCCCTGGTTCACCCAGGTGCTCGGCATGACGCCATCGGACGCGGCCGGCGCGCTGTTCGTCTTCAACGCGGTGCTGCTGGGCGGCTTTCTGGGGCTGGGCTGGATCGCGCCGCGGCTGGAGCGCCACCGGATCACCCTGGTCCAGGTGGTGGTCATCGGGTCGATCGTCTATCTCGGCCTGCAGGTGGCGATCGCGCTGATCCACCAGCCCGGGGCCTGGCTGCTGTGGCTGCCGCTGGGGGTGGTCTCGACCTGCTACACCCTGGTTCAGACCCATGTCGCGATGACGTTTCCGCCGGCGCTCACCGGTCGCGCGTTCACCGGCTTCAATCTGCTCACCTTCTCGGGCATGTTCCTGTGCCAGTGGCTGTTCGGCGTGGCGCTGGACGGGTTTCGCCGCGTGCTGGGCAGTGAGCTCGAGGCCTTCCGGGCGACCCTGCTGGTGTTCGTGGTGATCCAGGCGCTTGCGCTGGTGCTGCTGCTCGTCTGGCGGGTCGGCCCGTCGTCGCGGGCACCGGCCCGGTAAAATCCTGCCCATGACGATCCGTCTCAGCGAAATCAAGCTCGCGCTCGACCACACCGTGCAGGAACTGCACGACGCGGTGGCCGCGCTGCTGGGCGTGCCCGGTGCGCAGATCGCCGAGCTGCGCGTCCACAAGCGCAGCTACGACGCGCGCAAGCGGGTGCTGGTGCTGGTCTACATCGTCGACGCCACGCTGCAGGACGCGTCGGCCGAGCCGGCGCTGCTGGCCCGCCTGCGCGGTAACCCGCGCATCGCGCCGGCGCCCGACATGCGCTACCAGCCGAGCTTTCATGCACCCGCCGGCGAGTTCGTGCGGCCGGTGGTGGTGGGCTTCGGGCCCTGCGGCATCTTTGCTGCGCTGGTGCTGGCGCAGGCCGGGTTCCGGCCGATCGTGCTCGAGCGCGGCAAGGCGGTGCGCGAGCGCACCAAGGACACCTGGGCGCTGTGGCGGCGCCGGGTGCTCGATCCGGAGTCGAACGTGCAGTTCGGCGAGGGCGGCGCCGGCACGTTTTCCGACGGCAAGCTCTACAGTCAGATCAAGGATCCGCGGCACCTCGGGCGCAAGGTCATGAACGAGTTCGTCCAGGCCGGCGCGCCGCCCGAGATCCTGTACGAGGCGCATCCGCACATCGGCACCTTCAAGCTGGTGAAGGTGGTCGAGAACCTGCGCGCCCAGATCATCGCGCTGGGCGGCGAGATCCGCTTCGAGCAGCGGGTCACCGATTTCCTGATCGACGACGAGTCCGGCGGGCGGCGCCTGCGCGGGCTGACGGTGCTCGATGTGCGCAGCGGCCAGCACCACGAGCTGCGCGCCGACCAGGTGATCATCGCGCTGGGCCACAGCTCGCGCGATACCTTCGAGCAGCTGCACGCGCGCGGTGTGTTCATGGAGAGCAAGCCGTTTTCGGTCGGCTTCCGGATCGAGCATCCGCAGGGCATGATCGACCGCGCCCGCCTGGGTGATCACGCCGGCCACCCGCTGCTGGGCGCGGCCGACTACAAGCTCGTCCACCATGCCGCCAACGGGCGGGCGGTCTACAGCTTCTGCATGTGTCCGGGCGGCACGGTGGTGGCCGCGACCTCCGAGGTCGGGCGGGTCGTCACCAACGGCATGAGCCAGTATTCGCGCAACGAGCGCAACGCCAATGCCGGCATCGTGGTGGGCATCGATCCGGCCGATTTCCCCGAGATGCCGCGGGTCGACGGCCAGGTCAGCCCGCTGGCCGGCATCGTGCTGCAGCGTGCGCTCGAATCGCGCGCCTTCGAGCTGGGCGGGGGCACCTACGAGGCGCCCGGGCAACTGGTCGGCGACTTCCTGGCCGGCCGCCCGTCGACCGTGCTGGGCGACGTGATTCCGTCCTACAAGCCCGGCGTGCACCTGGGCGATCTGTCGGAGAGCCTGCCCTCGTACGCGATCGCGGCGATCCGCGAGGCGCTGCCGGTGTTCGGGCGCAAGATCAAGGGCTTCGACCGGCCCGATGCGGTGCTGACCGGGGTCGAGACGCGCACCTCGGCGCCGCTGCGCATCACGCGCGGCGCCGACGGCCAGAGCCTGAATGTGAAGGGGCTTTATCCGGCCGGCGAGGGCGCGGGCTACGCGGGCGGCATTTTGTCGGCCGGCGTGGACGGCATTCGCGCGGCCGAGGCGGTGGCGCGGGGGCTGGTGGGCGGGGAGTAAGGGGTGCCGGGGCGCTGGGACCGCCCGGTCTCAGGCCGCTCGGGGTGCTCCTGGCGCGACGGGGCGCTGGAGGCCGCTACAGCCCACCGATGGCGTCGGCAATCGCGCCCGCCAGCCGCTCGACGATCAGCTCGACATGGGTCTCGTCGATGATGAAGGGCGGGGCCAGCACCAGGTGATCGCCCTGGCGACCGTCGACGGTGCCGCCCATCGGATAGGTCATCAGCCCGCGCGCCATTGCCGCCGCTTTGAGCCGCGCATGCAGGCGCAGCGCCGGGTCGAAGGGAGCCTTCGTTGCGCGATCGGCCACGAACTCCAGCGCCAGGAACAGGCCGCGCCCGCGGATGTCGCCGACGTTCGGATGATCGCCGAAGGTCTCGCGCAGCCGCTGTTCAAGGTGCGCGCCCCTGCGCTGGACATTGTCGAGCAGCGACTCGCTGTCGATGGTGCGCTGGACCGCCAGCGCTGCGGCGCAGGCGATCGCATGGCCCAGGTAGGTGTGGCCGTGCTGGAAGAAGCCCGAGCCGTCGCGAAACGCGTCGAACAGCCGCTGCGACAGCAGGGCCGCGCCGATCGGCTGGTAGCCCGCGCCCAGCCCCTTGGCGATGGTGACGATGTCGGGCGAGACGCCTTCCGGCTCGCAGGCGTAGCGCGTGCCGCAGCGGCCCATGCCGCACATCACTTCGTCGAGGATCAGCAGCACGCCGTGGCGGTCGCAGACCTCGCGCACCCCGCGCAGATAACCCGGCACCGGTTCGAGCACGCCGCCGGTGGCGCCGCCGACCGTCTCGGCCAGGAACGCGATGACCCGGCCGGCGCCGATCCGCTCGAAGGTCTCGTCGAGTTCGCGCACCAGACGCTCACCGTATTGGACGGCGGTCTCGTCGGCGCGGCGGTCGCGGTATTCATAGCAGGGCGCGACCTGCACCGTGTCGATCAGCAGGGGCGCGAAGGGCGCGCGGCGCCACGCGTTGCCGCCCACCGCCAGCGCGCCCAGCGTGTTGCCGTGATAGCTCTGGCGTCGCGAGACGAACACGCTGCGCTGCGGCTGGCCGATCTCGACGAAATACTGGCGCGCCATCTTGAGCGCGGCCTCGATGGCCTCGGAGCCGCTCGACACGAAATACGCGTGGCTGAGCCCGGCCGGCGCATGGGCCACCAGGTGGCTGGCCAGTGACTCGGCGACCTCGGTGGTGAAGAAGCTGGTGTGGGCGTAGCAAAGCCGTTCCGCTTGCTCGCGGATCGCTGCGATGATCGCCGGATGGCTGTGACCCAGGCAGGAAACCGCCGCGCCGCCCGAGGCGTCGAGATAGCGGCGACCCTGGTCGTCGATGAGGAAGGCGCCCTCGCCGGCCACCGCGCGCGGCGGGGTGGTGTGGGTGCTGCGGTGCAGGATGGCGGTCATGGTCGGGTCCTGCTGGGCGGTAGGGTGGGGATGATAGCGTCGGGTCGGCGCCGCCGCGTGGCCCGGTCATTCGGGGGGCTCGTCCGCGCCCAGGATGGATGAGCGCCGGTAGTGCACCGCTTCGGCGATGTCGGCGGTCCGCAGATCGGGATGGTCGGCCAGATCGGCGATGCTGCGGGCGACCCGCAGCACCCGGTGCAGCGCGCGCGCCGACCACTGGAAGCGGCGGGCAGCGGTGTGCAGCAGCGCCTGGGCCGCCGGGTCGACCCGGCAGTGGCGTCCGATGCCTTCCGGGTCGAGGGCGGCATTCAGGCAGCGCTGGCGGGCGAGGCTGCGGGCGCGGGCCTGGCGCACACGGTGTGCGGCGGCGGCCGAGGCGCCGGGGTCTTCGGGGGTACCCGCATCGCCGCGAGCGGTTGACCCGCCGCGCCCGGCGGACCCGTCATCCGGATCGCCGCTCAGCAGCTCGGTCGCATCGACCGCGAACACATCGAGTTGCAGATCGATCCGGTCGAGCAGCGGCCCCGACAGGCGCTGCCGGTAGCGGGCCGGTGCGCCCGGCGGACAGCGGCAGGCGCGGCGCTGCGAGCCGAAGTGGCCGCAGGGGCAGGGGTTCATCGCCGCCACCAGCTGGAAGCGCGCCGGGTAGGTGGCCTGGCGCGCCGCCCGCGACAGGGTGACCGAGCCGGTTTCCAGGGGTTCGCGCAGGCTTTCGAGCGCGGCCCGCGGGAACTCCGGCAGCTCGTCCAGGAACAGCACGCCGTGGTGCGCCAGCGTGATCTCGCCGGGGCGCGGCGGGTTGCCCCCGCCCACCAGCGCCGCCACCGAGGCGCTGTGGTGGGGTGCCCGCATCGGCCGGCGCGCCCACTGCTCGGGCTGGAAGTGGCCGGCCACCGAGGCGATCAGCGCGCAGTCGACGGACTCCTGGTGGTCGGGCGCCGGCAGCAGCCCGCCCAGGCAGCTGGCCAGCAGGGTCTTGCCGCTGCCGGGTGGCCCGATCATCAGCAGGCTGTGATGGCCGACCGCCGCGACTTCCAGGGCGCGCTTGGCCAGCGCATGGCCCCTGACCTGGCGAAGGTCGGGGTGGGCCCCCTCGGTGGCGGCGGGCGGCTGGTGGTCGACCCTTTCCAGTGCTGATTCTTGCCGCAAGTGGGCGCATACCTCCATCAGGCTGGCCGCAGCGAGGCAGCGCGGATCAGGGGCCAGCGCGGCCTCGTCGCGGCTGGTCAGCGGCACCACCAGGCGCCCGCGGCTGCGCTCGCGAGCCATCGCCAGCACCATCGCCAGCGCGCCGCGCACCGGCCGGATCTCGCCGGTCAGGGAGAGCTCGCCCACGAAGGCCAGCGACGCCAGGGCGTCCACCGGCACCTGACCGCTGGCGGCCAGGATGCCCACCGCGATCGGCAGGTCGAAGCGCCCGGAGTCCTTGGGCAGGTCGGCCGGCGCGAGGTTAACGGTGAGGCGGCGGTTGGGGAAGTCGAAGCCGCCGTTGAGCAGGGCCGCGCGTACCCGATGGGCGCTCTCGCGCACCGCCGCCTGGGGCAGGCCGACAATGTGAAAGGCCGGCAGCCCGTTGCCCAGGTGGACCTCGACCCGGACTTCGGGGGCCTGCAGCCCGACCAGGGCGCGGGAGTGGACGATGGCAAGCGACATGGCGGGCGGTGGTGGTGTCGGATGCCGTCCAGTCTAGGGGCGGGCAGGGCGTCGTGCGCGCCGGGTGGCTCGGCCTGTCGGGTCGGCCGAAAGGCCGATTGGCGCAGAATGCGTCCATGAAACCAACCCAGAGATTGCAGTCGCTGATCGACGAAGGCCTGATTGACTCGGTGAACCGCCAGCTGATGAGCGGCAAGGAGGCGATGGTCTACGTGGTGCGTCGCGGCGAGGAAACCCTGTGCGCGAAGGTCTACAAGGAGGCCACGCAGCGCAGTTTCCGGCAGGCGGTCGATTACACCGAGAACCGCAAGGTCAAGAACACCCGCCAGGCCCGCGCGATGGCCAAGGGCTCGCGCTTCGGACGGCAGGCCACCGAGGCGGCCTGGCAGAGCGCCGAGGTCGATGCGCTCTACCGGCTGGCCGCCGCCGGCGTGCGCGTGCCGGTGCCGCACAACTTCTGCGACGGCGTGCTGCTGATGGAGTTGGTCGCTGACGAGAACGGCGACGCCGCGCCGCGCCTGAACGATGTCGCCTTCACCGCCGAGGAGGCGCGCGCCCACCACGCGACGCTGCTGCGCGAGGTGGTCCGCATGCTGTGCGCCGGGGTCGTCCATGGCGACCTGTCCGAGTTCAACATCCTGCTGGCGGCCGACGGCCCGGTGATCATCGACCTGCCGCAGGCGGTGGACGCGGCGGGCAATAACCATGCTGGCCGGATGCTGCTGCGCGACGTGGCCAACCTGCGCGGGTTTTTCGGCGCCTTCGCGCCCGAGCTGCTGCAGACGAATTACGGCCCCGAGATCTGGGACCTCTACCAGCGCGGCCTGCTCGACAACGAGACCGTGCTCACCGGCGTCTTCGAGGGCGAGAGCGGGCCGGTCGACGTGGGCAACGTGATGCGCGAGATCGACGACATCCGCGAGGAGGAGGCCGCGCGCCTGCGCCGTCTGGCGCCGGTCGATCCCCTCTGAGGAATCGCTGACCAGGCAATCATCGCCATTCCCGAGACGCCGGGCTTTGCCTGGCGTCGCGCGCTGGCCTAGGCTAGCGCCATCCGCCACTATCAGGGCAGGCATGGCTGATATCCGTTATGAGCACCATGGTGCCGTTCGACTGATCACCATCGATCGGCCGGGCAAGATGAACTCGCTCGACTTCGCCGCCAATGACGAGCTGGTCGCGCGCTGGCGCGAGTTCGATGCCGATCCCGAGGCGCGGGTGGCGGTCGTCACCGGCGCGGGCACCCAGGCCTTTTGCGCCGGGGCCGACCTCAAGACCTACACCATGGCCTTCGCGCGCCGTCCGGCGCCCGAGTTCCGCAGCCGCTTCACCAACGGGCCGGGCTTCGCCGGCATCACCCGCAATCTGCACATCGACAAGCCGATCGTCGCGGCGGTCAACGGCTTCGCCATCTCGGGCGGCTTCGAGCTCGCGCTGGCCTGCGACATCCGTCTGTGCTCGCCCACCGCCGAGTTCGCGCTGCAGGACGTGAAGTGGGGCTTTCACGCCTGCGACGGCGGCCTGATCCGCCTGCCGCAGATCGTCGGCATGGGCCACGCGATGGACATCATCCTGTCGGGCGACCGGGTGGATGCGGAGCATGCCCTGCGAATCGGGCTGGTCAACCGCATCTGCCCGGCTGACGAGCTGCTCGCGCAGGCGATGGCCTATGCGCAAAAGCTCGCCGCGCGCGCGCCGCTGCCCCAGCGCTTCGCCAAGGAAGTGATCCGCCGCTCGTACGGCATGTCGTTCGACGAGGCGCTGCGCGCCGAGTCCGGCAGCTTTCACGATGTCGGGCTGACCGAGGACCTGGCCGAAGGAACGACCGCGTTTCGCGAGCGCCGCGACGCGGTCTTCAAGGGCCGCTAGAGAGCAAGGGCCGCGAGAGCCCGCCGCACCCCCCCAGCGAGAGCCCGCCGCACCCCCCATTCAACGAGGAGACAGACATGACCACTGAATCTCGACTTTTCGGCCACTGGCGCCGCCGCGCCGTCGCCGGCTGCCTGAGCGCCGCCGCCGCCGCACTGCTGTCGACCGGCGCGCTGGCCGACACGGTGAAGATCGGCGTCGTCCAGGGCCTGAGCGGGCCGCCCGCCATCACCGACTTCGGCGAGTCCTACCTGCAGGGCATCGAGCAGGCGCTCAAGGAGTACCGCGCCGCCTCGCCCCGCCACACCATCGAGCTGATCGTCTACAACGACGAGGCCAATCCGCAGCGCGCCGTCTCGCTGGTCCAGCGCCTCATCAGCAACGACAAGGTCTCGGCGATCGTGGGCACGGTCAACAGCGGCAACGTCGCCGCCTTCGCGCCGACCATCCAGCAGGCGAAGCTGCCGCTGATGGCCGGCCCGGCGATCGCCTCCGACATCACGCTCAAGTTCATCAACGAGAACCCCAGCTACATCTTCCGCTGCTCGATGGTCGAGAAGTTCCAGGTCGACGCGATGCTCGACTGGGGCGTGAAGAACTTCAAGAAGATCGGCCTGCTGCACAGCACGAACGGCTACGGCATGTTCGCCGCCGGCGAGATCCAGAAGGGCATGCAGGCGCGCAACGCCCAGCTGGTCGCGGTCGAGAGCGGCGCGCCCACCGTCACCGACCTGACCCCGCAGCTGCTCAAGCTCAAGAACGCCGGGGCCGAGCTGGTGCTGCTGTTCCACGACAGCCTCGAGCTCGTCTACCGCGGCATGCCCAAGGCGGGCTACAAGCCGGTGATCGCCGGCAACTGGGGGCTGTCCTCGCAGATGGTGCTCAACATCGTCGGCAAGGAAGCGATCGAGGGCACGGTCATGGGTCAGGCGCTCGACCTGGCCGATGCCAAGGCGGCCGACTTCGACGCCCGCATGAAGCGCGAGTTCGGCGCCAAGTACCGCTGGCCGGTGGTCGCCGCGCTGGGCTATGACGGCATGCGGCTGCTGCTGCAGGCGGTCGACTCGGGCGGTGCCAATCCCGACAAGATCCGCGATGCGCTCGAGAACATCTCCAACTTCAAGGCGGTGTCGGGTGCGCCGGCCAAGCCCTACAGCGCCAAGGACCATGAGTGCCTCGATGCCGACGACGTGTTCCTGGGCGTCTGGCGCGATGGCAAGGTGATTCGCCTCAAGTGAGCGCGCAATGAGCCTGGGCGATTTCCTGCAGGTGCTGATCTCCGGCATCTCGATGGGCAGCATCTACACGCTGATGGCCCAGGGGCTGCTCATCACCTATCTCACCACCCGCGCGCTCAACTTCGGGCAGGGCGACTTCCTGATGTTCGCCTCGTTTCTGGCGATGGCGGCGCTGGTCGCCGGCTGGCCGGTCTGGCTGTCGGTGCTCGCGGTGATGGTGGCGATGGGCGTGCTGGGTGCGGTGATCGAACGCGTGGCGGTCGCGCCGCTGGCCCGCCAGCGCGCGGGCAGCGCCGGCAGCCTCGCCTGGATCCTCACCACCATGGGGTTCGGCATGCTGATCCAGAACACCGCCGAGCTGGTCTGGGGCAAGTCGAGCTTCTATTCGCCACCGCTGTTCTCGAGCCAGAAACAGCAGATCGTGCGGATCGGCGAGGCCGGCTTCTACCTCGAGGAACTCGCGGTCGCGGTGCTCGCGCTGCTGATCGTGGCGGCGTTCTACTGGGTGCTGTTCCGGGCGCGCTGGGGCAAGGAGGTTGCCGCGGTCGCCTTCGACAAGGACACCGCCTCGCTGCTGGGCATCGACGTGCGGCGCACCGTGGTGCTGTCGTACGTGATCATGTCGATGCTGGCCGCGGCCAGCGGCATCCTGGCCGGACCGGTCACCACCGTGCAGGTGCACATGGGCATCGTCTTCATCATCAAGGGCTTCGCGGTGATCAGCATCGGCGGCTTCGCCAATCCGGTGGGCATCCTGATCGCGGGCATCGGCTTCGGCCTGCTCGAGAGCTTCTCGAACTATTTCGACTCCGGGTTCGGTGACCTGTATCCGTTCCTGGCCGCGGTGGTGCTGCTGATCATCCGGCCCTCGGGTCTGTTCGGCGAACACCGCGCCGACGTGCGCTAGCCGCCATGAAACGGTTTCGCCTCTACCTGCTCGCCGCGCTGCTGATCGCGGCCTTCCCGTTCATCATCCCGAACGACTATTTCCTGCACCTGGGCCAGGACATCGCGATCCTGGCGATCGGGGCGATCGGGCTGAACATCCTGCTCGGCTTCTCGGGTCAGCTCTCGCTGGGCCAGACCGGGTTTTTCGCGCTGGGTGCCTACGGCTCGGCGGTGCTGGCCACCCGCCTGGGCTGGCCGCTGCCGCTCAGTTTCGCCGCCGGTCTGGCGGTGGCGTCGCTGGCGGGGCTCGCCTTGGGGCTGGTGGCGCTGCGCACCCGGACCCACTACCTGGCGATGGTGACGCTGGCCTTCGGTTACATCGTGGCGATCGTGGCGCAGCGCGCGGTCGGCCTCACCGGCGGGGCGATGGGCCTGCTGGGGGTGCCGCAACTCAATTTCGGCAACGTCCGCGAGGGCGCGCAGATCTTCTTCTGGACGGTGGCCGCCGCCCTGCTGCTGGTGCAGCTGGTCAGCGACTACATCGCGCAGTCGAATGTCGGACGCAACCTGCACGCGATCAAGGAGAGCGAGAGCTTCGCGCTCACCGTGGGCATCAACGCGCCGGTGTGGCGTGCCGGCACTTTCGTGTTCGGTGCCTTCACCGCCGGCCTGGCGGGCTGCTTCTTCGCGCACCAGTCGGGCTATGTCGGCAGCGACGCCTTCGGGTTCGATCGCAGCGTCTCGCTGCTGATCGCGGTGGTGATCGGCGGTCTCGGGCGCAGCAGCGGGGCGCTGCTGGGGGCGATCATCGTGGTGCTGCTCAATCAGCTCACCGCCGGGCTCTACGAGGTGGCCTTCTACATCTTCGGCAGCATCCTGCTGGCGGTGATGCTGTTCTTTCCGGCCGGTGCGGCGGGCGCGCTCGACGCGCTGGTGCGGCTGGTGCGCCGTCAGGCCGCGGGTGCGGGCGCCGACCCGGCACCGGCGCAGGCGGTGCCCGCGCTCACGCTGGCCCCGGGCGCGGTCGCGCCCGGCGAGCCGCTGCTGGTGCTCGAGGGCGTCACCAAGTCCTATGCCGGCGTGGTCGCGGTCAACGACGTCAGCTTCACCGTGCGGGCCGGCACCGTCCACGCGCTGATCGGTCCCAACGGCGCGGGCAAGAGCACCCTGATCAACGTGGTGAGCGGCCTGTACGCCGCCAACAGCGGCAGCATGCGCTTTGCCGGCACCGACATCGCCGGGCTGCCGGCCAACCGCCGCGCGCGGCTGGGCATCACCCGCACCTTTCAGAACCTGCAGCTGATCGGCACCCAGACGGTGGCCGAGAACGTGATGCTCGGGCTGCCGCCGACGCGTGGCGTGGTCGGCGGGTTCTTCGACTGGCTGGCGGGCGGCGCCAACGAGTCGGCGCAGCGCGAACGCGCCCTGTCGCTGCTGCGCTTCCTGGGCATCGAGCAGTTCGCCGACGCGATGCCCGGCGACCTGTCGTACGGCCACCGCAAGCTGTGCGAGCTGGCCCGCGCGCTGGCCCAGTCGCCGCGGCTGATGCTGCTCGACGAGCCGATCGCCGGCCTGAACGAGGGCGAGGTCAAGGAGATCGTTTCGGTCATCGGCCGGCTGCGCCAGGCCGGCGTCACCGTGCTGCTGGTCGAGCACAACATGCCCTTCGTGATGAGCGTGAGCGACACCATCACCGTGCTCGATTACGGCCGCAAGATCGGCGAAGGCCGGCCCGAGGAAGTGCGCGGCAATCCCGAGGTGGTCGCCGCCTATCTGGGCAAGGACGACGAATGAGTCAGCTCGAGATCCGTGGCCTGGGCGTGGCGATCGGTGGCAATCCGATCCTGCACGGCATCGACCTCACGCTGGAGCGCGGCACGCTGTCGGCGATCGTCGGCGCCAACGGCGCGGGCAAGACCACGCTGCTGCGGGCGATCTCGCAGCTGCTCGCGCCCTCGGGCGGCGAGATCCGTTTCGACGGTCGCGTGCTGGCCGGCACGCCGCCCCACTTGCTGGCGCGCCAGGGCCTGGTCCATGTGCCGCAGGGCCGTCAGATCATCGCCGCACTGACCGTCGAACAGAACCTGCTGATCGGTGCCGGCAGCCTGCCGGGGCTGTCGGGCGCCGACCGTGAGGCCCGCCTGCAGGCCGAGTTCGAGCGCTTCCCGGTGCTGCGCGAACGGCGCGCCCTGAGCGCCGGATCGCTGTCGGGCGGCGAGCAGCAGATGCTCGCGATCTCGCGCGCGCTCATGATGAAGCCGTCGCTGCTGATGCTCGATGAACCCTCGCTCGGGCTTGCCCCGCAGGTGGTCTCGCGCATCCTGGCGACGCTGCGCGAGCTGGCCGTCGGCGGCATGACGGTGCTGCTCGTCGAGCAGGTGGCTTTTCTCGCGCTGAAATACGCCGACGCAGGCCATGTGATGCAGAACGGCCGTATCGTGCTCTCGGCCCCCGGGGCCGAACTGCTCAAGGACAAGGCCCTGATCGAGGGTTATCTGGGTTGATCACTGAAGGAACACCGCGATGAGCGATATCTATGTGGTGGGCGTGAGCATGACGCCTTTCGGCAAATTCCTGGACAAATCGGTCAAGGATCAGACCCGCGAGGCGGTGGTCGCCGCGCTGGCCGACGCCGGCATCGGCCGCGACCGGATTGATGCGGCGTTCTTCGCCAATGCCTCGCAGTCGGCGATGGAAGGCCAGTTCATGGTCGGCGGCGAGATTGCGCTGCGCGGCTGCGGCATCACCGGGATCCCGATCGTCAATGTCGAGAACGCCTGCGCGAGCGCCAGCACCGCGTTCAATCTCGCCTACACCCGCCTGAAGGCGGGGATGTCCGACATCGCCCTGGCGGTCGGCGCCGAGAAGATGTACGACAACGACAAGGCCAAGAGCTTCGCGATCTTCGACGGCGCCTGGGATGTGCACGATGTCCGCAACAGCACCCAGGCGCTGATCAACCTGGGTGAGGGCGTCTCGCCCCCGCCCGGACGGCCCACCGAGAGCGGGCAGCGCAGCGTGTTCATGGATGTCTATGCGGCGCTGGCCAAGTTCCACATGAAGACCTTCGGCTCGACCGAGCGCCAGCTCGCGGCGGTGGCCTCGAAGAACCATTTCCACTCGACGATGAACCCGCTCTCGCAGTTTCGCAACGACATGAGCATCGACGAGGTGCTGGCCGCGCGGATGATCTCGTGGCCGCTGACGCTGCCGATGTGCTCGCCGATCAGCGACGGCGCCGCTGCCGCGGTGCTGGTCACCGAGGAGATGCTGGTGCACTTCGACCGCTCGCGTGCGGTCAAGGTCTGCGCCAGCGTGCTGGCCAGCGGACAGGAGCGCAAGGCCTCCGAGGTCGAGCGCCACATCACCCACCTGGCGGCCAACAAGGCCTATCAGATCGCGGGCGTGGGCCCGGCCGACATGTCGGTGGCCGAGGTCCACGACGCGACCGCCTTTGCCGAGATCCTGCAGGCCGAGAACCTGGGCTTTTGCGCCTTTGGCGATGGCGGCGTGATCGCCGAGCGCGGCGAGACCCGGCTGGGCGGACGCATTCCGATCAACCCGTCGGGCGGCCTGGAGCGCAAGGGTCATCCGATCGGCGCCACCGGCCTGGGCCAGATCTACGAGCTCACCACGCAGCTGCGCGGCGAGGCGGGCAAGCGTCAGGTCGAGGGCGCACGCTTCGCGATCGCCGAGAACGGCGGCGGCTTCATCGGCTACGAGGAGGCGGCCGCCTGCATCACCATCCTGGCCGGGAGCCGCGCCGCATGAACACCGCCTGCCTGCTGGCCGCCACCGCGCGCTCCTTCGGTCAGGCGCCCGCGGTCTCGCTGGGCGAACGCCCGATCTGGACCTATGCGCAGCTGCACGAGCGGGTCGCCCGTCTGGCCGGTGGCCTTCGGCGTCATCCGGCGGTGCAGGCGGGCGACCGCATCGCGCTGGTGATGAAGAACTGCCCGGCGTATTTCGAGCTGATGTGGGCGGGCTGGCACGCGGGCCTGTGCATCGTGCCGGTCAACTCGAAGCTGCACCCGCGCGAGGTCGCCTTCATCCTCGAGAACTGCGGCGTGAAGCTGTGCTTCGTGTCGCCCGACCTGGGCCTGGATCTCGCGTCGATGGGCTCGCAGCCCAGCGCGCTGGCGCGCATCATCTCGATCGACGACGATGAATACCGGGCGCTCTTCAAGGCCGATCCGCTGGCGCTGCAGCCGGTCGACGCCGGTCAGCCGGCCTGGCTCTTCTACACCAGCGGCACCACCGGCCGCCCCAAGGGCGCCACGCTCACCCATCGCAACCTGCTGGCGATGACGCTGCGCTATTACGCCGATGTCGACCAGCTCAGTACCGACGACACCATGATCCACGCGGCGCCGCTGTCGCACGGCGGCGGCCTGTACTCGCTGCCGCAGATCGCGCGCGGCGGCCACCAGGTGGTGCCCGACTCGCTGGGCTTCGATCCGCCCGAGATGGTCGACCTGATCGACCGCTACCGCAACGTGACCTTCTTCGGCGCGCCGACCATCGTGATGCGCATGGTCAACGACGCCTCGGCCGCGCGCCTGAAGCTCGCGCACATGAAGACGCTGTTCTACGGCGGCGCGCCGATGTACCTCGAGGACCTGAAGCGGGCGATGGGGGTTTTCGATGGCTGCCTGATGCAGATGTACGGCCAGGGCGAGACCCCGAACACCATCACCTGCGTGTCCAAGGCGATGCACGCCGACCGGGCGCACCCGCGCTATGACGAGCGCCTGAGTTCGGTGGGCATCGCGCGCACCGGCGTCGAGGTGCGGGTGGTCGATGCCGACGACCGCGACCTGCCGCCCGGCGAGATCGGCGAGGTGATCTGCCGCTCCGACGTGGTGATGACCGGTTACTGGAACAACCCGACCGCCAACGAGTCGGCGCTGCGCGGTGGCTGGCTGCACACCGGCGACCTGGCGACCTTCGATGCCGACGGTTTCCTCACGCTCAAGGACCGCGCCAAGGACATGATCATCTCGGGCGGCACCAACATCTACCCGCGCGAGGTCGAGGAGGCGCTGCTGCTGCACCCGGCGGTGCTCGAGGTGTCGGTGATCGGCCGGCGCCACGCCGACTGGGGCGAGGAAGTGGTGGCCTTCGTGGTGACGCGGCCCGGTCATCCGGTGTCCGACGGCGAGCTCGATCAGGTGGTGATCGAGAACATCGCCCGCTTCAAGCGGCCCAAGCAGTACTTCCGGGTCGACGCGCTGCCCAAGAACAACTACGGCAAGGTGCTCAAGACCGAACTGCGCCAGCGGCTGGCGGCGCGTCAGGCGTAGGCCGGATCCCGCGGCGGGGTCGACATCGTCACCACCTGCGCGCCGCCGGGGCCGGCGACCAGCACCGGCTCGGCCGAGCCGCTGTCGGCGAACAGGCTCTCCCAGGGGTTCAGCGTCGTGCCGTCCTGGATCAGGCTGCCGGCCAGCACGAACACGAACTGGCCCTGGCTGCCCGGCACATGCGCCGAGGTGTGGCGAGCCCCGGGCGGCAGCCGGGTGACGCTCGCGGCCAGACCGTCGGGTGCCGTCGGGATCGCGACCTCGTGCGACACCGCCGTCAGCCCGGCCAGCGCCTGCGGGGTCAGCAGCGTGATCGGCTCGGACTGGGCATGGCGCTTGGGGCCCCGCACCATCTTGTCACCGGCATCGGCCACCGCCACGAAACCGCTTTCACAGACCGGCCGGATGGTGAAGTACTTGATGCCCGAGGCGCCGGAAATCAGCGGGCCGTAGCCGGTGTAGGCGCCGGCATAGTGGACGGTGACCGGGCCCAGCGGATTGCGCCCGATCGTGCCCTCGCCGTCGACGAACAGCTGGAACTGGTTCTGCCGGTGGAAGTGCGGCACCAGCGTGGTGTCGGGCGGCTGTTCGACCAGGAAGGCGGTGGGCGACAGCGTCGGATCGTCGCCGGCCTCCATCCATTCGGACTTGAAGAAGGTGGTGCCCATCACGGGCAGCGCCCGGCGTCGGCGCTGGCCGTGTTCGCGGGTACCCAGAACGATCATGTCGGTCTCCTTTCGGGTGGTGCAGCGGCCCTCGGGCGCTGGCGTTGCTCAGGCGCCCTTGCGGGTCTTGGCCTGAGCCATGAAATTGTCGAAGTTGTTCTCGCACACGCGCGACCACAGGATCTGCTCGTCGCGGAAGCGGCTCCAGGCGGTGTGGATCCGGCGGAACTCGGGGCTCTTGTCGCCCAGCTCCACATACAGTTCCTCGGCGGCCTTGAAGCAGGCGTCCATCACACCGCGCGAGAAGCCGCGCAGCTGTGCACCCGCCCCCACCAGCCGCACCAGCGCCGCCGGATTGCCGATGTCGTACTTGGCGGTCATCCACTGGTTGGCCTCGGCGCTGGCCGCGGTCAGTGCGGCCTGGTAGTCCTTGGGCAGCGACTCCCAGGACTTCAGGTTGATGTAGAGCATCAGCGTGGCCGAACCCTCCCACCAGCCCGGGTAGTAGTAATACTTCGCAACCTTGTGCAGGCCCAGCTTCTCGTCGTCATAGGGAGCGACCCACTCGGCGGCATCGATCACGCCTTTTTCCAGGGCCGGGTACAGGTCGCCACCGGGCAGCTGCTGGGGCACCGCGCCCAGCCGGGCCAGCACCGAGCCGCCGAGACCGCCGATGCGGATCTTCAGACCCTTGAAGTCGGCAGCCGTCTTGATCTCCTTGCGGAACCAGCCGGCCATCTGCGCGCCGGTGTTGCCCACCGGCATGCCCATCACGTTGTAGCCCTTGTAGAAGTCGTTGAGCAGTTCCATCCCCCCGCCCAGGGTCAGCCAGGCGTTCTGCTGGCGGGTGTTCAGCCCGAAGGGCAGCGCGGTGCCGAAGCCGAAGGCCGGGTTCTTGCCGATGTAGAAGTAGCTGGCGGTCTGGCCGCATTCGACGGTGCCCTGCTGGACCGCATCGAGCACCTGCAGCGGCGGCACGATCTCGCCGGCGGTGTGGACCCGGATCTGGAAACGGTTGTCGGTGAGCTCGGCGACGCGCCGCGACAGCAGGTCGACCGCCCCCACCAGGGTGTCCAGGTTCTTGGGGTAGCTGGAGGCCAGGCGCCAGCGGATCTCGGGGCGCGTGCTCTGGGCGATGGCGGGTGCGCTGAGCGCGGTGGCCACGCCGCCGGCGGCGGTGCTGGCGGCGAGGAAGCGGCGTCGCTGCATGAAGGTCTCCTGGGTCGAATCAGGTGAGGAGGGGTCAGGGAGAAGGGGCGTCAGGAAGGAGGGGCGTGACCGGACCGGCCTAGCGAGGCGGCGGCGGCGATCCTGCGGTGTCGGTTGGCTTCGCGGCGAGCGCCTGCTCGAGTTCGCCGATGCGTGCTTCCAGCGTCTCGATGCGTCCGCGCATCGAGGCCGCCCACTGCAGGCAGGTGTCCAGATCCTGGCGGGTGGCCAGATCGAGCCGTTGCAGGCTCTGCTCGAGTACCGCGCGCAGGTTGCGCTGCAGGTCGGCGGCCGGTGTGTCGTGCATCAGCGCCGCCAGGCGCGTCTGGAGGTCGTCGAGAAAGCTGGGTTTGTCCATGGCACTGGCGGGCGAGAGCGCCCATTCTGAAGGGGTTGACTCGGTCAATCGAGTCTAGCATCGGTGATTCGGAAGCAGTGTTTATTGACGCACCTTGATGGTGCGCAATGTGTGGTTGCACCATTAAGGTGCAATTAAGTCTCGGATCCTGCCATCCCGCGGGGAATCGACGCGGTTCGCGTGGACCCAGCCGGCTTGGCACGGGATATGCATCGTCCCACAGGCAAAGAGCTGCTCCCGAAATTGGGGAGCCCACTTACCGTTTTGATCGATGGAGAGTCACTCATGAAGAAGCTGATCGCTGCCGCGACTTTTGCCACGCTGGCCGTTGCCGTTCCTTCCGTGGGCATGGCGCAGGAGAAGAAAGCCGCCTCGCCGCACACGTTCACCGGCAACCTGAACCTGGTGAGCGAGTATCGCTATCGCGGCATTGCCCAGACCAACGCCAAGCCGGCGGTCCAGGGCGGCTTCGACTACTCCCATGCCAGCGGCGTCTACCTGGGTACCTGGGCGAGCAATGTCAGCTGGCTGTCGGATGCCGGCGCGGGCGCCGTCAGCAACAGCCTCGAGTGGGACATGTACGGCGGCTACAAGGGCGCCGTCGGTGACCTCGGCTACGACGTCGGCCTGCTGTACTACTACTACCCGGGTTCCTATCCGGCCGGCTTCACCAGCCCGAACACGATGGAAGTCTATGGCGCGGCCACCTGGAAGATGTTCACCCTCAAGTACTCGCACGCGCTCACCAACCTGTTCGGCTTCACCGACAGCAAGGGCGCGGGCTACATCGATCTGAGCGCCAGCTACGAAGTCGGCGGCGGCTACACCCTGGTCGGCCACTACGGTCACCAGTCGGTGCCCTCGACGGCCGGTCGCGCCAAGAGCGACTGCTCGTATTCCGACTGGAAGGTCGGCGTGACCACCGAGGTTGCCGGCATGACGGTGGGTCTGTCCTACATCGACACCGACGCGAAGGGCAACGGCGGCCAGTGCTACCGCAATGCCTTCAATCGCGATCTGGGCAAGGGCAATGTGGTCCTGTCGGTCGGCAAGACCTTCTAGAACCCGTCAGTAACGACCACGCCGGCCTTGTCGGGCCGGCGTTCAGGGAGAACCAAGAATGAAGCTCATCACTGCCATCATCAAGCCGTTCAAGCTCGACGAGGTGCGCGAGGCGCTCTCGGGCATCGGCGTGCAGGGCATCACCGTGACCGAGGTGAAAGGGTTCGGACGCCAGAAGGGTCACACCGAGTTGTATCGCGGCGCCGAGTACGTGGTCGATTTTCTGCCGAAGGTGAAGATCGAAGCCGCAGTGGCCGAGAACCTGGTCGAGCGCGCCATCGAGGCGATCGAAGCGGCTGCGCGCACCGGCAAGATCGGCGACGGCAAGATTTTCGTCTATGACCTCGAGCAGGTGGTCCGCATCCGCACCGGCGAGACCGGCAACGAAGCGCTGTAGCCCTGCCGTCCATCCAACGATTTCCGGAGAGATCATCATGAAGAGTCTGATCAGGGCCATCGCGCTGGCGGTCGCCCTCGGCATCGCCCCCGCGGGCATCGCGCTGGCGCAGGACAAGCCGGCGGCGACCGCCGAGGCGCCCAAGGCCGAGGACAAGAAGGACGCGGCACCCGCCGCCGCCCCGGCTGCGGCCACCGACGCCAAGCCTGACGAGAAGAAAGACGCCGCCCCGGCCGCCAAGGCCGAGGACAAGCCGGCCGAAGCCGCCAAACCCCCGGTCCCCGACAAGGGCGACACCGCCTGGATGACGGTGGCCACCGTGCTGGTGGTGCTGATGACGGTGCCGGGCCTCGCCCTGTTCTACGGCGGCCTGGTGCGCAGCAAGAACATGCTGTCGGTGCTGATGCAGGTCTTCGTGGTGTTCTCGCTGATCATCGTGCTGTGGGCCATCTACGGCTACACGCTGACCTTCGGAGGCCCGGGCAGTTTCTACGGCAGTTTCGACAAGTTATTCCTGAAGGGCATCGGGCTGGAATCGGTCGCCGCCACGTTCAGCAAGGGCGTCTACATACCCGAGCTGTCGTTCGTGGCCTTCCAGGCGACCTTCGCTGCCATCACCTGCGGCCTGATCGTCGGCGCCTTTGCCGAGCGGGTGAAGTTCTCGGCGGTGCTGCTGTTCTCGGTGCTGTGGTTCACCTTCTCGTACATCCCGCTGGCGCACATGGTCTGGTACTGGGACGGTCCCGACGCGTTCACCGCGGCTGACGTGGTCGACAAGGTCACCGCCAACGCCGGTCTGCTGTGGCAGTGGGGCGCGCTCGACTTCGCCGGCGGCACGGTCGTCCACATCAATGCCGGCGTCGCCGGTCTGGTGGGCGCCATGGTGGTGGGCAAGCGGGTGGGCTACGGCAAGGAATCGATGGCGCCGCATTCGCTGACGATGACCATGATCGGCGCGTCGCTGCTGTGGGCCGGCTGGTTCGGCTTCAACGCCGGATCGAACCTCGAGTCCAACAGCGCAACCGCGCTGGCCGTGGTCAACACCATGGTCGCCACCGCCGCTGCCACGTTGTCGTGGGTGCTGGGCGAGTGGATGGGCAAGGGCAAGCCGTCGATGCTGGGCGCTGCCTCGGGTGCGGTGGCCGGTCTGGTCGCGGTTACCCCGGCCTGCGGTTTCGTCGGCCCGATGGGCGCACTGATCATCGGCCTGCTGGCCGGCGTGGTCTGCCTGTGGGGCGTCAACGGCCTCAAGCGGATGCTGGGCGCCGATGACTCGCTCGATGTGTTCGGTGTGCACGGCGTGGGCGGCATCCTGGGTGCGATCCTGACCGGTGTGTTCGCCGCGCCCTCGCTGGGCGGCGTCGGCTTCCCCGACTGGGTCACGATGCAGCCGGCGGCCTATTCGATCAGCGGCCAGGTCTGGATCCAGATCAAGGCGGTGCTGGTCGCGGTGCTGTGGTCGGGCGTGGTCTCGTTCATCGCCTTCAAGATCGTCGACATGGTCGTCGGTCTGCGGGTGGCCGAGGACGAAGAGCGCGAAGGCCTGGACATCGCCTCGCACGGCGAGTCGGCCTACCACCACTGACAGTCTCCTTGGGTGGCCCTTCGGGGCCGTCGACCGGGCCGCCGACCTTGTGCGGCGGTCCGGCGGGCAGGCGCCTCCAAGGGCCTGCCCGTTTTTTTTGGGGTGTGCGGGCCTTGAGCCCGATCGAGCCGGCACCTGATCGACCCCCAGTCCGTCGACCACCGCGCGCCGCTCGTCATGGAGCGCGTCCAGCGCCGCCCGTCGTTGTTGGCTACAATCAAAGGCTGCCCACCAGCGCGCAGGGCGCCCCGATGCGGTCGCCTGTCCGGTGGGGTCTTCGCTTCGTTTTACCTCGGCCCGCCTTCGATGGTTCCGCACCTGCTCACTGCCCTCAAGGGGCCCCTGCTCGACCTTGAACGGCGCTTTCTGGAGGCCACGCCCCAGATCGAGCGCTGGCTGCGCCTGGAATGGCAGGAGCACACCCCGCCCTTCTACTGCTCGGTCGACATCCGCAACGCCGGCTTCAAGCTGGCGCCGGTCGACACCGATCTCTTTCCGGGGGATTTCGACAATCTGTCGGATTCGACCCTGCCGCTGGCCGTCCAGGCGGCGATGGCGGCCATCGAGAAATACTGCCCCGACGCGCGCAACCTGCTGCTCATTCCCGAGAGCCGGCCGCGCGGGCCGCGCTATTTCGTCAATGTCCAGCGCCTGGCGGCGATTCTTCGCCAGACCGGTCTGAATGTGCGTTTCGGGTCGCTCGATCCGGACCTGACCGCGCCCCGCCCGGTGGTGCTGCCCGACGGCGCCTCGCTGCTGCTCGAGCCGCTGCGCCGTCATGGTCGGCGTGTCGGGCTGGTCGATTTCGACCCCTGCTCGGTGCTGCTGAACACCGACCTGTCGGCGGGCCAGCCCGCGGTGCTGACCGACCTGACCGAACAGGTGCTGCTGCCCCCGCTGCACGCCGGCTGGGCGGTGCGGCGCCGCTCCCAGCATCTGGCCTCCTACAAGGAGGTCGCCAAGCGCTTCTCCAAGATGCTCGACATCGATCCCTGGCTGATCGATCCGCTGTTCATCGCCTGCGCCGCGCCCGATTGGCACAGCCGCGACGGCGAGGACAGCCTGGCGACCAGCGTCGACCAGCTGCTGCGCCAGATGCGCTCGCGCTACCGGGAATACGGCGTCCAGGCGACGCCGTTCGTGGTGCTCAAGGCCGACCGGGGCACCGGCGGCCTGGATTCGCTGGCGGTGCGCGATGCGGCCGAGCTGCGCGGCCTGCTGCGCCGCGGACGCGCGCCGGTGCCGCTGAACCGCCAGGAGCCGCTGGGCCACGAGCTGGTGCTCCAGGAGGGGGTGCCCTCGGTCGAGACGGTGGACCAGGGCGTGGCCGACCCGGTGGTCTACCTGATCGACCGCTATGTGGTGGGCGGCTTCTATCGGGTGCACAGCGGTGTGCGGGGCGCGCCGGGGACCGACCCGACCCCAGGCGCGCCCGGCACCCAGTTCCTGCCGCTGCCCTTCGCCACCAGCTGCAACCTGCCCGATCGCACCGCCGATCCCGACATGGCGCAGAATCGCTTCTATGCCTATGGGGTGGTGGCGCGGCTCGCGATGCTGGCTGCCTCGCTCGAACTCGAGCGCACCGACCCCGACCAGTCGCTGTACGGCTGACGGCCGCACAGCCCGCTTTTTTTCACCAGGACGGCCGCGGGCAGCTTGCGCCACGCCCCGGCCCCCCACCCCGGAGATCGCCGATGCGAATCGCCATCGTTCTCGACCCGCTCGAGCAGATCAAGACCTACAAGGACTCCACTTACGCGATGATGGTCGCGGCCCAGGCCCGCGGCCACGAGATCCATGTCTGCGGCCAGGAGGAGATCTCGCTGGTTGGCGGTCAGGTGCTCGCGCGTGTGCGCCGCCTGCACCTGACCGACGTCACCGGCACCCAGGCCGACTGGTACCGGCTCGACCCCGATCGCGAGGAAGCACTGGTCGCCTTCGATGCGGTGCTGATGCGCAAGGATCCGCCGTTCGACATGGAGTACGTCTACTCCACCTACCTGCTCGAGCATGCGCAGCGCGCCGGCGCCCGGGTCTTCAACGACCCGCGCGCGGTGCGCGATCACAACGAGAAGCTGAGCATCGCGCAGTTCCCGGAATTCACCACGCCCACCATCGTCACCCGCGATCCGGTGCGCCTGCGCGCCTTCGCGCACGAGCACGGCGAGGCGGTCTTCAAGCTGCTCGATGGCATGGGCGGGGCGTCGATCTTTCGCGCCCGGGCCGACGACCCCAACCTGTCGGTCATCATCGAGACCCTGAACCTGTTTGGCGCGCGCACGGTGATGGCGCAACGCTTCCTGCCGCAGATCGCCGAGGGCGACAAGCGCGTGCTGCTGATCGGCGGGCAGGTGGTGCCTTATTGCCTGGCGCGCATCCCCAAGCAGGGCGAGGCCCGCGGCAACCTCGCCGCCGGCGGCACCGGGGTGGCGCGCGAGCTGTCGGCCGGCGACCGGCGCATCGCCGAGGCGCTGGCGCCGCTGCTGGCGGCGCGCGGGCTGCTGCTGGTCGGGCTCGACGTGATCGGCGAGAGCCTGACCGAGGTCAATGTGACCAGCCCCACCTGCTTCCAGGAAATCACCCAGCAGACCGGGTTCGACGTCGCCGGGCTGTTCATCGACGCCCTCGAGCGGGCCGTTGGCGGCTGAGCGCGCCGCCCGCTCTATCATCTGCGGATCATGATCGGAATCCTGGTCGTTTCCCACGAGCCCCTGGGCACCGCGCTGCTCAACTGCACCCGTCACATCTATGGCCGGCTGCCGGTGCAGCTGGCCGCGCTCGACGTCATTCCCGATGAGGATCCGGCCGGCGCGGTCCGGGCGGCCGGCGAACTGATGTCGCGCATCAATGACGGCAGCGGCGCGCTGGTGCTCACCGATGTGTTCGGCGCCACGCCCTCGCGCATCGCGATGGGGCTGGCCGAGCCGCAGCGCGTGGTGGTGATCGCCGGCGTCAACCTGCCGATGCTGCTCAAGGCGCTGGGCAACCGGCGCTGCCCGCTCGACGATCTGGCGGCCATGCTGATCGACAGCGCCAAGAATGCCATCGTCGAAGTTCACGCGCCTGAGGGCGCCGCCCCGGCTTCCGGAGTCTCCGATGCAGCGCGTTGAAGCCGTCATCGTCAACAAGCTCGGCCTGCACGCGCGGCCCTCGGCCAAGATCACCCAGCTGGCCACCCGCTTCGAGTCGGAAGTCTGGATGGCCAAGGGGGCGCGCCGCATCAACGCCAAGAGCATCATGGGCGTGATGATGCTGGCCGCCGGCAAGGGCAGCGTGCTGGTCATCGAGGCCAGCGGACCCGACGAGAACGAGGCGGTGGCCGCACTGGCCGCGCTGGTCGCCGGCGGTTTCGGCGAGGAGATCTGAGTGTTCAGCATCGGCGGCACCGGTCTGGGCGGGGGCATCGTGATTGGCCGTGCCCGCGTGCTCGAATCGCGCCGCTTCGATGTCGCCCGCTATCACGTGGCCGATGACCTGCGGATCGCCGAACAGGAGCGGCTGCGACGCGCGCTCCACGAGGTCAAGGCCGACATCGCGGCGCTGGCCGGCGATCTGCCCGACGATGCGCCGGCCGAGGCGGGCGCGCTGCTGGAAGTGCATTCGATGATCCTCGACGATCCGGCGCTGGCCAGCGCGGCGCTCGAGCACATCGGCGCCCACGGCTGGAACGCGGAATGGGCGGTGTCCTCGCAGGCCGATCATCTGGCGCACCAGTTCGCCGAATTCGACGACCCCTACCTGCGCGAGCGCGGGCGCGACGTTCAGCAGGTCACCGACCGGGTGCTCAAGGCGCTGGCCGGGCGGCGCGAGCAGCACTGGGCCGGCGAGCCGGCGATCTATGTCGCCGCCGACATCGCACCGAGCGACATGCTCTCGCTCAAGAACGCGCTGGGCTTCGCGATCGACCTGGGCGGCACCACCTCGCACACCGCGATCCTGGCGCGCAGCATGAACGTGCCTTCGGTGGTGGGGCTGCACAGCGCCAGCGAACTGATCAAGGACGACGAGTGGCTGATCCTCGACGGCCAGGCGGGCGTGGTGATCGTCGCCCCCGACGAGGCGCTGCTGACCGAATACCGCCATCGCCAGGCGACCGGGCTCTTGCAGCGCGAGAAGCTGCGCCGGCTGGTGCATGTGCCGGGCTTCACCCTCGACGGCGTGCCGGTGCAGCTGCAGGCCAACATCGAGCTGCCCGAAGAAGCGCAGCAGGCGCGCGAGGCGGGTGCCGACGGCATCGGGTTGTTCCGCTCCGAGTTCCTGTTCATGAACCGGCGCGGGCTGCCCGGCGAGGACGAGCAGTACGAGGCGTATCGGGCGGCGGTGCTGGCGATGCGCGGCAAGCCGGTCACCATCCGCACCCTCGATGTGGGCGCCGACAAGGCGCTCGACGATTCGGCGGCGGTCTCGCCGAACCCGGCGCTGGGCCAGCGCGCGATCCGTTTCTGCCTGGCCGAGCCCGAGATGTTCCTGGTCCAGTTGCGCGCGATCCTGCGGGCCTCGGCCCACGGGCCGGTGCGCATCCTGATCCCGATGCTGGCGCACCACCACGAGATCGAGCAGTCGCTGCGACTGATCGCGCAGGCCCGCGAGCAGCTGCTCGACCAGGGCCGCGAGACGCCCGGCCCGGTGCCGGTGGGCGGCATGATCGAGGTGCCGGCGGCGGCGCTGTCGGTGAACCTGTTCCTGCGGCGCCTGGATTTTCTGTCGATCGGCACCAACGACCTGATCCAGTACACGCTGGCGATCGATCGCGCCGACCACACGGTGGCGTCGCTGTACGACCCGTTTCATCCGGCGGTGCTCAAGCTGATCTCGATGACGATCCGCGCGGCGCGCCGTGCCGGCAAGCCGGTGGCGGTGTGCGGCGAACTGGCGGGCGAGGTGGCGGCGACGCGGCTGCTGCTGGGCATGGGCCTGCAGCAGTTCTCGATGCACGCCGCCAGCCTGCTGCCGGTCAAGCAGGAGGTGCTGCTCTCGGACATGACGCAGCTCGGTCCGCGGGTCGCCCGCCTGCTGCAGGCCGATGAGCCGGCGCGCGTGCACGCGGCGATCCGCCGGCTGCAGCGCCCGGTCACCGCGGCGCTGGACGACGGCGGCCCGGTCTAGAAGCGTTCGGTGGGCAGCAGGTAGCGCCACTTCCCCAGGGGCAGGCCCGCCAGGGGCAGGCGGCCGATCCGGGTGCGGGTCATGCCGGTCACCGTCAGCGCGGCCTGCGCGCAGATTCGCAGGACCAGCCCCGGGTGGTGTCCCTTGATCGCGAAGCGCAGGCGGCTGCTCGCGCCCGACTGGTTGCTCAGGCTGACCTTGGCGGACGCCAGCACCCGGCCGCCGATCACCGGCGCCCGGTTCAGCCGCACCAGCGCCTCGGCGCTCACCTCGCCCGCCACATCGACCATCACTTCCTGCTCGATCATGCCGGCCTCGTCGAGCAGCTTGCGCTGCACCCGCGGATCCTGGCTGAAGACCAGCAGCCCGGCGGCGTCGGCCTCCAGGGGCGTGACGCCGACCTGGTTCACGAAGTGGCGCGCGAGCGTGCGCTCGCCGCTGGCGTCGGCGGTGAAGCGGTTGGCCGGCACGAGGAGCTGGCGCGCCGCCCGCTCGCCTTCGAGCGCATTGAATCCGGCCGGCTTGTGCAGCAGCAGCGTCACCGCCACCACCGGCGCGAGCCGGGCATTGGCCGCCAGCTCGACCCGCTGCCCGGCGACCCGGAACTGTGGGGTATCGATGACGACCCCGTCGACGCTCACGAAGCCGTTCTCGATGTACTGCTCGGCCTGGCTGCGCGAGCAGCCCAGCTGGCGGGCCAGCCGCTTGGCGAGCCGCTCGCCGGCCGGGTCGGTGGGGTGGGTGGGGTCGGTGGTGTCTGCGGCGTCTTGGGGATCGGTCATGGGGCCATCTTAACCGCCGTCCCCCTCGCGCCCGGGCGCGGGCTCGCGCCAGTCCATGGTCAGTGCGAGCAGGCCGCCGATCACCATCACCGGCAGCACCACCAGGCCGGTGTAGATCAGCGAAGCGGCCACCGCCGCGTCGGCGCCGGAGCCCACCAGCCCGAAGCCGACGACATAGGCGAGCTGGGTGGTGCCGATCTGCGCCGGCGGCGCCGGCAGCATCAGCCCAAGGACCAGCAGCACGAAGACCGCCACCGCGCCGGTCATCGCGACCGGTTCGCCGATGGCGGCGCTGCTGGCCCAGATCGCGCCCACGACGCAGCCCCACTGCAGCAGCGAGAGCAGGCCGGCCTGTGCCGCGGCGACCGGATCGACCAGCGCGGTGAGACCCGTGCGGCTGCGATGGATCTGATCGATCAGCCAGTCGCGGGTGCGCGGGGGCAGCGGTGTGAGCAGCGCCCGTCCGATCCGCGTCATCCAGGGCGCGGGTCGCAGCAACAGAAAAGCGCCGGCCACGCCGGCGATCACGATCGCCGCGCCGATCAGCCCCGCGGTGCCCAGCTTCGCGCTGACCCGCGGATCGAGGGCGATCGCCAGCGCATTGAGCACCACCAGCGCGGCCACATCGAAGATCCGCTCGATGGCCACCGTCGCCAGCACCGCGCTCGCGCCCGCACCGCTGCGTCGGGCCAGCAGCGTGGCGCGCAGCAGTTCGCCCACGTGCGCGAAGACCAGGTTGGCGGCCGCGCCGATGTAGAGCGTGCGGTGCAGCAGTCCGGCGTTCACCGGCGCGACCCGGCGCAGCAGCACCGACCAGCGCAGGCCCTTGAAGGTCATGAACCCCAGGCCGGCCAGCAGGGTCACCAGACCGAGTCGCCAGTCGGCACGCGCCAGCGCGGCCAGCGCCTGCGTCGGCTCGGTGTGGCGCAGCGCCAGCCACAGGAAGGCGGCCCCGAACGCCAGGCCGGCCAGCAGCCAGCGGGCCGACGGCTTCACTGCCCGGTCCCTGGCGGCTTCATCGCCGGTCCGTGGCGTCGCTGCGCGCGCGGGGCAGCCGTGGCGCGCGTGCGCGCTTGCATCGCGTGCGTGCGCGCTTGAATCACGCGCCCGCGCTGTTGAATTTCGCACAGAAGCGGCCACGCCGGCCTCGCGGTGGCGGCCGTGCATCCGCTGCACGACGGCGATTGCCGCCTGCCGTGAATTCCTCCCGCATCGCGGGAAGCCCCTGCCCATACCATCGTTCGCTCCCGTTCTCGCATCCGTCGATCGCGCCCGTCCCTCATGTCCGAGTCATCCCGTCCCCTGGTCACCCTGGTGCTGCCCGCCTTCAACGAGGCCGGCGTGCTCGAGTCGCATGTGGACGACATCATGGCGTATCTGCGCGAATTGGAAGGCCGCTTCCGATTCGAGGTGCTGCTGATCAACGATGGCAGTTCCGACGACTCGAGCGCGATCGCCGCCCGGCTGCTGGCCCGGCACGACGGTTTGCGCCTGATCAGCCACCCGGCCAACTTCGGGCTCGGCCAGGCGCTCAAGACCTCGTTTGCCGCCTCGCGCGGTGACCATGTGATCACCTTCGACGTCGACCTGAGCTACTCGGTCGACCACATCGGGCGCCTGCTCGAGACCCTCATCAGCCATCGCGCCAAGCTCGTGCTGGCGTCGGCCTACATGGCGGGCGGGCGGGTGACGAACGTGCCCTTCAAGCGCCGCCTGCTCAGCCGGTGGGGCAACCGTTTCCTGCGCCTGTTCGCCCGCGGCCACTTCTCGACGCTGACCTGCATGGTGCGGGCCTATGACGGCCCGTTCGTGCGCCGTCTGTTCCTGCGGTCCACCGGCATGGAGATCATGCCGGAGGTGGTGCAGAAGACGATGATCCTGAACGGGCGCATCGTCGAGATTCCGGCGCATCTGGACTGGAGCCGCCAGCTCGCTGCCGGCCCGGCCCGCCAGTCGAGCATGCGGGTGCTGCGCCACATCGGCGCCACGCTGATCTCGGGCTTCATCTTCCGTCCGTTCATGATGCTGCTGCTGCCGGGGCTGCTGATGCTGGCGCTGTCCGGCTATGTGAACTTCTGGCTGATCGCCGAGTTCGTGTCGGCGCTGGGCGGGGGCTCGCGCGAGCTGCATCAGGCGGCGATGGTGATCTACCGGGAACACCCGCAGACGCTGTTCATCGGGGTGCTCTCGCTGGTGATCGCGATCCAGCTGATGGGCCTGGGCGCGCTGTCGCTGCAGAACGCGCGCTACTTCAATGACGCCTATTACATGGGGGTCGAGCTGCGCCGTTCGATCGAAGCCCGCGCCGACGCGCCGGTCGAGCCGCGCGAATGAGCACTGGCGCCGCGGGCCAGGTCCCGCCGTCGGGCCGCACGCAGGTGGCGGTGCTGGGCGGCGGCCTGCTGGGCATGACGCTGGCGCTGCGTCTGGCCGAGCGCGGCTTCTCGGTCACGCTGCTCGATGCCGCACCGGCGCCCGGCGGGCTGGCCGGCGCGCAGACCATCGGCGGCTATTCCTGGGACAGCTTCTATCACGTGCTGCTGCTGTCGGATCGGAACACGCGCGCGCTGATCGACGAGCTGGGCCTGGGCTCGCTCGTGCGCTGGGGGCGCACCCGCACCGGCTTCTTCAGCGACGGGGCGATGCACTCGATGTCGAACACCGTCGAGTTCCTGCGCTTTCCGCCGTTGTCGCTGATCGACAAGCTGCGCCTGGGCGGCACGATCTTCCTCGCCTCGCGCCTGCGCGATGCGCGCCGCCTGGAGCGCGAACTGGCCACCGACTGGCTGCGCCGCTGGTCCGGTCCGCGGGTGCTCGAGCGCATCTGGCTGCCGCTGCTGCGCAGCAAGCTGGGCGAGAACTGGCGCATCGCGAGCGCCGCCTTCATCTGGGCAATCATCGCGCGAATGTATGCGGCGCGCCGCTCGGGGCTGAAGGAGGAGATGTTCGGCTACATCGAGGGCGGCTACTCGCAGGTGCTGGCTGCGCTCACGCAGCGGCTGCAGGCGGCCGGCGTCAGCCTCTTTCACGGGGTGCCGGCCAGCGCGATCCATGACCGCGGCCATGGCGTCGAGCTGACGATGGCCGACGGCGGAACGCTCGCCTTCGACCGGCTGGTCGCCACCGTGCCGACGCCGGCCTTCGCCGCGCTGTGCCCGCAGCTCGATGCCGCCGAACGCGAGCGCCTCGGCGCGGTCGTCTACCAGGGCGTGGTCTGCAGCACGCTGCTCACCCGCCGTGCGCTGTCGCCTTACTACGTCACCAACATCACCGATCCGGGCATCGCGCTGACCGGCGTCATCGAGATGACCGCGCTGGTCGATCGCGCCCACTTCGGCGGCCATTCGCTGGTCTACCTGCCGCGCTACCTGGCGCAGGACGATCCCGCCTGGTCGCGCAGCGACGCCGACTTCGAGCGCGATGCGATCGAGTCGCTGCGCCGGATGCACCCGCACTTCGAGGCCGCCGACATCGTTGATTTCAAGGTCGCGCGGGCCCGTCACGTGCTGGCGATCCCGACCCTGGACTACACCGACCGGGCGATGCCGCCGCTGGCGACCTCGATGCCCCATGTGACGCTGCTCAATTCGGCGCAGATCGCCCAGGGAACCCTCAATGTGAACGAGACGCTCGGGGTGATCGAGCAACGGCTGCCGGCGCTGCTGCAGCGCCTGCAGGCAGCGTCATGAGCGGCGCGCCGAGCCATGCGCCGGTGGGTCCTGCGCCGGTGGGTCCTGCATCGGCGGGCCGTCCGCTGGCCAGCGTGTCGCTGGACCTGGACAACCTGTGGTCGTACCTGAAGATCCATGGCGACCCGCAGTGGCAGGCGCGGCCGTCCTATCTGGACGCCTTCGTGCCGCACGCGTTGCGCGTGCTGCAGGCCGAGGGTCTGCGCATCACCTTCTTCATCGTCGGCGCGGACGCGGCGCAGCCGGGCAACCGGCAGGCGCTGCGCTCGCTGGTGCAGGCCGGGCACGAGGTCGGCAACCATTCCTTCGAGCATGAGCCCTGGCTGCACCTGTACACCCACGACCAGCTCGTGCACGAGGTGCGCGCCACCGACGACGCGATCGAGGCGGCCACCGGGGTGCGGCCCGACGGGTTTCGCGGCCCCGGCTTCAGCTGGTGCCCGGCGCTGCTGCCGGTGCTGGCCGACGCCGGTCACCGCTACGACGCCTCGACGCTGCCCACCTGGCTGGGGCCGCTGGCCCGCACCTATTATTTCTGGACGGCGCGCCTGAGTGCCGAGGAGCGCGAGCGCCGCAAGGGCCTGTTCGGCAGCTTCGCCGACGGCCTGCGTCCGAACCGGCCCTATGAATGGGTGCTGGGCGATGGCCGGCGCCTGCTCGAGATCCCGGTGACCACCGTCCCGCTGGCCCGGACCCCCTTCCACTTCAGCTACCTGGCCTATCTGGCGCGGTTCTCCGAGGGCCTGATGATGGCCTACCTGCACACCGCCATCACCGCCTGCCGGGCCAGTGGCACCGAGCCCAGTTTCCTGCTTCATCCGCTGGACCTGATCGGCGCCGATCAGGCGCCGGCGCTGCGCTTTTTCCCCGGCATGGACATCTCGAGCGCCGAGAAGACGCGTCTGCTGGTTCGGGTGCTGCGCGCGCTCGGGAAGCATTTCGAGCTGGTGCCGATGGGCGTGCACGCGGCGCGTCTGACCCAGGGGCCCGCCCTGCGGCAGATGGCCCTGGCCGGGCAGGGCTAGGCGATGTGCGGACTGGTCGCCCTGTTGCAGCGCGAGGGCCTGCCCGACGCGGATTTGCTCGCGCGCATGGGTGAGGCGATCGCGCACCGCGGCCCCGACGGGCGCGGCCAGTATCGCGCGCCGGGGGTGGGCTTGGAGCACCGGCGGTTGGCGATCATCGATTCGGCCGGCGGCCATCAGCCGATGAGCGCTGAGGGCGTGGTGCTCGCCTTCAACGGCGAGATCTACAACCATGTGGAGCTGCGCGACGAGCTGTCGCGCGCCGGACACCGCTTCACCACCCGTTGCGACACCGAGGTGTTGCTGCGGATGTACCTGGCCCACGGACCCGACTGCCTGAGCCGGCTGGACGGCATGTTCGCCCTGGTGCTGCACGACACCCGCCAGCGCCGGGTGCTGGCAGCGCGCGACCCCTTCGGCATCAAGCCGCTGTACTGGTGGGCGGGCGACGGCTGTGTCGCCTATGCCTCGGAGATCAAGGCGCTGCTGCGCGATCCGCGGATCGCCCGCCGGGTCGATCCGCAGGCGCTGGACGACTATCTGAGCCTGCAGCAGGTGCTGGGCGAGCGCACCCTGTTCGAGGGTGTGCGCCGTGTCGAGCCGGCCCACTATCAGCTGGTCGACCTGGACACCCTGGCGGTGCGCAGCGTGCGCTACTGGTCGCCCGACTACCGCGTGCAGGCGGACACCGATCCGCGCGACGCGCTGGCGCAGGTGCGTGAACAGCTCCAGGCCGGGGTGGCGCGCCAGATGCGCAGCGACGTGCCGGTGGGCGCCTATCTGAGCGGCGGCCTGGATTCGAGCCTCGTCTGCGCGCTGGCCGCGGGCGCCACCGATGCCCCGATGCCCACCTTCACCGGCGCGTATCGGGACGGCCCCGAATTCGACGAAAGCCCGCACGCGCTGGCGCTCGCCGGCCATGTCGGTGCCGACCCCCGCGTCATCTGGATCGGTGACGCCGACCTGCGCGATGAACTGCCGCGTCTGGCCTGGCAGATGGACGAGCCGGCGGCCGGTCCGGGTCTGCTGCCGCAGGCCGCGGTGGCCCGCGCGGCGCGCGAGCAGGTCCGCGTCTGCCTGGGCGGGCAGGGCGGCGACGAAATTTTCGGCGGTTACGCGCGCCACCTGATCGGTGCGCTTCAGGAGGCGGTGATCAGCGCCACCAGCGGGCGCCGGCCGGCGCCGGGCGAGCTGTCGCTGGCGGCGATCGAGGGCGGGCTGGGCACGCTGGCGACCTATCGGCCGCTGCTGCAGCGCGCCTGGGCCGGTGGTTTCGAGGCGCCCGCCCATGCCCGCTATTTCCGGATGATCGACCGCGGCGCTGAACTCGAGCCGGTGCTGGCGCCCGGCCTGCGCGCGCGCCGCGACCGTGCCGCGGTGCAGGCGCGCTTCCAGGCGCTGTTCGAGCGCCCCGAGGAGGCCAGCCCGCTCAAGCGGATGCTGCACGCCGATCTGGTCGGCAGCCTGCCGGCGCTGCTGCAGGTCGAGGACCGAGTGAGCATGGCGGTGTCGCTCGAGTCGCGGGTGCCGCTGCTCGGCGTGGGGCTCTTCGAGGCGGTGGCCCGCCTGCCCGACGCGATGCTGCTGGCCGGCGGGCGACTGAAGGCGGTGATGCGCGCGGCGGCCGAGCCCTTCGTGCCGGCGTCGATCCGCGAGCGCGCCGACAAGATGGGCTTTCCGGTGCCGATGCACGGCTGGACCCGAGGCCCTGCGCGCGCCTTCATCGGCGACGTGCTGCTGTCGCAGCGCTCGCGCGAGCGCGGTCTGTTCGAACCCGCCGCCCTGGCGCGCCTGCTCGAGGGCGAGGCGCCGTTCGGGCGCGCGCTGTGGGGCGCGCTGCAACTCGAACTCTGGCACCAGACGCTGATCGACCCGGCCACCCTCTGAGGAAATGCGCGCATGAGCCTCGACTACTTCGCCCATGAAACAGCGGTCATCGACCCGCCCTGCCGGATCGGCGCGGGTACCCGGATCTGGCACTTCAGCCATGTGATGGCCGACAGCGTGATCGGCGAGCGCTGCAACCTCGGGCAGAACGTGGTGGTCTCGCCCGGCTGCGTGATTGGCAGCGGCGTGAAGATCCAGAACAACGTGTCGGTCTTCACCGGCGTGACGCTCGAGGACGACGTTTTCTGCGGTCCCTCGATGGTGTTCACCAACGTGATCAACCCGCGCGCCCACATCGAGCGCAAGCACGAGTACCGGCCGACCCGGGTGCGGCGCGGCGCCTCGATCGGCGCCAACGCGACCATCCTGTGCGGCGTCACGCTGGGCGAGTACTGCCTGATCGGCGCTGGCGCGGTGGTGACCCGCGACGTCGCCCCGCATGCGCTGGTCAGCGGCAACCCGTCGCGCCACCGCGGCTGGGTCTGCGCCTGCGGCGTGCGCCTGGCGTTGCCGGTGAATGCCGGTCCCGATGAATCCGCCGAGTGCGCCGCCTGCGGCGACACCTACCGCCGGCAGGGTGCCGGTCTGCTCAGACAGGAATGAACCGATGACCACCACCCTTATCGCGCCGCGCGAAGTTGCTCCGGTCCAGGCCGCTCCGGTCCAGGCCGCTCCGGTCCAGGCCGACACCGGATCGCGGCCGCCGCCGCCCGCCGGCGCGATCACCAGCGTGCCGCTGCTCGATCTGCGGGCCCAGTACCAGACGCTGCGCGACGAGATCCTGCCGGTGATCGCCGAGGTCTGCGAGCAGCAGCACTTCATCCTCGGCCCGCAGGTGCGCCAGTTCGAGCACGAGATCGCCGACTACAGCGCCAGCGCCCACGGCATCGGGGTCTCGTCGGGCACCGACGCGCTGCTGCTGGCGCTGATGGCGCTGGGCGTGGGTCCCGGCGACGCGGTGATCACCACGCCCTACAGCTTCTTCGCGACCGCCGGCACGGTGGCGCGGCTGGGCGCGCGGCCGCTGTTCTGCGACATCGATCCGCTCACCTACAACCTGTGCGCCGATGGCCTGCGCACGCTGCTCGCGCAGTCGTGCGACCGGGTCGGTGACGCGCTGATCGACCGGCGCAGCGGCGCGCGCATCCGGGCGGTGATGCCGGTGCACCTGTACGGCCAGTGCGCCGATCTGCCGGCGCTGGCCGGCATCGCCGCCGAGTACGGGCTGCCGATGATCGAGGACGCGGCCCAGGCGATCGGTGCCGAGTCGCCCGGTGGCATTCGCGCCGGCAGCGTCGGCACGGTCGGCTGCTTTTCCTTTTTTCCGAGCAAGAACCTGGGCGCCTTCGGCGATGCCGGCCTGTGCACCACCCAGGACCCGGTGCTGGCCGAGCGCATGCGGGTGCTGCGCGTGCATGGCGGCCAGCCGAAGTACCACCACGCGGTCATCGGCGCGAACCTGCGGCTCGATGAACTGCAGGCGGCGGTGCTGCGGGTGAAGCTGCGCCACCTCGACGCCTGGACGCTGGCGCGCCAGCGCAATGCGGCGCTGTATCGCGAGCGCTTCGCCGCCCTCGGGCTGGGCGCAGAGCTTGGCCTGCCGCTGGCGCTGCCGGGCGGGCGTCACATCTACAACCAGTTCGTGATCCGCTCCCCGCGCCGTGATGCGCTGCGCGCGTTCCTGACCGCGCGTGGCGTCGGCACTGAAATCTATTACCCGGTGCCGCTGCACCTGCAGCCCTGCTTCGCCTCGCTCGGGCATGTCCGGGGCGACTGTCCGCAGGCCGAGGCCGCCGCGCTGCAGACCCTGGCGATTCCGGTGTATCCGGAGCTCACCGGCGAGCAGATCGAGTACGTGGTGCGCGCGGTCGCCGATTTTCACGCCTGAGCGATGCGCATCGTCCATGTCGTCGGCGCCCGGCCCCAGTTCGTGAAACTGGCGGTGCTGGTGCGCGCGGTCGACGCGGACGCGGGTCTCGACTGGCAGCAGGTGGTGGTGCACACCGGACAGCACTACGACGAGTCGATGTCGGCGCGTTTTTTCGAGGAGTTCGGCCTGGCGCCACCCGCGCGCAACCTGGCTGTCGGGTCGGGTCCCCACGGCGCGCAGACCGGGCAGATGCTGGCCGGGCTTGAAACCGCTTTCGCCGAGCTGGCGCCGGATCTGGTCATCGTCTATGGCGACACCAACTCGACGCTGGCTGGCGCGCTGGCGGCGGTGAAGATGGGCATACCGGTGGCGCATGTCGAGGCGGGCCTGCGCAGCTTCAACCGGGCGATGCCCGAAGAGATCAACCGGGTCGCCACCGACCATGTCGCCGACCTCTTGCTGGCGCCAACCCGCGAGGCACTGGCGCATCTCGAACGCGAGGGCCTGGCGGCGCGCTCGCACTGGGTCGGCGATGTGATGGCCGATGCGGTGTTGCGGGCGTCCGACCGGGCACGTCGCGACAGCGAGGCGCGGGTCCGCCTGGGGCTGGCCGGCCGGCGCTTCGCGCTGGCCACCGTGCACCGCGCGCAGGCCACCGCGCCGGCGGTGCTGGCCGGACTGCTCCAGGCGCTGGACGAATGCGCCCGCGACTTCGACGCGCTGGTGCTGCCGCTGCATCCGCGAACCCGCGCCGCGATCCAGGCGCTGGACCCCGATTGGCAGGCGCCACCCGGCTGGATCGTGTGCGAGCCGCTGGGCCATGCCGACATGCTCGCGCTGGTCCAGGACGCGGCGGTCGTGCTGACCGATTCCGGCGGCCTGCAAAAGGAGGCCTTCCTGCTGGGCACGCCCTGCGTGACCCTGCGCGAGGAGACCGAATGGACCGAGAGCGTGCTGGCCGGCGGCAATGTCGTCGCCGGCCTGGCGCCCGGGTCGGTGGTGAACGCGCTGCACCGGCTGCTGGCCTGCGCACCGTCGCGTTCGGCGCTGGCGGCGTTGGCCGCCGACTGCTACGGGCAGGGCCAGGCCGGCGCGCGCATCGTGGCCGCATTGATCGCATTCAGGGAGGGACGAGACGATGACTGACGAGCTGACGACCGCGCGGCCGAGAGTGAGGGTGGCGCTGGTGGGCATCGGCGCCTGGGGGCGCAATCTCGCGCGCAACTATGCGCAGCTGCCCGACGCCGAGCTGTGCTGGATCTGCGACACCGATCCGGGGCGTCTGGCCGAGGCGGCCCGCCATTTTCCGGACGCGGTGTGCACCACCGACTATGGCCAGGTGCTGGCCGATCCGCAGCTGGATGCGGTCGTCATCGCCGCCAGCGCGCAGGCGCATTTCACGCTCGGGCGGCGCGCATTGCTGGCGGGCAAGGACGTGTTCATCGAAAAACCCCTGGTGCTCGAGGTCGCCGACGGCGAGGAGCTGGTGCGGCTCGCCGCCGAACGCGCGCGGGTGCTGATGGTCGGGCATCTGCTGGAGTACCACCCGGTGGTGCTGCGCCTGCGCGACATGATCCGCGCCGGCGAACTGGGCCGCGTGCTCTACGTCTACAGCCAGCGGGTGAACCTGGGGACGGTCCGCCAGGACGAGAACGCGCTGTGGAGCCTGGCCCCGCACGACATCTCGTCGATCCTGTTCATGCTCGATCAGGTGCCCACCGACGTGTCGGCCCGTGGCCAGTGCTATGTGCAGCGCGGCATCGAGGACGTGGTCTTCATGAACATGAACTTCGCCGACCGGGCGATGGCGCACATCCACGTGAGCTGGCTCGATCCGCACAAGGTGCGCCGCATCACGGTGGTGGGCAGCAAGCGCATGGCGGTCTTCGACGATGCCGAGGGCACCGAGAAGCTGCGCATCTACGACAAGGGCGCCACTGTCGGCGAGGAATGCAACACCTTCGCCGAGACGGTGGGCCTGCGCTTCGGCGACATCCGGATTCCGCACATCAAGTCGGCCGAGCCGTTGCGCCTGGAATGTCAACATTTTGTCGACTGCGTGCGCAGCCGCGCCCAGCCGGTGTCCGATGGGCAGGACGGTCTGCGCGTGGTGCGCATCCTGGCCGCCGCGCAGCGTTCGCTGAAATCCAATGGCGACCCGGTGACGGTCGACCTCGTGCCCGCGCCGCGGGTGGCTGCCTAGGAGCCCTGTCATGCCCTTGTCCTTTTCCAGTACCGACGACTTCCGCTGGTCGCTTCGCAAGATCGCGGTGATCGGGCCCGGCATCGTCGGCATGCCGATGGCCGCGCTGCTCGCCCATGCGCGCATTTGCGAGGGCAGCGAGGAACCGGCCCGGGTGGTGGTGGTGCAGCGCGACTCGCCGACCTCGGGCTGGAAGGTCGCGGCGATCAATGCCGGGCGCAGCGTGATCGGCGGCATCGAGCCGGCGCTCGACGACATCGTGCGCGAGTCGGTCGCCGCGGGGCTGCTCAGCGCCACCGCCGACTATGGCGACATCGCCGACGCCGACCTGATCCTGGTGAGCGTGCAGACCGATCGCAAGGGTCTGGAGCCCGACTACGGCCCGCTCTTCGATGCGCTCGAGCACCTGGCCCTCGCCCTGCTCAAGCGCCCGCCGGGCAACATTCCGGTGATCGTGTTCGAGTCGACCCTGGCGCCCTCGAGCATGGCGACGGTGGTTCGTGCGCACTTCGCCCGCCATGGCCTGCTCGAGGGACGCGACATCCTGCTGGGCAACAGCCCGAACCGGGTGATGCCGGGCCGGCTGGCCGAGCGGGTGGCCGCGTCGGACAAGCTGGTGGCGGGGCTGCATCCGCTCACCCCGGTGCTGGTGGCGCGGGTGTATTCGCGCATCGTCACCGGCGGGGAACTGCACCAGACCAACAGCATGACCGCCGAGGTGGTCAAGACGCTGGAGAACGCCTACCGGGACGTGCGCATCGCCTTCGCCGCCGAGGTGGTCCGGCACTGCGATCGCGAGGACATCGACTTCTATCGCCTGCGCGATGCGGTCAACGTCCGGATCGCGCAGACCGATTCGGCGTCGGCCGATGCGACCGCGGTGCCCAGCGGTGCGGTGCTGGTGCCCACCACTGGCGTGGGTGGCCATTGCCTGCCCAAGGACGGGATCCTGCTGTGGTGGCGCGCGCTGCAGGCCGGACCGGCGGCCGGGCCCGAGGCCGCGCGCAGCCTGATCCTGCGCGCCCGCGAGATCAACGACGAGTCGCCCGCCAGCCTGATCGCGCTGGCCGAGCGCGCGTTCGGCCCGATCGACGGCCGGCGCGTGGCGCTGATGGGCACCGCCTATCGGTTCGACTCCGAGGACACGCGCAACTCGCCCACGCTGGCCCTGGCACGCCTGCTGATTGCGCGCGGCTGTGCGGTGCGCCTGCACGATCCGTATGTGAAGCCCGACGACCAGAACCTGCGCGCCGCCGACCTCACCGACTGCTTCACCGGCGATGCGGCGCTCGCGCTGGCCGATGCGCAGATCGTGATCTTCTGCACCGGCCATGCGGTCTACCGCTCGGGGCTGGCGGGGCTCGTGGCCGGCGCCGCGCAGGCGGTGGGCGTGGTCGACGGCGCGAACCTGTTCCGCGCGGCCGATTTCGCCGCCTCGGGTCTGGGCTATGCGGGCATCGGGCGCGGCGCCGGCGAACCGTCGGCCGCGCTGATCGACGCGGTCGAGCAGGGCTTTCGCGCGATGGAGGACGGGGTGGCCGACGAGGTGGCGGCGGTCTGCGATTTCCTGAACGCGCACTTCGCTCACGAGGACTTCAACCGGGTCCGCTTCGAGGAGGTTCGACGCCTGGCGGCGACCTGTCCGACGGGCTGCGCGATCGCCGCGGCGCCGCAGCCGCACGGGTCCGCCGCCGCACGTGCGCTCACCGGCAGCCCCGCGGCGCCGATGCTGCGACTGGCGCGCCGCGACGCCAGCGGGGTTCCGGCCTGATGAATCGCCTCCTGCGCGGCTATCAGTCGCGTGACCCGCGGGTGATGCTCGCGGTGATCCTGGGTGTGCTGCTGGTGACCATGGCCCCGCACGGCGTGCTCTCGGGCAACGAGGAGCAGTACCTGGCCGAGGCACTGCGCACCGTCAGCCCACAGTCCTGGCCGGCGGACAGCAACTTGCTGGGTGGTTTTCCGCACGCCGTGATCTTCAACCGGCTGCTCGGGTCGGCGGTGGATGCGCTGGGTTTTTCCGGCGCTCAGGCCCTCGGGCGCACGCTCGCGATCGCGCTCTACGCGGTGGCGCTGCTGCGCCTGTTCCGGGTGCTGGCACTGTCGGCCGGCGACCTGTTGTTCGTGCTGGTGGCCTTCCTGGCACTGGGTGAGAGCCTGGTCGGCAACGAGTGGATGTTTCGCGGCATCGAGCCCAAGGTGCTGGCCTACGGACTGGTGTTGCTGGCGCTGACCGAACTGCTGCTCGAGCGGCCCGGGCGCTGCTATGCGCTGCTGGTGCTGGCCACCTACCTGCACGCCTTCGTCGGCGGGTTCTGGGCGATCATTTTCACCATCGTGCTGCTGGCGATGCCCGCGACGCGCCGGCGGTCGCTGGTGGCCGGTGCGCTGGCTGCGCTGGCGATGCTGCCCTTCCTGTGGTTTCTGCTGGGCCGTGGCTATGCACAGTTCGACGCCGCCGCCGCGGCTGCCGGTCCGTCGTCGGGCTGGATCGTCACTTATGTGGCCTATCCCTGGCACACCACGCCCTTCGTCGATCTCCGCAGTGTCGTGCGCTGGACGCCGGGCATCCTGGGCACGATCGCGGTGGCCGTCGCGGCGCTGGTGGCCCGCCCGCACGTCCGCGATCAGCGCACCCGCACGCTGGCGTTGCTGGTGTTTCTGCCGGCGGCCTGGGTGCTGCTGGCGCTGGCACTGACCTGGGTGTTCGATGACGGCCGGCTCGGTGTCTTCGTGCTGTTCCGGCCCTCGGGCCTGGGCCTGCTGATCGCGCTGACGGGGGCGATGCTCTGGGCTCGCACGCTGGCGCCGTCGGCCAGCCAATGGATGCGGCTGGGCATGCTGGCGGTGGCGCTGCCGGCGGCGGTACCGGCGGTGCTGCAGCTTCATGTCTACCCGGTGGGTCGAGACCTGATGCGCACCAGCGCCCAGCAGCCGCTGGTGCAGTGGATCCGCGGCGAAACCGCGGCCGACAGCGTGTTCATGATCGATCCCGATCTCGAGGAGACGATGCTCGACTTCGAGCGCCGAACCGGGCGCGCGTCGCTGTTCATGCACCGGTTCACCCCGGGCGGCGCCGGCGATCTGCATGAGTGGTACCGGCGCCAGCAGTACCGCACCCAGGTGTTTTCCGAGGGCTGCGCCGATGCGCGCGCGCCGGCCCGTGTCGACTATGCGATCGTCAACGACGACGCTGCGCACCGGATGGTGCTCAGCTGCGGGCGGGTCGTTCACCAGCGCGAAGGGCTGAGCGTGGTCCGGATGGGGGTGAGCGGTGGCTGATCGGCTGCCTGTGGTTGCCGGTGGCGTCGCGCCGACCGGCACGATTCCGCGGATCTTTCATCAGATCTGGATCAACGATCGCGAGCCCGAGCTGCCCGATGCGTTTCGGCGCTACCGCGATCGCTGGCTGGAATTGCACCCGGGGTGGGAGTACCGGCTCTGGAACCGGGAGAACCTGGATTTCACACCCCGGCGCCCCGAGCTGATCGCGCAGTGCAGGCACTATGCGCAGATGGCCGATGTCCTGCGACTGGAGGTGCTGTACCAGCACGGCGGTGTCTACCTGGACACCGACTTCGAGCCGCTGCGCCCGATCGATTCGCTCCTGCAGGGCGCGGGGCACTTCTTCTGCTCCGAAGACGGCGCGCATGTGTCGATCGGGATCATCGGTGCGCGGCCGGCTTCCCCGCTGATCAGCCGACTGCTCGATGCGCTGCCCGAGCGGCTGGGCGCGCTGCCGATCAATCTCGAGACCGGGCCGTTGTTCGTCACCCGCCAGCTGCTGGCAGAAGGCTTCGATGGCGATGTGCGGTTCGTGGCGGGCCGGCTGTTCTACCCGTACGGGTGGGATGAGCCGCACCGGGCTGGGGAATCGTTTCCGGGTGCGCTGGCGGTGCATCGCTGGGCCCATTCCTGGGCGCAGGCGGAGGGGGTGCGCGAACGCATCCGTCGCGCCCTGGCCCGTGTGCTGGGCGGTGCGCGATGAGGCCCGGGCGCGCGGTGGCTGGCTGGCGGCGCGTGGCGCGCGAGTCGCGCAGCCTGGGCGGTTCGGTCGTGCTGATCGGCATCGCCCTGGCGTGCGCGGCCTGCGGCGGTGGTGGCGGGTCGGACGGGGTGGCGGATTCGCCGGCGCCGGTGGCGGGTGCGCCGATGCCGGCGCCCGCTGCGGCACCGGTCCCAGGGTCCGCGCCGGTCCCTGCGCCGGCGCCGGTGCCCGAACCCGCACCGGTTCCCACGCCTGCGCCGGTTCCTGCGCCTGCCCCTGCACCGGTTCCTACGCCTGCCCCTGCGCCTGCGCCTGCTCCGGTTCCCACGCCTGCACCGGTTCCCACGCCCGCACCGGTTCCCGGGCCCGCACCGGTCCCTGCACCCGCCCCGGTTCCCGCGCCCGCCCCGGTTCCCGCGCCCGCCCCGGTTCCCGCGCCCGCCCCGGTTCCCGCGCCCGCACCGGTCCCTGCGCCCGCC
>CAIZNI010000022.1 GCA_903934295.1 uncultured beta proteobacterium
CACCACCGCCACCAGCTTGCCCTCGGCGGTGGTGATCCGCGTCTCCCAGGTCTGGGTCCGCCGACCCTTGTTCAGCGGGGTGGTGGTGCCGGTGACGGTGGTGCCCACCAGGGCCGGCCGGAAAAAGTTGGTCTTGGACTCGATGGTGGCGGTGCCAGCGCCCGCCGGCAGGTTGAGCACCGTGCCGACCGCCCCCAGGTTGTCGGCGAAGGCCATGATGGCGCCGCCGTGCAGGATGCCGCCGGTGGTGCACAGGTCGGTGCGCACCAGCAGTTCAGCCACCACCCGGTCGGGTTCGGCCTCGGTCAGGCGGATCCCCATCAGATCGGGGAAGAGCCCGCGCAGGCGCTGCTCAATGCTCTCGATGACGGTCATGGGGCCTCCGACGTCAGTGTCTGCTGCGCCTGATCGCGCAGCCGGTGCTTCTGGATCTTGGTGGCATTGGTGCCTTCGGTGACCGGAAACGCGTCGATCGGGAACACCCGAACCGGCACCTTGTAGCGGGCCAGTTGCGCCGCGACATGCGCGATCAGGCCCGGTTCGTCGAGGCGGGCGCCGGGCGCCAGGATGACGAAGGCGACCGGCCGAAGGGCGCCGCCGACGGTCACACCAACCACCTGACAGGCCTCGATGCCGGCGAAGCGCTGGACGCATTCCTCGATCTCGGCCGGGCTGACCAGAAAGCCGCCGAGCCGCAACGAATCGCCCATCCGGGTCAGGAACACGAAGCGGCCGTCGGCCTCGGTGTAGCCGAGGTCACCGGAGCGGTACCAGCCGTCCGGGTCGATCGCCTGTGCGGTGGCCTGCGGGTCGCCGAAGTAGCCCACCATCCGCGAGGACGGGCACAGGAATTCCAGCTCGCCGGACTGGCCGTGGGCCAGCACCTCGCCGGTCTGCGGGTCGCGGGCTCGCACCCGCGCGAGGGCGCTCACCGGGCGCCCGCCCGCCAGACGCCGTTCGGCCAGCGGCGCGTGCTCGGACTGGCGCGAGAACAGGGCCTGGATCTCGCTGATGCCATACAGACCGACCAGCGCCAGACCGCGCGCGTGGGCCCGCTCGACGATGTCGCCCATGGCCGGGTTGAAGGCGGCATAGCCCACGAAACGCAGCGTCGGGAAGGCCGGCGTGCGATCGGTGAGCGCCAGCAGCTGTGCGATCGCCTCGTCGGTGGCGTTCATGTGCGTGGCCTGGTGGCGCTCGATCAGCGTCGCCGCCAGACCGGCATCCCAGGCCGGCATCATCGCAAAGGGCCGCCCCGCCGCCAGCATCGCGATCGCGTTGGCGACGCCGAAGACCCCGCACAGCGGCGGCGCCAGCAGCATCGTCGACACCGAATCGATCGCATATCCGTCGATCACATCGAAGGCATGCGAAATCAGGGTTCGCTGGTCGTGGAGCACGAACTTCGGTGCCCGGGTGGTGCCGGAAGTGGTGAAGATGGCGCAGGCGCTGGCGGGCGTGGCCTGGTCGTCGGCCAGCGCCGGCTGGCGCGCGCAGTCGGCATGACGTTGCACCGCCACCGCGGCCGGCAGGGCCGCGGCGAGCGCCGCCGAGCGCGCCGCCCAGGCCGGCTCGTCCTCGTCATAGGCGATCACCGAACGCAGCGCCGCGAAGGCGGCGGGCGGGCAACCCGCCAACACGCCCACGAAGTCGGCCTTGTCGAAGGCGGGCCACACGAACAGGACCTTGATCCCGGCGCGCCCGACGATGTCGGCGAGTTCGGCGGACCGGAATCGGGTGTTCACCGCGACCGCGATCGCACCGAGCCGGGCACAGGCGAAGAAGGCGCTGAGCCAGGCGGTGGCGTTGGGCAGCCAGAGCCCGACGCGGTCGCCCGGCTCGACGCCGAGACCGCGCAGCGCCGTGGCGATGCGGGCGCTCTCATCGGCCAGCTGCGCAAACGAGACCGCCTGATCGCGATCGAACAGGGCGACCCGGCCGGCATCGGCGTGACGCGCCAGCAGGCCGGTGAGGGTGGTGGGAAGTGCAGAAGTGGCAGTCACGGGCAAGGGGTCCGGATTCTCGGAGGGCAGGAGGTCAGAAGGCCGGGGGAGCAGCCGCTCAGAAAGTGATCACGCTGCGGATCGACTCGCCGCTGTGCATCAGGTCGAAGGCCCGGTTGATCTCGGGCAGCGGCATCACATGGGTGATGAGGTCGTCGATGTTGATCTTGCCGTCCATGTACCAGTCGACGATGCGCGGCACATCGGTGCGGCCGCGCGCGCCGCCGAACGCGGTGCCTTTCCAGGTCCGCCCGGTGACCAGCTGGAACGGCCGGGTCTTGATCTCCTGGCCGGCCCCGGCCACCCCGATGATCACCGACACCCCCCAGCCACGGTGGCAGCACTCGAGGGCCTGGCGCATCAGGTCGACATTGCCCACGCACTCGAAGCTGTAGTCGGCACCGCCCCCGGTCAGTTCGACCAGATGGGCCACCACATCGCCGACCTCGGTCGGATTGACGAAATGGGTCATGCCGAATTTTTCGGCCATCGCGCGGCGCGCCGGATTGATGTCGACGCCGATGATCTGGTTGGCGCCGACCAGACGGGCGCCCTGGATGACGTTCAGGCCGATCCCGCCCAGGCCGAACACCACCACATTGGCGCCCGGCTCGACCTTGGCCGTGTTGATGACCGCGCCGATCCCGGTGGTCACGCCGCAGCCGATGTAGCAGACCTTGTCGAAGGGTGCGTCCTCGCGGATGCGCGCCAGCGCGATCTCGGGCATGACGGTGTAGTTGGCGAAGGTCGAGCAGCCCATGTAATGGTGGATGGGCTTGCCGCCGATCGAAAACCGGCTGGTGCCATCGGGCATCAGGCCCTTGCCCTGGGTGCCGCGAATGGCGGTGCACAGGTTGGTCTTGCGCGACAGGCAGGCCTTGCACTGGCGGCACTCGGGCGTGTAGAGCGGGATCACATGATCGCCCTTTTTCAGGGTGGTCACGCCCGGGCCGGTGTCGACCACCACCCCCGCGCCCTCATGGCCGAAGATCGCCGGGAACAGCCCCTCGGGGTCGGCGCCGGACCGGGTGAACTCGTCGGTGTGGCAGACACCGGTCGCCCGGATCTCGACCAGCACTTCGCCGAAGCGCGGCCCGTCGAGCTGGACGGTTTCGATCACCAGCGGCTTGCCAGGCTCATAGGAGACGGCGGCTTTGACATCCATGGCGTGCTTTCGGGAGGAGGGGAGGGCGTGGGATGCTCAGGCGCGCGGCAGGGTGGCCTGCATCGCCGGGCGCGCATTGAAGGTCTCGAACCACGCGGCCGCCTGCGGATGCGCACTGCGCCATTCAAGATGGGCAAACCGCAGATCGAGGTAGCCCAGCACGCAGCCCAGGGTGATGGTGCCGATGTCGACCCGTGCGCCCAGGGCGGGGGCGGCGGACTCGATCACCCCCAACCCGCTGGCGATCTTGTCGAGCTGGCCGGCACTCCAGTCGGCCCAGCGCAGCGCCTCGGGCCGCATCGCCCCCTCGTAACGGGCCAGCAGCGCCGCGTCCAGGATGCCGTCGCCCAGCGACTGCTCGGTCAGGCTGCGCCAGCGCTGCGCGCCGCTGCGCGGAAACAGGCTGCCGCCGCCCAGGTCGTCGAGGTATTCGCAGATGACCCGGCTGTCGTACAGCGCGGTGCCGTCATCGGTGATCAGGGTGGGGACCTTGCCCAGCGGATTGCTGCGCACGATGTTCGGATCGCGGTTCACCGGATGGGCGGCAGCGGCGAGGTGCTCGATGCGCCCGGCCAGGCCGAGTTCGTGGGCGACCACCATGCATTTGCGGACGTAGGGGGAGGCGCCGGAAGAGAAGAGTTTCATGACGGACTTTCGGGAGCGGGGACCAGGAAGGCTGGGACCAGGGAAGCGGGGACGGTCGGTGCGGCGCGGACGGATGCCGGCGGGCGGGGATCGGGACGCCCGGCAGGCGGCAGTCTCGCACGCAGCGCGGCGCCCGTCATCTGGCCGCTCGGCGTAGACCCGATCGCCGGACATGCGCGCGCGCAATTTCCGGACGGGCGCCGGCCGATAGACTCGACGCGACGCCTGACGGTGCGCGATCGGTCGGCGTCGGTCATGTCTTATCCTCTTCGGCCCGCCCCGCGCGGGCTGCTTTTTGGGCGCGGGGGACCGGCGCCGTCGCGCGTCAGGTCGAGCGCTGCGCCTTGTCCCGGTCGTTCTGTTCCTTGATCCGGGCGCGGGCGTCGGCCCACTGCTCGTCGGTCCAGTCCATGTACTGCTTGAAGTAGGCGCCGTTGGCCAGCCAGTTGGCGCCATCGATGGCGATCGTCTGGCCGGTGAGCCATTCGCAGTTCGGCGCCATCAGGAAGGCGGCCAGGTCGGTGAGTTCGTCCATCTGGCCCAGCCGGCGCATCGGGTTCTCGGCAATCTCACGTTCGTGAGTGCGCACTCCGGGGCGAAGCCTTGCCCCAGCGCCTTCCGTGGGGAAGATACCGGGCGCGATCGCATTCAGGCGGATGCCGTAGCGACCCCATTCCACCGCCAGCGACTTGGTCATGACATCGATGCCGGCCTTGGACATCGCCGAGGGCACGACGAAGGGCGAACCAGTCCAGACCCAGGTCACGATGATCGACAGCACGCTGCCCTTGCTGCCGGCGGCGATCCAGCGCCGGCCCACCGCCTGGGTGACATAGAAGGTGCCGTGCATCACCGTGTCGGCCACCGCATCGAAGCCGCGCGGCGACAGGTCCTCGGTGCGGCTGATGAAATTGCCGGCAGCGTTGTTGATCAGACCGGTGAGCGGACCGCGCGCGAAGATCTGCTCCATCATGTCCTCGACCGCGGCCGAGTCGCGCACATCGCAGGCATGGGTGTCGACCGTGCCGCCGTGGCGCTCGACCAGTTCAGCGGCGGTCGCGTCCAGCACGCCCTTGCGGCGCCCGCAGATCACCAGATGGGCACCCAACTGGAGCAAGCGCTCACTCATCGCGCGACCCAGGCCGGTACCGCCTCCCGTCACCAGAATCTTGTGGCCTTTGAAGAGATCGGTCTGAAACATGCTGCCTCCTGGCTGAGTCGTTTGAGGGGGCCCGGCACACGAGCCGCGGGAAATGATAGGGTGATTGCATCATGAATCGACCCCGCGCCGCGCCCACGGATTCCATTGCACGCCGACCGAGAACCGGGCCGGCCATCGCCCGACCGATCGGGCTCTTGCTCGCCAGCCTGGCGGCTCTGGCGTCTGCCGGCATGCTCCGGGCCGCCACCCCGGGCGCGATGACACCACCGTCGGCGACACCGCTGTCGGCGCGACCGCTGTCGGCCCAACCGCTGTCCGCCCAACCGTTATCGGCCCGACCGTTGTCGGCCCAGGGAGCGGTCGGGCGGCAGCTCTTCATGGACACCCGCCTGTCCAATCCGCCCGGCACCGCCTGCGTCAGCTGCCACCATCCCGACCAGGGTTGGGGCGGCAACAACGGGTCGATCACCGGCGTGGCGGTGGGCAGCACGCCGCAGTCGGCGGGCAGCCGCAACTCGCCCACCATCGGGTATGCCGGCTTCGTGCCGCGTTTTCACCGGGTCCGCGAGGATGGCCGGTGGGTGCCGGTGGGCGGCCTGTTCTGGGATGGACGGGCCGACTCGCTATCCGAGCAGGCGCGCGGCCCGCTGTTTTCGCGCCACGAGATGAACCTGAGCGACGAGGCCGATCTCGCCGGGCGATTGCGCACCGCGCCCTACGCCGAGTCGCTGCGCGAGGCGTTCGGCCTGCCGGACGACAGCCCCGATGCGCGCTGGAACGCCGCCGCGCTGGCCGCGCTCGCAGCCTTCCAGCGCTCACCCGAAGTGGCGCCTTTTTCGTCGAAATACGACGCGGTGCGCCGCGGGCAGGCGCGCTTCACCCGTGCCGAAGCCCGTGGCCTGCGGCTGTTCTCCGATCCGGCCAAGGGCAACTGCATCGCCTGCCATGTGTTTCGCCCGGGCTCGAAAAACCCGGCGGATCACCTGTTCACCGACTTCACCTACGACAACCTCGGGCTGCCGCGCAACCCGGCCATCGTCGCCAACGCCGAGCCCGCCTACTTCGACCTGGGGCTTTGCGGACCGCTGCGGGAGCGCCCGCGCGGACTGTCCGATGCGGTCTGCGGCATGTTCCGGGTGCCAACACTGCGCAATGTCGCCCGGCGTCCCTTCTATTTTCACAACGGATCGTTCAGCGACCTGACCGAGGTCATGCGCTTCTATGTGCGGCGCGACACCGAGCCGGCGCGCTGGTACCCGCTCGATGCGAAGGGCCGGGCACAGACCTACAACGACCTGCCGCCCCGATTCGCCCGGCAGGTCAGCCGCGATGAAGCGCCGTACGATCGAAGGGGTCGGCAGAAGCCGCGCCTGAATGAGGCCGAGATCGGCGATGTGGTGGCCTTCCTGCGGACGTTGGATGACGGCTTCGAACCCTGAGACGCAAGACCGCTGGCCGGCCGACGCCTTTGCGCAGTTCATGCGCCAGCCGCCACGGCCGGTCGACCGGGCCGAGCCCTCAGTCGTTCTCGCTGGCGAGTCCTAGACGCTCGAGCAGTCCCTGGAACTGCTCGGTGCCCGCGAACTTGATGACCAGACTGCCATTGCCGCGCGCACCCACCTGGATGCGCACGTCGGCGGCCAGCGAATCGGCCAGACGTTCCTGCAGGCGCATCACATCGCGATCAGGCGCGCGGGGCCCCGGGCCCGGTGCGGTGGCCGGATCGACCGCCCGCTGGTGCTGCAGCACCCGCTTTTCGGTTTCACGGACGGACAAGCGTCTTTCGACCACCTCGTGGGCCAGCATCACCTGATCGGCGCGCTCCAGCACCAGCAGGGCACGGGCATGACCCATGTCGAGATCGCCGGCCAGCAGCAGGATCTGCACCGGATCGGCGAGGTTGAGCAGACGCAGCAGGTTGGAGGTCGCGCTGCGCGACCGGCCGATCGCCTGCGCCGCCTTTTCATGGGAATAGGCGAATTCCTCGATCAGGCGGCGGATTGCCTGGGCCTCTTCCAGCGGATTGAGGTCCTCGCGCTGGATGTTCTCGATCAGCGCCATGGCCAGCGCCTGCTCGTCGGGCACCGTCCGGACCAGCACCGGCACCTCGGTCAGACCCGCGAGCAGCGCCGCCCGGAAGCGGCGCTCGCCGGCGATGATTTCGTAGCGATCGGCCTCGAGCGGGCGCACCAGGATCGGCTGCATCACCCCGTGCTGGGCGATCGAGGCGGCCAGTTCCTGCAGCGCCGACTCGTCCATGCGGGTGCGCGGCTGGTAGCGGCCCGCCTGCAGACTGGTCAACGGCAAGGCGGCGACCGGCCCGCCGGGTGCCGGCGCCGGGGGCGGCGCGGGTCGATCGGCGCCGAGCAGGGCATCGAGGCCGCGGCCGAGGCCTTTGAGTTTGCTCATGGCGGGGGCTCTTTTCCTGGGAGATTGATCAGTCATCGGGCAGGCTGCGGATTCGCTCGAGCAGTTCGCGGGCGAACTCGACGTACGCCCGGGCGCCCTTGGACTGGGCATCGAAAACCACGCCGGGCAAGCCATAGCTGGGGGCTTCGGCCAGCCGCACATTGCGCGGAATCACGGTGTTGAAGACCTTGTCACCGAAGTGCTGGGCGAGTTGTTCGGAGACCTGCTGCGATAGGGTCATGCGGGTGTCGAACATCACCCGCAGCAGGCCGATCACCTTCAGCCGGGGATTGAAGTTCGCGTGCACCTTCTTGATGGTGTTGACGAGGTCGGACAGACCCTCAAGCGCGTAGTACTCGCACTGCATCGGAATGATCACGCCGTGGGCCGCGCAGAACCCGTTCAGGGTGAGCATCGACAAAGAAGGCGGGCAATCGATCAGCACCACATCGTAATCGGCATCGACCACCGCCAGCGCTTCGCGCAGGCGGGTCTCGCGAGCCTCGAAATCCACCAGCTCGACCTCGGCACCCGCCAGTTCCCGGTTGGAGGGCAGCACCGAGAACGGCGCGTGCGGGCTGCGCTGAGCCGCCTGATCGATGCTCGTCAGGCCCAGCAGCACCTGGTAGACCGACTGCTCGAGCTTGCGCTTGTCGATCCCGCAACCCATGGTCGCGTTGCCCTGCGGATCAAGATCGACCAGCAGCACGCGCTGCGCCAGACCGGCCAGTGCGGCGGCGAGATTGACGGTGGTGGTAGTCTTGCCGACCCCACCCTTCTGATTGGCGACTACGAAGATCCGTGCCATGGGCAGCCTAAGAGGAAGGAGGCGCGGCGGAAGAAGGCGCGGCGGAAGCAGTCGCGACGGCAGGAGGCGCCGAAAAATTCAGCGCGGCCGCATCCCGGGCGATCTGCTCGAGCAGCAGCAGATGGCGGCGCGCATCGAGCTGCGGAACCGTCAGTGTAATCGCTGCGGCCAGTCGAACCCCCTCGGGAAGGAGCGCCAGTTCACTCTCGGGCAAAGCGCCCTTCATCGCAGCCCAGACTGCGTCGCCTGCGAGCAGGTGGCGGGTCAAGCTGATGAAATCGGACAGGCTGGCGAAGGCGCGCGAGATGGCCAGGGTCACCGGCGGCAGGTGGCCGGCGCCCGAGGCAATCGGGGCGGTCGGCACAGGGCCGCCGGGCTGCGTGACCAGTTGCTCGACGCGCGCGTGATGGGCGTGCAGATTGCCCAGACCGAGTTCGGCGCGGACCTGACGGACGAACGCCGCCTTCTTGGCCACCGCGTCCACGCAATGCACCTGGATCTGCGGCGCGCAGATCGCCAGCACCACCCCGGGCAAGCCGCCCCCACTGCCCACATCAAGCACCACCGCGCCCGGCGCCAGATGGTCGCGACCTGCCAGCAGCGGATTGCGCAACACCGGCACCACCGCCAGACAGTCGAACAGATGCTGCACCAGCATCTGGGCGGGATCGCGCACCGAGGTCAGGTTGTAGACCGCATTCCAGCGGGCCAGCAGCGCGAGATGGGCCAGCAGCCGATCGCCTTGACCGGCATCGAGCGCGAGACCGAGCTCGGTCTGCGCCCGAGCCAGGCGATCGGCGGCATCGGCCGGCACGCCGGGCGCGCGGGAAGCCGCCATCGCTCAGGCCGCCTGTTCCATCCGGCGCTTCTTCAGATAGACCAGCAGCAATGAAATGGCGGCCGGTGTCACGCCCGAGATGCGCGAGGCCATGCCGACCGTCTGCGGACGCTGAGCGACCAGTTTGCCGCGGACCTCATTGGACAGACCGCGAACGCGCGAATAGTCGAAATCATCCGGGATCGGCATCTGCTCGCTGCGCTCCGATCGGTTCACCTCGGTTTGCTGGCGGGCGATGTAGCCGGCGTACTTGCTCTGGATTTCCAGTTGCTCGATCGCCTGCTCGGCCCGCACGCGATCCAGCCCCAGTTCGGTGGCACGCTCGGCGATACCGGGACCGGCAATGGTCATCAGGGCCTCGTAACGCACATCCGGACGGGCGAGCAGATCGCCCAGCGTGTAATCGCGCTCGATGGGCTGACCAATCACGGCGGTGGCCTGCGCCGGCGGCAGGACTTTCGGGTTCACGCTGGTGGTGCGCAGGCGCTGCATCTCGGCGGCGATTGCATCGCGCTTGCGGGAGAAGACGTCCCAGCGGGCATCGTCGACACAGCCGAGCTGGCGGCCGATGTCGGTCAGGCGCAGGTCGGCATTGTCTTCCCGTAGGCTGAGACGGTATTCGGCCCGGCTGGTGAACATGCGATACGGTTCGGCGACGCCGCGGGTGATCAGGTCATCGACCAGGACGCCGAGATAGGCCTGGTCGCGACGCGGTGCAAAGGGATCGCGCTCGGCGACCAGCAGCGCCGCGTTCAAGCCAGCCAACAGCCCCTGGGCGGCCGCCTCTTCATAACCGGTCGTGCCGTTGATCTGACCGGCGAAGAACAGACCGGCAATGGATCGGGTCTCGAGAGACGGCTTCAGGCCACGCGGGTCGAAGAAGTCGTACTCGATCGCATAGCCCGGCCGAAGGATGTGGGCGTTCTCCAGGCCGGCGATGCTCTGGACCAGCGCCAGTTGCACATCGAAAGGCAGACTGGTGGAGATGCCGTTGGGATAGAACTCATGGGTGCTCAGGCCTTCGGGCTCCAGAAACACCTGATGGGCATTCTTGTCGGCAAAGCGGTGGATCTTGTCTTCGACCGACGGACAGTAGCGCGGCCCGACGCCTTCGATGACGCCGGTGTACATCGGGCTGCGATCGAGACCACCGCGAATGATTTCGTGGGTTCGCTCATTGGTGTGGGTGATCCAGCAAGGCACCTGACGCGGATGTTGCTCGGCATTGCCCAGGAAGGAGAACACCGGCACCGGATCCAGGTCGCCCGGCTGCTCTTCGCAGCGGGAGAAATCGATGGTGCGGCCGTCGATGCGCGGCGGCGTCCCGGTCTTCAAGCGGCCTTGCGGCAGCTTCAGCTCCCGAAGGCGCGCCGCCAGCGACAGCGAGGGCGGATCGGCGGCGCGGCCGGCCGAATAGTGGGACAGGCCCACATGGACCAGGCCATTCAGAAAGGTGCCGGCGGTGAGCACAACCGCCCGGCTGCGAAAGCGCAGACCCAGTTGCGTGATGGCGCCAGCCACCCGATCGCCCTCGACGATCAGGTCGTCAACCGCCTGCTGAAAAATCCAGAGATTCGGCTGGTTCTCGAGGCGGGTGCGAATGGCTTGCCGGTAGAGCACGCGATCCGCCTGGGCGCGGGTGGCTCTTACCGCCGGGCCTTTGCTCGCATTGAGGATGCGGAACTGGATACCGGCCTCATCGGTGGCAGCCGCCATCGCGCCGCCCAGCGCGTCGATCTCCTTGACGAGATGACCCTTGCCGATACCCCCGATCGAGGGATTGCAGGACATCTGGCCGAGGGTTTCCACGCTGTGCGTCAGCAACAAGGTGGAAGCACCCATGCGGGCACTGGCCAGGGCGGCCTCGGTGCCTGCATGACCGCCGCCAACCACGATGACATCGAATTGCTTTGGATAGTCCATGGCGATGCCTGATGCGAAACGATGCCCCGAGAGTGGCGGGGAAGCCTTGCCCGGATTTTGGGCAGCGGAGGATGGTATCGGAAAACACCCCCACGTGCGATGAAGGATGGTGAAACGCCTGCAGGAAAGACGGAGGAAGCCGACAAGCATTCGGGTCGGCGCGCAGTATTGTCAATGCGCGCCAGAACGCCAGGGTGCCTAATGAATGGGAGTTGTACAAGGAACCAAAGGCTGAGCCAAAGGGATGAATCATGAAAGCGAATGAAGGCATGTTGGATCGGGGACTGCGGATCTCCGTCGGACTGGCGCTGATCGGCTTGACCTTGACGGGAAAGATCGGTGTGTGGGGGTGGATCGGGGTGATTCCGCTGCTGACCGGTGCTGTCGGGGTTTGCCCGATCTACAAGGTTCTCGGGGTCAACAGCTGCGCGTGGGGCGGGAAGCGCTTGAGGTAATCCGAGCGTGCGGGGGACTGTTTCACGTGAAACAGGCGGAAGGCGTGGGGTGATGCGGAAGTCGCCGGGGCTGCCGCCGGAGGAGAGACACGGGGGAAACGCCGATGGACTCCCGCTGCCTCTCCAGGCGCGCCCTGCCGCCCCCGATGCCCTGCACTATTGGACGACAGGAGGCGAAGGCAAGCCGGTGTTTCGCTGAAGACTGCGAGGCAGTCAAGCGGCGCGTTGCGCCTCCTCCAGAACACAATCGCCGGATTCAATCCGGCTTCTGGCGGTCGCCATCCCGGATGCCATCCGTCCTTGTCTCGGCATGCGCCTGACAAGGGACGCTTCGGCACGCTTCTGAGAAAGGACGCTTCAGCACGCGCCTGAGAAAGGACGTCTTACCCCGCACCGGCGCGCAGGGGCAGCGCAGTCTCGCCAGCCCGCGCTGACCACCAATCGCCCAGGGGCCTGGCCCACCTCCCCAGCGGGGCATCCACCATGACCGCCTCACCCACTGTTTCACGTGAAACAGTCAAACCCGATCTTGCAAGATCATCGCCGCCGCCCGCTCCGCAATCATCAGGGTGGGCGAATTGGTGTTCCCCGAGGTGATTGTCGGCATGACCGACGCGTCCGCGATTCGCAACCCGGGTATGGCGCGGCAACGAAGACGCTCATCCACCACCGACATCGGGTCCTGTGTCGAACCCATCTTGCAGGTGCCCACCGGATGGAAGATCGTCGTGCCCACCTGCCCGGCTGCCTGCGCCAGCTGCTCGTCCGTGTCGAACTGCGCGCCGGGCAAAAACTCCTGCGGGCTGTATCGAGCCAGCGCCTTGCCCGCCACGATTCGCCGAGTCAGTCGAATCGAATCCGCGGCGACCTGCCGATCCTCGGGGGTGGAGAGGTAGTTGGGCGCAATCATCGGCGCGTCCTCTGAGCGAGCCGACCGGATGTGCACCGTGCCTCGCGCGGTTGGCCGAAGATTGCAGACCGAGGCGGTGAACGCCGGAAAGGGATGCAGCGGATCTCCGAACTTGTCCAGCGACAGCGGCTGGACGTGATATTCCACATTGGCCCTCGCCTGCCCCGGATCCGAGCGCGCAAAGGCCCCGAGCTGACTCGGCGCCATCGACATCGGGCCGCTGCGAAACAGCAGGTACTCCAGTCCCATCATCGCCTTGCCGAACAGGGAATTGGCCTTTTCGTTGAGCGTCACCGCATTGCTCACCTTGAAGACGGTGCGCAACTGCAGGTGATCCTGAAGGTTCTCGCCAACCCCTGGCACGGCCACCTTGACCGGCACACCGGCCCGTGCCAGCACCTCCGGATGGCCAATCCCCGACAGTTCGAGAATCTGCGGCGTACCCACCGCTCCGGCGGCAAGCACCACCTCGCACCTTGCACCGGCATAGAGACTGTCACCGCCGGCGCTGTCACGGTATTCCACACCCAACACCCGATTCGACCCGTCATCGCTCAGGCGAAGCCGCTCGACATGGGCGCCGCTGAGCACCGTCAGGTTGTTGCGCGTGATGGCGGTTCGCAAGAACGCCTTCGCCGCATTCCAACGGAATCCGCCCCGCTGATTGACCTCGAAATACCCGCAACCGAAATTGTCGCCCCGGTTGAAGTCGTCGCAGGGCCCGATCCCCTGCTCGTTGGCGGCCTCCCGAAAGGCGTCGAGGATGTCCCAGCGGATGCGCGGCGGCTCGATGCGCCACTCGCCCCCATGCCCGTGCAGCGGATCCTCGCCGCCCTTGTCGAGGCGGTGGTAGTCCTCGTGCACCTTGAAAAAAGGCAGCACCTCGTCCCATGACCAGCCGGCGTTGCCCATCGCGGCCCAGCCGTCATAGTCGCCCCTCTGCCCGCGCATGTAGATCATGCCGTTGATCGAGGAGCAACCGCCCAGCACTTTCCCGCGTGGGTAGCGGATGGTGCGCCCGTCCAGGCCGGGTTCGGCTTCGGTCATGTACAGCCAGTCGGTGCGGGGATTGCCGATGCAATACAGGTAGCCCACCGGGATGTGGATCCAGATGTAGTCGTCCTTCCCGCCCGCCTCGAGCAACAGCACCCGGTTGGCGGGATCGGCCGACAGCCGGTTGGCCAGCAGGCAGCCGGCCGTGCCGGCGCCCACCACGATGTAGTCGTATTCCGCCATGATCGCGTCGCTCTCAGTCGGTCAGGATGATCTGTCGGATGGCTTCGCCACGCGCCAGGCGATCGAGCGCCTGGTTGATGTCGGCCAAGGGGACTCGCTCGGACAACAATCGATCGACCGGCAGTCGCCCTGCCCGATACATCGCCACGAAGCGCGGCACATCGCGCGCCGGCACGCAGGAACCGATGTAGCTGCCCTTCACCGTGCGCTCCTCCGCAATCAGACTGACCGCCTGAATCGACCACTGCTGCGACGGATTCGGCAGCCCGGCCGTCACCGTCGTGCCGCCACGGGCGGTGATCTTGTAAGCCAGATCCAGCGCCTTCACGCTGCCCGCCATCTCGAAGGCATAGTCCACGCCGCCGCTGGTGGCGTCTTTCACCTTCTGGATGACGTCCGGATCGGCGGCGTTGAAACAATGGGTGGCGCCGAGACTGCGGGCGATCGCCAGCTTCGAATCGAGCAGGTCCACCGCCACGATGTCCCGCGCCCCGCCGGCGGCCGCCGCCAGCAGCGAGGAGAAGCCAACGCCCCCCAGCCCCACCACCGCCGCCCGGGCGCCCGGTTCCATGCGGGCGGTGTTGAAGACCGCACCCGCGCCGGTCAGCACCGCGCAACCGAACAGCGCCGCCTCGTCCCAGGAGAGACCCGGATCGATTCGAACCAGCGATCGACGTGAAACCGTGGCGAACTGGGCGAACGCCGAGCAGCCCATGTGGTGATTCAGCAGCCCATCGGACTGCTGATCCAGCCCGATCCGCCCACCGCTTGCCGACAAGCGCTTGTAGCCGCCCAGCAAGGAGCCGGTGCCATTGGACTCGCCGCCCGGCGCACACAGCGCCGGCCGGCCACCGGCACAGCTCAGACAGGTGCCGCAACTGGGCCGAAAGATCATCACCACCGCGTCGCCGATCGCCAGGTCGCTGCCGCCCGGACCGATTTCCACCACCTCGGCCGCGGCTTCATGGCCCAGCACGATCGGCATCGGCCAGGCTCGATCGCCATTGACCACCGACAGGTCGGAGTGACAAAGACCTGCCGCCCGGATCCGCACCCGCAACTCGCCGGGACCGGGCGGTGCGAGTTCGACCTCTTCGATCGACAGGGGTCGGCTTTGCGCATAGGGCGCGGGCAAGCCCATCGCGCGCAGCACCGCGGCTTTCATCTTCATCTTGGCTCGCTCCCCGGTTCCTGCTGGCTCGCGCGGCTCAAAGCCCGGCCAGACAAACGTACTTGATCTCGAGGTAGTCCTCGATGCCGTAGCGCGAACCCTCTCGCCCCAGGCCCGACTGCTTGACGCCGCCAAACGGCGCGACCTCGGTCGACAGCAGGCCGCTGTTGACGCAGACCATGCCGGTCTCCAGCGCTTCGGCCACCCGGAAAATCCGCCCGATGTCGCGCGAGAAGAAATAGGCGGCCAGCCCGAACTCGGTGTCGTTGGCCATCCGGATCACCTCGGCCTCGTCCTTGAAACGGAAGAGCGGCGCGACCGGGCCGAAGGTTTCCTCGCGCGCAACCCGCATCTCGGCGGTGACGCCGGTGAGCAGGGTCGGTTCGAAGAAGAGCCCGCCCAAGGCATGGCGATGTCCGCCCAGCCGGATCTGTGCGCCCTTGGCCACGGCGTCGGCGATGTGCTCCTCGACCTTGAGGAGGGCGGCGGGCTCGATCAGCGGGCCGATGCTGACCCCCGGCTCGGTGCCCTCCCCCACCTTGAACTGCGCCACCTTGGCGGCCAGGCGGCTGGCGAAGGCCTCATAGACACCCTCCTGCACATACAACCGGTTGGCGCACACGCAGGTCTGGCCGGCATTTCGGTACTTGGACGCCAGTGCGCCCTCGACCGCCGCGTCCAGGTCGGCGTCCTCGAAGACGATGAAGGGCGCGTTGCCCCCCAGCTCCAGCGAGAGCTTCTTCACCGAGTCGGCCGACTGGCGCAGCAGGATGCGTCCCACCTCGGTGGAGCCGGTGAAGGAGATCTTGCGCACGATCGGGCTCGTGCACATTTCCAGCCCGATCTCCGGCGATTTGTCGGCATCGCCCACGATCACATTGAAAACACCGGGTGGGAAACCGGCCAGCTCCGCGAGATGGGCCAAGGCGAGCGCCGACAGCGGCGTGGCCTCGGCCGGCTTGGCCACCACGGTGCAACCGGCCGCCAGCGCTGGCGACACCTTGCGGGTGATCATCGCAATCGGAAAGTTCCAGGGGGTGATGGCGGCACAAACGCCGATCGGCTGCTTCATCACCAGGACGCGCCGGTCGGACGCATAGGTCGGAATGATGTCGCCATCGATCCGCTTGCCCTCCTCGGCAAACCACTCGATGAACGAAGCCCCGTAAACCACCTCACCGCGGGCTTCGGCCAGCGGCTTGCCCTGCTCGGTGGTCATCAGCAGCGCCAGATCGTCGGCGTGCGCCATGACCAGGTCGAACCAGCGACGAAGAATGGCGGCGCGATCCTTGGCGGTGCGCGCCCGCCAGGCCGGCAGGGCCCGTCCCGCCGCCTCGATCGCCCGGCGGGCCTCGACCCGCCCCATGTCGGCGACCTCGGCCACGGTGGCACCGGTGGCCGGATTGGTGACCGGGAACAGACCGCCCGAGTCGGCCGGACACCATTGCCCGTCGATGTAGCCCTGGCGCTTGAGCAGGGCCATTTCCTTGAGTTGCAACGCCATCACCGGCTCACTTCAGGGTGGGGATTGCAAAGTCCGCACCGGCGCGAATGCCGGCCGGCCAGCGCTGCGTCACCGCCTTGTAGCGGGTGTAGAAGCGAACGCCTTCCGGGCCGTGCATGTGGTGGTCGCCGTACAGCGAGGCCTTCCAGCCACCGAACGAGTGGAACGCCATCGGCACCGGAATCGGGACATTGATGCCGACCATGCCGATCTGCACCCGGTGGGCGAACTCGCGGGCCGCGTCACCGTCGCGGGTGAAAATCGCGGTCCCGTTGCCGAACTCGTGGGAATTGACGAGTTGCAGCGCCTCCTCAAAGTCGCGGGCGCGCACGATGCACAACACCGGCCCGAAGATCTCCTCCTGGTAGATGCGCATCTGCGGCGTGACGTCGTCGAACAGGCAGCCGCCCAGGAAGAAGCCATTCTCGCGCCCGGGCACCGAGAGCCCGCGGCCATCGACCACCAGCCGCGCGCCTTCGGCCACGCCCGTGTCGACATACCCCTTGACCTTGTCGAAATGGGTGCGGGTGACCAGCGGGCCCATCTCGGCGGACGGGTCCATGCCGTCGGCCACCTTGATCGCCGGGACGCGCTCCTTCAGGCGCGCGACCAGCGCGTCGGCGATGTCGCCCACCGCCACCGTGACCGAAACCGCCATGCAGCGCTCGCCGGCTGACCCGTAGGCGGCGCCGATCACCGCATCGACCGCCTGGGCGAGATCGGCGTCGGGCATCACCACCATGTGGTTCTTGGCACCACCCAGCGCCTGCACCCGCTTGCCCTGCGCCGCCGCGGTGTCGTGGATGTAGCGGGCGATCGGTGTGGACCCGACGAAGCTGACCGCGCTGACCTGCGGATGGTGCAACAGCGCATCGACCGCGACCTTGTCGCCCTGGACCACATTGAAGACGCCGTCGGGGAGCCCCGCGTCCTTGAGCAGGCGCGCGATCAGCAGCGCGGTGGACGGATCGCGCTCGGAGGGCTTGAGCACGAAGGTGTTGCCGCAGGCCAAGGCCACCGGGAACATCCACATCGGCACCATCGCGGGGAAATTGAAGGGCGTGATGCCCACGCAGACGCCCAGCGGCTGGCGGATCGAATACATGTCGATGCCGGTGCCCACCTGCTCGCTGAACTCGCCCTTGAGCAGTTGCGGGATGCCACAGGCGAACTCCACCACCTCCAGACCCCGGATGACCTCACCCTCCGCATCGCTGAAGACCTTGCCATGCTCGGCGGTGATCGCGGCGGCCAGCTCGGCGCTGTGGCGCTCGGCGAGTTCCTTGAACTTGAACATCACCCGCGCGCGACGCAGCGCCGGCATCGCCGACCAGGCCGGAAACGCCGCCGCCGCGGCTTTCACCGCCGCGTCGACCTGTTCCGGCGATGCGAGCGCCACCCGCCGCGCGAGCTCGCCGGTGGCCGGGTTGAAGACGTCGCCGTAGCGATCATGCGCGCTGCCCGCCACATCGGCACCGGCGATCCAATGGCCGACCTGCGACCCAAGCTGCGCCGTCAAGCGGCTGTCCGAGCTGCCCATGTATTTCTCCTTCGGGGATGCGGCCTGCGCCCGAGTGGCGCGGCCTGTCGTTGCGGACGGCTGACCCGGCCGGGCCGATCCCTGATCGGAAACACCGTTCAGCCTATTGAACACTCATTCAGAACATGCGAGGATTGTCGAACCGAAGCCCGCGCGCTGTCAACACGGTGCTGGCTGACAGCCCTCACGCACCGTACCGCCGCCAACCGCGCCACCCCCACCACTGCACCCCGACCCCATTGCCCCCGCCCACCGCCCCGATGTCCCTGACCGACCCGGTCACCACCCGCGTCGCCAGGCGCGGCCGCGCCGGCCCCGAGCGCGCGCCGCCCGACGACAGCCCGCGGGTGCCGGCGGTCGACCGCGCGGTGCGCCTGATCGACACACTGGCCGGCTCCCACGAGCCGCTGGGACTCGCGGAGCTCGCCCGCCGGCTGGCCCTGCCCAAGAGCAGCCTGCACGGCCTGCTGGCCACGCTGGTGAGCCACGGTCTGGCCCGACGCAATGAATCCGGCGAGTTCTCCCTGGGTACGCGCCCGCTGCAATGGGCCGACGCCTATGTCGCGCAATCGGACATCCTGCGCGCCTTCGATGCGAACGCCCGGCGAATCGACGTCCTGACCGCCGAAACCGTGATGCTGGCGGTGCTCGAGGGCCCGGAAGTGCTCTACCTCGCCTGCCGCCCCGGCACCCGCCCGCTGGCGGTCAACTTCCGGGTCGGCGGCCGATTCCCGGCCGCGTTCACCTCATCCGGCAAGGCGATGATGTCAACACTGTCCGAGGAGGCGGTGCGCGAACTGCTCGGTCGCCAGCCGTTCGTTCGTCCAACCCGCCACAGCGTGGACTCGCCCGTGGCGCTGCTGCGCCAGCTGGCGCTCGCCCGCCGACACGGCCACGCCACCGATGACGAGGAGACTGCCGAGGGCATGCAGTGCTTCGGCGCACCGGTCTTCGGGCCGCGCGGCCCACAGGCGATCGCGGCGGTCGCCGTCAGCGTCATCAAGGCCGGCCTGACCCCGCACCGCCGCCAGGAGCTGGTGAGCGCGGTCCGCCAGCTCGCCGGGCAGCTGTCCGATGCGCTGGGGGCGCCGCCCGCACGCGCGGATGCCTCCGCGGCCCGCGCGGCCTGAATGCCCGGCGCCGCGCCCGATCCGATCCCCGATCTGAAATCCGAACCGTCCCCCTTTCCCGACAGAACCCCCTTCCAACAGAACCTGGAGCCCGCGATGTCCGCAGTGCCAACCTCCCCGCCCCTGCCCCAGATCAACGCTGCCCGACTGTGGGACAGCCTGATGTCGCTGGCCAGTCTGGGCGCCACCCCCAAGGGCGGGGTGTGCCGCCTCGCGCTCACCGACCTCGACCGTCAGGGTCGCGACCGGGTGACCGACTGGCTGCGTGAGGCCGGCTGCGAGATCCGGGTCGATGCGATCGGCAACGTCTTCGCCATCCGGCCCGGCCGCCGGGGCAACGGGATGGTCGGCGAAGGCGCGCAGGCCCGTCCGGCGGACGACCCGGCCGCCCTGCCGGTCGCGGTGGGCAGCCATGTCGATACCCAGCCCACCGGCGGGCGCTTCGACGGCAACTACGGCGTACTGGCCGGCGTCGAAGTGGTGCGCGCGCTCAATGACGCCGGCATCCAGACCGAACGGCCGATCTGCGTGGCGATCTGGACCAACGAGGAAGGCACCCGATTCACCCCGGTGATGATGGGCTCCGGGGTCTACGCCGGCGCGTTCAGCCTCGACAGCAGCCTGGCCCAGACCGATCGCGAGGGCGTCACCGTCGCCAGCGCGCTGGCCGCCATCGGCTATGACGGACGAGACAGTGCACCGCGCTTCGCCGCCTATTTCGAGCCGCACATCGAGCAGGGCCCGGTGCTCGAGTCCGAAGGCATCACCATCGGCGCCGTCGAGGGCGCGCTCGGCCAGCGCTGGTTCGACGCCACCGTCGTCGGCCAGGATGCCCACGCCGGTCCGACCCCGCTCACCCTGCGCCGCGACGCGCTGCTGGCCGCCGCCCGGGTGGTGCAGGCGGTGCGCGCCATCGCCGCCGAGGCGCCCGACTACGCCCGCGGCACCGTCGGCCAGCTGTTCGTGCACCCGAACTCGCGCAACGTGATCCCCGGCCGGGTCGAGTTCACCGTCGATCTGCGCAACGCGCGCGACGCGACCCTGGACGCGATGGTGACCCGTCTGCACGCCGAGGTCGACCGGATCGCCCAGGAAGAACGGGTGACGATCGAGCTGCGCGAGGTGGTCTACTTTCCGCCTTGCGCCTTCGACCCGGTGCTGGTCGCCGGCATCGAGCGCCATGCGCAGGCCCTGGGCTACCCGGTGCGCCGTCTGGCCAGCGGCGCCGGCCACGACGCGGTCTATGTCGCCCGGACCTGCCCCAGCGCGATGATCTTCGTGCCCTGCGAGGACGGCATCAGCCACAACGAGATCGAAAACGCCCAGCCGGGCGACATCGCCGCCGGCGCCCAGGTGCTGCTGGCCGCGATGCTCGACGCGGCGGCGCGCTGATGGACGCCACCCGCACCGCGGGTCGCCGCGCCGACCGGCCGATCGCGATCACCCTGGGCGACCCCTGCGGGATCGGCCCGGAAATCGTCCTGAAAGCCTTCGCCGCCGGCCTGCCGACCCCTTGCGTGGTGGTGGGCGACGTGGGCCTGCTGCGGCGCGAATCCGAGCGGCTGCGGCTGGGCCTGGCCATCGAACCCGTCGCCTCGCCCGCCGCCCTCGCGGCACGCGCGGCGACCGACGGGTTGCCTTCGGCTTTCGCCCACGCGCCAGACCCCTTCGCGTTCTCCGGCGCGGTGCCGGTGATCGCCGCCACCGCCCTGCCGCCCGACCTGCCGCAAGGCCGGCTGGACGCGCGCGGGGGCGAGGCCGCTTATCGCTATGTCTGCAAGGCCGCCGAACTGGCGCTGCGCGGCGAGGTCCGGGCGGTGGTCACCGCGCCGCTGGCCAAGGAGGCGCTGAACCTGGCCGGCCACCACTGGCCCGGTCACACCGAACTGCTCGCGCACCTGGCGGGCGATGTGCCGGTGCGGATGATGCTGGCCAACCAGGAACTGCGCACCGTGCTGGTCACCATCCACCTGGCGCTGCGCCAGGCGCTGGCGGCGCTGTCGCCCGCCAACGTCCTGGAGACCCTGGAGATCACCCACCGCTCGCTCATCCGCATGGGCATCGAGACGCCCCGGATCGCGGTGGCCGGCGTGAATCCGCACGCCGGCGAAGCGGGCCTGTTCGGACGCGAGGAAATCGACCTGCTCGCCCCGGTGATCGCCCAGGCACGCGCCCAGGGGATCGACGCCCGCGGCCCCTTCGCACCCGACACGGTGTTCATGCGCGCGCGCGGGTTTCGCGAGTTCGATGTGGTGATCGCGATGTATCACGACCAGGGCCTGATCCCGGTCAAATACCTGGGGCTCGATGAGGGCGTGAACATCACCATCGGCCTGCCCTTCGTGCGCACCAGCCCCGATCACGGCACCGCCTTCGACATCGCCGGCCAGCCGGGCGAGCAGGGCAGCGGCCTGGCCGATCCACGCAGCCTGATGGCGGCGATCGAACAGGCCGACCGGCTGTCGCGGCGCTAGACGCGGGCGCCGTCCCCGGGCAGCGGCTTGCACCGGGACACCGTCCCGCCGCGGGAGTGACGCGAACGCCGCCGCCGCGGATGGCCCGAATTGATGCCCATTCGCCACCCATTGCTGTGCTGCAGCTTGCCATCACCGGGCGGTGTGCGGCAGGCTCGCCCTGGGCGCCTGACCCTTCAGTCATGCAATGACTCATTAATGCAACTCAGTTGCAGGCAATCGTGCATCCCACCCGCCATTTCCGGCCAATCGCCGCCTCCCTCGCCACACGCCTGCTGACTGCAGCGCGGCTGAGCGCCCTCCTGCTGTGCAGCCTCCTGCTGGCCCCGGCCCCCGCCAGCGCCCATCCGCATGCCCGCTTCAGCTACCAGCTCGACCCGGTGATGCGCGACGGCGCGGTGATCGGCCTGAAGGTGACCTGGCTGCTCGATCCGCTCAGTTCGATGACCGCGATCCGCGGCATCGACCTGAACCGCAACGGCGTCGCCGACCCCGAGGAACTCGACGCCTTCGCGCGCCAGAACGACACGCTGGTGGCGCGCAGCGGCTACTTCCTCACGCTCAGCGCCAACGACACGCCGCTGCCCTTCACCGTCCGCCAGGGCCTGCGGGCCAGCCTGTCGGAGCGGGGGCTGTTGCTGGACTTCGAAGTGGCGCTCGCGCAGCCGGCGACCGATCCGGTGTCGGTGCGCCTGTTCGACGAAACCTGGTACGTGGCGCTCAGCGCCGACGACCCGCCGATCCCCGCCGGTCATGCCTGCCAGGGCAGCGCCGCCACCCAGGCACTGAGCACCCAGGGCTGGGGCGCTCAGCCGGTTCCGGTGGTCCGCCTGGACTGCCGGCGCCTCTAGCGCCTACCCCCCGATCCGCTTCACCACCCCAGGAGTCATCCGCATGAAGTTCCACCGCCTCGCCCCTGTCCTGTCGGCCCTCGCCCTGGCCCTCGCGGCCCCCGTCCAGGCGCAGACCGCCCCCTGCACGCCGTCGAAATGGGGTGCCAACGACCAGATCGGCGCGCTGAACAACATCACCCCCGCCAATGTGCTCGACGCGACCAAGCTGGTCCGCCGCGGCAAGTCGATCCGCATGGGCATCGAGACCAACAGCAAGACCCCCGCGTACGCCCCGCGCACCTTCTCGCTCACCGTGCTCTCGCCCGGCCAGGAAAACGGCGTCTCGCTGGGCGCCACCAAGACCAACTACAACGACGACATCATCATGGGCTGGGTCGGCATCGGCTCGCAGCTCGACGGCCTGGGCCACATCGGCACCGCCAACGTCTACTACAACTGCAACAAGGCGGGCGACTTCGTCACCGCCGGTGGCCTGAAGAAGCTGGGCATCGAGCAAGTGCCCGCGATCGCCACCCGCGGCGTGATCCTCGACATGGTCGGCCTGATGGGCAAGGACCCGGTTCCGGAAGGCACCGCCTTCAACCGCAAGGAGATCGACGCGGCGATCGCGCGCCAGGGCATCAAGCCGATCGGCAAGGGCGACGTGGTGATCTTCTACACCGGCTGGACCAAGCTGATCGGCAAGGACGACAAGCGCTACGGTTCCGTCGAGCCGGGTCTGGGCGTCGACGGTGCGCGTTACCTGACCTCGTTGAACGTGGCGATGGTCGGTTCCGACACCTGGGGCCTGGAGGTGATCCCGTTCGAGGTCCCCACCAACGTGTTCCATGTGCACCAGATCCTGCTGCAGGAAACCGGCACGTACATCCTGGAGAACGTCAACGCCGAGGAAGCGGTGAAGGACAAGGTCTATGAAGGCCTGTTCACGCTGGGCCCCTCGCGCATCACCGGCGCGGTGCAGGCGATCATCAACCCGATCTTTATCTACTGATCGGCGGGCGGTCGCGCCGGCTGCCGCCCGGCAGCCGCTGCGCGACGGCCCAGGGCACCCCGCGGGGTGCCCCCTCACCCGTCAGATCGACCGGGTCTGCGCCCAGGTGTCGTCCAGCGCGCCCTTGACCGCGTCGAGCAGCTCGCGGATCTCGTGGGGCTCGATGATCAGCGGCGGCGAGAACGCGATGATGTCGCCCGGCAGGCTGCGCACGATCGCGCCGCGCCGCTGGGCGTTGGCCACCACCCGGTTGCCCACGCCCATCTTGGGATCGAAGCTGGCGCGCTCGCGCTTGTCGCGCACCAGTTCCAGCGCACCGATCAGACCGATGCCGCGTGCCTCGCCCACCAGCGGGTGATCGGCCAACGCGCGCAAGCCGTCCTGCAGCACCGGCGCAACCGCCCGCACATGGCCGACGATGTCGCGCTCGCGATAGATCGCCAGCGTCTCGAGCGCCACCGACGCGGGCACCGGATGCCCCGAGTAGGTGAAACCGTGGCCGAACACGCCCAGCTTCTCGGACTGGCGCAGCAGCGCCTCGAAGATGCGCGGGGTGACCATCATCGCCGACATCGGCTGGTAGCCGCTGGTGAGCATCTTGGCGCAGGTGAGGATGTCGGGCCGGATGCCGTAGGTCTGCGAGCCGAACATCTGGCCGGTGCGACCGAAACCGCAGATCACCTCGTCGGCGATGAACAGGATGTCGTGGCGGGCCAGCACCTGCTGCACCCGCTCGAAATAGCCGGCCGGCGGCACGATCACCCCGCCGGCGCCCATCACCGGCTCGGCGATGAAGGCGCCCACCGTGTCGGCGCCCTCGGCCAGGATCAGCGCCTCGAGTTCGGCGGCCAGGCGCTCGGAATAGGCCTCCTCGCTCTCGCCGGGCTGCGCGCCGCGCCAGTAGTGCGGCGTGCTGGTGTGCAGCACCCGCGGTGCCGGCAGGTCCCAGTCGTTGTGCGCGAAAGCGAGCCCGGTCAGGCTGCCCGAGGCCACCGTCACGCCGTGATAGGCGCGCATGCGCGAGATGATCTTCTTCTTGGCCGGGCGGCCCAGCGCATTGTTGTAGTACCAGACCAGTTTGACCGCCGAGTCGTTGGCTTCCGAGCCCGAGTTGGCAAAAAAGACGCGCGACAGCCCGGCCGGGGCCACGCCCATCAGCTGCTCGGCCAGCTCGGTGGAGATCGCCGGCACCTTGCCCGAGAACGAGTGGTAGAAGGGCAGCTCGAGCATCTGGCGGTGGGCCGCCTCGGCCAGCCGCTTTTCCGAGAAGCCCAGTCCGGCGCACCACAGTCCGGCCATGCCTTCGATGTAGCGCCTGCCGCCCTCGTCGTACACATAGACGCCCTCGCCACGCGAGATCACCAGCGGACCTTCGCTCTGGACCACCGCGAGATTGCTCGAGGGGTGCAGGTGATAGGTCATGTCGCGGATCGCGGCCGCGCTGCGCACGGTGGCAGCGGCCGGCGCGACCACTCGGGTCGGCGCGAGATTGGGAAAGGCACTCATGGCGTACTCCAGGGTGGGAGGAGGGGGCCGGCGAAGGCCGGCGGCCGGCAAGCCCTGACTGTAACCCGGACGAGCGCGGCCGCGGGAAACGGGGTCAGCCCGCCAGGCGGGCCTGCAGACGGCCCCGGACGCGCTCGAGCGCCTTGGGCAGCCCCTGCGACAGCTGGGCGAAGAGCTCGGCATGGAGCTCGAGTTCCTGCTGCCAGGCCGTCCGGTCGATCGAGGTGATGCGCTCGAAGGAGGCCGGCGGGAAATCCATGCCGTCCCAGTTCAGATCCTCGTAACGCGGCGTGGTGCCGAAAACATGCTCGGCACCCTGGGCTTGTCCGTCCAGCCGCCCGAGCATCCAGGCCAGCACCCGCATGTTCTCGCCGAAACCGGGCCACACGAACCGGCCGGCGTCGTCGGTGCGGAACCAGTTGACGCAGAAGATGGCGGGCAGCTGCGCGCCGCCCACCTTCAGCCGGTGACCCAGATCGAGCCAGTGGCCGAAATACTCGGCCATGTTGTAGCCGCAGAACGGCAGCATCGCGAACGGATCGCGACGCACGATGCCGGTGGCGCCGGCCTGCGCAGCGGTGGTCTCGGAGCCCATGGTGGCGGCCATGTAGACGCCCTCTTCCCAGTCGCGCGCCTCGGTCACCAGCGGCACGGTGGTCGAGCGGCGGCCGCCGAAGATGAAGGCATCGATCGGCACGCCGGCCGGGTTGTCCCAGTTGGGGTCGATCGACGGGCACTGGGCCGCCGGCACGGTGAAGCGCGAGTTCGGGTGCGCGGCCGGGCGCGGCTTGCCGTTGACCGCGTTGGCCCGCGCGATCTCCGGCGTCCAGTCGCGGCCCTGCCAGTCGATCAGGTGCGCGGGCGGCTCGGACAGGCCCTCCCACCACACATCGCCGTCATCGGTCAGGGCGACGTTGGTGAAGATGACATCGTGCGCCAGCGAGGCGATGCAGTTCGGATTGGTCTTCACGCTGGTGCCCGGGGCCACGCCGAAGAAGCCGGCCTCGGGATTGATCGCGTGCAGCCGGCCATCGGGCTGCGGCTTGATCCAGGCGATGTCGTCACCGATGGTGCGCACCGACCAGCCCTCGAAACCCTTGGGCGGAATCAGCATCGCGAAGTTGGTCTTGCCGCAGGCCGACGGGAAGGCGGCGGCCACGTGCGAGGTCTTGCCCTGGGGCGAGGTCACCGCCAGGATCAGCATGTGCTCGGCCAGCCAGCCGATGCCCCCGGCCAGCGCATCCTGGCGCCCCATGTTCGAGGCGATCCGCAGCGCGAAACATTTCTTGCCCAGCAGCGCGTTGCCGCCGTAGCCCGAGCCATAGGACCAGATTTCGCGGGTCTCGGGGAAATGGACGATGTACTTGGTCGGGTTGCAGGGCCACGGCACATCGGCCTGACCGGCGGCCAGCGGCATGCCCACGCTGTGCACACAGGGCACGAAATGCCCGTCCTCGCCCAGCACGTCGAACACCGCACGACCCATGCGGGTCATGATGCGCATGTTGACGACCACATAGGCACTGTCGGAGATCTCGACGCCGATGTGGGCGATCGGGCTGCCCAGCGGACCCATCGAGAAGGGCACCACGTACAGGGTGCGCCCGCGCATGCAGCCGGCGAACAGCCCGTCGAGCGTGCCGCGCATCTCGGCCGGCGCCACCCAGTTGTTGGTCGGACCGGCCTCCTCGGCGCGCGCCGAGCAGATGTAGGTGCGATCCTCGACCCGGGCCACGTCGTTCGGATCGGACCAGGCGAGATAGGAGTTGGGCCGCTTGACCGGGTCGAGCCGGCGCAGGGTGCCGGCGGCGACCATCTCGGCACACAGGCGGTCGTACTCGGCCTGCGAACCATCGGCCCAGTAGATCCGGTCGGGCTGGGTCAGGGCCGCGATGCGGGCAACCCATTCGATGAGACCGGCGTGTGCGACGTAATCGGGGGCTCCCGTCAGCGCCCGCGCGTCGGCGCCGGGTGCGCCTGAACCGGCCGGGGCGATGGTTTGAAAAGCCGCATCATTCGAGGTGCGGATCGCCGCTGCACTGCTGGGAAAGTTCATCCAAGGCTCCGTGTATCCAGGGTCGGGCAGGGCGCTGCCACGCGCCGCCACCATCAGCGCCGCCCGCCGGCCACCGCGCAAAGCGGCCGCCCGTCCGTCGGGAAAACCCGCGATTTTACACCCGGCACACCGGCGCGGGACAACCGGCATGACGGCCATCGGGTTTCGCACAATGCCACCGTCGACCAGCCCCCGGCGCACAAGAAAGTCACGCAGCACCGGTGAAACCATCTTCGCCGCGCCCCGCCGCGCCCCGGTTGCGCGAACTCAGCCGTGCGCCAGCGCGCGCTGAGCCAGCGCGCCAAAGCTGCACTTCCCCGCCGATCGGGGGATAATCGCGCCACCGCGCCGGACGCTGGCGCCCGCGGACAAGGACCTTCATGCACGTCAAGATCCATCCGACGCAGGAAAACGACTGCGCCAGCTGCGGCGTGCGCGAGCAGTCGCTTTTCGCCAACCTGAACAGCGACGACTTCCGGCTGATCCAGCAGCCGATCCACGACCTGACACTGGCAGCCGGCAGCACGGTGTTTGCCGAACGCGCGCGCGGCGACCATGTCTTCACCGTGCGCAAGGGGCTGGTCAAGCTGGTGCGCTATCAGGTCGACGGTGCGCAGCGCATCGTGCGCCTGATCGGGCCGGGCGACATCGCCGGACTCGAGACCACCGCCGGCTCGGCCTACGACTCGACCGCGGTCGCGATCACCGAGGTCCAGGCCTGCCGGATTCCGGTCAGCGTGATCCAGCGCCTCGAGTCCGAGTCGCCCCGACTGCACCAGCAGCTGCTGCGCAAATGGCACGAAGCCCTCAAGAGCGCCGATGACTTCATCGCCGACCTGGCCTCGGGCAATGCCCGCCAGCGGCTCGCCCGGCTCCTGCTGCGCCTGGCCGGCGCCGACACCCAGGCGACGGTGCTGCTGCCCTCGCGCGAAGACGTCGGCGCGGTGCTGGGCATCACCACCGAAACCGCCAGCCGCACCGTCGCCGCGTTTCGCCGCGAAGGCCTGCTGACCGACGTCGACCGTCAGGGGCGCTTCTTCCGGCTCGACGCCACCGCCCTGGCGGCGGTGGCCAACGGCGACTGATGGACCCGACCGACTGGCCGGCGGCGATCGAGGCCGCCGCCCGCCGGATCGCCGGACAGGTGCGCGTCACCCCCTGCCTGGCGCTGCCCTGGAAGGGGCAACGGCTGAACCTGAAGCTGGAATACCTTCAGGAGAGCGGCACCTTCAAGGCCCGCGGCGCCTTCAACCGGCTGCTCTCGGCGACGCTCCCGCCGGCCGGCGTGGCCGCCGCCTCCGGGGGCAATCACGGCATCGCGGTGGCGCTGGCCGCCCGCCGGCTCGGCGTGCCCGCGCACATCTTCGTGCCGCAGGCAACGCCGCAGGCCAAGCGCGATCGGCTGCAGGCGCTGGGTGCGCAGGTGCACCGCGGCGGCGCGGCCTACGCCGATGCGCTGGCCGCCTGCGACGCCTTTCGCCACACCCACGGCGCACTCGAATCCCACGCCTACGACCAGCCGGAAACCCTGGCCGGCCAGGGCACCGTCGCGCTGGAATGGGCACACCAGGCGCCCGACCTCGACACGGTGCTCGTCGCGGTGGGCGGCGGCGGCCTGATCGGCGGCATGGCCGCCTGGTACCAGGGCCGGGTCCGGGTGGTCGCGGTCGAATCCGAAGGCTGCCCGACCCTGCACCGTGCGCTGGCCGCCGGCGAACCCGTCGACGTGGCGGTCTCGGGGCTGGCCGCCGATTCGCTGGGCGCGCGGCGCATCGGCGCATTGATGTTTCCGGTCGCGCAACGCCACATCGCCGCTTCGGTGCTGGTGTCCGATGCCGCGATCCGGCTGGCCCAGCAGACCCTCTGGCGCGACGCCCGGATCCCCGCCGAACCGGGCGGCGCGGCCGCCTTCGCGGCGCTGCTCAGCGGCGCCTATCAGCCCGCCCCCGGCGAACGGGTGGGGGTGCTGGTGTGCGGCGCCAACCTCGACCCCGCCACCCTCCAGGACCCGGACCCCGCATGACCCGCGCCGTTGAAGCCGCCGGCGCCCCGGCACGCGACGCCCGCCCGCGTCTGCTGGCGGTCTGCGCCGGGCGCGCCGCGCCGCTGCTGGTGCGCGAGAACGACGACCGCCCGCGCACCGTGGTGAGCGGCATCGCCAAGCAGGCCATCAGCACCCTGGACGATCCGGTGGCGGTGGCGATCGGCGCGCTGGGCGTCGACGGCGACGAGATCGTCGACCTCACGGTGCATGGCGGCCTGGACAAGGCCGTCTACCTGTACCCGGCCGAGCACTACGCCTTCTGGAACACGGTGCGCGGCCAGGCCGGCCGGCCCGAAGCACTGCAGCCCGGCGCACTGGGCGAAAACCTGCTGGTCCAGGGCCTGCTCGAGCCCGCCCTGTGGGTCGGCGACCGCCTGCGGATCGGCGAGGTCGAGCTGCGCCTGGAGAGCGCCCGGTCGCCCTGCTTCAAGTTCAATGTGCGGATGGGGTTCTCCTGGGCCAGCAAGATGATGGTCCAGAGCGGCTTCACCGGCGCCTACTGCGCCGTCGTTCGTCCGGGCAGACTGACCGCCGGTGACCCGATCGATGTACTTCCGGGGGATCGGATCGTCACCATCGAACAAAGCCATCGGCTGCGCCACGGCAACCGGCAATCCCCGCTCTTCTGAGGTAGAGTTCCTGTCATGAACCCATCGAGCCCCGCCCAGCGCACCGCCGGAACCGCGCGTTTCCTGGTGATGGCGGGCGCGCTGTTCGCCGCCGAGGCGATCTGGCGCGGATCGGTCGCCCGCACCCTGATCGCCACCGCGCTCATCGTCTTCGGTGGCGGCCTGCTGTTCGTGGCCAAGCGCGCCGACTGAGCTCGCCGCCGCCCGACGGGCCGAGCGCACCCCTTTTCTGATCGCCCCGACCGGGCGCCATGACCGACTTCGAATCCCTGCGCGTCGACACCTTCGCGGTCGATGAGGAACTGATCGACGCCGCCAGCGTGGGCCCCGAACTGGCCCACCTCGCGCAGGTCTATCTGCGCAGCCCGCGCGCGCTGGTCTGGCACAACCCGTCACCCGACTGGCGGCTGTTCGTGCTTCTGCTGCCGATCGCCTCGCGGCTGTCGCTGATGGCCAACCCGATCTTCGCCCAGCTCGCCCGCGCCTGGGGTCTGCATGCGCGCTTCGTGGGCATCGACCGCGACGGCCTGGTCCACGACTTCCGCTCGCTGCTGTCGGACCGTACCCTGAAGCTGCTGGTGCACCTGCTGGGCGCCGAACTGTCGGGCGACATCGAGCAGTCGCGGGTGCTCGACACCCTGTTCGGCACGCTGGCCGGCGAGATGCTCACCGTGCTCGAGCAGCGCGGCGACGACTGGTCACGGCACCTCGACACCGAGCACCGTCTGGAGCCCGGGGTAGCGGCCAGCCTGTTCGAGCGCGCCACCCGGTTCCCGGATTTCCTGGCGGCCCTGCGCGCCGCACTGCGTGACGACATCATCGATCTCGCGTTCTATGGCCGGGTGCTGCGCGCCATCGACCTGCGCGAAGAGGCGACCGAGACGCGAATCGCCGCCCTGCTGCGCTCGCGGCTCGACCCGGGCGTGCTGGCCAGCCTGGCGCCGACCGGGGTCGGCTGCCACCTGGGCTGCTACAACTGGCTGCGCATCGATGCGCGCCACGCGGCGGCGCGCGCGCACGTCCTGAGTCACCTGCCGGGACTGGCCAGCTTCTTCGCCCGGCACCTGGTGCCGCCGGAGCCGGTCCCCGAGCCGGGCCGCGCCGATGACTACGACCTGCGCTGGCTGGTGGTCCGCACCGACAGCGCCCACAACCTGCGCTGGAACGAGGGCCTGCGCCGTGCGATCGATGCCGGGCAGGACCGGGCAGTGATCGAAGCGCTGTCGCAGCGCTTTCAGGTGCCCGAGAACATCATCCGCCGGCTCTGGCGCGAGCGCCCACCGGCGTTCGGCCAACCGGCCGCCTGGCAGATCGCGCCGGTGCTGCGCCAGCTGAGCGGCCACGGCTGGCCGGCCAGCGACGCGCAATGGCGCGAGCTGCTGGCGCGCGCCGTCCCGGCCGAGGCCACCTGAGAAAGCGCACGCCATGACGCACGACCCGACCCTGCTGCCGATCCTGGAATCGGCCTGGCGGATGCTGACGCTGGCCAGCGCCGACCCCCGTCACGGCTTGCACTGGCCGGTGCTGGCCAGCGCGGCGCTCGACGGCGGGCCCGATGCCCGCACGGTGGTGCTGCGCGCGGTCGACACCGACACGCGGACGCTGCAGGTGCACAGCGACACCGACACCGGCAAGCTCGCGCAGCTCGCCCGCGACCCCCGGGTCTGTCTGGTGTTCCACGACGGACCGGCCCGCACCCAGTTGCGCGCGCGCGGCCGGGCCCGCATCCACGTCGGCGATCCGGTCGCGCAGATCGCCTGGCAGCGCCTGCCGGCGCACAGCCGCGCCCTGTATGCCGGGGTCGAGCGATTCGCGGTGCTGGCGATCGGGGTCGAACACCTCGACTGGCTGCTGCTCGACCCGACCGGCCACCGGCGCGCCGGCTTCGACTGGCCGGCCGGTCAGCCGCGCGCGGTCAGCCTGCGGCCCTGAGCGGGCGACACCACCGGCTCACTCGTTCTCGTCATCGCGGGGCGGGCGCGCCGGCACCGGCAGCGGCACCTCGTCCGCGGGCCAGCCGAAACGCGGCGCCAGCCAGCGATACATCGCGCCACCGAACAGCACCAGCATCAGCACCCGGGTGAGGTGGAACAGGGTCACCATCGGCACGCCGAGTTCGAGCAGCTTCGCGGTCAGCGCCATCTCGGCGATGCCGCCCGGCGAGGTGGCCAGCGCGAGCGTCGCCCACGGCACCCCCGACCAGCGCGCCAGCAGCCAGGCGAAACCGGCGGACGCGGCGATCGCCAGCAGGGTCGACACGGCCACCACCACCAGCACGCGCGGCGCGCGATCAAAGAAGCCCGGCGCGAACCGGGTGCCCAGCGCGATGCCGATGAACACCTGACCCAGGCTGACGATCCATCCGGGCACCGCGCTCAGGTTCACCCCGGCAGCGCTCAGCCCGACCGCCACCACCAGCGGACCGATCAGCCAGGGATTGGGGGCCTTCAGGCGGCGCAGCACCATCGCCCCGGCCACGGTGCAGGCCACCAGCAAGGCAAACCCCGGCCACCAGTGGACCACCTGCACCACCCGCTCGGAGGGGTCCGATCCGTGCACGTCCAGCCACTGGAACGCAAACGGCATGATGCTCACCACCAGCAGGATGCGCAGGCTGTGGGCGGCGGCGATCATGTCGACCCGCGCGCCATGGCGCTCCCCCTGCAGCGCCATTTCGGAGGCGCCGCCGATCGCACCGGCGAAATACGCGGTGGCGCCGTCCAGGCCGGCAAACCGGCGCAGCGCCCAGGCCAGCGACAATCCGATGGCCAGCGACCAGAGCTGGCCGGCCAGCACCATGCCCGCGCTGCTGGCCAGGCGCTCGAGGACATCGGCGGTGAAGAACAGCCCGAGCGCGGTACCGATCACCCATTGCCCGGCGCTGCGCGCCGCCGGCAGGCTGGCCACCGGCAGACCACGGGCCGAGGCGATCGCGCAGGCGAACAGCGGACCGATCAGCCAGGGCAGCGGGGTGCCCAGCCACGTGCAGAGCGCACCGGCCGCACCGCCGATGGCCAGGGCGAGCAGCACCGGCCTGAGGGAAACGGACGAAAGAAGAATCACGGAAACCTGGTTGCCACCGCCATCGGCGCGCCAGTATAGGTGCCCCATCCCGGGGGATCAATCCAGGCGCGCCGCCTGTCGCCGGTGCAGCGCGCACCGTCACCGGGCGGCCCGGCCGGTCGATCCGCCTGGCACGCATCCTGCTGTCCCTGTCCGACGGCCGCGAACCAGGCCGCCCGCGACTCGGACTGAAAGGATTGCGCATGCTGGTCACCCGTCAACCGGTGTTTCGGAAGTTCTGGCACGCGGTCATGCCGCTGACGGCGCTGGCCGACGGACCCCGGCCCTTCACCCTGCTGGGCACGGACATCGTGCTGTTCCTGGATGAACAGGGCGAGCCGGCCGCGCTGCTGGACCGCTGCTGCCACCGGACCGCGAAGCTGTCGCGCGGTTTCTGCGTCGATGCCGCGGGCCAGGCCTGCGCGCAGGGCCGCCTGAGCTGCGGCTACCACGGCTGGACCTACAACCGCGGCGGACGGGTGGTGCGGATTCCGCAGTACGATCCGGCCCGCGAGATTCCGGCCGATTACCGCACCCCGGCGTTTCATTGCGTCGCGCGCCACGGCTATGCCTGGGTCGCCCTCGAAGACCCGATCGCCGACATCCCGCCGATTCCCGAGTTCGGCGCCCCCGGCTGGCGAACGATCTTCCAGTTCCACGAGACCTGGGCCACCAGCCCGATCCGCGCGCTGGAAAACAGCTTCGACAACGCGCACTTCAGCATCGTTCATCGCGCCACCTTCGGCGTGGCCGCCTCGCCGGTACCCAGCCGCTACGAGCTGATCGAAAACGACACCGGGTTCCACGCCGAGACCGTGGTCGACGCGACCAATCCGGCGGCCTTCCAGCGCATCAGCGGCGTCACCGATCCGATCACCACGCGCCACATGCGCAATGCCTATTACCTGCCGTTCTCGCGCCGGCTGGACATCGAATACCCGTCGGGCATTCGCCATGTGATCATCAACTGCTTCACCCCGATCGACGACGGCCACATCCAGCTGTGCCAGTGGCTGTTCCGAAACGACACCGAGGCCGACTGCCCGGCGCAGATGCTGATCGATTTCGACCAGGTCATCACCCGCGAGGACAAGGACATCCTGGAGGCGACCGATCCCGACGCGCTGGTCGACCTGCGGCGGCGCGGTGTCGAGTATTCGATGGATTCCGATCGGCCGGGCATCCTGATCCGGCGGCACCTGATGGCGCTGCTCAGCCGTCACGGCGAGGAAGAGGTTCACCGCTGAAGACCCGGCGAACCGGCAGCTCATCGCGGACGCTCAGGCAGCACGCCCCCAGCGGGCACGCAGGTCGATCGCGTGCGCCAGGCCCGAGCCGGCCAGCGCCAGCAGGATCCAGGACCAGTGCGCCTGCCCGAGCGCCGCGCGCAGCCCCAGCATCAGGCACAAACCAGCCGCCACATTGGGCAGCAGCCGCGCCGGCGCGATGCCGCGCCCGGTGGCGCGGTGATAGAGCAGCAGCACCACCACCTCAAGCAGGGTGAACCCGATCACCAGGTCGAGCAGCAGGCCGCCGCCGACGAATCCGGCCATCGGCTCAGACCCGCGCCAGCCCCAGCAGGTGCGCCATGTCCTTGAAGAAGATGCGCACATGGGCCATCGGCTTCTTGCGCACCAGCTCCTTGTTCATGTACGACTCGAAGGTCAGCTGCTGGACGTCCTTGTCCTTGCAGATGCTCACGAAACGTTCGCGCCGACGGTCGCTGCTGTACCAGAAGCGCTGCATGATCCCCAGCACCCAGAACACCCGCCCGTGCGCCTTCATGAACCGCTTGCGCGCCGTCGCCAGCGACCGGACATCACCGGTGCGCAGCAGCCCTTCCACCGCGTCGGCGGCCAGCGTGCCGCCCAGCATCGCGTAGTAGATGCCTTCGCCCGAGGCCGGGGCGACGACGCCCGCGGCATCGCCCGCCAGCACCACGTCGCGACCGTTGTCCCAGCGGCGCAGCGGCTTCATCGGCAGCGGCGCGCCCTCGCGGCGCAGGGTCTGGGCATCGGCCAGGCCGCTGGCCTCGCGCAGCGCCCCCACCGCGTTGCGCAGCGAAAAGCCCTTGTCGGCGCTGCCGGTGCCCACGCTGAGGGTGTCGCCGTGCGGAAACACCCAGCCATAGAAATCGGGCGACAGCCGGCCCTGGTACCAGACATCGCAGCGTGCGGCGTCATAGCCCGGCGGGCGCTCCTTCGGCGCGGCGATGATCTCGTGATAAGCGAACACATAGCGCGTGTTCTCGGCCCCGGGCACCGCCTGACGGGCGACACCGGACTTCGCGCCATCGGCGCCGATCACCGTGCGCGCGCAGACCCGGGCCGGGGTGCCCTCGCCGGGGCGGTTGCGCTCACGCACCCGGTAGTGCACGACATTGACCCCGTCGGCGCCGCGCTCGAGCTTCTCGAACAGACCGGTGCGGCGCACCGCACCGGCACTCACCGCCCGGTTGCGCAGCCATTCATCGAACTGGTCGCGATCGACCATCCCGACGAAGCCGTCCTCGATCGGAATGTCGACCTTGACCTCGTTGGGCGAGATCATCCGCGCGGCGGTGGCGCGCGCCACCAGCAGCGACTCGGGGATCGCATAGTCGCGGATCAGCCGCGGCGGAATCGCGCCGCCGCAGGGCTTGATCCGCCCGGCCCGATCGAGCAGCAGCACCTTGCGGCCCTTGCGGGCAAGCTCGTGCGCGGCGGTCGCACCGGCCGGTCCGCCGCCCACCACCACCACATCGAAAGTCTCGATCTCGTTCATCGCGTTTACCCCCGCTCCATGCCGGCGACCCGATAGTCGACCGGCCTTGTCTCCACCACCCGCGCCGGATCGGCGGGGTCGATGCTGAATTCACCCTGGCCGGACCGGCCGATCCGCGCTGCCAGCAGCGCCGAAAAAACGAACAGGAGCGCCTCGGCGGCGAACACCGCGGAGTAGGCGACGCCGGTCGACCCGATCAGCAGGCGCGCCAGGTCGCTGGCCGCCGCACCGGCGAAACCGCCGACGCCAAAGGCGATCGCCTGCGCGGCGCCCCACAGGCCCATGCGGACCCCTTCGCGCGACTGCCGGCCTTCGCCGGCCAGCCGCATCATCGAGGCGATCGCGGCGATGGCGAACGCGCCATTGGCCAGCCCGAGCGCGAACACCGTCGTCTTCAGCGGCCAGGCCCCGCCCAGCAGTCCGCCCACGGCCAGGCCGGCCAGCGCCAGCGCCGAGGCGAGGCAGCCGCCGATCGTCCAGGCGCGCAGGGAGCCGAACTGGCGCCCGGCCAACCGGCTGCCAGCCAGGGCGGCCAGCAGCATCCCGGCAAACGCACCGCCATGCTGGACGCCCGACAGCTGGGTGGACTGGCCCGGCGTGTAGCCGAAAACCGCGCCGGCGAAGGGCTCCAGGATCAGGTCCTGCGCGCTGTAGGCGAGCATGGACACGAAGACGAACACGGTGAACTGGCGGGCGGCGGGTTCGGCCCAGACCTGCGCCAGCGCCTCGCGAAAGCGCGGCTTGGGCTCACCGGCCTGCGCCAGCGAGGCCGGCTGGGCCGCTCCCTCGAGGCCGGCCAGCGCCAGCAGCGTGACCGCCATCGCGATCACCGCCACACCCGCGGTCACCGCGACCAGCCGCTCGGGCGAATAGGGGTCGAGCAGCTTGCCGGCGATGCCGGCGGTGACCGCGAAGCCCACGATCATCATCAGCCACACGATGGTGGCCGCCGCGGCGCGGCGCGGCGCATCGACCCGCTTGGCCAGCAGCACCAGCAGCGAGGTGCCGCAAGCGCTCACGCCGGCCCCGATCACCATGAAGGACACCACCGCCGCGGCGATGCCCAGGGCGAGCTGCGAGGTCATCAGCGCGGTGGCAGCCGCCGCCCCAACCCCGCCGACCGCCAGCACCGCCATCCCGCCGACAATCCAGGGCGTGCGCCGACCACCGACGTCGGAACCGAAGCCCATCCGCGGCCGCAGGCTCTGCATCGCATAGTGAATACCCACTAACAGACCAGGCAGCAAGGCCGGGAGCGCGAGTTCGACCACCATCACCCGGTTCAGCGTCGAGGTGGTCAACACCACGATCGCCCCCAGCGCCGCCTGCACGAAGCCCAGGCGCACGATGCTCGTCCAGCCGAAGGTGCGCGCCATGGTCAGGCCGCCCCGCCGGCGCGCAGCGCGAATGCGCTCACCATCATGCCGGCCACGAACAGCGGAACGCCGAAGCCGCTGTAGGGCAGGGCGCGGCGCGACGGCGCGGCAACGAACCAGCGCATCATCGCCAGCTGCGCCAGCAGCAGCCCGGTCACCGCCAGCGCGTGCCAGGGCTGGGCCCAGGCCAGCAGCAGCGCCACCACGCCAACCTGCGGCACCGCCATGGTCCAGCACGCGACGCGGGCCGCACGGTCGATGCCGAGTTGCACCGGCAGCGAGCGCACGCCCATCTGCCGGTCGCCTTCGACCGCCTTGAAATCATTCAGGGTCATGATGCCGTGGGCGCCCAGGCTGTAGAGCCCGGCCAGCGCCAGCGAGCGCGCATCGGGCATCGCACCGCCCGCCATGACGGCCGCACCGGTCACCCAGGCCAGCCCCTCGTAACAGAGACCGCAGGCCGCATTGCCCCACCAGCCGTTTTCCTTCAGGCGCACCGGCGGGGCGCTGTAGGCCCAGGCCAACACGAGTCCGGCGATCGCCGCACCGAAACCCCAGGGCCCCAGCAGACTGGCCACCGCCATCGACAGCGCGGTCCAGGCCACCGCGATGTAGAGCCCCCAGCGGCCCGGCATCCGGCCCGACGGAATCGGCCGGCCGGGCTCATTGATCGCATCGACATGCCGGTCGAACCAGTCGTTGACCGCCTGACTGGTCGCGCACACCAGCGGCCCGGCCAGCAGAATGCCCAGCAGCACCACCGGCCAAAGCTCGCGCGGCGACACGCCGGAGGCCACTACACCGCAAGTGAACGCCCACATTGGCGGAAACCAGGTGATCGGCTTGAGCAGCTCCGCGACAGTAGAAAGGGCAGGACGATCCATTTGAGTAGTGTGCTGCTGACACTACAAAGCGTCAACTATGATTTACACTTGGTGGTGCCGCTCTGGGAGAAACATCGATGCCGACCCTCAAACCCTACCTGTCATTCGATACCGAGGCCCCATCGGCGCCCGCCGTGTCGCAACACCGTGAGCGTCCCCATGCGGTCGTGATCGGCAGCGGTTTCGGCGGACTGGCCGCGGCGATCCGGCTGGGCGCGCGCGGCTGGCGGGTGACGGTGCTGGAAAAGCTCGACGGGCCGGGCGGTCGCGCCTATGTGCACCGGCGCGACGGCTTCACCTTCGATGCCGGTCCGACGATCATCACCGCCCCCTTCCTGTTCGACGAACTGTGGGCCCTGTGCGGCAAGCGCCGCGAGGACGATGTCGAGCTGCGGGCGATGGACCCCTTCTACCGGATCCGCTTTCACGACGGCTCCTGGTTCGACTACTGCGGCGACGCCGAGCGCATGAAGGCCGAGGTCGCGCGCTTTTGCCCCGCCGATGTCGCCGGCTACGAACGCTTCATGGTCGAGGCCGAGAAGTGCTACCGGCTGGGCTTCGAGGGCATGAGCACCAAGGCGTTCGAGACCGTCGGCGACCTGCTGGGCGCGGTGCCCTCGATGGTGCGCATGCGCGCCTGGGACAGCATCTACCAGCTGGCCGCGCGCCACCTGACGGACCCGAAACTGCGCATCGTCTTCAGCTTTCACCCGCTGCTGATCGGCGGCAACCCGTTCTCGGTCACCAGCGCCTACAGCCTGATCGCCTCGCTGGAGCGCCGCTACGGCGTCCACTGGGCGATGGGCGGCACCGGCGCGCTGGTGCGCGGCCTGGTCGGACTGCTGCAGGGTCAGGGCACGCCGGTGCGCTGCAACGCCGAGGTCCGCCGGATCCGCGTTACCGAGGGGCGCGCCAGCGGTGTCGAACTGGCCGACGGCGAAGTGATCGACGCCGACATCGTGGTCTCCAATGCCGACGCCGCCTGGACCTACCGCCATCTGGTCGAACCCCAGCATCGCCGGGTCTGGACCGACGCCAAGATCGAGCGCGGGCGCTACTCGATGAGCCTGTTCGTCTGGTACTTCGGCACACGCCGCCAGTATCACGACGTGCCCCATCACATGCTGCTGCTGGGCCCGCGCTACCGCGAACTGCTCACCGACATCTTCAAGCGCAAGAAGCTCGCCGACGATTTCAGTCTGTACCTGCATCGGCCCACCGCCACCGATCCGGCGCTCGCACCACCCGGATGCGACACTTTCTATGTGCTGTCGCCGGTGCCGCACCTGGACAGCGGCACCGACTGGGCGGCGCGCGGCGAGGCCTATCGGGACGCGATCGCCGAGGCCCTCGAGGCCACCGTGCTGCCGGGGCTGCGCCAGGAGATCGTCACCTCCTTCTTCACCACGCCGCAGGATTTCCAGGACCGGCTGCTGTCCTACAAGGGCGCCGCCTTCGGGCTGGAGCCGCTGCTGCTGCAAAGCGCCTGGTTCCGACCGCACAACCGCAGCGAGGATGTGCCGGGCCTGTACATGGTGGGCGCGGGCAATCACCCCGGCGCGGGCGTGCCCGGCGTGCTGTCCTCGGCCAAGGCCCTCGAATCGGTCTTGCCCGACGCCGCGACGCTGCGCCGCTGACCGCACCGCGCCGCGAGAGACCCGTCCCCCAGGGCGCCGGTACATCGCCCGAGAGGCGGACGCGCCGGTACATCGCACGAGACGCGGGCGCGCCGGGACGCCGCCCGAGAGGCGGACGCGCAGACGCCGCGACGTCGCCCGCTCAGCCCTGGACGGGCGCCCTGGCAATCACCACCCGCGAGCGCCGCCCCGCCCCGCCGAGCTGCGCGACCAGGCTGGCCGCCGCCATCCGGCCCGACAGCGCGGCCATCGGCACGCCGGGCCCGGGGTGCGCGCTGCCACCGGCCAGCCACAGCCCCGGCACCGCGCTGCGCGAGGACGGCCGGGTGAGCGAGGCCATCCAGCCGTGCGACGCGCGTCCGTACAGCGCACCACCGGTGGCCGGAAAGAGACCCTCGAAGTCGGCCGGCGTGGTGATCACCGATGCGCCACCGGCCCGGTCGACCGACAGGCCGCAACGCGCCAGCAGCGCAAAGGCCCGGTCCTCGCAGCCAGCGACCTCGTCGGCACCAAACGCCCGCGCGTCGCCCAGCGCCGGCGCATTGACCAGGCACAAGAGACGTTCCGGCGCGCCCGGCGCACCCTCGTCACCGCGGTCCTGGGCGCAGACATAGACCGTCGGCCGGGCTGGCAGCCGGCCATGGGTGAACACGTCGCGAAACTCCGACGCATAGTCGTTGTCGAAAAAAACATTGTGGCGCACCAGCGGAAAACCGCCCGTCTGCGCCCTGAGCGACCAGGTCAGCGCCGACAGCGATCGCTGCGCGCGCGGCATCGCCCTGACGGCCCCTCGCGCCGGCGCGCCGAGCAGTCCGCCCGCCAGTGCGGCGACATCCCCGTTGAACACCACCGAATCCGCCTCGATCCGCTCGCCATCGGCCAGCACCACGCCCCGAACCCGACCGCCCTCGACCACGATCCGCTCGCAGTGCGCGCCGCAACGGATCGTGGCGCCATGACGCTGCGCCAGCCTGGCCAACGCGCGCGCCAGTTCGATCATGCCGCCTTCCACCGACCACACGCCGTCCATCTCGACCTGGGCGATCAGCATCAGGGTCGCCGGCGCCTCGAAGGGCGATGAGCCGCAATAGGTGGCGTAACGGCCAAAGAGCTGCTGCAGTCGGGGATCTTCGAAATGCGGCGCAAGGGCGCGCCAGAGGTCGCGAAACGGCCCCAGCCGCCACAGCACCGACAGGCCGCGCAGACCCAGATCCCGGGAGATGCCCAGCGGGCTCGGTCGCGAGGAGCGGATGTAGGGTCCCTCGAGGGTCTGGTAGACCTGATGCGCCTGGGCGCAGAAGCCCAGAAACCGCCGTGCCTGCGCGGCCCCGGCGAACTCGCCGATCGCCTGCGCCGACTGCGCCGCGTCGGCGAACAGATCGAGCCGCCCGCCCTCGCCCCAGGCGTGACGGGCCAGCACCGACAGCGGCGCCAGCCGAAGCTCGTCTGCCAACGCCACACCCGCATCGTCGAACAGCGAATCGAACACCCAGCGCATGGTGAAGACAGTGGGGCCGCTGTCCACCGGAGCGCCGCCCGCCAGCACCTGGCGCAGCTTGCCGCCCGGCTGCGCGGCGCGTTCGAGCAAGGTGACCGCCAGCCCGCGCCGGGCGAGATCGACCGCCGCGCTCAGGCCGGCAATACCGCCGCCCACCACCACCACGCGATGGTCAGCCAAGCGCGCGACCCTTCCAGGAACCCTGCGCATCGTACGGAACGAAACGCACGAACATCGATTCGGCAAAGAAGCCGCCACCCGCGGCCGCCTCGATCGCCGCCCGATGTGCGCCCGTGCGGGCATACGCATCCATCGACGCGGCATCGTCCCAGATGCTGAAGGTGGCCTGGCGCAGCAAGGGCGCCTCGCCCACGCCGGCCGCCAGCCGGCAGCCCTGCGCCAGGGCCAGCGAGCGCTGCGCCGCCGGCTGCATGCGCCAGAACGCCCATGCCCGGGACGGGCGGATCGAGGCGCGGGTCAGCGATGCGATCGGCCCGGCCTGGGGCGCCGGCGCGACCACCGCCAAACGCGTGCCCGACCAGGACCCGCGGCTGGAGAACGCCCGCAGCTTGACGCTGAAGCAATCGATTGCCCGATCCCGCCAGGCTTGCAGGGCGCCACCCGGCGCGGTGAAGCGATCGGCGCCGGCCGCGTCCTGGAACACACAAAAGAGCGCCTGGATCGACGCGCTGGGCCGCAGCCCGAAACCGCCCTCGAAGCCGCTGCCCATTACCTTGACGAATCGCAGGCCGGGCACGCCGCGCAGCGCGCGCGCACCGAGCACGATGCGCGACCACCCCCACAGGCGCGAGGCCGGCGCGATGTCGACCAGGACCAGGACCACCACCTCACCCGCCGCAACGGGGGGATCGGACGACATCGCCAGGCCCATCGCCGATCAGTGGCGCCTTATTGGAAGCCTTCGGCGGGATGCTCGCCGAGACCGTAGCGGCGCAGCTTGACATACAGGCTCTGGCGCGACAGCCCGAGCATCTCGGCAGCGGCCGCTCGGTTGTCGCGGGTGAGCTGGAGCGCCGCCTCGATGCACAGCTGCTCGATCAGGTCGCTGGTTTCGCCGACGATTTCCTTGAGCGGAACCCGACCCACCAGTTCGGTGAGCTGCTCGACGGTACGCGACATGCCGTGCGGACGACGGCCCTCGGCCGGCAGACGCCGATCGATGTCGCGCATGGTGAAGCCCAGGCAAGGATGTTCGCCACCGGGCACCGACGCCGCCGAGATCTCGACCGCCGTCTCGGAACCGACACGGCCCCGGATGACGGTCGGGAACAGCCGCACCGATTCGTTTTGCCGCAGGTTGGCGATCAGGACCCCCAGATCGACACCGGAACGTCCCAGCCAGCGGTCGAGCGACTCGCCCAGCACCTGCTCGGCGGACTCCATCTGCGCCATCCGCGCGAAGCTGGCATTTGCGTACAGGATCCGGCCGCCGGGGTCGGTGACCACCAGCGCATCGGGCGCACGCTCGACCGCCGCGAACAGCGTCCGGCGCACCGGGGCGTCCGCATCGCTGCCCTCGACCGCCAGCGGCGCGCAGCGCACCAGATACAGCGATCCGCCGTCCTGGCGAAAAATGGACGCCGACACCGTCAGGTCAAACTTGCCGCAGACCAGACGCAGGGGCGGGCCTTCGGAATTGGGCGCACCGCGCACGGTTTCCAGCATGGACAGCAGGGCCGTCCGGTCGGCGGCGTCAAAACAGTCGCCCACCGCGCGCCCGACGATGCGCTTGATCGGCTCGGCAAAGACCCGCCCCGCCGCCGGATTGGCTTCCACCACCTTCAGCGTGCGCACATCGACGATCAGCACCGCCTCGGAGATCGAGTGGAACAGGGTCCGATAACGCGACTCCATCTGGCGCAGGCGCAGATAGTCGCGCTCCATCGATTGCTGCGCGGCGATCAGGCGCTGCTGGATCGACGCGATCTGACGCAGGTCGCGACCGATCGCCACCACCATGCCGGCCGCACCGGTCGGGATGGTCGAATACATCAGGGGCACGTCCGGCCCCTGGGACGACGGGTGATTGATGTGGCGCCACTTCGGCGCGGTGGTTGCGCCAGGCGTCTCGAGCAGCGCCTGAACCTTGGTCCGGCTTTCGACGGTGACGGTATCGGCCCAACGGCGGCCAACCCAGTCGGCGCTGCCCAGACCGGCGAGTTCGTCGCTGGCGATCGAGACATCGCGGATCACCCCGTCGGCATCGACCAGCAGCGCCACATCGGCGGCCGCAGCGATCAGCGAAGCAGTGTCCGCCGGCCGAAGTGCCGAAAGTGAGTGCAATGAGGTGGTTTGGTTCACGGGGGCTACTATGGTGAGGGTCGCACGAGCGGCAAAGCCGCACACGACTGCAGGGGCGGCATCGTGCCGGCTTGGACTAACAGAGGACGCCGCGCGCGCCGACGAACGAATCGGCGGCCGACACCGCTTCGCGCGCATCCTGGGCGCTGAAATCGGCTCCCAGGTGCGCGAGCAGTTCGGGTTGAAGCAACAGAAGCGGCCCACCCACCATGATGCCCACGGAGGGGTTCGAGGACACCTGCCTGAGATCAACAATCACCGAAGTGAGTGCGTCGATCTGCGTCTCGGTGCCGATCGACAGGCCGATCAGGTCGAACCAGCCGGTGCGCGCCGTCTCCAGCAACTCGCGGGCGCTGGCGGCCGGATCGGCCCAGACTTCCCAGCCCGCGCGGCGAAAGAACTCGGCCACCATCAGGGCGCCCAGCGTGTGCTGCGAATTCGGGGGTACCACCATCATCAACCGGCGCGGGCCATCGGGCCGCTCCTGCTGGGTCTTGGGCAGCTGCGGACCGAGATCGAACACCAGATTCTGCAGGCGCCAGAGCCCGAGGGTCACCTGGGCGAAGTCGCAGGCGTCGATCTCCCAGAGCACACCGAGGCGACGGGCCGCCGGTTCGATCAGTTCCAGATAGACGTGTTCGAGCGCCACGCCACGGCGGCGCAGACGCTCGACGAAATCCACCAGCGCCTCGACATCGTCGGCCAACAGCAGCGAACAGAAGGCTTCGACTTCCTCGAGCGCGGGCACGGCGTCGGCGCGGTCGGTGTAGACATCCGGATCGGCGTCGGCCAGCCGATGCACCAGCATCAGGCGCGGCACGATCTCGGTTTCTATGGTGCGCTGCAGCCACTCACGGGAACCCCGAATGACCGAACTGTCGGACTGATAAGGTTCCGATCCCGGCTGCGCCGTCGTCCGCGATGACCTCTCGGCCCCGGACCCATCCTCTGTCGACCGTTCCATGCGCGCTACCTCGGGGTGGTGGGTTCGAGCCTTCGCGACGACGCTTCATCGTCCGGTCGCGATCATGGTGATTCGGCTGACTTTTCCGATCGACGGGCCTCGCGCGCAGCGATCGAAGTGGACGACCTCAGGGCAGTGAGCCCCATTTCCTGACACCGACGAGTGTCTCAGGCGCTTTCCTTGACTGTCAAGACGAGCCCTGACACCGAGGATCAAGCCGAAGATTAGTGTCAGAATTTTGTTACGTCAAGCTAGATTGACATTGCCGGAAAGCCGGTCTAGATTGCCGTCATGGCCCCAGAACTGGATTCCAGACACCGGCAAACCGCCCGCCCTCGGCGCGCGCCGCTCTACACGCCGGAGCAACGCCGCCGCCGCGACCGCTCGGGGTGGACGCTCGTGCAGGGTGTGCTCGCGCCCATCCAGTTCGTCATCTTCCTGGCCAGCCTCGCGCTGGTGCTGCGCTTCCTGGCCACCGGCGAAGGCCAACAGGCGGCGAGCGTCTCGGTGGTGGTCAAGACCCTCGCCCTGTACGCGATCATGATCACCGGCTGCCTCTGGGAGAAGGATGTCTTCGGCGTCCATCTGTTCGCGCCCGCCTTCTTCTGGGAAGACGTGTTCAGCATGCTGGTGCTGGCCCTGCACACCGCCTACCTCGTCCTGCTGGCTCTCGGCGGGCTCGAGGCCCACGCGCTGATGCTGCTGGCGCTGGCAGCGTATGCCGCCTATCTGATCAACGCGGTCCAGTTTCTGCTGAAGTTGCGCGCGGCCCGCCGGGACGAGGCGCAGGCCCGCCAGGACCAGTCGGCCTCGGAAGGAGCGCCGGCATGAGTGCGGTGATCCCGATCCGCGCCGAAGCGGCCGGCTGCGAAGACCAGCCGGTGCTGCGCGAGCGTGGTCAGCGCGAGGTGTTCTGCGGCCTCACCGGCATCATCTGGCTGCACCGCAAGATCCAGGACGCCTTCTTTCTGGTGGTCGGTTCGCGCACCTGTGCCCACCTGATCCAGTCGGCCGCCGGCGTCATGATCTTCGCCGAACCGCGCTTTGCCACCGCCATCATCGACGAACGTGACCTGGCCGGTATCGCCGATGCGAATGCCGAACTCGACAAGGTGGTGACCCGGCTGCTGGAGCGCCGCCCCGAGATCAAGCTGCTGTTCCTGGTCGGCTCGTGCCCCTCGGAGGTCATCAAGCTCGACCTGTCGCGCGCCGCGTCGCGCCTGTCGCAGCAGTTCATGCCCTCGGTGCGCGTGCTGAACTATTCGGGCAGCGGCATCGAGACCACTTTCACCCAGGGCGAGGACGCCTGCCTGGCCTCGCTGGTGCCGGTGATGCCCGCCGAGCCGCAAACCGCGGCCCCCGCGCTGCTGGTGGTGGGTGCGCTGGCTGATGTGGTCGAAGACCAGTTTCGACGCCTGTTCGATGAACTGGGCATCGGTCCGGTGGCCTTTTTGCCGCCGCGCCGCGCCGCCGACCTGCCGGCGGTGGGTCCGAAAACCCGCTTTCTGCTCGCCCAGCCCTTCCTGGCCGACACCGCGCGCGCCCTCGAGGCACGCGGCGCCGTCCGCCTCGACGCGCCGTTTCCCCTGGGCGACGAAGGCACCACCGGCTGGCTGCAGGCGGCTGCCGATGCCTGGTCGATCAGCGCCGACCACTTCGCCGCCACCACTGCGCCACGCCGCGAGCGGGCCCGTCGTGCGCTGGCGCGCCAGCGGGAGCAACTCGCCGGCCGCAGCATCTTTTTCTTTCCCGACTCGCAGCTCGAACTGCCACTGGCGCGCTTTCTGGCGCGCGAGATGCAGATGCGGCTGATCGAGGTGGGCACGCCCTACCTGCACCGCCAGCATCTCGCCAGCGAACTGGCGCTGCTGCCCGCCGACACCTTCCTGTCGGAAGGCCAGGATGTGGAACGCCAGCTCGACCGCTGCCGTGCCGCGCGCCCGGACATCGTGGTCTGCGGCCTCGGTCTGGCAAATCCGCTGGAGGCAGAAGGCATGACCACCAAGTGGGCGATCGAACTGGTCTTCACCCCGATCCAGGGCTACGAGCAGGCCGGCGACCTGGCCGAACTCTTCGCGCGGCCCCTGGTGCGCCGCACCCGGCTCGTCGCCTGATCGCGCCGCACCATGCAGCTCACCCTCTGGACTTATGAAGGACCGCCGCATGTCGGCGCGATGCGGATCGCCACCGCGATGCGCGACGTGCACTATGTGCTGCATGCGCCGCAGGGCGACACCTACGCCGATCTGCTGTTCACCATGATCGAGCGCCTGCCGCGCCGCCCGCCGGTCACCTACACCACCTTCCAGGCCCGTGACCTGGGCGGCGACACCGCCGAGCTGTTCAAGACCGCGGCGCGCGATGCGTTCGAGCGGTTCGCGCCGAAGGCGATGCTGGTCGGCGCCTCGTGCACCGCCGAGCTGATCCAGGATGACCCGGGCGGCCTGGCCGCCGCGCTGGCGCTGCCGATTCCGGTCGTGCCCCTGGAACTGCCCTCGTATCAGCGCAAGGAAAACTGGGGCGCCTCGGAAACCTTCTACCAGGTCGTGCGCCGGCTGACCGTGCCGGTGACGCGCGCCCCGCGCGCCGAGGGCGAGCCGGCCAGCTGCAACATTCTGGGCCCCAGCGCGCTGGGGTTTCGCCATCGCGACGATCTGCAGGAGATCACCCGGCTGATCGAGTCGATGGGCATCCGGGTCAACGTCGTGGCGCCCCTGGGGGCCTCGCCCGACGACATCGGCCGGCTCGGCGACGCCGACTTCAATGTGGTCCTGTATCCCGAGATCGCCTCGCAGGCGGCGCAATGGCTCACGCGCAACCTGCGCCAGCCGATGACCCGGACGGTGCCGATCGGCGTGGGGGCGACGCGCGAATTCATCCGCGAAGTGGCCACGCTCGCCGGCCTGGATCCCGAGACCGTGCTGGCCGGGCTGCCGTCGCGCGCAACCTGGTATTCGCGCTCGGTCGACTCGACCTACCTCACCGGCAAACGGGTGTTCGTCTTCGGTGACGCCACCCATGCGGTGGCTGCCGCGCGGTTCGCCTCGCAGGAACTCGGCTTTCAGGTGGTGGGACTGGGCACCTACAGCCGCGAGTTCGCCCGCGAGGTGCGCGAAGCCGCCAAGCTGTACGGCATCGAGGCGCTGATCAGCGACGACTACCTGGAAGTGGAAGCGCGGGTCGCCGAACTGCAGCCCGAACTGGTGCTGGGCACGCAGATGGAGCGCCACATCGCCAAACGCCTGGGCCTGCCCTGCGCGGTGATCTCGGCCCCGGTCCACGTCCAGGACTTCCCGGCGCGCTACTCGCCGCAGATGGGCTTCGAAGGCGCCAATGTGCTCTTCGACACCTGGGTCCATCCGCTGATGATGGGTCTGGAAGAACACCTGCTCGGGATGTTCCGCAACGATTTCGAATTCCACGAGGGCGCCGCGCCCTCGCACCTGGGCCGCAGCCAGCCGGCCGGACGCGCAGTGCCGTCCGGGCCACCGGCGTCGGCGTCGGCGTCGGCGTCGGCGTCGGCGGTCGAGACACTGACGGAAACAACCCCGGCAGGGAGCGCCACAACCGGCGCGATCCCGGCCGGGCTGCCCTCGGCCGCAAACGGCGCTGCCGCGACTCCCGCCGCCTGGGGCGAGGACGCGCAGAAGGAACTGCTCAAGATTCCGTTCTTCGTTCGCGGCAAGGCACGACGAAATACCGAACGCTTCGCGCTCGAGCGCGGCGTCTCGCTGATCACGGTGGAGACCCTGTATGACGCCAAGTCGCACTTCGGCCGCTGAGCGCGCGCCGATGAAGGTCGTCATCGTGACGATGGACACCCATCTGTCGAGCGCCGCCGAACGCGCGATGGCCGCGCTGCGCCGGGACCTGCCGGGGCTGTCGCTGAAAGTCCATGCTGCCTCGGAATGGAGCACCCGCCCCGACGCGCTCGCCCGCTGCCAGGCCGACATCGCGCAGGGCGACATCGTGATCGCCGCCATGCTGTTCCTCGAGGATCACTTCCTGCCGATCCTGCCGGACCTGAAGGCCCGTCGCGAACAGTGCGACGCGATGATCTGCCTGATGTCGGCGGGCGAAGTGGTGCGCCTGACCCGGCTGGGCAAGTTCGACATGGACCGGCCCGCCAGTGGCCCGATGGCGCTGATCAAGCGACTGCGCGGCAACAAGGAGAAAGCCGCCGGGGGCGGTGCCGCGCAGATGAAGATGCTGCGCCGGATCCCGCAGATGCTGCGCTTCATCCCCGGCACCGCCCAGGACGTGCGCGCCTATTTCATGTCGATGCAGTACTGGCTCGGCGGCTCGGGCGAGAACATCCTGAACCTGGTGCGCTTTCTGGTCGATCGCTACGCCGACGGCCCGCGTCGCGGCCTGCGCGGCCTGGCCAAGGTGCCGGCCCCGATCGAATACCCCGAGATCGGCGTCTACCACCCGCAGATGCCGGCCCGTCTGTCGGCCGATGCCGGCGCGCTGCCAGCGCTGCCCGCCGGCCAGCCGGTCCGCGGCACGGTCGGACTGCTGCTGCTGCGCTCTTATCTGCTGGCCGGCAATGCCGGCCACTACGACGGCGTGATCACCGCGATGCAGGCGCGCGGCCTGCGCGTGGTGCCCGCCTTCGCCGCCGGTCTCGATGCCCGTCCGGCGATCGACCGCTTCTTCATGAAAGACGGTCGCCCAAGTGTCGATGCGGTGGTCTCGCTCACCGGCTTCTCGCTGGTCGGTGGCCCCGCCTACAACGATGCCAAGGCCGCCGAGGATGTGCTGGCCGGCCTGGACGTGCCTTACCTGGCCGCGCACCCGCTCGAATTCCAGACGCTCGACCAGTGGGGCGGCTCCGAGCGCGGACTGCTGCCGGTCGAGAGCACCATCATGGTCGCGATCCCCGAACTCGACGGCGCGACCGGCCCGATCGTCTTCGGCGGACGTGCCGGCGCCCCCGGATCGACCTGCACCGGCTGCCACCACGCCTGCACCTTCACCGACGCCACCGACACGCGCGACATGCACGCCTGCCCCGAACGCGCGCTGATGCTCGCCTCGCGGGTCGACCGGCTGATCGCACTGCGCCGCGCCTCGAACGCCGAGCGCAAGGTGGCGATGGTGATCTTCAACTTCCCGCCGAACGCCGGCAACACCGGCACCGCCGCGCACCTGGGCGTGTTCGAGTCGGCCTTCCACACCCTGGCCGCGATGAAGGCGCAGGGCTACTCCATCGACATGCCGGCCAGTGTCGACGAGCTGCGCGACAGCGTGATCACCGGCAACGCCGCCCAGCACGGCGCCGATGCCAATGTGCACCTGCTGATCCCGGCGAGCGATCACGTGCGCCGCGAACCCTGGCTGCGGGAAATCGAGGCACAGTGGGGCCCGGCGCCCGGCCGCCAGCTGAGCAACGGCCAGTCGATCTTCGTGCTCGGGCGCCAGTTCGGCAATGTATTCATCGGCGTGCAGCCCGCGTTCGGCTACGAAGGCGACCCGATGCGCCTGCTGTTCGAGAAGGGCTTCACCCCCACCCACGCGTTCTCGGCGTTCTATCGCTATCTGCGCGAGGACTTCAAGGCCGACGCGGTGCTGCATTTCGGCACGCACGGCGCGCTCGAATTCATGCCCGGCAAGCAGACCGGCATGACCGCCGCCTGCTGGCCCGACCGCCTGATCGGCGATCTGCCCAACCTGTATCTGTACGCCTCGAACAACCCGTCCGAAGGCGCGATCGCCAAGCGGCGCGCCGGTGCCACGCTGATCAGCTACCTGACACCGCCGGTGGCGCAGGCCGGCCTGTACCGCGGCCTGCTCGAACTCAAGGCGAGCGTGGAGCGCTGGCGCAGCCTGGCGCCCGAAGCCGCCGAGCGCAACGAGCTGACCGCCCTGATTCAGGCGCAGGCGGTCGAGCTGTCGCTCGCCCCGGCCGAGCCGGCCTGGGCATCGCAAACCGACCTGCAGGCCGAATCGCTGGTGATCGGGCTGGCCGAAGCGATGCTCGAGCTCGAATACACCCTGATCCCCCACGGCCTGCACGTGGTGGGCAAGGCGCCCAGCGCCGAGGCCCGCGTCGACATGCTGCTGGCGATGGCCGAGGCCTCGCACGGCCAGCGACCCGCGCGGGCCGCGATCGAAGCGCTGGTCGCCGGTCTTGGCCCCGACAAGGCGCTGGCCGCCGGCGCGATGCCGCGCGACGACGCCTCGGCCGCCCTGCTGAGCGAACTGGCCGCCGCCGACGCCCTGATGATCGAAGACAGCGAGATCAACGGCCTGCTGCGCGCCCTCGAGGGCCGCTTCATCCGTCCGGCCCCGGGTGGCGATGTGCTGCGCACCCCGGCGGTGCTGCCCACCGGGCGCAACCTGCACGGCTTCGACCCGTTCCGGATTCCCAGCGCCTACGCAGTCAAGGACGGCGCGCGCCAGGCGCAGCGCCTGCTCGACCGCTGTCTGGCCGATGGCGAACCGCTGCCCGAATCGATCGCCTTCGTGCTCTGGGGAACCGACAACCTGAAAAGCGAAGGTTCGCCGATCGCGCAATGCCTCGCACTGATGGGTGCGCTGCCGCGCTTCGACAGCTTCGGCCGGCTGGCCGGCGCGACGCTGATTCCGCTGGCCGAACTGGGCCGCCCGCGCATCGACGTGGTGATCACGCTGTCGGGCATCTTCCGCGATCTGCTGCCGCTGCAGATCCGGCTGCTGGCCGACGCCGCCTTCCAGGCCGCCTGCGCCGACGAGCCGTCCGAGAGCAACTTCATCCGCAAGCACGCGCTGGCCTACCAGCTCGAGCACGGCTGCACGCTCGAGGTCGCCGCCCTGCGGGTCTACGGCAACGCCGAGGGCGCCTACGGGTCCAACGTCAACCACCTGGTCGAGAGCAGCCGCTGGACCGAGGAAGACGAGCTGGCCGAGACCTATTCGCGCCGCAAGGGCTTCGCCTACGGCCGCAGCGGTCGCCCCCAGCAGCAGGGCGCGCTGCTGCAGAGCGTGCTGGCCGATGTCCGGCTCACCTACCAGAACCTCGACTCGGTCGAGCTCGGCGTGACCACCGTCGACACCTATTTCGACACGCTCGGTGGCATCACCGGCGCGGTCAAGCGGGCGCGCGGCGGCATCGCCCCGCCGGTCTACATCGGCGACCAGACCCGCGGCGAAGGCACGGTGCGCAGCCTGCGCGAACAGGTCGCGCTCGAGACCCGCACCCGCATGCTCAACCCGAAGTGGTACGAGGGCATGCTCGAGCACGGCTACGAAGGCGTGCGCCAGATCGAGGCACACGTCACCAACACCATGGGCTGGTCAGCCACCACCGGCCAGGTCCAGCCCTGGGTCTATCAGCAGCTGACCCAGACCTTCATGCTCGACCCCGAGATGCGCGAACGACTGGCGCGTCTGAACCCCAGCGCATCGGCAAGGGTGGCCAGCCGGCTGCTCGAGGCGTCCGAGCGAAGCTATTGGAAACCCGATCCCCAGATGCTCGAGGCGCTGCGCAAGGCGAGCGAAGAACTGGAAGATCGGCTCGAAGGCGTCTACGAAGGAGCATCCGCATGAATGTAGCCAGTGTCCCGGTCACCGAAATCAGGCGACCGGCCCGACGCGCCGACGGCGAGGGCAGCGTGCAAGTGCAGCTCGACCCGAACGTGAAGATCGGCAACGCCAAGGTTTTCGCCATCTACGGCAAGGGCGGCATCGGCAAGAGCACCACCTCGAGCAACCTGTCGGCGGCGTTCTCGCGGCTGGGCAAGCGGGTGCTGCAGATCGGCTGCGACCCCAAGCACGACTCGACCTTCACCCTGACGAAGAAGATGCTGCCCACCGTCATCGATGTCCTCGAGACGGTCGACTTCCATGCCGAGGAGCTGCGCGTCGAGGACTTCGTCTTCGAGGGCTACAACGGCGTGATGTGCGTGGAGGCGGGCGGCCCGCCGGCCGGCACCGGCTGCGGCGGCTATGTGGTCGGCCAGACGGTGAAGCTGCTCAAGGAGCACCACCTGCTCGAGGACACCGACGTGGTGATCTTCGACGTGCTGGGCGACGTGGTCTGCGGCGGATTCGCCGCGCCGCTGCAGCACGCCGACCGCGCGCTGATCGTCACCGCCAACGACTTCGATTCGATCTTCGCGATGAACCGCATCGTGCAGGCGATCGGGGCCAAGGCCAAGAACTACAACGTGCGCCTGGGCGGGGTGATCGCCAACCGCAGCGCGGCGACCGACCAGATCGACAAGTACAACCAGCGCATCGGCCTGAAGCTGGCCGCGCACTTCCCCGATCTCGACGTGATCCGACGCAGCCGCCTGAAGAAATCGACGCTGTTCGAGATGGAGTATTCGCCCGAGCTCGAGGCGGTGCAGAACGAATACATGCGGCTGGCGGCCTCGCTGTGGCTGGGCACCGAGCCGCTGAACGCGGTCCCGATGAAGGATCGCGACATCTTCGATCTGCTGGGCTTTGATTGAGGATCGCGCACCCATGACCCAGATCAGCTATCAGCAGCGGCGCGGCCAGATCGAGACCTACTTCGACCGGACCGCGGTGCAGGCGTGGGCACGGCTCACCTCCGACGCACCGGTCGGGCGCATCCGCGCCACGGTGCGGGCCGGTCGCGACCGCATGCGGGCGACCCTGCTCGACTGGCTGCCCGCCGACCTGAGCGGGTGCCGGATCCTGGACGCCGGCTGCGGCACCGGCGCGCTGGCGGTGGAAGCCGCCCGGCGCGGCGCCGAGGTGCTCGCCATCGACCTCTCGCCCACGCTGGTGGACCTGGCGCGCGATCGCCTGCCCGCCGACCTGGGCAGCGGACGCATCGATTTCCGTTCGGGCGACATGCTCGATGCCGCGCTCGGCTCCTTCGATCATGTGGTGGGCATGGATTCGCTGATCCACTACGAGCCCGCCGATGTGGTGCGCTCGCTGTCGGCGCTGGCCCCCCGCGTCAGCGGCTCGATGCTGTTCACCTTCGCACCGCGCACCCCGCTGCTGGCGATCATGCACACCGTCGGACGCGCGTTTCCGCGCGCCGACCGCGCACCCTCGATCGTGCCGGTTGGCGAGCAGTCGCTGCGCAACGCACTCGCCGGCGCACCCGCCCTGAACGGCTGGCAGCAGGGCCGCAGCCAGCGGATCGCGAGCGGCTTCTACACCTCGCAGGCCATGGAGCTCGTTCGCCAATGAAACCCGCGACGCAGCGGCCGGTCGGCATTCGGGTCATCCAGGCGTGGTCGCGCCTGGGCCCGCAATACCTGCCGTTCGCCGACGTCGCGAGTGCCGACCTGCCGCTGGGCCGGCTGCTGCGCCTGTCGCTCTTCCAGGTGTCGGTGGGCATGGCCACCGCGCTGATCGTGGGCACCCTGAACCGGGTGATGATCGTCGAGCTCGGCGTGGCCGCCTGGCTGGTCGCGATGATGGTCGCGCTGCCGCTGCTGGCCGCGCCGTTTCGGGCCTTCACCGGCTTCCGATCCGACACCCACCGCTCGGCCTTCGGCTGGCGCCGGGTGCCCTTCATCTGGACCGGCACGCTGCTGCAGTTCTTCGGGCTGGCCATCATGCCGTTCGCGCTGCTGGTGCTGTCGGGCCAGGGCGCCGTACCGGTGCCGCCCTGGTTCGGGCCGGGCGCCGCCGCCTTGGCTTTCCTGGTGGTGGGCGTGGGCCTGCAGACCGCCCAGACCGCAGGCCTCGCGCTGGCCACCGACCAGGCCAGCGACGAGACGCGCCCGCGTGTGGTCGCCCTGATGTACGTGATGCTGCTGGTCGGCATGGCGGGCAGCAGCTTCGTGTTCAGTATTCTGCTGGCCGAGTTCAGCCCGCAGCGGCTGGTTCAGGTGGTGCAGGGCTGCGCGATGGTGACGCTGGTGCTCAACAGCATCGCCCTGTGGAAGCAGGAGGCCCGCGACCCGGTGCGCGCCGCCGCGATGCGCGAGTCGACCGCGCCCGCGTTTCGCACCGTGTGGGGCCGCTTCATCCGCAACGGCCGCGCCCGCCGCTTCCTGTGGGCGGTCGGCCTGGGCACCGCGGCCTTCAACATGCAGGACGTGATCCTGGAGCCCTACGGCGGCGAGATCCTCGCGCTCAGTGTGGGCGCCACCAGCGCACTCACCGCGCTGCTGGCCTGTGGCTCGCTGGCCGGCTTCGCACTGGCGGCCCGCCAGCTGGGCCGCGGCACCGATCCGCTGCGGCTGGCGGCCTACGGCGCGCTCGCCGGGCTGCCGGCGTTTTCGGCAGTGATCTTCGCCGCACCGCTGGAGGCGGGGTGGCTGTTTCGGGCCGGCGCGCTGGGCATCGGTTTCGGCGGCGGGCTGTTCTCGGTCGGCACCCTGTCGGCGGCGATGCACATGGAAGAGCGCGCCTTCGTCGGACTGGCGCTGGGCGCCTGGGGCGCGGTGCAGGCCACCGCGGCCGGCCTGTCGGTGGCCGCCGGCGGCGCGCTGCGCGACATCGTCTCGGGCATGGCCACGCGCGGCTCGCTGGGCGAAGCGCTGGCGATGCCGGTCACCGGCTACAGCTTCGTCTACCACATTGAAATGCTGTTGCTGTTCGTTACCCTGGTCGCGATCGGCCCCCTCGTGGGGACCCGTTCCAAGGCCGTCACCGCTCCGCGCAAGTTCGGCCTGGCCGATCTGCCGGGGTAGCCGCATCGAAGAGGAGACCTCACCATGCAATTCGGCGCCATCACCGGCTACGTCGATCTCGCCCAGATCATTCTTTACCTGTTCTGGCTGTTCTTCGCCGGCCTCATCTACTACCTGGTCCGCGAAAACCACCGCGAAGGCTATCCGATGGAATCGGACAGCATGGGCACCGCGGTCATCAAGGGGTGGCCGATCCCCGAGCCCAAGACCTACAAGCTCGCCGACGGCAGCTCCGTCACCGTGCCGGAACTGCACCGCACCGAGCCGGAATACGCGGCGAAGTCGACCGCGGCCGCCCCCGGGTCGCCGATCGAGCCGACCGGTGATCCGATGCTCTCGGGTGCCGGCCCCGGCGCCTGGTCGAACCGCGCCGACAAGCCCGACCTGACCGCCCACGGCGACGTCAAGATCGTCCCGCTGCGGGTGATTCCGGCCTACAACGTGTCGGAGAACGATCCCGATCCGCGCGGCCTGCCGGTCATCGGCGGCGACGGCAAGCCCGGCGGCACGGTGCGCGACCTGTGGCTGGACCAGTCCGAGATGCTGTTCCGCTATCTCGAGATCGAGACCCCGGTCGCCGGCGGCACCCGCCGGGTGCTGGTGCCCATCCCGTTCGCCCGGATCCGGCGCACCGAGGTGGAAGTGGACGCCATCTTCGGCAGCCACTTCGCCCAGGTCCCGACGACCCGGCATCCCGAACAGATCACCTTCCTGGAAGAAGACAAGATCACCGCCTTCTACGGTGCCGGCACGCTCTACGCCGAGCCGTCGCGGGGCGAGCCGATCCTCTGATTCCCTGACAGCGGAGACGTCATGACGATCGAAAGCCACGGCCACGAACACGAGTTCGAACCCCAGTTCGGACTTCCCGAGCGCCTGCCTGCCGGCGAGCGCATCCTGTGGCAAGGCTCGCCGGATTTCGCGGCGCTGGCGCGCAACGCCTTTCACCTGCGCAAGCTGGCGCTGTACTTCTCGGTGCTGCTGGTGGCGCGCGCCGCCACGGTGTTCGGCAGCGGCGGCTCGGCCGGCGACACGCTGAACGCGATGGCCTGGCCGGTGCTGCTGACGGTGCTGGCGCTGGCCAGCGTCACCACCCTGGCCTGGCTCACCGCGCGCACCGCCGTCTACACCGTGACCGACCAGCGGGTGGTCATGCGAATCGGCATCGTCCTGACACTGACCTTCAACCTGCCGCTGCGCAGCATCGAGTCGGCCGCGCTGCGCGCCGGTTCCGGCGGCTGCGGCGACATCGTCCTCAAGCTGGCCGGCAGCGATCGCATCGCCTGGCTGCACCTGTGGCCGCACGCCCGGCCGTGGCGCCTGGCCAACCCGGAGCCGAGCCTGCGCTGCGTCCCTGAGGCGGCCAGCGTGGCCGCGACCCTGGCGCAGGCCTGGTCGGGCGCCACCGGCGTGACCGCGGTGCCGGCCGACACGACGGCCGCCGATGCCGGCCACACCCGCCAGCCGCTGTGGCAGCCGAGCCCGACATGAGCGCCACCCGCACCGACTCGACAACCCCGGCCGCCCTGGCGCCCGACAGCTTCCCGCGCTGGTTCCTCTACGGCGCGGCCGGGCTGATCCTGTTCTCGCTCACCAGCGTGGCGCTGGTGCGCATCACCGGCAACGGACCCGACCAGCGCGCCGCGCCCGCCACCGTCGAGCGCGCGCTGCGCTTCGAGGACCGCCCCGACGGCAGCATCGCCGTCATCGACGGCCGAACCGGCGAACTGGTGAGTTCGGTCCAGGGCGAACAGGGCTTCCTGCGCGGTGCGCTGCGGGCCCTGGCGCGCGAACGCAAGGCGCGCGGCATCGGCCACGAGATTCCCTTCCAGCTGATCGCCGGCCATGATTCGCGACTGACCCTGTTCGACCCGGTCACCGGTCAGCGCATCGACCTCGATTCCTTCGGCCCGACCAACGCCGGCGCCTTCGCGCCCCTGCTGACGGCCGGCGCCCCGGCAAAACCCTGAACCCGGAGACTGCCATGACAGCCGACACGATCACGATCGCCAGTGCCGACGAGGCCTCGCGCCGCGCCAAGACCGAGTCGCTGCTCAGCCCGCGCTTCTACACCACCGACTTCAAGGCGATGGACCGCATCGACGTGTCGTCGCTGCGCGCCGAGTGGGACGCGATGCTCGCCGAGTACGAGGGCGACAACAACCACGATCACTTCCAGCGCACCCCGGACTTCAACACCGAGGTCGCGCAGGTGTTCTCGAAGGTGTCGCCGGAACTGCGCCAGGAGTTCCTGGACTTCCTGATCAGCTCGCTCACCAGCGAGTTCAGCGGCTGCATCCTCTACAACGAGATCCAGAAGAACATCACCAACCCCGACATGAAGGCGCTGATGCGGTTCATGGCACGCGACGAATCGCGCCATGCCGGCTTCATCAACCAGTCGCTCAAGGACTTCGGGCTCGGCATCGACCTGGGCGACCTCAAGCGCACCAAGGCCTACACCTTCTTCAAGCCGAAATACATCTTCTACGCGACCTACCTGTCGGAGAAGATCGGCTATGCGCGCTACATCACCATCTTCCGCCAGCTCGAGCGCCATCCCGACAAGCGCTTCCACCCGATCTTTCGCTGGTTCGAGCGGTGGTGCAACGACGAGTTCCGCCACGGCGAATCCTTCGCCCTGATCATGCGCGCCAACCCGCACCTGCTGCGCGGGGGCAACCTGCTGTGGATCCGCTTCTTCCTGCTGGCGGTCTACGCCACCATGTACGTGCGCGACCACACCCGGCCCATGCTCCATCAGGCAATGGGACTGGACTCCGACGAGTACGACTACACCGTGTTCCGCATCACCACCGAGATCTCCAAGCAGGTGTTCCCGATCTCGCTGGACACCGACCACCCGGCGTTTCGCGCCGGCCTGCAGCGGCTGTTCCGCCTGCAGACCGCGATGGACGCGGCGCGGGCGCGCGGCGGCCTGGTGGGCCGGCTGCGTCAGGCCGGACTGGCGGTCGCGGGCTTTGCCACCTTCGCCCGGCTGTATCTTCGTCCGGTCAAGCGTCACGACCTGCCGGCGCAGGTGCGCGTGGCCCCGGCCTGGTAGGCCGGCAGTCACCGAGCGCGCCGACTCCAGGACCCGCAAGATGTCGACCCCTGCGTTCGCCGTTCTGTTCGCGATCTTCATCTGGTGGTTCAGCACCGGCATCGTGCTGGTGCTCAACCGCCTGTCGCGCGCGGCGATCAACCGCAGCCTGCTGCTGTCCTCTCTGCTCGGCCTGGCGGCGCTGTTCGCGCTGGCACACACCGCCCGCCAGACCGGCGCTGCGGGCGCGTACTGCGCGTTCACCAGCGCGCTGCTCGTCTGGGGCTGGCACGAGCTGACCTTCCTCACCGGATGGATCACCGGTCCGCGCAAGCACGCACTGCCCGGGACGGTGACCGGCTGGCCGCGCTTCGTTCAGTCGGTGCGCGCCATCCTGTGGCATGAGCTGGGGATCGCCGCGGTCGGCACGCTGATCATCGTGATGACCTGGGGCGAGCCCAACCAGGTTGGCACCGGTACCTTCCTCGTGCTGTGGGTGATGCGCACCAGCGCCAAGCTCAATCTGTTCTTCGGTGTGCGAAACCTGAGCGAAGCCTTTCTCCCGACGCATCTGGCCTACCTCGAGAGCTTCTTCCGGCGCCGCCCGATGAACCTGTTCTTTCCGCTGGCCGTCGGCGCCGCCTGCGCCGCGCTGGCGCTGCTGGTCCTGCGCGCGATCGACGCGGGTGCCAGCGATGGCCAGGTGGTCGGCCTGACACTGGTGAGCACGATGCTGGCCATGGCGATCGTCGAGCATGCGCTGCTGGTGCTGCCGCTGGACACCACCGCCCTGTGGCGCTGGGCGATCCGGCCGGCCCACCGGCCGCCCGCCAACCCGCCGGGTGCGATCGCACCCGTGCACCCCAACCGGTGACCCCGATGCAAACGAGCGCGCACGACACACCCGAGGCGTCACCCGAAGACGGGACCTATGACCTGAAGGCCTGCCAGGCGCTGATGCGCGGTGGCTCCAAGACCTTCTTCGCCGCCTCGCTGCTGCTGCCGGCGCGGGTGCGCGCCCCGGCCACCGCCCTCTATGCCTTCTGCCGGCTGGCCGACGACGCGATCGACCTCGGGGTCGACCCGCATGCCGCGATGCGCGAGCTGCAGAGCCGCCTGGACGGCATCTACCAGGGACGCCCCGGACCGATCGATGCCGACCGCGCACTGGCGCAGGTGGTGCACCGCTTCGCGATTCCGCGCGCCCTGCTCGACGCCCTGCTGGAGGGCTTCCTGTGGGATGCCCAGGGTCGGCTGTATCACTCGCTGGCCGATGTCCAGGCCTATGGCGCGCGCGTCGCCGGCACGGTCGGCGCGATGATGGCCCTGGTGATGGAGACCCGCACGCCGCAGGCGCTGGCCCGCGCCTGCGAACTCGGCGTGGCGATGCAGCTGACCAACATCGCCCGCGATGTCGGCGAGGACGCCCGCAACGGGCGCCTGTACCTGCCACGCGACTGGCTGCTGGAAGCCGGCGTCGACCCGGATCGCTGGCTCCAGGACCCGGTTTTCAACCCGGCCATCGGCAGCGTCGTCCAGCGACTGCTGGCCGCCGCCGACGACCTCTACCGACGCTCGCGCGAGGGCATCGCCGCGCTGCCGCGCGACTGCCGACCGGCGATCCACGCGGCGCGCCGGGTCTATGCCGAGATCGGCCACCAGCTCGCGCGCGAAGGCATGAACTCGATCAGCCGCCGCGCGGTGGTCTCGGGACGGCGCAAGCTCGTCCTGATTGCGGCGGCCACCGGCGAGGCGCTGCTGCCTGCGCCCGCCGGACTGGCAGACCCGACGCCGCTGCCGGCCATCCGTTTCCTCGTCGAGGCGGTGCAAAGGAGCGAACCGCCCCTGGCACCCGCACCCGCGCCACGCCGCAGCTTCGATGAGCGCATGGCCTGGGGCGCGGACCTGTATGCCCGTCTGGTCGAGCAGGACCAGCGCAGCCCCGGCTGAGCGCGGCCGGCCCGCCACCGTCGCGAAGTCTTTCCGTGCCCACGCTCAAGATGGTGGAAGTGATCGGTCTGGCGGTGGCCGGACTGCTGTTCGTCTGGTGGCAGCTGCGCGACGTCGCCCAGGCGGCCAAACGCACCCGCGAGCAGGAGGAGGCACAGGCACAAGCGCAGGCACAGGCACAGGCCAGCCAGTCGCCAGACAGCCCGTCGCCAGGCAACCCGTCGCAGGACGCCGGGCAGCCGGTCGCCGACGCGGGCGCTCTCCCGCCTTCCGAGGGCCCGCGCACATGAGGTGTTGCCGATGAACCGCGCCCGTCAGGCCCGCACATGAGCGCGTCGCTCAAGATCATCCACCTGCTGTGCGCCTGCCTTTTCCTGGGCAACGTGATCGTCAGCGGCACCTGGGCCGCACTGGCCGAGCGCACGCGCAATCACACCATCATCCAGTTCAGCAACCGGCTGGTGCTGATCACCGACCTGATGTTCACGCTGGGCGGCTCGCTGGGCGTGGTGATCACCGGCTACCTGATGGCCGACCGCTGGGGCGGCGAGTCGTCACATCCGTGGATCCGCTGGGCCTATCTGCTGTTCGGGCTGTCGGGGCTGATCTGGCTGTTCGTGCTGGTGCCGATCCAGCTCAAGCAGCGACGCCTGCTGCAGGAAAGCGACCAGATCACCGCGCAATACCTTCGCCTGTCGCGCCACTGGCAGATCTGGGGCGCGGCGGCCACCGTGCTGCCGCTGCCGATTCTCTACCTGATGGTCACCAAGATGGCCTGAAGGGCAATCCCGCCATGGGCCCGCCAGGGCAGGGGAGATCGACCGCATGAACACCGGCTCGGCATCGCTGAAAGATCGGATCATCCTCGTCACCGGCGCCGCGTCGGGCATCGGCGCGGCCACCGCGCTCGAACTGCACGGCCGCGGCGCGATGCCGGTGCTGGTGGACTGCGACGCCGACGGCCTGCGGGCCAGCGCACACGCGATCGGAGGCGACCCGCTCACCGTGGTGGCCGATGTCACCTCGCTGACGCAGTGCGAGGCCGCGGTGGCCGCCGCGCTCGCGCGCCATGGCCGGCTCGATGTGGTGTGGGCCAACGCCGGCATGGCGTCGTTCGGTCCGCTCTCGCACACCGACCCGGCCGCCTGGAACCACTGCATCGATGTGAACGTCAAAGGAGTCTTTCACACGGTGCGAGCCGCGCTGCCGGCGGTGCTCGCAAGCCGCGGCTATGTACTGGCGACCGCGTCGGCCGCGTCGTTCGCCCATCCGCCCCTGATGTCGGCCTATGCCGCGTCGAAAGCCGCGGTCGAGGCGATGTGCAACGCCTGGCGGCTCGAGCTGGCCGCGCACGGCGTGCAGGTCGGCGTGATTCACGCCTCCTGGGTCAAGACACCGATGGTCGACGAAGGCCGTCTGCACCCCGGGTTCGCGCGGCTCGGCCGGACGATGCCCGCGCCGATGCGCGCCGAGATGCCGGTGGCCGAAGCGGCCCGCCGGATCGCCGACGGCATCGAGGCAAGGGCCTCACGGATCTGGCTGCCCGGCTGGCTGCGGATGCTGCACTGGCTGCGCGCGCTGCTGCACACGCCGGCGGCCGAACGCCAGCTGCGGCGCGCCGCACCGGAACTGGAAGCGATGTACCTGGAGGGCCTCGCCGCCGAGGGCGCACTGGCCTCGTCCTACGGGCCGCGAGAGCGGGAGCGGGCGCTGGCCAGGCTGCGGGCGGCAGAACCGGGCGGCGGCTGAGGAAGTGGGGCTGAGGAAGTGGGGCTGAGGAAGTGGGACAGACGGCTGGCCGCTGACCGCTGAGGCATCACCCCTGCACCGAGCAGCAGAACGCCCTTCAGGGGCGTCGCGGCATGCGCCAGGGCAGCATCAGACGCACCGGCAGCGACACCACGCGCGGCACGTCCAGTGTCTCGTGGATCGAGGTCAGCCGCTCGCCCAGCAGGGTCGAGCTGATCTTGGAGCGGACGTAGAAGGGCGTGTCCTCCAGCGTGGCCAGCAGCTGCGGCGGATCGACCGCATCGCCGCGGACCTGACGCGGGATCCGCCACATCGAGGTCGGCAGACGATGGCGTGGCGGCGCCTCGAAGGGCCGGGCGCTGCCGTCGCGCCCGAAGCGCTGCGCGATCACCCGCTCACCGCCTTGCCGGGGCCGCACATCGTAGATGACCGCGGTGTCGCCACCGGCCATCGTGGCGCGCGACCAGTCCCAGTCGATGAAGGCCCGGTCGACCGGCTCGCTGCCTTCGTTGGAGTCGAGATAGGCGTGGCCGCGCCAGCGCAGCCGCGGCTGCTCCAGCTCGACCTCGATGCGCGCGCAAGGCGCGATCGGCCCCCAATGGTGGCGCCCGGCCTCATCCAGCGGCGCGATGAAGCGGCACAGGCCCTCGGGTTCCACGCGCACCCGGCCGCGGATGCGGCGCGGAATCGGCACCCCGATCTCGTCGATGTCGACCACCAGCGCCCGGCCGTCCCAGCGCACCCGGCTGGGCCCGAGGGTGTATTCATCGCGACTGCGTGAGACCTGCCCGCGTCCGCGTTCGGTCATCGCCCAGCGCTTGCCGCCCTCGCCGTAGAGCGCCACATTGAGCGCGCAGAAATTGTCCGGGTCACCGTGCCCCAGTGATCGGGCCAGCGCGTAGTAGGGGGAGAAGACGCTGCCCACGAAGGCGATGACGGTCAGCCCATGGCGACCGTCATCACTGAGCGCATCGAAATACCACCAGAGATAACCACCGGGGGGAACCGGCTGGTCGAAGCGCGGCGCGCCGTCTGCGCCGCGGCCCCCGAGGGGCAGGGGCCTGGGGTTACCGCCGGGTTCGTCGAAAGATCGCAAGATGGACGAACCCGCCGGGCCCCGGGCCGGGCGGCCTACTTCTTCTGCGCGGCGTCTGCCTTCGGCGCCGCATCGGCGGGCGCCGCTGCGGCCGGTGCCGGCGCTGCCGCAGCGGCCTCGGCAGGCTTGGCCACCGCCAGCAGCTCCGGATGGTTCTTGGCCATCGCAGCGCCGTACAGGGGCTTGTAGGCACCCTGGTGGCAGGTCGCGCAGTTCACCTTCGCCACATCGCCCTTGACGCCCAGCCGCTCGGCCGGGAAGGTCTTGGTCAGCGGCTCCATGTAGGCGTTGTTCAGGTCACGCGCCATCCGGATGCCGTGATACGCGGTGACCCGTTGCGGGGGCGCCTCGCTCCACGACTGGAAATTGCGCGTGTTGTGGCAGAACGTGCAATTGACCCCGAGCGAATCCGACATGTGGACCATGAGCGAATAGGTGTGCTCGGCCTGCTTGGTCGACGTGCGGTTCGCGGCTTCCCCGGTGAACTTGAGCGCCTCGTTGCCATTGACGCGGATCGGCTTGTCCTCCTTCAGGTAGGGCGTGAAGGGGTCGAAGGGCAGCGAAGTGAGCTTGACCGAAGCCGACGCGAGATTCTGGCCGGCCAGATCGCCGAGCAGCGAGTTCTCGGTGTACTTGCGATCGGCCGGTGCGAACCAGACCTGCGCCGGCACCGGATTGCCGCGGTGGCAGGTGTAGCAGGTGACCCCGGTGTCGCCGACGTGCTTCTTCCAGTCGGCGTTCACATGCTGGGTCATCTCGATCATGCGCCGTGCGACCACCTTGGTGTACTTCGAGTCGTCCGCCAGGTTCTGCAGGTTATGACAGTAGGCACAGCCTTCCTGCGGCGCCACCCAGGCGGTGATCGCCGTCATGTGCCGGGTGAACTCGCCCACGCTCAGGTCACCCAGCACCTTCACGTTCTGGAAGACCTCACGCGCCTTCGGTCCTTCGGCGCTGGCCGGCGGTTGGGACTCGGGCGCCGCGTTCAGGCTCGCCTGCTTGGCCAGCAGACGCGGGTTGTAGACCTGCTCCATGCCGGTGCCGCGATAACCGCTTTGCACGGAGACCACCGGCGGGCGTTCGCAGCCCGCCAGCAGGACGGCAGCGAGGACAGGCGCGACCCAGCGGATCGATTTGTAAAACAGGTTCATGGCTTGGCTCCCAGCAGGGCGGGGTCGATGCTCAGCGGGAAGACCGCCGGGTACGAAGGCGCTACACCGTGCTTGACCGACCACAGGTACCAGTTGTCGACCACCGGTCCGGTGAGCAGGATGCCGATGCCGCCGGTGAGCGGGCACAGCACCGCGAACCACCACGCCCAGCGGTGGATCGATTCCATCGTGGCGTTGAAGCCCATCGTCCAGCGCCAGAACAGCGCGGCGCGCTCCGAGGCAGTGCCGCGATCGACGATCTGCTCGATCTCGCGCTCGCCACCGTAGCGGCTCACCGCCAGGATGGTCGCGCCGTGCATCGCGAACAGCAGCACCGATCCGTACAGGAAGACGATCGACAGCGCATGGAACGGGTTGTAGAACAGGTTGCCGTGACGCAGCGACAGCGCCGACACCCAGTCCAGGTGCGGGAAGATGCCGAACGGCACCGCCTCGGCCCAGCTGCCCATCAGGATCGGCCGGAAGAAGCCGCAGACCAGGTACAGCCAGATCGCCGCGGCGAAGGCCCAGGCCACATGCGTGCCCATGCCCAGCTGACGGGCGCGGCGATACGTGCGCACCCACCACAGCAGCATCGAGAGGGTCAGCAGGAAGCCCACGATCAGCCACCAGCCGCCCTGCGCCAGCGGCGGAATGCTCAGGCCGAAACCGGGCGGCGGGGGTTCGAGCGCCAGCCAGAACAGCTGGCGAATCAGCTGGATCGGACTCCAGTCGACCGACGCCAGCATGTTGAAGCCGATGATGTTGAACGCGAGCGTGCCGAACACCAGCGAGGCGATGCCCAGACCGCCCAGATAGACCGGGCCGATCTGTGCGTTGCCGATGCGACCGAGCAGGTGCCACAGGAAGGGCGGCCCGATGCGCTTGGAATCGCCCCGCGGCAGTGCCACGCCGTCATGCAGGGGACCCGTCGGCTGGACCGCGGTGAAGAGGTTCTGATACTGCGCCATTTTCGTCTCCTTGTGCCCGCGCTAGCGCCAGATCGGCATGTTCAGCCACCAGCCCCACCATTCGGGCCAGCCGCGTGTCCAGAAGGGTCCGCTCACCACGATGCACAGCGCGGCGAACCACACCGCGGCCAGCGCCAGGAAGAGGCCCAGCCGGTGGATACCCAGGGTACCGACCGAATAACCGATGAAATCGCGGAAGAACGTGTCCTCATGCTCGGGCGTCTTGACCGGCTCACCCTTCTTCGGGTTGGTCGACGAGAGCACGAGACCACCGTGCATCGCCAGCGCCAGCACCGTCGCGAAGAACAGGCTCGCGGCGATCATGTGCCACGGGTTGTAGTGGAAGTGCAGGTACTGGTAGGCCACGTTGCTGACCCAGTCCAGGTGACTGTAGATGCCGTACGGGAACGCGTGTCCCCATCCGCCCATCAGCACCGGTCGGATCACCTGCAGCGTGACGTAGGCCAGGATCGCGAACGCAAAGGCGACAGGCACGTGATAGCCCATGCCCAGCTTGCGGCAGATCTCGACCTCCCGAAGCGCCCATGAACAGAAGGCGCCGATCGCGCAGACGGTGATGATCTGCCAGAGCCCTCCTGCCATCATCGGCGCCATGGCCAGGCCGTATTTCAGGTCGGGCGGCGCAATGCTGATCTGCCAGAGGTTCCAGGTCGGCCCCATCGCGGCGCCCCAGAGGATCATCGCGGTACCCACCAGCGTGCAGAACGCGGTGGTGATACCAAAGAAGCCGACGTAAAACGGTCCGACCCAGAAGTCGAACAGGTCTCCGCCAACCAGCGTGCCTCCCCGGACTCGGTACTTTCTTTCAAAGCTCAGCATTGCCATTTGAAAATCTCCGTTTGCTGTGCACTGTGCAGCAGCCGGGTGGCGATCTCAGATCGCCACCGGAAGCGGGTGTGGCCGGGTCACGGCCACCCCCGCATGCGCGGCGGGTGAACGCCGCGCAACCGTTATTTCGACGGCGGGGTCGGCGCGTTTTGCGCGGCCTTCGCTGCCTTCACGGTGTCCGGGTGCCAGGTGTTGATGTTGTAACGATCGCCACTGATCTGGATCAGATGGATGCTCGTCGACACGAAAGCGATCAGGAGCCCCGTGAGGATGATCGCTTTGCGCGGGTCGACAATTCGCCAGTAACGCCACATGTTGGTTTCCTTTGACTAACAAAGATGGGAGATGACCGAGTAGACGGCAGAAGTAACGCCATCCCACATCGATCTCGCGCCTTCTGCCCCGGGCAGCCAGGTGCGCCAATTCCAGTTCAGCAGCTGCCCAGCGACAGCGAGCATCAGGAACACGACGAACGTCGCGGCGAAAATCAGGTACAGCCCGTCGAGCGGCTTTCCCAGATTCGGGGTCGGGTGTTGAACGTTTTCGTGTGCCATGACTGCCTCTTTGGAATGGGTCTTTCAGGACCTGCGGTCTGTCAGAACCAGGGACGCCAGACCCACACGAGGCTGTGGGCGACGAACGCGCCAACCGCCCACAGCAGGTAGCCCTGCACGTAGTACTGGTGGAATTCCTGGCACTCCGCGTCCGTCAGTCCGGACGGATTTACATTTCCAGCCATAGTAGAAGCCCTCTTCAAATTGCCTCTCGGCGATGGCCTTGCCGATTGGCGCAGCCGATACCGCCGCAACGTTGCCGCTGCAGCACCCAAACGCCGGGCGAACCCGGCGCATGCCCGGCCGATCGCAGACGGCGAGCTCGCGCATCACGCGGGCTCACTCGTCTTCGATCGGCCAAACAACCGTGTGAGCCCTTCGGCTCCGACCCGCGCCAGACCGGCGGCACGGGCATCCTGTTCAGCCTTGTCACGCATCTGCTTGGCCGCCGAGATGCGCACCAGCACCGGCTGCTCTTCGATCAGCGCATCGAGCAGGCGATGCGCGTCGGCGTCCCAGGGCATGGTGGCCGCCCCCGAGGCGCGACTCGGCGTCGCATCGATGCGGTCCATGTCGGTAGCCAGCGGCAGGATGTGGAACAGCGCATCGAACAGCGCGTTGCACACTTCCTGCAGCACATAAGTGGCGCCGGCATAGCCCATGAACGGCGTGCCGGTGTGACGGCGGATGATCGCGCCGGGAAACGAGGCCGGAATGTAGGTCGCGCGCGAACCGCACTCGGCCATGTACATGCGCTCGTTGTAGCTGCCGAACATCACCAGCGGCGGCTTGTCGCGGACCATCGCGCGGATCGCGTCGTTGTCGGTCTTCTCGCCGGGCTTGCGCGACACCGCGAACTGGCAGGGCAGCCCCATCTCGTCTTCGAGGAAGTGGCGCAGGCCGCGGGTGTAGGTCTCGTTGGCCACCACCGCGAAACTGGCGGTGCCGAAGAAGTCCTGGGTCACCGATCGCCACAGGTCCCAGATCGGCTTGATCGTGGTGTGCTTCTCGCGCTCGATGAACGGCTCGGGATCGAGATCGAGCAGCTCGCCCAGCGTGCGCAGGAACTTGGTGGTGCTGTGCAGGCCGATCGGCGCCTGCAGGTAGGGCCGGTCGAGCGCCTCGCACAGCAGGCGGCCGAACTCGCGATACAGGCAGATGTTGACGTCGGCCTCGACCAGTCGCGAGACATCCGCGAGGTGGCTGCCCAGCGGGAACACCATGTTGATCTCGGCGCCGATGCCCTGCACCAGGCGACGGATCTCGGCCAGGTCGCTGGGCGAATTGAAGGTGCCGTAGCAGGATCCGATGATGTTGACCCGCGGCTTCTCGCCGGGGGCGCGCGGCTTGCGCTCGGGCACCTTGCGAACACCGTACTCGGACCACAACCAGTACATCGCGCGGTTGGCGCACTGCCACTGGTCCTCGTCGATGGTGCGCGGCAGGAAGCGCTTGAGATTGGTGCCCTCGGGCGTGACGCCGCCACCGATCATCTCGGCGATCGAGCCGGTGACCACCACCGCCGGCAGGTCGGGGTCGAGCACCGCATGCGCGCGCTTCATCGCGCCCTCGGTGCCTTCGCGCCCGAGTTGTTCCTCGGCCAGTCCGGTGACCACGATCGGCAGCTCGTGCGGGGGCAGCGCATCGGTGTAGTGCAGCACCGAGGTCACCGGCAGGTTCTCGCAGCCCACCGGGCCGTCGATCACCACCTGCATGCCCTTGATCGCGGTGAAGACGTACACCGCGCCCCAATAGCCACCCGCACGATCGTGGTCGAGGACGAGCATCAGATCATCTCCTCGGCTTTGCGCTTCTTCTGCAGCTTGATCACCTGGCGCCGGATCTGGTCGCGGAACTCGGGCCGCGCCTGCGGCACTGCGTCCCAGACACCGGACGCATCGCCCTGGCCGACTTCGCCGAAGAACTCGTGCATGGTGTCGAAGCGCGCCTTGTTGGCGATCGCGTTGTTGATCACCGTGGCGAGCGAACCGGCACCGGCCGGACCCATCAGCGGACGCGCCGAGATCAGGTTGGTGAAGTAGAGCCCGGGAATGCTCGCCTGCTTGGCGGCCTGCACCACCGGCGTCGTGCCGATCGCCAGGTCGGGCTTGAACTCGTGCATCGCGGCCAGGTCCTGCTCGAGAGAGGCGCGAAACTGCACCTGCACGCCGCGCGCCTGCAGCCACTGCGCATCGGCCTCGCTCCAGGGCGTGCGGGGGCACGCGCTGCCGACATAGCGCAGGTCGGCGCCGCTTTCCACCAGCAGGCGCCCCACCAGCAGCTCGGAACCCTCGTAGCCGCTCATGGTGATGCGACCCTTGATCGGGGTGCGCGCGAGCGCTGCGCGGATCGCCGGCAGGATGCTGTTCTTGGCGGTGTCGATGCGGGCCTGCGCGACGCCGGCGGCGACGCCGATCGCCTGCAGCCAGGCCTCGGTGCCATCGTGGCCGACCGGCGCGGATCCGACGATCGGGCGGCCCGCGGTTTCGAACTCACGCACGCTGGCGGTGTAGAAGGGATGCAGCGCGGCCACCGCCACGCAATCGAGCGCGGCATAGAGCTCGCGCCATTCGCGGGTCGGCACCACCGGCCCGGCGGCCAGACCCATCGGCTCGAGCATCATGCCGATGCCCACCGGGTCGGCCGGGAAGATCTCGCCCAGCAGCGCGATGGTGGGCTTGTCGGACACGCCGGCGCGCGGCGCCTGGACCGGACCGGCCGCCACTTCGGTGCGGGCAAAGCGCAGCATCGCGCCGGCCAGCACGTCCTTGGCCTCGGCATGCGTGGGCACGCCGAAACCCGGCACATCGATGCCGATGATGCGCACGCCGTTGATTTCCTTGGGCAGCAACTGCAGCGGCACGCCGCTGGCGGTGGGCACGCAGAGGTTGATGATCACGATCGCGTCGAACTGCGCCGGATCGGCCTGCGCGTGCACCGCGTCACGGATGTCCTCGAACAGCTTGCCGGTGACCAGGCTCTCGGAATTGAAGGGGACGTAGCCCACGCTGCGGCGCGCGCCATAGAAATGCGAGGTGAAGGTCAGGCCGTAGACGCAGCACGCCGATCCCGACAGGATCGTCTGGGTGCGGCGCATGCGCAGGCCCACCCGCAGCGATCCGAAGGCCGGACACATGCTCTGGGGCTGGTCGTGCGGGCCCTTCGGATAGTCGGCGGCGTAGCGCTGCAGGACCTCGCCCTTGCCGGCGGCATCGGCGGCGGCCAGCATCGCGTCCTTGCCGGAATGGCAGCCGTGCCCGTCGCCCGTCAGGGCGTCGGGATTGACGACCGCCGAAGCGGTGTCGGCGGGCAGTTCAGGCCGCGTGGTCATAGACGACCTCGAGCGAGGTTTTCTCGATGATGACCTTGCCCATCATGTCGGCCAGGGTCGCGGGCTTCAGGACCACGTCGCGACCGACGGTGTCGGCCGAGAACAGGCCGAGCAGCTGGTCCTGGGTCTGGGGGCGCGGGCGCACCGGCGGCGCTTCGGCGACGTTGGTGGCGAGCTCCTCGAAGAGCGGCGCCCACTGGGTGCCGGGGCGCCCGATGATCTCGTAGCTGGCGCTCTTGCGACGGATGTCCTCGTTGGCGGGGATCGCGGCGAGCACCGGGATGCCGGCGGCCAGCGCGAAGGCCTCGGCCTCGCCGGTGCCGTCGTCCTTGTTGATCACCATGCCGGCCACGCCGACGTTGCCACCGAGCTTGCGGAAGTACTCGACCGCGCTGCACACGTTGTTGGCGACGTACAGCGACTGCAGGTCGTTGCTGGCCACCACGATGACCTTCTGGCACATGTCGCGCGCGATCGGCAGACCGAAGCCGCCGCAGACCACGTCGCCCAGGAAGTCGAGCAGGACGTAGTCGAAGCCCCAGTCGTGAAAGCCGAGCTTCTCGAGGGTCTCGAAGCCGTGGATGATGCCGCGCCCGCCGCAGCCGCGACCGACCTCGGGGCCGCCGAGTTCCATCGCGAACACACCGTCACGAATGAAGCAGACGTCGCCGATCGACACCGACTCGCCGGCGAGCTTCTTCTTCGAGCTGGTCTCGATGATGGTCGGGCAGGCCTTGCCGCCGAACAGCAGCGAGGTGGTGTCGCTCTTGGGGTCGCAGCCGATCAGCAGGACCTTCTTGCCCTGCTGGGCCATCATGTAGCTGAGGTTGGCCAGCGTGAAGCTCTTGCCGATGCCGCCCTTGCCGTAGATGGCGATGATCTGGGTCGTCTTGGTCGGCGCGTCGGTGCTGACGGGATCGGGCTCGATCGCGGCTTCGGCGCGCAAGCGATCCTTCTGCATGAACTGGATGGGAGAGGCCACGGGACTGCCAGCGGACGTGGTCATGTGAAGGCTTTCCAGTCGAGAACGGTTTTGAGGCAATCCGGATCGGCGAAAGCGACCGGATAGGCGGCCGATGCACGACTCGCGGATTCGCGATGCGTGATCAGTCCGTCGAGGGACAGGTGGCCGGCCTCGACCAGCCACTTGACGGCGAGCAGGTCGGGGCGCTTCCACTCGGCGGCGACGCGGATGTGCGCCTCGCGCATGAAGGCGGGGGCGAAGGCGAAGGCAAGCGGCTCGGTGTAGAAGCCGGCCAGCACGATCTCGCCACCGGGCGCGAGGCGGCCGATCAGCGTGTCGAGGATCGAGGCGTCGCCGCTGACGTCATAGATGGCCCGGTAGTCGCGGCGGTCGTCGTCCTGGGGGCGCACCACCGGATAGCCGACGGCGCCGCCCGCGCGCTGGGGATTGCTCTCCCAGACCACCGGCGCCGGATGACCGGCCAGCACGGTGAGCCGGGCCAGCAGACGCCCGAGGACGCCGTGGCCGATGATCAGGTCGGGCGCGATGATCGGGTCGCGTTTGCCGGCGCCCGACACCGCGTGATAGGCGGTGGCCGCCAGGGCGAGCAGCACTGCCTGGTCGCCGAGCCGGTCGCTGATGGGAACGACCCGCTCGCCGGCCACGATGACGCGGGAAGCGGCGCCGCCGAACAGGGCGCGGACATCGCGGTAGCAGCGCGCGCCGGGCACGAACACCGTCTCGCCACCATGAAAACCGGAACCCGGTCCGGCCTGGACCACGCGGCCCACCGACTCGTAACCGGGCACCAGCGGGTAGCCCATGCCGGGGAAGGTCGGCATGCGGCCGTTCCAGAGCAGCTTTTCGGTGCCAGTGCTCACGCCGCTGAATTCGATGTCGACCACCACATCGGCATCGCCGGCGGGCGTCAGCTCGACGCTGCCAACCACGATGCGCTCCGGTTGTTCGAGCACAACGGCCATGGTGTTCATCGAACGGCTCCTCCTGTCGGTATCCGGGACCCGCGATGGATGGCGGGCCCCAACGGGTGCTCTTGTGATGACACTGGGCACGCTCCGTCTGGGAATGTCATTCTAGACTTACATCTTTGAGTGTCAAGCATTCCTGACACAAAACGCGAAAAGTGGCCCTTGACGTGTCGCATGAGCGTGTCATCAGAGGCGGGCGGGATGCGCCAGCACCACCCGCGTCTGCAACGGCAGGCGGGTGGGCAGCTGGCGGATGCGGTCGAAGCCGGCTTCGCCGAGCAGTTCGGCCAGCCGCTGGGGGGTGCGCGAACGTCCGCGCCCCATCGCCAGCAGGTAGAAGCCGTAGTACGCGTCGCCGATCGCCTCGGCGCCGGGCGTGCCCGACATCGGTTCGGAGATCAGGAGCACGCCATCGGCGGGCAGGGCCGCGCGCGCGGCGCGCAGGATGGCCAGCACCCGGTCGTCAGGGTGGTCGAAGAGCACCCGAACCAGTGTGATGAGGTCGGCGCCCGCGGGCAGCGGATCGGTGAAGAAGCTGCCGCCGAAGGCCTCGGCGCGCCCGGTCAGCCCCTGCTCGGCGAAGCGCAGGCGGGCCCGCTCGGCGACCGCCGGCAGGTCGAACAGCATCAGGCGCGGGCCCGGGGCGCGGCGCGCGACCGCCGACAGGAAGGTGCCTTCGCCGCCGCCCACATCGAGGATGCAGCGGTGGCGGTGCAACGGGTAGGCCTCGAGAACCTGCTCGGAAACCAGCGGCTGGGAGGCCGACATCAGCGCCGAATACTCGGCGACCCGATCGGCGCCCAGGGCCTCGGGCGTGGCGCCGGGCGCGGTGTCGGCATAGGGCCAGTAACCGGCCAGCGCGGTGCCGCCGCGTTCGCCGCGCAGCAGCGCGACCGGGTCGGCAAGGTCGTGGTAGAGCGCGGCATGGTGCTCGACCATGGCGGCGATCGCCGGCTGCGCCACGATCGGCGCGCCCAGCGGACCCAGGCCCCAGCGCCCGCCACCGCGCACATCCACCAGGCGCAGCGATGCCGCCGCCGCGAGCAGGCGCTCGGCAGCGTCCTCGGGCAGCGACAGGCGACGCGCCAGTGCGGCCGCGGTCTGAGGGCCTTCGCGGGCCAGCAGCTCGAACAGCTTCAGGCGCACGCAGGCGAACAGCACCTGGGTGTAGGCAAAACCCGCCACGATGTCGAACAGGGCGCGCGACTCGTGCCGGGCAATCGGGCGAGTGGGCAGGAAGGCCGCGGCCCAGCGGTGAAAGCGCGGGTCGATCAGCAGCCGGTCGCGCCAGGCGCGCCAGCGATCACGCAGGCTCGGCTTCACCGGATGGGGATCGGGTGCGGACGGCCGGGAAGCCGGCGGTCCGGCGGCATCGAGAACAGGCACGGTCGCAGGCTCAGGCCACCACTCGACGGGCCACGTCGTCGCACCAGGCCTTGGGCACCAGCCGCTCGGACTCCATGCGCACCAGCGCGCGCAGGCGCGAGGCGCCGGCACACTCGGGAATCGCCTCGATCGCCCCGGCCACCAGGCTCTCGAAGTGGCGGATCGCACCGTCGAGACCCAGCTGATTCGCCGCGCTCGGACGGCCCAGCGAGGCGTCCTGGCCGACCGGCTTGCCCAGCATCGCCGGGTCGGACAGCACATCGCGGATGTCGTCGGCCACCTGATAGGCCTCGCCCAGGCGATCGCCCAGGGCGCGCCAGCGCTTGCCGTCGCCGCCGGCGGCCTGCGCACCGGCCTCGGTGGCGGCGGCGAAGAGCGCGCCGGTCTTGGCCCGCTGGTAGTCCGACAAGACGACCCGCGGTTCGCATTCCCAGGCCTGTCCGGCGACGATGCCGAACGGCATGCCGGTGCCCGCCGCGACGATTCCCACCAGCGACGCCAGGCGCTCCGGTCGCCGACCGGCCCCGGCGGCCAGCGCCTGGAAAGCCAGGACGATCAGGGCGTCGCCCGCCAGCACCGCCAGCGGCTGCCCGAACGCGGCCTGTATCGAGGGGCGACCGCGCCGGGTGGCGGCGTCGTCGAAGCAGGGCAGATCGTCATGAACCAGCGACGCGCAGTGCAGCAGTTCGAGGGCGACCGCCGCCGCATCGGCCAGCGCCGGGTCGTCGTCACCGCAGGCCATCGCCACCGCGAGGGTGAGCTGGGGACGGATCCGCGCCCCGCCAGGGAACACCGCATGGCGAATCGCCGCGGTGAGCCGAGGCGGCCCGCCGGCGACTTCATGCGCTGAAATCGCGGCATCCAGCGCCTGCTCGATTCGGGTCAAGGTGTCCATGGTGCTCCCCCTGCCGGACGCCCATCGGCCCGGAGTGTCAATCGTGATTGTCAGTTTGACTGTAAATCACAATAGACACTTAGCGCGCGGGCGTCAACCGAAACGACCATGAACCAGGACAGACGTCCCCGCGAATGGGGCCAGGAACGGTGATGCAGACCGATTGCCGCGCGGCGGGCGTCAGGCGCCCACGATGAGCCGATGACGCCGGGCAAGCGCCAGGATCAGCTCGGCCACCCGGTCAGGTCGCTCCTCGTGCGCCAGGTGACCCAGGCCCGGCAGGGTCTCGATGGTGGCGTGGGGCACCCGCCGACGCACCGCCGGCGCCTGCGCCGGGGGCACGGTGCGGTCGCGCTCGCCCACGATCAGCAGCAGGTCCGCCTTCAGGGCCGGAAGATCGCGCTCCAGCGCCCGCAGATCCCAGTTCGCCATCATCGCCAGCGCGCCGGCGACATGACCCGGATTGGCGATCAGGCGGGCGTAGCAACGCTGACCGACCGGATCGATCGACGACCCGGTGCCGCGCAGCAACCGCCCGGCCACCGCCGGGTCGGCGGCCAGCCGGGCAAACAGGTGGGCGGCCACGCCGCTGCCGGCCAGCAGGCGCGCGGCCGGGGAAAACCACCGGCCCGCCAGACCCCCCAGGGGCAGACAGGCACCGTTCAGGGCAATCAGCGCGCGCGGCACGCACCAGCCTTCGATCGCCATCCGGATCGCGATCGCGGCGCCGGCCGAATGGCCCACCACCAGTGCCGGCTCGACCGCCAGGGAACGCACCAGGGCGGCGACCGCACGGGCCATGCCGGGGAGCGACAGCTGGTTTTCCGGGGGCATCGCGGTGAACCCATGACCGGGTAAATCCGGCGCCAGCACCGAGAAATGGCGGCCGAGCAGGGGCGCCAGCACCCGCCAGGAGTGAGTGGCCGCTCCGGTCCCATGCAGCATCAGCACGACGGGCGCGCTGGCAGACGTCGACCCGAATTGCTGGAGATGCCAGCGCAGCCCACCGGCCTCGACGAAGCGGCTGGCGTCGGCGTTGGGCCAGTCGGGCGCTTCGGCTGCCCAGTCCAGCCGGCCGGCGCCGGACCTTGTCGGGGTGGCGTTCGCCGGCTCAGCGGGCATTGCCCGGCCCGCGCGCTGCGGCGCTGCGGGTGGCGACCTGCACCGAGCGCGACACCGCGGTTGCGTCGGCATGCGGCAGCGCCAGATAGGCCGCGCCCATCTCCAGCGCGAGCTGACGGGCCAGCGGATGCGGCTGGGCCGAGGTGTCGATGAGCAGCGCGGTGAAGCCATCGGCGCGCAGGCGGTGCGCCGCCTGCCGGGCATCGGCCTCGGCATGGGCACGCCCGCCGGCGCCGTCCAGACCGACATTGGCGCGGGCGTCGGTCAGCAGCACGATGACCGGGGTGCCGCCGCGGCGCCGGGTCGCCTGGGCCAGGGCGGCCGCGGCGTCGATGGCGCTGGCCAGTGGCGTGCCGCCGCCGCCGGGCAGACCGGCGAGGCTGCGCCGGGCGCGCGCCAGCGAGCGGGTCGGCGGCAGCAGCAGTTCGGCCTGACGACCCCGAAACGCCAGCACCGCCACCCGGTCACGCCGCACATAGCAGTCGGCCAGCAGCCGTTCGACCGCGCCTTTCGCCTCGGCGAGCCGGTGCAGGGCGGCGGAACCCGACGCGTCGACCGCGAAAATGGTGGTGGTTTCGCTGCGCTCCTGAAGCCGCAACACCCGGAAGTCGGCGGCCCGCACCTCGATGAGCGGTCGGCGGGCGCCGGGCGCGATCTCGCGCCTGCGCAGCGCCTGCCAGGGCGCCGCGGCGCGCAGCGTGTCGATCAGCGCCAGGCGGGCACCGTCGCGCGGCGCGCCCGGGCGCGAGCCGGTGG
>CAIZNI010000023.1 GCA_903934295.1 uncultured beta proteobacterium
ATGGAGCCGTTCTCGTGGGCCACGCCGCGGTTGTTGCGGGTGGGCTCCATCCGGTAGTGCGCGCACAACGCGTCGTAGCGCTTGGTCAGATCGTCGCGGGCATCGGCGTCGAGATTACGGAACGCCGCCGACAGGCTGTCGCTGCGGTGCTCGCGCGGGGCGCCACCCAGCGCCCAGAGCGCGTTCTGCAGCCCCTCGGCCAACGCCACGTAGCTCTCGCCGCCCAGGATGACGTGGGCGTGCTCGAAGCCCGAACACACCAAGCGGAAGTGGTACAGCCGGTGGTCCAGCGGCAAGCCGCCCACACAGACCGCCAAGTCGCCCATCTCGGTGAAGTCCGACAGCCCCATGCGCCCAGCTTCATGCACCTGGCGGAACATGACGTCGCGTTCCTGCCCATGTTGCGCTCGCCAAGCGCGCACGCGGCGCTCCAGGGTGCGGCGAACACCGGGGTCCAGGTCGGCATGACGCCGCCTCAACTCGTCGAAGATGGCCACCGGCCGGATACCGGGAGCGGCCTGGAGCAGCGGGACGACTTCGGACTCGAAGATATCGGCCAGAGGATCGGCGCGTCGGCGCTCGCGAGGCACCTGCTTGTCGGACGGCATTCGCGGGTCATGCCCGAAGCGGTAGGCCGTGGCGACGCTGATTCCAGCCTGTGCAGCCGCCGCTGACAGCGTCTTGGAGAGCTTGAGCTTCATAAACAACCTCATCTGATGATCGTGGATGTGATGTCCAGGCACGGCCAGGCCTCGCAAAAACGAGAAACCCCTTCGTACCTGATCCACCGCGATCACCGACGAAGCTGCCCCTACGGACAACCTCCTCGCCAGCGCGGGCGGGACCCTGTCGGGCTACGCCCGCCAGCCTCCCGCCCGCGCTGAAATTCTCATCCTGATTGACGCGCTCTTCTCATCCTGATTGACGCTGGACAGTTGGCTGCGACGTACAAAACGGCGATGTTTCCGCCAGGACGCGTCTTTCATGCAGGTTCTCTGCGGGTCAATCCTGATACCTGGGCCGCTTTGACCCCTCCCTCAAACCCCACAAACCGCGCAACCCGCCTCAATCGCCCAGCATGCCTATCTCCGAGCGCCTACTGCCTGGGATCTACATCTGCCGACGCGGCCGGGAGGCGGCGCCCGCGTACTTGATCAGGCTGAAAGCAAAGGCCGACTGCGCGACCGCCAGAGACAGGCCCAGCGCCGCCGCCAGCAGAGGCAGCAGGCCGTCCGCGCCGGTGCCAAGACACGACGCCAGGCCGATCGGCTTTGGACCGTCATCACCCCGATGGACTGATCAAAACGCCGAAACAAGCAACATTTCAAATGCTCGTTCTAGCTTTGTGTGACGGTCCTTGTTGCCCTGATCATGGCGCGGGCACGGCCGGTGTCATGCTGCTCAAGGCGATACATAGGCCGTTATCTTGGCTGTGAAGGCCACCAACACGCCAGGGACCAAACCATAGGCACTGGTCAGGGTGGCGGGTGCATTTCCGGCAGTGAAAAAGCATCCACTGGTGCTACCAATGGGGCATTGGATGGACGTGGCGAACGGGTCAGCATCCGTGAACCGGAAGTGCACATCAAACTGGGTACCGGTGGCATTTTGTGTCACGCTGTAGTCGTTGTCCGTACCCGCCAGCACCACATAGTTTCCGTTGGCCAGCAGGGGGCCAATAGCCAACCCTTCCCATTTCTCTGGCGACTTGTTGCCTAGCGCACTCAGGGTATTGGCGGCCAAGTCCATCACCTTGGCCCCCTTCTTGACTGCGCCGGCAAATGCACCGGTGGCAGGCAAGGATACGTTGGTGACGTCCACTGCACCGGCCAAGTCAATCTGGTAAACCACTTTGTCGGCCGTGGCCAGCGCGGCCCCTGCGCCAATGCCACGATTATTGCGTTCCAGTACCAAAAATTTATCTTGGCCCAACGCCACCAGCGCTGAAATGCCTTGGCCCTGATCGGCTCGGTCCATCGCGTAGGCGTATTGGGCCACGGCAGCACCCGTGGCCACGTCAAACTTGACGATTCGGTTGTAGATGCCGGCACCGCCGCCTTCGTTCAACATGGCGCTTTGCAGCATGGCATAAGCAAATGCCCCGTCCGCACTGATGGCCAATCCCTCGAAGCCCCGGTTGGTGCGCTTGCCAGCGGTGTTGCCGGTGTCGGCGGCGAAATTCGCCACGCTGGTGGTGGCATTGCGCGGAATCAGCCCCGCCGGTGTGGTGAATGCGCGGATGAACTGGCCTGTGCGGTCAAACTCATACAGCGAAGGACCGTACTCGTCAGACACCAACAGGTTGCCGGTTTTGGGGTTGATGACAATGCCTTCAGGGTCAAAGGCGTTGCCCAGTGCATTGGTTGGGTTGGGGGCAAAGCCATTGAAGGGCTGCGTTCCGCGCATAAACTTGACCGTCTGCACCACACGGAAATTGCTGATTGCGCCGGTGGGGCTGATGTCCACTTCAAACCGTTGAACTCGGGTGTCATATTGCAGCACGCCACCGCCAGGGCCGCGGTCTGACAAGCCCCACCACTGCCTGCGCGAGGGGTCGTAATAGATGTCAGAGAAATACCCCAGGCGGCGCTCGGTCTCGGTGCCGGTGGACAAATCCACTGCTCCCCCGGCCAGCGTCAAACCATTTTGATAGACAGCATCAGAGAAGTTGGTGACGCAGGCTGAGTTCGCGCAAGCATCCGCTGTACTGCTTTCTCCGCCGCAGGCCGTTAAGGTCAACGCCAGCATGGTCGCACCCGACACGGCGCTCCATTGGACGGCATATTTTTTATAAGACATATTTGAAATTCCTGAGAAAACAAAGAATTTCACAATAGCGTCAATTTGTGACGCAACAAAGACAGCCACCCGTGGGGTGCCGCTAAAACTGAAAACAACCGTTTGGTGAGGTTCTTTTTGAGTTGCACAGCGGACTCATCTGGGCAGAGTTTGTGCAAACACAAGACGGCGACATTTACGGCCAGACCGTCAGCCAGATGCCATTGAATGCGCAAGGGCGGTGATCGCATTGGCATGAGCAAACACATTGGTCACCGACCGCACAATGATGACAGTCTGAGACGGGGTGGTTCGATTCCGCCCCAGCCACCCGTTTGATCAACCCATCTCCGTGGTGGGTTTTTCTTTGGCACATATGCGGGAATAACTCAGCTGGTCGAGCGATACCTTGCCAAGGTAAAGGTCGAGAGTTCGGCACGCGTCAAGGCAGTTGTCGCCTGATTCATGCAGCCAACTGCTGAATGGGTTTGTGGTTCAAATGTGATCGGACGACGCTATCACGCCCGGGGTTGAGAGTTACCGCGCCAGTTGGCGACCAGTTGCTTGTTTTGCCTGACCAGGGAGCCGGTTTGAGCGCGCGGGCTTGGGTGTACAGCGCGCAGGGTGCTGCCAAAATGTCCTGATCTTTGCCCTCATGGCGCTGCGCCGGACTCACATACGGGATGCCATTGTGGTAATACTCGACGTTCCACCAGTGCCCGAATCCGACGACCCAAGTGCGCGCCGCGCAGGCGGTCGTCTGCATGGAATATCAATACTTTGGGATTGATTTTGTCAACAATGACAAAATTGCCTGCGAAATTACAAACTCTGATCGCTCGGAAACGCGGGTGACGAAACCGTAAACATCAGTGCCATGCCAAGGCAGGTTTTCCGGGCACTGTAATTTTTCCACATACGCGAAGCAGATCTGCAATCGGGCCGTTAGTTTCGATCCTGTTTACGTGGCCGAAGGGGTGCCACATCCATTTTGACCCCTCCCTCAAACCCCAGACGCAGCCGATCCCCGCAGCTCGTGTCTCCAGGCTGCTCGATCGTCGGTTGTTGACCTACCGCCAGCCCCCTGCCCGACGCGGGTGCGCGCCCATCGCCCCCCCTCAGTCGGGCTTGATGTTGCCGTCGCGGATGACCTTGCCCCACTTGCGGATCTCGGCCTCGGTGAACGCGGTCAGGTCCTGGGGGGTGCCACCGCCGGGGTTGGCGCCCTGCTTTTCGAGTGCAGCCCGCACATCGGGCAGCGCCAGCAGTTGGTTGAGTTCCTGGTTGAGCCGGTTCACGATCGCCCGGGGCGTGCCGGCCGGGGCGAGCACGCAGCCCCAGGTGGCCGCCTCGTAGCCGGGCAGCCCCGACTCGGCGATGGTCGGCACGTCCGGCCAGGCGCTCAGGCGGGTGCGCGAGGCGATGCCCAGCGCGCGCAGCTTGCCGCTCTTGACGTGCGGGCCCGACGACAGCGCGCTGTCGAACATCACATGGCACACGCCGCCGATCGTGTCGACGATCGCCGGGGCGCTGCCCTTGTAGGGCAGGTGGGTCATCTCGATGCCCGCCGCGCTGGCGAACATTTCTGCGGCCAGGTGCGAGGGCGACCCCGAGCCGATCGAGCAGTAGTTGACCTTGCCGCGATTGCGCTGCGCCCAGGCGATGAACTCCTGCGCGTTGGCATAGGGCGCGTTGGCCGGCGCCGTCATCAGCAGCGAGATCACCATCGCCAGGCCGATCGAATCGAAGTCCTTCAGCGGGTCGTAGGGAATCCGCGGGAACAGGCTCACGTTGATGGCGTGCGGGCCGCCGCCGGTGAACAGCAGCGTGTAGCCGTCGGCCTTGCTGCGGGCCACGAACTCCGACCCGATCATCGCCGAGGCCCCCGGCCGGTTCTCGACCACCACGCTTTCCTTGAAGGTGGCCGACATCTTCTGGGCGATCATCCGCGCGACGAAGTCCGACGAGCCGCCCGGCGGGTAGGGCACCACCAGCTTGATCGGGCGCACCGGATAGTCCTGGGCGGATGCACCGCCGACCATCAGGAAGAACGCCGGGACTGCCAGCAACAGCGCGGCCGGCAGCCGCCGGCGCAGGCGGGCGGACAGCAGCCGGAAAAGGGATCGGATCATGTCGGGGATTCCTCTGAAAGGCTGGCGCGCCAGCGGTTAATCGGCCAGCACGCTGGCCAGACCGTCGGCGGCAGTGGCCGAGATGGTCGTGCGGATCGAATGGCGCGGCTCGACGATCGGCCACGGGATGCCACGGTGCATCGTGGCCCGGTTGTCCCAGAGCACTGCGTCGCCCTGCCGCCAGAAGTGGCGGTAGACGCTGGTCGGAACGGTCGCGTGATCGGTCAGCCCGGCCAGCAGCGCGCGGGCCTGCTCCCGCGGCAGGCTCGGGACCGCGCCGGCGTGCGAGGCGAGGTAGAGCGAGCGCTCGCCGTTGACCGGGTTGAGCCAGGTGAGGCGCCGGCGCACCGCAGGCAACTGCTCGCGCTCGGCCGCGGTCAGGATGGTGGTGTCGATGCGCTCGCGGGAATAGGCATAGCTGTGTTCGACGACCAGATCGCCGAGCGCGAGCCGGTCGGCATCGCTCAGCCGCCGCCACGCGGCGCGCGTCGACACGAACTGCGTCTCGCCCCCGCTGGCCGGCATGATGCGCGCGCCCAGCATCGAGGCCAGCGCAGGCAGCCGCTTGAACGAACTGTCGGTGTGCCAGAGCTGGTTGGCGGCCACCACCTTGGCCAGGCGGTCGTCGGGCGCCACCGTCTGGCCGTCGGGGCCGATGTTGGTGATGTGGGCATAGACGGTGCCCGCCCCGACCGAACCGACTTTGGTGAGCTCCAGCGGACCGAAGGCGCGCGAGAACAGCGCCTGGACCTCGTCGGTGATCGACTGGTCGCGAAAGACCAGCACCGAGTGCGTCTCGAAGGCCTCGCGCACCTGGCGATACGCCGCCGCGTCGCAGACCACATCGAGCAGCGAACAGCCGCTGACCTGTGCGGCGAACTCATCGTGCAACGGCGTGATTTCCATGCGTGGGCCCTCGGAGAATGCAGCGCGACGCTAGGCGCGCCGACCCGGCTTGTCAATCGCGCGGCCCCCCGCCAGGGACCGATTCCGGCGGCACTGACGACGCTCAATCCGGCGCTCGCGCCGCGGCGCACAGTGAACGACCGGTGGCCGCACGCGTGACGCGCAGTCGCCGTCAACCGGCGCCGACGTCACAGGTGAAGGCCAGCGCGCCACGCCGGCGCGCCGGCGCGTCCTCGGCCATCGTCGCGCAACGGCTGGCGAGGTAGTCGCGCAGCCCGCTGCCCGCCGATCCGGCCGGCAAGGCCAGGAGCGACGCGTAGGCCGGCATCACCAGGATCTCGCGCGGCGGGGTGAGGCGAAAGTCAGCCAGCAGCTGCTGCTCGGCGCGGGCCTGTGCGGTGGCCAGCAGTTGGCCCTTCCAGGAACCGGGCGGCGGGCGGCGGAAATGCCAGGCGCCGGCAATCCCGGAGAAGGCCCACGGAAACTGCACGAACGAGGCGGCGACGCGCCGGCCCTCGATGTAGAAATCGGGCCAGTCGCCCAGGACATAGGCGTAATGGACCGCGCGATCCGCCACCCGTTGCGCCACCACGCTCGATTCGCCCCGGCCGCGCCCGCCATTGCTGTGCCAGCTCGTCCCGAGCTGCAGCGTCGCTGAACCGACCAGCGCCAGTGCGACGATCCACTGCTTGGACGGATTCGGCCCGAGCGCGCGATCCCACAGCCCGCCCATCACCGCCCCCGACAGCGTCGCCATCGCCAGCCAGGGCGGCACACCGTGATAGACGAAGAAGACCGGCGACAGCAGCAGCGGCGCCAGCAGGGTGGCGGCCACGATCAGCAGCGGGGCGAACAGCGCCGCCTGCGCCGGCATCGCCATTCGCACGGGTCGCCGGGGCACTCCCAGCAGCATCGCCAGCGACACCAGCATGAAGAGCGACAGCAGCTCGACCCGCGAGAACGCCTGCGCGATGGCGCCCAGGCGCCAGGCGATCAGCGACGGCCAGCCCGCCTCGCCGGGGTTGCCGTAGATCGACGGATAGAGGAAGAAGCTGGCCAGGAAATCGCCCGCTTGCCCGCGCGCAAGGAACACCGCCAGGAAGGCGAGAAAGGGCAGCGCGCAACCGGCGAGAAACAGCGCGACACGGCCGAACCGCGCGCCGTCGGCGCGGCCGCCGAAGGCCAGCCACGCCGCGAGCCCCAGCGCGACCAGCGCATAGGTCTGCTTGGTGACGAAGGCCAGGCCGAGCAGCAGCCCCGAGAACAGGCAGGGCAGGAACCAGCGCTGGCGTGCCGCGCCTGCGGGCACCAGCGCGAGCAGACCGCCCAGCACGAACACCATGCCCAGCGTCTCGGTCTTGAGCGCCAGCAGGCTGCTGTCGCGGGTGAAGATCGCCAGCCCGAGCGTCGCTGCGATCAGGGCGCCCGCCGGGCCGCCGTGGCGCCAGGCCAGCCGGGCGGCCAGCCCCAGCGCCAGGACTGCGGTGGCAAAACCGATGAATTTCACCCGGTCAGGCGCATAGGGGTCACCGCCCAGGTTGGCGATCTGGTGGACCAGAAAGATCAGCGGCGCCTTGTTGTCGTGGCACCCGGCGAGCGGAAACTCGCCGAGGACATTGCCGCGCACCGCGCAGACCGAGAAATAGCGTTCATCGACCTGCAGCGCGAGCCCGGTGTAGCGGCCCGCTTCCAGTTGCGCGAGCAGCGCCAGCGCCAGCGCCGACAGCGCAAAGGCGGCCACCAGCACCAGCCGGGTGAGCCGGTGGGTGCTGAGATCACTCAGCCCCCGGGCGGCGCGGGCCGCAGGCGCAACGGTAATCGGTCGACGCATCAGCGGCTAAGGACGCGCACGGCCCCAGGTGTAGACGGCGGTGATCGCGTAGTTCCACACGGCGCCCACCAGGATGCCGGCCAGCGCCGCCAGCAGCCAGCCCTGCTCGTGCTGGTAGAGCCAGGCCGCCATACCCACGTTGGCCAGCGCGCCCACGCTGCAGGCGGCCATGAACGAGGCGAGCCCGCGCACCCAGCGCAGGCCGTGCAGCTGGCGGTCGCGATAGGTGATGCGGTTGTTCAGCGCAAAGTTGAACACCATCGCCACCAGGGTGGCCGACAGCTGGCTGGCGACGAAGTCGGCCCCCAGCGCCCTGAACAGCAGACCCAGCACCACCAGATGCACCAGCACGCCCAGCGAGCCGATCAGCGAGAACGCGATGAATCGCACCGGCACGACATGGCCGACCAGCTTGTCGAGCAGCAGCATGCCGTAGTCCCAGGCGACCTGCGTGTCGAGCTTGCTCTGGCCGGCGATGCGCTCACGAAAGGTGAAGGGCAGCTCCCGAAAACGCAGCGGCCGCGGGCTCGAGGCGAACAGGTCGACCAGGATCTTGAAGCCCATCGCCGACAGCTGCCGCACGCAGCCCATGAAGGCATCGCGCCGGATCGCGAAGAACCCGCTCATCGGGTCGCGCAGCGTGGCCGGCACCACCAGGTGACTGACCCGGGTGGCGAGCCGGCTGATCGCGATCCGGTGCGCCCCGAAAGTGCCCAGTCCGCCGCCCTCGACATAGCGGCTGCCCACCACCACATCGAGCGGCTCGCCCTGCAGCGCGAGCAACATGGCCGGCAGCAGGCGCTCATCGTGCTGCAGATCGCCGTCCATCACCGCCAGATAAGGCGCGCTGCTCGAGAGCATGCCTTCGATGCAGGCCGACGACAGGCCGCGGCGGCCGATCCGCTGAAGGCAGCGCACGCGCGTGTCGACGGCCGCGATCTCGCGCACCGCCTCGGCGGTGCCGTCGGGCGAGTCGTCGTCGACGAACACCACCTCCCAGTCCAGACCGCGCAGACTGTCGTGCAGCCGGTCGACCAGCGGCGCGATGTTGTCGCGCTCATTGAAGGTCGGCACCACGATGCTGAGCAGCGGCGCGCTGCGCAGGAGGCCGGCAGCAAGCTGCCTGGCTGTACCAGGGGCATTCATCGGCACGACTCGCTGGGGTTGGCTGCAGGGACGCGTCCATTGCAACCCGCCAGCCGCGCCGCGCCATTGAGCCGGCGCTAACGCAGGCGCAATCGCCGGGTGCCCGGCGCTGTGTCGCGCTGAACGTCCAGCCCGGCGCGCCCTGCCCTGCCCTGCCCTGCCCTGCCCTGCCCTGCCCTGCCCTGCCCTGCCCTGCCCTGCCCTGCCCTGCCCTGCCCCGCCCTGCCCCGCCCTGCCCCGCCGGCTCAGCCCTGCAGCAGCGTGCCGTCGCGGCGATACAGGCGGCACAGGGCCGCCAGCCGCTGCGCGTGCCAGGGCGCAACCTGCTCCCAGCTGAAACGCCACTCCCAGCAGCCCTCGGCCAGACCGGGGAAGTTCATCCGGTGCGCGCTGTCCAGGCCGAGCACATCCTGCATCGGATGGACCGCGGTGTCGGCCACACTGGCGCAGGCGGCGCGAATCAGGTCCCAGTGGATCTCGTGCCCGGCGCCCGGCAGGTACTCGCGCAGGTGATGGCGCTCGGCCTGGCTGGCGCCGGCCCACCAGCCCACCGTGGTGTCGTTGTCGTGGGTGCCGGCGTAGACCACCGCGTCGGCCTCGTGGTTGTGCGGCAGGAAGGTGTTGCCGCTGTCGCCGCCCCAGGCGAAGTGCAGCACCCGCATCCCCGGAAAGTCGAAGCGGCGGCGCAGGCTGACGACATCGGGGGTGATGATGCCCAGGTCCTCGGCAATGATCGGCAGCGGTCCCAGCGCCTGCGCAACCGCGTCGAACAGCGCGGCACCGGGGCCCGCCACCCACTCGCCGTTGATCGCGGTCGGCTCGCTGGCCGGGATGCGCCAGCAGGCGGCGAAGCCGCGGAAATGGTCGATGCGCACGATGTCCACCAGCTCGAAGGTGCGGCGCACCCGCTCCACCCACCAGGCGTAGCCCTGCCGGGCATGGGCGGCCCAGCGATACAGCGGATTGCCCCAGCGCTGGCCGGTCTCGCTGAAGAAGTCGGGCGGCACGCCGGCCACCGCCAACGGTCGGCCATGCGCGTCGAGCTCGAACAGGTCCTGATGCGACCAGACATCGGCGCTCTGCCAGGCCACGAAGATCGGCGCATCGCCGATGATCTTCACCCCGCGCTCGTTGGCATAGGCGCGCAGCGCGTGCCACTGCCGAAAGAAGCACCACTGGCCGAAGCGCCAGAACGCGATGCGCGGCGCCAGACGCTCGCGGGCCTGCGCCAGCGCGACCGGATCCCGCGCCGCCAGCGGCGCCGGCCACTCGCACCAGGCCTGCTGGTGGTGCTCGTCGGCCAGCGCCATGAACAGCGCATAGTCGTCCAGCCAGTCGGCATGCTGCTCGCAGAACGCCGCGAACCGCTCGCGCTCGTCGACCCGCCCCTCGGTGGCGAAGCGGGCCGCCGCGCGCGCCAGCCGTTCCATGCGCCACGGGATCACCGCCTCGAAGCGCACGCGTGCATCGAGAAAGGCCGGATCGGGGCGCAAGTCGTCCGGGGTGAGCCAGCCGCGGCGCCCCAGTTCGATGAGATCGATCAGCAGCAGGTTGCCGGCAAACGCCGAGCTGCTCATGTAGGGCGAATGGCCCGCGCCGATGCCGCCCAGCGGCAGGATCTGCCACAGGCGCTGGCCCGCGCCCACCAGCCAGTCGATGAAGTGATAGGCGCCATCGCCCAGGTCGCCGCTGCCGTGCGGGCCGGGCAGCGAGGTCGGGTGCAGCAGGACGCCACTGGCGCGCGGAAATCTCATGCCGGCTCCAGGGGACGGGGATCGGTCGGTTCGGCGATGCGGACCGCCACCGGCGCCTCGCACAGCAGCATCACGCACTGGCCCGGCAGCAGCAGCGACGCGGTTGCCGCCCGCTCGGTGGCGGGGCCGCCGTCGGCCCGGGTGCTGTCGAGCAGTGGGCGCCAATGGCCCGAGGGCAGATTGAACAGCCGGTCCTCGGCCTCGCCATTGACCAGCATCAGCAGCGCGGGCCGGGCCGGGCCGCGGGCCTCGCCACGGGCCTCACCCATCAGCACCCCCAGACAGCGCCCATCGGGGCGATCCCAGGCATCGCCCTCGAGCGCGCCGCCCTCGGGGGTCAGCCACGCCAGGTCACGGCGCCCGGCGCCCTGGCGGGATCCGTCGTACCAGCGGTTGCGCAGCGGCTGCCACTCGCGACGCAGGGTCGCGAGACGGGCGGTGAACGCGATCAGCGACTCGTCGGCCAGCGCCCAGTCGATCCAGGTGATCGGGTTGTCCTGGCAGTACGGGTTGTTGTTGCCCTGCTGGGTGTGGCCGAGTTCGGCGCCGGCCGCCAGCATCGGCGTGCCCTGCGACAGCATCAGCGTGGCCAGCAGCGCGCGCTGGGCCCGGGCACGCTGCGCCAGGACGTCGGCATTGTCGGTCTCGCCCTCGGCGCCGAAATGGCAGCTCAGGTTGTGGGCGTGGCCGTCGCGGTTGTCCTCGCCGTTGGCGGCGTTGCGCTGGTGCGTGTAGCTCACCAGATCGCGCAGGGTGAAGCCGTCGTGGGACACGATGTAGTTGACCGAATCGCACGGCAGGCGATGGCGCTGGTGAAAGACGTCCGAGGACGCGCACAGACGCTGCGCGAATTCGCCGCGCGCGACATGGCCGCGCAGCCACCAGCGGCGCATCGAGTCGCGAAAGCGATCGTTCCACTCGAACCAGCCCGGCGGAAAACTGCCCAGCTGATAGCCGCCCGGCCCGATGTCCCAGGGCTCGGCGATCATCTTCACCCCGGCCAGCACCGGGTCCTGCGCCACCGCCTTGAAGAAGGCGCCGTGCGGCTCGAAGCCATGGTCGCCGCGCGCCAGGATCGGTGCGAGGTCGAAGCGAAAGCCATCGACATGCATGTCGCGCACCCAGTAGCGCAGGCTGTCCATCACGAACTGCAGCACCCGCGGGCGGCGCAGGTCGAGCGTGTTGCCGCAGCCGGTGTCGTTGATGTAGCGATCGGGGTGCTCGTGGCTCAGGCGATACCAGGACGCGTTGTCCAGCCCGCGCCAGCTCACCGTCGGGCCGGTCTCGTCGGTCTCGGCGGTGTGATTGAAGACGACGTCCAGGATGACTTCGATGCCGGCCCGGTGCAGCGCGCGCACCATCGCGCGGAACTCGTCGCGCACCGCGCGCCCGCCGTCGGCGGCGCGCGCCGCCAGCGAGGGTTCGGGGCTGAAGAAGCCCACCGTGTTGTAGCCCCAGTAATTGACCAGCCCGCGCCGCACCAGGTGCTGCTCATCCAGGTGCTGATGCACCGGCAGCAGGCTGACCGCGGTGACGCCCAGGCGCTGCAGATGGGCCAGCGCCGCCGGGTGCGCGAGCCCGGCATAGGTGCCGCGCAGGGCGGGCGGAATCAGCGGATGCAGGCGGGTGAAGCCCTTCACCTGCAGCTCGTAGAGCACCGTCTCGCCGGGCCGGTGAAAGGGGTGGCGGTCATCCCCCCAGTCGACCGCGTCGTGCACGACGCGTGCCTTCAGGGCCCAGGCCGCGTTGTCGCGCGGGTCGGCCTGCGCGGGATGCGCCGGATCGGCGCCGCCGTGCTCCTCGCGCCATTCGAAGCGGCCGACGATCTCGCGCGCCCAGGGGTCGAGCAGCAGCTTGTGCGGATTGAATCGATGGCCGTGATCGGGCCGCCACGGCCCGTGCGCGCGCAGCCCGTAGACGAGTCCGGGCGAGGCGCCGGGCAGATAGCCGTGGAAGACCTCATGGCGATGCCCGGGCAGCACCAGGCGGCGCCGCTCGCGCTGGCCGTCGGCATCGAACAGGCACAGCTCGATGCGCTGCGCGTGCGCCGAGAACACCGCGAAGTTCACACCGTGCCCGTCCCAGTGGGCCCCCAGCGGCCAGGGCTGACCGGCCTGCAGTTCGACATCAGCCGGCACGACGCTCACCGGCACCACTCGAAGAAGACGGTCGCCAGCGGCGGCAGGTTCATCTCGAGACTGAACGGGCGGCCGTGGCTGCCCTGCGGCTGCGCGGTCAGCTCGCCGAAGGCCGTGCCGACGTTGCTGCCCCCGTAGTGCGCCGAGTCGGTGTTCAAGCGCTCCCGATAGACCCCCGGCTCGGGAACCCCGATCCGCCAGCCGGTGTGCACCGCGGGCGTGAAGTTGCACACCACCACCATCAGCGAGCCCGGCTCGACCCCACGGCGAATGAAGCTGAACACCGAATGGGCCTCGTCACCGGCGTCGATCCACTCAAAGCCCGCCGGATCGAAGTCGCGCTGGTGCAGTGCGCCGCTGGCGCGGTACAGGCGGTTCAGGTCGCGCACCAGGCGCTGCACGCCGGCGTGCGCCGGGTCCTCGAGCAGGTGCCAGTCGAGACCGCGGTCGTGATCCCATTCCCGTTCCTGGGCGAACTCGCAGCCCATGAACAGCAGCTTCTTGCCGGGATGGCCGAACAGGAATCCGGCATAGGCGCGCAGGTTGGCCAGCCGCTGCCAGCGGTCGCCCGGCATGCGGCCCAGCAGCGAGCCCTTGCCGTGCACCACCTCGTCGTGCGAGATCGGCAGCACGAAGTTCTCGGTGAACGCGTAGAGCAGCCCGAAGGTCATCTCGTGGTGGTGGTAGCGGCGATGGATGGGGTCGCGCGCGATGTAGCTCAGCGTGTCGTTCATCCAGCCCATGTTCCACTTGTAGTGAAAGCCCAGGCCCCCGCCCCAGGTCGGCCGCGACACCCCGGCAAACGCGGTCGATTCCTCGGCCAGCGTCACCGCCTGGGGGCGCTCGGCGCCGACCACTTCATTCAGGCGCCGGAAGAAGCCGATCGCCTCCAGGTTCTCGCGTCCGCCGTGGATGTTGGGCACCCACTGGCCGGGCTCGCGGCTGTAGTCGCGATACAGCATCGAGGCAACCGCATCGACCCGCAATCCGTCGACCCCGAAGCGCTCCAGCCAGTAGAGCGCGTTGCCGATCAGGAAGTTGCGCACCTCGGCGCGGCCGAAGTTGTAGATCAGCGTGTTCCAGTCCTGGTGGAAGCCCTCGCGCGGATCGGCGTGCTCGTAGAGGTGGCTGCCGTCGAAGCGCGCCAGGCCGTGCGCATCGGACGGGAAGTGCGCGGGCACCCAGTCCAGGATGACGCCCAGCCCCTGGGCGTGGCAGCTTTCCACGAAGCGCCGAAAACCCGCCGGGTCGCCGAACCGCGCGGTCGGCGCGTACAGGCCGATCGGCTGATAGCCCCAGGAACCGTCGAACGGATGCTCGCTGATCGGCAGCAGCTCGAGGTGGGTGAAACCGAGATCGCTGGCATACGGCACCAGCGTCGCGGCGAGCTCATCCCAGTCCAGAAAGGGCGTCGGGCCATCGGCATGGCGGCGCCAGGAACCCAGGTGGACCTCGTAGATGCTGAGCGGCGCATCGAGCGCATTGGCCCGGCGCCGCTCATCCGAGGCGGCGATCGGCGCGGGCAGCTCGGCCACCACGCTGGCGGTGGCCGGGCGCAACTCGGCGCGCAGCGCATAGGGGTCGGCCTTCTGGGGCAGGCATTCGCCGTCGTGCGTGCGGATCTCGTACTTGTAATGCGCGCCGGATGCCACTCCCGGCAGGAAGATCTCCCAGACGCCGCACTCGCGGCGCAGGCGCATCGGATGACGGCGCCCGTCCCAGTGATTGAACTCGCCCACCACGCTGACCCGTGCGGCGTTGGGCGCCCAGACCGCGAAGCGCGTGCCGCTGACCGCCTCGCGCTCGCAGGGCGCCGCGCCCAGGACCTCGAAGGGCCGCAGGTGCGTGCCTTCGGCCAGCAGCCAGGCGTCGAGCTCGCTCATCACCGGACCGAAGCGGTAGGGATCCTCGATCAGCGCCTCGCCGCCCTCGTGCCAGCACACCCGCAGCCGATAGCGGTCACGGACGGACTCGGGCAGCGGCCCTTCGAAGAACCCGGCAGGGTGGCGCAAAGTGAGCGGGATCGGTGCGCCGGCCGGCGACAGCCCCGTCGGGGCCTCCCCCGGCACCGCCTCGACCGAGGCCGCGCCCGGCAGGAAGACCCGCAGCCAGCCGCGGCCCTGGGCATCGGTGCGCGGCCCCAGCACCGCGAACGGGTCGGGGTGCGCGGCGTCGCACAGCGCCTGGATGTCGGTGTCGGACAGCATCAGCGGACTCGGCCCGGGCCGCGGCAGGACCCGTTCACCGGCGCGGCTCGAGGTGCCAGATGCGCTGCGCGTACTCGCGGATGGTGCGGTCCGAGGAGAATGCGCCCATGCCGGCGACGTTGGCGATCGCCCGCCCCGCCCACGCCGCCGGATCGCGATACAGCCGATCGACCCGCGCCTGGGCCTCGAGGTAGGACTCGTAATCGGCCAGCAGCAGGTAGTGGTCGCCGCCCCACAGCAGCGAATCGACCAGCCCGCGATAGCGCCCCGGCTCCTCGGGCGAGAACGCGCCGCCGGCGATCGCATCGAGCACGGTGCGCAGCCGCGGATTGCTCTCATACAGCCGCATCGGCTGGTAGCCGCCCTGGCGCAGCGCCACCACCTCGGGCGTGCGCAGGCCGAAGATGAAGATGTTGTCGTCGCCCACCTGCTCGCGGATCTCGATGTTGGCGCCGTCATCGGTGCCGATGGTGAGCGCGCCATTGAGCGCGAGCTTCATGTTGCCGGTCCCCGAGGCCTCAGTGCCGGCGGTCGAGATCTGCTCCGACAGGTCGGCGCCCGGCATGATCCGCTCGGCCACCGACACCCCGTAGTTCGGCAGGAACACCACCTTCAGCCGCCCGCCCACCCGCGGGTCGTGGTTGATCACCGTGCCCACGTCGTGGATCAGCCGGATGATCGACTTGGCGGTCGCGTACGACGAGGCCGCCTTGCCGGCGAAGATCACGGTGCGCGGCACCCAGTCGGCCGACGGATCCGACAGGATCGCCTGGTAGCGGGTGACCACATGCAGCAGGTTGAGCAGCTGGCGCTTGTACTCGTGGATGCGCTTGACCTGCACATCGAACAGGCTCGCCGGATCGACCTCGATGCCGGTGCTGGCGGTGATGTAGGTCGCCAGCCGACGCTTGTTGGCCTGCTTGGCGGCGATGAACCGCTGGCGCAGCACCGGATCGTGGGCGTGCTCGCGCAGCCCGGTCAGGCGGTCCAGGTCGTGACGCCAGTCGGGCCCGAGGGTGTCGTCGAGCAGCGCCGACAGTCCGTGGTTGGCGTTGGCCAGCCAGCGGCGCGGCGTCACGCCGTTGGTGACATTGGTGAAGCGCAGCGGCCACAGGGCGGCGAAGTCGGCGAAGATGGTCTTGACCAGCAGGTCGGAGTGCAACGCCGACACGCCGTTGACCTGATGGCTGCCGACGATCGACAGATGCGCCATGCGCACGCGCCGCTCGCCGCCCTCATCGATCAGCGACAGGCGCGACAGGAAGCCGAGATCGCCCGGTCGCTGGCGGGCGGCGAAGTCGAGAAACTCCTGGTTGATGCGGAAGATGATCTCGAGGTGGCGCGGCAGCACATGCTGCATCAGCGCCACCGGCCAGGTCTCGAGCGCCTCGGGCATCAGGGTGTGGTTGGTGTACGAGAACACCCGCCCGGCCAGGGCCCAGGCATCGGCCCAGGGCATCGCGTGCTCGTCGCACAGCAGGCGCATCAGTTCGGCCACCGCGATCGCCGGATGGGTGTCGTTCAGGTGGATCGCCACCCGGTCGGCCAGGTTGGCGAGCGAGCCGTGTTCGCTCAGGTGCCGGTGCAGGATGTCCTGCACCGAGGCGGCCACGAAGAAGTACTCCTGGCGCAGGCGCATCTCGCGCCCGGCCGGCGTGCTGTCGTTGGGGTACAGCACCCAAGAGATGTTCTCGTACTCGTTCTTGACGCCGGCGGCGCGCGCATAGTCGCCGGTGTTGAAGGCATGCAGGTCGATGTGCTCGGGCGCCACCGCGCGCCACAGGCGCAGCGTGCTCACCTTGTCGGTGCCGTGACCCGGCACCACCATGTCGTAGGCCTTGGCGGCGACCTCGCCGGCCGGGCGCCACACCGGACGACCGCCGTGATGCTCGACCCAGCCACCGAAACGCACCGGGTAGCTCAGCGCGGCGCGCGGAAATTCCCAGGGCGTGCCGTTGGCCAGCCAGGGGTCGGGATACTCGACCTGGCTGCCGCGCTGGATTTCCTGGGCGAACATCCCGTACTCGTAGCGGATGCCATAGCCCATCGAGGGCAGGCCCAGGGTGGCCATCGAGTCGAGAAAGCAGGCCGCCAGCCGCCCCAGACCGCCATTGCCCAAACCGGCGTCGGGCTCCTGTTCGGCCACCTCCTCGAGCAGGCGGGCGTGACCGGCCAGACCGGCCGCCGCCTCGGCGGTGAGGTCGAGCGCGGCCAAGGCATTGCCCAGCGTGCGCCCGATCAGGAATTCCATCGACAGGTAGTAGACGCGCCGGGCCTTGTCCGCGCGCTCGAGCGCCTGCGTGCGGACCCAGCGCCGCGACAACTGCTCGCGCGCCACCTGGGCGGTGGCCAGCATCAGGTCGATGGGCGCCGCCTCGCCAGGCGCGACCCCGACGGTCTTCAGAAGGTGCTCGTCGATGTCGGACGACATCGATTTCATGCTTTGCTGTGTCACCGCCATCCTTTGCTCATCGAACGCATTGCCCCGCGTTTTTCGCCTCCCCGTCACGATGCGGGAATGTGCTGTGGAACGCAATTTTCGTGCCGACACACGGCTTGATCCGGATCACCGGATGCACCGAAACAGCCCTTCGCCAGCCTTCCACCGGACATCGGAGCCGCCCGGACCGGCCGGTCTGCCGGCCCCGGCGCGCTGGGTTAAGCTTGGGTCACCGACACTGCGCTGACCTCAGCCGGGGACACCCTCCATGACACCGAACGAACTCGCCATCAGTCTGGACCTTCCCAAGCGCGCGGTCGCGCTGGTGCTGGCCGGCGGACGCGGCAGCCGGCTGATGAACCTGACCGACCGGCGCGCCAAGCCGGCAGTGTATTTCGGCGGCAAGTTCCGCATCATCGACTTTGCCCTCTCGAACTGCCTGAACTCGGGCATCCGCCGGATCGGCGTGCTCACCCAGTACAAGAGCCACAGCCTGATGCGCCATCTGCAGCGCGGCTGGGCATTCCTCAAGAGCGAGATGAACGAGTTCGTCGACCTGATGCCGGCCCAGCAGCGCATCGACGAGGAAAGCTGGTATCGCGGCACCGCCGACGCGGTGTACCAGAACCACGACATCCTCTCCAGCTACCGGGCCGAGTACATCCTCATCCTGGCCGGTGACCACATCTACAAGATGAACTACGCACTGATGCTGGCCGACCATGTCGCCAAGGGTCGCGAATGCACCGTGGCCTGCATCGAGGTCCCGCGCAGCGAGGCCTCCGGCTTCGGCGTGATGGCGGTCGACGAGAACAGCCTGATCACCGACTTCATCGAGAAACCGGCCGATCCGCCGGCCATGCCGGGCAAGCCCGATCGCGCGCTCGCCAGCATGGGCGTCTACATCTTCAACGCCCGCTACCTGTTTCGCGAACTCGCGCGCGACGTCGACGATCCCGACTCGAGCCACGACTTCGGCAAGGACATCATCCCCAATGCAGTGCGCCACGGCCAGGCGGCCGCGCACCGGTTCGACCTGAGCGCGGTCGGCACCCGCGACGGCGAAGAACCCTACTGGCGCGACGTCGGCACGATCGACGCGTACTGGGACGCCAACATCGACCTCACCGCCACCGATCCGCTGCTCAACATGTACGACAACCGCTGGCCGATCTGGACCTACCAGCCGCAGTTGCCGCCGGCCAAGTTCGTGCACAACCAGGACGGACGGCGCGGCATGGCGATCGAGACGCTGGTCTCGGGCGGGTGCATCGTGTCGGGTCATGTCGAGCGCTCGGTGCTGTTCTCGAGCGTGCGGGTGCGCTCCTACGCCAGCGTGAACTGGAGCGTGCTGCTGCCCGATGTGCAGGTCGGCCGCGGCGCGCGCCTGAGCCGGGTGGTGGTGGATCGGGGCTGCCGGATTCCCGACGGGATGATCATCGGCGAGAGCACCGAGGACGACGAGCGCCGCTTTTACCGCACCGCCCGGGGCATCACGCTGGTCACCCGCGAGATGCTGGCCCGCCTCCCCACCTGACCGATTGCCGATGAAGATCCTGCACGCCGCCGCCGAAATCTTTCCCCTCGTCAAGACCGGTGGCCTGGCCGATGTGGTCGGCGCCCTGCCCCAGGCGCAGATCAGCGCCGGCGCCGATGTCCGGGTCATCCTGCCGGGGCTGCCCGCGATCCGCGAGGCGGTGCTGCACCCGCGAACCGTGTTCGAGGCCGGCCCGCTGTTCGGCGCGGGCCGGGTCGCGCTGCGGCTCGGCCGCCTGCCCGGCAGCGGCGTTCCCGCCTACCTCATCGAGGCGCCCTATCTGTTCGCGCGGCCCGGCGGACCGTACCAGGCGGCCGACGGCAGCGAGTGGGGCGACAACCTGCAGCGCTTCGCGCTGCTCGGCTGGATGGCGGCGCACCTGGCCGCCGGCGAGCTCGACACCAGCTGGACGCCCGATGTGGTGCACGCCCACGACTGGCACGCCGCGATGGCCTGCGCCTACATGGCGGCGCATCCCGGCACCACCGCGCGCTCGGTGTTCACCGTCCACAACCTGGCCTTCCAGGGCCTGTTCGCCCAGGCCGACTTCGGTGAGCTGGGACTGCCGGCGCGCTTTCTGCAATCGCACGGACTCGAATACCACGGCCAGCTGTCGTTCATGAAGGCGGGCCTGAAGTACGCCGACCGGATCACCACCGTCAGCCCGACCTATGCTGCCGAAATGGCGACCCATGAATTCGGCTGCGGACTGGACGGCGTAATCCGGGGGCGCTCGGGCGACGTCAGCGGCATCCTGAATGGTGTCGACTACCGCGTCTGGGATCCGGCCAGCGACACCGGCATCGCCGCGCTCTACCAGCCCGACCGGCTGGCCGGCAAGGCGGTCTGCAAGGCGGCGCTGCAGCGCGAACTCGGCCTGGCGGAGAACCCCGACGCGCCGCTGTTCGGGGTGGTGAGCCGGCTGTCGGCACAGAAGGGTCTCGACCTGGTGCTCTCGGCGCTGCCGGCGTTGCTGGCCGGCGGCGCCCAGCTGGCGCTGCAGGGCAGCGGCGATCCGGTGCTCGAGGCGGCCTTCAGCGCAGCGGCCTACGCCCACCCGGGCCAGGTCGGGGTGAAGATCGGCTACGACGAAGTCATGGCCCACCGGATGATCGCCGGCGCCGACCTGATCCTGCTGCCCTCGCGCTTCGAGCCCTGCGGCCTCACCCAGCTCTACGGGTTGCGCTACGGCACGCTGCCCCTGGTGCGCCGGGTCGGCGGGCTGGCCGACACGGTCGATGACGCCACCGACAGCGCGCTGGCGCAGGGGCGCGCCACCGGTTTCGTGTTCGATGCCGCCACACCGGCGGCGCTCGAGGCGGCGCTGGCGCGCGCGATCGCGCGCTACCGCCAGCCCGAGCGCTGGCAGGCGATGATGCGCAGCGCGATGGCGCGCGATTTCAGCTGGTCGGGCGCGGCCGCACAGTATCTCGACCTCTACCGCGGGCTGATGCCGGCATCGCACTGACGACCGCAGGGCCGACGGGCGAACGCCGCCCCGGGCACGATCCAGGCACTCAGCCCATCCGCTTGTCGAGGTGCCAGCCCTGACCGATCATGTCCGGGGTGATCAGCGTGACCCCGGACTCACTGACGTGAAACCGCTTCTCGTCGGCGGCCCGGTCGACGCCGGCCTGGAATCCGTCGGGCAGCACGCAGTGCTTGTCGACGATCGCGCGGCGCAGGACCACCTGGCGCCCGATCCGCACATTGGGCAGCACCACCGAGTCCTCGATCTCGCTGCCCTCGCCCACCCGCACCTTCGAGAACAGGATCGAGCGGCGTACCTTCGCGCCGCTGACGATGCACCCGCTGGACACTAGCGAGTCGATTGCCGACCCGCGGCGCGACTCCTCGTCGAACACGAACTTGGCCGGCGGCAGCTGACGCTGCAGGCTCAGGATCGGCCACTGGTCGTCGTACAGGTTCAACTCGGGCACCACCCGGGTGAGATCGATGTTGGCCGCCCAGTAGCCGTCGATGGTGCCGACATCGCGCCAGTAGGGACGGTCGCCCACCATGTTCACGCAGCTGCGCGCGAAGCGGTGCGCGCACACCCGATGGCGGCGCACCAGATATGGCAGGAGATCGCGGCCGAAATCGTGGGTCGACGACGGATCGGCGGCGTCGCGGGCCAGCTGCTCGTAGAGGAAGGCGGCGTTGAACACATAGATGCCCATGCTGGCCAGCGCCTGGCCGGCATCGCCGGGGATCGGCGACGGGTTCGCCGGCTTTTCCTCGAACGCGGTCACCTGCCCGCCGGCATCGACATGCATCACGCCGTAGCCGACCGCATCGGCCAGCGGCACCTCGATGCTGGCCACGGTGACATCGGCGCGCCGCTCGACGTGCTCGGCCACCAGGGTGTAGTAGTCCATCTTGTAGACGTGATCGCCGGCCAGGATCAGCACGTACTGGGGGTTGGCCTCGCGCAGGATGTCCAGGTTCTGGAAGACCGCATTGGCGGTGCCGCTGTACCACTGGTCGTCGACCCGCTGCTGGGCCGGCACCACATCGATGAACTCGCCCAGGTTCGCCTCGAAGAAGCCCCAGCCGCGCTCGACATGGCGGATCAGGCTCTGGGCCTTGTACTGGGTGAGGACACCGATGCGCCGGATGCCCGAATTCACGCAGTTGGACAGGGGAAAGTCGATGATCTTGAACTTGCCGGCAAACGGCACCGCGGGCTTGGCGCGCCAGTCGGTGAGCTGATGCAGGCGCGAGCCGCGCCCGCCGGCCAGGACCAGCGCATAGGTGTGCTGCATCAGATGGTTCATGGCGGTGGCCGGGTTCATGCCCTCGCGGGCCCGATATTCGATCTGGACTTCCTGGGACGGCAGCTCGTTCATGGCGCTGGTCATGACGGTCAGATCCGCCCACCGGCCAGCGCGGCGCGCAGGTCCGACGATCCGCTCATCAGCGGCGTCCAGCGCGGCGCCAACCGGCCGACCATCTCGCCCAACGACGCCGTCTTGCCGCCCACCACGGCGACATCGCTCATCGAGAGGTCGGCGAACCAGCGGATGTAACGGGGATCGGTCACAAAACATGCCTCCTGCCGCGGCAGGCGGCTGTGCACAGACATCGATGCTGCGGCCGGCCTGCCGGCCGGCGCTTGATCTGAGTCAAGCCAGCCGCAGGGGGCTCGCGCGAGGGTCGGAAAAGGCGGGCCTTTGCTGCCCTGCCCACCGGTTGCCGGAACCGGGAATGCGGTCCAATCGGACTACCTCCCCGTTGGCCATCCGCGGCCGAACAGTCGGCCGCTGCACAGCCCGCATCACCACCGGAAACCGCCATGTCACTGCTGCATCGAATCAGCCTGCCAGGAAAATTCCTCCTCCTGGGCGTCATCGCCGTCGTGATGACGGCGGTGCCGACCGCGATGCACCTGACACGATCGATGGAAGAGATGGCGGTCGCCCGTCTGGAAGACGCCGGGATCGGCCCGGCTGTCCACCTGCAGCGAATCATCCGGCTCACGCTGGAGCACCGCCGAGCCGCCAACCGGGTGCTGACCGGCGCGAACAGCGAGACCGGCGCCCTGACCCGAGCCGCCACCGACCTGGGCGGCGCGTTCACCGCCTTCGAAGCCGACCTGCAAAGCCATCCGGCCTGGGCGGCGCTGCGGAAAGACTGGCCCGCGCACCGCCAGCGTTGGAGCGCCCTGTCGGGATCGCTGACCGACGGCAAGCTCGACGCCGCCAGCAGCTTCAGCCTGCACAGCGAGAGTCTGAGTTCACTGGCCGCGCTCAACGAGCGGCTGCTCGACGATTCGGGGATCATGCTCGACCCCCAGGCCGACTCCTACTACCTGGCGATGGCCACGTTGCTGGAGGCGCCCAAGCTGGCCGAGAAGCTGGGACGCCTGCGCGCCCAGGGCAACCAGATCCTGTCCGGGGGCGTCGCCGATGCGGACGCGCTGGCCGAGCTGAAGCACGCGCAGCAGCGCGCCGCCGAAAGTCGGGACGACTTCAGTCGCACGCTGGCCAAATCGGGACGTGCGAATCCGGCGCTGAAAGCCACCCTCGATCCGGCGCTGAGCGTTCTCACCGCCCGGGTCAGCGACGCCCTCAAGACCACCGTCGAAGCAACCGCCGGCAAGCCCGATCCGGGGCGGGCCACCGCCTTCGATCAGTCGATGACCCAGGCGATCGACGCGGTGTTCGTGTTCAACCAGACCGCCCTTCCCGAACTGGGCGGGCTGCTGCACGAGCGGGTCCAGGGGCTGACGGCCGGCATCGCGCTGATCGGTGGTGCGCTGGCAGCGATGCTGGCCGCCGGCATCGCGGTGGGCTGGCTGTTCGCCCGCAGCATCACCGCCCCGCTGGCCGAGGCGCTGACGGTGGCCCGGGCAGTCGCCGCCGGCAATCTGGAGGTGCCGGTGCCGGTACGCGGCAGCAACGAGATCGGTCAGCTGATGAGCGCGCTGTCGGGGATGCGCCAGCATCTGGCCGAGGTGGTCGGCTCGGTGCGCCGCAACGCCGAGAGCGTGGCGCTGGCCAGTGCCGAGATCGCCGCGGGCAACGCCGACCTCAGTTCACGCACCGAGGCGCAAGCCGCCGCGCTGGAGGAAACCGCCGCCTCGATGGAGGAGCTCGGCCAGACCGTGCGCAGCACCGCCGACAATGCCGGACAGGCGAGCCGGCTGGCGGACGGCGCCTCGGGCATCGCCGCCCGCGGAGGCGAAGTGGTGGGCCAGGTGGTCGACACCATGCGCGGCATCGAGGAGAGCTCGCGACGCATCGCCGAGATCATCGGGGTGATCGACTCGATCGCCTTCCAGACCAACATCCTGGCGCTCAATGCGGCGGTCGAAGCCGCCCGCGCCGGTGAACAGGGTCGCGGCTTTGCGGTGGTCGCCGCCGAGGTGCGCAGCCTGGCGCACCGCAGCGCCGACGCCGCGCGCGAGATCAAGGAACTCATCTCGGCCAGCGCCGAACGGGTCAGCCGCGGCACCGCGCTGGTCGACCAGGCCGGCGACACGATGGGCGAGGTGGTCGGCGCGATCCGACGGGTCACCGAGATCGTGGGCGAGATCAGCACCGCCACCGCCGAGCAGAGCAGCGGTGTGTCCCAGGTAGGCGACGCGGTTCGCCAGATGGACCAGAGCACCCAGCAGAACGCGGCGCTGGTCGAGCAGAGCGCCGCTGCCGCCGAAAGCCTGCGGGCGCAGTCGCGCCAGCTGGTCGACGCGGTGGCGATCTTCCGGATCCGCGGCTCGGAGCGCTGAGCCGCCGGTTCGGGGCGGCGCGCCCGCCTGCGGGCAGTGCGCGGCCCGCGGGGTGCGTGCCGCCAGGCACCCGCCGCGCCCCCGGTCAGCCGCGCTGCAGGAAGTCCTCGATCACCCGGGCCAGCTGCTCGGGCTGGTCGTGATGGACATTGTGGCCGGCGTCCTCGATGTGCTCGATGCGCAGGTCCTGGTAGGCGCCCATCCGTTCATCGAACTCCGGGGGCCGCGCCATCAGGCGGGCCCACAGACCCGACTGCGCGCCGTCGACCCACAGCACCGACGCGCTCGTCTGGCGCCAGATCTCCAGGATTTCCGCCGGCGCAAACGGCAGCGGATTCACCCGCTTGTGCGCCGGATCGGCTCGCCGCACCACCGTGCCGTCGGCCTCCTGGCGGCCCCAGTGCTCGACCAGGAAACGGGCACGCGCATCGGTCAGGCGCGGGTTCTCCGACTGCATGCGCAGCGCGAACTCCTCGAAGCTCTCGTAGGGCCGCTGCGCGGTGTCGTCGTGCAGCTGGGACAGCCACTTGGCGACCCGGCGCGGTGCCGGATCCTGGCGCTGGGTCGGCGGCCCGAAACCGTCGACATTGATGAAGCGGGCGACCCGCTGCGGGCACACGCCCGAGTACAGCGCGGCGATGCTCGCCCCCATGCTGTGACCGACCAGGCGAACCGGCTCTTCCGGGGCATAGTGGTCGAGCAGCGCGTCGAGGTCGCCCAGATAATCGGGGAACCAGTAGCTGTCGACGCCGCTCCAGCCCGACAGGCCATTGCCGCGCCAGTCGGGTGCGATGACCTGCCAGTCGCTGGCCAGCGCGTCGACGGTGAACTGCCAGGAGGCCGAGACATCCTGCGAGCCATGCAGCAGGAACAGGCGCGGCGCGCCGGCCGGGCCCCAGCGCCGGCAGTGGTAATCGATGCCCCGGATCTTGACGAAGTCGGATTGGCTTGTTTTCACGGTTAAAACTTTCACCGGCCACGGGCCGTGCACGATGGGAAGGCTCGCCGTCGGGCGGCGCTGACGCCCAGAATATCAAGACTGGGCGGATGGTCTGGCGCGACGGTTCGATCTCTGAAACGCCCGGCCAGTGCCTTAAAGTACGGGGAACCGCGCCCGAGCAGCGCCCTGGAGATCGCGCCATGAATCCCACGACCCCCACCCGGACCACCCTGTATGACGCCTTCGCGCAGGCGGTGACCGACGCTGCGCAGCGGCCGTTCCTCGCCTGCACGCCCTCGATGGGCGGGGCGCAGTGGACCTTCGCCCAGACCGCCGCGGCGGTCGACCGCCTGAGCGCGCTCTATGCGCGGCGCGGCTGGGGGGCCGGCCACCGGGTGGCGCTGGGCGTGGGCAACACGCCGGCGCACTTCTTTCATTTCCTCGCGATGAACCGCCTGGGCATCTCGATGGTGCCGATGAATCCGGACCACCTGGGCGGCGAGATCCGCTACCAGCTGGCGCATTCCCGGGCCGACCTGGTGGTGGCGAACGCCGAGCGCGCGGCGGTGGTGCGCGACGCCCTGGCAGGTGCTGCGGCGGGCACGGCCCGACCGCCGATCGTCGAGGACAGCCTGCTGGAGACCGGGCTGCCGCTGGCGCCCGCCGCGGTGCGCAGTGCGGGTGACCCGTGGCAGGCCGAGGTCGCCATCCTGTACACCTCGGGCACCTCGGGGCTGCCCAAGGGGTGCCTGCTGAGCAACGAATACGTGCTGACCGGCGGGCACTGGTACTGCGATGCCGGCGGACCGCTCACGCTGCGCGAGGGCGGCGAGCGGGTGCTCAACCCGCTGCCGGTCTTTCACATGAACTGCGGGATCAACACCTTCATGGCGATGATCCTGAGCCGCAACTGCCTGATCCTGCCCGACCGCTTCCATGCCAGCACCTGGTGGGCGGACATCGCCGGCTCGCAGGCCACCGCGATGCACTACCTGGGCGTGATGCCGCCGGCCCTGATCAAGCAGGCCCCCTCGCCGCTGGACCGCGCCCACCAGGTCCGCTGGGCCCTGGGCGCCGGTTGCGATCCGACGCTGCACGCCGGCTTCGAGGCGCGCTTCGGCCTGCCGCTGATCGAGGTCTGGGGCATGACCGAGACCGGACGCTTCATGGTCAACCACGAGGAGCCCCGGCAGGTCGACACCCGGGCCTTCGGCCGCGCCTGCGCGCCGCTGGCCGCGATGGTGGCCGATGACCAGGGCCGGCCGGTTCCCGCCGGCCAGCCCGGCGAACTGCTGGTGCGCTGCGAGGGCGAGGACCCGAGGCGCGGCTTCTTCGGCGGCTATCTGGACGACGAGGCCGCGACCGAGCAGGCCTGGCGCGGCGGCTGGTTCCACAGCGGCGACGTGGTGAGCGCCGACGCGAGCGGAATGCTCTACTTCATCGACCGGCGCAAGGACATGATCCGGCGCTCGGGCGAGAACATCTCGGCCGGCGAGGTCGAGGCGACGCTGGCCGCGCACCCGGAGGTGATGAGCGTCGCGGTGATGGCGGTGGCCGACGAGATGCGCGACGAAGAGGTGCTGGCGGTGGTGGTGCCGGCGGCCGGCGTGCCCGCCGACGAGCGCACCGCCCATGCGCTGACCCGCTACTGCCTGGGCCAGCTGGCCTACTACAAGGCGCCGGGCTGGGTGGTCTTTCGCACCGAACTGCCGACAACCTCGACCAACAAGCTGCAGAAGCACCGATTGTTCGAGAAAAACCAGGATCCGCGAGACGGCGCGATTGATTGCCGGGAGATCAAGAAACGGCCATCGGCCACGGGACCGGCTACCCGGTAAGGCCGCAGGACCGGCCACCCGGTACACGACCGGGAAGACCGCCCCGCACGCAGCCTCCCGGGGATCAGACCGTCAGGCGGATCGGCGCCAGCGCGTCGCCCTGGGGCTCGATGCGCCCGATCGCCACGGTGGCCGGATAACCCAGCGCCCGCAGCGCCGCGATGCAGGCATCCGCCCGCGCCGCCGGCACGCTGGCCAGCAGCCCGCCCGCCGTCTGCGGATCGAACAGCAGCCGGTAGCGCGGATGCGTCAGCGCCGCTTCGGGGTTGCGCAGCGCCCGGCGCAGGCGGACGTTGGCCGGCTGCAGCGAGCTCAGGATGCCGGCCGCGCTGGTCTGCTCGGCACCGGCCAGCACCGGCAGCGCCGCCAGATCCAGGCAGGCGTCCACACCCGAAGGCCGGGTCATCTCCACCAGGTGGCCGAGCAGGCCGAAGCCGGTCAGGTCGGTGCAGGCGGTGGCGCCGTGCTCGCGCAGGCACTGCGCACCCAGCCGGTTCGACTGACACATCGACACCAGCGCGGCGTCGATCCAGTCGCCGCGCGCCTGCAGCAGCGCGTGCGCGGCGAACAGCGTGCCGGTGCCGATCGGCTTGGTGAGCAGCAGCACATCGCCCGGCTGCATGCCGCCCTTGCGCATCACGCCCGACAGGTCCTCATCCACCAGGCCGTTGATCGCGAAGCCCAGCGCCAGTTCACGGCCCTCGCCGGTGTGCCCGCCCACCAGCGCGCAGCCCGCCTCGTTGAGCACCTCGACCGCACCGGTCATCATCTGGAACAGCAGGTCCTCGACCTTGGATTCGAGCCCGGGCGGCACGGTGACCACCGCGGTGGCCGACTGGGCCTGCCCGCCCATCGCAAAGATGTCGCCCAGCGCATGGTTGGCGGCGATCTTGCCGAACACATACGGGTCGTCGATGAAGGCCCGGAAGAAATCCACGGTGTGCACCATCGCCTTGCCCGGGGGCACCCGCACCACCGCCGCGTCATCGGGCGAATGCAGCCCGATCAGCACGTCGTCGCGCTCGATCGGCGTGAGCGCACCGAGCGCGCGCGACAGCACGGTGGCACCGACCTTCGCGCCGCAGCCACCGCAGCGCATCGCCACCGCCGAGAGCGCCTGCGCCGCCTCCTCGGCATCGAGCCGCACCCCGGCGGGCGCGCGCGCCATCGCCGCCGGCGGCGCCATTGCGGGCAAGTCGCTGAAGCGGGTCATGAAGCGGCGGTCGATCCAGTCCTTCCAGCGCCAGACCCAGGCGCCGCGAAAGCCGATCGCGCCGCGCGAGGCCACCGCGTAGCGGTCCCCGGTGCTGATCAGCGCCAGCCAGCGGCGCTGCGGGCGGTAGCGCACCAGCGGCTCGCCCAGCACCGACAGACGCAGGTTGCGCGCCAGCGGACGGCCCTGGCGGACCGCGAACACGCCCGCCTTTTCCAGCGGATGACCGGCGATCGCGGCGATGTCGCCGGCCGCGAACACCGCCGGATCGGTGACCGACTGCAGCGTCTCGTTCACCTGCACACAGCCGTCGGCATCCAGCGCCAGCCCGGTGTCGCGCAGCCAGGCCGCCCCGCCGGCGCGGGTGACCCACACGATCTCGTCGGCCATCACCGACTGGCCGGCGGCGGTGTGCAGAACGCCCGGCGCCACCGAGACCACCTCGGCGTCAGGCAGCAGGTTGACCCCGCGCGCGCGCAGCACCCGCTCGAAGGCCGCGCGCACGCCCCGGTTGTGGGTGGGCAGCAAACCGTGACGACCGGTGAGCAGATCGAAGCGCAGCTCATCCGGATTGCGCCCGAGCGCGCGCCGTTCGGCACGCAGCCGGAACTGCATCGCCAGGGTGAGCTCGACCCCGCCTGCGCCGGCGCCGACCACCGCGATGCGGATCGGGCCCGGCTGTTCGCGGACCCGCGCGAGCAGCGCCTGCCAGCGTTCGTCGAAGCGGTGGATCGGCTTGACCGGGATCGCGTGCTCGGCGGCGCCCGGCACCTGGTCGACCCGCGGCGTCGACCCGATGTTGATCGAGAGCCGGTCATAGGGCACCGCGGGGCGATGGCGCAGCAGCACGCGTGAACCCGCCCGGTCCAGCCCGACCACCTCGTCGCGATAGAAGCGCGCGCCGGCGAAGCGGGCCAGCCGCGCCAGGTCGATGTGGACCTCGTCGTGGGTGTAGTGCCCCGCGATGTAGCCGGGCAGCATCCCGGAATACGGCGTGTGGGTGTCGCGACAGATCACGGTGAGGCGCACCCCCGGCATCGGGCGCATGCCGAAGCTGCGCAGCACGCCCACATGGCTGTGCCCGCCGCCGACCAGTACGATGTCCCGAAGGACGGGTTGATCCGATTCCTGCATGCCCAAACCCGTGAATGGCCACGACCCCGAACGGCCGCGCGCGCTGTGCGTCGAGCATAGACGAGTTCGCGGGGACGATTACTTGGAATGCTCACCCGCACCGGGCGCCCGCCGCACCATGGGTGTGCGCCTATACTCGGCACGGTGAATCCCAGCCCCCGCGACCCCGGTCCCGAGCCAGCTCCCGAACCGGGGCCGGTCGCCGACACGGGTTCTACCACGGCCGCCAACGCAGCCGCCGGACTGGCCCGTGCCGAGCGCAACCGCAACGTGCTGCGCGGCATGATGTGGATGGCTGCCGGCGGCCTGGCGCTGTGCTCGATGAACGCGCTGATGCGGATCATGACGCAGGAGCTCAACCCGGTGCATGCGCAGTTCCTGCGCTATGTGTTCGGGCTGCTGGTGATGGTGCCGATGCTGATGCGCGACGGCCTGGCGGCCTACCGGCCGAACAACTTCCGCGGGCAGTTCTGGCGCGGACTCGTCCACACCGCGGCGCTGACACTGTTCTTTCTGGCGCTGCCGCACATTCCGCTGGCCGACGTCACCGCGATCCAGTTCACCACCCCCCTGTTCGTGCTGACCGGCGCGGCGCTGGTGCTGCGCGAGAAGGTCACCGGCGCCCGCTGGCTGGCGGCGGCGGTCGGCTTCGCCGGCGTGCTGATCGTGCTGGCGCCGCACCTGTCAGGATCGGGCTCCGGCTGGTGGAGCCTGGTGATGGTCGCCGCCTCGCCGCTCTTCGCCGCGTCGTTCCTGATCAACAAGGCGCTGACACGACGCGACTCGCCGGGCGTGATCGTGCTCTGGCAGAACATCGCGGTGACGGTGCTGACGCTGCCGATGGCGCTGCCGTTCTGGCAGACGCCCACGCCCTGGCAGTGGGCCACCTTCCTGGTCTGCGGGCTGCTGGGCACGGTCGCGCACCTGTGCATGACGCGCGCCTTCAGCCTGGGCGACATCTCGGCGATGCAGCCGGTGCGATTCCTGGACCTGATCTGGGCCTCGGTGCTGGGCCTGATCATCTTCGGCAACTCGCCCTCGAGCACCGCGCTGCTGGGCGGCGCGGTGATCGTCGCCTCGACGATCTGGATCGCCCGCCGGGAATCGGCGCGCTGAGCGGGCGATCCCTGCGCTGCCAGCGCCGCCCCCCGGAAGGCGGGCAGCAACGCCCTACAACAGCGACGCGAGACGCCCCAGCCCCTCATCGGTCAGCGGCAGGTCCTGGACCAGCGCGATCCGGATGAATGGACGACCGGCATTGCCACCCTCGGGATCGGGCTGCGTCAGGTACTCGCCGGGCAGCACCTTGAGCGCGCGCTCGGCCCACAGCCGGCGGGTCAGCGCCGCGCCGTCGCCCACCTTCAGCCACAGGAAAAAGCCGCCGGTCGGGCGGAAATATCCGGGATGACCGCCGAGGTGGCGATCGGCCAGATCGAAGCGCGCGCGCAGCCGCGCCCGCATCAGCCCGACATGGTCTTCATCGGACCACAGGGCCGCGGCCGCGGCCAGCAGCGGCGCCGGGGTGCAGGCCGTGCCGTTCAGGCGCACGCGGTTGAGCGCCGCGATCACCGGCGCCGCGCCGACCACGAAGCCCGAGCGCATGCCGGCGGCGCTGGAGCGCTTGGACAGCGAATGCAGCACCAGCACGTTGTCGAGCCAGGCCGGCGAGTCGTCGATCTCGGCCAGCACATCGAGCGCGCCCCGCGGCGGCTCGGCGTCGTAGAGCTCGGCATAGCACTCATCGAAGACCACCAGAAACCCGTGTCGGCGCGCCAGTTCGACCGCCTGCCGGATGCGCGCCGGCGCCAGCACCCGGCCCTCCGGATTGGACGGCGAGCACAGGTACAGGATCGAGGTCCGGGCGAGCGTGGCCTCGTCGATCCGGTCGAGGTCGATCTCGAAGTCGGGGAACCCGCTTTGCGGCAGGTAGAACGGCTGGGCGCCCGCCATGATCGCGGCCACCCGGTAGGTCTGATAGAACGGGTTGGGCATCAGCGCCAGCGCGTCGGGGCGCGACGGGCTGACGGCGACCGAGGCCGCGAGATAGAGCGCCTCGCGGGTGCTGGCCACCGACGACAGCTCGCGATCGGCGCGCACCCGGCCGCGCGAGCCGGGATAGCGCCGGGCCAGATAGCCGCTGACCGCCGCCAGGAACGCCGGCGACCCGAGCGAGGGCGGATAGCGGTTCCAGCTGTCGGCATGCGCGGCCACCGTGTCGGCCAGCAGCGCGGGCGGGCTGTCCTGCGGCTCGCCGACATGCATCAGCAGGGGCGCCAGCGCGGGCGCGGGCACGAGGTCGGCGATCAGCGCGTCGAGGCGGCGAAACGGCGACTCGAAGGTGTCGATGCGTTCATTGAGCTGCAGGGCCATGGGGCGGTGATCCTCAGGCGCGCAGCGCGCACGCCATCGCGTGCATCGCCGGCAGGCTGACCGGATCGATCAGGGTGTTGGGCATCATCGGGTGCGACGCATAGCGGGCGATCACCACCTCGGCCGCCGGATCGACATAGACCTTCTGGCCGCCGATGCCGCGCGCCTCGTAGGCGCCGTGCGCGTTGTGCGAGACCCACCACTTGGCGCCGTACGACCAGCCCTTCAGGTGGGTGTAGGTGCTGGCGGCGAAGTCTTCCCGCCGCCCGCCCGCGCGGATGCCGGCGATGACCGCCGGCTCGACGACCGAGTGACCGTTGGCCTGGCCGTCGCAGCGCATCATCTCGCCAAAGCGCGCCAGGTCGCGCAGGCAGGTCGACAGGCCGCCGCCGCCGAACTCGACACCGATCGGATCGACACCAAAATAGGCGTCGTTCTCGCAACCCAGCTTCGACCAGATCGCCTGCGACAGGTGGGTCGACAGACGCAGCCCGGTGATGCGCTTGAGGATCCAGGCGAGCACTTCGGTGTTGACCGTCTTGTAGGCGAAGACCTGGCCGTGTGCGCCTTCCTTGCGCAGGGTCGGCAGGAAATCATAGAAGGTGTCGGGGCCGTCGTAGCCGGGCGGGCGCGCGATCATGCCGCCGGCGCGCGCATAGCGCCAGATGTCGGCGGCCGGGTCGTCGTAGGCCTCGGAGTAGCTCACGCCGGTGGTCATGTCCATCACCTGGCGCACGGTCGCGTCGCCGAAGGCGCTGTCGGCCAGTTCCGGCAGGTAGTGCGGGACCGGCGCGGCCGGATCGAGGTCCCCCGCATGCACCCGCATCGCCGCCAGCAGGCCGACGAAGGACTTCGTCACCGAATAGGCGGCGTGCGGCAGGTGTGCTTCGAGCTCGCCGAAATAGCGCTCGTAGACCAGACGGCCGCGGTGCAGGACCACGATGCCGTCGGTGTAGGTCTGGTCGAGCGATTGCGCCCAGGTGATCGAACGGCCGTCGCTGGTGGTGAAGGCGAGCGCATCGAGCGCGGCCTGCGCGGCGGGGTCGGCCGGCGCGAGCGGGGTGGGCGCGCCGGCACCGCGCCAGACGTTGGCGGTCGGCATGAACTCGCGCAGGTGGGACAGCGCCCAGCGCCGTTCGGGGAAGCGCCCGGTGCCGCCGTCGGCGAAGCGGATCTGGCGTTCGCGCGGCGGCGGGGAGCCCTGCATCCAGCCCATGCGGCGCGGGTCCGAGGCGTTCGAGTCAGGGTAGGCGGCGGGATCGAAAGGGTCGGCCATGGCAGCTTTCAGACAAGGGATGGCGCGTCGACCACGACACGCCGGATGAGGATAACGCGCCCGCTCAGCGCAGGGGCCCGGGGCGCCAGTTTCCGTGGAACCCGGCCGGCACGCGGCTGCTCAGGTGGGCGAGCGCGACCGGTCCGCGCGCGATCGCGGTGGCTTCGAACACCGCCAGGTCGGACCGGTTCTCGGCGCCGCGATACAGCGCGCACAGCAGCCAGCCGTCACCCTCGGGGGCCTCGGGGGTGCGGGGCACGAAGACCGGCTCGCCGCAGCGGTCGCCCGCCGGCGGCATCCAGCTCTGCGAGGTGCCGGCCGTGAGGTCGTAGTGGATCAGGCCGTCGACGCCGGTCGGTCCGCGTCGCGCATCGCCGGCATCGCCGCCGACGATCCAGCCATGGCGATACGGCGCCATGCAGAAGCGTTCATCGAAGCGTGGAAACTCGCCGGCGCGGTCATCAAGGCGGGTCTCGACGATGCCCAGGTGCGCGCCGGCCGGATCGATCGTCCATCGCCACAGCGTGGCGGCGGGCGACTGGCTCGACGACGGCCGGCCATCGGGCAGGGGAAACAGCGGCGCGACCTCGTACTTCATCACATCGAGGACGATGCGCCCGGCCTCGTCCTCATGGTGATTCATCGGGTGGAACACGTAGCAGGCCGGCGCGTCGAACCAGCGGGTCTGTGCGATGTCGCCGTGGCGCGGGATCAGCGCGATGCGCGTGCCCTTGTCGGGCTCCCAGGCGTAGGGCGGGCGCCCCGACACCGCGCGCTCCATCGACCCGGTGAGCGGAAACACCGGCAGCACGATCCAGTTCCGGGTCACCGCGAAGTCGTGGATCATGCTGGCGAAAGGCAGTTCGAGCACATCGGCCCGGGTCACACGGCCGTCGCGGTCGACGCTCTGGATGCTGGCGGCGGGGCTGAAGCGCCCGCGCGCGCTGTAGCCGAAGAACACCATTTCGCCGGTCAGCGGATCGAGCTTCGGGTGGGCGGTGAACGGGCCGACCAGGGCGTCGCCGAAGGTCTCGTCGCCCATCGGCTCAAGGGTGGCCGGATCGAGCGCGAAGGGTGCGTGCTGCTCCTCGAGGGCGAGCAGGCGCGATCCGAAGCAGACGATGTTGGTGTTGGCCACCGTCGAGTTCAGCTTGACGATCCGCGGGTCCGAGACGGCCGGATTGCCGAACGCACCCGACAGCCCTTCGCCTTCCGCGTGCTCCAGCGCCCACTTGGGCGTGCGCACCCAGCGATTGCGGTAGGACACCCGACCGTTCTCGAGATGAAAGGCGTGGATCATGCCGTCGCCGGAGAACCAGTGATAGGGACCGCGCGGCGCGAACTGCGGGTTGGGTCCGTTGCGGTACAGGGTGCCGCACAGCTCGGCGGGCAGCTCGCCGGTGATCGGCAGGTGGGCCGCGTCGGCCTCGGTGCAGACCGGCGCGTAGTAGCCGCGCAGGAAGGGGTTGTCGGCAGGAAACGGTTTGGACATCGCGGCAGCCTGATGAGGACATCGCCCGGTCGGCCATCCTGCGAAATCGGGGTCGCACGACCGGGATCGAGATCGAATGATTGAGATCGAACAATAGCGCCGGCGCGCGCGAAGCGGACAATGCAAAGGCGAAAAACGGCCGACCGACCCGGGTGGGCGGATCGTCCGTTCGCAACGGAGCCCCGCATGCGACCGACACCGACCCTCAACGGGTTTGCCCTGATGCTGCTGGCCGGCTGGGTCCTGGTCACCGATGCGCGCGCCCAGGATCCCGCGCGCGCCGAACTGCTCTACAACACCCACTGCATCGGCTGCCACACCACCCAGGTGCACTGGCGCGACCGCAAGCTGGTCACCGACTGGGCGGGCCTGCTCGAGCAGGTTCGCCGCTGGCAGGCCATCCAGCGGCTGGACTGGGGCGAGGGCGACATCGTTCGGGTGGCGCGCCATCTGAACCGTCGCCATTACCAACTGCCCGAGACGGGCGCGCCGGACGGACCATCAGCCTCGGCCCGGGGACGCTGAGGACCCGACCCGCGCCCGATTCAGCCCGCCGCCCTGCGCGCAAGCGCGGCGATGTCGTCGGCAAACCCGCTCCACAACGCCGGCGGCAGATCGTGACCCATGCCGGGCACCTCCCGCAGGCGCGCATCCGGCAGCGCATCCGCCAGCGCGCGGCCATGGGCGATCGGCAGCAGCGGGTCGTCGATCCCGTGGATCACCTGCGCCGGCACCCGGCACTGCGCCAGGGCGCGGGCGCGCGCTGGCGCGGCCATGATGGCGGTGAGCTGGCGCGCGGTACCACGCGGGCGCCAGGCGCGCGACACCACCGGGGTGAGCCCCTCGCGCATCGCCTGGGGCGTCTGCGCATGACCGGGACTGCCGATCACCGCCAGCAGACCGAGCAAGTGATCGACCAGCGCCGGCACGTCGCGCGGATCGGGGCGGCTCGGCGTGCCGTCGGGCCCCGGCAGCAGACGCACCGCCGGCGGCCGCGCGAGCATCGCGGCACGGGCCCGCGCGGTCGGGCCCGGCAGTCCATGGCCACCGGGCGTGGACATGATCAGCGTGAGGCTGCGCACGCGCTGCGGCGCGCCCAGGGCCATCAGCTGCGCGATCATCCCGCCCATCGACGCGCCCACCACATGCGCGCCGGCGATCCCCAGCGCATCGAGCACGCCCAGCGCATCGGCCGCCATGTCGTCCAGCGAATACGGCGCCTGCACCGGCAGGCGCATCACATGCCGCAGTCCCTGCCAGGCCAGGTTGGGCACGCCACGCTCGTCGAAGCCCTGCGACAGGCCGGCATCGCGGTTGTCCAGGCGAATCACCCGCAGGCCCCGATCGACCAGCAACCGCACGAAGGGCTCGGGCCAGGCCACCAGCTGCATGCCCAGCCCCATGATGAGCAGCACCGGCGGTGCGCCGGCGGGCCCCTGGTCGTCGATCTCGATCGAGATCCGGTTGGCGCTGATTCGCATGCCCGCCTCAGCCGAACCGGAAACCGGAGAGCGTCACCGACAGGACCTGATCGTTGTCGCGGGCGGCGGGGTCACGCCACCATTCCATGAAGCAGCACGGACCGCCGCCGTGCGGCAGGCGGAAGGTGGGCAGGCAGAAGGTGGACAGGCGGGGGAAGGCGTCAGTCATGGTCAGCGAACCGTGATCGGGATCTGTCGGGCAGCGGATCGGCCGCCGGTCGGGACGGCGGGCGGGCTCCCCGCCCCTGCCCCGCCCCCTGCCCCAGCCCGGGCCCGCAGCTGGCCGCAGCCGCCCTCGACATCCTGACCGGCCGACTGGCGCAGCTTGGTGAGGATGCCGCGCCGGGTCAGGCCGCGCGCGATGTCGGTGGCGCGCTCCCACGAGGGCCGGCGGTAGGGCAGATCCTCGATCGTGTTGTAGGGAATCATGTTCATCACCGCGTACTTGCCGGCCAGCAATCGGACGATCGCGTCGAGTTCATCGTCACCGTCGTTGATGCCCTCGAGCAGGGTCCACTGGTACTGGATCGGATAGCCGGTGTCGCGCGCATAGCGTTCGCCCAGCTCGACCAGCTCGGCCGGGTCGATGCGCGGCGCACGCGGCAGCAGCCGCTCGCGCAGGTCCGGGCGGGTGGTGTGCAGCGACAGCGCCAGCGCCGGCCGGACGCGGCCCAGCGGCAGGCGCTCGAACACCCGCCGGTCGCCGACGGTGGAGAACACCAGGCTCTTGTGGCCGATCGCGCCGGCGGTGCCCAGCAGGTCGATCGCCTCGAGCACGTTGTCCAGGTTGTGGGCCGGCTCGCCCATGCCCATGAACACCACCTTGCGCACCACCCGCTGGCGGCGCGCGAGCGCGACCTGGGCGACGATCTCGGCGCTGCCCAGCTGGCGCACCAGGCCCTCGCGGCCGGTCATGCAGAACACGCAGCCGACCGCACAGCCGATCTGCGAAGACACGCACAGCCCGTCGCGCGGCAGCAGCACGCTCTCGACCGACTGACCGTCGGCCAGACCGACCAGCAGGCGCGCCGATCCGTCCTGGGCGGGGTGTTGGGTCTGCAGGCGGGCCAGCGCATGGAGCTCGGCCATCAGTTCGGGCAGGGCCTGGCGCAGAGCCAGCGGCAGATAGTCCTGGGGCCGCTGGCGGCCGTGGTCGGGCGCGAGCGCCTGCGACCAGAGCTGCATCACCCACAGCTCATGGCCCGGCTTGGCGCCGTGCGCGCGCAGGCGCTGGCGGATGTCTTCGATGCGCATTGAAGCCAACGAGTATAGCGGCGTGCCGCCCGGCGCGCGGGCGACCGCAGGCGGGCCGCCCGACTCGCTACACTGGCGCCCTGGTCTGCCGGCCGCCGTGCCGGGCCGACTGCTCGCGAGCCGCGCCGGGCTGACCGCCCGCGACCCCGCCCACCGACCCCCCACCCCCACGCCCACCCCACCGCCGGAGCCCGCCCGATGACCCAGGTCCGATACGAAGTCGCCGATCACGTCGCCGAAATCACCCTGGACAGCCCACCGGTCAATGCCCTGAGCGTGGCGATGATCGATGACATCCTGACCGCCCTGCGCCGCGCCGGCGCCGATGACGAGGTGCGCGCGGTGATCATCGCCAGCGCCCTGCCGCGGCGCTTTTGCGCCGGCCTCGACCTGGGCGTGCTCGCCGGCGAATCGGGACTGGCGGTGCACCGCTTCCTGGAGAAGCTCTACATCGAGATGGCCGATGTGCAGTACAACCTGGGCAAGCCCTCGATCGCCGCGATCAACGGCGCCACCCGCGCCGGCGGGATGACGCTGTCGATCCAGTCCAATGTGATCATCGCCGGCGAAAGCGCCACCTTCGGCTATCCCGAGATCGACGTCGGCCTGATCCCGGCGATCCACTTCATCCACCTGCCGCGCATCATCGGGCGCCACCGCGCCTTCGAGATCCTGTTCTCCGGGCGCGCCTTCGGGGCCCGCGAGGCGGCCGACCTGGGCCTGGTGAGCCGGGTCGTGCCCGACGATCAGGTGCTCGAGGAAGCGCGCCGGCTCGCCCGCGTGTTCGCCGCCAAGCCGCCCGGGGTCATGAAGCTGGGGCATGCCGCCTTCATGCGATTCAACGACCAGGACTACCGCCGCGACATCGGCCATGTGGTCGAGAGCTTCTGCACCATCGCCGCGACCGCCGAATCGCGCGAGGGCATCCGCGCCTTCGTCGAGAAGCGCGCGCCGGCCTGGGCACCGGCCGACCCGGACCAGAAGGGCTAGACTCGGTCTGACCGGCATCGGACCGGCACCGACCCAACACCAGCACCACGGGAGACGACCCCTCATGAGCACCACCGAACGCAGCGCCATCGAAGCCAGCATCCAGACCTACTTCGATGGCCTCTACGAAGGCGACGCCGACAAGCTCGCCAGCGTCTTCCACGAGACCAGCGCCCTCACCTGGGAGCAGGACGGCAAGGTCACCGTGCTCACGCGCGACGCGTGGCTCGATGCGGTGCGCACGCGCCCCTCGGCGAAATCGCGCAACCTCGTGCGCGACGACGCGATCCTGATGCTCGACCAGTCCGGACCGGCCACCGCCTTCGTCAAGGTGAAATGCCAGATCCCGCCGCGCTATTTCCACGACTACCTGAACCTGCTCAAGATCGACGGAAAATGGATCATCGTCCAGAAGATCTACACCGTCGAAACCCGGAACTGACCCTGCGCCCTGGAGGCCCTGTGACCCCTGTCCGGACCCTGCTGCTGCTCGCAGCACTCGCGCCCGCCCTGGGCGGCTGCGGCGTGCTCGCCGCCCCCTGCCGACTCGCCTCGACCGTCATCAAGATGGTCCCGGTGGTGGGCCACGCCGCGGCGGTGCCCACCGACGCCTGCGCGGCGGTGATCGACCCCTAGCCGCGGCCGGCGCGGCCGCGGCGTCTTTCGAAAAGCGCCGTGGCGCCGGCCGCCCGGCGCGTCCGGTCGGTATTCTTCGCGGGTACTCCTCGCGCGCGGCCCGAGCATGGCCGCGACGCCCGACCGCGACCCAAGACGACACAGGACGACTCCCGATGAGCTGGCAGCCCGAACTCGACGAACTCGAACGCCGCAAGGCCCTCGCCCGTGAAATGGGTGGCCCCGACAAGGTCAAGCGCCAGCACGACGCCGGCCGCCTGACCGTTCGCGAGCGCATCGGCAAGCTCGTCGATGCCGAGAGCTTCCAGGAAGTGGGCTCGCTGTCGGGCATCGGCGAATACGACGCGCAGGGCGCGCTGATCACCGTCACCCCGGCCAACTGCGTGTTCGGCCGCGGCCGCATCGAGGGCCGCCCGGTGGTGGTGGTGGGCGACGACTTCACCGTGCGCGGCGGGTCGGCCGACGCGTCGATCAGCGCCAAGCCGCTGATGGCCGAGGAGATGGCCGCCGAATTCCAGTTGCCGATCATCCGCATCATCGAAGGCTCGGGCGGCGGCGGCTCGGTCAAGACCATCGAAACCAAGGGCGCCTCGAACCTGCCGGGCGGCGTGGGCGGCACGCGCGGCTTCTACTACATGACGGCCAACCTCGCGCAGGTGCCGGTGGTGGGCCTGGGCCTGGGCTCGGTGGCCGGACTGGGCGCAGCGCGCCTGGCCTCCAGCCACTTCTCGGTGATGACCCGCGACTCGGCGATGTTCGTCGCCGGCCCGCCCCTGGTGGCGCGCCTGGGCCAGCCGCTGACCAAGCAGGAACTGGGCGGCGCCGACATCCAGACCCGCAGCGGCGGGGTCGACAACATGGTCGAGACGGAGGAGGAAGCCTTCGAGGCGGCGCGCCGCTTCCTGTCCTACCTGCCCCCGTCGGTGCACCAGCTGCCGCCGGTCCTCCCGAGCGAGGACGACCCGCAGCGCGCCGACGAGTTCCTGATGAGCGTGATCCCGCGCAACCGCCGCCAGATCTACAAGATGCGTCCGATCGTCGAGTCGGTGGTCGACAAGGGCTCGTTCTTCGAGATGGGCCGCCACTTCGGCCGCTCGATCATCGCCGGACTGGCGCGCCTGGACGGCCACCCGGTGATGGTCCTGGCGAGCGATCCGTACCACTACGGCGGCTCCTGGAATGCCGAGACCTGCCAGAAGGTGGTCCGCTTCGTCGATCTGGCCGAGACCTTCCACCTGCCGGTGGTCTACCTGATGGACTGCCCGGGTTTCCTGATCGGGCTGGAAGCCGAGAAGACCGCCACCATCCGCCACGGCGTTCGCGCGATGGCGGCGATGAACCAGACCTCCGTGCCCTGGTGCACGGTGATCCTGCGCAATGCCTTCGGCGTGGCGGGCGCGGCGCACCAGCCCGGCGGGCGGCTGTCGCTGCGCTATGCCTGGCTGTCGGCCTACTGGGGGTCGCTGCCGCTGGAGGGCGGCATCGAGGCCGCCTATCGCGCCGACATCGAAGGGGCCGACGATCCCAAGGCCAAGCAGGCCGAAATCGAAGCGCGGCTGAACGCGCTGCGCTCGCCCTTTCGCTCGGCCGAGAAGTTCTGGGTGGAGGAGATCATCGACCCGCGCCAGACGCGCACGCTGCTGTGTGATTTCGCGCGGCTGGCCGAACCGGTGCGCAAGCCCGGGCGGGCGAGCTTCTCGATCCGGCCGTGACCGCGGGCGCTTGCGCGCGCGCCCTGCCTGCGCGGCTGCTGCATCGGCTGCTGCGTGGGTTGCGCCTGACCCTCGCCCTGCCGCTGCTCGCGCTGGCGAGCGCCGGCCAGGCGCAGCAACTCACCGCCCTGTGTTCCACCGACCAGGGCTGGTGCGAACTCGCCGCCCGTGAGTTCCAGGCCGCCACCGGCATCCGCGTGCTGCAGGTGCGCAAGGCCACCGGCGAGGCGCTCGCGCAACTGCGCGCCGAGGCCGCCAATCCCAAGACCGACCTGTGGTGGGGCGGCACCGGCGACCCGTTCCTGCAGGCCGCCGAGGCCGGGCTGCTCGAGCCCTACCGGCCGACCTACCTGGCCGACCTGCACGGCTGGGCGGTGCGCCAGTACGCCATGAGCGGCAACCGGGTCGGCGGCTTCTACACCAGCGCCATCGGCTTCGGCTGGAACGAGGAGGTGCTGCGGCGCAAGAAGCTCGCCGCGCCGCGCTGCTGGGCCGATCTGCTCGACCCGGCCTACCGGGGCGAGATCGAGACCGCGCACCCGGCCTCCAGCGGCACCGGCTACACCATCCTGGCCGGGCTGGTGCAGCTGATGGGCGAGGAACCGGCCTTCGAGTACCTCAAGAAGCTCAACCGCAACATCACCCAGTACACCCGCAGCGGCACCGCCCAGGCCAAGAGCGTCGCCAAGGGCGAGGTCGGCATCGGCGTGAGCTTCCTGTTCGGCTTCGAGAGCGAACGCCAGCAGGGCTTCACCATGGTCCGCTCGGCCGCCCCCTGCGAGGGCACCAGCTACGAGATCGGCGGCATCGCGCTGGTCCGCGGCGCGCGCAACCGCGAGGCGGCGCTGCGCTACTACGACTGGCTGATGAGCCCCGCCGGCCAGCAGATCGGGGCGCGCGCCAACTCCCTGCAGGTGCCGGCCAACAAGACCTTCAAGCCCGACCCGCGAATCCCGGCCATCGACTCGGTTCGCCTGATCCGCTACGACTTCGAGAAGTACGGCAAGGCCGCCGAGCGGCGCCGGCTGATCGAGCGCTGGCAGCGCGAGGTCGAGTCGCTGCCGCGGTGAGCCTGCCGCCCGCCGGCCAATCGCAGCGCGCGCTGATCGGCTGGTTGCTGCTCGGCCTGGGCGCGTTCACGCTGCTGCCCTGGTATCTGCCGGCGGACGCCGGCCTGTGGTCCTCGGTGCAGGGCGCGTTCGGCGGCGAGCAGACCGCCAGCGGCCTGCTGCAGGCGGTGCACCACGGCCGGCCCTGGCTGTGGTCGGGACTGATCGGCCTGCTGACCGGAGTGTTCGCTCACTCTCTTCGAACCGAACGACAGCAGGGCCGATGGCTGCTGGCGGGCGCGCTCCTGGGCCTGACCGGCCTGCTGGTGGCCGGCTTTGCGATCGGCGCACGCGGCTGGTCGCAACCGATCCTTGCGCAGGCCTTCGGTGAGCTGCCCGTCGGCCAGCCCGGCATCGGCCTGGGCGGGGCACTGGTGCTGCTGGCGCTCCTGATGCAGACGGCCGCCGGCCTGGCGCGCGTCGGCCGATTCCGGGGTGACCTGTTCACCGCCGGGACGGTGGTGCTGTGCGGTGCGCTGCTGCTGCTGTTCGTGATGCTGCCGGTGGCGCGCGCGCTCGCCGGCGCCTTCCTGGACGACGCGGGGCAGCCGTCGCTGGCCGCGCTGACCGCGCGTCTGGGCAGCGAGCGGCTGTGGGGACTGGACTGCCTGGGCGGCGCGACCCGCTGCGGCGTCGCCTGGAACACGCTGGGACTGGGTCTGCTGACCGCGGCCGGCACCACCGTGCTGGGCGCGCTGCTCGCGCTGGCGGCCGAGCGCGGTCCGGCACGCCTGGCGCGCCCGCTGAACCTGCTGGCGCTGCTGCCGATCATCACGCCGCCCTTCGTGGTCGGGCTGGGTCTGATCCTGCTCTTCGGGCGCGCCGGCCTGGTGAACCAGGGGCTGGAGTGGGCCTTCGGCATCGAGCCCACCCGCTGGTTCTACGGTCTGCCCGGCCTGTGGCTGGCCCAGCTGTTCGCGTTCACCCCGATCGCCTTCCTGATCCTGCGCGGCGTGGTGCAGGGCATCAGCCCCGCGCTGGAGGAGGCGGCGCAGACCCTGCGGGCGAGCCGCTGGCAGACCTTCCGGACGGTGACCCTGCCGCTGATGAAGCCGGGTCTGGCCAACGCCTTCCTGGTCGGGTTCATCGAAAGCATGGCCGACTTCGGCAACCCGATCATCGTCGGCGGCCAGCACGCGGTGCTCTCGACCGAGATCTTCTTCGCGATCGTCGGCGCGCAGTATGACCAGGGGCGCGCCGCCGCGCTCGCGCTGGTGCTCACCGCCTTCGCGCTCGCCGCCTTCCTCGCCCAGCAGCGCGTGCTCGGACACGTCGCCTACACGACGGTGTCGGGCAAGGGCGACGCCGGCATCGCGATGGCGCTGCCCGCCGGCGTGCGCCGGCTGTGCCTGGGCGTGGCGCTGCCGTGGCTGGCCTTCACCCTGGTCGTATACCTGTTCGCCTTCGCCGGCGGTTTCGTGCAGACCTGGGGTCGCGACTACACGCCGACCCTGGCCCACCTGCGCACCGCCTTCGACCTGCAGTGGGGCGCCGCCGGACCGGTGTGGACGGGCACCGCCTGGCAGTCGCTGTTCACCACCGTCTGGTTGGCGGGGATCGCCGCACCGCTGTGTGCGCTGATGGGCCTGCTGGTGGCCTGGCTGATCGCACGCATCCGGTTCGCCGGCCGGCGCGCCTTCGAGTTCGGCGCGCTGCTGACCTTCGCGATCCCGGGCACGGTGCTGGGCGTGAGCTACATCCTGGCCTTCAACGTGCCGCCCTTCGAGCTCACCGGGACCGCGCTGATCATCGTGCTGTGCTTCGTGTTCCGCAACCTGCCGGTGGGCGTGCGCGCCGGCGTGGCGAGCCTGGCGCAGATCGACCGCTCGCTGGACGAAGCCTCGGCGCTGCTGCGCGCCGGCACCGCGACCACCCTGCGCCGGGTGCTGCTGCCGCTGCTGCGCCCGGCGCTGGTGACCGCGCTGCTCTATGGTTTCGTGCGGTCGATGACGACGGTCTCGGCGGTGGTGTTCTTGGTCACCGCCGAGACCGAACTGGCGACCACCTACATCATCGGCCGGGTCAGCAGCGGCGACTACGGTGTGGCGCTGGCCTACTGCACCGTGCTGATCGGGCTCATGATGCTGGCCACGCTGGCGATCCGGGCGCTGGTCGGCGAGCGCGCCACCGGCCGGCGCGCGCGGGCAACCCCCGCGCCAGATCCCGCCCTCCCCGGACACCGCCCCCCGCAGGAATCCGCATGACCCCCACCGCCCCCGGCATCGAACTGCGCCAGGTCACCCAGCGTTACGGTGGCCCCGGCGCGCCGCTGGTGCTCAAGGCCATCGACGTGGTCATCCCCAAGGGGACGATCACCACCTTCCTCGGCCCGTCGGGCTGCGGCAAGACGACGCTGCTGCGCCTGATCGCCGGCCTCGATGCGCCGGTGTCGGGGCGCATCCTGATCGACGGGCAGGACGTGACCGACCGCGGGCCCGCCGAACGCAATGTCTGCATGGTCTTCCAGAACTACGCGCTGTTTCCGCACCTGAGCGTGATCGGCAACGTCGGCTACGGGCTGTCGGTGAGCGGCGTGCCGCGCGACGAGACACGCCAGCGCGCGCAGGCCGCACTGGCCAGCGTCGGCCTGGCCGGCCTCGATCAGCGCCTGCCCGGCGAACTGTCCGGCGGCCAGCAGCAGCGCGTCGCGCTGGCGCGCGCGCTGGTGCTGGAGCCCTCGGCGATGCTGTTCGACGAGCCGCTGTCCAATCTCGACGCGCGGTTGCGCCGATCGATGCGCCAGGAGATCCGCCAACTGCAGCAGCGGCTCGGGCTGACGGTGGCCTACGTCACCCACGACCAGGGCGAGGCGCTGGCGGTCAGCGACCAGGTGATCGTGATGCAGGCCGGCACCATCGCGCAGGCCGGCTCCCCGCGCGACCTCTACGAGCGCCCGGCGAGCCTGTTCGTCGCCGGCTTCCTGGGCGAGGCCCTGTCGTTCGACGCCGTGGCGCGGGCCGACGGCACGGTGCGGATCGGCACCCTCACCCTGCGCGCGGCGCCGCCGCTGCTGGCCGCCGGACCGGTGAAAGTGGCAGTGCGTCCGCAAGCCTGGCAGATCGCCGCGCCGGGCGAGGGACTGGCCGGACGCGTGATCGACTGCGCCTATCTGGGCAGCCACCTGGAACTGTCGGTGGACACCGCGCTGGGGGTCCTGCTGGTGATCGCCGGCGATGTGTCGCAAGATTGGCGCCCCGGGCAGGACATCGGCCTGACCCTGGGCGAGCGCGGTGTCTCGATCGTGGCAGCATCCGGCTGACCGACCCATCACCGCCGATGAACCGCTGAGGAGCGACAGATGAGATTTCAAGGAACCCGCCGGACCGTCCTGACCCTGGCGGGCATCACCGCCCTGCTGGGCGCCGCGCCGGCGCCGACGCCTACCTGATCTCGCCCGAGGAATTCGCCGCACTGCTCAGGGCCGACATCGCGCGCTGGGCCCGGGTAGTGCGCGACTCGGGCGCCACTGTCGACTGATTGCATTCAGGAGAAATCATCATGAAAACCGTCAAACTGGGCCGCACCGGCCTGGATGTCTCCCGCCTGTGCCTGGGCTGCATGAGCTACGGCGTGCCCGAGCGCGGCCCGCACCCCTGGTCGCTCGACGAGGCCACGAGCCGGCCGTTCCTGCGCCGCGCGCTCGAGCTCGGCTTCAACTTTTTCGACACCGCCAATGTGTATTCCGACGGCACCAGCGAGGAGATCGTCGGGCGCGCGCTCAAGGACTTCGCGCGGCGCGAGGAGGTGGTGATCGCCACCAAGGTGAACGGGCGCATGCACAAGGGCCCCAACGGGGCCGGCCTGTCGCGCAAGGCGATCATGACCGAGGTCGACGCGAGCCTGCGCCGGCTGGGCACCGACTACATCGACCTCTACCAGATCCATCGCTGGGATTACGCCACCCCGATCGAGGAAACCCTCGAGGCGCTGCATGACGTGGTCAAGGCCGGCAAGGCGCGCTACATCGGCGCCTCGTCGATGTACGCCTGGCAATTTGCCAAGGCACTGGCAATCAGCGAGCGCCATGGCTGGACCCGCTTCGTCACCATGCAGAACTACCTGAACCTGCTCTACCGCGAGGAAGAGCGCGAGATGCTGCCGCTGTGCCGCGATCAGGGCATCGGGGTGATTCCCTGGAGTCCGATGGCGCGCGGCCGCCTGACCCGCGACTGGGACCAGTCGAGCGCCCGGCTCGAGACCGATGAGTTCGGCCGCACGCTGTACGCGACCACGGGCGATGCCGACCGTCTGGTCGCCCAGGCGGTGGCGGCGGTCGCCCACGCGCGCGGCGTGCCGCGGGCGCAGGTGGCGCTGGCCTGGGTGCTGCAGAAGGCCGAGGTGACCGCGCCGATCGTGGGTGCGACCCGACTGGCGCAGCTCGACGACGCGGTCGCGGCCCTGTCGATCGTGCTGACCCGCGACGAGATCCAGACGCTGGAAGCGAACTACGTGCCGCACGCGGTGGTCGGGCACGCCTGAGCGCATTCGGCGTGCGCCCGCCGGCAGGCGGTGCGCCGCGGCTGGCGGTGCGCGCGCCGATCAGCGCGCGCGCGGCACCCGGAACCAGGCCGCGTACATCGCGGGCAGCGACAGCAGCGTGAGCGCGGTCGCCACCACCAGCCCGCCCATGATAGCCACCGCCATCGGTCCCCAGAACACGCTGCGGGTCAGCGGGATCATCGCCAGCACCGCCGCCGCCGCCGTCAGCACGATCGGCCGGAAGCGGCGCACCGCCGCCTCGACCACCGCGTCGCGGTCGGCGACACCGAGCCGGCGGTCCTGCTCGATCTGATCGATCAGGATCACCGAATTGCGCATGATCATGCCCATCAGCGCGATCACCCCCAGCAGCGCCACGAAGCCGAAGGGCCGGTCGAAGAGCAGCAGCGCCGCCGCCACGCCGATCAGGCCCATCGGGCCGGTGAGAAACACCAGCATCGCGCGCGAGAAGCTGTGCAGCTGCAGCATCAGCAGCGTGAAGATGACGAACAGCATCACCGGCACCCCGGCGGCGATCGAGCCCTGGCCCTTGCTGCTCTCCTCGGCCGCGCCGGCCACCTCGATCACATAGCCGGGCGGCATCCGACTTTGCAGCGCCTGCAGCGCCGGCCACAGCTGCGCGGTCACCGTCGGCCCCTGCAGCCCTTCGGCCACATCGCCCTGCACCGTGACCGCATAGCGGCGCCCCTCGCGCCAGATCACGCCCGGCTCCCACGCGAAGCCGATGCGCGCCACCTGGGTCAGCGGCACCGATCGCCCGCCGGCGGTGGGCAGATAGGCGTTGCCGATGTCGGTGATCGCGTTGCGCTCCTCCTGCGGCTGGCGCAACACGATGTCGATCAGCTTGTCGCCCTCGCGGTACTGACCCACGGTGGCGCCCGACAGGATGGTCCGCGAGGCCTGCGCGATCGACTGGCTGCTGACGCCGAGCGCGCGCGCCTTGTCCTGGTCGACCGCCAGCCGCAGCACCTTGATCTGCTCGTTCCAGTTGTCGTTCACCCCGCGCATGCCGGGATGCTGCTGCAGCAGCGCGCGCGCCTGATCGGCCCACACGCGCACTTCCGCGATCTCGAGCCCGGCGACCCGGAACTGCACCGGATAGGGCACCGGCGGTCCGTTGGGCAGCAGCTTCACCCGACCGCGCACCTCGGGAAACTCCTCGGCCAGCAGCGCCGGCAGCCGCTTGCGCAGCACCTCGCGGGCGGCCAGATCGCGCGGCAGCAGGATCACCTGCGACACATTGGCCTGCGGAAAGATCTGGTCCAGCGGCAGGTAGAAGCGCGGCACGCCGCTGCCCACCCAGGTGGTGACGGTGCCCACGCCCGGCTCGCGCATCAGGCGCGCCTCGAAGCGCCGCGCCACCGCCTCGGAAGCCCCGAAGCTGGCGCCCTCGGGCAGCCACAGGTCGACCAGGATCTCGGGGCGGCTCGAATCGGGAAAGAACTGCTGCTGCACCCGCCCCATGCCGGCCACACCGGCCACGAACAGCGCGACCGTCACGCCGATGGTGATCCAGCGGTGGTCCACGCACCAGCCCAACAGGCGCCGAAAGCGCGCATAGAACGGCGTGTCGAACAGGTCGTGCACCGTGCCCTCGGCGCGCGGCCGGTTGTGCAGCAGCCAGGCCCCCAGCCAGGGCACGAAATACACCGACACGATCCAGGAAATCAGCAGCGCCGCCGAGGTCACCGCGAAGATGGCGAAGGTGTATTCGCCGGTCACCGAACGCGCCAGGCCGATCGGCAGAAAGCCGGCCGCGGTGATCAGGGTGCCGGTGAGCATCGGCATCGCGGTGACCTCGTACGCGTAGGTCGCGGCGAAGACCTTGTCGTGACCCTCCTCGAGCTTTCGCACCATCATTTCGACCGCGATGATGGCGTCGTCGACCATCAGACCCAGCGCGATGATCAGCGAGCCCAGCGAGATCTTGTGCAGGCCCACACCCCAGTAGTACATGACGACGAAGGTGATCGCCATGACCAGCGGGATCGTCATCGCCACCACCAGCCCCGGCCAGATGTCGATGCGCAGCGGCCGGGTGTGCAGCCCCAGGCTGATGAAGCTCACCGCCAGCACCACCGCGATGGCCTCGATCAGCACCTTCACGAATTCACCGACCGAGCGCTCGACCGCGCGTGGCTGGTCCTGGACCTGCTCGAGCGTGATGCCGGCCGGCAGGCGGCTGCGGATCAGGTCGATCTCGGCGCCCAGGGTCTTGCCCAGCGCGATGATGTCGCCGCCCTTGGCCATCGACACCCCGAGCGCGATCACCGCCTTGCCCTGGTGACGCACCCGCACCGCGGGCGGGTCGACGAAGGCGCGGCGGATGGTGGCGATCTGGCCCAGCGTGAGGCTGCTGGCCTGGCCGGTGGCGGCATTGACCACCCGGATCGGCATGCGCTGCAGGTCGGCCACCGAGCCGAAGGCGCCCGGCACGCGCACCTGCAGGTTCTGCGAGCCGGCGTCGAGCACGCCAGCGCCCTCGACCGCGTTCTGCGCCGCGAGCTGGCCGAGCACCTGGTTCAGGTCGAGCCCGAGCTGGGCCAGGCGCTTTTGCGGGATCTCGATGAAGATCTTCTCGGGCTGGTCGCCGAACAGCGCCACCTTCGCGACATCGGGCACCCGCAGCAGCTGTGTGCGCACCCGGTCGGCGAACACCCGCAGCTCCTCCTCGGAGAAGCCGTCGGCCGACAGCGCCACGATCGAACCGTAGACGTCGCCGAAATCATCATTGAAGAAGGGCCCGATCACCCCCTGGGGCAGCGTCGCGCGCGCGTCGGCGATGCGCTTTCGCACCTGGTACCAGACGTTGCTCACCTCGCGCGGCAGCGAACTGTCCTTGAGCTGCAGGATGGTCAGCGACTCGCCCGGCTTGGTGTAACTGCGGATGACATCCGAATAGGGCACTTCCTGGGCGATGCGCTCGATCTTCTCGGTGACCTGCTCGGCCATCTGCTGCGCGCTGGCGCCCGGCCAGTAGGCCTGCACCACCATCGCGCGGAAGGTGAACGGCGGGTCTTCATCCTGACCGAGCTGGAAATAAGCGACAAAGCCCAGCACCATCAGCACCACCATCAGGTAGCGGGTGAGCGGCGCGTGCTCCAGGGCCCAGCGGGAAATATTGAAGCGGGAGAATCCGGTGTCGGGCGGCGTGTTCATGCGGCGGTCCTGCGGGGGCGTCGGATCAGCGCGCGCCGGCGCGCGGCTCGACGTAGTGGCGCACCTTCTGCCCGGGCGCGAGCGTGTGCACGCCGGCCGAGACGACCGACTGGCCCGGTGTCAGACCGGCGGCGATGACGACCTCGTTGCCCTGCGCGCCACCCACCGTCACCGGCTGGTGCTTCACCGTCATGCTGGCTTCGTCGAGCAGCCAGACCGTCGCCCGACCGGCCTGTTCGAAGACCGCCGACAGCGGCAACTGGATCAGCCCGGGAAGCCCCGGGCTCTGCAGGATCACCGTGGCGGTCTGACCCAGGCGCACCGGCGCCGCCCCGAGGTCGGCCTTGACGAGAAAGGTGCGGGTGGCCGGATCGGCGGCGGCCGCGATCTCGCGCACCGACGCCGGCCACAGGCGCGTGTCCTCGCCCCACAGGCGGACCTGCAGCGCGCCGGCGCGGCCCATCAGCGGCCGCAGCGCGGCCACGCGATCCTCGGGCACGGTGAACCAGGCGTCGCGCGGTCCGTCATGGGCCAGGCGAAAGACCGTCGCCCCGGCCGCCACCACCATGCCGGGCTCCACCTCCACACCGGTGATCAGGCCGCGCGCATCGGCCGCCAGCACCGCATAGGTCGACTGGTTGGCCTGCACCCCGACCTGCGCCTGCAGCTGCACCACCTGCGCCCGCGCGGCCTTCAGGCCGGCGTCGCGTCGCTCGAGCTCGGCGCTGCTGATGTAGCCCTGTTCACGCAAGGCGGCATAGCGCCGGTACTCGCTGTCGACCATCTCGAGATTGGCCTGTGCCGACGCCAGGGCCGCCTGCGCCGCCTCCTGACCCAGCCGCAGGTCCTGCGGATCCAGGCGCGCCAGCGGCTGACCCGGCCGGACCGCATCGCCCGCCTGAACCATCCGCTCGGTCACCTTGCCGGCCACCCGAAAGCCCAGCCGGGACTCGATGCGGGCGCGGATCTCCGCCGCGTATTCATAGGGCATCGACGCCTGCCCGGCCTGGACGACGACGGTGCGCACCGCACGCACCGGTTCAGGCACGGGCTCGGGCTTGGTGCAGGCGGCCAGGACGATCAGGGGAAGCAGAACGAACAGGGTGGGTCGCATCGGTGCTCGGCTGTCGAAGCCCGGCGGCTCGGCTCGGCCAGCGGCGGGGCAAGGTGGGGCTAGGCGGGCGGCAGGCAATGGCGCCGTCCACGAGGGGCGCAGATTAGCAGGAGTTCATTGGGCCGCCGCTCGAACAGACGGTCGACAATCCGGCGCCGCCGACCCGCCACTCAGCGGCCGCGGCCCGCCTTCACGAACGCGATCGAATCCTGGAACAGCGGGAGATCCTGCTGATACTCGGCCGCGTCCTCGCGATCGATCTGGATCCATTCGCGGGTGCTGGCCATGCCGGCCGGCTGGAAGGGCACGACATTGCCGCGCGAGAACTGCAGCTCGGTCGCCACCGCCGCCGGCAGGCGCAGCCCGATGCCCTTGCCGCTGATGCAGGCGAACATCTTGTCGCTGACGAAATAGGCGTCGAGCCCGTTGATCTTGCGGGCGCTGGCGCCGGGCAGTTTGAGCAGCAGCGCATCGATCTGCGCCTTGCGGCTGGGGGCGTCCGTACTCAAGGCAACTCCGTGGTGATGACCATGCGGCCTGCATGCGAACCGCGATTGGACCACAAGCGCGTGCAGTCGCCGCCGCCCGGGTCCAGACTGAGGCCATTCGCCACCAGCCCCGGGAAACACACGCCATGCCGCTGATCGACCGTGACACCGTCCGCATCCATTACGAAACCCGCGGCCAGGGGCCGGTGATCCTGCTGTCGCACGGCTATTCGGCCACCGCGCAGATGTGGCGCGGCCAGCACGAGGCGCTGTCGCAGGCGCACACGCTGGTCACCTGGGACATGCGTGGCCACGGCCAGTCGGATTCGCCCGACGATCCGGCCGCCTACAGCGCCCAAGCCACCATCGACGACATGGCGGCGATCCTCGATGCGGTGGGCGCCGAGCGGGCGATCATCGGCGGGCTGTCGCTGGGCGGCTACTTCTCGCTGATGTTTCACGCGACATATCCGGAGCGCGTGCGGGCCCTGCTCATCCTGGACACCGGTCCGGGCTATCGCAAGGACGAGGCCCGCAACGGCTGGAACCAGCAGGCGCTGCAGACCGCCGAGCGCTTCGAGCAGGGCGGCATGGCGCGGGTGCAGGCGATGAAGGAGTCGACCACCGGCGGCACGCACCGCTCGGCGCAGGGCCTGGCCCATGCGGCGCGCGGCATGCTAGCCCAGCGCGATGCCACGGTGATCGAATCGCTGCCCGGCATCCGGGTGCCCTCGCTGATCCTGGTGGGCGCCGACGACACGCCCTTCCTGCAGTCGGCCGAGGTGATGGCGGCCAAGATCCCCGGCGCGCAGAAAGTGGTGATCCCCGGGGCCGGGCATGTGGCCAACATCGACCAGCCGCAGGCCTTCAACGCGGCGGTGAGCGCCTTTCTTGCCGGCCTGGACTGAGCCCGCCAGCCCTCAGGCCCGACGGGCGTCGCGCAGCGCCATCAGCCGCTGCGCGACCAGACCCTGCATCCGGCGCAGGTAACGGTCCCTGACACCCGCGCGCTCGGCGGTTTCCCAGGTGTGCAGCAGGTACTCGGCCGCGGAACCCGCATAGCCGCAGGCACTGGCCATGTAGTCGGCGACCCGCTCATCGGGCAGGCGCCCCGCATAGCGCGGGCCATCGTGACGGATCACGAAGGCGATCGCGCTGACCGGCCCGCGGGCGGTGGCCACGCTCACCCAGCGCGCCCGGTAGCCGCGCCCGATCATCTCGCGCTTCCACAGCGTCGAGAGCTGACCGTGCAGCCCGCGCAGCGACAGTCGCTGCACCATCCCCTGGCAGCATCCGCCGCGATCCAGCGCCAGCATCAGGTTGGGGTTCTCGCGGGTGGCGCGGTAGCGCCACTGCCACAGGCAGAAGCGCCGGTGCCAGCCGTGCAGGCGGCCGATGCGCTTCTCCAGGATCGGCAATTCGGGCTTCCACATCAGCGAGCCGTAGGCGAACAGCCACACCGGCCCGCGGTCCGGGCGCTGGCGCAGGAAGGCGGCCAGCGACTCGGCCAGTTCCTCATCGCTGGCCCGCTCGACCGTCCCTCCCTCGTCGGCCAGCGGCGCGGGGTGAACCGACTCGACCAACTCGCGGGTCAGCACGCTCATCGCCCGGCGTCTGCCGTCGAGGCCGCGCCGGCACCGGCGCTGGCCGCCTCGCTGTCGAGCAATGCCCGCTTGCGCTGCAGGCCCCAGCGGTAACCCGACAGCGAACCGTCGCGTCGCACCACCCGATGGCAGGGGATGAGCACCGCCAGCGTGTTGGCCGCGCAGGCGCTGGCCACCGCACGCACCGCCCGGGGCACACCGAGCGCCTCGGCGACGTCGGTGTAGCTGACGGTGCGCCCGGGTGCGATGTCGCGCAGCGCACGCCACACCCGCTGCTGGAACGCGGTGCCGCGGATGTCCAGCGGCAGCGCAGCCGCCTCGGCGGCCGTGGCTCCGGGCGCCTCGAGCACCGCCAGCACGCCGGCCACCAACGCCTCGAAACCCGGATCCCCGCCGACCAGTTCGGCCTGCGGGAATCGGTCCTGGAACTCGACCAGCAGCGCCCGCGGATCGTCGCCCAGCGACACCGCGCAAACGCCCTGAGCGGTGGCCGCCACCAGCACCGCGCCCAGCGAGCAGTCGGCCAGCGCGAAGCGGATCGTCAGGCCCGCACCGCCACGGCGATACACGGCCGGCTTCATGCCCAGCGCGCCCGCCGCCCCCGCGTAGAACGGGCCGGCCGACTGGTAGCCGGCCGCGTACAACGCCTCGGTGACCGCGCAGCCGGCGGCCAGCCGCTCGCGCACCCGCGCCTCGCGGCATGCTTGCGCATAGGCACGGGGCGTGACCCCGACGATCGACCGGAAAACCCGATGAAAATGGTGCGCGCTCAGGTCGGCGCACCGGGCGAGTGTCGCCAGGTCGGGCGCGGGATCGGAGGCCTCGATCAGCCGGCAGGCGCGCGCGATTGCGGCGGCCTGCTGCTGTGCGAGCGGCGGCTGCGCCGGCCGGCAGCGCAGGCAGGCGCGAAAACCCGCGCGCTCGGCATCGGCCACGGTGGCGTGAAAGGCGATGTTCTCGGGCCGCGCCGGGCGCGACGGACAGGACGGCCGGCAATAGACCCCGGTGGTTCGCACCGAATAGAAGAAGTGCCCGTCGGCCCGCGCGTCGCGTGCCCGCAGCGCCGCCCAACGGGCAGCGTCGTCGGCGAACGCCTCGTCAGTCAGGGGCGAGCAAGGCTGCGACCGGTCGGTGGCCGGGGTGGCAGCCAAAACCGCAGAGGCGGCAGCCAAGGTCCCGGCGGCAGCCGGAACGGGAAGCGAGGCGGTCGAGGCAGTCATCGCAGATCCTCACGCAAACGGCCTGTAGGGACCGAAAGCGACCAAAAGAGGCTGAAGGGGGCTGAAGGGGCCGATGACGCGATTGTGCCCGCGGCGCACCCCCGCCGCATGCCGGGTCTTGCGATCGAATCCGGTCAGCGTCCGATCAGGCCGCGACCTTGGCCAGCGCCTGCTCGAAATCGCCCTGCAGGTCATCGTAGTCCTCGATGCCCACCGACAGCCGGATCAACGATTCGCCGATCCCCATCTGCACCCGCTGGGCCGCGCCCATCTCGAAGAAGATCGTGTGCGACACCGGGATCGCCAGCGTGCGCGTGTCGCCCAGATGGCTCGACTTGATCACCACCTGCAGCGCATCGAGGAAATCGAAGCAGTCGATGCCTTCGCGCAGTTCGAACGCCATCAGCCCGCCGAACCGGCGGAACCAGTCGCGGGCACGGGCGTGCTGGGGATGGCTCGGCAGCCCCGGGTACGCGACCCGCGCGACCCCGGGCTGTGCCTGCAGCCAGGTGGCCAGCGCCAGCGCGTTGGCGCTCGCCTTGTCCAGGCGCAAAGCGAGGGTCTCGGCGCCGACCGAGAGCCGATGGGCATGCTCGGCCGACAGCGTGGCGCCGATGTCGCGCAGCCCCTTTTTGCGGATCTGCTGCAGGCCCCAGTTGGCCGGATTGCCCTTGCGGTAGGGCGCCGCGATGTGCGGGTACTTCGTCCAGTCGTAGAGCCCGGTGTCCGACACCGATCCGCCCAGTGCGTTGCCGTGGCCACCGATCCACTTGGTGAGCGAATGGACGACGAGCGAGGCCTTCACCGACACCGGCTGGAACAGCCAGGGCGAGGTCATGGTGCTGTCGACCACATAAAGCACGCCACGTGCCGCGCACAGATCGCCGATCGCCGCCAGGTCGGCGATCTGGGTGGCGGGGTTCGCAATGGTCTCGACGAACACCAGCCGGGTCTCGGGCCGCAGGGCGCGTTCGATGGCGCCGGCATCGGTGGCATCGGCCAGCGTCACCTCGACCCCGATCGCCGCCAGGGTCTGCAGCAGGCTGTTGGTGTTGCCGAACAGGAACTGGCTGGACACCAGGTGATCGCCCTTGCGCAGCAGCGCCACCAGCATCGAGCCGATCGCCGCCATGCCGGTGGAAAAGCACACCGTGCCGACCGCGCGCTCCATCAGCGACACCTTGGCCTCGAGGGCGGCGGTGGTGGGATTGCCCTGCCGGCCGTAGACGTGGCCCGGCCGCTCGCCCTGGAAGACCGCCGCCAGATCGCGCGAGGACCGATACCCGAAGGCCACCGCCGGGTGCATCGGCTTGTGCACCGCGCCGTGCTCGATCTCCGATTGCCGGTCGGCGTGCAATATGGTCGTCGTCAGTCCCTTGGCCACGCGTTTCACTCCTGATTCGAGAGGCCCGCATCAGACCACAACTGCCGGTTATAGTCATCCACCGACCGAGGAGGCCCGACCCATGAACGCGACCCCCATCAACATCTCTCCGTTTTCGCCGGCCCTGGGCGCGGTGATCTCCGGGGTCGACCTCGCCCAGCCGCTGGCCGAGGAAACCTTCGCGGCCATCCGCCAGGCTTTCCTGGATCACGGCGTGATCTTCTTTCACGACCAGCACCTGAGTCCCGAGCAGCACCTGGCCTTCGCGCGCCGCTGGGCGCCGATCGACATCAATCGCTTCTTCAAACCCGTGCCCGGCTATCCCGAGATCGCCGAGGTCCGCAAGGAGGCGGAGCAGAAGACCAACATCGGCGGCGGCTGGCACACCGACCACAGCTACGACGAGGTCCCGGCGATGGGCTCGATCCTGCTGGCCCGCGAGGTGCCCGACAGCGGCGGCGACACGCTGTTCGCCAACATGAGCACCGCCTACGAGGCGCTCTCACCCGGCCTGAAGAAGACCCTGGAAGGCCTCAGAGCCATCCACTCCACCCGCCATGTGTTCGGACCGCAGGGCGGCTATGCCAAGGCCACCGATGCCGGCGAACGGATCGGCAACGCGGCGGCCGCCGTCCAGGAGGTCAGCCACCCGGTGGTCATCCGGCATCCGGACACCGGGCGCAAGACCTTGTATGTGAACTCGGCGTTCACCCTCCAGTTCGAGGGCTGGACGGTGGCCGAGAGCGAGCCGCTGCTGCGCTTTCTGTACCAGCACGCTGCGCGCCCCGAATTCAGCTGCCGCTTCCAGTGGCGCCAGGGCTCACTGGCCTTCTGGGACAACCGGGCGACCTGGCACTACGCGCTGAACGACTACCACGGCCATCGTCGGCTGATGCACCGCATTACTGTTCAGGGCTCACCGATTCCGCCGATGGCGGCCTGATCGCCGGCGCCGATCACCAACGGAACACCCGCCCCCCGGCGAGCGTCTTCATCGGGCCCGCCAGTTCGCCGAGCAGCCCGCTGCGCCGTGCGGTGAGCCAGCCGATCGCGAACCAGGCGCGCGGATCCTGCTCGACCAGGCGCCGATAACCCGCCAGGGCCACGCAGAGGTCGTTGAATTCACCCAGACCTTCCTGGACCGGCGCGAGTCTGTCCAGCACCCTCGCAACCGTCTTGCGCCCGCCCAGCGCGGCCACGAACTCCAGTGAATAGCGCAGGCGCTTGATCCGCTTGCGCAGGCGGTGGCGCGACTCGTCATCGAGATCGGCGAAGCGCAGCGCATCCCGGCGCACCTGCCGGTGCCAGCGCGCGAGCCGCGGCGCCAGGTGCGCGCGCAGATCCGACCCCGCAGGGGCGGGCCGGTCCTCGAGCACGAAGCGCTGCACCGCCAGCGCCAGCGCCGTGAACTCGGCGCTGCGGGCCAGCGCCGACAAGGGGTCGAGGAGCGCAGTCGCCGATCCGGCGCCAGGCGCCTCGCGCGTTCCCGGGTCTGGCGTCTCCAGGTCGACCAATGGCGCGCCCGCCGCCTGCAACTGCGGCAGCCACGACTGCGCCAGCGCATCGCGATCGCGTGCCGCGCCCAGTTGCCGAAACAGGCCGGCCAGCACCGGCGCCCAGTCCGCGGGGATCTCCGGTACGGCCTCATCGAACAGACGCAGCGCGCAGCGCATCCGCCGCAGCCCCACCCGCCACTGATGCACATGCTCGGGCTCGAAGCGGCCGCTGGCCACTTCGCCGGCATTGCGCAGCACCTGCGCCAGACAACCGCCCAGGACCGCGCGCAGCGCCTGCGCCGGCGTCATCGCGCGCGCAAGCGCCACCGGTCGGGCGCGCGCCGGCGGTCCGAACGCGAGACCGCGCGCCAGGCGCTCGCCGCGCTCGGCCTTGCTGCACAGGTCGATCCAGAGCGCATGGCGAGCCGCCCACCGCCCCGCGACATCGATGACCGCCTCGGCGCGCCCGCTGACCCGCTCGATCTCGAGTTCGCACACCGGCTCGCGGCGATCGCCGGCGATGATCACGCCGCGATCGAAGGCCAGCTCGACGGTCCCCCAGCGGGTGCGCAAGTGTCGGTGCCGGCGCCAGAGGTCAGTCTGGTAGACCGGCGCCAGCGTGACCGGGGGCTCGCCCTCGCGCGGCGCCAGCAGCGCCGCCAGCCGGTCGCCAGCCGGGGTGCCCGCGTGGCGCTGCGGATCGATGAGCGCCGCGGTGGCGGCTGACCCGGGCCGGGGTCGCGTCAGGCGCACCGTGTGCTCGTGCCGATCGAGCAGGCCCGCGCCGGCCGTCTTCAGCGTCTGCACGCACTCGCGTCCTTCCTGACGAATGCGCAACGCGATGCCGGCGGCCGAGAGCCGGCGATCGGGCGTGTCGAAATAGGTGGCCCGCATCCGGGTCCGGCGCGAAGCCCCCGCCGCCACCTGCGAATCGACCTGCGCAGCCTGTGACAGCGGCACCTGCAGCTTGATCTCGGTCTCGATCATCGACATCCCCTGCGGCCAGCGACCCGGGCACCGGGCAGAAGGCCAGACGGCCCGATGGCCCGATGGCCCGGCGGCCCGGCGGCCCGGCGGCCAGACGGCCCGGCAAACGCAGCGTCGCCTGGCGGCAGGGGTCTGGCCAAGTCCCCGCGCCGCGCCGGGCATTCAAGCGTGACCGCACCGGCCGACGTTACCCTGTGCGCCTCGTTCTCGTCTACCTTGCCAGCCACCTTCATGCGAAGTGCCAGTGGCGTCACCGCAGCCGCCGCCCCGGGCAGCGCGCACAATATGCCTGCGCAGCACCCATTTCCGGAGCGCCCGATGTCCGATTCCCCCTCCTGTCCTCTTTGCGAAGGCCGGCAAACCCTGGTCGTGTCGAACCGCGATCGGGACGGCCGTGCCCTGTCGAACCGCCTGTGCACCAGCTGCGGGCTGGTCTTCATCGATCCGCAGCCCACCCGTGCCGAACTCGACCAGTGGTACGCCCAGTCGTACCGGCTCGACTACAAGGGCGTGATCGAGCCGCGACCGCGGCATGTGCTGCGCGCCGGACGCGTGGCGCTGGACCGCCTGACGCGGATCCGCCCGCTGCTGACCGGGCACCCGCGCGCCCTGGACGTGGGCTGCGGCGGCGGCGAGATGCTCTACCTGCTCACCCATCTGGGGGGTGCGCGGGCCGAGGGTCTGGAGCCCAACGAAGGCTATGCCCGACACGCCCGCGAACGGCTGGGGCTGCCGGTACACCAGGGCTTCGTCGAACGCAGCCGGGAGATCACCGGCGGCTACGACCTGATCACCATCCACCACGTGCTGGAACACCTGGCGCAGCCACGAATGGCGATGGACATCCTGAGTGACTGGCTGCGCCCCGGCGGTCACCTGGTGGTCGAGGTCCCGAATGTCGAGGCCACCTGTCAGGCGCCGGCCCACACCTTTCACCGCGCGCACCTCACCACCTGGGGGCTGCCCACGCTGGAGCGCCTGGGCCTGCAGTCGGGGCTGCGGCCGGTCAGCGCGCAGGTGTCGGCCGACGGCGGCAATATCGAGGTGGTGTTCACCCGGGACGAACGCTTTCGCCTGCCGGCGCCAGACCTGGCGGACCACACCGCCGGTTATGCGACGCAGGTCGGCGAGATCCTGCGCGGCCACACGCCCGCCCGCCATTACCTGTCCGCCGCCGCGCTGCGCCGGCTCGGCTCACGATGGCGGGCCCAGGTCGGGGAACGGCTGGACGCGCGCCGGTTGCGCGAACCCAGGATGATCCTCGATGCACTGGTGAAGGCCGCGCGGGCTTCACGCTGGCCCGCACCGGCACCCGTACCCGCACCGGACAACCCGACCGGCGCAGCTCCCCGGTGAACACCGGCCGCAGCCGTTCAGGGTGCGGCGCCAACCCGTCGGCGTACCCGCACCGGCAGCGAACGCATGCCCCGGAACACCAGCGAGTCGAGCCACTCGGGCCGATCCGCGACCGGCTCGATGCGCTCGAAGCGCGCCAGCAGGGCGGGCAGCGCGACCTGCCCCTCGGTGCGGGCCAGCGGAAAACCCAGGCAGATGTGCGGACCATGGCCGAAGCTCAGGTGCGCCACCCCTTCGCGTCGCAGATCGAGCTGGTCGGGATCGGGAAAGGCACGCGGATCCCGATTCGCCGCGTTGAGCATCAGGAACACCCGATCGCCCGCCTGGAGCCGACGGCCGTGCAGCTCGTGAGCCACCGCGACGACCCGGGCCTGCGCGCCTGACGGCCCTTCGTAGCGCAGCAGTTCCTCCACCGCCGCCGGGGCGAGCCCGGGATCGGCGCGCAGCGCGGCCATCTGGTCGGGAAAGCGCATCAGTGCAGCCAGTCCGTTGGCCAGGTGATTGGTGGTGGTCTCATGACCGGCGAACAGCATCAGGATGCAGGTGGCGATCAGCTCATCCTCGCTCAGGCGATCGTCGCCATCGCGGGCCCCGATCAGTTCTCCCAACAGGTCGTCGTGCGCCTGGCGCCGGCGCTGCGCGATGAGGTCGCGAAAGAAGTCGGCCATCTCGCGGGTGGCCGCCTGCGCGATGGCGTACTTCGCGGCCGACGCGCGCGACGAGCCGATGAACAGCGCGATGTCGTCGGACATCCGCTTGACCGACGCCAGGTCCTCGCGCGGCACCCCCAGCATCGCCATGATCACCAGGCAGGGCAGCGGGCCGGCGAAATCGGCGATGAAGTCGAAGGACTCCCGATCGCCGATCCGCTGCAACAGCCACTCGGTGGTCTGCCCGATCTGCGGGCGCATCGCCTGCATCGAGCGGGCGGTGAAGACCTTGCCCGCCAGGCGGCGCAGCCGGGTGTGCTCGGGCGGATCCTTGAAGACCATCCACAACGACAGGTAACGGACGATGTCGGCGATCCGGCTGGCCTCGTCGGCCGGCATCGCGGCAAAAAAGGGCCGCAGCCGGTCCGACGAGTAGCGCTCGCGATCCAGGCAGGCGCGCCTGACATCGTCGTAACGGGTCAGCACCCAGCTGCGCAGGCGGGGGCTCCAGTGGCACGGATCCTCGTCGCGCATCCGGGAAAACAGCGGATAGGGATTGGCCAGGGTCGCCGGATCTTCGGGATGCCAGTCGATGGTCGTGGCAGCGTCGTGGGTCATGAATGAGCCGATGAGGATGCGTGAGCGGACGGCTGGTACAACGGCGCCTTGAGCAGCTGCACGAACTCGCGGGCGAGACGCCGCGGCGTGCGCCGCCCGTCTGGTCGATACCAGTTGGGCGTCCAGTTGAGCGCACCGAGCAACAGCAGGCGCAGCGTTCGGCGCGCGGTGCGCGCCGGCAGCGGCAGGTCGGCAATGAGGTCGACGAACAGCGCCTCATAACCGTCGCGCAGCGACACCAGGGTCGCCGCCAGCGCCGGAACGCTGTCGGGCGTCACGCTGGTGACCACCAGCGCATAGGCGCTGCGATCGAGCAGCGCTTCCAGGTGCGCGGCACAGGCCGCCTCGAGCCGATCCCAGGGATCGGTGTGACGGCTCAGTGCCCGCCCCACCGCCGCAGAGATCCGCCGCACGCCCTCGGCGTAGACCGCGGCCAGCAACTCATCCTTGTTGGCGAAGTGGCAGTAGAGCGAGCCCGGCAGCATGCCCACCGACTGCACGATGTCGCGGATCGAGGCAGCCTGATAACCCTTGGCTGCGAACTGGGCCGCGGCCGCGTCGAGCAACTGCGGCAGTCGGCTGTCGGCCCGGGACTGCCGGGCGCGCGGCAAGGCGGAAGGCGGGGGCATCACGGGGCCTGTCGTGGACGATGAATGCATCGTAGCCGCCGCGCCGCCATCGCGGTAGACCGGCAATGGCAATAATCGGAAAAACAAACACTTGTTCTTCTTTTATCGGTCGTCATAGACTCGCGGGGCACCGCAGGAGCCGGCCGGACGCCCCGCATCGCGTCCGGGACCGACCGGCCTCTTCACCGGCAGGAGACAGCGATGGGCGCGTGGGAAATCAAGGGACCGGCTCGGGGCACCTGCCGATCCTGGCGGGATCTTTATCCGGAACTCGGCGCACAGGTCGAGCGGATCACCGCGCCGACCGGGCGCGGCATCGCCTGGGAAGGCACCGAGATCTGGGCCTACCGCGAGCGCCCCCGCCACATCATCGAGGTGTTCGATGCGAACGTCGCCCGCTATCCGGCGCGCGAGGCCTATGTGTTTCACCCGGGCGGCCAGCGCCTGACCTGGCAGCAGGTCGGCGAACAGGTCGACCGCGTGGCCGCGCGGCTGCGCCGCGATTTCGGCATCGCCAAGCGCGACCGGGTGTGCCTGCTCACCCTGGGCTGCCCGGAATACGTCGTCACCTATCTGGCGGTGCTCAAGCTGGGCGCCATCGCGGTGCCGGTGAACCTGGGCCTGACCGCGCAGGGTCTGGCCGCGCAGATCGACAAGGTGGGCGCGAGCCTGCTGGTTGTCTCGCCCGACGTCTGGCAAAGCAAGCTCGAATCGGTGCGCGACACCCTGACCAGCGTCAGGGCGGTGTTCATGACCGGCGAACAGGCCGCGCCGGGCACCCTCGCCTTCGCCGACCTGAACCGGGCGGGCGTCGAGGCGGCACCGCACGAGACGATCGACGAATGGGACCTCTGCGCGATCTCGTTCACCTCCGGCACCACCGGCGCGCCCAAGGGCACGATGGCGATGCACATCAACGCGCTGGGCTGCGCACGCAACATCATGCATGCGGCCCGAGGGCTCGATGTCGAGGACATCAACATCTGCATGCCGCCGCTCTATCACAACACCGCCGTCTACACCGACTTCATGCCGGCGCTGCTCACCGGCGGCAAGTGCGTGGTGATGACCTCGTTTGCACCGCTCGACGCGATCCGCCTGATCGAACGCGAGCGGGTCACCTGGACGGTGGCCGCGCCGATCATGCTGTGGATGATGATGAACCATCCCGAGTTCGCGCAGCATGACTGCAGCACCCTGAAGAAGATCCTGTTCGGCGGGCATGCCGCGTCCGAGACCTACATCAACCAGCTCAAGCAAGCCTTCTCGCCGATCGCGATGGTCAACGGCGGCTCGGTGTCCGAAAGCACCGCACTCGGGTTCGCGCTGCCCACCGAGGACGCGATCCGCAAGATCACCAGCTGCGGCCTGGCCACGCCGAACACCGACATCGCGATCTTCGATGACGACGGCAATGAGGTCACCGAGCCCGGGGTGATCGGCGAGGTCGCCTACCGCGGCCAGCAGACCAACGCCGGCTACTGGGACGAACCCGGCAAGACCGCCGAGGTGTTCCGGCGCGACGGCTTCGTGCTGTCGGGCGACTGGGCGCGGATCGACGAGGAAGGCTATCTCTGGCTGCTCGACCGCAAGAAGGACATGGTGGTTCGCGGCGGCCAGAACGTCTATTGCATCGAGGTCGAGAACAAGCTTTACCTGCATCCCGCGGTGCTGCGGGCGGCCGTGGTGGGCGTGCCCGATCACCTGTTCTCGGAGCGGCTCAAGGCGGTGCTGGTGCTCAAGCCCGGCCACCGCGTGAGCGCTGCCGAGATCCGCGCGCACTGCGCCGGGCACCTGGCGCCCTACGAGGTCCCGGAATACGTGGTGTTCGCGCAGGCGATCCCCACCAACGCCGCGGGCAAGACCCTGAAGCAGCCACTGGTCGACTTCTGGGGCGACACCGACGACACCGTGGCCGCGCGGCTGGCGGCCTTCTGTGCCAGCATGCCGGCGGCGCTCACCGAACGGCCGCTGCTGCGACTGGACGGGGCGCCGCTGACCCCGGCACAGGCCCTCGAGGCGATCGGGCAACCCGGCGAGCCGGGGCTGTCGCTGGTCCGGCAGATCGCCGAACAGGGCATCGTCGGGCTCACGCGGCCTGACGAAGCGCGTTTTCGCGGTGCGTAAACGGTGGTGACCCTGATCCGACGCCCATCACCGGGGTCGCCAAGGCAGTACCCGACGGTCACACGCTGCTGATCGCGACCGGCGCGCCGGTCGTCCGATCAGAGCCCCATGGCCATGCCGTCGCCCGCCGGATCGGCGCCGCCATCCAGACGCCCGTCGACCAGCCGCACCGCGTGCACCAGCGGCGCCATGTAACTGAACGGATGACGCTGCACCGGATAACCCCGGGTCTCGAGCGCGGCCTGCGTGGATCGCAGGATCCGGTTGGTCACCTCGATGGTGTCCGAGGTCGTGCAAAAGCGCGGCGCGCTGACCGCGTCGTGGGCGCTCATGCCGAAGTCGACCGCATTCAGGATCGCCTGCAGATTGCCCATGGTGATGGTGGTGCCCCCCGGCGCGCCGACGACGAAGAACGGCTTGTCGTCGCGGAACACGATGGTGGGCGACATCGCCGAGAAGCGCGCCTTGCCCGGCGCCAGCGAGCCGGTGCGGCCCGGCCGCGGATCGAACACCATCATGCAGTTGTTGTACATGAAGCCCAGTCCGTCGGTGACCACGCCCGAGGACGAACCCAGTGAATGGGTGAGCGAGACGCAGGCGCCGCTCGCATCGGCCACGCTCACATGGGTGGTCTCGCGGCTTTCCTTGCCCCCGGTGTTCAGACGCGGCACCGAGGTCTTCACGCCCGACCGGATCCGCTCGGCCATCCGCGCCGCGTACTCCTTGGAGCACAGCTCGGCCAGCGGAATCTCGACGAACCGCGGATCGCCGATGCGCGAATCCTTTTCGACGGTGGCGATCTTCATCGCCTCGGAGACCACCGCAATGTAATCGGGCGAGTTGTGGCCCATCGCCGCGAGGTCGAAGTGCTCGAGGATATTGAGCATGATGACGATCATCAGGCCGCCGCCGGGTGGCGGATTGGTTGCGACCTTGTGCCCGCGATAGGTGGTCAACAGCGGCGGCGCCGACTCGGTGGCGCAGGTCGCCAGGTCTTCGAGCGTGATCAGCCCGCCGTGCGCGGCCATGTCGGCGGCGATCCGGTGTGCGATCTCGCCATGGTAGAAATCGTCGACGCCGTGCTCGGCGATGCGCCGATAGGTGCGCGCCATGTCGGGGTTGCGCAGCAACTCGCCGACCTTGAAGATCGAGCCATCGGGTCGGGTGTAGATCTTCGCGGTCGCCGGCAGATCGTTGAGCACCCGGATGCGCTCGATGCGCCCGCACATCGCCGGCTGCATCCAGAATTCATGCACCCGCGGACGCACCGCGAAACCCTCCTCGCACCACCGCGCGGCCGGCTCGAGCAGTTGGGCCAGCGAGCGGGTGCCGAAGCGACGCAGTGCTTCGTCGAAGGCCTTGATCGACAGCGGCGTGGTCATCGACTGATAGCCGATTTCATTGACCTGATCGCGCAGCAGGAAACCGAAGCCGTCGTCGCACTCGCCCAGGATGCGATCGGCCCACATGTCGGGGCGGGTCGCCAGCGGCGCACGGCCGTGAAAGTCGATGAAGGTGTGGACGCCCTGCGCCGGCAGGTGGATGTGCATCGAACCGAAGCCGGCGATGCCGCACATCTGGGGATCGACCGCCGTCTGGACCAGCGCTGCGCCGATCGCGGCATCGACCACATTACCGCCCGCGCGCAGCACATCGAGGCCCGCTTCCACCGCCTCCGGTTGCGCCGCGCTCACCATTGCCCTTGTCATCGTGATCCCCTCATCAGTCGGTCATCCTGCGGATGCCTCTAAGATGCACGGTTTTGCTTCGACGACCAAGGCGGCTGGCCCGGCAAAGGGCCGCTTTTCGGCGCGCGGCCGGGGCATGCCGATGCGCGCGAAGATGAACCGGCGCACGCGCTGCAGGGCAGCGGGAAAACGAGCCCTGCCGCATGCCAGGGCGGCCCTGATGACCGCGGGCTCGGGTCACGCCAGCGCCAGACGTGAAAACGGCGAGGCGCCCGAATCGGGCGCCTCGCCGTGTCTGCCTGCCGGTCTGGATTACTTCGTGGCAGCGGGCGCAGCGGCCGGGGCGGCAGCAGGCGCCGCGGCGGCGGGCTTCGCAGCAGCCGGAGCAGCAGCGGGCTTGGCGGCTTTCTCTTTCGCCTGGGCGGGCTCTTTCTTCTCAGCCTTGGCCTTGGGGGCGGCGGCATCGGCCTTGGCGGCGGCGGGCTTGGCAGCCGGAGCGGCAGCCGCAGCAGCCGGGGCGGCAGCGGGAGCAGCAGGCGCGGCGGCCGGGGCGGCGCTCTGGGCGAACACGGCGCCGGAAAGGGCGATCAGGGCGGTAGCGAGAAGCGTCTTGGTCATGACTGAGATCCTGGAGGAGAAACACCGGCTGTTTGCCGGCGTGTATCCAGAACGACTGAACGGCGCATTTGGTTGACGCCGACCGGCGCGAGACCATCGGCAGCTCCCGGCTGGCCAGTGCCGGGATCGCTCAATCGGCGGCAATGGGCACGGGGCCGTGAAGAAGCAGGCAATGGCGAAGCAGGCCGTGGAGAAACAAGCGATGAAGACGCAAGCAGTGGCGCGTGTGGCCGTGGTGTGGGGGAGATCGGCGCGATGGGCAGCGACACGATGGGCGTGGGCCGCGCTCGGTCTCGCTGCGGCAGGACTCGCGACGGCGGCCGCTGCCAGCGTACCGACGCCTGCCGCCCCCAGACCCCTTGCCGAACCGGCTGCCGCGCGGGTCCCCCAGGCCAGCCTCGACAGCCAGGTGCGCGCCTGCACGGTGTGCCACGGCCGGCAGGGTCAGGCGAGCAGCCACGGCTATCTGCCGCGGATCGCCGGCAAGCCGGCCGGCTACCTCTACAACCAGCTGACGAGCTTTCGCGACGGGGGGCGCCACTATCCGCTGATGCGCCACCTGCTCGAGAACCTCACCGACGATTACCTGCGCGAGATCGCCGGCCATTTCTCGGCGCTGGAGCTGCCCTACCCGCCGCCCCAGGTGGCGGGGGCCCCCGCCACCGAACTGACGAAGGGCCGAACCCTCGTCATGCACGGGGATCCGGCCCGCGGCCTGCCGGCCTGCGCGAGTTGCCACGGTGACGCGCTGACCGGGGTGATGCCGGCCACGCCCGGGCTTCTGGGCCTGCCCCGCGACTACCTGAACGCCCAGCTGGGCGCGTGGAAGACCAGCCAGCGGCGGGCCGCCGCACCGGACTGCATGGCCGACATCGCGGCCCGACTCGAGCCCCAGGACATCGCGGCGGTGTCGACCTGGCTCGCCTCGCAACCGCTGCCGGCGAACCCGCGGGCGACCGCGCCGCCGACTCGCAAGCCACCGGTGGCCTGCGGTTCGGTTCCCGCCGGATCGCCGAACCGCGCCGCGACGGCGGGCACGGCGACGGCGGGCGCCACGCCGATGAGCGCCGCGCCCGGCACCCCGTTCACGCCGCCGGCACTGCGACGTGGCGAGTACCTGGCCCGGGCGGGCAACTGCGCCGGCTGTCACACGGTGCCCGGTGGTCGGCCGTTCGCCGGCGGCCGTCCCATCGACACCCCGTTCGGCATCGTCCATTCATCGAACCTGACGCCGGACCCCGCCACCGGCATCGGCCAGTGGTCGGCCGACGATTTCTGGCTGGCGATGCACGAGGGCCGCTCGCGCGGCGGACGCCTGCTGTACCCGGCATTCCCCTATCCGAACTACACCCGCATCAGCCGCGAGGACAGCGACGCCATCCTGGCGTATCTGCGCAGCCAGCCGGCGGTGCAGCGAAGCAACCAGGCCCACGACCTGCGCTTTCCGTTCAACACCCAATGGGCGTTGGCCGCCTGGCGGATGCTGTTCTTCGAGCCCGGGGCTCGGGCCCCCGACCCGGCACGCTCGGCGCAATGGAACCGCGGCGCCTATCTGGTCCAGGGCCTGGGGCATTGCGATGCCTGCCACGCACCGCGCAACCCGCTGGGCGCGACCCGTGGCGCGGATGAACTGCGCGGCGGGCCGGTGCCGGGCAGCCTCTGGCACGCCCCTTCGCTGGGGGCGCCGCAAGACCTGGCAGCCAACCGGCATCGCGACGATCTGGTGCGCTTGCTGCGCACCGGTCAGTCGGGCGGCGCTGCGGTGCAAGGACCGATGGCCGAGGTGGTGTACCGAAGCACGCAGTATCTCGACGATGCCGATCTGGCCGCGGTTGCCGCCTATCTGCAGACCCTGCCGCGTCAGGACCGGCCCGCCACCGTCGTGCGCGACCCCGAGGTGCCGAGCGGCCGCGGACCCACGCTCTATCGGCAGCACTGTGCCGATTGCCACGGCGACCGCGGCGAAGGGGTCACCGGCGCCTATCCCGCGCTGGCGGGCAATCGCCGGGTCACGGCGGCTTCGCCGCAGAACCTGATCGCGGTGGTGCTGGCCGGCGGATTCGCGCCAGCCACCGCCGCGAATCCGCGCCCGCACGGCATGCCGCCGTTCAGCCACCTGCTCGATGACGACGCGGTGGCCGCGGTGGTCTCGCACATCCGTGGCGCCTGGGGCAACGCCGCCAGCCCGGTCGGCATGACGCAGGTACGCAACCTGCGGCAGGGGCGGTAAGCGCGACGGGCCGCGTGCGGCAGCCCGTCAGTCGATCGCGATGGCCTCGGGCGGCATCGGATCGGAATACAACCGGGTCACCAGCGCGGCGCGACGCTCGATCGTCACGCGCTGGTTGATGTAGCCCTTGTCGGTGAGCTCGCGCCCGTCGATCGACGGCGGTTCCTCGAGCAGCAGCACCGCGCGGATCCGCATGCTGGAGCCGGTCGCCGAGCGGTTGTGGGCAGCCAGCCCCTCCCGAACCCGCGCACGAACCCGCTCATCGGCAATCACCTGCGCCAGGCTGGCGTCGGGCTGACCGATCAGCTGGCGGCAGGCCACCAGGTTGGGCCAGGCCAGCAGCCCCACCCAGTCGCGATCATGGCCAGTCACCACCGCGTCCTGCAGCACCGGCGACGCCGCCGCGACCGCGGCGACCCGCAACGAGCCGACATGCACGAAGGTGCCGGTGGTGAGCTTGAAATCCTCGACCACCCGGCCGCCGAAGATCAGTCCCTGCGAGGGATCGGCCGGGTCGACGAAGACACCGGCATCGCCGATCTTGTAGAAGCCTTCCTCGTCGAAGGCGGCGGCGGTGAGGTCGGGTCGCTTGTGGTACCCCGGCATCACCGTGACGCCGCGCAGGCGCAGCTCGTACTTGGCGCCGGCCGGCACCATCTTGAGTTCGATGCCCGGAAACGGCAGCCCGATCAGGCCGACGCGCTCGGTCGCCCAGTAAGTGGCGGTCGCGGTGGGTGCGGTTTCGGTCGCGCCCCAGCCGGTGAAGAAGACGATCCGGTTGCCGGTGTAACGAACCGCGAGCCGCTGCATGCGCGTGTACAGATCGTCGGGCAGGGTGGCGCCGCCGTAGCCCAGGATCTGCAGGTCCCGGAAGAAACCGACCGCCAGGGCTTCGTCGCGCTCGAGCGCGGCGATCAGCATCGCGTAGCCGGCCGGCACGTTGGCGTAGTAGGTGGGCGAGATCTCGCGCAAGTTGCGCAAGGTCTCCAGGAACAGGTCGGGCGTCGGACGGCCGTCGTCGATGTAGAGCGTGCCCCCGTCGGCCAGCAGGCCGTTGAAGCTCGCGTTGCCGCCCATGGTGTGGTTCCAGGGCAGCCAGTCGAGCACGCGCGCGGTCGGGTCCTGCGGGCTGCGCGGACGGGACTGCTGACCCATCGTCACATTGGCGCACATCATCTGCTGGGTATTGATCACCGCCTTGGGTGTGCCGGTCGAACCGGAGGTGAGCAGGTACTTGCCCACCGTCTGCGGACCGATCGCAGCGACCGACGCATCGACCGCGCCGGTGACCGGGGTGGCGGCCAGCGCCGACCAGGCCAGGCTCGGCAGCCCGGGCACCGGATCGTCGACATGGACCACGGTGACGCCGGTGAGGTCGAGCGCGCGCAGCGCCCGTTCGAACTGGCGCCCGTTCTGCACCAGCAGCACGGCCGGCTCGAGGAGCTCGAACACCAGTTTCAGGGTCCCATGGTCCTGGCTCATCAGCGAATAGGCGGCCGAGACCGGCGCCGCCGGCAGGCGCGCCTGCATCGCGGCCATCGCCATCAGCGCGTGCTCGATCGAGTTGCCGCTCATGATCATCACCGGCCGCGAGTCGGGCACCTTCAGGTCGAGCAGCGCCTGGGTGACCGAGTCGACGATGCGGCGGGCTTCGCCGTAGGTCACGCGCAACCAGTCGCGCGCCGGACCGCGCCGCTGCGCGAGCCACACCTGATCGGGGGTGCGGTCGGCCCAGTGGCGCAGATACGCCGGCACGTGGCGCTCGAAGGGATCGAGCGGGAACTTCGAGCGCAGCACGACGACCCCGTCGGGGCGGCGCTCGACGTCGATCTCGCGCGGGAGGAACTGGATCTTGCGAAAGGGGATGCTGGCCAAGGGGTCCACGGTGTCGTCTCCTGGAAGGTGCCCGGGTATGCCGGTTGTCCGGCGCAACATACCCGATTCCGGCAAGCCCCCGCGAGACGCCCGGTTCAATAGGCGAACTGCACGCGCAGCGAGGTCACCGACACCGGCCCGCGGTCGGCGTTGTAGGCCGGACGCACGATGCGCTGATGATCCAGGGTAAGCCACAGGCCGGCCCCCGCCGACAGCCGATAGAAGACTTCGGCGATCCGCTCGGCGCCGTAGGTCAGTCGGCCGTCGCCCACGAAAAAGCCGAGCCCGCCCGCCGCCAGATACTCGCGGTGGGTCGACGACAGCGCATTGCGCGCGAGCGCCAGGCCGACGGTGTCGGCGGGCCGACCCCAGCGGCCGCCCTGCACCACCACACCGAGCGAGCGCGACTGATCGATCTCGGTGAACGCATGGGTTTCGGTGCCACCATCGGCGCGCATCGCGCGCGCGAACAGGCCCACGCCGGGCACGAGTTCCTGCTCGAGGTTCAGACCGATGCCGCGCTTGGCGCGCAGCCCGCTGCGCACCGTCGCCAGATCGGGGACCCCGCCCTCGAGTTGCGCGCGCGCCAGGGCATCGCGGTAGGAAGCCATTACCGCCTGGTTGCGAAACACCAGCAGGCGCAGCCGCCCGGGCCGGTCGGCGATGCGGTGCGCGCGTTCGATCTCGATCTGATCGCCGTAGCGGCTGCCGATCCGCGGATCGAGCGCCTGCTGGTTGGGCTCGCGCGGCTGAGCGAAGCGCCCGGCACGGATTGCCCAGTCGCCATCGAAGTACTCGAGCGCGGCTCCCCAGGAATAGCCCCGGGCATCGGCGGCGTAGTCGTAGGCGCCGTGCGTGACCAGCGACGCATTCAGGAACTGCGTGCGCGCGTCGTGGCTGTAGCTGTTGTCGTCGAAGACATCGAGCACCGACAGGTTGCCGACGGTGAGCACCAGCCGGCGGCGATCGACGGTGCCGGCCAGCTGATTGAGATCGGAATCGACCCGCTCCGTCTCACCGCCAGCGCCCCACGTCTGACGCAGGAAGGCGCGGGCGCGGTAGGCGCTCAACTGCGCGCCGGAGGCCCGGGTCGCCTCGCCGTTGCTGAAGCCGCCCAAGCCGGTCAGTCCCGACAGCGGCACCCCCTGCGCCAGCTCGGGGTTCAGGTAGAGCTCACCGCCGCGCCAGGCGCGCCAGCCCAGCAGCGCGGTGGTGGTGAACGAGTAACTGCGCTCGGCCAGTGGCGACAGGCTGCGCGCGCCGCTGTAGGCAGCGGCAAAGGCGGGCTTGTGTTGGACAATGTAGGCGCCTTGCACACGCGCCTGGAAGTCTTCCGACTCCTGGGCCGCCACTACCCCGGCCGTCAGGCCGGCGCCCGCCATGGCAGCCGTCGGCAGCCATCGCCGCAGCGCTTGCCATCGCCGGTGAACCGATCGAACCATCACGAAATCCCGCAGGGTCGGGGGCGCAGTGTGACTGGCGATTGCTACCGTCTGACGACAGGCTGCCGGCGCGAACCGGCCCGATCGCTCAATCGGCACCCAGGCGCAGGCGATCGGGCAGGCGACGCTCGAGCGCGTGCTTGAACAGGGCCGCCAGCCGGAAGGGCGCGTGCGCGAACTTGCCATAAGGCAGGGTCACGAACAGCGCCGCCACCACGCCCAGGTGGATCACCAGCAGCAGGGTCATCGCCGAGGTGTCGCGCCAGACGAGCAGGGCCAGGCCGGTCAGCGCGGTGAAGAACAGCAGCGCGATGAAGCCCCAGTCCATCGGCCGCTGGGCGGCATCGCCGTGGGCCGGATGCCGGCGCCACGACAGCCAGGCCAGGCCCGCCGGGCCGGCGAGCAGGCCCAGCCCGCCCAGCGTACCGAGGATCACCGGCAGACTGTCGAAGGCATACGGCGCCTGCCAGCCGAAAGCATAGTGATAGACGGTGGCCACCGAGGTCGAGGCGAAGCACAGCATGAAGCCCCAGAAGGTCAGGTGGTGCCAGCGCCGCCGCCACAGGGTCGGCCGATCGTCTTCCTCATGACAGCCTTCACCGTGGCCGCCATCCAGGTAAGTAAGCGCTAACGCATTCTTACCGGCTTCGAGCGCTGGCGCCATCACCGGCAAGGCCTGGCCAGGCTCCGGTCGCGGCGAGGCCGTCGACAGTTGCCGCCAGGAATCGCGCCAGAACCGCGCCACGCCGATCGTGAGCGCCAGCACCGCCCAGCCGAAGGCCGCGCCGAACAGGGTCACCAGCACGCCGTGCGGGAACACCGCGTAGAAGTTGCCGCCATTGGGCGCACGCCACAGCGAACCGCCCTGCAGCAGCGCCAGCGCCAGGAACAGCGCGAAACCGGCCGCCAGCGCGAGCGCCACGGTGATGCCGTTGCGCCGGTACAGCGCGCCCAGCGGCGCCGGCCAGGCGTAGTGCTCGTAGGTTTCGCCGCGCACCCGCGCCATGGCCTGGGGCACGTTCACCGCGAACTCGTGCGGCGGCGCGTACTGGCAGGCGTGAAGGCAGGCGCCGCAGTTGTGGCAGAGATTGGCAAGGAAGTGGATGTCGGCGCGCGCGAACTCGATCCGCCGGGTCATCGCCGGGAAAACACCGCAGAAGCCCTCGCAGTAACGACAGGCATTGCAGATCTGCATGACCCGGCCGACCTCGGTCTCGTGGCGGGTGAGTTCGACGAGTTCAATCAAGCGCTGCACGAGCGGCCTCCGTGCCGGCGATGCGCCCGAAGGCGGTGCCGATGGTCATGCCGATACCGGCGAGATAGCCCTTGCCCAGCACATTGCCGGCCATCACCTCGCCGGCGGCGAACAGGTTGGGACTGGCGCGGCCGCCGAAGCGGACGCGGGCGTCGGCGTCGACCTTCACGCCCAGGTAGGTGAAGGTGATGCCCGGGCGCAGGGCATAGCCGGAATAAGGCGGCGTGTCGATCGGCAGCGCCCAGTGGGTCTTGGGGGGCTCGAGGCCCTCGGTGTGGCAGTCGTCGAGGACCGCGTGATCGAACTGGCCGACCCGGCAGGCCTGATTGAAGGCCTCGACGGTGGCCAGCACCTGGGCACGCGGCAGGCCGAGCTGGTCGGCGAGCGCCTCGAGGGTCTCGGCGCGCTCGCCGGGAAAGACCGGTGGCATGAACCGGCCGGCCGCCTTGGCGTCGATGATCGAGAAAGCGATCTGGTCGGGCTGCTGGGCGACCAGCCGGCCCCAGATCGCGTACCGCTTGGGCCAGAAATCCTCGCCCTCGTCGTAGAAACGCACGCCGTCGCGATTGACCACCAGGCCCAGCGAGACGCAATCGACGCGGGTGCAAATGCCGCCGTCGAACTTGGGCGCGCGCGCGTCGATCGCCACCGCATGGCACTGGGTCGGATCACCGATCTGGTCGGCACCGGCGTCGAGCAGCGCGCGCAGCACCACACCCATGTTGTAGCGGGTGCCGCGGATCAGGAAGTTGTCGGCCGGCGGCCCCCAGGCCTCGCGCAGCCAGGCCAGGTTCGATTCGAATCCGCCGCTGGCGATCACGCAGGTGCGCGCGGCGATGAACTCGCCGTTGCAGTGCACCCCTTCGAAGACGCCGTCGCGCAGGCTGAGCGACTGGACCGGCGACTGGTAACGGATCTCGACGCCCAGCGCCTGCGCACTGCGGTAATAGGCGTTGACCAGCGCCTTGCCGCCGCCCAGGAAGAAGGCATTGGTACGGCTCAGGTGCAGGGTGCCCGACAGCGAGCCCTGGAAGCGCACGCCGTGATGGCGCATCCAGTCGCGACAGACCGAGGACTCGCGGATCAGCAGCCTGGCCAGCGGCTCGTCGGTGAGCCCGCCGGTCACCTTGTGCAGGTCCTGCCAGTATTCCTCCTCCGGATAGGCGTCGGTCAGCACATCCTGCGGCGCCTCGTGCATGCAGCGCAGATTGCGGGTGTGCATCGAGTTGCCGCCGCGCCATTCGGGCGGCGCCGACTCCAGCATCAGCACGCTGGCGCCGGCCTCGCGCGCCATCAGCGCGGCGCACAGCGCGGCATTGCCCCCGCCCACCACCAGCACATCGACCTTGGCGGTCATCGGATCGGTCTCACGCGGTCATCTCCCGTCGAATCCGCATCAGTCGGGCTTGATCGACGCGCGCCGCCGGCGCGCTCGCCGTGGCGGCGGTCGCGGCCAGCAACGCCAGCGCGGCAGGTCGATCGATCGATGGATTCATGCTGCTTTCTCCTGGCTGTGGCGCGGCGCGCGCGCCGATCATCCCACGGGCGGCGCGATTACACTGGCAGCGCTGCGGTTTGTCCAGCGGCGCCGGATCGGCCAGGGCCGCAGCGCTGTCCCGCCGATGTTTCCCTGACATCCCTTTCGGAATGCCATCGATGATCGACCACCTCGACCACCTCGTGCTCACCACCACCGACGAAGCAGCCTGCATTCGCTTCTACGTCGAGGTCCTGGGCATGACCCACCAGCGGTTCAGCCAGGGCCGCCAGTCCTTTCATTTCGGCAACCAGAAGATCAACCTGCACCTGCGAGGCCGCGAATTCGAGCCCAAGGCGCACCTGCCGGTGCCCGGCGCCCTGGACCTGTGCTTCATCGCCTCGGTGCCGCTGGTGCAGGTGATCGAGCGGCTCCAGGCCCACGGCGTGCCGATCCTGGAAGGCCCGGTGATGCGCACCGGCGCGGTGTCGGCGATCCGTTCGGTGTATGTGCGCGACCCGGACCTGAACCTGATCGAGATCTCGGAGCCGGCATGACCCTCACCCTGTACCGCGCGCGGCGCATCCACACGATGAACCCGGCCCGGCCGCAGGCGACCCATGTCGCGGTGCGCGACGGGATCGTGCTGGGCGCCGGCACGCCGGACGAACTGGCCGGCTGGGGCCCGGCGGTGATCGACGACCGCTTCGCCGACAAGGTGCTGCTGCCCGGGTTCGTGGAAGGTCACACGCACCTGATGGAGGGCGCGCTGTGGCGCTACGTCTATGTCGGCTTTCATGACCGCACCGACCCCGACGGCCGGGTCTGGCCGGGCGCCCATTCGATCGACGAAGTGGTGCAGCGCCTGCTCGACGCCCAGCGCACGCTGACCGATCCGCGCGCGCCGCTGGTGGGGTGGGGATTCGATCCGATCTATTTCGGCGCGCGCCGCTGTGAACGCGCCGACCTGGATCGGGTCAGCACGCAGCGCCCGGTCGCGATGGCGCACGCGAGCCTGCACATCCTGAACGTGAACACCGCCGCGCTGAGGACAACCGGCTGGCTGCGCACCGGCATCGAGCACCCGGGGGTGCCGCTGGGGGCCGACGGCCTGCCCACCGGCGAGATGAAGGGACCCGAGGCGATGGCCGCGGTCGCCGACACCGTCGGCATGGACCGGGCGATCCTGGCGGGCGATGAAGATGCGGTGCGCCGCTTCGGCCGGCTGTGCGTGCGCAAGGGCGTGACGACCGCCACCGACCTGGCCAGCCCGCTCCCCGAAGAAGCGGTGCGCATGATGCTGCAGATCACCGGCGAGCCCGACTATCCGGCGCGCATCGTGTCGCTGCTGCGCCTGCTGGGGCAGACGGTGCCGCAGGCGATCGCGCGGGCGTGCGAGTTGCGCGCCCGCAGCACCGACCGGCTGCGACTGGGCGCGATCAAGGTGGTGGCCGACGGTTCGATCCAGGGCTTCTCGGCGCGCCTGCGCGCACCCGGCTACTTCAACGGCGCCCCCAACGGTCTCTGGTACGTCGCACCCGAACAGATGGCGCAGGCCTACGAGATGGCGCTGGCGCAGGGGCTGCAGATCCACACCCACACCAACGGCGACGAAGCCACCGAGCTCGCACTCGACACGCTGGAAGCCGCCCTGGCGAAGCATCCGCGTCCCGATCACCGCTTCACGCTGCAGCACTGCCAGCTCGCCGACCGGGCGCAGTTCGCGCGGATGAAGGCGCTCGGCATGTCGGTGAACCTGTTCGCCAACCACCATTTCTACTGGGGCGACGAACACTACCGGATGACCGTCGGCCCGGAGCGGGCGACCCGCATGAACGCCTGCCGCAGCGCGCTGGAAGCGGGCGTTCCGATGGCGATCCACTCCGATGCGCCGGTGACGCCGATGGGTCCGCTGTTCACCGCGTGGTGCGCGGTCAACCGGCTGACCGCCTCGGGCCGGGTGCAGGGCGAGTACGAGCGCATCGGCGTGGCGCAGGCCCTGCACGCGATCACCCTGGGCGCGGCCTGGACCCTGAAGCTCGACAGCGAGATCGGCTCGATCGAGACCGGCAAGCGGGCCGACTTCGCGGTGCTGGAACAGGACCCCTTCGAGGTCGACCCGGCCGCGCTGCGCGAGGTGCCGGTGTGGGGCGTGGTCCAGGGCGGTCGGGTGTTCGAGGCGGCCGCGCTGTGACAGCACCCCAGGCCAGCGCCGGGCCGGCCGCGGCGCTGCGCGATGAACCGGCAGATCCGGTCGTGCCTGAGCGCGCGCCGCTGCCGGTGACGGTGATCGGCGGCTACCTGGGCGCGGGCAAGACCACGCTGGTCAACCGCTGGCTGCGCCACGCCCTGACCGAGGGTCGGCGGGTCGCGGTGCTGGTCAACGATTTCGGCGAACTGGGCATCGATGCCGACCTGATCGTCGCCGCCCGCGACGACGTGCTCGAGTTGGCCGGCGGCTGCGTGTGCTGCAGCTTCGGCAGCGATCTGATCGGCGCCCTGCTCGGCTTGCTCGCCCGCCGGCCGGTCCCCGACCAGGTGCTGATCGAGACCAGCGGCGTGGCCCTGCCCGGCTCGGTGGCACAGGCCGCGCGGCTGGCGCGCGACGTGTCGGTCGGACCGGTGCTGGTGCTGGTGGATGCGCTGAGCGTGATCGAGCGCGCGCGCGACCGCTATGTGGGCGACACCATCACGCGCCAGCTCGCGCAGGCCGGCCGCGTGCTGGTGAGTCGCACCGACCTGGCCGATCCGCAGCGCCGCCAGGCGGTCTGGCAATGGCTGGCCGACGCCGCGCCCGGGGTCCCGGTGGCGGTGGCCGCCGACGAGGCGATGCCTGCGGTGACCGACCTGGAAACGCCCGGACCCGGCGGCGTGCCCGGCGACCCGGTGCGGGCGGCGCAGGCGGCGCAGGCGGCGGAGCTGCGGGAGCTGGCGGCGCAGCGCGCGGCGTTGGTGCCGCGTGCGGAGCTCGAGGCGGCGCAGGCGGCGGCGGA
>CAIZNI010000024.1 GCA_903934295.1 uncultured beta proteobacterium
CCATGCTGAAGAAAGTTCAAAAAGGTTTCACCCTGATCGAGCTGATGATCGTTGTCGCGATCGTCGGCATTCTGGCCGCCGTGGCGATCCCGGCCTATCAGGACTACACGGTTCGCGCGCGGGTCACCGAGGGTCTGGGTCTGGCGTCGGCCGCCAAGGTGTCGGTGGCCGAGAACGCGGCCACGGGTGCGGCTGACCTGGGTCTGGGCTATGTTGCGCCGACCGCTGATGCGGCCAAGGTGACGGGCATCACGATTGCCGCGGCCACCGGTGTGATCACCATCGCCTACGGCACCAAGATCGAGACCGGCAAGGCCATCGCGATGGTGCCCACCGCTGGCGGTGCTGCGCTGGCCGCCGGCACGCCCCCGACGGGTTCGATCACCTGGGCCTGCAACGGCGCGGGCACCACGCTCGCCTCGAAGTTTCGTCCTTCCGAGTGCCGTTGATCGACAGCGGGCGGTCTTCGGGCCGCTGATGAACCGACCCGGCGACCTCACGGTCTCCGGGTTTTTCTTTTAGGGCGCCAGCGGCGAGATCACCATCGCTTTCGGCGCGAGGATCGAGAACGGAAAGCAATGGGTGCTGGTGCCCTCCGACCCTCGGCGTGTCGCTGATCCCTGCCCAGCGCTCGCGCCAATCGGCCCGCCGCCGCCGTTCACCGCCGATGGCACGCGATCTGCATGGGTTGGACGGGCGGTTCGATGATGCCGCGGCGTTGACCCGGAATTCCTCCAAGGATTCGACATGATGAACAGCGTTCAAAAAGGCTTCACCCTGATCGAACTGATGATCGTGGTGGCGATCGTGGGCATCCTGGCGGCGGTGGCGATTCCCGCCTACCAGGACTACACGGTGCGGGCGCGAGCCAGCGAGGGTCTGGTCCTGGCGGCGGCCGCCAAGACGGCGGTGGTCGAGAACGCCGCCCAGGCGGTAGCGGACCTGAGCGTGGGCTACACCTCCCCGGTGGCCGACGCCGGCAAGGTCACCGGCATCACCATCGCCGCAACCACCGGCGTGATCACCATCGGTTACGGCACCAGGATCGAGAACGGCAAGGCCATCGTGCTGGTGCCCACGGACAACGGCGGGGCGCTGGTCGCGGGCACGCCGCCGCAGAGCGCGGTGCGCTGGACCTGCAATGGTGCAGGCACCACCCTGAGCGCCAAATACCGACCTTCCGAGTGCCGCTGACGGCGGCCCGATTCCGCGATTTCTGCTTTCCTTGTTTTCCTTCAATCGCTTCTTCATCATGGAAAATTCGATCCGACTCTCCGATCCGTCACCCGCTGACCATACCCCCCGGACATCGCTGGCCACCCGTGCGCGGGCGGCTGGCATTCATCTGTCGATCAGCCTGATCGTCACCGCTGCCGTGTTCGCCGCGATGATCTCGCTCTGGTATCCCTGGCCGGTCTTCCTGGCCGCGGGCGCGCCCGAATTGCTGCTGCTGGTCTCGGTCTGTGATGTCGTGCTCGGGCCGGCGCTGACCTTCGTCGCCTTCCGGCCGGGCAAGAAGGGCCTGAAATTCGACCTCGCGGTGATTGCGATCCTGCAGCTGGCCGCGCTGGGTTACGGCGTGCACACGGTGCATGTCGCTCGCCCGGTGTTCAATGTGTTCGCCGTCGACCGCTTCGAGCTGGTGAGCGAGGCCGACATCGAGGCCGAGCAGCTCTCCCGTGCGGCGCCCGCCTATCGGGTGCTGAGCCAGACCGGGCCGCGGCTGGTGGCGGCGCGCCCGCCCACCGATGCGCAGGCGCGCAGCACGCTGCTGATGGCGTCGGCCACTCAGGGTATCGATCTGCGCCACCTGCCCCAGCACTATGTCGATTACGCCGAGGTCCGTGTGAGCGGGCTGGCCAAGTCGCTGCCGCTGTCGCGGCTCGACGAGTACAACGAGCCGGCGCGGGTGGCGTCGGTGCTGGCGCCGTTTGGACGCTCGCCCGAGTCGCTTCGTTATTACCCGCTGCGCGGGGTCAAGCGCGACCTGACCGTGATCGTCGATGGCAAGAGCGGCGACATCCTGGGCACGGTGAACCTGGCCCCCTGGCCGCGATGAGGCCTGCGGCGCACAGGCGCTCCGTGGCGGGGGCGCTCATCGCAGCGCCGGCCCCTTCGGTCGGTGGTCCGCAGAGTTGTGGACGGGGGCGGGTTAACATCCGCGATGGCCAGAATTTCCCTTCACTTCTTCGACCCTGCGAAATGACATGAGCGAGACTTATCGCAACTGGATGTGCCTGATCTGCGGATGGATCTACGACGAAAAGGCGGGCTTGCCCGATGAGGGCATCGCCCCGGGAACCCGCTGGGAGGACATTCCGATGAACTGGACCTGTCCCGAGTGCGGCGCCCGCAAGGAAGACTTCGAGATGGTCGAGGTCTGACCCGCCGGGTTATTGGACACGACGAGCGCCGTGCGGCCTCGTGATGCAGACAAAGGAGCTTCGATGAGCCAGCCAGCCGATCTGTCGACCCTGAAGGTGATGGTGATCGACGACAGCAGCACCATTCGCCGCAGCGCCGAGATCTTTCTCGGCCAGGCGGGCTGTCGCGTGCTGCTGGCCGAAGATGGGTTCGACGCGCTGGCGCGGATCGTCGATGGCGTGCCCGATGTGATCTTCTGCGACATCCTGATGCCGCGGCTCGACGGGTATCAGACCTGCGCGCTGATCAAGAAGAGCCCGCGGTTTCACGAAACGCCGGTGATCATGCTCTCTTCCAAGGACGGTCTGTTCGACCGGGCTCGCGGCCGCATGGTCGGCTCCGAGCAGTACCTCACCAAGCCGTTCACCAAGGACAGCCTGCTCAAGGCGGTGGCCCAGCACGCGCGGCGCGCGGCTGACGCGCCGGCCGGGCTGTCCTCGCTGAACGCCTGACGCTTCACTGACCGATAACCGGGGGTTCGCCGATGTCCCAGAAGATCCTGATCGTGGACGACTCGCCGACTGAGCGCTATTTCCTGGCCGACCTGCTGGGCAAGCAGGGCTACATCGTGATCACGGCCGAGAATGGCAGCGAGGGCTACCAGAAGGCCAAGGCCGAGCAGCCCGACCTGGTCCTGATGGACGTGGTCATGCCGGGTACCAGTGGCTTCCAGGCGACCCGGGCGCTGGCCCGGGACCCGGAAACCCAGGCGATTCCGGTGATCATGTGCACCAGCAAGGGCACCGAGACCGATCGGATCTGGGGGCTTCGTCAGGGCGCACGCGATTACCTGGTCAAGCCGATCCAGCCCGACGAACTGCTGTCCAAGATCGCCGATCTGACGGCCTGAGGCCGCAGGACTGCCGTGATGCAAGCCGAAACCAAGACCCACCTGCGCGAGTTTCAGGAGAACCTGTCCGAGCGCCTGCGCAATGCCCAGGTCACGCCGCGCACCGCGCGGCTCGGTCTGGCGCTGGGCGAGCAGCGCTGGCTGGTGGATCTGTCGGAGGCGGGCGAGATCGTCCCGATCCCCGCCCAGATGACGGCGGTGCCGCTGACCCGCGACTGGTTCAAGGGGCTGGTGAACCTGCGCGGCACCCTGTTCGGGGTGTCCGACCTGATGCGGTTTGCCGGCGAGGCGTACACGCCGTTGTCCAAGGAGTCGCGTCTGCTGGCCCTGGCGAGCGGGCTGAACCTGAACGCGGCGCTGCTGGTGACCCGCATGCTCGGTCTGCATGATTCCAGTGCCTGGCGCGAGGCGCCGGCGCGCGCCAGTGCGCTGCCCTGGGCCAATCGTTGCCTGGTCGACCCTGACGGTCGCGAATGGCATGAGTTGAGCCTGGTTCGGCTGGCGGCCGATGAGCGATTCGTGTCGGTGAGCCGCTAGCAATGAAACCGGATCAGGCCCCCTTTTCGCCGATCGCGCGGATGAGGATCGCACCATGAAGCTGGCTGGCTTCCGCTTTCGGGGTGGCGGCGCTCCCGCGCCGCTCGATCCCGATACCGTGTTCGCCGACGGCGATCCGGGCATCGACCCCGGCCCGCTCGCCGCACCCACGGTCGCCGCGGCCGCGCCGGTCGCCTCGGTGGCGGCCCCCGCAGCGGTGCCGACGAACCGGTCGCGCTCGCGCGCTGCGGGCGCCGAGCGCCCCGGCGCGGCCCGACCGGCTGCGCCCGTCGCGCCCGCGTCGCGGTTCGATTTCGCCGGCCGGCTGCCGCTGATCGGCGCGCTGCCGTTTCGTCAGCAGCTCAAGATCCTGCTGGCGTCCCTGGTGATGAGCCTGCTGCTGGCCTTCGTGCTGCTGTGGCTCGACACCCGGCAAGCCGCCTCGAACGGGCTGCTGGCGCAGATCGTCGGCGAAGCACTCACCCATTCGCAGCGGATGGCCAAGGCGGCCCCCGGTGTCAGCGCCGGGACCCCGTCCGCTTTCGGACAGCTTCGGGAGAGCCGCGATGCGATGGCCCGTTCGATCCGGATGCTGGGGGGCGAATCGGTCCCCGAGGCCGGCGGCAGCATTGCCGCGCCGGACGCGGTCCTGCCCCAGGTCGGCAGTCTGACGCAGATCTGGAAGGGGTCCGATGCCGCCGCGGCGCGGCTCCTCGATCAGGAGGCGCTGCTGCGTGCCCTCGGCGCGATGCGTCGCCAGCTGAACCAGGGTGGCCCGACCCTGCTCGCCGATGCCCAGTCGGTGGTTGCCAACAAGCTGCAGTCCGGCGCCAGCGCCCGTGAAGTGGCGAGTGCCGGCGAACTGCTGATGCTCACGCAAAAGGTCGGCAAGGATCTCAATCAGCTGCTGGTCGGCGATCCGGCCGACGCGGCGGCGATCACTTCGCTGGCCAGCGATGCGGCGGCGCTGCGCGAGACGGCCGATGCGTTGCTCAACGGCAGCGCCAGCCTGCGCCTGGGCGCGGCGGGCGACGCCGAGAGCCGGCGCGCGCTGCAGGGCATCCGCAGCCTGTTTGCCGGCTTCGATCCGGCGCTCGCGCTGCTCGGCAAGGGCCTGCCGACAGTCCAGGAGGCCCGGCTCGCCGAGGCCGTCATCCAGCGCGACAGCGAGACCAGCCGGGGGCTGCTGCAGGCGATCGCCGCGCAGCTCAGCGCCGAAGCGGATGGCCGCAGCTGGAAGGTCTGGCTGGTGATGCTGTTTGCCGGTATCGCCGTGCTGTCGGCGGTGGGGCTGGTGCAGGCGTATCTGAACGATGGCCGCAGCCGCGCCGAGCAGGCCGAGCGCCAGCGCCGCGAGGCCGAGCGTCTGGAGCAGGAGGCCAAGCGCACCAATGACCTGAACCAGTCGGCGATCCTGCGGCTGATGAACGAACTGCAGGAAGTCGCCGACGGCGACCTCACCGTTCAGGCCACCGTGTCCGAGGACATCACCGGTGCAATCGCCGATTCGGTGAACTACACCGTCGAGGAGCTGCGCAATCTGGTCGCCCGGATCAACGCCACCGCCGAGATGGTGAACGAGGCCTCCTCCAAGGCGCAGATGATCGCCTCCAGTTTGCAGGCCGCGTCCGAGCAGCAAAGCCGCGAGATTCGCGACACCGGCGAGTCGGTGCTGCGGATGGCCCAGCAGATCAACGAGGTCTCGGCCCGCGCATCGGAGTCGGCCAATGTGGCGCGGCATTCGCTCTCGGCCTCCGAGGACGGCGCACGCGCGGTGCAGAACGCGATTGTCGGCATGAACGGCATCCGCGATCACATCCAGGAGACCGCCAAGCGCATCAAGCGGCTGGGCGAGTCCTCGCAGGAGATCGGCGAGATCGTGGAACTGATCTCCGACATTACCGAGCAGACTAACGTGCTGGCCCTGAACGCGGCGATCCAGGCGGCGTCGGCCGGCGAAGCGGGACGCGGCTTCACTGTTGTGGCCGAAGAGGTCCAGCGGCTGGCCGAACGCAGTGCCGAGGCCACCAAGCAGATTGCCGCGCTGATCCGGACCATCCAGACCGATACCCAGGATGCGGTCGCCGCCATGGAGCGCAGCACCCAGGGGGTGGTCGAAGGAACACGGCTGTCCGATGACGCGGGTCGCGCGCTGGGCGAGATCGGTACCGTTTCCCGGCACCTGGCCGAACTGATCGAGGACTTCTCGAACACCACCTCGCGCCAGGCCGCGTCGGCCGGAACGGTGGCGCAGTCGATCCAGCGGATCCTGCTGGTCACCGAGCAGACCAGCGAGGGCACGCTTCACACCGCGGGCTCGATCCGCCAACTCTCCGAACTGGCGCAAGAGCTCAAGAGCTCGGTGTCGCGGTTCAAAGTCGTCTGAGTCAGGAAAAGAGCGAGCCGATGGCAGTCGATCTGGTCATGCTGTCCTGGTGCCTGGGCGAAATCCGCCAGGCACTCACGCAGTCCGCGCAATTGCTCGAGCAACTGCTGCAGGCCGAGCCGGGTGATTTCGGCGGCATGGCGGCGGCGCGATCCGCGCTGCATCAGGCCCATGGCGCGCTGCAGATCGTCGATGTCGATGGCGCGGTGCTGCTGACCCAGGAATCCGAGGCGCTGCTCGATGCGATCGAGCGCGGCGAGGTCGCACTGAATGCCGGTGTCGTCTCCCGGCTCGATCAGGCATTCCAGGCGGTGATCGAATATCTCGATGACCTGCTGCGGGGCGCGCCGGCGCAGCCCTTGCATCTTTATCCGTTCTATCGCGCGCTGCTCGAGGCAAGGAAGGCCGACCGGATTCACCCGGCTGACCTGTTCTTCCCGGATCTGGCGGCCGCCGCTGCGCCGATGCCCGGCACTGTCGAGACGTCCGACGCGACCGCGCTGGCAGGCGCGCGCGCGGCATTCGAGCGCGGCCTGCTGCAGGCGATCCGCGATCCCGGCTCGCCGGGTGGGCGCCAGGCGATGCATGCCTCGGTGCGCTCGGTGCGTCAGTCTTTCCACGGCAGCGCCAACCCCGGGTTCTGGTGGGTGTCGGAAGTCTTTTTCCAGGCGCTGCAAAGCGGCGCCGTGGCCTTCGATGTCGGGGTCAAGCGGCTGCTCGGGCGCTTCAACCTGCAGTTGCGCAAGACGCTCGAAGAGCACGCGCCGGTGGCCGAGCGGCTGCTCAAGGACATGCTGTTCTCGCTGGCGCAGACCGCGCCGGGCGAGGCGGCGATCGACGAAGTGCGTCGCGCCTATCGGCTCGATGGCGCGGTTCCCGCCGACTACGAGCAGCCGCGCTACGGCAAGGTCGACGCGGTCGCGCTGCAGGCCTCGCGTGAGGCGCTCACGAAGTCCCGGGGCGCACTGGACAAGGTGGCGCGCGGCAGCGCGGCCGAAGTCTCGGCCCTGCTGCAGAACATCGATGCCTTTCGCGATTCGGTGGCTCGTTTGCCGGCGCAGGGACTGCAGGCGGTCGGTGAGGCGCTCGCCGGCGTGCGCCGGGCGATCGACCCCGTCAGCGGTTATTTGCCCGATGCCACCGCGATGGAGGTGGCGACCGCCATCCTGTTCGCCGAGCAGGCGCTGACCCAAGGGCGCCGTCCGGACGCGGCACATGATCGGCACGGGCTCGAGATGGCTGAACGCGTGTCGGCAGCCCTGGCCGAGCGGGCGCAGCCGCCCGGGCCGCCGGTCTGGTTGCGTGAGCTCAGTCAGGCCGCCCAGGCGCGGTCGGCGACCGCGGTGTTCGTCGCCGAATCCCTGGCCAATCTGCGTCGGGTCGAAAAGCTGCTGGACGAGTATTTCCGCGATCCGGGTCAGTCGGCCGGTCTGTCCGACGCCACGCTGGCCATGCGCCAGGTGGGTGGCGCATTCAGCCTGCTCGGGCATGAGGACGCGGCGCGGGCCTGCGAAATGGTCTGCCGTCAGGTGGGTGAACTGTCGGGCGCGCTCCGCCGGGATGCCCAGGCGCTGTTCGACCGGATGGCCTCCAGCATCGGCGCCCTGGGTTTCTTCACCGAGAGCCTGCTGCACCCGGCCCGCGAGGCTGGCCTGTATGAACTCGACGAGGCGGCGGGCGAGTTCCGGGTTCGCCTGGGTCGACCGGCTGCGGCGGTCAGCCCCGCGCCTGTACCGTTGCCGGACAGCGTCCTGGCGCCGTTGGTGCCCGAGGCGGCTGCGCCCATGCCTGCGGTCGAGCCGGTGTCTTCGGTGGCGGCTGTCGCGCAAGTGCCGGCGCCCCTGGAAATCGAGGCACCGGCGATGTCGCTGGTCGCCGCTGCGGCGGCACTGCCCGCAACCGCACCGACCGCAACCGCACCGACCGATGACCCGCTCGAGCAGGCGTCGGTCGATGCCGAACTGCTCGAGATCTTCCTGGGCGAGGCGGACGAGGTGCTGGCGGCGATCGCCGAGCACCAACAGCTGTCGGTCGCGAGCCCGGCCGACCAGGATCCGCTGACCACCCTGCGCCGGGGTTTTCACACGCTGAAGGGATCGGGCCGCATGGTCGGTCTGAACGCCTTCGGCGAGGCCGCCTGGGCGCTCGAGCAGGTGCTCAACCTGTGGGTGTCCGAGGCGCGCGCAGGCGAGCCTGCCCTGTATCGGCTGATCGGCCAGGCGCATGCGCAGATGACCGTCTGGGTCGAGGGATTGCGCGCTGCCACCGGTGTGCGCATCGATCCGCAGCCGCTCATCGATGCAGCCAGGCTGCTGCGTGACGGTGCGCCGGTGTCCGAGATCGCGCCGGCGCTGGCGGTTGCGCCCGAGAGGGCGGCTGCCGTCGAGTTCGAACCGCAGGAGATCCTGGCGGTCGAGTCGCAGGAGAACCTCGAGCTCGAGCCGCAGGAGGTCTTCGAGGTCGAGTCGTCGGAGATCCTCAAGGTCGAGTCGCCGGAGGTCTTCGAGGTTGAGCCACAAGGTGTCGTCGAGTCCGAACCCGCGGTGATGACCGAGTGGGACGAAGTGCCCGAACGGGTGCTGGAGTGGCCGCCGGAGTCGGCGCTGGCGCCCGAGTCCGACATCGCGCCTGAACCCGAGGCGCAACCCGAGGTGCAACCCGAGGCGCAACCCGCCGTGGCCGCGGCTGAGCCGCTGGCCGACGACCTCGAGTCGGGCACCCCCGCGCCGGACATGGTGCAGATCGGGGATCGCCTGATCAGTCGCCCGCTCTATCTGATCTTCCTGTCGGAGGCCGACGAACTCATTCAGGCCCTGGCCAGCGACACCGAGCAGTGGCGCCAGGATCCCCTGCGTGCCGCCAGTGAAGTGGCGATGCGCTCGGTGCATTCGCTCGCGGGCAGCGCCAATGTCGTCAACCTCGAGCCGGTGCATCAGCTCGCCGAGGCGCTGGAGGCAGCCTACGGCGCGCAGCGCGGCGGTGGCGACGGCGTGCGTGCGGACGATTTCCCGGTCCTGGTGCAGGCGGTCGACAGCATTCACGCAATGCTGCACCGTTTTGCCGCCGGGCAATGGCCGGATGCCGAGCCTGTGGTGCTGGCGCAGGTGCAGTCACTTGCGCAGCGCTGGGCGATGCGCAATCCGCCGATCCCCGAGCACCTGCTGCAGCCGGCCCCTGAACTCATCGCCGAGTTGCAGGCCGAGCTCGAAGCCGAAGCGCTGGCTGAAGCGCAAGCCGAGGTCGACGCGCAAGCGAGGGCCCAGGCACGAGCGAAAGCCGAAGCAGATGCTCAAGCAGATGTCGAGGAAGATGCCGAAGCACACGCTGAAGCCGACGCTGCAGCCGACGCCGACGCCGAAGCGTCCTCGCCTGCCGGTCTTGTCGAGGAAGCCGAGTCCCCTTCGTTTCTGACCCTGACGACCGAGGCCCCCCTGGCGCCGGGGGATGATTTCCTGCCGGTACCGGTAGCGGGCGATGCCCCGATCCCCGAGGAACTGGTCGACGAGCTCGATCCGGATCTGCTGGCGGTGTTCGTCGAAGAGGCCAGCGACGACCTGCCCAAGATCGGCGAGAACCTGCGTGGCTGGGCGGCCGATCCGGCCGATGCCCGACTGCCGCAGACGCTGATGCGGCTGTTGCACACCGTCAAGGGCAGCGCCCGCATGGCCGGCGCGATGCGTCTGGGCCAGAAGCTGCATGACATCGAGACTCGGGTCGAGACCCTGGCGGCCTTGCAGGAGGCCCCCGCTCAGCTGATCGAGGAGCTGGTGGCCGAGATCGACCTCGCGGTGGCGCTTTTCGATGCGGTCCGCCAGCCGGCAGCACCGGTGCCGGTCGATGCCGCGCGGGCCTCTCCCGCGACAGCTGCACCCGTTGCAGCGGCGCCCGCCAGCCAGCCGCTGGTCAGGGTGCGTGCCGACCTGCTCGACAAGCTCGTCAATGAAGCGGGCGAAGTGTCGATCGCCCGTTCGCGGCTCGACAACGAACTGGCCACGCTGCGGACCTCGCTGACCGACCTGACCGAGAACGTCGGGCGGCTGCGCGCACAGCTGCGCGAGATCGAGATGCAGGCCGACTCGCAGATCCAGACCCGCACCGCGCAGCGCAAGGATGCCGAACGCGATTTCGATCCGCTCGAGTTCGACCGCTACACCCGGTTGCAGGAACTGACCCGGATGATGGCCGAGTCGGTGAGCGATGTGGCCACCGTCCAGGGCAATGCCCTGCGCAGCCTCGAGGACGCCGGTCAGGACCTGCACCGCCAGGGCCAGGTGTTGCGCGACCTGCAGCAGAACCTGATGCGGGTGCGCATGGTGCAGTTCGGCTCGATCGCCGACCGCCTCTACCGGGTGGTCCGCCAGGCCGCCAAGGAAACCGACAAGCGCGTGCACCTGGACATCCGGGGCACCACCGTCGAAGTCGATCGCGGGGTGCTCGAGCGCATGGCCGGTCCGATCGAGCACCTGCTGCGCAACTCGATTGCCCACGGCATCGAGTCGGTCGCGACCCGGCAGGCCCATGGCAAGCCCGACACCGGTGAAATCCTGGTCGAGGTTCGCCAGGAAGGCCGCGAGATCGTGCTGTCCTTCGCCGACGACGGTGGCGGGCTGGATCTGGCGCGGATCCGCCAGCGGGCGATCGCGCAGGGCCTGATCAATGAACAGGCGGTGCTCTCCGATCGCGAACTGTCCGACCTGATCTTCGTGCCGGGCTTCTCGACCGCGTCCAGCGTGACCGAACTGGCGGGCCGGGGCATCGGGATGGACGTGGTCCGTGCCGAAGTCGCCTCGCTGGGCGGGCGCATCGTCACCGACACCCAGGCCGGGCGCGGCACGCGGTTCTCGGTGCACCTGCCGCTGACGCTGGCGGTCGCCCAGGTGGTGCTGGTGGCGGCCGGGCGTGCGCGCTTCGCGGTGCCCTCGTCCAGCGTCGAGCAGGTGATGCAGCTCAAGCCGCAGGCGCTGGCCACCGCCTACGCCGACCGTTCGCTCGCCTGGCAGGGCCAGGCGGTGCCGCTTTTCTTCCTGGGCAGTCTGGTCGAGTCAGTCGACGTGACGCCGCTGGCTCAGCACTATTCGCCGGTGGTGATCGTGCGCTCGGGGCACCAGCGGATTGCGCTGCATGCCGACGAGATCACGCGCAACCAGGAAGTGGTCGTCAAGAATGTTGGCCCGCAGGTCGCGCGGGTTCGCGGCGTGACCGGCGCCACGATCCTGGGCAACGGCGAGATCGTGCTCATCATCGATCCGGTGGCGCTGGCGCAGGCCGCCGCCGGCGAGGTGTTCGATCGCGCGGTGCCCCCGCCGATCCTCGCCCCGGTGCTGCCCGATACGCTGCCTCCGGTGGTGATGGTGGTGGATGATTCGGTAACCGTGCGCAAGGTGACCCAGCGCCTGCTGGTGCGCGAGGGCTACCAGGTGCTGCTGGCCAAGGACGGTGTCGATGCGCTGCGACAACTGCAGGACGTGACCCCGGACGCGATGCTGCTCGACATCGAGATGCCGCGCATGGACGGGTTCGACCTGACCCGGAACCTGCGCGCCGACCCGCGCTTTGCCTCGATCCCGATCATCATGATCACCTCGCGCACCGCCGACAAGCATCGCAACCACGCGATGGGCCTCGGGGTGAACGTGTTCCTGGGCAAGCCCTATCAGGACAGCGAGCTGCTGGCGCACCTGGCCGGGTTCACTGGATCGCCTCATCGTCTGGCGGCGGGTCTGAGCGCTTGACCACCGAGTAGCGCGCGAGGGTCTGCAGGCGCGCCTCGTCGTGCGCCACCACCGGCCCCGGATAGTTCTCGCCCAGCCGCAGGCCGGCGGCGGCCGCTTCCAGCGGCGCCGTCAGCCAGGGGGCGTGGATCGCCCGATCAGGCAGCTTGCCCAGCACCGGCAGATAGCGGCGGATGAACTGGCCGCGCGGATCGAACTTCGTCGACTGGGTGATCGGATTGAAGATCCGGAACCAGGGCTGCGCATCGCAGCCGCTGGAGGCGGCCCATTGCCAGCCGCCGTTGTTGGCCGACAGGTCGAAGTCGATCAGATGGCGCGCAAAGTACTGCTCGCCCCAGCGCCAGTCGATCCCGAGGTCCTTGATGAGGAACGAGGCCACCACCATCCGCAGCCGGTTGTGCATGTAGCCGCTGCGGTTGATCTGCGCCATCGCGGCATCGACCAGCGGGTAGCCGGTGCGGCCCTCGCACCAGGCGGCAAAGCGCTGCTGCGCGCGCTCGCCGCGCTCCCATTCGATGCGGTCGTATTCCGGCCGAAACGCCTGTGTGACCACCCGCGGGTGGTGGTGCAGGATCTGGAAGTAGAAGTCGCGCCAGATCAGTTCGGCCAGCCAGACACCGGCGCCCGCGGCGGCGGCCGGGTTCTGGCGGGCGATGGCGCGCGCGCTGCGGGCCAGCTCCCGCACCGACACGGTACCGAATCGCAGGTGCACCGACAGGTACGAGGGCCCACGCACCGCCGGGAAGTCGCGGGTCAGCCCGTAGTCGCCGATCCGGCCGCGAAACTGCTCCAGCAGGGCGGCGGCACCGCTCATGCCGGTTCGCACGCCCAGCGCGGCCAGATCCACCGCCTCGAAACCGATGTCGGCCAGGCTCGGCAGGCTTTCGCCCGCGGCCGGGGGCACGAGCCGGCCGGCGGGCGTCACCGTCCGCGCGCCGAGCGCGTCGTCATCGACCCGTTTTTCCCAGGCGCGCCGATACGGGGAGTAGACCGAGAACGGGGTGCCGGCGCCGGTCAGGATCTCGTCGCGTTCGAAGATCACCTGATCCTTGAAGCTCACGAAGCGGCGTCCGTCCTCGGCCAGCAGGCGTTCGGTGAGCGCATCGCGTGCGACGGCGGCCGGTTCGTGGTCGCGATTGGTGTAGACCGCCTGCACCGCCAGTTCGCGGGCGAGGGCGGCGATGCGCTGCGGGGCCGGACCGTGGCGCACGATCAGCCCGCCGCCGCTGGCGCGCAGCTTCTCGTCGAGCTCGATCAGGCTGGCGTGGATGAACGCGACGCGGCGGTCGGCCCGCTCGGGCAGGGCGTCCAGGATCTCGGTGTCGAAGACGAAGACGCACCACACCCGTTCATGGTCGGCCAGCGCTGCCGACAGCGCCGCCTGGTCCTCGACGCGCAGATCGCGCCGGAACCAGACCAGTGCGCCGCCCGCGCGGGCAGGCTCGGCCGGCAGCGCGGGCGGAGCTGGCGAGGCGGACGGGCCAGCCGAGGCGGATGAGCCAGGCAAAGCCGACGCGTCAGGCAAAGCGGACGTGCCAGGCATAGCGGACGAGGTCTGCGACCCGGGCAGGGCGGGCGTGGCGGGCGGCGATGCGGAGACGGACAAGGCGGGTCGATTCGGCAGGGCAGGGCGGGCTCCGGATTGTGCCAACCCCCCGCCCTCTTTACAATTTGGTTGCGACCCGCCGAAGGTCGCTCGTGCTTTCCGAAGGTCCCCTCCGTCTCACCCCGATGCCTGCCGCCGCTTCCCTGTTCTCCCATCATTTCCTGCTGGCCATGCCAGGCATGGCCGATCCCAATTTCACCGGCGTGGTGGTCTATGTGGCCGAACACTCCGACAAGGGTGCGCTCGGCCTGGTGATCAACCGCACGATGGACATCGACCTGGGCAGCCTGCTCCAGCGCATCGACCTGGACCTGGCGCCGGGGCCGCTGGCCGCCTCCCCGATCTTCTCGGGCGGTCCCGTCCAGACCGATCGCGGCTTCGTGCTGCATCACCCGGTGGGCGCCTGGAGTTCGACCGTCGCGGTGGCCGACGATCTGGGTCTGACCTCTTCCCGGGACATCCTCGAGGCGGTGGCCCGCGGCGAGGGACCGGCCCGTCTGCTGGTGGCGCTCGGCTACGCCGGCTGGGGCCCCGGCCAGCTCGAGGACGAAATCAGCCGCAATGCCTGGCTCACCCTGCCGGCCGACCTCTCGCTCATCTTCGACACGCCGGCCGAGCAGCGGCTGGCGCGTGCCTTCGGCCTGCTGGGCATCGACCCGGTGCTGCTGTCGCCCGCGGCCGGCCACGCCTGACGCCCGCGTGACCGCGATCCGCACCCTGCTGGCCTTCGATTTCGGCGAGGTCCGCATCGGCGTGGCGGTCGGCAACACGCTGACCGAGTCGGCCGAACCGCTCACCGTGCTCGACAGCCTGCCCACCGCCCGTCGCTTCGCGGCCATCGCCGATCTGATCGCGCAGTGGGAGCCGGCCGCGCTGGTGGTCGGTCGGCCGGTGCATCCCGACGGTGCGGCCCATGAGATGACCCTGCGTTGTGAACGCTTCTCGCGTCAGCTGGCCGGGCGTTTCGGTCTGCCGGTCCACCTGACCGATGAGCGTTACAGTTCCGCGCAGGCCGCCAGCGATGGCGCCCGGGCGGACGCGCTCGACGCCGAGGCGGCCGCGATAATCCTGCGACAATACCTGGCGCAGCCCTCGCCATGAACCGGCCGGTGCGCCCTTCGGTCGGTGGCCCGCCGATCGTCAGTCCCCCCACGGAAGCGTTCGCGCGATGAGCCAGCCCCCGACACTGCCCGATCTCGATCTCGATCCCGACACCGCGGAAGCCGCTTATCACGCGCTGCGCCAGTCGCTGCAGCCGGTGCTGGCCGGCACGCAGCCGGTGCACCTGATCGGCATCCACAGCGGCGGCGCCTGGGTGGCGCAGCGCCTGCACCGGGAACTGGCCGTGGCCACGCCGCTGGGACTGCTGTCGTCGGCCTTTCACCGCGATGACTATGGCAAGCGGGTGGGCCGCGGTTTGCCGACCGACCTGAAGGCCAGCGAACTGCCCTTCAGCATCGACGGCGCCCACCTGGTCCTGGTCGACGACATCCTGTTCACCGGCCGCACGGTGCGCGCCGCGCTCAACGAGCTGTTCGATTTCGGCCGCCCGGCCCGGGTCGAGCTCGCGGTGCTGATCGACCGCGGCGGGCGCGAACTGCCGATCGAGGCCGGTTACTGCGGGGTGCGCGCACCGCTCGCGTCGCCCCTCAACTACGTGCTCAGCCGCGATGCGGCCGATCATTTCTCGCTGCGCATCGAATAGGTCGCCCGGATGAGACACCCGCAACTGAACGAGCACGGCGAGCTCAAGCACCTGCTCACCATCGAGGGACTGCCGCGCGCGATGGTCCACCACATCCTGGACACCGCGTCGGGCTTCGTCGGGGTGTCCGATCGCGAGGTGAAGAAGGTGCCGCTGCTGCGCGGCAAGTCGGTCTTCAACCTGTTCTTCGAGAACTCGACCCGCACCCGCACCACCTTCGAGATCGCCGCCAAGCGCCTGAGCGCCGATGTCCTGAACCTGAACATCACCACCTCGTCGGCGGCCAAGGGCGAGTCGCTGCTCGACACCATCGACAACCTGTCGGCGATGCACGCCGACATGTTCGTGGTGCGCCACGCCACCAGCGGCGCGCCCTTCCTGATCGCCCAGCACCTCGATCGCCTGCGCGGCCCCCACGTCCATGTCATCAACGCCGGCGACGGCCGCCATGCGCACCCCACCCAGGGGCTGCTCGACATGTACACGATCCGCCACTTCAAGAAGGACTTCACCCAGCTGCGGGTGGCGGTGGTGGGCGACATCCTGCATTCGCGGGTGGCACGCTCGGACATCCACGCGCTCACCACGCTGGGCGTGCCCGAGGTGCGCGCGATCGGGCCCTACACGCTGCTGCCGGCCGGGCTCGAGCAGATGGGCGTGCGGGTCTTCACCGACATGCGCGAGGGCCTCAAGGATGTCGATGTGATCATCATGCTGCGCCTGCAGAATGAGCGCATGCGCGGGGCGCTGCTGCCCTCGGCGCAGGAGTATTTCAAGCATTACGGGCTGACCCAGGAAAAGCTCGCGCTGGCCCGGCCCGATGCGATCGTGATGCACCCGGGGCCGATGAACCGGGGCGTCGAGATCGAATCGGCGGTTGCCGACGGACCGCAGTCGGTGATCCTCGATCAGGTCACCTTCGGCATCGCGGTCCGGATGGCGGTGATGAGTCTTCTGGCGGCGAACTGACATGCGACTGTCCATCATCAACGGTCGGGTCATCGACCCGGCACGCTCGCTCGACCTGAACGCGCCGGTCCATGTGGCCGACGGGCGCATCGTGGCGATCGGCCAGGCGCCGGCCGGCTTCATCGCGCAGCAGACGCTCGATGCCCGCGGCCTGGTGGTCGCGCCCGGGCTGGTCGATCTCGCCGCGCGGCTGCGCGAGCCCGGCTACGAATACCGCGCCACGCTCGAGTCCGAGATGCAGGCGGCGCTGGCCGGCGGGGTCACCAGCCTGTCCTGTCCGCCCGACACCGACCCGCCGCTGGACGAGCCGGGCCTGGTCGAGATGCTCAAGCACCGGGCCCGTCAGCTCGAGAGCGCCAGCCTGTATCCGCTGGGCGCCCTCACCGTCGGCCTGAAGGGCGAGGTCATCACCGAGATGGCCGAGCTCGCCGAGGCCGGTTGCGTGGGCTTCGCGCAGCCCGGCCAGCTGTTCGCCGACACCGACGCGCTGATGCGCGCGATGCAGTACGCCTGCACCTACGGGTTCACCGTGTGGCTGCAGCCGCAGGACCACTGGCTGGGCCGCGGCGGGGTGGCCGCCAGCGGCCCGGTGGCCGGTCGCCTGGGTCTGCCGGGGGTGCCGGTGGCCGCCGAGACGGTGGCCATGCACACCATCTTCGAGCTGGTGCGCGCCACCGGCTGCCGGGTGCACCTGTGCCGGGTCTCGTCGGCGGCGGGGGTCGAGCTGGTGCGCCGCGCCAAGCACGAGGGCCTGCCGGTCACCTGTGATGTCGCGGTCCATCACCTGCACCTGATCGATGTCGACATCGGCTACTTCGACAGCCACTACCGGGTCGACCCGCCGTTTCGCGCGCAGCGCGATCGCGACGCGATCCGGGCCGGACTGGCGCAGGGGGTGATCGACGCGGTCTGTTCGGACCACACCCCGGTGGACGACGATGCCAAGCAGATGCCCTTCGGCGAGGCCGAGCCCGGCGTGACCGGGCTGGAGATGCTGCTGCCGCTGACCCTGAAATGGGCGGCCGAATCGTCGGTGCCGCTGGCCTCGGCGCTGGCGCGCATCACCAGCGCGGCCGCCGCCATCCTGCGCATCGACGGCGGCCATCTGGCGCCGGGCGCGCCCGCTGACCTGTGCCTGTTCGATCCCGACGAACACTGGACGGTCGAGGCGGGGACGCTGCGCAGCCAGGGGCGGCACACGCCCTACCTGGGGCGCGAGGTGTCGGGGCGCGCCCGCGTCACCCTGGTGGGCGGGCGCATCGTTTACTCGCGGCCGGCGTGAACCGGCTGCGGCTCGCCCTTCGACTGCCGCTGCTGATCGGCCTGCTGGTGGGCGGGCTGGCGACGGTGCTGCTGCTGTTTCCGCTGGTCGGCACCGGCCTGCAGCGGGCCGCGATCCGGCGCTGGTCGCGGCTGCTGGTGCGCGCCTGCGGCGTCACTGTCTCGTTCGCCGATCACCCGGGCGCGCGTCCGCTGGCCGAGCTGCCGGGCGGCAGCTTCGTGGTCAGCAACCACATCTCCTGGATCGACATCTTCGTCATCAACAGCCAGTGCCCGGCCGCGTTCGTGGCCAAGGCCGAGATCGCCGCCTGGCCGCTGGTGGGCACGCTGGTCGCGCGCACCGGCAACCTGTTCATCGAGCGCGGCCGGCGCCACGCGGTGCACCGGATGATCGAGCGCATCGTCCATCAGCTGGCGGCCGGGTCGCGGGTGGCCGTGTTCCCCGAGGGCACCACCAGCGACGGACTGCGCCTGCTGCCCTTTCACGCCAACCTGGTCGAGGCGGCGGTGCGCGCACGCGCGCCGGTGGTCCCGGTGGGGCTGCGCTATCTCGATCCGAACGGCCAGCCGTCGGCCGCGATCCGTTTTGTGGGCGACACCACTTTCGTCGAATCGCTGTGTGCGGTGCTGTCGCAGTCGCGGGTGCACTGCGAACTGCATGTGCTGGCCGCGATCGTCGGTCCCGACTTGTCGCGCCACGACATCGTCGAACAGGCCCGGGCGGCGCTGGCGCAATGCCTGGCACTGCCGCTCGATGACACACTGCCCGAGAATCTGCGCGAACTGCGTCGGGCCTGAGCCACGGCGCGGCGCCCGTTTCCCGAACCCGCCCCGTCACCCCCTCTTGCGAGCCCGCCCATGGACACTCTCGATCGCAGCATCTTCAAGGCCTACGACATCCGCGGCATCGTCGATCGCAACCTCGGCCCCGACGTCGTGCGCGCGGTCGGTCTGGCGGTGGGCACCCGGGTTCGCGCCGCCGGCGGCAACCAGGCGGTGATCGGACGCGATGGCCGGCTCTCCGGGCCCACGCTCTCGGCGGCGCTCGCCGAGGGCCTGCGTGACGCCGGTGTCGACGTCATCGACATCGGCATGGTCACCACGCCGGTGGTCTATTACGGCACCTTCGAGCTCGGCACCGGTTCCGGCGTGGCGGTCACCGGCAGCCACAATCCGCCCGAGTACAACGGCCTGAAGATGGTGGTCGGCGGCGATGCGATCCACGGCGAGGCGATCACCCGGCTGGGCGAGGACATCGCGGCCGCGCGCCTGAGCCCGGTGCCGGCGGCGCAGCGCGGCAGCCTGCGCCAGGAGTCGCTGACCGAGCGCTACATCGCCCGAATCGCCGGCGACATCCGGCTGGCGCGCGGCATGAAGATCGCCATCGACTGCGGCAACGGCGTGGCGGGCGCGATCGCGCCGGCGCTGTACCGGGCGCTGGGTTGCGAGGTGACCGAGCTGTTCTGCGAGGTCGACGGCACCTTCCCCAACCACCACCCCGATCCCGCGCATCCCGAGAACCTGCAGGACCTGATCGCCTGCCTGCGCGAGACCGACTGCGAGATCGGTCTGGCCTTCGACGGCGACGGCGACCGCCTGGGCGTGGTCACCCGCAGCGGCAGCATCATCTTCCCCGACCGCCAGCTGATGCTGCTGGCCGACGAGGTGCTGGCGCGCAACCCCGGCGGCACGATCATCTACGACGTGAAATGCACCCGCAACCTGGCCGGCTATGTGCGCGCGCGCGGCGGCGTGCCGATGATGTCGCGCACCGGGCATTCGCTGGTCAAGGCGCGCCTGAAGGAGACCGGCGCGCCGCTGGCCGGCGAGATGAGCGGCCACATCTTCTACAAGGACCGCTGGTACGGCTTCGACGACGGCCTGTATGCCGGCGCGCGCCTGCTCGAGATCCTCAGCCGTCACACCGATCCGGGTGCGGTGCTCGAGGCGCTGCCCGATTCGCCGACCACGCCCGAGTTGCAGCTGCGCTGCGCCGAAGGCGAGCATTTCAAGCTGGTCGAGGCGATCCGGCGCACCGCCCGCTTCGAGGGCGCCACCGAGGTGATCGACATCGACGGCGTGCGGGTCGAGTATCCCGACGGCTTCGGACTGGCGCGGGCCTCCAACACCACCCCGGTGGTGGTGCTGCGCTTCGAGGCCGAGACCGGCGCCGCGCTCGCGCGCATCCAGACCCAGTTCCGCCAGGCGATCCTGGCGGTCAAACCCGACGCGCAGCTGCCGTTCTGAGCGCGTTGCCGCACGACAAGGCAAAGACGATGAGCAATCCCCTTTACGACGGCTGCACCATGGGCGACCTGATCCTGCGCGCGATCGAGCGCGGCGGCGATCGGGTCGCGTTCATTCTCGACGACCAGCAGCTCACCTACCGCGCGTTCGGCGATTTGCTGTCGCGCTTTACCCAGGCGCTGGCGGCGCGCGGCGTGCGCCAGGGCGATGCGATCGCCGCGCTGTCGTCGAACCGGCCCGAGGCCTTCCTGGCCACCGCCGCCGCCTATGTCATGGGCCTGCGCATCACCTGGATGCATCCGCTGGGCTCCGAGGACGATCACGCCTATCTGCTCGAGGACTCGGGCGTGACGACGCTGCTGGTCGACCCGCCGGTGTTCGGCGAACGGGCCGTGTCGCTGGCCAAGCGTCTGCCCGGCATTCGCCAGGTGTTCGGCTTCGGCCCCTGCGTGGCCGGCGAGGACATCCTGGCCGCGGCGCAGGCTTACACCGCCCAGCCGCTCGTGTCGCAGTCCCAGGAGGACGACGTCTGCGTGCTGATTTACACCGGCGGCACCACCGGCAAGCCCAAGGGCGTGATGCACACCCACCGGGTCCAGGTCAGCATGGTGATGACCGAGCTGGCCGAATGGGACTGGCCGCGCGAGGTCCGGATGCTGGCGATGACCCCGATCACGCACGCCGCCGGCGCGATGATCCTGGCGGTGATGATGCGCTCGGGCACCTTCGTGATGAGCAAGGGCTTCGAGGCGCAGCGCTTCTTCGAGCTGGTCGAGCGTCACCGCATCACCGCCACCTTCCTGGTGCCGACCATGATCTACGTGCTGCTCGATTCGCCCGCGCTGCGCGAGGCCGATTTCAGCAGCCTGCAGCTGATCATCTACGGGGCCTCGCCGATGTCGCCGGCCCGCCTGGTTGAGGGCATGAAGGTGTTCGGACCGGTGTTCATGCAGCTCTATGCGCAGTCCGAGGCGCCCAACACGGTGACGGTGCTGCGCCAGTGCGACCACGATCCCGAGCGCTTCCCGCACCGGCTGGCCTCGTGCGGCATGCCGATCGGCAGCAGCCAGGTGCGCCTGCTCGATGACGACGGGCGCGAGGTGCCGGCGGGCGAGGTGGGCGAGATCTGCGTGCGCGGGCCGCTGGTGATGAAGGGCTACTGGAACAAACCCGAGGAGACCGCCCGCGCGCTGCGCCACGGCTGGCTCTACACCGGCGACCTCGCCCGGCGCGACGCCGACGGCTTTCTCTACATCGTCGACCGCAGCAAGGACATGATCATCAGCGGCGGCTTCAATGTGTTCCCGCGCGAGGTCGAGGACGTGCTCAGCGCCGATCCGGCGGTGGCCAGCGCCGCGGTGATCGGTGTGCCCGATGCCAAGTGGGGCGAGGCGGTCAAGGCGCTGGTGGTGCTCAAGCCCGGCGCGCAGGTCAGCGCCGAGTCGCTGATCGCGCGGGTGCGCGACGCCAAGGGCGCGGTGCAGGCCCCCAAGACCATCGAGTTCGTCGATTCGCTGCCGGTCACCGGACTGGGCAAGCTCGACAAGAAAGCGATCCGCGCGCGCTACTGGGACGGCCAGCAGCGCGCGGTGCACTGAACCCCGGCCGGGGCGCGATGGCCGTGCCCCGCCACCCACCCATCCAGGAAACCGCACCATGGTCAATGTCCTCGCCTTCATCACCACCAAGCCCGGCATGCGCGACACCATCCTCGAGGCGTTTCGCGCCAACATGCCGGCGGTCCACGCCGAAGACGGCTGCATCGAGTACGCGCCCGCGGTCGACGCCCAGGGCCTGAGCGCGCATCACAGCGCGCTCGGCCCCGACACCTTCGTGGTGCTCGAGAAATGGGCCAGCATGGATGCGCTGCGCGCGCACGCGGCCGCGCCGCACATGGCGGCGTATGCCGCCCGCACCCGCGAGCACATCGCAAGCCGGGTGATCCATGTGCTGGAGTCGGCGGCAGCGGTCTAGCCGGGCGGTCGCCGGGGCGCCGCGCGGCGATCGGCCATCACCGTGGCCGCGCTCGCGACCGACCACCCTTCAGGCGCAGCTGACCTGCCAGATTCGGCGCTGCGCCGGATCATGCGCCAGCTGCACCGCGCTCAGCGCGCGTCCCCAGACGCAGCCGGTGTCCAGCGCCAGGAGCCCGGGCAGTTGCATCAGCCCGAGCTGCGACCAGTGCCCGAAGACCACGGTGACGTCGGCGGTGCGCCGCTGCGGTGCCCGGAACCAGGGCACATGCCCGGGTGGGGCCGCGTCGGCGGCGTCCTTGGTGGCGAATTCCATCCGGCCGTCGGGCGTGCAGAACCGCAGCCGGGTCAGCGCGTTGACCACCACCCGCAGCCGGTCGGCGCCAGTCAGCGCGTCGTCCCAGCCAGTGGGCTGGTTGCCGTACATGCCGTCCAGAAAGCCGTGCGGGTCAGGCCCGCCCAGGGCTTGCGCGACCTCGCCGGCCAGCGCCAGCGTGCGCGCCGCGTCCCAGGCCGGCAGCACCCCGGCGTGCACCATCAGGTGTCCGTGCTCGAGGTGCGCCAGCGGCCGGGTGCGCAGCCAGCCCAGCAGTTCGTCGCGGTCGGGGGCGGCCAGGATTTCGCTCAGCGTGTCGCTGCGATGGGCGCGCCGGATGCCCCAGGCCACCGCCAGCAGGTGCAGGTCGTGGTTGCCCAGCACCGAGACCGCGCGCGGACCCAGCGAGCGGATGAAGCGCAGGGTCTGCAGCGACTGCGGCCCGCGGTTGACCAGGTCGCCCACGAACCACAGCGGGGCGCCGGGCGCATCGCGCTCGATCCGCTCGAGCAGGCGCTGCAGGCACGACAGGCAGCCCTGCAGGTCGCCGATCGCCACTGGCATCGGCGGGTTCTTTCCGGGCTTCGTCGTGCCGGGTCCGCTCATTTCCACAGCATCATCCAGCGCGGCACCTTCAGGCGCACGATGCGGAAGTACAGCCAGACATAGGTCACGCCGAACAGACCGAACAGCGGGGCCAGGACCTCGGTGCGGTCATACCAGAGCGCCGCCGGTGCCACCGCCATCGAAGAGAGCACCCACAGGTAGGGGGCGGTCAGTGCGTTGCGCACCGTGCGCGAATCGGGGTCGCGGCGCCCGATCGCCCAGCGCACCACCCGGCGAAAGATCCGCTGGTGCAGGTGCGCCGCATCGGGCAGGTGGGGGTGGGTGTCGCGCAGCACCTTGCGCCGGTAGACGGTGAACGAGATCTCGACCAGCGGATAGGCCAGCAGCAGCACCGGAAACCAGGCCGACACGCTGCGGTTGCGCGCCACCACCAGGATCGACAGCGCACCCAGCATGAAACCGATGAAGTAGGCGCCGCCGTCGCCCAGCATGATGTGGCCGCGCGGATAGTTCCACACCAGAAAGCCGATGATCGCGCCGGCCAGCACCAGGCTGGCGGAAACGATCAGCGGGTCGCCCACCTTGAGCCCGACGTAGGCCAGCGCGAGCAGCATGATCGAGCAGACGACGCCGGCCAGGCCGTTGAAGCCGTCGATGATGTTCACCGAATTGGTCACCGTGATCAGCGCCACCGCAGTGAGCAGCATCGCCACCGGACGATAGGCCAGCAGCGGATCGAGCCAGGCGATGTCGACCCGCGGAATCACCAGGTCGGCCAGCCAGAAGCCCAGCGCGCACGACACCGCCATGCAGGCCATCCGGATGCGCGGCGAAATCCGGCCGGTGGTGTCCTCGGCCAGACCGCCCGCGAACGCGGGCACCGCGCACACGCACAGCAGTCCGATCCGCATCGCGTTGGGCGGATCGCGCAGCGCCACGAACAGGGTGCCCAGCACGGTGGCCAGGAACACCGCCAGGCCGCCGATCCGGGGTGCCGGGCGGGTGTGGATCTTCTGGACGCTGTCGAGGTCGTGGTCCATGCCCAGGCCGAAGATGCCCCCGCGCGTGGCCCAGCGCAGAATCAGCACCGAGACCACCAGCGAGATCAGCAACGCACCCGAGAACGAGAACATCGCGCCCTCAGCCTTTCGCGCTGGTGGTGGGCGCGGCTTCGGCGCGCAGCAGGCGCCGGTAGTCGCGATAGACCGGCGAGCGCCACACCCGGGCCAGGCTGCGCAGATGCCAGGCGAGCGGGCGCAGCGAGCGGTGGCTGCTGCGCTGCGCGGCATGGCGCACCCGGGCCTGCGGCTGCTGCACCAGGGCCCAGCCGGCCAGCCGCAGGCGCGCGCACAGGTCGAAGTCCTCGCAATAGAGGCGGTAGCGCTCGTCGAAACCGCCGACCGCGCGCCAGACCGCGGCCGGCAGCACCAGGCACATGCCGGCGTACCAGTGCGGCGCGGTGCTCGCGCGCCGGCGACCGGGCAGCAGGCGACCGATGACCGAGCCCGGGGTGAGCAGGCTGCGGGCCGCATCGGCCGGTTGGCCGTCGTCCTGCAGCACCAGCGGCGCCACCAGTCCGGTACCCGCTTCCCGGGCGGCCTGCGCCAGCAGCGACAGCGGATCGCCCTGCAGGTCGAGATCGGGATTGAGGATCGCGACCAGTCCGTCGGCGCAGCCGGCCAGCGCCCGGTTGTGGTTCGCGGCGAAGCCGGCCGGCTCGCGGTTGCGCAGGATGTCGACGGGGAAGGCGGCCAGTGTGGTCCAGTCGGCGGGCACCGGCTCGGGAATGTTCAGCGTCACCACCACTCGCCGGATCAGGCCGGCGGCGGTCTGGCGGGCGATCTGGCGCAGCAGTCGGTCGACCAGCGCGCCCTGGCCATGGCTGACGATCGAGACCGTCAGGTCGGGCGGGCGGGCGCCCGGCGCCGTCGCCCGCTGTGCCTCCCCGGGCGGCGGGCGGCTGTCGCCGGCGGGCTCGGATGCGTCAGTCGGCGCGGGTTCGCTCGGGGTGAAGGCGGCGGGCTTCAAGGGCTTCGTTCTTGGAATGGGTGCCATTCTCGCTCATTCCCATGCCCGGACGTGCTGCGTGCGCAGCGGTCGGTGCGGATCGCAGCGGCCCGCTTTGAGGCTGCCGGCCGGATCGCGGCCCCGGCGGGGTAAAATCAGACGCTTCTCAATGGCACTTCAAGACGGCACCCCAAGCGGCATGGTCAGCACTCCCGAGTCTCACCCGTCCGATGGCGGCTTGCACGACACCGGCGCTGCGCGCGAGCCACTGACGCTGTCGTCGGACGCCGCCGACGCCTTCGTGGTGATGCCCGCCTTCAACGAGGCGCGCGGCATCGCCGATGTGGTGCGGCATGTGCTCGAGCGGTTTCCCCGGGTGGTGGTGGTCGATGATGGCTCGCGCGACGCCACCGCCGGCGAGGCGCGGGCGGCCGGCGCGCAGGTGGTCCGTCATCCGGTCAACCTGGGCCAGGGGGCGGCGCTGCAGACCGGCATGCGCTGGGCGCTGGCATCGGGTGCGCGCTGGATCGTCACCTTCGATTCCGACGGGCAGCACGACGCCGACGACGCCGTCCGCATGGTGACGCTCGCCCGCGAGCGCGATCTCGATGTCGTGTTCGGTTCGCGTTTCCTCGGCGCGACCGAGGGCATGCCGGCGTCGCGCCGCCTGCTGCTGCGCGCAGCGCTCGTGTTCCAGCGCCTGAGCACCGGCATGCGGCTCTCCGATGTCCACAACGGCCTGCGGGTGCTCTCGCGCGAGGCCGCCAGCCGCATCGAGCTGCGTCAGAACCGCATGGCGCACGCCTCCGAGTTCGTCTCGCAGGTTGCGGCGCTGGGCCTGCGTTTCGACGAGGCGCCGGTCACCATCCGCTATTCCGAGTATTCGCTGGCCAAGGGCCAGAGCTCGCTGGGCGCGATCCACATCCTGTTCGATCTGCTGCTGGCGAGGCTGGGACGATGATCATCTCGGCGCTGCTGACCGCGTTCATGCTGGCCTCGATGGCGGTCGGGGTGGTGATGCGGCGGCGCTCGCCGGCGGTGGCGCTGGCCCTGATGCTGGCGTCGCTGGCCGGCATCTGGTTCGCCTGGATGCCCCAGCAGCTGACCGCGGTGGCCAATGCGCTGGGCGTGGGTCGCGGCACCGATCTGGCGCTCTACCTGTGGGTCTCGATCTCGTTTCTGGCGCTGGCCGGGCTCGCGCTCCAGTTGCGCCACCTGCAGGGGCAACTCACGATCCTGGTGCGCGAGATCGCGATCCTGCAGGCCCGCGAACAGGCGGGTCACGCGCCCCCGGCGCCCGCGTCGGCTTCGCTCTCACGGGCGGACGCGGGCGCCGTCCGCCCGCTGGACGGGTCCCGATGAACGCGCCGTCGCGGGTCGCCGAACTGGTGCTCACCGGCGGCTGCGTGCTGGGGATTGCGATCGGCCAGATCCTGTTTCGCGTCGCGGCGCAGCGCATCGACGCCCAGCGCTGGGTCGCCACCCTGGTGGGCAACGCCTGGCTCTGGAGCGCGCTGATCGTCTACGGGCTGGCCACCGTGCTGTGGGTGCATGTGCTGCGCACCGCGCCGCTGGGCCGCGTCTATCCGCTGTTCGCGCTGGCCTTCGTGGTGGTCCCGGTGCTCGAGAGCCTGCTGCTGGGCGCGCCGCTGCGCCGGCAGTCGCTGCTGGGCGGTGCGCTGATCGTGATCGGTGTGGCGGTGTCGGTGCGGGGTCTGGGCGATTGAGCACCGACCGGCGGCCGATGACCACAGCGGCGCTGGCGGTGCTGCTGGCGGTCTGGACGGCAGCGGTCTGGTTCCTGAACCGGCCGGGTCACCTGACGATCGATTCGCTGGTCCAGATCGCCGAGGGCCGCAGCGGCGTCTTCGAGTCCTACAACCCGCTGTTCATCAGCGTCGTCTTTGGCCGGCTGACCGCGCTCACCGGTGACACCGGGCCGCTGGTCTTCATCGCGGCCGCCGCCTTCGCCCTGGCGGCCTGGCTGCTGTTGTCGCGCATTGCCCGTCCCCGCGTGCCCGGTCTGCTGGGTTGTGCGGTGCTGCTCTTTCTGCCCATCCTGCTCATCTATCCGGGCATCGTCTGGAAGGATGTCTGGTTCGCCCACTCGGCGCTGCTGGGGTTCGCGCTGGTCGCGGTTCGCGCCGACCGGCGCGGCGGGCCGATCGGCTGGGGCATCGAAGCCCTTTGCCTGGCGCTGCTCGCGTTCGCGATGCTCAGCCGCCAGACCGGCGTGCTGGTGTCGCTCGTCGGGGTGGTCCTGCTGGCGATCGCCGCCCGGCCGGCCGGCTCGCCATGGCGCCTGAGCCGCCTGGCGCTGGGCATCGTCGCGCGCCTGCTGGTGCTGTTCGCGCTGGCGCAGGCGCTGACGCTGGCGGCGCAGTCCGGCGCCCGCCAGATCACCGGCGCGCCCTTCGGCACCGGCGTGCGGCAGGTCGCCATCTTCGACATCGCCGGCATGCTGCAACGGCTGCCGCAGGCGCGGCTCGAACGCCTGTCCGCGCTCGGGGTCGACACCGCCACCTTCGAGCAGTCGGGCCGCCGGCTGTTCAGCGCCGAACGGGTCGACACGCTCGACATGCCCCCGATCCGCGGCCTGTGGGATGTGCCGCTGACGCAGGTGCTCGGCCAATGGCTCGATCTCGCGGTGGCCCATCCGGCGACCTATCTGGCGCATCGGGCCGAGGTCTACGCCTGGCTGCTCGGACTGCGCGACCAGGCGCGCTGCCTGCCGGTGCATGTCGGGCGCGATGACGGTCCGTTGCTGACGCGCGCCGGGGTCGATCCGGCCCAGCCGCCGCAGGCGGGCGAGCTCTATCGTTACGCCACCCGGTTCGTCGGCTCGCCGTATTTTTCACCGCTCGCCTGGGCGCTGGTGTCGGTGGTGGTGCTGATCCGGCTCGGGCGTCAGGGCAGGCTGCTCGAGCCGGTCGCCGGCCTGCAATGGGCCGGGCTGCTCTATCTGGCCTCGTACGCGCCGATCGGGTTGTCCTGCGATTTTCGCTACACTTATTTCAGCGTGGCGGCGGCCAGCCTGGGCCTGATGCACTGGATGCTCCAGCCGGGCCGCCGCACGCCTATCACCGGTTCGTGAGGGCCCCCGACCGCTTGGCCAGCGCATCGGCCAACGCGCGCGCTCTGGCTGACGCTCGCAGGGTTGCTAAACGGATATAAAAGGTGCCGGGGCTCAGCAGCGACCTTCTTTTGAGCGAGAAATTGCCCGATACCCAGTAACTGGACGGGGTTGCTGGCCCGCATTGTCAAACCTCGAAAAGAGGGCGCCAAGTTGTCGAGGGCGGGCTTGCCTAGGGAGCCCGGCTAACGAATTTTTCTAATCAGGACGACTGATGGGAGAGAGGCATGTTCGGATTTTTGAAATCCATGAGCCGTTGGGGAAGCCAATCGACCCACGAGCTCAGCATTGAGCCGGAGCCACATCGGCAGGCACATTGGGGCATAGCCCGTCTGAAAGTGGGATTAGGATCGTCGCTGACGCTGTCGCGTGCCCCTAGATTAGTCGTTGAGGGGGCTAATGGCAGTGCGAGATCAGAACTCGCTCTGATGAGCGGTGATCACGATGTGCTGGTAGGGATACACACCCACCTTCTGGGGAATGGTCCGCAATCCCTCGAACTGACTGCCATGGACGGCAAGAAAATCATTGGGCGCGGGAATGTAACCCTGAACGTAACTAATTCCGGCAAATTGGCTGACACGGTGGCAATAAGTCTGCGCCAGCACGGTGTGCCGTTTGCATTTATCGGGCCTTGTGATTCTTCTTATTATCCAGCTAATGATCCCAAGGCCACCCCATGGTTCGACAGGCCGGATGCCATCGATGAAGTCAACCGGCGCTTGCGGGAAGGAAAGATATCGGGTGAGGAGGCTAAAACGCTACATCAGTTCGTCGATAAAGGTTATGTAATACTAGAGGAACTGATCGACGACGAAACTGTCGACGAAGTCAACCGCGAAATCGACGATGCAGTAGCGCAGGGCTGGCAGGGGTACCAGTACGGCTCCAGCCAGCGATTAGAGCTACTGCACCTGCACTACCCTGCAATTCGCCGGCTATGGCTCGACCCTCGTCACCTGCGGGTGCTTGAACTCATATTCGGCGTACCAGCCCGCCCTTGTCAAACCTTGACCTACGTATTCGGCAGCCAGCAAGACGCGCACCAGGATGCCGTGTACCTGACGCCGTTCCCTGCTGGTTACATGTGCGGCACGTGGATTGCGCTACAAGATGTCGTACCCAATAGCGGTGAACTCATTGTTTACCCGGGAAGTCACCGGGAGCCGCGAGCTTACTTGAGCAACGCCGACTGCTCAAAGGTACGCGATGGGAACTGGGCAGAGTTCTGGGAGAAGGTGCTGCCGATCTGGGCTGCGATCAGCCGCCGATATGAACCTGTGGTGTATAGGCCCAAGAAGGGCACCGTACTAATCTGGCATGAGAATCTCTTGCACGCTGGCTCGGCGCGAATCGACCAGAGTCTTGCGAGGCGGTCAATCGTTGTTCACAGCTTCGCACAGGGAACGATTGCTTACTATGACTCAAGCGGCATGGTGGGAATTGCACACGATCCGAGCGAAGAGGTGCATTAGCCCGGCTCGGAAGGATGGTTTTCAGGAAAGTCTCGGACTCGATGTCGCGCCTCAAGGGCCACCCGCTCTTGTGTTCGAAAGTGCCACTGCGCCTCGAGTGATCGAGGCGGGCGCGGAAGAGGTCGCTGGTGGTCATCAAGAAACTCCGACCCGACTCAATCGCTGACAGTGTTCGGCGTGCTTGACAGTGCCCCCGACCGCTTGGCCAGCGCATCGGCCAGCGCGCGCGCGAACATCCGCAGCCGCCGCCCCCGGGGGGCGACCAGCAGCGCATTGAACCCGATGTACTTGGCCAGCCAGATCGCGTAGCCAAGCCGCCAGCCCGCCGGCAGCGCGCCACCGCGCATCAGCAGCAGCGTGTTGCGCGCCAGGTAGTAGTTGCGCACTGGCGAATGCACATGCACCCGCCGTCCACCCAGGAACCACGGCCGCAGCACCCGGTCGCCCAGGCGGTGCGCCAGTGCCGCATCACCGACCGCCAGCAGCGACCAGCCGGCGCGGCGGGCCCGCACGCCCCACTCGAGATCGACATGGTCGATGAACAGGTCCTCGCGCATCGGGCCGATCGCGCGCCAGGCGTCGACCTCGATCAGGCAGCCCGAGGCAACCAGGAAGGCGGCCGACAGCGTCTGCCCCGGCGCCAGCGCGGCGCGGCGCGGACCGAGCCAGGTGTCGCGAAAGACCAGGGTCGAGGCAGGCTCGCGGGTGTCGAAGACCCGCGGGCCGACGGCGGCGGTGCGCGCGGGGGCCGTGCGGGCTGCCGCCTGCAGCCGTTGGACCATGTCGGGGGCGGGCGCGCTGTCGTCATCGGACAGCAGCACCTGGCGCGCGCCGAGTTCGATCGCCCGTGCCACGCCGGCGTTCTGCGCGTGCGCGATGCCGCTGTTGTGGCCGATGCAAAGCAGCTCCGCGCCGGCGGCGGCGGCGGCTGCGGCGATCACCGCGCGCGCCGGCGCCCGGTCGGCGTTGTCGACCACGATCAGGTGCGCAACCTGGGGCGCGAGCCGTGCGAGCAGGGTGGCCAGCGCCGGCGGGTCGGGATCGTAGGCGACGATGACCGCGTGCACTTCAGCGGGCAGGGACATCGCGGCCTCAGCGTCCGCCGAGCAATCGCCACACCATCCGCCGCACCAGCCGCGGCAGGCGCGGGCTGTTGGCGGCCTTGTCGCGGGTGTAGCGCAGAAACGCGCGTGCGGCCTGCCGGTAGGTGACTTGCGGATCGATGCTGATCGGTCCGAGCGCGATGCGCCCGGAGGCGGGCGCGCCGGTGGAAAGCGGGCCCGTCTGCGAGAGGGCGCTCCCTTCCCGAGCGAAGGCGGGTTCCGTCGGCGGACGTTGCGGGTCGCTCTGGGATATCCCCGCGTCGGCCGGTTGTCGCTCGGCCTGGCGCAGCCAGCGCACCCGCGCCGGCGGCAGCAGCGCCCGGTAATCGGCGACCATCTGCTCGCGGGTTCTCGTCGGCTCGGCCCGGACCCGGTCGGCCATCCGCGCCAGCGCGCCCCGGTCGTGGTCCAGTTCGCGAATGCGCGCCAGGATCGCCGCGCTGTCCATCCCGACCAGAAAGCCGTTGTCGCCGTCGCGGATCCGGTCGGCCAGGCTGCCGATCCGGCAGGCCAGCACCGGCACCCCGCTGTGCCACATCTCCGAGAGGGTGTAGCTAAAGGTTTCGGGCACCACCGAGAGCACCAGCCCCAGGTGCGGGCGCGCCTGTGCGATCAGGCTTGGCAGGGTGTCGCGGGTGAAGCTCGGGATCGCGGTGACGCCCGGCAGCCGCCCCAGGCGGGCCGCTTCGTCGCCGCAGCCCAGCAGCGTCAGGTGGGCGAACTCGCCCAGCGCCGGCAGGATCGCCTCGAGCAGCTCGCCGCCTTTTTCCATCGACAGGCGACCGATCTGGATCAGCCGCAGCGGGCCGTCGGCGGGCGGCTCGAAGTGCTGCGCGGGCGCCAGCGCCACGCCGTGCGGCACGACGCGGATGTCGGCGGCGGCCAGCGCCGGCATCAGGGCCTGCCAGCGCGCGGCGACCGAGGGCGACGGCGCGGCGATCGCGACCCGGTTGTCGAGGACCGCTTCGCAGAAGGCGGCGCGCAGTGCCAGCCAGTCGTCGGCCTCGACGCCCTGGAAGAAGCGGTGCCCCGGATTGCGCGTCAGGCAATCCTCGAGCCGGGCGCGATCGCAGTGCCGGCATTCGCCGCCGTGCGAGGCGAAGATCGCGACACAGAACGGGTAGTGGTCGTGTGCCACCAGCACGGTCGGCAGGCCGGTGCGCAGCACATCGAGGCTGTGGCCGATCAGCGAGGACACGATCACGCTGGTCACGCCGAAATCAGCGGCGATCTCGCGCAGCACGGCGCGGTATTGCAGATGCGCGATCGCGCTGGCGTGGATCGGCAGCCCCAGTTCCCAGATCCGCAACGGCTTCACCGGGTCGCCCGACGCGTACAGCGCCAGGCGTTGTCCATAGGCGCCGATCACCCCGATCGAGCGCAGCACCAGGTTGACCGACGCCGCGTCGGCGCCAGGGGAGCGGACGGCCTCGTCGGCGGCGCAGAAGTCATCCACCCAGGTCGACAGTCCGCCGCCCCAGCTGTGCGCGACGTGCAGGCGCACTGGAGCGTAGGTGGCGGGCGCTGCACCGGGGGTTGCGCCGGATGCAGCACCGCGCGGTCGCACCGGCAGATGGCTGAGCGCCTGGGCCACCTGCCAGCGCACCCCGGTGAGCGGGTGCGCCTTCACCCAGACGGGCCGGGCGGCCAGCAGGCTGCTGTCCGGGTCCGCTGGCGCCCCTGTCAGGCCCGTTTGCGCCTCGCCGTCCGCCAGCACCCGCGCGCAGGCCGTGTGCAGCCAACCGGCGCGCGGCAGTGCGGCTGCCCACCGCGACCCGGTGTCCTGATCGACCAGCCACTCGAGCGCCTCGGCGCGCAGGACGGTGCACCCGCGCATCGGTGCAGGCAACTCGATCGGCGCGGCCGGGCCATGGGCGCGCAGCCACGCATCCAGCGCGTCGGCGTCAATCGGGCGCGCGCGTCCGGGCTCGGTGGGCGCATACAGCGGATCGGCCGCACACAGCGGCGAGACGCTGCCGATCCGCGGCTCGGCGTGCAGGGCCGCCTGCAGCGTCTGCAGCCCGCCGACGGGCAGCCGGATGCCGGCGCTCAGGCAGGCCAGATCGCCGCGTCCGGCGGGCAGCCGCGCCAGTGCGTCGGGCAGCGCGGCGGCCGGCGCGTGCCAGCGCAGGCGCGGCGAGTCCGCCAGCGTCCGCCAGGACGACGAGGACGACGAGGACGACGGTCGCGCGGCGAAGACCTCGATCATCTGCTGCAGACCGGTGTCGTCGATCAGCGACTGCAGCGTCGCCGCCAGCGCCCGGTCCGGCGCGCCCTCGCCCAGCACCACCAGCCGGCAGGGCGGCAGAGTGAGCGGCAGCGTCATCGGGTGACCTCGGCCGGATGGGAGCGGTTGCGCAGCGGTGCCATCGCCGCTCAGCGCAGCACGCCGGCCACCCGCGAGATCAGCCGTGCGAGGCGCCAGCTGCGCGATCGGTGGATCAGGGCCAGCTCGTTCTCGGCCGCTGCCATCCGGTTGTTCATCGCGGCCGCCGGCACGCGGCCGGCGTCGGCCTCGGCCTGCGCATTGGCGGCGAACCAGTGAAAGTACGACCGGTTCACATCGGCGGTGGCGAAGGGCTCGGGGAAGGCGCGCTGCAGGTCCTCGCGTTCGCGATACAGGATCCGGTGCATCTTGGTGATCGGCTCCTGGTTGTCGAAGCGGGTGTACACGCAGGGCAGCCGGCCCAGTTCGGTCTGGCCCTGGCGCTCGCATTCGGCGATGTACCACTCGCGCAGCCGGAAGAGCTCGGGGCTGGCGCCGCCGTAGACCCCCAGCATTGCCTCCTGGGCGCCGCTGTCGAATCCGGAGAAGTGATAGAAGCCCAGCGGCCGGCCGTTGATGGTCAGCGCATCGGGCGCGTGACCGGCGGCGCGCCGGTTCGACAGGTTCCAGGTCGCCACGTTGTACTGCGGATCGCGCAGCACCTTCACCCCGTCGAACATCGCCGGGATGTGGTCGGCCCAGCGCTGGTCGGTGAACAGCCCCGCCGGGATGTCGTCGCGGCAGAAGGTCAGCAGCCGCTCGGCCCACCACTGCAGGCAGCGCAGTCCTTCATCGCGGCAGCGCACGCCGATGAAGCCCAGGTTGTAGATGCCGTGCTTCAGGGCGGAGATCTCGTTGTCGAGCACGCCGCGCAGCGTGGTCTCGGGATCGGTCAGGTGCGGTGTCAGCAGCACCGAATGGGTGTCGAGTTCGCGCCCCAGGTCCTGCAGCCCGCCGAAGACCACGATGTCGGGGTCGAAGTAGAACAGCTTGTCCGGCTGGTGGCGCCGGACGATCTCCAGCGCCCCCGCGCCCTTGACCGCGGTGCACATCTCGACCAGCGCGTGCTTGAACGCCCACTGTTTCGCATTCGGGATGCCCATGTCCTCGAGCCCCAGCACGGTGTCGAAGGGCTCGGCCGACAGGTTGAAGCCGGGGGGCGGGTCGTCCGACAGCAGCAGGTGAAAGCGCGCCTGCGGATCGTGCCGCCGCACCGAGTGCGCGAGCACGCGGGCCTTGGGCAGGTAGTTCGAGGTGATGCTGGTGTAGTAATCCATCGATGGGGTCCGTCAGTGGGCGCGCGGGCGCGCCAGCCGCTTGAGCGCGCCGAGCATGCGCCAGGGCAGTGAGCCTTCGATGCGATCCAGGCGGGCGCGCAGGATCGCGAGTGTGGCTGCCTGCGCCGCGTTTTCGCTGGTCAGTTCGGTGAGGGTGGTGGCCTGGGCTTCGATGCGGGCATCGCGCGCGCCGATCTGGTCGCGCTGCGCGGCGAGTTGCGCGGTCTGCTCGATGAGCTGCGCCGCGCGGGCCTGCAGTTGCTGGTCCCGGCTTGCGATCTCGGCCACGCGGGCCTGCGCCTCCAGGACCAGGCGATCGACATGGCCGCTGGCCAGCCCGAGTGCCTGCTGCAGCGCCTCGACCTGCGCCTGCCGCTGGCGCACGAAGGCCTCGACCCGGGCGATCTCGCGGTCGCGCCAGGCGCGGCGCAGCTCGCGCCGGTTGCGCTGCAGCGAGGCGAGCAGGGTGCGCGGCACGCCCAGCCCGAGCAGCACCGTGCGGTGCACCCGGCCGATCTCGAGCATGCCCGGCAGCGGGTCCCCCAGGATCGCGTTGCGGCCGTGCAGCCGGTAGTCCAGCAGCCGTTCGCCGCGCAGGTGCCGGAAACCGGCCGGCGCATGCAGCGCGGCGCGCAGCGCCCAGTCCCAGTCGATCACCCGGCGCAGCGGGCGAAACGGGCCGATCTCGTCGACCAGCGAGCGCTCGAAGAAGAAGTTCGAGGTCGACACCGTGAAATTGCCGTGCATCAGCCCTTCGATCGGGCCGTGTGCATCGACCTGCGCCAAAAAGCCGTCCAGGGTTCTGTGCCACCAGTGCGTGGGATCGGTGATCTCGTCGCCGGCGTCATCGATCAGGCGCGTGTCGGTGACCACGAAGCGTGCCCCGTCCTGTGCCGCGTCGAGCAGCCGCTGCAGCCGGGTCGGCGCGAAGCAGTCATCGGAATTCAGGATGGCGATCCAGCGCGCGCGCGCCAGGCCGATGCCGCGGTTGATCGCGCCGTGCGAACCGGCGTTGGCCTGTTCGACGACGCGGATGCGGGGATCGGTCTGCGCGGCTGCGTGCGCCAGCGCGGCGGTGCCGTCGGTCGACCCGTCGTCGACGACCACCACCTCGAAATCGTCGACGGTCTGCGCCTGCAGGCTGGCCAGCGCCTGGGCAATGAAGCGCTCGTGGTTGTAGGCGGGGATGACGATGGAGACACGGGGCACAGGCCGCATGGCGGCAATGATAGCCCAGGCCTCACGGTAGACTCCTCCGCGCCATGCTCTTCAACTCCTTCGGTTTCATCCTGGTTTTTCTGCCGGCGACGCTGCTGGGGTTCTTCGCGATCGCGCGCCGGATCGGCCCGGTGCCGGCCGCGGCGTGGCTGGGGCTGGCCTCGCTGGTGTTCTACGGCTGGTGGAATCCGCGGCTGGTCGTGCTGCTGCTGGCCTCGATCCTGTTCAACTACCTGGCGGGCCGGGCGATCGCCGCCCGAACCGCCGCCGCCTCGCCGGGCGCGGCGCAGCGCCTGCTGGTCGGCGCGATCACCGCGAACCTGCTGCTGCTGGGGCTGTTCAAGTACGCCGATTTCTTCATCGTCACCGCCAACCAGCTCGCCGGCACCCACTGGCCCGCGACGGGGCTGATCCTGCCGCTGGGGATCTCGTTCTTCACCTTCACCCAGATCGCCTTCCTGGTCGACGTCCGCCGGGGCGTGGCGCGGGAATACCGGTTCGTCCACTACCTGCTGTTCGTGACCTGGTTCCCGCACCTGATCGCCGGCCCGGTGCTGCATCACGCGCAAGTGATGCCGCAGTTCGCCGCCGCGGGTCGCCAGCGGCCGCTGCCGCGTTTGATCGCCGCCGGATTCACGCTGTTCTGCCTGGGTCTGGCCAAGAAGGTGCTGCTGGCCGACAGCTTCGGCGACCACGCCGCGCCGGTGTTCGCCGCCGCCGAGGCGGGCCGGCCGCTGACGACGCTGGCGGCCTGGGCCGGCATGGTCGCCTACGCGCTGCAGCTGTATTTCGACTTTTCGGGCTATTGCGACATGGCCTGCGGCCTGTCGCTGATGTTCGGCGTGCGTCTGCCGCTGAACTTCGATTCGCCCTATCAGGCCGCGAGCATCATCGATTTCTGGCGGCGCTGGCACATCACCCTGTCGCAGTTCCTGCGCGACTACCTCTACGTGCCGCTGGGCGGCAACCGGCAGGGCCGACTGCGCCGCTACCGCAACCTGATGATCACCATGCTGCTGGGCGGACTGTGGCACGGGGCGAGCTGGAATTTCATCGTCTGGGGTGCGTTGCACGGCGCGCTGCTGTTGCTCAACCACGGCTGGCGGGCGGTGCGGGCGGCGCTCGGCTTTGCGGCGGCCGCGCGGCCGTCGATCCCCGGCCGGGTGGTGGGAACCCTGCTGACCTTTGTCGCGGTGGTGGTGGCCTGGGTGCCGTTTCGCGCCGCCGATCTGCCCTCGGCCGCGCGGCTGCTGGGGGCGGCCTTCACGCCCGGTGTGCCGGCGCTCTGGCGCGAGGGCGTGGATGGATTCATCGCCCGCTCGGGCGTGGCCTTCGATCGGTGGCTGGCCGGACTGCCGCCGACGCTGGCCGACATCGACGCCGGCACCGGCCTGCCGCTGCTGGTTGCCGGCATCGCGATCGTGATGTTCGCGCCCAATGCCGTCGCGATGATGGGGCCGGGGGTGGCCTGGCGTGAGCCGGGGGCGGGGGCGGGCGCGTCGGCGCTTCCCGGCGGCGCAGCGCTTTCCGGCGGATCGGCGCTGGGTAGCGGCGCGGCGCCCCGCCGGCCCTCGGCCCTGCGCTGGCGCCCCAACGCCGTCTGGATGACGGTCACCGGTCTGCTGCTGGGCCTGTCGTTGCTCAACCTGAGCCGCGTTTCGCCCTTCCTGTACTTCCAGTTCTGAGCCGCGACCCGACGATGCGCACGGTCTTCAATCGCTACCTCGGGCGCCTGCTGATGGTGGCGGCGCTGGTGTTCCTGCCGTGCGCGCTGCTGGCCTGGTGGCTGGGGCCGATCGCCGGCGATCTGGTGCGCCTGGGTCCCTGGAGCGAGCGCGATTTCGGCTGGACCGCGCCGCAGCCCCGCCTCGCGGTGCAGGCCAATGGCCGTTCGCAGACCGACCCCGCGGTGCTGGTGCTGGGCGATTCGTTTTCGATGGGCAATGTCTGGCAGTCGGAACTGCAACGGCGCACCGGCCTGAGCACCCAGAGCTTCGGTTACGAGCAGGCCCCCTGCCTGGACGCGTTCATCCGGATGGCGCTGGCGCCGCGCCACGCCGCGGCGCGGGTGGTGGTGCTGCAGACGATCGAGCGGCACTTCCTGGACCGGTTCGAGGATCCGCCGGCCTGCGCGGGCGACTCGGTCGCGCCCTTCGAGACCGCGCCCGGACTCACCCACGCCGCGCCGCTGCCCGGTCCCTTCACCGTCGACTGGCGTTACCTGATCGGGGCCAGCGCCAACACCGCGCGGCTGGCGCGCGCACCCGAGGCCGCCTTTCGCACCGCCGAGACCGTCAATGTGCCCCTGACGGATTCGACCCTGTTCTCGAACCGGCGCGCCGCGCGCCTGCTCTATTACGCCTATGACGATGCCAAGTCGGGCTGGACCGAGGCGCGCCTGGCCCGGGCCGCGGCGCGGCTGCTCGCGATCGAGGCGCGCCTGCGGGCTGGTGGCAAGCAACTGCTGGTGGTGGTCGTGCCCGACAAGTCGAGCGTCTATCGGGAATTCCTCGTCTCACCCCCCGCGCCGGTACCCGACGCGGTGAGCGCACTGGCTCGCCAGGGGGTGAGTACGGTCGAACTGCTCGCGCCGATGCGCGCTGCCGTCGGGTCCACGCCCGACCTGTTCATGCCCGACGACACCCATCTGTCGGCACGCGGGTTCGAGCGGCTGGGAGTGGAAGTCGCCCGCTGGCCGGGGTTCGCGGCGGTGCCTGCGGTGCCGGTGCCCGCCACGCCGGAGCCCGCTTCACCGGCGTCCACCCCCGCCCCCGCCCCGCCAATCAGGCCCTGACCGCCTCCCGCAGCGCTGCGCGCAGGCTCGCCACGCAAGCCGCCGCGCTGTGGTGTGTCCGGATGAATTCGGCGCCCGCCTGTCCCGCCGACTGTGCCCAGGCCGGCTCGGCCACCAGCCGGCGCATGTGCGCCGCGGCCTGCCCGACGTCCGGCTCGGCCCAGTGCTGACCGGCGCCGAACGGGTATTCCTCCGGCTGGACCGGCACCCGGGTCGCCGCCACCAGACAACTGTTGGTCGGCAGGGTGAAATCCAGGTTGCCCGAGTAGGCGGTCGCGATCACCGGCTTGCCCAGCCACATCGCCTCGGCCATGCCCAGCCCGAAGCCTTCGGCGCGGTGCAGCGACACATAGCAGTCGGCCACGCTCACCAGCCCCATCGCTGGGTCGCGCGCCAGGAACCCGTCCATCAGGACGATGCGCGGATCCCCGCCCGCCGCCGCGCGGATCTGCGCCAGCAGCGCCGGCGCGCGATCCCCGTTGATGGACTTCACCACCAGCATCGCGGGCTCGTCGCCGCCGGGGAAGGCCTGGCGGAACGCCGCGATCGTCGCCAGCGGATTCTTGCGCTGCGCGAACGAATGGAAATCGAAGCTGAACAGGAACAGGAAGGGGTCGGCGGGCAGGCCGAACTCGCCCCGGCTGAACGCCCGCGGCAGTTCGACCGAGACCGGCAGCGCCACCTGCCGGACCGGCTTGCGGGTGTGGGCCCGGATCGCGTCGCCCACGAAGCGGCTGGCGACCCACACCTCGTCGACCGTTTCCAGGGCCGGCAGCCACTCGGCCGGGAATCCCTCGAGTTCCCAGAACCAGAACCCGATGTTGCGCCGCCCCGCGAGAAAGCCGGCCCCGAAGTGCTCGATCGCCAGCGGCATCTGGTCGGCATTGATGAAGAACACGTTCACCGGGTGCGGGTTGTCGGTGCCGATCCACGCATCGAGCCGCGAATCGCGTGCGCGATCGCCCAGGTTGCGGTCGAAGTCGATCAGCGCAAACGGCTGACCAGCCAACTGCGCGGCTTCGGCGAACCGGCGCAGGTTCTCCCCCAGCCCGAGCCCGCCGCGGGCGTAGCCGATCAGGTTCACGCCCGGCGTGTCCGCCACCCGGCGCCACCCCGACGCAATCCGCCCGAGCAGGCGCGCGAACACCCCGCGGGTCGGCGGCGCGGGCGCGGGCGGGGCGTGGCGGGACGGCTCGGTCACGGCAGGGGGTCCTTCATAATGCGTGGATAATAAGGGCAGTGGCCGGCGGTCCGAGCGGCCTGCGAGCCGCCCGATCGACCCATCATGCCGATCAACACGCCCCCGGACCAACCCGCGACCCCGATCGCCCCTAGGACCCCCCGATGCTGGGCCCGCTGACAGCCGCCTGGCGGTTTCGCCACTTCATCACCAGCTCCGTGCGCAGCGAGTTCGCCTCGCGGTTCGCGCGCAGCCGCCTCGGCGGCCTGTGGATGATCCTCAACCCGCTGGCGCAGGCGATCACGCTCGCCTTCATCCTGTCGACGGTGCTGGTCGCCAAGCTGCCGGGCATCGAGAATCCCTACGCCTTCGCGCTCTACCTGATGGCGGGCACGCTCGGCTGGTCGCTGTTCCAGGAGATCGTGATCCGCTGCCTGAGCGTGTTCATCGACGGCGCCAATCTGCTCAAGAAGCTGGTGTTCCCGCGCATCTGTCTGCCGCTGGTGGTGGTCGGCGTGGCGCTGGTGGGCAACCTGCTGCTCGGCGCGGCGGTGCTGCTGGTGTTCCTGGTGCTGGGCCATGTGCCCGGCCCCCAGGCGCTGTGGCTGCCGCTGCTGGTGCTGCTCACCACCGCGCTGGCGCTGGGGTTCGGGCTCATCCTGGGGGTGCTCAATGTGTTCCTGCGCGACATCGGCCAGGTGGTGCCGATCGTGCTGCAGTTCGGCTTCTGGCTCACCCCCATCATCTACCTGCCCGAGATGGTGCCCGAGCCCTATCGCGGATGGCTGTCGATGAACCCGATGTTCCCGGTGGTCGCGGCCTATCAGCGTGTGCTGGTCTACGGCGCCGCGCCCGACTGGCAGGCCCTGGCCTGGGTGGGCGCGCTGGCGGTGGTGCTGCTCGGGCTGGCGCTGGCGCTGTTTCGGCGCGCCAGTGCCGAGATGGTCGATCTGCTGTGAACCGGAGACTGACCCATGACTGATCCGGTGCTCTCGATCGTGGGGGTGGGCAAGGCCTATCGGCGCTATCGCAGCGAGGGCCGGCGGGTGCTCGCGATGCTCGGCCTGCCGGTCGCGCCGCTCGAGGAAAACTGGGTGCTGCGCGGCGTCTCGTTCCAGGTGCACCCGGGCGAGGCGGTGGGCATCGTCGGCCAGAACGGCGCGGGCAAGAGCACGCTGCTCAAGATCGTCACCGGCACCCTGCGGCCCACCGAGGGTCGGGTCGCGGTGGCCGGGCGCATCGCCGCCATCCTGGAACTGGGAATGGGCTTCAACCCCGAGTTCAGCGGCCGCCACAATGTGCTGCACGCCGGCAGCCTGATGGGGCTGGATCGCGCCTTCCTCGATCGCGCAATGCCCGGCATCGAGGACTTCGCCGAGATCGGGGATTACTTCGATCGGCCGGTGCGCACCTACTCCAGCGGCATGCAGGTGCGGGTCGCCTTCGCGCTGGCCACCGCGATGCGCCCCGAGGTCCTGATCGTCGACGAAGCGCTGTCGGTGGGCGACACCTATTTCCAGCACAAGAGCGTCGAGCGCATCCGCGAATTCCGCCGTGCCGGGACCACGCTGCTGATCGTCTCCCACGACAAGACCGCGGTGCAGACGCTGTGCGATCGCGCCATCCTGCTCGAGCGCGGGCGCCTGCTGCGCGATGCCGATCCGGCGCAGGTGATGGACTACTACAACGCGCTGCTGGCCGAGCGCGAGAACCAGCGCATCGACGTCAGCACCCATGAAAGCGGGCAGACGCGCACCGTCTCGGGCACCGGCGAGGCGCGCGTCGAGACCATCGGGCTGCACGACGCGCAGGGCGGAGCGGTCGAGGTGGTGGCGGTCGGTCAGGCGGTCGAACTGCGGGTGACGGTGCGGGCCTTCGCCGACATCGCGCAACTGGTGCTGGGCTACCAGGTCAAGGACCGGCTGGGGCAGTCGGTCTTCGGCACCAACACCTTCCACACCGACCAGGCGCTGCACTCGGTGCGCGCCGGCGAGCGCCTGCACTTCCGGATCCGTTTCGCGGCCAACCTGGGGCCGGGCTCCTATTCGATCTCGACCGCGCTCGTCAGCACCGACACCCACCTGGTCAACAACTTCGAGTGGCGCGATCTGGCGACGCTGTTCACCGTCTCCAACCTCGGGCAGGTCTACTTCGAAGGGCTGGCCTGGATCCCGCCAGTCATCGAGATCGAGCGCCAGTGACCTGGATCTCCTACGCCCAGAACCACGAGGATGTCGCGCTGATGCGCGCGCTGGGCGGGCTCGAGCGCGGCTTCTACATCGACGTTGGCGCCAACGATCCGCGCGCCGATTCGGTGACCCGCGCCTTCTATGAACGCGGCTGGTGCGGCATCAACATCGAGCCGGTCGGGCAGTGGTTCGAGCGGCTGGTGGCCGACCGTCCACGCGACCACAACCTGCGCGTGGCTGCCGGGGCGTCAGCGGGCCGGATGCGGCTCTTCGACGTGGTCGACACCGGCCTGTCGAGTGCCGACCCCGAACTCGCGCAGCGCCACGCGCGCGACGGGCGTGTGGTGCGCGAGGTCGAGGTGCCGGTGCGCCGGCTCGACGACATCTGCGCCGAGCTGGCGGTGGGCGATGTCCATTTCCTGAAGATCGATGTCGAGGGCGCCGAGACGGCGGTGCTGCAGGGCCTGGACCTGCAGCGGGTGCGGCCCTGGATCGTGGTGGTCGAGGCGACCCTGCCGGGCTCCGATGTGTCGGCGCACGAGCAGTGGGAGTCGCTGCTGACCGAGCACGGTTACCTGTTTGCCTGGTTCGACGGGCTGAACCGGTTCTATGTGGTCCGCGAGCGCGCCTCGCTGGCCGACGCGCTGGCCCGGCCGCCCAGCGTGTTCGATGATTTCATGCGCTACACCGAGCGCCTGCTGCGCGACGATGTTGCCGACTATGGGGTGCTGCTGCAGGCCGAGCGCGAGCGCAGCGCGCAGCTGCAGGCACAGCTTCAGTCGCAGCTTCAGCACCAGGCGCAGCTTCAGGCGCAGGCCCGGCTTCAGGCCCAGGCCCGGATCGATGAATTGCTGGCCAGCCGGTCGTGGCGGATGACCGCGCCGCTGCGCTGGCTCGGCGATCGCGTGCGCGCCGTGCGCCGCGCGGTGCAGGGCACGTCCTCGACGCGGATGACGCCCACCGTTTCCACTACTCATCCGGGGCTCACCCCGGCGACGGCTCCGAATGCCCCCGCAGTCACCGCTCCGGCTATCCCCGCCACCCCCGCCCGACTTCCCCGCCTGGCCGTCGTCTCGGTGCTGCCGCCGGCGCGCTCCGGGGTCGCCGACTATTGCGCCGCCCTGCTGCCGGCGCTGGCCGCGCACTACGACATCGAGCTGATCACCGATCAGGACACGGTCACGGATCCGTGGGCGCTGGCCCACTGCCCGATCCGCCGGGTCGACTGGTTCGAGGCCCATGCGGACCATTTCGACCGCATCGTCTATCACCTGGGCAACTCGATGTTCCAGGCGCACCTGCCGGGCCTGCTGGCGCGCCATCCGGGCACCGTCGTGCTGCACGACCTCGTGCTCGCCGATCTGCTGCATCACCTCGAGCGCACCGGCGCCCAGCCCTTCGTCTTCCAGCGGGCGCTGCTCGCCTCGCACGGCTGGCCGGCGCTGCGCGACGCGGCACGACGCGGTCTGCCGGCGGCGGTGCGTGCCTGGCCGGCGTCGCGGTTCGTGTTCGACACCGCTCACGGCGTGATCCTGAATTCCGACTACGCGATTCGCTGGGCGCGCTCGCTCTACGGTCCCGGTCTGGCGGTCGCGCTGGGCGGTCTGGCCCGCTCGCCGCTGCTGGCACCGGGCACCGATCGCCCCGCCAGCGAGGCTGACCGCAGCGCTGAGCGCACGGCAGACCTCGCCACTGACCCCGCCACTGACCGCCTCGCCGCCCGCCTCGCCGCCCGCGCCCGCCTCGGCCTCGACCCGCAGGTCTTCCTCGTCTGCTCCTTCGGCGTCGTCGATCCGAGCAAGTGCTGTCACCGCCTGCTCGCGGCCTGGCGTGCGCGGTCCGCGGGGTCGGGCGCGCCCGCGCGGCTGGTGTTCGTGGGCGATAACCCCCCGTCGCCCGACGCGCCGGCGCTGGCAAGCGACGACGCCGACCCTCAGCGCCAGGTGAGCGTCACCGGCCATGTCGATCCCGCGACCTACCGCGACTGGCTCCTGGCCGCCGATCTCGCGGTGCAGCTGCGCGCCAGCACCCGCGGCGAGTCCTCGGGCGCGGTGCTCGACTGCCTGGCGGCCGGACTGCCGCTGATCGTCAATGCCCACGGTCCGATGGCCGACCTGCCGCCGGCCTGCGTGCACCGGCTCGCCGATGACTTTTCCGATGCCGAGCTGACGGCCGCGCTCGACACCCTGGCCAGCGACCCCGCGCAGCGCGACCGCCTGGCCGGCGAAGCGCTCGATTTCCTCGCCCGTCACCACGATCCGGTCATCGTCGCCGCCCGCCATGCCCGCGCGATCGAGGACTTCCACCGGCAGGCCCACGACAGCCCGGCACCGCGCCGATTTGCGCCCCGCCGCGCGCCACGCCAACTGCTGGTCGATGTCACCGCGCTGGCCCTGCACGATCTGGGCAGCGGCATCCAGCGCGTGGTGCGCAGCGTGGTCAACGCGCTGCTCGACGAGCGCCACGGCGACCTGCGAATCGAGCCGGTTTACCTGGACGCCGGCCAGTACCGCTACGCGCGCCAGTGGTGCGCGCGCACCTTCGCTATCGACCCCGACGCCTTTGGCGATGACCCGGTCGAGGTTCGCGCCGGCGATGTCTTCCTCGGCCTGGACCTGGTCACCCACGCGGTGCATGTCCATGAGTCGGTCTTCGCCGACTGGCGCGCGCGTGGAGTCGCCATCCACTTCGTGGTCTATGACCTGTTGCCGCTGCAGCTGCCGCAGTGCTTCCCCGAACCCGACGCGGCGCATTTTCGCAGCTGGCTGTCCACCGTGTGCCGGGTGGCCGACGGGCTGGCCTGCATCTCGCAGGCGACCGCGCTCGAACTGCGCGACCGCCTGCCCGCACTCGCCCCGCAGCGCCCGATCGGCCCGACGGTCGACTGGTTCCACCTGGGCGCCGATATCCCGGCCAGCCTGCCCACTCGGGGCCTGTCCGACCCAGACCGGGCGCTGCTGGCGGCGCTGACCACCCGGCCGGTCTTTCTGATGGTCGGCACGGTCGAGCCGCGCAAGGGCCACGCGCAGGCGCTCGATGCCTTCGAGCGGCTGTGGGCGCAGGGCGTGCAGGCCGACCTGCTGATTGTCGGGCGTGCCGGCTGGATGGTCGATTCGCTGGTCGCCCGCCTGCGCGCCCATCCGCAGGCCGGTGCGCGGCTGATCTGGCTCGAGCGCGCCAGCGACGAACTGCTGCTGGCACTGTACCGGCGCGCCGCGGCGCTGCTGATGGCCTCGCTGGGCGAGGGCTTCGGTCTGCCGCTGATCGAGGCCGCCCAGCACGGTCTGCCGATCATCGCCCGCGACCTGCCGGTGTTTCGCGAGGTTGCCGGCGACCATGCCACCTACTGGCAGGGCGATGCCGCGAGTCTGGCCCACACGCTGACCCACTGGCTCGCGCAGCACCGCGACGGCCACGCTCAGGGCTCCGCCGCCATGCCCTGGCTCACCTGGCGCGAGTCCACCGAGCGCCTGCTGCGCATCGTTCTCGGGCCGGTGCTGGCCGCGCCTGCCACCCCCTCGCCTGCCACCCCCTCGCCTGCTACCCCCCCATCCGCGAGCGCGCCGCCATGAAGAAGACCCTGCTCATCACCGGTCACGACGGTTTCGTCGGGCGCAGCCTGCTCGACTGGCTGCCGGGCTCGGCCTGGGCCGACCGGGTTACTCCCGCGCTGCCGCCACCCGGCTTCGACCTGCGCAATCCCGAAGCGGTCGCGGCCCTGGTCACCGCCACCCGGCCCGACTGGGTGCTGCACCTGGCCGCGCAGAGCCATGTGCCGACCTCGTTCGCCGACCCGGTGGGCACGCTGGAGGTCAACCTGATCGGCACGACCCGCCTGCTGCAGGCCCTCGGCGCCCAGGGTTTCGCCGGCCGCTTCCTGTATGTGAGCAGCGCCGACCTCTATGGCGCGGTCGATCCGGCGCTGCTGCCGGTCACCGAGGCCACGCCGCTGCAGCCGGCCAACCCCTACGCGGTCAGCAAGGCGGCCGCCGAGATGATGTGCCGCCAGTGGCAGCGCGCCCACGGCCTGTCGGTGCTGATCGCCCGGCCCTTCAACCATGTCGGCGCCGGCCAGCGCCCCGAGTTCGCGCTGTCGGGCTTCGCTCAGACCATCGCCGGCATCCGGCTCGGTCTGCGCCCGCCCCGCATCCCGGTCGGGCGCCTGGACGTCACCCGCGACTTCACCCATGTGCTGGACATCTGCGAGGGTTATCTGGCCCTGCTCGATCGCGGGGTGGCCGGCCAGACCTACAATCTATGCTCGGGCCGCGAGCGCAGCCTGGCCGACCTGCTGCAACGCCTGCTGACGCTCGCGGACTGCCAGGCCGCCATCGAGCCCGACCCCGCGCGACTGCGCCCGGTCGACCTCGCCCGCATGGTGGGCGACGCCGCGCTGGCCGCCCGCGACACCGGCTGGGCGCCGGTACGCGAGCTCGACAGCGCGTTGCTGGACATGATCGATTACTGGAAAGCGGCATTGCAAAAGTGAGTCGACACGCATTGATCACCGGCGTCTCCGGCCAGGATGGCGCCTACCTCGCCCGGCTGCTGCTGCAAAAGGGCTACACCGTTTTCGGACTGCGCCCGCGCCGCGGCTCCGACACCTTGTGGCGCCTGCGCGAGTTGGGCGTCCTCGAGGCCATGGAACTGATCGACGGCGACGTCACCGACCTGTCGTCGCTGCTGCGCGCCATCGAGCGCAGCCAGCCCGACGAGATCTACAACCTGGCGGCGCAAAGCTTCGTGGGCACCTCGTGGGACCAGCCGATCCTGACCGGCGGGGTCACCGGCATGGGCGCGGTGAACCTGCTCGAGGCGGTCCGGCTGGCCGCGCCGCAGGCGCGCTTCTACCAGGCCTCCAGCAGCGAGATGTTCGGCCTGATCCAGGCCAGCCGTCAGGACGAGCGCACGCCGTTCTATCCGCGCAGCCCCTACGGCGCGGCCAAGCTGTACGCGCACTGGATGACGGTCAACTACCGCGAAAGCCATGGGCTGCACGCCAGCTCGGGCATCCTCTTCAACCACGAGTCGCCGCTGCGCGGCATCGAGTTCGTCACCCGCAAGGTCACCGATGCCGTCGCCCGCATCCGGCTCGGACTGCAGCGCGAACTGCGCCTGGGCAATGTCGACGCCCGTCGCGACTGGGGCTATGCGGGCGACTATGTCGAGGCGATGTGGCTGATGCTGCAGCAGCCGGTCGGCGGCGATTTCGTGGTGGCCACCGGGCGCAACGCGTCGGTGCGCGAGATGTGCGAGATTGCGTTTCGCCACGCCGGGCTGACCCTGGAGGACCACCTGGTGATCGATCCGGCGTTTCTGCGTCCGGCCGAGGTCGATGTGCTGCTCGGCGATCCGGCGCGCGCCGCCGCGGTGCTGGGCTGGCGTCCGGTGACCTCGCTCGAGACCCTGATCGGCATGATGGTCGATCGCGACCTCGAGCGGCTGGGCCCGGCTCGCTGAGCGGGCGACCGCCTCCGCGCCACCCTGAGCGAATTTGACCCATGGCCTCGATCGTCGATGACGCCCCGCTCACTGTCACCACCGAGATGCTGCGTGCGCTGCCAGTCCTCAACCTGCTGGCCGAGGACCAGTTCGCGCAACTGCTCGCGGTGGCCCGCATCGCCCGCTACCCCAAGCGCGCCACCGTCGTGCTCAAGGGCCGCGAGGTCGACAACTGGGCCTTCCTGATCTCCGGCAAGCTGCAGGTGGTCGACTACCTGCCCGACGGTCGCGAGTTCGGCCTGAACATCATCCAGGCCGGCAAGTTCTTCGGCGAACTCTCGGTGATCGACCGCCAGCCCCGGTCGGCCTCGCTGATCGCCCTGACGCCGGCGGTGGTGGTGCAGGTGCCCGGTGAAATCACCCGGCGGCTGTTCTTCAACCATCCTCCGGTGGCCGAGGCGATGATGCAGCACCTGGCGCTCGCGGTGCGCCGGATGTCCGACCTGCGCGCGCTGCAGGCGATGCCCAACGCCTACCAGCGGGTCTATGCGCTGCTCAGCTATGTAAAAGAAGACGCCCCCGGCGGCCTGCAGGTCATCAACGACATGCCGACCCACCAGGAGGTCGCGATCATGGTGAACACCTCGCGCGAGACGGTCACCCGCGCGCTCGGCCGCCTCAAGGGGGCCGGCATCATCCGCAAGGACGGGCGCCGCATGATCATCCGTCAGCCCGATTCGCTGCGCCACCTGGTCGAGAACCCGGCGCCGGACGCCGACGCCGCGGCCTGACGCCCGCCCTCACGGCGTGAAGATCGCCTCGTCCGGCAGCCCCCGGATCGGCACCGTCCCGATCGCGCGAAGCGGGTGGCGCCGGCAGCGTGAGGCCGCCGAGCCCGACACCAGGATGTTCACATCGACCTCGCGCGAGGCCTGCTGAAGGCGCGACGCCAGGTTGATGCAGTCGCCCACCGCGGTGTAGGCGATCCGCAGCGGCGTTCCCAGGTCGCCCACCAGCGCCGACCCCGAGGCGATCCCCATCCGGACGATCGCCACCGGCAGCCCATCGCGCACGCGCGCCGCGTTGAACCGCTCGACATTGGCCAGGATGGCGAGCGCCGCGTCCAGCGCCCGGTCGGCATGATCGGCGTCGGCGATCGGCGCTCCCCAGAAAGCCACCAGCCCGTCGCCGGTGTAACGGTCGAGCGTGCCGCGGTTTTCCAGCACCGGCCGGGTCAGCTGCTCCAGGAACCCCTTGGTGAGCTGCGCCGCCTGCGCCAGGTCCGAGCCATTGGTCAGGCGCGTGTAGTCCTGCATGTCGGCGATCAGCACCGTGATCTCGGCGCGGCGCGGGGCGAGGGGGTCGTCGGCCCCGTCGGCCAGCAGTTCATCGAGCACCGGCTTGGCCACATAGCGCGACAGCAGTCGGGTGCGGCTTCGCACCCGCGCCTGGGCCCACGACCATTCGACCGGCAGGTGCACCAGCAGCAGCACCGCGTACCCCCACAGCGCGGCCGACACCGGCGCGACGCTGCCGTTCACCGACAGCCAGCCGGCCAGCGCCGCCCAGATGGGCAGGATCAGCACCAGCGCCCCGCTCACCGAGCGCAGGCGGCCGCGGCCGATCGCCAGCCACAGTGCCCCGATCGACAGCAGTCCCCACAGCGGCATCAGCCAGACCGGCGCGGACGCCCGCGCCCGCCCCCCGGCCAGGTCGAGCAGCGCACTCAGCGCGGCCGCGTGCACCGTCACGCCGGCCGCGCTGGAGGACAGCGGTGTGGCGACCCGGTCGGCCAGCCCCAGCGCCGACGAGCCCACCAGCACGATCCGTCCGGCCAGCGCCGAGGGGCCGCCCGGCGGGGATCCCGCCGGCGTCAGCGGCGCGCCGCCCAGCACGCTGGCCGCCGACACCGCGAGCAGGCCCTCGGGATATTGCGGAAAGGGCAGGGCCCACCAGCCGGCATCGCCCACCGGCAGCCGCGCCGCCAGCGCGGCCAGGTCCAGGCCCGGATCGAGACAGCCCATCGCGGCCAGGGCCAGCGTCGGGAAGCGCCCGCCCGCCCAGTCGGTCACCGGCGCGATCCGGCGGATCCGCCCATCCCGGTCGGGCACGAAACCGATGTTGCCGATGCACGGACTGCGCGCCAGGGCGCTGAAGTTGCCGATGTAGCCGGTGGCCTGGGCGCCTGGGGTGGCCGGGATGGCCGGGATGGCCGGGATGGCCGGGATGGCCGGGATGGCCGGGGTGCCCGGGGTGCCCGGGGCGGCCCGCGCGATCGCTCCGCCCACCTTGCCGGTCGCGGTCGGCGTCGCGTCGTCGCGGCGCAGGTAGTCGAATGCCTGCGCCGCCACCAGCCGCCGGGCCTGCGCCATCGCGATCAGCCGGTCATCACCCGCGGCAGTCCCCGCCGCGCCGCCGGGGCCCACCCCCATACCTGCGCCCACACCCGCCGAGCCCCCCGCCGAACGCTCGCCCTCGGTCAGCACCAGATCGAAGACCACCAGCGACGCCCCCGCGTCCGACAACAGCCGCTCGGCCAGTTCGGCGAGTCGGGCCCGAGGCCAGGGCCAGGGCCCCAGTTGCCGCAGACTGGCTTCGTCGATGTCCACCACCGCCAGCCGCGGGTCGCCCTGATCGGACGCGCTCAGGCGCATCGCCGCATCGCGCAGGTTGGCGTCGATCTCGCGCGCCAGCGGCAGCTGCGCCTGGCGCAGCTCCATCGCGACCGCCAGCGCAAGCGCCAGGGCGAGCAACAGCCAGCGCACCGCTCGCTGCGCCGCGGTCTCGGGTCCGCCGGACCGGCGCGACCGGGCCGGCGCGAGGGGGCGGTTGGAGGAAGGTGCTTGGCTCATGAAAGGGCCAGCCAGTCTACCCCAGCACCGCCGGGCGGTCTGGCGGGCGTGCGCCCCTCGGGTGTACGATGGCATTTCGTTCAGCGGACACCCTGATGCGACTCGCTCCGGTCCTTGCCTTTCTCGTCGTCAGTCTTGCCGCGCCCTGGTTCAGTGGCGCCGCTGGCGTTCGGCTGTCCGGCGCCGGGCTGGCGCACGCTCAGGCCGCCGCCGCCGGGGAGGTCAGCTTCGTGGCCGGCATCGTCCAGGCCTCGGCCGGTGGCCCCGCTCGCGACCTGAAGGTGGGTGATGTGGTCTCCCAGGGTGACGCCCTGGTCACCGGCGCGACCGGCCATTTGCACATCAGGACGGTCGACAAGGGCTTTCTCGCGCTTCGCCCCAACAGCCGCGCCCGCATCGAGCTTTATGAATTTGCGCCCGGCAATCCCGCCGGCACCCGCATCCGCCTGACCCTCGATGCCGGCGTCATGCGCTCGGTCTCGGGTGAGGGCGCCCAGGCGGCCCGTCAGAATTTCCGCCTGAACACGCCGGTGGCCGCCATCGGCATTCGCGGCACCGACTTCTCGGTTTCCACCACCGATGCCTTGACGCGCGCAGTCGTGCGCAGCGGCGCCATCGTGGTCGCCGCCTTCGACGGCGATTGCCGGGTCGACGCCCTGGGCCCGTGCCGCGGCGACACCGCGCGCCTGCTGAGCGGCGACCAGGTCGGCAAGCTGCTGGAGTTGCGCCGCGGTCAGGCCGACCCGGCGCTGCTGGACATCCGCAGTGGCAGCGGCGCGCCCGACCAGGTCGCCCCGCCGGTGCCGGCCGAGCCCCGCTCGTCGATTCCCGCCGACAAGGCCGCTCCCCTGGGGCAGCAGGCTGCCGCGGTGTCCACCGAGGGCCGGTTGGGTGCGGTGCTGAGCGCTGCGCGGCCGCCCGAACCCGTGGTCATCCCGCCACCGGTGGTGTCGCCGGTCCCGCCGGTCATTGTCGAGCCCCCGCCGGTGGGCGTCATCCCGCCGGTCGTTCCGCCCCCCGTGGTTGTCGTCCCCCCGGTCGTGGTCGAGCCCCCCGTCGCCACCGTGAACTGGGGCCGCTGGCAGCCGCTGGCCGGCGCCCCTGCCGGGGTCTCGCCCGACGACTTCGTCGCCCAATACGGCCCGCTCATCGCCATCAACCGCCTCTATCTATTAGCGGGTGCCGGCACCGAGAACCTGCGGATGCCCGCCTCGGGCGAATACAGCTTCCGTCTCGACCGCGCCGAAGCCTATCTGACCAACACCTCCGGGGCGCCAGCCCTGCCGGCGCAGGTTCAGTCCGGCAACCTGGCGGTCGATTTCGGCCGTGCGCGCTTCACCACCGGCCTCAATGTGGCGGTTCAGTCCTCTTTATATGAGCTGCGCGCCCAGGGTCGCATCACCGCCGACGGCCGCTTCGCGAGCAACATCATCTACACCGATGGCGTCACCAACACCGCGGTACAGGGCGCGCTGGCCGGCGCCCAGGGCGAGCGCGCCGCCTACCTGTTCGATTACGCCATCGATCCCCGCCGCGCCATCATCGGTGCCGCCGGCTGGCAGCGCTAGCCGCCGGGCGTCCGGCGCAGGCCCCTATCGGGCGCCCGGCGCAGTCCCCTACCGGGCGAACGACCACTCCAGCGACACCACTGCCGACTGCGCGTCATAGGCGAACAGTCCGACCGGATCGCGGTTCACCTGATATCGATAGTCCAGCCGCGCATTGAGCCGTGGCGCCAGCGCATGGCGCCAGGCCGCCTGCACGGTGGTTGCCCGCGAGGCGCGCCGCAGATCCCCGAACAGTGCTTCGTTATAGGGTTCCCGGTCGTTCAGCCAGGTCTGGCGCAACACCAGGTCGACCGTGTCGGCCGCGCCCGCCAGCCAGCTCGCGCGCAGTTGCATCACCGGTCCGCGCCGTTCACCGCCCGGCCGGGTGTTCTGCGGCGCGTCGTGCTGCCAGCCGGCGTCCAGGCTCATCCGCAGCGCCGCTCCCTGCCATTGCAGCCGTCCGCGCAATTCCACCTGCCGCGCATCGAAGGCGCTCAACTCGGTGTAGGCGAGCTGGGTCAACGCCAGTGACGGCCCTGCCGCCCAGCCATCGCCCAGCCCGGCCAGCACCGCCCCCCCGGCCACGGTGGCCCCCAGGTGCGCCCGCCCGCCCAGCCACAGCCGAGCGTGAGCCAGTTGCGCCTCGGTGCGCAGCGTCGGCCCGGTGCGCCGGAAGTTCAGGCTCGCCTGCAGCGAATCCAGGCTGTAGTCAGGCGCGTCCCGATAGCGGGTCCCTTGCGCGAAACCCCCCAGCGTCCAGGCCTCGTCGCTGCTCAGGGCATACACCGCGCCGGCTTCCAGCTGCGACAGCACCGAGTGGCGCGGGCGCGATCCCTCGCCCAAGGGCAGGTCGATGCCCAAGCCGGGCAGCCAGATCAGTCCCGACAGCGGCGCCAGATTGAGATTGCGCGCATAGCCCCCGCCGGCCGACACGAAGCCCTGCAGGCCCAGCGGACGGGGACGGCAGCCGCCCGTCCGATAATAGGCAATGATCTCGGCGATCGCCGGCGGCAGATCGGGTTGCGCCTCCAGCCCCAGAAACAGCCGCGCCGCCGCGTCGGGCTCGCCCGCCAGGCAATAGGCCATGGCCAGGTCCAGCAGCGCCCCCCGGTTGGCCGGGTCGCGCGTCGCCACCGCGTTCAGGCGATCGATCGCGCGCCGGAATCGGCGTGCCTCCAGGTCGTCCAGGGCTTCGCGATAGGCGGGATCGGCGGCCGGCGCAGCGCCCGCCGGGAGATCGGCAGCGCGGACGCCTGCCGTCAACATCAGCAGAACCCCCGCCAGCGCCAGGCCGATACCCTTCGGACGATGCCGCAGCCAGGAACGAGCAGGCGATTCGGTCGGCCGACGAATCTCGGGCAAGGCCGGGGGAGTCACGAAGGGTCAGTCAGGCAGGTCGGCGGGCAACGGGCGCGGGTTCAGGGGCTGCAGCGCTCCATCCCCCCTGTCTGCGAGGTAGGGCAGCGAGCCTGTATCATAGAGGATGTGACGTTGTTCGCATCCAACAGACCCGCCGCTTATCGAGACCAGGCGGTCATTTGTGATCGCGATCACATTCTACGCTTGCCTGTCTGCGGAGAATCCGGCGAGTACACGAAAGTGTTGCCGAATTTCGTTCCGTTCAATTGGAGTTAAAACGAATGCCCACCCTCGATCCCTCCCTCGCGATTACCGCTGACAACATCCAGAAGGCGTACATCGCCTACTTCGGTCGCCCCGCCGATCCCGAAGGCATGATGTTCTGGATGAGTGCCGCCAACATGCCCGGCGTCACCATGGTCAACGTCATGGACAACTTCGCCAAGTCGGCCGAGTTCCAGGCGCTGTACCCGAATTCGACCAACCTCTACGCGCTGGTCAACTCCATCTATGTGAACCTGTTCGGTCGCCCTGCCGACTCCGCGGGTGCCAACTTCTTCGTCAATGGCCTGGCCACCGGTCAGACCACCATCGGCAACGTTGCCTATGAGATCGCCCGCGGCGCTCAAGGCACCGACCTGACCGCGCTGAACAACAAGGTCGCTTACAGCACCGCCTTCACCTCCGCGCTGCAAAGCAACGCGCCCGCTGCCGCCGCGTATGACGCCGACACCATCTCGATGGTGCGCTCCGTGGTCACGGGTGTGCTGACCGCCGGTGATGCCGCCACGGCCACCGCCGGGATCAACTCGCTCATCACCAACATCGTCACCGCCGACATCTTCACGCTGACGGCCGATGCGCCCGCCATCACCGAGGGCAACGACGGTTCCAAGCAACTGACCTTCACCCTGACGCTGGACAAGGCGCCCCCCGCCGGCCTCACCGTCAGCTACCAGACGCTGAACACCGGCAGCGCCACCGCCGGTGACGACTTCACCTCCGCTGCCGGCACGGTCACCTTTGCCGCCGGTCAGCGCGTGGCGACGGTCTCGGTCTCGGTCTCTGGCGACATGGTCGTCGAGTCCAATGAAACCGTCCAGGTGCAGTTCTCGGGCGCCAAGCTGGCCGCTTCGGTCACCACCTCGGGCACCATCACCAACGACGACAACAACATCGGTGCTGTCACCGACGGCAACGTGTCGGCCAATTCGGTGGTCGAAAACGCCGCCGCCGGTACCGCCGTCGGCATCACCGCCGTCGCCGTCGACCCGGATGCCGGTTCCACCGTCACCTACTCGCTGTCGTCCAACCCGGGCGGCCTGTTCGCCATCAACAGCACCACCGGCGTGGTCACCCTGGCCGGCGCGCTGAACTTCGAAGCCGCCACCAGCCACGCGATCACCGTGCTGGCCACCAGCAGCGACGGTTCCACCAGCAGCCAGGCCTTCACGGTCGCGGTCTCGAACGTTAATGAGGCGCCCGTCTTTACCTCGGTATCGAACCAAGTGTCGGTTCTTGAGAACACGCTGACCTCGGTCACCATCGTCACCGGCACGGCCACCGATGTGGACGCGGGCGACACGCGCACCTACTCGCTGTCGGGTGTGGATGCGGCGCTGTTCGATATCAATGCCGCCACCGGCGCGGTAACGTTCAGGGCGTCGCCGAACTTCGAGTTGCCGCTGGCGGCGTCGGGCACGAACGCCTACAGCTTCAATATCGTGGCGACGGATGCAGGCGGCCTGACGGCCACTCAAGCCGTCATCGTCAACGTCGCGAACGTCAACGAAGCGCCGGTTGCCGGTGCGGCAACAACGGCGTCGGTAGCTGAAAACACCACTGCTGTCGGTACTTATGCCGCCACCGATGTGGACGCGGGTGATTCGCTTACCTACAGCCTCACCGGTGCGGATGCCTCGAAGTTCACGGTGAGCTCGAGCGGAGTGGTTTCCTTCGTTTCTGCTCCCAACTTCGAAGCGCCCGGCTCGGCTGCAAGCTCCAACGCCTACACCATCAATGTGGTGGCGACCGATGCAGGTGGTCTGTCGTCCTCGCAGGCGGTGACTGTCAACGTCACCGGCGTGAATGAGGCGCCCACCTTTGCGCCCGCAACCCAGATGGTTTCGGTTCAGGAGAACACCCTTAGTTCCGTCGTGTTGGTGACCGGTGTTGCGGCCGATGTGGACGCAGGTGACACACGTACCTATTCGCTGTCGGGTGCTGATGCTGCGTTGTTCAATGTCAACGTCACCACCGGTGCAGTGTCGTTCAAGACTTCCCCGAACTTCGAGCTGCCGCTGGCCGCTTCGGGTACGAACGCTTACAGCTTCAACATCGTGGCGACGGACGCTGGCGGCCTGACGGCGACCCAGGCGGTCATCGTCAACGTCACGAACGTCAACGAAAGCTTCACGAACGCCTCGGACACCATCATGGGTGGTGATGGCGATGACATTTTCTTCGCGGGGAATAACGAGCTGGGTGCCGGCGATGTTCTCAACGGCGGCGCGGGCAACGACACGCTGGTCATCAGCCTCGACGCCCGTGCGCTCCCGCTGAACTTCGCGGGCTTCGCCCTGACCAGCATCGAGCGCATCGTCGTCACGAATGACGGTACTGGCGCGGCGACCTTCGACCTGTCCGGCTCGGGCAACAGCACGCTGGCGAGCGACAACAGCAGCCAGACGGTGGTCTTCAACAATGCCAAGGCGGGCACGGGCAACGCGACCACCCTTGAGCTGCGCAATCTGACGAACAGCGCCGGCGTGACGCTGGACATCCGCAACAGCGATGTCACCGGCTCGGCCGACCGGGTGAACCTGCTGGTCACCAGCTCGGACAACCTGGGTGGCGCCAATGTGGGCACGATCGCCATCGACACCGGCATCGAGACGGTGTCGATGTCGACCGCGGGCAGTGCATCGGCGGTGACGATCGCCACGCTGGACACCGATCTGGGTGCGGCGGGCTCGGGTGCGCGCACGCTGGAGATCAGCAGCGCGGTGGCCACGACGATCACGAGCACGCTGGACAGCTTCGTGAACACCGTGTCGGGCGCGGGCTCGACCGGTGCGCTGAGCTTCTCGGTGGCCAATGCGTCGACCGGCACCACGCTGACCACCGGCAGCGGTGCGGACAACGTGACCGGTTCGGCCAACAACGACTCCATAAGCGTTGCTGGCGGTAACAACACGGTGGTGGGCAACGGCGGCAACGACACCGTTACCGCGGCCGATGGCAACAACACCATCACCACCACTGGTGGCAACGACAGCATCACCGTCGGCAATGGCATCAACGTCATTAACGCTGGTAACGGCATCAACACGGTGGTCGTCGGTAGCGGCAACAACACCGTCACCACCGGGTCGGGTGTCGACACCGTCACCGGCCTGGGCGGCAACAACAACGTCAGCACCGGCGACAGCGCTGATTCGGTCACCCTGGGCGATGGCGCCAACACCGTCACCGGCGGCAGCGGCAACGACGTGATCACGCTGGGCGGCGGCAACAATGTGGTCGACGCCGGCAGCGAGAACGACACCGTCACCACCGGCAACGGCAACAACCAGGTCACGCTCGGTTCGGGCTTTGACACGGTCACCACCGGCACCGGCAACGACACGATCATCGGCGGCGCGTTCTTCGACGCGAGCCCCAACACCCTGATCCCGCTCACGCCGCGTGACTCGATCAGCGCCGGTGCGGGCACCGATGAACTGCGCATCAACGCGGGCTCGGCCGATGCGAACTTCCAGTTCGTCTCGAGCGTCGAGACGCTGACGCTGCAGACCGCGGGCACGACCGTGCTGCAAGGCGCCGACGTTGTCGCCCCGGGCACGAGCTTCGCGCAGACCGCGGGCATCGTGACCATCAATGGTCTCAACGGCGGTAACGACGTGATCGATGCAAGCACCTTCAGCAGCGCGCTGACGGTGAACCTGAGCTCGGGTTCGGACACGGTCACGACCGGTTCGGGCAACGACGTGTTCAACGTCTCCAGCCTGGACGACACCGACGCGCTGAACGCGGCGGCCGGTTCGGACACGCTGAATGTGGACGCCACGACGACCCTGTCGACGGCGAGCCTGTTCACCGGCTTCGAGACGATGAACCTGGACACCAAGCGCAATGATGCGGTGGGTTCCGGTACGGGTGGTAACGTTTACTCGCTGACGCTGGACAACAGCAACGCGCCGAACCCGAACCTGCTGTCCGCGGGTGTTCTGTCGATCAACGCCAGCTCGCTGGCCGATGACACCGACGGCGTGCTGGGCCCGCTGACGGCCGAAACGCTGACCTTCAACGGCGCGGCGATCTCCGGTTACCGGGTCTCGGTGACGGGCGGTGCGGCCAGCGACACCATCACCAGCGGTCAGCTCAACGACACCATCGACTCGGGTGCCGGCGCGGACTCGATCACGCTGGTCTCGGGCAACAACTCGGTCATGGCCGGTGCGGGCGCCGATACGGTGATCCTGGGCACGGGCGCGGACAACGTGGACGCGGGTGCGGATGCCGACACGATCAACGTGGGCGCGAACCTGACGGGCGCGGACACGATCACTGGCGGTGACGGAGCCGACTTGATCGTCACCAATACGGGTTATGCCGACGCGGCATTCCTCAACGTGCGCTCGGTGGAGATCCTGGCCCTGGCGGCCGCGGTCAACACGACGCTGGGCGCCAACGCGCAGACCGCTGGCATCGTGACGGTGCTGGGTGCGGCCGGCAGCGAGACCATCAACGCCAGTGGTTACACCACGGTGGGCCTGACGATCAACGGCAACGGTGGCGATGACACCATCACCAGCGGAGCCGGCAACGACAGCGTGACGACCACGGGCGGCAATGACCTGGTCGTGACGAACGCCGGCAACGACACGGTGGTGAGCGGCGCGGGCAACGACAACATCAGCCTGGGCGCGGGTGCTGACGTCGCGAGCTTCTCGGCCTCGCAACTCGACGGCAGCGACACGGTGGCGGGCGGTGCGGATGCCGACTCGGTCGAACTGAACAACGCGACGGGCGCGGTCACGGCCACGGTCAACCTGACCAACGTGACTGGTGTGGAGACCTTCCGTCTGACCAGCAGCGGCGATCGGGTGGTGGGTGTCGATGCCGACGCCAACAGCCTGACCTTCACCGCGGGCACGGTGGGCACGATCACGCCGGTGACGGTGGATGCGTCGGCGCTGACCGACACCGATGACAGCTTCAGCGTGACGCTGGCGACGGGCACGAGCGCGAACTACCAGTTCACGATCGTCGGCTCGGCCACCGGCGACATCTTTGAGAAGCAGAACTCGGGCGCGAACAACAACGTGCTGTTTGCCGGCAACGGTGGCAACGACACCGCGATCTTCCGGGGCGGCGACCTCGGCGCGAACATCACGATCGAGGGCGGTGCGGGCACCGACACGCTGACGCAGAACGGCGGCGTGTTCATCGACGACGACTTCCAGAACGTGTCGTCGATCGAAGTGCTCAATGCCAAGGCGGCGACGGCGCTGTCGGCCACGCTGGGCGTGCAGGCGGACCGGATCGGTCTGTCGAGCATCACCGGCGGTGCGGGCAACGACCGGGTGGTTCTGGATGCGGCCTTCGGCAGCACGACCACCGCGCTGTCGGCGGTGCTGGGTTCGGGCGGCGATGACACCATCAACGCGGGTGCGTCGAACACCGTCATGACCTTCTTGTCGACCGCGGCGGCGATCACCGCGGCTGATGTGCTGACGGGCGGCCTGGGGACCGGCGACCGGTACCTGGTGACCACCGACAACGGCACGTCCAACCTCGCGGGCATGAGCGGTGTGGAGACGATCACCATCGTCGAGACGACGGACAACGCGAGTGCGGGCCTGACGATCACAAACGCGACCTTCACCGGCGTGGCGTCGAACCGACTCACCATCAACGCATCCGACCTGGATGACAGCACCGCGACCGACGGTATCGTGGGCGGTCTGACGGTGAACGCGGGTGGCGTGACCTCGGGCGGGTTCGACCTGACCGCGGGCAACGGCAACGACAACCTGACCACGGGTGGCGGCGACGACGTCATCAGCCTGGGTCTGGGCAACGACGTGGTGAGCTCGGGTGCTGGTAACGACACCATCACCAACCTGGACGGTGACAAGGCGATCGATGCCGGTTCGGGCAACGACGGCGTGACGCTGGGTAACGGCAACAACACGGTGGTCGCGGGCTCGGGCAACGACACGGTCGTCTCGGGCAACGGCAACAACATGGTGTCGGCTGGCGACGGCAATGACAGCGTGACGCTGGGTAACGGCAACAACGTGGTCACCGGCGGCATTGGCAACGACACGGTGGTGGCGGGCAACGGCAGCAACAGCATCGACCTGGGTGCCGGCGACGACACGCTGACGGTGGGTGGCACGGCGCTCCCGCTGACGGCGAACACCATCACCGGCGGTGCCGGTGCGGACGTGATCACGCTGGGCGCGGGCCAGGACTTCCTGCGCGTGACGGCGGTGTCGGACTCGGTGGGTCTGACGCGCGACACGGTGACCGGTTTCACCACCGGCACGGACCGGATCGTGATCGAGACGCAGGCGGTGTCGGCGGCCGTGAACACGACCTTCAATGCGGCGCCGGTGACGGCGGCCAATGCGTTCTCGAGCACGAGCGCGGTCGGGGTGAACTTCGCGGGCAACGCGGACGACTTCTCGGACGCACAGGGCGCGATCTCGCTGACGGCCAATGACGGCAAGGCCGACTATGTGTTCCAGAAGGACACCAACAAGCTGTGGATCGACGTCAACGACGACGGGATCCTGAACGGCCTGGACATCCAGGTGACGCTGGCTGGCGTGACCGCGATGAGCGCGGGCGACGTGACGCTGCGCGACACGATTGCACCGACCTTCGCGGCAGTGGCCAGCACGGTGGCCGAGGACCGTCTGAACACGACGCAGACGCTGGGCGGTGCGGCGCTGACCGGCAACCTTGGTGCGATCGACACTGACGGCGGCGCGGTGACCTACACCAGCGTGGCGGGTACGACGCTGGTTGCCGGATCGTTTACCAAGGTCGGCACCTTCGGCACGTTGGTGCTGAATGCGACGACGGGTGCGTATGTTTACACCCGCAACAACGCTGCGATTGAGGCGCTGGACGACGGTGAGTCGGGCTCGGATGTCTTCACCGTGGTGGTGACCGACAACGTTGGGCTGACCGCTACGAACACCTACACCGTGACGGTCAGCGGTGCGGATGACCAGCCTGTGTTCTCCCCGGTGACGGCGGGCGCATTTGCCGAAGTCCGTGGCGCCGGCACCCTGACCGCTGGTACTGGACTGACCGGTACGCTGGCTGTGACGGATGTTGATGTCGAAACGCTGACTTACGGAGTTACCGGTGGTGTAGTTGTCGCTGGTACGGCCACGGTTGTCGGCACCTACGGCACCTTGACCCTCAACACGTCGACTGGCGCCTATACGTACACCAAGGCAAACAACGCCGCTACGGAAGCGTTGGATGATCTGGAGACCAGTACCGACACGTTCACGATGACGGTTTCGGACGGTGACGATGGTCTGGTGACCCAGTCGTATGTGGTGACGGTGACCGGTGCCGACGATCAGCCTGTGCTGGCGGCAGTGACGGCGGGTAGCGTGACAGAGACGCGTCTGTCGTCTGCGACGGTGGATGCGGCTCTGACGGGTACGCTGTCGGCGACGGATGTTGACGTCGAGACGCTGACCTACGGTGTCACGGGTGGTGTGGTGGCAGCTGGCGTCTCGACGCTGGCCGGTACCTACGGCACGCTGACGGTGAACACCTCGACTGGTGCTTACACCTACACGAAGAACGCCGCGGCCATCGAGGCGCTGGATGACCTCGAGATCGTGACTGATTCGTTCACGATGACGGTTTCGGACGGTGACGATGCTCTGGTGACCCAGCCCTACGTGGTCACGGTGACCGGTGCGGACGATCAGCCGGTTCTGGCAGCGGTTGTCGATGGTGCAGTGGTTGAGAATCGTCTCGCGAGTACAACTTCGGACGTCGCGCTGACGGGTACGCTGTCGGCTACGGATGTTGACGTTGAGACGCTGACCTACGGTGTGACGGGTGGTGTGGTGGCGGCCGGCTTCTCGACGCTGGCGGGCACCTACGGCACGCTGGCGGTGAACACCTCGACCGGTGCTTACACCTACACGAAGAACGCCGCAGTCGTAGAGACGTTGGATGACAGCGAGACCGGAACCGACACTTTCACGATGACCGTTTCCGACGGCGATGACGGCCTGGTGACGCATCCGATGCGCGTGAATGTCGCCGGTGCCGACGACCAGCCTGTGCTGGCGGCGGTGACGGCGGGCAGCGTGACCGAGACGCGTCTGACGTCTGCGACGGTGGATGCGGCTCTGACGGGTACGCTGTCGGCGACGGATGTTGACG
>CAIZNI010000025.1 GCA_903934295.1 uncultured beta proteobacterium
TCGCGGAGTGACTGGAGTTCAGACGTGTGTCTTCCGATCTCCTGCGAAACCCACGACACCGCCCTGGGCGGCTGGTTCGAGGTTCGTTCGCGCAGCATCCGCTGGGTCGACGGGCGCCAGGCCCGGATGCTGATGGCCAGCAACGTCACCCGGCGCCACGAAGCCGAAGCCCAGCAGCGCGACCAGGATCAGCGCCTGAGCCAGACCTCGCGCCTGGTCACCATGGGCGAGATGGCCTCGTCGCTGGCCCATGAACTGAATCAGCCGCTCACTGCGATCGCCAACTACTGCATGGGCCTGAGCGCCCGCATCCGCCAGCGCGACCAGCAGGGCCTGCCCCCCGACATACCGCAGACGCTCGAGATGCTGGGCCGAACCGCCGCGCAGGCCGAGCGCGCCGGCATGGTCATCCGGCGCATCCGCGACTTCGTCAAGCGCAGCGAGCCCGAGCGGCGCGCCTGCGAGGTGAAGGCGATCGTCGCCGATGCGCTGGGACTGGCCGAGATCGACGCGCAGCGCCGTGGCGTGCGCATCGAGGTGGACATCTCCCCGACGCTGCCGGTGTTGCTGGCCGACCCGATCCTGATCGAACAGGTGCTGCTGAACCTGGTGCGCAACGGCCTTGAAGCCCTTCAGGATGTGCGCCGACCGCACCTGCAGGTGCGGGTGATCCAGCGCGAGGAGTGGCTGGAATTCTCGGTGATCGATTCCGGACCCGGGCTGGCGCCGGGCTCGATGGACAAGCTGTTTCAGCCGTTCTTCACCACCAAACGCGAAGGCATGGGCATGGGTCTGAACATTTGCCGTTCGATCATCGAATCGCACAAGGGTCGCCTCTGGGTCGAGGACAACCCGGGCGGCGGCTGCGTCTTCCGGTTCACCCTGCCGGCCACCGGGCAGGTGGGTCTGGAGCGGGCCGCGTGATGATGCGCTCCGCCGACGCCCGGCCCGCCGATGCGCTGGTCCATGTGGTCGATGACGACGAAGCGGTGCGCGACTCGCTGCGCTGGTTGCTGGAAGCCAACGGTTTTCAGGCGATCACCTACGACAGCGCCGAAGCCTTTCTGCGGACGGCCGACCAGAGCCTGGCACGCAATCCGGTGGCCTGCCTCATCCTGGATGTGCGCATGCCCGGCATGAGCGGGCTCGAACTGCAGGAGGAACTGCTGCGCCGCGGAGTGACGATGCCGCTGGTGTTCATCACCGGCCATGGCGACGTGCCGATGGCCGTCTCGAGCATGAAGCGCGGCGCGGTCGACTTTCTCGAAAAGCCCTTCCATGACGCGCACCTGTGCGCGACGGTGCGTGAGTGCCTGGCGCACAGCGCGGCCCAGCAACGCGACGACGAAGCCGGCCGCCAGGCGCTCACGCGACTGGAGCGCCTGACCCAGCGCGAACGACAGGTGCTCGGGCTGATCGTCGCCGGTCGACTCAACAAGCAGATCGCCGACGATCTGGGCATCAGCATCAAGACCGTGGAGGCACACCGCGCCAACATCATGGACAAGCTCGCCGCCCGCACCATGGCCGACTTGATGAAGACCGCGCTGCTGGCCGGCAGCGGCCCGCGCGGCCGGCCAGATGACCTCGTGGATCCGACCCGCTGAAATCATTCGAAAACGGTGCTATCATCCATGGCTTAGCAGCGCCCGTAGCTCAGTTGGATAGAGTACCTGGCTACGAACCAGGGGGTCGTGGGTTCGAATCCTGCCGGGCGCGCCAATTCTTCCGACCTTTCGTCTCCCTTCCCGGGGCCGCGAGTGAACCGGGAGGGTGATCAGTCACCCGTCCGATCAAAAGGTCGGCGATGAACGGGCCTAACATGAATGGGCCCAACATGAATGGGTCGAGCATGAACGAAGGCCTGCCGAATGGCAGGCTTTTTTTCTTTCTGCGGGGCGATCTCGCGCAGACGCCTCGGCAGCCAGCCCCCGATGCGGGCCTCACCGGGCGCAGGGTGATCGGCGCGACGGATGGCTTTCCGGTTATCTTCAGCCCTTCGCCTTGAGTCCCGATGCCATGAATTCGCCCTCGCTGCCTTCCGGCCTTCCGACCGATACCGATGTCGGTGTGCCCGTCTCCCAGAAAATCCGCGAGCGCCTCAAGGCGTCGCGAGAGCGCTTCCACGCCAACGACAACATCGCCGGCTTCATTGAGCCCGATGAGCTCGACCAGCTGCAGGTCGAGGTTGAAGCGCGCATGCTGGGCGTCCTGGAAAGCCTGGTCATCGACACCGACAGCGACCACAACACCCGCGAGACGGCGGCCCGGGTCGCCAAGATGTACCTGCGCGAGGTCTTTCGCGGCCGCTACCTGCCGATGCCCTCGGTCACCGAATTCCCGAACGTCGAGGGCCTGAATGAACTGATGATCGTGGGGCCGATCGTGGTTCGCAGCGCCTGCTCGCATCACCTGTGCCCGATCATGGGCCGCATCTGGATCGGGGTCATGCCCAATGAGCATTCGAACCTGATCGGCCTGTCCAAGTACGCCCGACTGGCCGACTGGGTCATGAGCCGCCCGCAGATCCAGGAGGAAGCCGTGGCGCGGCTGGCCGATCTCCTCCAGGAGCGGGTGCAACCCGACGGTCTGGCGCTGGTGATGGAGGCCGACCACTTCTGCATGCAGTGGCGTGGCGTGAAGGACAGCGAGTCGAAGATGATCAACAGCGTGATGCGCGGCGCCTTCCTGAAAGACCCCAACCTGCGGCGCGAATTCCTTGCTCTGCTCACCCGCAAAGGCGCCTGACGAATCCCGCCATGCTAGTTCACCTGCTCTATGCCAGCCGCGTCAGCACATCGGTCACCGACGAGTTCACCGAGGCCATCCTCCAGCAGTCCCGCCTGAACAACCCCCGACTGGGCATCACCGGTCTGTTGTGCCAGGGCGGCGATGTCTACCTGCAGGTGCTCGAAGGCGGCCGCGGACCCGTCAACGCCCTCTACAACACCATCCTGCGCGACCCGCGGCACCAGCAGGTGATGCTGCTGCACTACCGCGAGATCTCCGAACGACGGTTCACCGGCTGGACCATGGGCCATGTCAAGCTCGACAAGATGAACCCGTCGTTGCTGCTGAAGTATTCGGAAAAAGCAGTCCTCGATCCCTTCTCGGTGTCGGGCGAGGCCTCGATGGCGCTGCTCGATGAGCTGATCGCAACCGCCCAGATCATCGGGCGCGCCGGCTGACGGCAGGGCCGGCGGTTGTTCGACAGGCGCTCAAGCGGGACGCAAACGGGCCGATAAGCGAATCTGGCGAGGCGCCGACCAGGCCATACCCCGGCTCCCGCGCCCAACACTCCGAATCCGAGGACTCGTCTTGAATATCGTCATCGTCGATGACAATCCGGTCAACATCGCGCTGCTCAAGGCGCTGGTGGCCTCGTTCGACGGCACCGTGGCGGTGACCTTCACCGACCCCAGGGAAGGCCTGCAGTGGTGCCTTCAGGGCGACCCCGACATCATCATCCTCGACTATGTGATGCCCGGTCTCGACGGCCTGGAATTCCTGAGGACGCTTCGCGCGGAACCGACGCGGGCCGACGTGCCCGTGCTGATGATCACCGCCAGCCATGAGAACGGCGTGCGCTACGACGCGCTGAATCTGGGCGCCAACGACTTTCTCACCAAGCCGATCGATCGTGTCGAACTGCTGGCGCGTTCGCGCAACATGCTCGCCCTGCGACGGGCCCAGAAACGACTGGCCGATCGCGCCAGCTGGCTCGCCGACGAGGTGAGCAAGGCGACCCGCGAGATTGTCGAGCGCGAACGCGACACCATCCTGCGGCTGTCTCGCGCAGCCGAATACCGCGATCCGGAAACCGGCGCGCACATTTTGCGGATGGCGCATTATTCCGTGCTGATCGCCCGTGGCGTCGGCATGGCCGACGCAGACCGGGAACTGCTGATGCAGGCGGCACCGATGCACGACATCGGCAAGGTGGCCACCCCCGACAGCATCCTGCTCAAGGCCGGCCGGCTGACACTGCCGGAATGGGCGGTGATGCGCGAACACGCCGGCATCGGCCATGCCATTCTGAACGGCAGCGAATCGCCGCTGCTGCGCATGGCGGCGGTGATCGCCCACAGCCATCATGAGAAATTCGATGGCAGCGGCTACCCGCTGGGCCTGGCGGGCGAGGCGATCCCACTGCCCGGCCGCATCGTGGCCGTCGCCGATGTGTTCGACGCCCTCACCTCCGAGCGTCCCTACAAGGCGGCATGGCCGCTGGAACGGGCTCGCGACTACCTGACCGAGCAGCGCGGCAGCCACTTCGACCCGGCCTGCGTCGATGCCTTCCTGACGCAATGGACCGAGGTGCGCGAGATCCGCGAGCGCTTCCAGGACGAGGGGCGTGATCACCTGATCCAGGAAATACCCGGGCGCTGACCGGTCCTGATTCGCGTTTGCGAAGCAGACCGGCTGCGCCATCATCGATGGTTGGGCGAGGAGTTCCAATGCTGGGCATGGTTTTCACCGAACTGATCGAAATGGTCGAGCGCCGCTTCTCGCCTGCGCTCGCCGACTCGGTGCTGCGCGCGGTGCCCTTGAGCAACGACGGCGCCTACACCGCGGTGGGCTATTACCCGCACGAGGAAATCCTCGCGCTGGTGGGCGAGCTCTCGCAACGCACCGGCATCACCGAGGCCGAGCTGGTGCGTGGTTTTGGCGAACACCTGATGAACCGGTTCACCGAGCTGCACCCGCGCATGTTCACCCGCCACCCGGACCTGTTCGATTTCATCGCCTCGGTCGATCGGGAAGTCCACATCGAGGTCAAGAAGCTCTATGACCAGGCAAGCCTGCCCCGATTCACCGTGATCTCGCGTGACGAGCACTGCCTGCGCATGCTCTACCAGTCGCCGCGCGGCATGGATGAGCTGGCGCTGGGCCTGCTCCAGGGCGCCGTCGGGCACTACCGAAGCGCCTGCATCATCAGCCGACAGCCCAGCGCAGACCCGCAGGCGCCCGGCACCGTCTTCGAACTGCGGCGCGAGACACGGACTTGACCGACTCGACACCGCACGATCGCACCGACGAGATCGCCCTGCTGGAGCGGCGGCTCGCGCGCGAGCGCGCGGCGCGCAAGAGCGCCGAAGACCTGCTCACCGAAAAAAGCCGCGAGCTCTACAACACGCTCGAGAGCCTGCGCGACGCGCATGAACAGCTCAAGGCGCAGTCGCAGGCCCGGCTGAACCGCGCGATCGAGAGCCTGGACGCCGGCTTCGCGATGTACGACGAGACGCACCGGCTGGTGATCTGCAACCAGAAACTGCGCGACATCTATGCGCCGATCGCCGGGCAACTTCAGGCGGGCATGGACTTGTCGGCGGCGCTGAGCGGGTTGTACCGCCACGGCATGATCGTCAACCGCCGTGGCCTGGACGAGCAGACCTGGGTCGATGAACGGATTCGCGGCCTGCGCGCCCTGAAGGGGTCGAGCGAATCGCACGACGAACGGATCAACGGTCGGTGGTACCGGGTCGGCAACACCGTCACCGCCGAGGGACTCACCGTCGTGCTGCGCACCGATGTCACCGCGCTCAAGCAGATGATGGCCGATCTCACCGACGCCCGCGACGCCGCGCAGGCCGCCAACCGAATCAAGAGCGAATTTCTGGCCAACATGAGCCATGAACTGCGCACGCCGATGCACGCGATCCTCGGGATGACCGAACTGGCGCTCGAAACCGAACTGTCCGCCGAGCAGCGGGAGTACCTGCTGCTGGTGAAATCGGCGGCCGACGACCTGATGGGCAAGCTGGCAGACGTGCTCGACCTGTCATCGCTGGAAGCGGGCCAACTGACCCTCGAGGCGAAGGGGTTTTCGCTGCGCGCCCTGATCCAGGAATGCGCCGACGAGGTCTCGCGCCTGGCGAGAAACAAGCGCCTGGCCTGGTCGTGCACCGTCGACCCGGCGATCCCCGACCGTCTGATCGGCGACCGGGCGCGCCTGCGCCAGGTACTCGGTCATCTGTTGCGCAACGCCCTGAAGTTCACCGCCCAGGGAGTCATCGGGCTGCGGGTCAATGCCACCCAGGCGCCGGGACAGCCAGTCGACCTGTCGATCGCGGTGCACGACACCGGCATCGGCATCTCGGTGGACAAGCGGCAGATGATCTTCGAGGCGTTCTCGCAGGCCGATGCCTCGAGCAGCCGCGATTTCGGTGGCACCGGACTGGGTCTCGCGGTGGCCGCTCGGTTGATGCACCTGATGCAGGGCCGCATCGAAGTGGACAGCGAACCGGGACGGGGCAGTGAATTTCGGGTCCAGATAATATTGCCCCGCGAAACAGACGGGGTACCGGGCACGGCACCGCCCCCCGCGCCGTCAGCGCACGCACCGGACGCAGCCGTCGGCGGCGCCCTGGTTGGCGCCGGGCCGCCGGACAACGGCCCGGCCGATCTCGACCTGCGCCAGGCGCTGGAACGCATGGATGGCGACAGCGACCTGCTGCGTGACCTGCTCGAGATGCTCCTCGCCGACCTCCCCGCGCAGATCGCCACCATGCGCGGCGCGCTGCAGGCGGGCAACACCCCTGCGCTGGTCGCCGCCGCCCACAACGTGACCGGCTCGGCGGGCAACCTGTCGGCGCTCGCCCTGCAGCAACTCACGCAGCAGGTGGTGCAGGCCGGCCGCGCCAATGCACTCGCCCCCGTTCCCGATCTGCTGGTCCAGATCGAGGCCCGCGAGGCGCGACTGCGCGAAGCGATCGCGCGCTGGACCACCACCTGAGGCACACGGCACGGTCCGCCACGCATTTCGAAACCGGCGGACGGGGGGCTGGACACTGGTTTTCACCAGTGAAATGGCGGGCTGGCAACCCGATGATAGGATCAACCCTGACTGCGCGTCCGCACGGGCGCGCGCGCCAGCCATCCCAGGGAGATCCTCCAGCATGAGCATTCGCGGACAGGCCTACATCGCGGGGGCCTACGAGCACCCCACGCGCAAGGCCGAGAACAAGACAGTGGCCCAGTTGCACGCCGAATGCGCCCGCGGGGCGCTGGAAGACGCCGGCCTGAGCCTGCGCGACGTCGACGGCTATTTTTGTGCGGGTGACGCGCCCGGCATGGGTGGCCTGAGCATGGTCGACTACCTGGGCCTGAAGGTTCGGCATGTCGACTCCACCGATGTCGGCGGCTCCTCCTACCTGCTGCACGTGTCGCACGCTGCCCAGGCGATCGCCGCCGGGCGCTGTGAAGTGGCGCTCATCACACTGGCCGGGCGGCCCCGCAGCGAGTCGCACAGCGGCACCCTGCCCCGGGTGGTCCTGCCCAACGTGCCCGATGCGCCTTTCGAGATCCCCTACTACCAGGTCACGGTCAACAGCTACGCGATGGTCGCGGCGCGGCACATGTACGAATACGGCACCACCAGCGAGCAGCTCGCCTGGATCAAGGTGGCCGCGTCGCATCACGCGCAGCACAACCCGCACGCCATGCTGCGCGAAGTCGTCACCGTCGAGGATGTGATCAACTCGCCGGTCATCTCCGATCCGCTGCACCGGATGGACTGTTGCGTCGTGAGCGACGGCGGCGGCGCGCTGCTGGTGGTCAAGCCCGAGATCGCCCGGCGCCTCAATCGTCCGCTGGTCAAGATCATCGGCGCCGGCGAATCGATCAAGGGCCAGGACGGCGGTAAGGTCGACCTGACCTACTCCGGCGCGGTGCGCTCCGGCGCCATCGCCTTCGAGGAGGCCGGCGTGTCGCGCAGCGACATCCAGTACGCCTCGATTTACGACAGCTTCACCATCACCGTGCTGGTGCAGCTCGAGGATCTGGGTTTCTGCAAGAAGGGCGAAGGCGGCCGTTTCGTGGCCGACGGCAACCTGATTTCTGGCGTGGGCAAGCTGCCCTTCAACACCGACGGCGGCGGCCTTTGCAACAACCACCCGGCCAACCGGGGCGGCATCACCAAGGTGATCGAGGCGGTACGCCAGCTGCGCGGCGAAGCGCATCCGGCGGTGCAGGTGCGCGACTGCAAGCTGGCGCTGGCCCACGGCACCGGCGGGCTCCTGGGTGCGCGGCACGGCAGCGCGACCCTGATCATGGAACGGGAGTGAACAGATGACCACGATGGCCAAGGATCGCCAGCTGACCGCTCCGCCGGTCTACCCCGACAACGAAGCCTTCTGGCAAGCCGCCGGCGAGGGCAAGCTGCTCGTCAAGTACTGCCCGGACTGCAAGCAATACCACTGGTACCCGCGCCCGATCTGCCCGCACTGCGGCGGCGATCGCACCGAGTGGAAGACCGCCAGCGGCAAGGGAACCATCTACACCGTGAGCGTGACCCGGCGCGCCGGCCCGATCGTGTTCGCGATCGGTTACGTCACGCTGGAAGAAGGCGTGAGCATGCTGACCAACTTCGTCGACTGCGATCTCGATGCACTGCGCATCGGGCAATCGGTGCGAGTGGTCTTCAAGCCCACCGAGGGCGGCCCGCCGGTGCCGATGTTCACCCCTGCCTGAGGAACACCGATGACCAGCGCACCCCCGATCTCGCGGCGCGACCAGATGCTGGTGTCCCCGCAGTGGCTGCAGGCGCATCTCGATGACCCGGACCTGCGGATCATCGACTGCAGCGCGCAGCTGATCATCCAGCCGGTGGGCGCGTCGCGCGTCGAGAGCGGACTGCCGCAATACCGGCAGGCGCACATCCCGGGCGCGCGCTACCTGAACATGGCGACCGACCTCTCCGATCCGACGGGCGCCTATCCGTACACCTTCCCGAGCGACGCGCAGATCGCCGGCGTGCTGGGGACGCTGGGCATCAGCGACTCGCACCGGGTCGTGCTGTACGGCAGCGGCTATCTCGGCTCCATCACCCGGGTCTGGTATGTGCTGCACACCGCCGGTCACCGCTCGGTCGCGCTGCTCGACGGCGGCTTCGAGCGCTGGCAGCGCGAGGGACGACCGGTCAGCGCCGAACTGCCGGCGATCCGTGCCGAGACCTATCGGGTGCGCCGGCGTCCCGAGCACATCGCCGATGCGCAGACGGTGCTGGCCACGCTGGACGATCCGCGCAGCTGCCGCATCAATGCGCTCAGCCGCGAGCAGTTCAGCGCCACGGGCGGCACCCACTACGGGCGCCCCGGCAGCATCGTCGCCAGCACCAGTGCGCCAGCGCGCGAGATGGTCGATCCGGCGACCGGCAGCCTGCTGCCCGACGACGTGCTGCGGGCCCAGCTCGCGGCAGCCGGCGCCTGGGCGGCCGAGCGCGCGGTCGCCTACTGCGGCGGCGGCATTGCGGCCAGCACCACCGCCTTCGTGCTCGAGATGCTCGGCCATCCCGGCTGGACGCTGTACGACAACTCGCTCCTGGAATGGGCAACCCGTCCCGAGCTGCCGATGCAGCCGGGTCGCCTCGACGACACCACCGGAGCCACCCGCTCATGATCGAACTCACCCGAGGCGCCCGCGAACTCGAACTCGAGGCGCGCACCGCCCGCTTCATCCGGGAGGTCGTGATCCCTTATGAGTCCGATCCGCGCATCGACCACCACGGTCCCAGCGACGATCTGCGGCGCGAGATGCAGTCCCGGGCGCGCGAAGCGGGACTGCTCGCGCCACAACTGGAAGCCCGCTGGGGCGGCCACGACCTGAACCACCGCGAGACCGCCACGGTGCTGCGAGCCTGCGGCTATTCGATGCTCGGCCCGGTCGCGATGAACTGCATGGCGCCCGACGAGGGCAACATGCACCTGTTCCAGAAGGTGATGAATCCGGCCCAGCAGGAGCGCTGGCTGCGCCCGCTGGCCGCCGGCGAGATCCGCTCGGCCTTCATGATGACCGAGCCCGACGACGGTGCCGGCTCCGACCCGGGGATGATGACCACCACCGCGCAGCTGGTCGGGGACGAATGGGTCATCAACGGACGCAAGTGGCTGATCACCGGTGCCGACGGCGCGGGGCTGGCCATCATCATGGCCAAGACGAGCGGTGGCGCAACCCTGTTCCTCACCGACATGGACACCCCGGGAATCGTCATCGAACGAACCCTGGGCACGATCGACCGGTCGATGCCGGGCGGCCATGCGGTGGTCAGCCTGAACGAGGTCCGGGTCCCCGCGTCGCAGGTGCTGGGCGAAGTCGACCAGGGCTTTCGCTACGCCCAGATCCGGCTCGCGCCGGCCCGTCTGACCCACTGCATGCGCTGGTGGGGTTCGGCGCAGCGCGCCCATCACATCGCCACCGACTACGCCTGCCGCCGACGCGCCTTCGGCAAGCAGCTGATCGACCACGAAGGCGTGGGCTTCATGCTCGCCGACAACGAGATCGACCTGAAACAGGCCGAGCTCACCATCGACTGGTGCGCCTGGGTGCTCGACCAGGGTCACCCGGGCACCGCCGAGTCGAGCATCGCCAAGGTCTCGGTATCCGAAGCCCTCTATCGGGTCGCCGACCGCTGCGTGCAGGTGCTGGGTGGGATGGGCGTCACCGAAGAAACGCCGGTGCAGCAGATCTTTCGTGACATCCGGGCTTTCCGGATCTATGACGGCCCCTCCGAGGTGCATCGCTGGTCGATCGCCAAGCGCCTGAAGAAGGAATGGCGCCCCGGCTGAGACCGGGCGCCGGGTCCGCTACCAGCGGGTACCCACCGTCAGGAACAGTCGGGTGTCGTACTGCTCGGTCGAGCGCTCGGTGCGCAGACCGCCCGCCGAGTCGACATCGACACGCTCGCGCCGGACCTTCGCATTGGTCAGGTTGGACAGCCCGAGGCGCCAGAAACCGACGCGGCTGATGATCTGTCCGACGTGGGCGTCCAGCGTGACCCGGGTTTCTTCGCGGCCCCGGCTCTCGGCGTTGGAACCGATGTCGGAAGCCCCCTTGACGTTCACCGAGGCGCCGCCAAAGAACCCGGTCGCGCGCGGCATCGGGCGCGCCACACTCAGGTTGAGCAGATAGCGCGCCTGCCCGGGAATCCGGCCGCTGTAGCCCAGGTCATCCTTGAGCCGCGACTGCAGCAGGCTGGCATTGGCGCTGAGATTCCAGCCCGGGGCGCCCACCGAGCGCAGATCGGTCTTCAGGTCGGTCTCGAGCCCCCAGACCAGCGCATTGCCCAGGTTCTCGGGCCGCTGCAGCCAGCGACCGTCAACCTCGCGGGTGCGCCGGATGATGAGGTCATCGATCGACCGGGCAAACACGTTCACGCCCAGCTGCCCGCCACCGCCCAGCCGTTTCTCGAAACCGGTGTCCAGGCTCAGGGTCGATTCCGCCTTCAGCCCCGCGTTGCCGATCACATCGGGACGGGTGGGCGAATTCGAGCCCCAGCTCGGGACCACCCGCTCGATCGTGTCGGTCAGGCCCGGCAGCCGGCGGGTGCGCGCCAGATTGCTGCGCAGCTGCCAGCCATCGGCCAGCGGCGTCCGGGTGTGCAGCGAGGGCTGCAGCTGGGTCTGCTGATCCTCCTGGCGAATGTCGTCATAGCGGGTCAGGCGGGTGAGCGACTCGACCCGCAAGCCGGTGGTCAGCGTGGTGCGGGCCGGCAGCGCCCACTCGTTCTGACCCCAGATCACGCGGCGGTTGAACGAGGAGTCGTAGCTGCGCTCGGCGGCCGGCAGGCCGCCCGTCTCGGTGCTGGTGGTGACGTCGAGGCGGCGCGACTCCAGCTCGATGCCGCCCATCCAGACATGGCTGCCCTCGGTGCCGGTCAGCTTCAATCCGCTCTGAAAGCTGCGCTCGCGCCGCCGGTCGCCAAACAACGTGGCCACCTCGACCGGTCCCGAGCCGGTGTCCAGGCTGTTGGTGCGGTCGCGCTGCTGACGTTCGCCGCTGGAGTCGCCTGACAGACGAAACTCCATCCGGCTGGACTGCAAGCGGCGCGTCCAGTCGCCACGCAACTGCGTCATCTGGCGATGGAACTCGCCGGTCTCCCGGGTGCCGCCCGACAGCGGGGCGCCGCTGGCCTGCTGACCCGCGAACTGGCCGTCCAGGCGACTGTCGGTCTCGGAAGCCAGCAGGGTCGCCCGCAGGACGACGCTGTCGCGCGCCGAAAGCCGGCCGTTGATCCGCGGCATCAGCGTCACTTCGCGGGTACGCCCGCGCAGGCGATCGTCGCCGCTGGTCCGGGTGAGGTCGGTGTTGTCGGTCTCGCGGTGCAGATCGCTGCCCCAGCGACGCTCGTTGGCGCCCAGGGAGATGAAGTAGCTCCAGGGAAGAGACGGCCTGGCTGCTTCTGCGGGCGGGGGGGCAGGCGCGGCACCGGTTCCAGCTCCGGCGGCGGCTCCAGCGGCGGCTCCAGCGGCGGCTCCGGCGGCGGCTCCGGCGGCGGCACGCGGAGGCGGTGCA
>CAIZNI010000026.1 GCA_903934295.1 uncultured beta proteobacterium
CGCCCTGCCGGCGCCACTGCCGCCCGCCCGCCCCGTGCCGCCGCCGGCGATCGGCCGCGCCCTGCCGACACCGCCGGTTCGCTTGCCCGTGCCGGGGCGCGAAGAGCCCGCGGCAGATCCGGCTGCGCCTGCGGCCCGAACCGTCGCCTCCTCGCGCGGCGCGCCGGCGGCGGGGCCTTCCAACCTGCTCGCTTTCCCGGTCAGTTCCCTCGAGCCGCCGATCTCGCAGCGGCTTCGCGTGCTGGTGGTCGACGACAGCCCGACGGTGCGCCGCCAGCTCGGCGTGGCCTTTGATCGCATGGGCATCACCTGCGACAGCGTCGAGTCCGGCGCCCAGGCGCTCGAGAAGCTGGCCGAGCAGCATTTCGACCTGGCCCTGCTCGATGTCGTCATGCCCGACATGGACGGCTACCAGCTCACACGCGCGATCAAGCGCAATCGCCAGTGGCGTCAGCTGCCGATCATCATCCTCACCAGCCGATCGTCGCCCTTCGACCTGGCGCGCGGTGCGCTGGCCGGCTGCGACACCTATCTGACCAAGCCAGTGCCCTATCGGGCGCTGGAGGCGGCGGTCATCAAGCAGCTGCGCCGCGCACTGGCGATCGACGACCTCAGCGGGCTGGTGCGAACCGCGACCCAACCGGTGGCGCCATCGATGGCCGAGGAACCGCCCAGCGCGCCCAGGGGCGTGATGGCCCGTCTGTTCCGGCGCTGACGGCGGCCTGTGATGAGTGCCCCCCACCCCGATCGCGCGTGCGAAGTCCTCATCGTCGACGATGTCGCGACCGAGCGCGAGCGCATGTCCGGCATTCTCCAGACCGCTGGCTGGCGGGTGCGCACCGCCCAGAGCGGCGTGCAGGCGCTGGAGTCGGCCCGGCGCGATCCCCCGGACATCATCTTCATGGACATCGTGATGCCGGAGATGGACGGCTTCGAGGCTTGCCGGCGACTGGCCGACAATCCGCGCACCCGGTCGATACCGGTGGTGTTCGTCTCGACCAAGGCGCAACGCGCCGATCAGGTTTGGGCGCGCATGCAGGGCGGGCGCGAGTTGATCGCCAAGCCCTATACCGCCGAGCATCTGCTGTCGGCGATCCGACGCCATGCCGGCTCCGGCCCGCGCGCGGACTGAGCCCCAGGCATCGCAATGCCGGCCAGTCACATGGCGCAAGGCGCGCCCCTGTTCGGCACGCGCATCGACGGTGTGGGCCTGATCCTGCCGGCGGGCGTGGCGGTGATCTACCTGACCGATGTCGCGATCCATCCCCTGGCCGGGTCACCCCGCCGGGTGCTGGGCCTGATGCAGTGGCAGGGCCATCCGGTGGTGGTGCTCGACCCGTCGCGCCGGCCGGTGGCCGATGCGCCGGCGATCCGCCGGCACACGGTCCTGGTTTTCGGAGCGCCGGGCGCCGGAGCGGCGCTGTGGGTCGATGAGCCGCCAGCGCCGATCGGGATCGGCGAGTCGGCCGACTCGCCGGCGGCCCCCGATTGCGTGTTCCGCGAGGTTCTGTCCGAGCCGGTCACCGATGCCGGCGGCGGCCCGCAGATCTGGTGGCATTTCTCCCCCGACGCGCTGTTCGCGGTTCTCGCGCGGCCGGCGCCTGGCCAGTGATGACCGATCCCGTCGCCATCGACAAGCGGACCGCCGCGTGGGCGCGCGCCTGGCTGCTCGGCGTCGCGCTGGTGCCGCTGCTGCTGGTGCTGGTGTTCGGGCTGTTCCTGCGATTGCTGGGCGGCACCGGGCAACTGCAGTACGACTATCTGCTGATCGCGATCGGTCTGGCGGCAGTCGCCGGCGTGCTGCTGGCCACGTTGCTCACCGTGCTGGTCGAGCATCGGGCGCTGGCGCCGGTGCGCCGCCTTCGGATCGCCGTCTCCGAACTGGCGGCGGGCAATTTCAGTGCGCGCACCGGTCTGAAGGGGCCGCTCGCCTTCAATCGCCTCGGGATGGATTTCGATGCGCTGCTCGATGATCGCGTCGCCGGTCTCGAGCGGGCAGCGCGCGACAGCGAGGAGCTCAACGACTCGGTGATCGAGATCATGCAGGCGGTGGGTACCATCGCTGCCCGCAAGGACCTGACCGTGCGGGTGCCGATCACCGAAAACGTCACCGGTGCGATCGCCGATGCGTTGAATCTGCTCACCGACGAAACCCGGCGCGTGCTGACGAATGTGCGCGCGGTGTCGGCCAATGTTGCCGAGGCGAGCCTGGCGGTGAAGGGCCAGTCGGACATCGCTGGCGAAGCGGCGGCCCGTGAGCAGCGCGAGGTCGGTCTGGCGGCACGCGAACTCGCCGCGGCCGCCAGCGCCCTGGATGCGATCGCGGTGCGTGCCCGCGACAGCATCGACACCGCCGATCGCGCGGCGCAGGCCATCTCCGCCGCCATGTTCACCGTCGCCGACACCGTCAAGGGCGTGGGCCGCTCGCGCGACCTGATCCGCGAGACGGAAAAACGGATCAAGCGGCTGGGTGAACGCTCGCAGGAGATCGGTCAGGTGGTGAGCATCATTCAGGCGATCGCCGAGCGGACCGGCATTCTCGCGTTGAACGCGTCGATGCACGCAGCGGCGGCGGGCGAGGCGGGACGCAGCTTCGCGGTGGTGGCTGACGAGGTCAAGCGACTCTCCGAGTCGGCGCGCGAGTCGACCCTGCAGATCGGGCGCATGGTCACTGCGATCCAGACCGAAACCCATGACACCGTGATCGCGATGAATCACGCGATCTCCCAGGTGGTCGAGATCAGTCGGCTGACCGACGCCTCCGGCCAGGAGATGCGGCGCACGCAGGCCGAGACCGAGGCGCTGGTCGACGACGTGCGCGACATCGCCCGGACCGCCTCGGAGCAGGCCAAGGTGGGGGTGGCGCTGCAGGAGCGCGCCCGCATCATCCAGGAGGCCAGCGGCGAGACGGCGCGACAGTTGTCGCTGCAGGCGGTCGAGACGGTGCGACTCGTCGAAAGCGCGCGCCTTCTGCTCGACGAGGTGAGCGTGTTCAAGGTCAGCGAAGAGTGAGTGAGATGGCCGACCCTGCGCCGGCAAGCGCCGAGTCTCTGGACCGCCTGAACCAGGCTGCGGTCGGGTTGCTCGATCCCTTGCTCGATGCGGCGCTGTCGGCTCAGCCCGTCCTTCAGGCGCGCCGGCTTGCGGATGCGCTGAATGTCTGCGCGCGGGCGGGCGAAAGCGCCGGCGTGCGGGGGCTCCACTACCTGGTCACCCTGGTGACGCCGCAACTGCACCAACTGGCTGAGACCCGCTCCTGGCCGCAGGCTCGCGACACGCTCGGCCTTTGGATCGGCGACCTGATTGCGTTTTGTGCCGGGCATCTGTCACCGGCCGAGGTCGATCCGCTGATGTCGGGGCTGCAGGCACTGCCGGCATTCCCGGCCGTTCCCGCGCAGTTCGTCACCCTGATCCGGCGCCGGCTCGCCCAGGACGCGGTTCTGATCGCCCGGCTGGTCGAATCGGCGCAGCCGCCACCGGCGCCCGTTGTGCCAGCGGCCGTTGTGCCAGCGGCCGTTGTGCCAGCGGATATCCCGGTGCCTGCCGTCGCGCCCGAACCGGCGAGCCGCAGCGTCGGCCTGCCCCGCGCTGGCGTGCGGCGACCGGCGCCAGCCAGCCCCGCGGCGCCGATTCCGGTGGCTCGGGACGAACTGGCGATGCTCGCGCAGGCGATTCAGGCGCTGGCCGAGGAATCCGCTGAACTGCTGCAGGCCCTGCCCGCCGAACACGACCCGCCGATGCCGCCCGGGGAGGGGGCGACGACGGCTGCCGGTGCCCCGGATGACCCGCGAACGAGTGCAGTCCGGGAGTGGCTGGAACTGTTCGCCGAGCGACTGGGTCATTGGCGCAACGCGGCCGCCTATGTCGGCGTCGCGCCCTTGAGTGCAATCGTCGGACTGGCCGAGGAAAGCGTGCTGGTCTGGCTGTCGGACGCGGCGGCTCTGCCCGTCGATGCGGCCGAGCGCCTGGGCTGGCTGCCCGACGCCCTGGCCGGATTCCTGCTGTCGCCCGACACCACTCACGCGCAGCGCCTGTGCGAGGGGCTGGCCGATCCGCGCTGGCCGGTCGCGCTGGAGGTGCCGGCGGTGGCTGCCGCGGTGGCCGCGATCACCGAGCTGAGTCTGGTGGCTTCGCGCCAGGTGCAGGCCAGCGAGACCGCGCTCGATCCCGACGATCTCTCGCTTGCCATCCCGGCCGATGCCGATCCCCGGGTCGTCGACAACCTGCTGCACGAGCTGCCCGCGCTGTCGGCCCAGCTCTCGGCAGCGGTGGTCGGTGCGCTCGCGGCCGAAGCGGGGGCGCTGGCCGACGCCCAGCGGGCCGCTCATACCCTCAAGGGGTCCGCCAACACGGTGGGCATCCGGGGCATCGCGACGCTGGCGCATCAGCTCGAGGACATGCTGACCCTGCTGGCGCGTCGGTCTGACCCGCTCGACCCGGCCTCGCTCGCGCTGCTGGAAGAGGGCGCCGATGGGCTGGCCGAGATGTGCGAGTCGGTCGCGGGTCTGGGTGCCGCCCCCCCGGCGGCGCTGCGACTGTGCCAGCGAATGGCCGACTGGGTCGCTGCCCGCCTGCGGGAATCCGAGGCACCGCAAGCCCCTGGTCAGGAGCAGGGCGATCGGGAAGACGATGATCACGAGGCCGCCGATCACGAGGCCGCCGCCGCGACAGATTCCCCTGCCGTTCCGGTGAGCCCCGGCGTCAGCGGAGCCGAACCGCCACGCCGCACCACCGAGGCGGACGAGCCGATCCGTGTCTCGGCCAAGGTGCTCGACCGCATGCTCGAACTGGCCGCCGAAGCGTCGATCCTGCTGGCGCAGGCCCAGGAACAGCTGTCGCAGCTCCAGGAAACCCGCGTCCATTTTCGGCTTGGCAGCGAGCGCCTCCAGGATCTGGCCGGCGAACTCGAGCGGGTGGTCGATCTGCGCGCTGTCGGCGTCGATCAGGCGCGTCTGGAGTCGCCCTTCGATCCGCTCGAACTCGACGCGTTCGACAACCTGCACACGGTGTCGCGCCGGATCGCCGAGTCGGGCGCCGACAGCAAGCTGCTCGACCGGCAACTCGATCGCCAGGCCGCTGCGCTCGGGGATGCGATCAGCCAGCTCGAGCGGGTGCAAGGCGAACTGCGCGAAACCACCCTGCAGTCGCGGATGGTGCCGGTCGCCACGATCGTGCCCCGGCTGCAGCGCGTGGCGCGGCAGGCAGCCCGCATGGCGGGCCGACGCATCGAACTCCAGGTGCACGGGGACTCGACCGCGGTCGACGCCCAACTGCTGCAGTCGCTGGTCGATCCGCTGGCGCACCTGCTGCGCAACGCCGTCGATCACGGGATCGAGGACGAGGCCCTGCGCCTGCTGGCCGGCAAGCCGGCGGTCGGGCACCTCGAGATCGCCTTCGAGCACACCGGACGCGAGCTTCGCATCCAGTGCCGCGATGATGGGAGGGGCCTGGTGGAGGAGGCCGTTCGGGCGCGGGCGATCGCGCGCGGTCTGGTCGATGCCGATCAGGCGCTGACCGCCGACCAGATCGGGCGTCTGGTGATGGCACCCGGCTTTTCGACCCGCGACGCGGCCAGCCAGCTGTCGGGCCGCGGCATCGGCCTGGACGTGGTCCATCGCGCGATCACCCGGCTGCGCGGCACGATCGACCTGCGTTCCGCGCCGCAGGTGGGCCTGTCGGTCGAGCTGACCCTGCCGATCGCGCTGGCCGGGATGCCGGTGCTGGTCGCCCGCACCCCCACGCACGTCCTGGCGCTGTCGATCCGCCAGGTCGAACACATCATCCCCGGTGCCGGCGTGATTCGCGACGAGCAGGGCCTCGAGCGGTTCGTGATGGATCAGGCGGTGGTGCCGGTGCGCCGCCTCGATGAACTGCTCGGTCTGCCACGCGGCTGGTTCCAGCAGGCCGCCCAGGGCGTGCCGGCAGGCGCGCTGGACGCAGCGCGCGCCGAGGTGGCACTCCTGGTGCGCCAGGCGGGGGGTGAACTCGTCGCGGTGATCGCGCCCGAGTTGTCCCAGACGCGCCGCGTGGTCGTGCGTCCGCTGCCGATCTGGCTGGCGCCGCCCGGCGGGGTCGAGGGCGCGTGTGTGCTGGGTGATGGTTCGGTCGCCGCGGTGATCGATCTGCCGCAACTGCTCGCGGGCGGCGCCTTGCAACCGGTGTCGATGCCCGCACCGGCGCCCGCCCAACGGCAGCCGGTGTGCCTGGTGGTCGATGATTCGGTGAGCGTTCGCCGCTCGATGGAAGCCTTCCTCAGCGATCTCGGTTTCGAGGTCGATGCGGCCGGCGATGGCCTCGAGGCGCTGGAGCGGATGCGTCAGCGGGTGCCCGACCTGGCGATCGTCGATCTGGAGATGCCGCGCCTGAACGGTCTCGAACTGGCCGCCGCGATGCGCCAGGACGAGCGCACCGTCGAGGTCCCGATCATCATGATCACCTCGCGGGCATCGGAGAAACACCGCCATCTCGCCCTGGACGCGGGGGTCGATGTCTTCATGACCAAGCCCTACACCGAGGACGATCTGGCCTCCCGGGTGCTCGGCTGCCTTGAACGCCGGGGGCGGGTGGGCTAGCATCGGCCCCTGAGTCTCGCCGGGGAGTTGTCATGAAGGTCAGTGAAATCCTGCGGGTGAAGGGAACCACGCTCTACACCGTGACGCCCTCGACGATGCTGTCGGACGGCGTGATTACCATGGCCGAGCACGACATCGGGTCACTGATCGTCATGGAAAAGGGGCAGCTGGTCGGCATGCTCACTTTCCGCGAGGTGATCCGGGTGCTGGCCCGGCGCCAGGTCGAGCACCGCACCGGCCCCACGCCGCCGGTGGCCGAGATCGTGGTGCGCGATGTGATGAACCCCCAGCCCAGCGTCGTGACGCCCGACATGGATGTCAACGATCTGCGCCGGTCGATGATCGATACCCATCAGCGCTATTTGCCGGTGATGGACGGAACCACGGTGATGGGGGTCATCTCGTTTCACGACGTGGCCCGCGCGGTGCTCGAGGAGCAGAGCTTCGAGAACCGCCTGCTCAAGGCCTACATCCGGGATTGGCCGGCTCAGGAGTGACCGAGGGACGCGCTTGACGCAGCCCCGGGGCTCGCCGCGAGCGCCTGCGCACTGACGCGCCGTCCTGCGGGCTGGCACATCGGCCGCGCGCGTCGGGGGTCGTCCGAAGGTCTGGTCGCCCGATTCGTTAGAATCCCGTCCATGCGAATTCTTGTCAGCAACGACGACGGCTATTTCTCCCCTGGCATCGCCGCGCTGGCGCGCGCGATGGAAGGGTTTGCGCAGGTCACGGTTGTCGCCCCCGAGCGCGACCGCAGCGGCGCGTCGAACTCCCTCACCCTGGACCGACCACTGTCGGTGCGCAAGGCGGCGAGCGGGTTCCTTTACGTCGACGGCACTCCGACCGACTGTGTTCATGTGGCCATCACCGGCCTGCTCGATCAGCGCCCCGACCTGGTCATTTCGGGCATCAACGACGGCGCCAACATGGGCGACGACACCATCTATTCGGGCACGGTCGCCGCGGCGATGGAAGGCTATCTGCTCGGCGTTCCCGCCATCGCCTTCTCGCTGGTCAACCGCGGTTATGCCCATCTGGAAACCGCCGCGCAGGTCGCCGGCGATCTCGTGCGGCGCCTCGCCCCGTCATTGATCGCGCACCCGATGCTGCTCAACGTCAATGTGCCCGCGGTGGCGCCGGGTGAGATCACCGGCACCGAAGTGACCCGGCTGGGCAAGCGCCATGCCGCCGAGTCGGTGATCCGGGCGACCAACCCGCGCGGCGAGGCGATCTACTGGATCGGTCCGGCGGGCAGCGCGCGCGATGCCGGACCGGGCACCGATTTCAATGCGATCGCCGAGCGCCGGGTCAGCATCACACCGCTCGATGCCGACCTCACCGGCAGCCAGTGGCTGGACCCGGTCCGGGACTGGCTCGCCCGGTGAAGACATCCCGCCCGGCTCGCGGCGGCGTCGCCGCCTGGACGCCGCTGGCGCGGTCAGCCGGCACCCGGCCGCCGGTGGCGCCCGCGCCGCCGGGCGGTCTCGGTCTGGCTTCCGAAAGTGCCCGTTCGCGCATGATCGAGACTCTGCGCGCCAGTGGCATCCGCGATCTTCAGGTCCTGGCGGCGATGCAGTCGGTGCCTCGCCACCTGTTCGTCGAACCCGCCCTGGCCAGTCGAGCCTACGAGGACGTCGCCCTGCCGATCGGCCACGGGCAGACCATCTCGCGCCCGAGCACGGTGGCGCGCATGCTGGAGACGGTGCTGGCAGCGCTGCCGGCCGAGCGGCGGGGCCACGCGGTGGCCCTGGAAGTCGGGACCGGCTGCGGCTATCAGGCGGCGGTGATGGCGGCGCTGTTCGATCAGGTGGTGTCGATCGAGCGGGTGCGCGGTCTGCACGAGATCGCCCGTGACAACCTGCGCCCGCTGCGCCTGGCCAACCTGCGGCTGATGTTCGGCGATGGCCGGCTCGGTGCCCCCCTGTCGGGGCCGTTCGATGCGATCGTGGTGGCCGCGGCCGGCGATCGCATTCCTGACGAGCTGCTCGCGCAGATGCGGGTGCCGGCGCGCCTGCTGGCGCCGGTGGGCGATGGGCAGCGTCAGGCGTTGCACCTGGTCGAGCGCACCGGCCCGGACGCCTGGGAACTCACCGTGCTGGATGCGGCCCGTTTCGTGCCGCTTCGCGTCGGTACCACATGACCCTCCCCGTGTCTGACCGTTCTCCCGCCTGGCGCCCGTTGGGGGCCCTGCAGCGCGGCGCGCTGGGGGTCTTCGTCCTGCTGCTGGCCGCTTGCGCCACCCGAACCCCGGCGCCGGTCGAAAATCGCACCGCCGGACCGCAGATGCGTCCGCCGGCGGCGGCGACCGCACCGGTGCAGGCGCCCGCGCAGCGGCCTGCGCCCCCGACCCGAGCAGCCAGACCGACCACCGGTTCGTCACCCCAGACACCGGCCCCGGCCGCGGTGCCTGCGGCGGCCGCGACGATTGCCGGTACCGCGACTGCCGAGACGCGGGATTCCGCCATCGTCGAGACCGCGCCCGTGCGGCCGCGCGGCGTCGAGGTCCGCCCCCTGGCGGCAGAGGTCCGCCCCCTCGCGGCACCGGCCTCGGGTCAGGCCGCCGCGTCGAGCGCAGCGCCACCGGCATCGAGCGCAGCACCGCCGGCGTCGACCACCGCCGCCGGTCAGCTGCGGCGCGAACCGAAGGTGACCAAGCGCCCGTATTCCGAATCGGTGCTGGCCGAGCTGAGGGCTGCAGACGGTTCCTTGCGCGCCGACCCGGCCGCCCCGGTTCCTGCCCCGATTCCCGCCCCGGTTCCCGCCCCGGCCCCAGCGAACGCTCCGCCCCCGGCCGCCCCAACGCCCAAACCCACCGATACCCCTGCCACCGCACCCACCGCAGCCCTCGATTTCGCCTGGCCCGCCAAGGGCAAGGTCACACAGGTGTTCGGCGAGTCCCGCAGCACCGGCATCTCGATCGCGGCCGCGGCCGGCGATCCGGTCAGCGCGGTCGCCGACGGCCGCGTCATCTTCAGCGGCGCCGGGCCGCGCGGTTACGGCAATCTCATCATCGTCCGGCACGACGCCGACACCCTGTCGGTCTATGGCCACGGGCGCGCGCTGCTGGTCAAGGAAGGTCAGCAGGTCCGCCAGGGCCAGCGCATCGCCGAGGCGGGCGACAGCGGCACCGACAAGCCGAAGCTCCTGTTCGAGATCCGCAAGGGTGGCAAGCCGGTCGATCCGCTCAAGTTCCTGCCGGCCCGCTGATTGCATGGCCCCGACCCTCGTCTTCGATCTGGAAACGGTGCCCGATGTCGCCGGTCTGCGCCGGCTCTGGTCAATGCCCGATTCGGTCAGCGACGCCGATGTTGCCCAGGCGGCGTTCGACCGGCGGCGGGAGAAGACCGGTCATGAATTCCTGCCGCTGCACCTGCAGCGCGTGGTCGCGGTCGGCTGCCTGTTTCGCGACGGCGAGACCGTCCGGGTGCGCTGCCTGGGCACCGAGCAGGACGACGAAGCCCGCCTGATCGGCGATTTCTTCCGGATCATCGAGCGCTACACCCCCACCCTGGTGTCCTGGAACGGCAGCGGCTTCGACCTGCCGGTGCTGCACTACCGCAGCCTGGTGCATGGCATCCAGGCCCCGCGCTACTGGGACCTGGGCGATGACGACCGCGATTTCCGCTACAACAACTACATCAGCCGTTATCACAGCCGTCACACCGACCTGATGGACCTGCTCGCGCTCTACAACGCGCGCAGCAGTGCGCCGCTGGACGAACTCGCGCGGCTGTGCGGCTTTCCCGGCAAGCTCGGCATGGACGGTTCGCAGGTCTGGCCGGCCTACCGCGACGGCCGGCTGGCCGAGATCCGTGCCTACTGCGAGACCGATGTCGCCAACACCTGGCTCATGTACTGTCGCTTCCAGCTGATGCGGGGCGTCTTCTCCCGCGAGCAGTTCGATCGCGAAACCGCGCTGTTGCGCGACACGCTGGCCGCCCATCCGGGCGAGCACTGGCGTGAATACCTGGCCGCCTGGCCGATGACTGACAACCGATGATCGAACTGCAGATCGAATCGCTCGACCTCGAAGCCAACGGCGTGGCCCGGGCCGATGGCAAGGTGGTGTTCGTGCGAGAGGCCTTGCCCGGCGAGCGGGTGCAGGCCGAGATCGTGCGCAGCAAGCCGCGCTTCGACGTCGCCCGCACGCTGCAGGTGCTGCGGCCCGCCGCCGCCCGCACGCAGCCGCGCTGTCCGCACTTCGGCGTGTGCGGGGGCTGCTCGATGCAGCACCTGGACACCCGCGCGCAGGTGGCCATCAAGCAGCGTGCGCTCGAGGATCAGCTGGCCCATCTGGGCAACGTCCGACCCGAGATGGTCCTGCGCCCGATCGCCGGCCCCGACTGGGGCTACCGCTATCGGGCCCGCCTGTCGGTTCGCCATGTGGCCAAGAAGGGCGGCGTGCTGGTCGGCTTCCACGAGCGCGGCTCCAGCTACGTCGCCGACATGCGCGACTGCCATGTGATGGCGCCCCGGGTCTCGGCGCTGCTGTTGCCCTTGCGGGAACTGATCGGCGCGCTCGCGATGCGCGACCGGATGCCCCAGATCGAGGTCGCGCTGGCCGACGGGCAGGGGGTCAGCGTGCTGGCGCTGGTGTTCCGGGTGCTCGATCCGGTGGTGGCGGGCGACCGCGACGCGCTGATTGCCTTTGCCCGCCAGCATCAGATCGAGCTCTGGCTGCAGCCCAAGGGACCCGACACCATCGTGCTGTTGTGGGCGCCGGGCGCCGACGAGGCCGATGCGCCGCGCTCGCAGCTGGCCTATCGCCTGCCCGAGTTCGATGTGGTCATGCCGTTTGCGCCCACCGACTTCACCCAGGTCAACCACCAGATCAATGAGGTGCTGGTCTCCCGGGCGGTTCGCCTGCTGGCCCCCGAACCGACCGACCGGGTCGCCGACCTTTTCTGCGGTCTGGGCAATTTCAGCCTGCCGCTGGCGCGGCGGGCCAGGGAAGTCCTGGGCATCGAGGGCAGCGCCACCCTGACCGCGCGGGCGGCCGCCAATGCGGCGGCCAACGGGCTGGCCGAGCGGACCCGGTTCCGGGCCGCGAACCTGTTCCAGATGACCACCCCCGCCTGGCAGGCGCTCGGCCGCTTCGACCGGGTCCTGATCGACCCGCCGCGCGAGGGCGCGCTGGAACTGGCCCGTGCGCTGGCCGAGGACCCCTGGAAAGTGCCGCGCATCGTCTACGTGTCGTGCAATCCGGCGACGCTGGCGCGCGACGCGTCGCTGCTGGTGCACACCGGGGGCTACCAGCTCAAGGCCGCCGGTGTGGTCAACATGTTCCCGCACACCTCGCATGTCGAATCGATGGCGGTGTTCGAGCCGGCGTCCGAATCGCCGGCATCGCCCGAGCCGCTCGCCTAGGCGGTGCCGCCCGCCTGGGCGGCTGCCAGCAGCTGTTCGCGCATCACCCGCTTGAGCAGCTTGCCGTTGGCATTGCGCGGCAGCGGCTCGGTCCCCAGCGTGAAGCTCTCGGGCACCTTGTAGTCGGCGAGGCGCTCGGCACAGAAGGCGCGCAGCCGCGCCGCATCCAGTGCCGGGTCGCTCAGGTTCACGAACGCGTGAACCCGTTCGCCCAGGACCGGGCAGGGCTTGCCGATGATCGCGCTCTCGAGCACGCCGGGACAGGCTGCCAGCACATTCTCGACCTCGGCCGAGAAGACCTTGTAGCCGCCCCGGTTCAGCATGTCCTTGACCCGATCGAACACCTTGACGAAGCCGTCGGCATCGATCGAACCGATGTCGCCCGAACGCCAGAATCCGCCGCAGAACGAGGCCCGGGTCGCTTCGGGGTTGTCCCAGTAGCCCGGCACCACCATCGGCCCGCGGATCCACAGTTCGCCGGTTTCCCCCGGCGCGACTTCGCAGCCGTGCTCGTCCATGACCCGGATCTCGGCGCAGGGCAGCGCGTAGCCGACGCTGTCGGGCCGACTGGCCGCCTGCGCGGCCGGCAGCAGGGTGGCGGGCGAGGTGGTCTCGGTGGCGCCGTAGGCGTTGATCAGGCCCAGACCCGGCAGCCGCGCTGCGAGCGCTGCGATGGTCGACTCGGGCATCGGCGAGCCGCCATAGCCGCCGATCCGCCACGCCGACAGATCGGCCTGCGCAAAGGCGGGCTGCATCAGCACCAGCGCGTACATGGCCGGGACCATGATGGTGTGGGTGATCCGCTCCCGCTCGGCCAGCGCCACCATCGCTGCCGCCTTGAACTCGGGCATCAGCACCGTGCAGCCGCCGGCATCCCACATCGACAGGGTGATGGCCACCAGCCCGGTGACGTGGCTGGCCGGGACGCACAGCAGTGACCGATCCTGCGGGCCCAGCGCCATCGCATGGCGAAAGTGCAGCGCCGAGTGCACCAGGTTCAGGTGGGTGAGCATGGCGCCCTTGGGCCGGCCGGTGGTGCCCGAGGTGTAGAGGATGACGGCGGTGTCTTCCGCGCCGCCCGGGGGGCGCGCGGGCAGGCTTTCGAGCCCCGCGTGGCGCGGCGGGTCGATCCACCGGTTGATCAGCGTCGGCACGTCGGCCTGCGCCGGCAGGCGCTCGGTCAGATCGGCGTCGTGCACCAGACCGACCGCGCCGCAGTGGGCGAGGATGTAGGCGATCTCGGGCGTCTGAAGTCGGGTCCCCATGGGCACCGCGATCGCACCCAGCCGCAGCAGCCCGGCCAGCGAGGTCACGAAGGCGGCCCGGTTACCCACCAGCAGTCCGACCCGGTCACCGGGGCGCACGCCCGCCTGCGCAAACCCGGCGGCGACTTCGTCGGCGCGCCGGGCCAGTGCGTCCCAGGTGAATCGCTCCTGGTCGTCGACCAGGGCTTCGGCTTGCGGACGGGTCGCGGCAGCGCGTTCGAACAGGGCCCAGACATCGGCGGGGCGGTCGGTGAAACATCGCATCACGCGATCCCCGAAATGGGCTTCGAGGCGGGTCGCGGCGAGGTCGGCAAAAGGCGAGTTCATGGGCGGCATTCTATCGGCGCCGGCGGCCCGACGTGAAAAGGGCCGCGCAGGCGGCCCTTGATTCGCCGGCCCTCAGGCCAGCCAGTTGGCCGTGCCGGGCGATTGCCGGACACGACCCGTCGATCGCTCGTCAGTCGCGATCGCCACCGACGATGCCCAGGATCGCGAGCAGGTTCGTGAACACGTTGTAGACGCTCAGGTAGACCGCCAGCGTCGCGGTGACGTAGTTGGTTTCACCGCCGTTGACCACGCGCTGCAGGTCGACCAGGATGAACGCCGAGAAGATCAGCACCGCGAGCGCCGAGATCGTCAGCATCAGGGCAGGCATCTGCAGCCAGATGTTCGCGATCGAGGCGGCGAAGATCACCAGAAAGCCCACGAACAGCCACTTGCCCATGCCGCTGAAGTCGCGTTTGGAAACCGTGGCGATGGTCGCCATGACCGCGAAAATCCCGGCGGTGCCGCCAAACGCGGTCATGACCAGGGAGGCGCCGTTCGAAAAGCCGAGCACATGACCGACGAGTCGCGACAGCATCAGTCCCATGAAAAAGGTGAAGCCCAGCAACAGGCCGACACCGATCACGCTGTTCTTGAATTTGTCGATGGCGAAGAAGAACCCGAAGGCCACCGCCATGAAGACGATGATGCCGATGAACGGGCTGCCGGAGAAAAACGAGAATCCGCTGCGCACGCCGATCCAGGCACCCAGGACGGTCGGCACCATCGACAGGGCGAGCAGTGCATAGGTGTTGCGCAGGACCCGATTGCGCTGCGCCGCACCCAGGACGCCGGAGGAGGCGCCGAAGTGCTCGGCCTGCAGGCGGTTCTGTTCGAATGACATGGTGTTCGATCCTCAGTGAGGGGGGTGAGCGGTGAATGTAGTGCTTGCTGCTCTTGAATTCAACCGCGATCGCACCAGGGTCTATTGCGATTCGCGGGCACGCCTCTTCGACGCAGGCCGGCGCATTTTCTGTCACATCGGTGTGCTAAAATCGTTGGTTCTGTGCGAAGTGCCGAACGCATGGCGGTCTCGCCTGTCGAGCCCGCATGCACGTCCCGCGACAGAATCCGTCCGCGGTTGCAATGGCAGCCCAGCATTTGCAGCCCACTCATCGTTCACGATATTTTCCGCCCCAGGGTGTCGCCGGCGGCGATGCCCGGGCGCTGCGCAGGATCATAAAAATGGCCATCGAACGCACTCTTTCCATCATCAAGCCCGACGCCGTCGCCAAGAACGTGATCGGCAAGATCTACACCCGTTTCGAGGACGCCGGCCTGAAGGTCATCGCGGCCCGCATGATGCAACTGTCGCGCGCCGACGCCGAAGGCTTCTATGCGGTTCACCGCGAGCGCCCCTTCTTCAAGGATCTGGTGGATTTCATGATCTCGGGTCCGGTCATGGTGCAGGCGCTCGAGGGCGAGAACGCCATCCTCAAGAACCGTGACCTGATGGGCGCGACCGATCCCCGCAAGGCCGCCCCCGGCACGATCCGCGCCGACTTCGCCGACAGCATCGATGCCAATGCCGTCCACGGCTCCGATGCCGCCGAGACCGCCAAGGTCGAAATCGCCTTTTTCTTCCCGGCGATGAACGTCTATACGCGCTAGGCTGGTCATCGCCGCTTCGCGGCGATCCGGCAGGCGTCCTCCTGCAGGAATCTCATGAGCGCTGCCGTGAACCCCGCCGCCGATCCCCCCGTCAATCTGCTGGGGCTGGATGCCGAGGGGCTCGCCAGGACCTGCGAAGGCTGGGGCGAGAAGCCGTTTCGCGCCCGCCAGCTGATGCGCTGGGTGCATCAGCGTGGCGAAGCCGACTTCGCCGCGATGAGCGACCTGGCCAAGGATTTCCGGGCGCGCCTGGTCTCCAATGCACGGGTCGTGCCGCCTGCGGTGGTGGGTGACCACACCTCGGCCGATGGCACCCGCAAGTGGCTGCTCGATGTCGGTGCCGGCAACGCGGTCGAGGCGGTCTACATTCCCGAGGCGCAGCGCGGCACGCTGTGCGTGTCCACCCAGGCAGGCTGCGCCGTCAATTGCCTGTTCTGTTCGACCGGCAAACAGGGTTTTTCGCGCAACCTCGACGCGGCCGAGATCGTCGGGCAGCTCTGGTGGGCCAATCGCGCGCTGGGCGCCAGCCCCGCCGGCGATCGCCTGATCAGCAATGTGGTCTTCATGGGCATGGGCGAGCCGCTCCAGAATTACTCCGCCACCCTAACTGCCTTGCGGGTATTGCTCGATGACAACGCCTATGGGCTGTCGCGCCGGCGGGTGACCGTGTCGACGTCGGGCGTGGTCCCGATGATGGATCGGCTGGGCGAGGACTGTCCGGTGGCGCTGGCGGTGTCGCTGCATGCGCCCAACGACGCGCTGCGCGACCAGCTCGTCCCGCTGAATCGCAAATACCCGCTGGCCGAACTGATGGCGGCGTGCACGCGCTATCTGCGCCACGCACCGCGCGATTTCATCACCTTCGAATACGTCATGCTCGACGGCGTGAACGACTCCGATGCCCACGCCCGGGAATTGCTCGCGCTGGTGCGGGAAATTCCCTGCAAGTTCAATCTGATTCCGTTCAACCCCTTCCCCAATGCCGGGCTGCGCCGATCGCCCGACGCGCGGGTGCGCCGATTCGGGCAGGTGCTGCTGGATGCCGGGATCGTCACCACCGTGCGCCGCACGCGCGGCGATGACATCGATGCGGCCTGCGGGCAACTCGCCGGCGAGGTTCGCGATCGCACCCGTCTGGCGCAGCGCACCGCGCGCACGATCGCGATCACGGAGGTCCGGTGAGCCAGCTCGCGCCGGGACGGGCGGCTCAGGGGCGGTGGCGATGGATCCTGTCGGCCTGCGCGCTGATCATGGTGGTGGCCGGTTGCGTTGCGCCGGGGCAGCCGTCGGGCGATTCGCCGGCGGTCGGGTCGCGGGCGGGCGACGGTGGCAGCAACCCGCTGCCCAGCGCGGTACTGCCCGAGTCGGCCGATGAGAACGACGAGCGGCGTCGCGCGCGCATTCGACTCGAGCTGGCGTCCAGCTACTACCAGCAGGGCAACTACAACGTGGCGCTGGATGAGCTTCGCCAGGCGCTTGCGGTCGATCCCAGCTATCCGGCGGCCTACGGCATGCTCGGGCTGGTCTACATGGACCTGAACGATCGGGCGCGTGCCGAGGAAAGCTTCCAGCGGGCGCTGCGCCTGGCGCCGGGCGATTCCGACATCAATAACAACTACGGCTGGTACCTGTGTCAGACCGGCCGCCCGGCGCAGGCGATCGACCACTTCCTGCGCGCCTTGCGCAACCCGCTCTACGCGACGCCGTCGCGCCCGCTGCACAACGCCGGCATCTGTTCGCTGCGCATGGGCGACCTGAAGGCGGCGGAAGACTATTTCCTGCGGGCTTTCCAGGTCGAGCCGGCCAACCCGGTGGCGATGTTCAATCTGGCCGAGATCAACCTCAAGCGGGGCGACCTGCAGCGGGCCCGCTTCTACGCCCAGCGCCTGAGCACGAACTTCGAGCCCAGCGCCGAGATCTTCTGGCTGTCGATCCGCGTCGAGCGCAAGCTCGGCAACGCCGACGGCGAGCAGAGCCTGGCGGCTCAGTTGCGCCGCTTGTTTCCCGGTTCCCGTGAGGCCTCGCTGCTGGCCAGCGGCCAGTTTGGAGAGTGACGGTGACCCTGCCTGCCGATTCGTCGATGCCCGCGGGTCCGCTGTCCGCGCCGGCCAGTGGTCCGTCAGTCGTGCCGGGTGTCGAACCGGATGTCGAACCGGGTGATGCACCCGCGGCGCCCGGTGCGCGCAGCCGCGACCTGCCGATCGACACGGTGCGTGCGCTGGTGGCGGCCCGGGAGGCGGCGGGCATGACCAGCGCCGACATCGTGTCCCAACTGAAGATGGCGCCGCGTCAGATCGCCGCGCTCGAGAGCGGGGACTGGGCGGTGCTGCCCGGCCTTTCGTTCGTTCGCGGCGCGCTGCGCAGCTACGGTCGTGCGGTGGGCGTCGATGTCTCGCCGCTGCTCGCCAGTCTCGATGAGCGTGCCCGCACCAGTGAATTGCGCGCATCGACATCGCTGCAGGCGCCGTTGCCCACCCGCAGCATGCTGGGCTTCGGTGCCGGTGGTTCGGGCAGCAAGACCGCCTGGCTTCTGCTGGGGTCTTTGCTGCTGGTCGCGCTCGCACTCTTCTTCGGCCGTGACACCGACTTTACTCGGATCCCGTCCTTGCTGGGCACGACGCCCGAGCGGCCGGGTGCCTCGTCGGGCGGACCCACAGCGGTGCCCGGGATGTCCGGCCAGCGGCCGGTGGTCGAGCCGGTGGAAATCGTCCTGCCCAAGCCGGATACCGGCGCCGCAGCGGTACCGGTTACGCCGATTACGCCGCTTACGCCGGTTACGCCGGTTACGCCGCGCCGCGCGGATGCCCCCGCCGCTGCCGCACCCGCCGTGCCGACCGTTCCGGCAACGCCGCCCGCCACCGAGGCATCCGCCGCCGACACCGCTTCGTCGGCGTCGGCAG
>CAIZNI010000027.1 GCA_903934295.1 uncultured beta proteobacterium
CGGCCGGGCCGGTTTTCACACCCCCGGCGGGCGGGCCAGCACTTCCATCCGGTCGATCGAGCGCAGCGGCACGTTTTTCACCTCGCCGCCCTTGAGCAGGCGCAGCGTGATCTCGGTGCCGGCCGGTCCCTGTTTCCAGAGCCGGCGATAGAAGTCGGCCTGGTCCGCGACCCGGTCGGCGCCCACCGCCAGGACGATGTCGCCCGGATCGATGCCTGCCTGGTCAGCGGGCCCGTTGCGCGACACCCGCACCACCATCAGGTTGCCGCGGACCACTTCGGTGGTCAGGCCCAGCCAGGGCTGAACCGGGGCGCTGCGCCGGCCGTTGGCCAGCAGGTCGGCCAGGATCGGCTTGAGCAGGTTCACCGGCACAAAAAGGTTGCCGGGCACGCCCTGGCGATCGCCCGCGGCGTCGTTGACCACCAGCGAGCCGATGCCCACCAGCTGGCCGTCCTCCGAGAGCAGCGCCGCGCCGCTCCAGTTGTTGACCGGCGGAAAAGTGAAGATCGGCCGCTCCAGCAGGTATTCCCAGCTGCCGGCGAAGGGTTTGCGCGACACCACCATCAGTTCGGTGGCCTCGGCCTCGCCCTGTCCGACGGTGAGCACCTTCTGGCGTTCGGCGATCCGGTCGGAATCGCCCAGCTGGATCTGTCGGCCGTCCATCGGCAGCGCGGTGCGCACCAGCCCGAGGCCGCTCGCATGGTCATAGCCGGCCACCGACGCCGGCACCTGGCGCCCGGACGCGGTGGTGACCTCGACGGATTCGACCTCGAGCAGCAGGTAGCCGATGGTGAGCACCAGCCGCTCGCCGATGATCACCCCCGACCCGCTGCGCCGCGCGCCGAGCGAGGCGGCACTGGTGGCGCCCTCGAGCGCGCGCGCCTCGACCCTCACGATCGAGGCGACCGGCTCGCGCAGCGCGACCGCCGGCCGAGTCTCGCTCGCCGGTGCCGCACCCGGCAGCCACGCGAGCAGGGCCGCGATCAGTGTCAGCAGCAGTCGAAGCATGTCGGTTCCCCGGTTGGATGAGCGCTCAGTCTGACGCAATATCGTGAGTCGAGCTTGCGCTGCCGCATGCCCGACGGGCCGAAAGGCCCCTGCCGCACCGGGGAAAACGCCAGCGAATCGCGGTCGTGAGCGGACCATTCATGCTGTTGCGATGCAACACAAACGCGCGCTCAGCCAAGGGTCTTGTATAAGACCATTTGACCCTCTCGGGGCAAACCCTTAAAATCTTCAGTCTTCGCCTGCCGCGAGGAAGCCTGCTGTCAACAACAGGATCGGGCGGTCGTGATCGGGTCAGCCCGATCGGGTCGGCGCGTGCCAGTGGGCGCGCTGTCACGAATCACTTCCGCGGGTCGCTCAACATGTTTGCAGCAGTCGGTTTGCAAGCCGCATCGCTCATCTTGCTCGGTGTTTTCACTGGGCTGGTGTTTGACTGGACGAGCGCCTGGTTTTTCGCGCTCGGCGGCATGGCGGCGTTGGTCCCGAATGCCTTGTTTGCCTTGCGGTTGGCAATGCACCGGGGGCGGACACCCGAGTCATACCCGGTGATCTTCTTTCTGGGTGAGTTCGTCAAGATCGGTTTGACGATCGGGTTGCTGGCGGTGGTGGTGCAAACGGTTGCCGATCTCCAGTGGTTGCCGCTGGTGCTTGGGTTGATCGTCTCGCTGAAGGCGCCGCTGTTCGCGCTGCTGTTGTCGAAAGACGCACCGCTCGACTGGCCGCCGCTGGCTGGAAATGGATCTGCCGGTAAAGACGTCGAAACTGGACACTGAACAAGTAAAAACTGAAGACATGGCCGCCGACGCTCACGCACCCACTCCCTCCGAGTACATCGTCCATCACCTGACCCATTTCAATGGGACGGGCGAGCCGCAGAAGTCGATCGTCGATTTCTCGCTCTTCAACTGGGACACCATCTTTTTCTCGGTGCTGATGGCGCTCGTCGCTGCGGCGCTGATGATGCGTGCCGTCGCCCGGATCAACTCCGGCGTGCCTGGGCGCTACGCGGGTGCCTTCGAGTCGCTGATCGAGTTCGTGCACGAACAGGCCCGCGGCATCGTCAAGGGTGACCTGACCTACATCGCCCCGCTGGCGTTCTGCTCGTTCCTCTGGATCGTGCTGATGAACGCGATGGACTTCCTGCCGCTCGACCTGCTGCCCAAGCTGTGGGAGACCTACTACGCCGCCACCGGCCGTGATCCGCACCACGCCTACCTCCGGGTGGTGCCCACCGCCGACCTGAACGGCACGCTGGCGCTGGCGATCGTGGTGCTCTTCTCCACCCTGTATTACGGGATCAAGATCAAGCACCCGGGCGGCTTCATTCACGAACTCTTCTCCGCGCCCTTTGGCAGCGGTCTGCTGCTGGCGCCGTTCAACTTCGCGCTGCAGATCATCGAATACGCCGCCAAGACCGTGTCTCTGGGCATGCGGCTGTTCGGCAACATGTTCGCTGGCGAGCTGGTCTTCATGCTCATCGCCCTTCTGGGCGCCACCGCCACCTGGTGGGGTTTCGGTCTGCACTTCCTCACCGGGTTGGGCTGGGCCATCTTCCACATCCTGATCGTCGTGCTGCAGGGCTTCATTTTCATGATGCTCACCCTGGTCTACATCGGCCAGGCCCATGAGGAACACTGACGAACCGGGGTCTGCTGTCTCCCGCTCTTCCTGACGTTTTCACCTTCCCTAGTTTCAGACGCTTTCAACAAGGAGTCATCATGACCAACGTTGCTCTGGTTGCCATCGCTTGCGGTCTCATCATCGGTCTGGGCGCGCTCGGCGCGTGTATCGGCATCGGCATGATGGGCGGCAAGTACATCGAGGGCGCCGCCCGTCAACCCGAACTCATGGACAAGCTGCAGACCAAGATGTTTCTGCTGGCCGGTCTGATCGACGCGGCCTTCCTGATCGGCGTCGGCATCGCGATGATGTTCGCGTTCGCCAACCCGTTCAAAGGCTGAACCGGGCAAGCCGCCCTGGACTTCAGTAAAGGAAGTCACTCGTGAACATCAATGCGACCTTGTTCGTCCAGATCGCCGTTTTCCTGGCGCTCTGGTGGTTTACCGCCAAGTTTGTCTGGCCGCCGATCATCAAGTCCCTCGATGAGCGCAGCAAGCGCATCGCCGACGGTCTGGCGGCTGCCGACAAGGCCAAAGCCGACCTGGCTTCGGCCGAGCGGCGCGTGGCCGACGAGCTCAAGAAGGCGCGCGATGGCGCGGCCGAAGTCCGTTCCGGCGCCGAGCGTCAGGCCGGTCAGGTCCTCGAAGAGGCGCGGGCGGAAGCCGGCCGAATCGTGACTGCCGCCAAGAAGGCTGCCGAAGAAGAAGCTGCCCTGGCCGCCCAGCGTGCCAAGGAACAGCTGCGTGAACAGGTCGCTCAGCTTGCGGTCGCCGGTGCCGAGCGCATCCTGCGTCGCGAGATCGATGCGAACCGTCATGCCGAGCTTCTGGGCAACCTGAAGAACGAACTGCACTAGGACCAGGATCATGGCCGAGTCACTCACCATAGCCCGTCCGTACGCCGAAGCCGTGTTCCGGCTGGCGCGCGATGCCGGGGCCCTGCCCTCGTGGTCTGATGCTCTCGGGCGTCTGGCGGCGATCGCGGGCAACGAGTCGGCTCGCGAGCTGCTCGGCAATCCCCGGCTGACCACCGATCAGGTGTCGCAGCTGCTGGCCGACGCCGCTGGCCAGCTGGCCCCCGAACAGATGAACCTGGTTCGGGTGCTGTCCGAAAACGAGCGTCTGGCGGTGCTGCCCGAAATTGCGCAGCACTTCGAGACCTTGCGCAGTGGTTTCGAGAATGTGGTCGACGCCCATGTGGTGTCGGCGTTTCCGCTCTCCGACGCCCAGGTGGCGCAGGTGGTGGACACGCTGCAGGCCAAGTACGGGCGCACGGTGAAGGTCTCGGTGTCGATCGACGCCGACCTGATCGGCGGGGTCTCGGTCCAGGTGGGCGACGAGGTCATGGATGCGTCGGTTCGCGGCAAGCTCGCGCAACTGGCGGGCGTGCTGAAGGCATAACGCGTCGGATTTCCGCCGCGTCGAAAGAAACAGGAGAGTCTCATGCAGCTCAATCCAGCTGAGATCAGCGAACTGCTCAAAAGCAAGATCCAGAATCTGCAGGTGTCTGCCGACACCCGTAACCAGGGCACCGTGGTGTCCGTCACCGACGGCATCTGCCGCGTTCACGGTTTGTCCAACGTGATGCAGGGCGAGATGATCGAATTCCCCGGCAACACCTTCGGCCTGGCGCTGAACCTCGAGCGTGACTCGGTGGGCGCGGTGGTGCTTGGCGAATACGAGCACATCTCCGAAGGCGACGTGGTCAAGGCCACCGGCCGCATTCTGGATGTGCCGGTCGGCCCCGAGCTGATCGGCCGCGTGGTGAATTCGCTCGGCCAGCCGATCGACGGCAAGGGCCCGATCAACGCCAAGATGACCGACGTGATCGAAAAGGTCGCGCCCGGCGTGATCGCGCGTCAGTCGGTGTCCCAGCCGGTGCAGACCGGTCTGAAGGCCATCGACGCGATGGTCCCGGTCGGTCGCGGTCAGCGCGAGCTGATCATCGGCGACCGCCAGACCGGCAAGACCGCGGTGGCGATCGACACGATCATCAACCAGAAGGGCAAGGGCGTCTATTGCGTCTACGTCGCGATCGGCCAGAAGGCGTCGACCGTGGCCAACGTGGTCCGCAAGCTCGAGGAAAACGGCGCGATGGCGTTCACCGTCGTGGTCGCCGCCACCGCCTCCGAGTCGGCCGCCATGCAGTACATCGCCGCCTACTCGGGCTGCACGATGGGCGAGTACTTCCGTGACCGGGGCGAAGATGCCCTGATCATTTATGACGATCTGTCCAAGCAGGCCGTCGCCTACCGCCAGGTGTCGCTGCTGCTGCGCCGCCCGCCGGGTCGCGAAGCCTACCCCGGCGACGTGTTCTATCTCCACTCGCGTCTGCTCGAGCGGGCTGCCCGCGTGAATGCCGACTACGTCGAGAAGTTCACCAACGGCGAAGTCAAGGGCAAAACCGGTTCGCTGACTGCGCTGCCGATCATCGAGACGCAGGCCGGCGACGTGTCCGCCTTCGTGCCGACCAACGTGATCTCGATCACCGACGGCCAGATCTTCCTCGAGACCGACCTGTTCAACGCCGGTATCCGCCCCGCCATCAACGCCGGTATCTCGGTGTCGCGGGTGGGTGGTGCGGCGCAGACCGACATCATCAAGAAGCTGGGCGGCGGTGTGCGTCTGGCCCTGGCCCAGTACCGTGAGCTGGCTGCGTTCGCGCAGTTCGCCTCCGACCTGGACGAGGCCACCCGCAAGCAGCTCGATCGCGGCCGTCTGGTGACCGAACTGATGAAGCAGCCCCAGTACCAGCCCCTCCAGGTCTGGGAAATGGCGCTGACGCTGTTCGGCATCAACAACGGTTACTTCGACGACATCGAGGTGCCCAAGGCGCTGGCGGCCGAGAAGGCGCTGCGTGATCATGCCAAGGCGAAGTTCGCCCCCCTGGTCGACGGCATCGAGCGCGACAAGAAGTTCAGCAAGGAAATCGAAGCGCAGCTCCACGAGCTGCTCAAGGATTTCAAGAAAAGCGGCGCTTACTGATTAGTCGCCTTCGCTGGCCGGCCCTGCGCTGACGCGCAGGGCTCCGATCCACGGCGCCCCACAAGGAACCGAGATGCCCGGAAGTAAAGAGATCCGGACCAAGATCAAGAGCGTGCAAAACACGCGCAAGATCACCAAGGCGATGGAGATGGTCGCCGCGTCCAAGATGCGCAAGGCCCAGGAGCGCATGCGTCGCGCGCGCCCCTATGCCGACAAGATCCGCAACATTGCGGCGCATCTGGCGACGGCCAATCCCGAGTACCGTCATCCTTTCCTGGTCGAACACGACTCGGTCAAGGGCGCGGGCCTCATCGTCATCACCACCGACAAGGGTCTGTGCGGTGGTCTGAACACGAACATCCTGCGGGCAGTCACCACCAAGCTGCGCGAGCTGACCCAGGCCGGCGAGACCGTCATCACCAGCGCCATTGGCAACAAGGGCCTGGGCTTTCTGAACCGGATCGGCGCCAAGGTGGTGTCGCACGCGGTCCAGATGGGCGATACCCCGCACCTGGAAAAGCTGATCGGCCCGGTCAAGGTCCAGCTCGACGCGTACACCCGCGGCGAGATCGATCAGGTCTTCATCTGCTACACCCGCTTCATCAACACCATGAAGCAGGAAGCGGTCATCGAGCAGTTGCTGCCGCTGTCGTCCGCCAAGCTGCAGGAAGAGTCGCGGGAGTATTCCTGGGACTACCTGTACGAGCCCGATGCGCAGATGGTGCTCGACGAGCTGCTGGTTCGCTACATCGAGTCGCTGGTGTTCCAGGCGGTCGCCGAAAACATGGCCAGCGAGCAGAGTGCCCGCATGGTCGCGATGAAGGCGGCGTCCGACAACGCCAAGAAGGTCATCGAAGACCTGCAACTCACCTACAACAAGGCGCGTCAGGCGGCGATCACGAAAGAACTTTCGGAGATCGTGGCAGGCGCGGCGGCGGTTTAAGTCTGGCCAGCCGGCGCATTCAGGCGCCGGCGGACAGCGCGACATTCAGAGACTGAGGAAACGGACATGGCTCAAGGGCATATCGTTCAGTGCATCGGCGCAGTGGTTGACATCCAGTTCCCGCGCGACAGCATGCCGAAGGTGTACGACGCGCTCGTACTCGGGGACTCCGGCGATTCGCTCGCCGAAAAGGGCCTGACTTTCGAAGTGCAGCAGCAGCTCGGCGACGGCGTGGTTCGCACCATCGCCATGGGCTCGTCCGACGGCCTGCGCCGCGGCATGCCGGTCGACGGCACCGGTCACGGCATCGAAGTGCCGGTCGGCACCGCGACACTGGGCCGCATCATGGACGTGCTGGGCCGGCCGATCGACGACGCCGGTCCGATCGCCACCGAAGAGCGTCGCGCCATTCACCAGAAGGCGCCGAAGTTCGACGAGCTGTCGCCGTCGGTTGAACTGCTGCCCACCGGCATCAAGGTGATCGACCTGATCTGCCCGTTCGCCAAGGGCGGCAAGGTCGGCCTGTTCGGCGGCGCTGGCGTGGGCAAGACCGTCAACATGATGGAACTGATCAACAACATCGCCAAGAGCTACGGCGGCTACTCGGTGTTTGCCGGTGTGGGCGAGCGGACTCGCGAGGGCAACGACTTCTATCACGAGATGGAAGAGTCGAACGTTCTCGACAAGGTCGCGATGGTGTTCGGCCAGATGAACGAGCCCCCGGGCAACCGGCTGCGCGTGGCGCTGACCGGCCTGACCATGGCCGAGAAGTTCCGCGACGAAGGCCGCGACATCCTGCTGTTCGTCGACAACATCTATCGCTACACGCTGGCCGGTACCGAAGTGTCCGCGCTGCTGGGCCGGATGCCTTCCGCGGTGGGCTATCAGCCCACCCTGGCCGAGGAAATGGGCCGGCTGCAGGAGCGGATCACCTCGACCAAGGTCGGTTCGATCACCTCGATCCAGGCGGTTTACGTGCCGGCGGACGACCTGACCGATCCGTCGCCCGCGACCACCTTCGCCCACCTCGACGCCACCGTGGTGCTGTCGCGTGACATCGCTTCGCTGGGCATCTACCCGGCGGTCGACCCGCTCGACTCGACCTCGCGTCAGCTCGACCCGAACGTGATCGGCGAGGAGCACTACAACACGACCCGGCAGGTCCAGACCACGCTGCAGCGCTACAAGGAACTGCGCGACATCATCGCCATTCTGGGCATGGACGAGCTCTCGCCGGAAGACAAGCTGGCGGTGGCCCGGGCGCGCAAGATCCAGCGCTTCCTGTCGCAGCCGTTCAACGTGGCCGAAGTCTTCACCGGTTCGCCCGGCAAGATCGTCCCGCTGAAAGAGACCATCCGTGGTTTCCAGATGATCGTCAACGGCGAGTGCGATGCCTTGCCCGAGCAGGCCTTCTACATGGTCGGCACGATCGACGAGGCTTTCGAAAAGGCCAAGACCCTGTAAATGCAGTCGGTCGGGCGCGTGCCGAGCCGGGCGCGCCAGGCTGCTGCGGGCCGGCCTGCCCGGCCGGTTTCCCGAAGGACACAGCATGGCCCACACCATTCACGTCGATGTTGTCAGCGCGGAAGCCTCGATTTTCGAGGGTGAAGCCGAATTCGTCGCGCTGCCCGGCGAGGCGGGCGAACTGGGCATCTATCCCCAGCACACGCCGCTGATCACCCGCATCCGTCCGGGCGCGGTCCGCATCAAGCTCGCGGGCGTTGCCGAGGAAGAGTTCGTGTTCGTGGCGGGCGGCATCCTTGAGGTCCAGCCCAATCGGGTCACCGTTCTCGCCGATACCGCGATCCGGGGACACGACCTGGACGAGGCCAAGGCCGAAGCCGCCAAGAAGGCCGCCGAAGAGGCGATGGCCAATGCCCGCAGCGACATCGACTTCGCCCGTGCGCAATCGGAATTCGCTGTCATGGCCGCTCAGATTGCGGCCCTGCGCAAGCTGCGCAGCAAGCGCTGATTCCAGGCGCGACCCGGTCGCCGCCCGCGGCACCGGCGGTGCCAGTTGCGCTGCGTGGCACGCTGCCGCGCGTCCGTCCGGAACGGCAACCCCGCTTTCGCTGAGACTTCGCCGCGCGATGCTGCGACCGTTTCGCTTGCCCTCAGGGTGGGCATTCGCCGGCCACGCGTGGGCTCTGGCCGTCGCGCTGCTCGCGATGCCGGTCGGTCAGGCCCGCGCCCGGCTGATCGAAGAGCAGGTCCGCGTCCCGGTCACCGTGGTCGATCTCTATCGCAAGACGGTGAGTCAGGAGATCGTGGTCACCGTGTTCCGCGATGCGCGAGCCACCCGCGCCCCTTACCTGATCCTGCACCACGGCCGCGCGGTGAACGAGCAGGCCAACCTCGCCTACGGCCGGGTGCGCTATTCGGCGGCGGCACGCTATTTCGTGGCCAAGGGCTTTGCGGTCCTGGTCCCCACCCGCATCGGCTACGGCGTGTCGGGCGGCAGCGATGTCGAATTTTCCGGGAACTGCAGCGACCATCGCCACCTGCCCGGTTACCAGGTCGCCGCCGACCAGTCCCGCCAGGTGCTCGCCCACTTCTCGCGCGCCGACTTCCTCGATCCCTCGCAGGGTCTGGTGGTCGGCCAATCCTATGGCGGGGCGACCTCGGTGATCCTGGCGGCCCAGGGGCTCGACGGTCTGGTCGCCGCGCTGAATTTCGCTGGCGGCGGCGGTGGCAATCCCGAGAGCCGACCCGAGAACCCTTGTCGCGCCGATCTGCTCGAGAAGATTTTCGAGACGGCCGGCAAGTCGAGTCTGGTGCCGGTCTACTCGTTCTACAGCGCCAATGACCGCTTCTGGGGGGAGCGCCTGCCCCGTGAATGGTTCTCGGCCTTCCTGAGGGCCGGGGGCCGCGGCGAGTTCATCGCGCTGCCCGCCCATGGCACCGATGGGCACGGCGTGTTCACTGCCGCACCGGCGCTCTGGCAGCCGGCGGTTGACCGGATTCTCGCCTCACTGCCTCTGCGCCTGACGCCCTTGCCGGCACCGCCCACTGCACCGGTGCCCCCGCCCAGCGGTTTTGCCCGCCTCGACGACGTGACGGCACTGCCGCACGTTCAGGACGGGGGACGAAAGGGCTATGAAGCCTTCCTCGCCTCTCCCGCGCCCCGGGCCTTCGTGCTCAACGAGAACGGGCGATGGGCCTGGTCGAGCACGCCTGACGATCCACTGGGTGACGCGCTGGGCCGCTGCAATCAGGGGGCCCGCAGCCCGTGCCAGCCCTATGCGGTGGACGCCGCGGTGGTCTGGCGGGTGCGCTGAACCGGGCCGCGCCCGGCGCGCCCGCATCGAGCGGCGCGGCGGACGGCCCGCCCGCACCCAGCGGCGGAGCGCCTGCCAGCGCGCCCGCATCCAGCCCGCCGCGGAGCGCCTGCCGGTGCGTCAGAACCCGGCGCAGGCGCCGTCGGCCCGGGGGTCGGTGGCGCCTTCGATCACGCCGTCGGGACGGATCTGCACCGCGCCGGCGTGGCCCATCATGTCCTCGTAGGGCCCCACGACCTGGACGTCATGGCCGGCGGCGCGCAGCGCCTGGATCAGCGCCGGATCGGTCCGCGACTCGATCTTGAGATTGGTCGAATCGTCGCCCCAGGTCCGTCCGAGCAGCCAGCGCGGCGCGGTCACCGCCGCCTGCAGGTTTTGCCCGAGCGCCTGCCGGGTGAACACCGCCGCTTGCGTCTGGGGCTGACCCTCGCCGCCCATGGTGCCGTAGGCCAGCACCCGGCCGTCGGCCAGGCGGGCCAGCGCCGGATTGAGCGTGTGGAAGGGCAGCCGGCCGGGCACCAGTTCATTGGGGCCGGGCGTCAGGGTGAAGCTCGCGCCGCGGTTCTGCCAGTTCACGCCGGACTGCGACAGCACGATGCCGCTGCCGAATTCCCAGTAGATGCTCTGGATGTAGCTCACCACCCGGCCCTGGGCGTCGGCGGTGCCCATCCAGATGGTGTCGCCCGGCAGCGCCGGCTGCGGCCAGGGGGCGGCGCGCAGGGGGTCGATGCGGGCGGCCTCGGCATCCAGGGAAGCCTTGCTCAGGAAGGCCAGCGGATCGTCGCCGCGCGCCGCCATCGCGTCGGGATCGCCGACCCGCGCGTTGCGCCAGCCGAAGGCCCGCTTGGTGGACTCCACCAGCCCGTGCACATGCGCGAAGCTCTCGGCCTCGCGCACGCCCAGGCGATCGAAGCAGCCGAGGATGGCCAGCGAGGCCACGCCTTGCGTGGGCGGCGGCTGGTTGTAGACACGGCCCACCGACAGGTCGACCGACAGCGGCGCAACCTCGCGGGCCCGCCAGGCCTGGAGGTCGGACAGGCGCAGCGGGCTGCCCACCCGCTCCAGGTCGGCGGCCATGCTGCGGGCCAGGTCGCCGCGATAGAAATCGTCCAGTCCGGCGCGGCCCAGCTGTTCAAGCGTGGCGCCCAACCGTGGCTGGGCGATCGTGTCGTGCAACGCCGGCAGGCCGCGCGGCGCGAAGGTCTCGGCGAAGCCGCTGACGTCTTTCGTCTCGGCCCATTTCGAGGCGGTCAGCGCGACCTGAGAGCGGGTCACCGGCACGCCCTGTCGGGCGTGGTGGATCGCCTCGGCCAGCAGACGCGGCAGCGGCAGGGGCTTGCCCCAGGGCTGCGCGACCGCCAGCGCCTGCGCCCAGCCGCCGACCGCGCCGGCCACGGTGAGCGCGGCCCGCGGCCCGCGGGTCGGAATGGCGGCATCGCCATGCTCGGCATAGAACCCGGGGCTGGCCAGCGCGGCCGCCGCGCCGCAGGCGCGCACCGCGACCGGCTCGCGCCCGGGTTCGGCGATCAGCCAGAAGCCGTCGCCGCCGATGCTGTTCATGTGCGGATAGACGACCGCGATCGCGGCGGCGGCCGCGACCATGGCCTCGACCGCGTTGCCGCCGTCGCGCAGCACGGCCAGGCCGGCCTGGGCGGCCAGGTGATGGGGGGCGGTCACCATGCCGCCACGGCAGGTCAGACTGTGCAGCATTCTCGGATTCGCTGAAGGAGGGGCAGGGAAACCGGCGTCGGAAGACCGGCGACGGGAAAAACCCGCGGCAGCCCCTTGAAGCGGCACCGCGCAGACCCGTATTTTGCCTGTTTTCGATCCGTTGCCGGTGCGTTCTGTCGACGCTGCGTTCGGTGGAGCCGGGCGCCGGGGCCTCCCGGTGGAGGTCCGGCAGGCCGCGAGACGTGCCCGGTCAGCGATCCTGAACCCGATCAGATCTCGCGCAGCCAGACCTCGCCCACCGTGTGATCGGCCTGCTTGCGCACCACCACGTTGGCGCGCTCGCGGGTGGGCAGGATGTTCTCGCGCAGGTTCGCCAGGTTGATGTCGCTCCAGATCTCGCGCGCGACCTGGGTCGCCTCGGCCGGCGACAGGTCGCGGTAATGGTGGAAGTAGGAGTCGGGATTGCTGAAGACCGTTCGTTGCAGCAGCAGGAATCGGTCGATGTACCAGCGCTCGATGTGCGCCTCGTCGGCATCGACATAGATGGAGAAGTCGAAGAAGTCGGAGACGATCACGCTCGGGGTGCGGGTGCGCCCCGGGTCGACGGTGCCGGTCTGCAGCACGTTCAGGCCTTCGAAGATCAGGATGTCGGGCTCGCTCACCGCCTGCGATTCGCCGGCCAGGATGTCGTAGCTGCGGTGCGAGTAGACCGGCGCGTGCACCAGCCCCTTGCCGGCCTTGGTGTCGGCCAGGAACTCGACCATCCGGCGCCGGTCGTAGCTTTCCGGGAATCCCTTGCGTTTCATCAGGCCGCGTTCCTGCAGCACCTTGTTCGGGTGCAGGAAGCCGTCGGTGGTGACCAGCGCCACCCGCGGGTGATCGGGCCAGCGCGCCAGCAGCGCCTGCAGCACGCGCGCGAAGGTGCTCTTGCCCACCGCCACGCTGCCGGCGATGCCGATTACATAGGGCCGGCTGCCGACCAGGCGGCCCAGGAACTCGTCCTTGACGCCGGCCAGGCTGCGCGCCGAGCGGAAGTGCAGATTCAGCAGCCGCGACAGGGGCAGGTAGATGTCGACCACATCGCGCATCGACACCTGCTCGGTGACGCCGCGCAGCGCGCCCAGGTCGTCTTCGGACAGGGTGAGCGGGGTGTTCGAGCGCAGCCGGGCCCATTCGTCGCGGGCGAACTCGATGTATGCGGAGTATTCCGTCTTGCCGGTTCCGCGGGGAGCAGACGGCGCCGCGGGCTCGCCGGCGTTGTCTGCTGATCCGGCGCCATCCTCAAGTTGCATGACCTTCTCGCCTGGTTCGTTGGCGCTATTGTCGCCCGGATCGGGCGCGGCGCCGGATGCGCGTCGGCAATCGGCTGGGCAGCTTATGTTGCGATGCACCATAAAAGCTTGACATCCCTTGCCGGTGCTGCATAATTCGATTTGTGCACTGCACCAATTCAAGTTTCGGCGCAGTGATCCTCACCGAACCCGCTGCCCAAGGAAACCGATCATGATGAAATCCCCCGAAGACCTCCTGAAGATGCAATCCGAAGCCTTCGGCGCGTCCAACGCGGTGATGGCCAAGGCCGTCGAACAGTTCGAGAAGCTCGCCGCCCTGAACCTGAAGGCCGCCACCGACACCTTCGCGCAGTCCACCGACCAGCTCAAGGCGCTGCTGTCGGCCAAGGATCCGCAGCAGGCCGCCAAGCTGTTGAGCGAGATGGCCCAGCCGTCCTCGGAAGCGCTGACCACCTATGCCAAGGAGTTCTTCGAACTCTCGAGCAAGACCGGCAACGAGCTGACCGCGATGGCCGAGAAGCAGATCGCCGACGGCAATCGTCAGCTGCTGACGGCGGTCGAGCTGTTCGCCAAGAGCGCGCCGGCCGGCTCCGAGGGCGCGGTGCAGATGCTGCGCACCAGCGTGACCGCCGCGTCGTCGGCCTACGACCAGGTTTTCAAGGTCACGCGCCAGTTGGCCGAACAGGCCGAAGCCGGTCTGGCCAAGGCCGGCAAGGCCGCCGGCGGCAAGAAGGCCTGAACGGAACCGGCGCCCTGCCGGGGCGCCGTCGCCATCGGCCCGGACCCGTCAAAAGCGGGTAGGATCGTGATCAAGGTCGCCCGCCCGGGCGACTTTGTCATTTGACCGGAGACCGATGCGATGAACGGGGCCGAGAGCCTGGTCCACACCCTGCTCGATTCAGGGGTGGACGTGTGTTTCACCAATCCCGGCACCTCGGAGATGCATTTCGTCTCCGCGCTCGACCGGATCGACGGCATGCGCTGCGTGCTGGGCCTGTTCGAAGGGGTGGTCACCGGCGCAGCCGATGGCTACTGGCGAATCGCCGACAAGCCTGCGTGCACCCTGCTGCACCTGGGCCCCGGGCTGGGCAACGGCCTGGCCAACCTGCACAACGCCAAGAAGGCGCACTCGGGCATCGTGAACATCGTGGGCGAGCACGCCACGTACCACGTGCCGCTCAATGCGCCGCTGACCAGCGACATCGAGGGCGTTGCCCGGCCGATGTCGCACTGGGTCCACACCAGCCGCTCGGCCGACGACATCGCCGCTGACGGCAAGGCGGCGGTCGCGGCGGCCCGGACGTCGCCCGGTCAGATCGCCACACTGATTCTGCCGGCCGACACCGCCTGGACTGAGCTGTCGGCCACCGCGTCGGTGCCCGGTGGCGGACCGACGGCGCCGCCTGCGCAGCGCCCGCTCGACGCGGCGCGCCTGGAAGCGGCCGCTGCGAGCCTCGCCGGCCCCGACACCTTGCTGCTGCTGGGCGGCTCGGCGCTGCGCGAAGGCGCGCTGGCGCGGGCCGGCCAGATCGCCGCGCGCACCGGCTGCGCGCTGATGTCCGAGTTTTCCGCCGCCCGCGTGCAGCGCGGCGCTGGCCGCGTGGTCGCCCCGCGGGTGCCCTATGTGGTGGCGGCCGCCCAGGCGGCGCTCGCGCGCTATCGCAAGATCGTGCTGGTGGGCACCACGCCGCCGGTGGCTTTCTTCGCCTATCCGGGCAAGCCCAGCCTGCTGGCACCCGAGGGCTGCGAGTTCATCACCCTGGCTGAAGTCGATCAGAACCTCGACCAGGCGCTGGCCGCGCTGGCCGATCGCCTGGGCGCCAGTGCGCTGGCGCCGGCTGGCATCGCCGCCCGCAGCCGGCCGGCGGGCGCGCTGCCCACCGGCAAGCCCGATGCCGAGGGCATTGCCGCGGTCCTGGCCGCGCTGCTGCCCGAACACGCGATCGTGGTCGACGAGTCGGTCACCGTCGGTCGCGCCTTCGGCAGCGCCACGCTGGGCGCCGCTCCCCACGACTGGCTGACCGGCACCGGCGGCTCGATCGGCTTCGCGATGCCCAACGCGGTGGGCGCGGCACTGGCCGCCCCCGATCGCCGGGTGGTGGTGCTCGAGGGCGACGGCAGCGGGATGTACACCCCGCAGGCGCTCTGGACGATGGCCCGCGAGGGCCTGAACACCACCGTGGTGGTGTTCGCCAACCGGGCCTACCAGATCCTGCGTGGCGAGCTCGACGCGGTGGGTGCGGGCGCCCCCGGCCCGCGCGCCAACCGCATGCTGCTGCTGGACCAGCCGACCCTCGACTGGGTGTCCCTCGCGCGCGGCATGGGCGTCTCGGCCACCCGGGCCGAGGACCTGGCAGCGTTTGCCGACCAGTTCGCGCGCTCGCTGGCCACGCCCGGCCCGAGCCTGATCGAACTGGTCGTCTGAGCGCGACGGGCCGCCCGCATGGCTGAAATGGCCCGGACGGCCCTGGTGGCGGGCGCGGTCGGGCGACTGGGTGAGGCACTGCTCAACCGCGTGCTGGCCAGCGGCGACTACCGCACGGTGGTGGCCCTGGCCCAGGCGCCGATGGCCCTGGGCGTGCGCGGGCTGGCGCTGGCGTCGCTGGTCGATCTGCCGCGCCTGGACGATGTGTTCCTGCTGCCCAGCGACAGCCGCGACCCGGCGGTGCGCTCGTTTCACGGCCGCGATGCGCCCTTCGTGCAGGTCGACGCCTTGCAGGTGGAGGCGATCGCCCAGGCGGCCTGCCAGGCCGGTGCGCGCCGGCTGGTGCTGGTCGCGCCCACTCCCGTGTGGCAGCAGATGGGCGGATTGCACGGCGGGCTGTCCGGGCAGGCCGAACTCGCGCTCGCGGCGCTGCCATTGTCCAGCCTCACCGTGCTGCGCCCGGTCGCCGCGTCGGCCAGCCGGGCGAGCGGCCTCGTCGAGCGGATCGCCGCGTTCTACACCAGCCTGCAACTGCTCGCGATGCCCCGCTCGATGGAGATCATCCCGAGTGAAAAGCTTGCCCGCTGCGCCCTCGAGGCGATGCGCCGGGCCGGCGACGGTGTGCGAATCTTCGGGGCGGATAGAATTTCAACATTGCTCGACCCGGTCCCCGAAGGTGCGTGAACGGCGCCTTCCCCCTGACTCGCGGCCCGGACCGCCGACGCACCCTACTTCCGAAAGACCCTGCCCATGACCGCCGCCCCGAACGACACCTTCCTGCGCGCCCTGCGCCGGGAATCCACCGAGCACACCCCCGTCTGGCTGATGCGTCAGGCCGGCCGCTATCTGCCGGAATACAACGCGACCCGCGCCCGCGCCGGCAGCTTCTTGAACCTTTGCAAGAATCCGGAGCTGGCCTGCGAGGTCACCCTGCAGCCGCTCAAGCGCTATCCCCTGGACGCGGCCATCCTCTTCTCGGACATCCTGACGGTACCCGATGCGATGGGGCTGGGCCTGTATTTCGCCGACGGCGAAGGTCCGCGCTTCGAGCGTCCGGTGCGCGATGAGGCGGCGGTGAGCCAGCTCGCGGTGCCCGATCCCAATGATTCGCTGCGCTATGTGATGGACGCGGTGCGCACCATCCGCGGGGCGCTGGGCGGCAGCGTCCCGCTGATCGGCTTCTCCGGCAGCCCGTTCACGCTGGCCTGCTACATGGTCGAGGGCGGGGGCAGCGACGACTTCCGCCGCATCAAGACCATGCTCTACAGCCGTCCCGACCTGCTGCACCGCATCCTCGAGGTCAACGCGCAGGCGGTGGCGGCCTATCTGAACGCCCAGATCGAGGCGGGCGCCCAGGTGGTCATGATCTTCGACTCCTGGGGCGGCGTGCTGGCGGATGCGGCTTTCCAGGAATTCTCGCTGGCCTATACCCGCAAGGTCCTGGCCGGTCTGAAACGGGATCGGGTGGAGAACGGCCAGTCGGTCCGGGTGCCGACCATCGTCTTCACCAAGGGCGGCGGGTTGTGGCTCGAATCGATCGCCGACAGCGGTGCCGACGCGGTGGGGGTCGACTGGACGGTGAACCTGGCGCAGGCGCGCCAGCGCATCGGCGCGCGCTGCGCAATCCAGGGCAATCTCGATCCGATGTCCCTGATGGCCTCCCCCGACCAGGTGCGCGCCGAGGCCCGCAAGGTGCTCGACAGCTACGGCACGCCCGCCGCCGGCCACGGCCACGTCTTCAATCTCGGTCACGGCATCTCGCAGTTCACCCCGCCCGACAACGTGCTGGCGCTGGTCGAGACCGTGCACCAGCACAGCCGCGAAATGCGCCGCCGCGGCGGTTAGCGCGCCCTCACTTCAGCGCTCAGCCAGCCCTGCTGTGAGCCGTCCCGGTGCCCCATAAAGGCTTTCGGGCGGACTGTGGTTTCGGACTTATGCACACTTGACGACCGATGCCCAAGTGTGCATCCGGGTTTTTCGATGTGCCTGGACCGGTTTTGCAAGTCATTGAAATATAGGGATATTTTCCTGTCGAAAAATCAGGCAACCGACCTCGGCTCAAGGACTGGCGCGGATTTCCGGGCAATCGGCAAAGGTTAACCACAGTTTTATCCACAGGCCCTGTGAACGAATCGAAAATCTCTCGTTACTGCGTCGGCTTAGTGTCTGAACTTAAAGTAGTTTCGAGCTTGGCGGCGTGACGGGTACCCCTGATTTCTTCGTCCAGGTGCTCCTGGACATGCCGATCGGCGAGCGCTTCGACTACCGCGCCGAGCCCGATCAGGTGCCGCTGCTGGCGCCGGGGGCCTGGGTGGTGGTGCCCTGGGCACAGACCCGGCGGGTGGGCCTGGTGATCGCGGTGTCGGGCACCTCCGAACTGCCGCCCGAGCGGGTCCGGACGGTGCTCCAGGTGCTGGCCGACGCGCCGCGGCTGGCGCCCGACTGGTTCCAGTTCCTGGCGTTCGTGGCGGCCTACTATCACCGCCCGCTGGGCGAGGTGGCCCTGCCGGCGCTGCCCAAGCTGCTGCGCTCGCCGCCGGCGCCGCGCGCGCGGGTCGGTTTTTGCCCGGCTGCGGCGCCGCGAGCTGGCGCTGCCGGTCGATCTGGCGCCGGGGGGCGAGCCGGTGGCGGTCCCGGTGGTGGCGGCCCCGGCACTCAATCCCGCCCAGCAGGCGGCGCTGGCCGAGATCCTGGCCGGCCAGGGATTCCAGACCTTCCTGCTGCACGGCGTGACCGGCAGCGGCAAGACCGAGGTCTATCTGCACTGGTTGGCCGAAGTGCTCGCCCGCGACGAACGCGCCCAGGTGCTGCTGATGGTCCCCGAGATCGGGCTGACCCCGCAGCTGGTCGGCCTGCTGCGGGCGCGCTTCGCCACGCTGCCGATCGCGATCCTGCACAGCGATCTGCCCGACGCCGAGCGGGCCGCGCACTGGCTGGCCGCGGTCGACGGCCGGGCGCGGCTGGTCGTGGGCACGCGGCTGTCGGTGCTCACCCCCCTGCCCCATCTGGCGGCGATCGTGGTCGACGAGGAGCACGACCCGTCCTACAAGCAGCAGGAGGGGGTGCGCTACTCGGCACGCGACATGGCGGTGGCGCTGGCGGCGCGGCGGGCGATCACGGTGGTGCTGGGATCGGCCACGCCCTCGCTGGAGAGCTGGCTGGCGGCCCGGCGCGGGCGCTACCGGCTGCTGACGCTGCCCGATCGGGTGCACGCGGGCGCGCTGCCGGTGCTGCGCCGCGTCGATCCCCGGCGCAAGGCGCTGGCGCATGGCCTGACCCCCGAGACCCGGCAGGCGATCGAACGCGCCCTGGGGCTGGGCGAGCAGGCGCTGGTCTTCATGAACCGGCGCGGCTTCGCGCCGGTGCTCAACTGCGATGCCTGCGGCTGGCTGAGCGCCTGCGAGCACTGCGCCGCGTTCCGGGTGCTGCACCGCCAGGCGTCGGCCGGGCCCGCCGAGCGCTACCGCCTGCTGTGCCACCACTGCGGCGCCCAGGAGCCGGTGCCGCGGGCCTGTCCGGGCTGCGGCAACATCGACCTGACGCCGCTGGGACGCGGCACCCAGCGGCTCGAGGACGGGCTGCGCGAGCTCTTTCCGGCAGCCCGCATCGCCCGGCTCGACCGCGACGTCGCGCGTCATCGGGGCGCGGCCCGCGAGGTGCTGCAGGCCGCCCATCGCGGCGAGATCGACCTGCTGGTCGGCACCCAGATGCTGGCCAAGGGCCATGATTTCCGGCGCCTGTCGTGCGTGGTGGTGGTCGATGCCGACAGCGGCCTGTATTCCGCCGATTTCCGGGCCCCCGAGCGGCTGTTCGCGGTGCTGATGCAGGTGGCCGGGCGTGCGGGTCGGGCCGGTGGCCACAGCGAGGTGGTGGTGCAGACGCGCTTTCCCCACCACCCGCTTTTCGATGCGCTGGCGCGCTACGATTTCGCCGCCTTCGCCAACTCGCAGCTCGCCGAGCGCGAGGCCGCCGCCCTGCCGCCCTTCGTCTTTCAGGCGCTGCTGCGGGTCGAGGCGGTCAAGCTCGAGACCGCGCTCGATTTTCTTGCCCGCGCCCGCCAGGCCGCCGCGCCGGTGTCCGAGCGGGTGACCCTGTTTGATCCGGTGCCGATGCCGATGGCGCGGCTGGCCGGCCGGGAGCGCGCGCAGCTGCTGCTAGAATCCGCCTCCCGCAAGGCCCTGCACGCGTTTCTGGATGCGTGGCTGCCGGGCGTCGCCGGCCTCAAGGGCGCGGTGCGCTGGCAGATCGAGGTCGATCCCATCGAGATCTGACGTTTTCACCCCCCCCCTGTGTCCACCCCCCTGAATCCCGCCCAGCGCGAGGCGATCCGCTATCTCGACGGTCCGTGCCTGGTCATTGCGGGCGCCGGCAGCGGCAAGACGCGGGTGATCACCCACAAGATCGCGCACCTGGTCGACAGCGGCGTGCAGGCCTCGTCGATTGCCGCGATCACCTTCACCAACAAGGCGGCCCAGGAGATGCAGGAGCGCCTGGGCGCACTGGTGAAGCTGCCCGAGCGGCAGCGCCCGCTGGTGAGCACCTTTCATTCGCTGGGTGTGCAGATCGTGCGCAGCGAGGCGCGCGCGCTGGGCCTCAAACCCGCCTTCTCGATCCTGGATGCCGATGACTCGGGCGGCATCCTGCAACAGGCGCTGGCCACCACCGACCGCAAGCTGCTGCGCGCCGCCCAGACCCGCATCTCGCTGTGGAAGAACGCGATGGTCGAGCCGGCCGCGGCGCTCGGGCTGGCCGCCGACCAGACCGAGCAGATGATCGCGCTCGCCTATCGCGATTACGCCGCGACGCTGGCGGCCTATCAGGCGGTCGATTTCGATGACCTGATCCGCCTGCCGGTGAAGCTGCTGCGCGAGGATGCGGGGGCCGCGCAGCGCTGGCGCGAAAAGCTGCGCTACCTGCTGGTCGACGAGTACCAGGACACCAACGCCAGCCAGTACGAGCTGCTGCGCCTGCTGGCCGGGCCGCGCGCCGCCTTCACCGCGGTGGGCGACGACGACCAGTCGATCTACGGCTGGCGCGGTGCCACGCTCGAGAATCTCGACCGTTTGGGCAAAGACTATCCTGAATTGCGGGTCATCAAGCTCGAGCAGAACTACCGTTCCAGCGCCAACATCCTGCAGGCGGCCAACCGGCTGATCGCGCACAACCCGAAGCTGCATGAAAAGACGCTGTGGTCGGAGCTGGGCGCCGGCGACCCGCTGACGGTGGTCGCCTGCGAGAACGACGAACAGGAGGCCGAGTCGGTGGTGGCCCGCCTCAGCGCCAGCAAGTTCGAGCGCCGGGGCCAGTACGCCGACTACGCGATCCTGTATCGCGGCAACTACCAGGCGCGGGTGCTCGAGCAGGCGCTGCGCAAGGAGCGCATTCCCTATGTGCTGTCGGGCGGCCAGAGCTTCTTCGAGCGCGCCGAGATTCGCGATCTGCTGGCCTATCTGCGCCTGCTGGCCAACGACGACGACGATCCGGCCTTCATCCGGGCGATCACCACGCCGCGGCGCGGCGTCGGTACCGCGACGCTGGCGGCGCTGGGCGAGTACGCCGGCCAGCGCCAGGTGTCGATGTTCGCCGCGCTTTTCGAAGCCGGGTTCGAGAGCCGGTTGCCGGCTCGCCAGCGCGAACCGATGCGCGAGTTCGGCGAGTTCATCAACCGCATCGGCGCGCGCGCCGCCCGCGAGCCCGCCGCCCAGGTCCTGGACGACCTGATCGAGGCGATCGGCTATCACGCCTGGCTCTATGAGTCGGGCGACGAGAAGCAGGCCGCGCAGCGCTGGGGCAACGTCACCGATTTCGTCGACTGGCTCAAGAAGCGCGCCGAGGAGGATGGCGCGAACCTGGTGCAGCTGGCGCAGACGGTGGCGCTGCTCTCGCAGCTCGATCGCCGCGACGACAGTCAGGACGCGGTGAGCCTGTCCACCGTCCATGCCGCCAAGGGCCTGGAGTTCGCCCATGTGTTCATCGTCGGCTGCGAGGAGGGCATGATGCCGCACCTGGGCGGGCTGGAGATCGACGAACCGGGCACCGGCGAGCCCGGTGCGCCCGGCGTCCCGGAAAGCGCCGATGCACTCGCGCAGCGGGTGCGGGTCGAGGAGGAGCGGCGCCTGATGTATGTGGCGGTCACCCGCGCCAAGCGCAGCCTGACGCTGACCTGGTGCGGCTCACGCAAGCGGGCCCGCGACCTGTTGCGGCGGGAGCCGTCGCGCTTCCTGGGGGAGATGCAGCTGCAGGCGTCGCCCGCCGCCCGGAAAACCGACCAGGGGGACGCGCGCGAGCGGCTGTCGCAGCTGCGCGCCTTGCTGGCCGGGGCGGGCAAACCGGGCAAGTAAGCCCGGCCGGGAAAGGGCTGCCGGACCGAGGGGTTGCCGGACCGAGGGGCTGCCGGACCGAGCGGGCTGCCGGACCGAGCGGGCTGCCGGCGCTGCCGGCCGGGGCGCGGCAGCGGGCCGTCTTACTTGCTGGCGGGGGCGGCTGCCGGCATGGCAGGGGCAGCGCCCGGCGCAGCGGCCGGCGCTTCGGCGGCAGCCGGCGCCTTGGGCTCGGCGAACTTGGCCCCGGCCGCATTGGCCATGTGCACCACCGCGCGGCCGATCTCGAGGTCCTCGTATTCTCCGCCGGCCTGCGCGGCCATCGCGCCCTTGCCCTTGAGCGCCGAGGTCAGCAGCGCCTCGTAGCCGGTCTTGAGGCGGGCGGCCCAGGCACCGGCATCGCCGAGCTTGGGTGCACCGGCCGCACCGACCTCGTGGCAGGCCGAGCACTGGGCCTTGTAGACCTCTTCACCCGCGCGCAGCGCCTTGGCTCCGGCGGCGCCCTTCAGCTCGAAGCGGGCCACCGGCTGGATGCGCGCCTCGGTGGCTTCGGCCGTCAGGGCCTGATTGCCCGAGCCGCCGCGGTCGCCCGCGCCGACATACTTGACCAGCAACACGATGATGAGGATGGGCACCACGAAGGACAGGACCACCACGGTGATCAGCTGTTTAGGTGTCTTGATGAAGCTTTCTTCTTCGCCTGAGCTCATGCGCTATTCCCAAGTTGGCCGCAGTGATCAAAGCCTTGAATTCTAATGGAAAACGCAGTCCCCATGAGCCCGCCGCGTGGACTGCGTCGCGAAAACGGGGTATTCTTGTCGTCTCCCCTGCCGGCGTCGTGATTCAGATGCGCCGGCCACACAGGCGCCCGTAGCTCAGTGGATAGAGTACTGGCCTCCGAAGCCAGGGGTCGCTGGTTCGATCCCAGCCGGGCGCGCCACCCTCTTGTCAGACTTCTCAGACTTGTCTTCGCGTCTTCCGCCGATCCGTGGCGCAGCAGCGCTGGCGTTCGTGCGCGCCTGACGGTGCCGGGCTGTGCCGCCCGGGGGCGGCCGAAACAGGCCATTGCGCCTGCCCGCGGCTGAAACGAACAGGCCGCCAGGCCGCCGGGCGGTTCATGCGCCCAGCCGCCCAGCGGCCCGTTCGATGCCTTCAACGGCCCGATCAGCTGATCGGGCCGGTATGCCTCAGACCCCGATCTTGCCGCCGTCGGTGCGGGTGATCACGATGGTGGCCGAGCGCGGCCGTCCGGTCACCCCGTAGCCGGTGTTGCCGGGCCACTGGCTCTCGAACGTGAACTCGCTGGCGGTGCCCAGCGCCGGGGTGTTCTCGCCCGGATGCTGGATGCACACGAACATCGTCTTGCCGTCGGGCGACTCGGTCAGGCCGGTCACTTCGGCGCCCTTGGGCGCCACCAGGAAGCGGCGCAGCTTCGCCTCGCCGAGCGCCGCGCCCACGAAGGTCTCCTGGGTACCGGTGACCACCGTGCCGCTCACCGTCATGCTGTTGTTCACGGTGACCTTGCCGCCATCGCCCACCGTGCCCGGAATCGCGGCCAGCAGCATGCAGTTCGTCTCATCGGTCATCGCGCCGTCGTCGGTCTGGATCCAGCAGATGCCGGTCGACTTGCTGAACCACAGGCCGTCGGGCGACGAGAATGAATTCTTGGCGGTGAGCTTGGACACATTGGCGTCGCCCGCGTCCTCTTCCGCGCCGAACAGGAAGATGTCCCACACGCAGGTAGAGGCAGTCGACAGACCGCCCGTTTCCCGGAAGCGGAGGATGTGGCCGTTGGGGTTGCCCGAGCCCTTCTTGCCGTCGACGTCGGCATAGGCGCGCGGGTTGACCGCGTCGACCTTGGTCGGGGTGCGGTTGGCGTTGCTGTTGTTGGTCAGGGCGAAGTAGATCTCGCCGTTGGCCGGGTTCACCGCGCCCCACTCCGGGCGGTCCATCCGGGTGGCGCCCAGCGCCGTGGCGGCGTGTCGCGCATTGACCAGCACGTCGCCCTGGTTGGCGAAGGCATAGCCGGTGTAGTCGCGGACCAGGGGGTTGGCGATGCTCAGTTCCAGCCAGGCGCCGGTGCCGTCGGCATTGAACTTCGCCGCGTACAGCTTGCCTTCGTTGAGGTATTTGTCGCCCACACTCACCCCGCCGCCGACGTCGGCCGGGTCCCAGTTCGCGGCGCTCACGAACTTGTAGATGTACTCATTGCGCGAATCGCAGCCCATGTAGAAGGCCAGCGGTTTGCCGGCGACCGGCAGGCCGCAGACTGCGGCTTCGTGGGCGAAGCGGCCCATCGCCACGCGCTTGACCGACTGGGTGTTGCTCAGCGGGTCGATTTCGACGTTGTAGCCGAAGGTGTTGGGTTCATTGCGGAAGTCGTCGGCCGCGGTCGCGGCGACGGCCGAGACATTCCAGCGCGCGAAGCGGTCGTCGTTCGCGTCCGGGGTGTGCCAGCCCTGACCCGAGCCGGTAGTGGCGGTGGCCGCGAGCGGGGTGCTGGCCACGCCGTAGCGGGCGCGCGACGCCGCCAGCTTCGCGTCCACCGCATTGGAGCCCTTGGGCATGCTGAAGTACGCGGCCCAGTTTTCCTCGCAGGCCAGATAGGTGCCCCAGGGGGTGATGCCGTGGCCGCAGTTGTTCAGCGTGCCGCGGGCGGTCGCGCCGGTGCGGTCGAATCGGGTCGCCATCAGGGCCTTGATGTCGGCCAGATGCGCGGCCGGGCCGGCGATGCGCACCGGGGTCTGGGCGGTCACGCGGCGGTTGTAGGGCGAGTCGATCACCATCCGCCAGGCGTTGCCGGTGCGGGTCACTTCGGCCAGGCTCACGCCGTGGTGGTTGATTTCCTTGAGCACTTCGGCCGCCGGGCGGTTGCCCAGATCCCAGTCGCCGAACTGGCTGAACTTCTTGCCGGTCACGCCGTTGGACGTCTGGCCGGCGAGGTTGAAGAAATGCGCATCGGCCGAGCTCTCATGGTTCACTGCCAGCACCGCGCGCCCGGTGTCCTGCGTGGTGAACTTGCCGTTACCGCCGATGAAGAACAGGTCCATGCCGTCGTGGTGGTCGCCGACGCGCATCGACCAGTCGTCGGTGTCGGTGCCCTTGTTCGAATAGGCGCCGATGCTCGACACCAGCCGGTCGCCGGTGGCGTGCAGCACGGTGTAGCTGTAGCCGGCCGGCAGGACCACGTTGTCGAGCAGGCTTTTCTCGGTGGGGGTGAAGCCCAGCGCGACCGCATCGCTGCCGCCGTCGCTGCTGCCGCAGGCGCTCACGAAGGGAAGGGTGCTCAGCGCGGCCAGGCCGAAACCGCCACGGATCACGCCGCGCCGCGAGGGGTTGCTCAGCGAACGCGCCAGGACGTCCTGGAAGTGTTCATGGGTCGACGGGTTGTGGTTGGTATCGAGCTTGTCCGACATGCGAATCATCCTGTGTTGCGCTGTCTGGCTCGGGCGAGGATGTCGCCGGCCGGACAGGGGTGCACCGGCACGACGCCGGCCGCGATAGGATGAAAGTCGATTGTTGCGGACGAATGTCGAATTCGTGTCAGACCCGTGACGGCGCTAGTGGATTTCCGGGTCGGCGGTGCCGGCGCCGTGCTCGAGGAAATCGAAATCGCAGCCTTCATTGGCCTGCTTCACATGCTTCAGATAGAGCGCCCCGAAGCCGCGCTGATAGTGCGCCGCCGGCGCGGTCCAGGCAGCGCGGCGGGCCGCCAGTTCGTCGGCCGGCACTTTCAGTTCCAGGCGGCGGGCCGCCACATCGAGTTCGATCAGGTCGCCGTCGCGCACCAGCGCCAGCGGGCCGCCGATGTGCGATTCGGGCGCCACATGCAGCACGCAGGCGCCATAGCTCGTGCCGCTCATGCGGGCATCCGAGATCCGCAGCATGTCGCGCACGCCTTGCTGCAGCAGCTTCTTCGGGATCGGCAGCTGGCCCCACTCCGGCATGCCGGGGGCGCCCTGGGGGCCGGCGCTTTGCAGCACGATGACCGAGTCGCGGGTGACCGGCAGCGCCGGATCGTCGATGCGCGCGGCCATGTCGTTGTAGTCGCGAAACACCACCGCCGGGCCGCAATGGCGGTGCAGGTGTGCCTCCATGGCCGCCGGCTTGATCACCGCGCCGTCGGGCGCGAGGTTGCCGTGCAGCACCGCCAGCCCGTCGTTGGGCACCAGCGGCCGGGTGCGCGGGCGGATCACCTCGTCCTGGTGGACCTGGCTGCCGTCCAGGTTCTCGCCCAGCGTGCGGCCGTTGACGGTGGGCACGGTGGTGTCGAGCAGGTCGGTCAGGCGCGACATCAGGCCGCGCAGCCCGCCGGCGTAATAGAAGTCCTCCATCAGGAAGCGGCCGGTGGGCCGGATGTCGGCCAGCACCGGGGTGCGCCGGGCCAGCGCATCGAAGCGCGCCAGATCCAGGTCGACGCCGGCGCGCCGCGCCAGCGCGATCAGGTGGACGATCGCGTTCGTCGATCCGCCCAGCGCCAGCACGGTGGTGACGGCGTTGTCGATCGCGCGCGCGTCGACGATGTCGCGGATGCACAGGTCCTCCCAGACCATGTCGACGATGCGCTTGCCCGACAGCGTGGCCATCTGCGAATGGCGCGAATCGGGAGCCGGAATCGACGCGGCGCCCGGCAGGGTGAGGCCCATCGCCTCGGTCGCGCTGGTCATGGTCGAGGCGGTGCCCATCGTCATGCAGTGACCGGGCGAGCGCGCGATGCCTTCCTCGACGCCCCGCCAGTCGTCCTCGGTGATGTTGCCGGCGCGCAGCTCGGCCCAGTACTTCCAGGTGTCGCTGCCGCTGCCCAGGAACTGGCCCTTGAAGTCGCCGCGCAGCATCGGCCCGGCCGGCACGAAGATCGACGGCAGGTTCATCGACAGCGCGCCCATCACCAGCGCCGGGGTGGTCTTGTCGCAGCCGCCCATCAGCACGCAGCCGTCGGCCGGGTAGGAGCGCAGCAGTTCCTCGGTCTCCATCGCCAGCAGGTTGCGGTAGAGCATGGTGGTGGGCTTCTGGAACGGCTCGGACAGCGAGATCGCCGGCATCTCGACCGGGAATCCGCCGGCCTGCCAGATGCCGCGCTTGACCTCCTCGGCGCGCTGGCGGAAGTGGCTGTGGCAGGGGTTGATGTCGCTCCAGGTGTTGATGATCGCGATCACCGGTTTGCCGGCGTAGTCGGAGCGGTGATAGCCCATCTGGGCGGTGCGCGAGCGGTGGCCGAACGAGCGCATGTCGTTCACGCCGTACCAGCGGTGGCTGCGCAGTTCGTCGGGCTTCTTGCGGGCTTTGGTGGTCATGGCGGATTCCTGGAACGGCGGGGCCGGGGTTCGGCGGGCCGGGGGGGCGCGGGGATCGGGAGGGTCGGAAGCCAAGTGTTGCGCGGTCGATGATACCCGCGCGAATTCCCCCGCGAGGGCTGGCGGGCGGTCCTGTTCCGGGCCCGTGGCCGGGCCGGTTTCCCCTATCATCGGAGGCTCGCGCCGCCGGCCGTCCTGCCTCGGGACGTGGTGCGGCGGGCACTCTCGAGCTTCCCCTTTCATGATCGAACTCTCTTTCTGCGGCGTTCGCGCACTGTGCGTCGGGCAGCCCTTGCGACGCTTGCGGCGCAGCCTGCCCGCCCTCCTGGCAGCCACCCTGACAGCGACCCTGGCATCCACGCTGGCGATGTCGGCGGGCGCCGCGGGCCTGCCGGCGCCCGCTGCTGCTTTGCCGGTTGCGGTTTCCCCCGCCGCGTCTTCGGCCCCCGCCGCCCCCCCGCGCCCGCGCATCGGCCTGGCCCTGTCGGGCGGCGGCGCGCGCGGGTTCTCGCATGTCGGCATCCTGCGCGCGCTCGAGCGGCTGCGGGTGCCGATCGACTGCATCGCCGGCACCAGTGCCGGCTCGGCGGTGGCGGCGGCCTATGCGGTGGGCCTGACGCCCGACGAGATCGAGGCCCGGCTGCGCCGCGTCGACTGGAGCGACATCTTCGCCGACGGCGTCGACCGCACCGACCAGAGCTATCGACGCAAGAACGACGACCGGCCGTTTCAGCTCGGCATGACCTTCGGTCTGGGCGACGACCTCGCCCTGCGCGCGCCCGAAGGCCTGGTCGCCGGGCACAAGATCGAACTGTTCCTGCATGACCTGCTCGGCGTGAGCACGGTGCTGCCCAGCTTCGACCGTCTGGCGATGCCCTTTCGCGCCATCGCCACCGACCTGGCCAGCGGCGAGATGGTGGCGCAGCGCGAAGGCAGCCTGGTGCGGGCGGTGCGCGCCAGCATGTCGGTGCCCTCGGCGTTCGCCCCGGTGCGCGAGGCCGGACGCCTGCTGGTCGACGGCGGGCTCACCCGCAACCTGCCGGTCGATGTGGTGCGCAACCTGTGCGCCGATGTGGTGATCGCGGTGAACATCGGCAGCCCGCTGCTGCGCGAGGACGAAATGCAGTCCCTGCTCGGGGTGGCGGCGCAGATGGTCAACATCCTGATCGAGGAGAACGTGCGCCGCTCGTTGGCCGAGATCCGCCCGCGCGATGTGCTGATCCTGCCCGAACTGGGCAAGCTGGGGTCCAGTGATTTCGCCAGCGGCGTGGCCGCGATTCCGGCGGGTGAGCAGGCTGCGATGGCCAGCGCACCCGCGCTCGCCGCGCTGGCGCTGGCGCCGGCCGACTATCAGCGCTGGGACGCGGCGCGTCGGCAGTGGTCGCAGGGTCAGGAGCGGGTCGACGCGGTCCGGATCGCACCGACCCGCTTCGTCAATCCAACGGTCATCGAGGCCCAGATCACCGGGCAGAAAGAAGGCCAGTCGCTGAACCGCGAGGCGCTGCGGGGCGATCTTTCCCGGCTGATGGCCAGCGGCGACTTCTCGCAGATCGACTATCGGCTGATCAATGACCAGGGCGCCAGCGTGCTGTGGCTGCGCCCGCAGGAAAAATCGCTGGGCCCGAATTACCTGCGCTTCGGCTTCGGGGCGGCGGCCGATTCGAACGCGAACTCGCTGTTCAACCTGGCCTTCGGCTACAACCGCACCTGGGTCAATTCGCTCGGCGCGGAGTGGAACTCGATCGCCCAGATCGGACACGCCTCGCGGCTGGGCACCCAGTTCTTCCAGCCCCTGTCGCCCGATGGCAGCGTGTACCTGGCGGCCCGCCTGATGGCCGACTCCCGGCCGCTGAGCCTGTTCATCGACCGGCTGCGCATCTCCGACTATTCGGTCAAGACCACGCGCATCGAGCTGATGCTGGGCGCCCAGGGCAAGCTGCTCGACCTGCGCGCCGGGGTCGTGCGCGGCCAGCGCACCAACGAGTTGCGAATCGGCCTGCCGCTGCTCGACTCGGAGACCGAGCGGTTCGCCGGCTTCACCGGCGGGCTGAGCGTCGACCGGCTCGATGCCATCGACTTCCCGCGCGCCGGCTGGGCGCTCGATGTCAGCGGCTTTGCGGCGCGCGAGGCCATGGGCGGCTCGGCGCATTACAACCGGGCCGAGCTGGTGGCCCAGCAGGTGGGCAGCCGCGGCTCGCACACGTTGAGCGCGCTGCTCAAGCTGGGTTACAGCCCCAACTCCCGGTTGCCGCCCACCGACAGCTTCAGCCTGGGCGGATTCCTGAACCTGTCGGGCCTGCAGATCAATCAGCTGCTCGGCTCCCAGGTTCAGTACGGCCGGCTCATGTACTACAACCAGGTCATGTCCCTGCCCAAGCCGTTCGGCAGCGGCCTGTATGCGGGTATGTCCCTGGAGGTCGGGCGCGTCAGCCAGCCGGTGGTGCCACAGGCCGATGCCAGCTGGGTGACGGGCGCCAGCGTGTTCGTCGGCGCCAACACCGGGATCGGTCCGGTCTACCTGGGCGTGGGCCATGCCCGGCACGGCGGCAGCGCGGTCTACCTGTTCCTCGGGCGTCCCTGAACAGGGGCCCATCGGAAGAACCGGAACGCCCGCTCAGGTAAGCTCGCGCAACCCAGATTCGGAGGCAATCGACATGAGCACAGACAACCAGGTGGCACTGATCACCGGCGCCGGCAGCGGAGTGGGTCGCGCCACCGCGCTGGCTTTCCTGAACGCCGGCTGGAAGGTCGTGCTGGCCGGGCGCCGCGCCGATGCGCTGGCGGCCACGGTCGCCGCGGCCGGCGCCAACGGCGGCTCGGCCCTGGCGGTCCCGGCCGACATCGGACGGCCCGACTCGGTGCGGGCCCTGTTCGATGCGACGCAGGCACGCTTCGGGCGCCTCGACTTCCTGTTCAACAACGCCGGCACCGGTGCGCCGCCGGTGCTGCTGGAAGACCTGACTTACGAACAGTGGATGACGGTGGTCAACGCCAACCTGACCGGTACCTTCCTGTGCATGCAGCAGGCTTTCCGGCTGATGAAGAACCAGACGCCGCGCGGCGGGCGCATCGTCAACAACGGCTCGATCTCGGCCTACGCGCCGCGCCCCAATTCGGCGCCCTACACCTCGACCAAGCACGGGGTGAGCGGACTGACCCGGGCCGGCGCGCTCGACGGTCGCAAGTACGACATCGCGGTCGGCCAGATCGACATCGGCAATGCGGTCACCGAGATGACCGAGCGGATGGCCAACGGCGTGCTGCAGCCCGATGGCAGCATGCGGGTCGAGCCGCGCATGGACGTCGACCATGTCGCGCAGTCGGTGCTGCACATGGCCGGCCTGCCGCTGGAGTCGAACGTGCTGTTCATGACGGTGATGGCCACGAAGATGCCTTTTGTGGGTCGCGGCTGAGGCACGCGGGGCACCGGGCGGGGGGGCGCGCGTCAGTAGCCGCGGTCGAGATCGACGGGATCCTCGGGCAGCCCCCCGTTTTCCCAGGCCTTCAGGCTGCGCATGAACTTGGCGAACACCGCCTGGCGGACCTGCGGGCTGATCGCGCAGGTGTGCGGCGTGAGGAACACCTTCGGATGGGCGTAGAGCGGATGGCCCTCGGGCAAGGGCTCGGGCTCGGTCACGTCCAGGCTCGCCCAGCTCAGCCGCCCGGCATCGAGCGCCTCGATCAGGGCCTGCTGGTCGATGAGGCTGCCGCGCGCCACGTTGATCAGATGAAGGCCCGGGCGCGCGAGCGCCAGCGTGTGCGCGTTGACCACATGACGCGTGGCCTCGGTGCCGGGCGCGACGAGCGCGAGGTGGTCGCTGGAGGCCATCAGATCCTCGAGGCCCTCGGCCTGCTGCACGCCGTCCATGCCCAGCGCACCGGGCTGGCGCCGCGTCGCCCGCACCCGCAGGCCCAGTGCCAGCGCGCGCCGCGCGAGCGCCTGACCGATGCCGCCGAATCCGAACAGCCCGAGCGTGCTGCCCGCCAGCGCGGGGGCCGGTGTGCGTCGCCACTCCTGACGCGAGCGCGCGCGCCGCTCGGGCAGGCGCAGCGCGCGCTGCAGCACGCAGGCCAGCACCCAGTCGGCGATGGTCTCGGAAGAGGTGCTGTGAGCGCTCGTGACCAGCGGCCCGCGCAGCATCCACGGCGGATAGTTGTTGAAGCCGGTGGAGTTCAGCTGCACCCAGCGCAGCCCGTAGGGCCAGCCGGCCGGCTCGGGGCGCGCGCGCACCTCGGCCGACACCGCCACGGCCAGCAGCACCGACGCCTGCGGCGGCAGGGGCGCATCGAGCACCGGTGGCAGGGAAACGACCTCGACATCCGGCCGCGCGGCGCGCAGCCAGCCGTCGAACTCTTCGCCGAACTGGCTGGCGATCACAAGGCGTGTCATGGAGGAGCTCCGGGTCGGGATCCACAAGGGAGCCGGCATTGTCGCGGCGCCGGCCGGCGCGCGTGCTTACCAGCAGTCCTGGATGAGCTCGGCGAGCATCGCCTGCTCCTTCAGGAACTCGCGCTTCGGATCGGCGTTGAAGTTCTTCAGCGAGTGCGCCATCACCGCCGGCAGGCTTTCGCGCGGGATGTCGAGCTGCGAGATTCGGGTGGGCAGCCCCGCGGCCTGAAAGACCCGCTCGAGCTCGGCGGCGGCACGCTCGGGGGCGAGCGCCACTGACTCGTCGGGCTGCCACACCCCCAGGCCCTGGGCCATCTTCGCCATGGCCTGCGGATCGCGCGGGCCGAGCCGACGCACCACCATCGGGGTGAGTGCGGTGTTGGCCTCGCCCTGCCCCACCTGGGGGTGGAGCTGGAAGAGGCCGGTGGCAAAGCCGTAGACCACGCGGCTCACCCAGTGGGTGCCGATCGGTCCGCCACCGTCGTCGGCTTCGCGGTTCTGCAGGAACGACGCCGCGCAGGCGGCGATGCGTGGGCCCGGATCGCGGGTATCGTCCACCCGCGAGAGCGCGAACTGCGCGAGCCGGAAGGACTGCAGGCGGTCGCCTTCGCACAAGGGCGAGGTCTGCGGCGCGCCCAGGTTCACCACCGAGCGCCAGTACACCGAGGCGCTGGTCGTGCGCACCAGCGACACCGGCGCCGTCATCAGCGCCTCCGAGTCCCAGAAGAGGGCCACCGGCCGGGTCTTGGGGTCGAAGAACTCCATGCGGTGCCCGCGCGATGGATCCTTCACCGCCGAGCCTGCGCGGTTCTGCGCGCTGGTGGCGGCGGTGAGCACATTGATGATCGGCACCTTGGGCGCCATCAGCTTCGGGCTGATGGCGGCGCCGTGCGCGGGATACTGGGTGATCAGGGTATCGATGGGCGCGCTCTCGGCCATCAGGATGGCGACCACCCGGGCGCCCTGCGTGACGCTGCCCGCGCCCACGCTGACGAGCAGGTCGGCGTTCGCGTCCTTCGCGGCCCGGGCCGCGCGCACCACGGCATCGAGCGTGGTGTCCTTGTCCATTTCGTCGAACACGCCGGCGCAGTCTGCGCCAAGAATGGCGCGGATGCGGGCGATCAGGCCCAGGCTGCGCGACACCGTGCGGCCGCAGACGATGAAGGCGCGCTTGGCGCCGTGGCGCTTGAGTTCGACGGGCAACTGCTCGAGGGCGTCTTCGCCGCTGTACAGGCGCAGCGGGTAGGACACGGCACGAAAGTCGTTCTGGTACTGGGGCGCGGGTGGGGTCATGGTTCCTAACATAGCGCCGCTTGGGGACTCAGGCAAAGTGCCGCGTCCGGATTCTTCACGTCATCCGTTTCAGGGCGCCTGGCGCTGATACCAGTCCTTCACCGCTGCCACATACCGCTGCACCCCCTCGGCCACCGTGGCCGCGTCCAGCGCGCCGTACGACAGCCGCTGGTAGTTGGCGGTGCGCGTGTCGGTCAGCCCGAAGGCGAAGCCGGGAATCGTCGCCACGCGGTGGCGCTCGGTCATCGCCCGGTTGAAGGCGAGCGCATCGGGCACCCCGGGCAGTTTCATCAGCACATAGAACGCGCCCTGGGTGCGCGGGAACTGCGCCAGATCGCCCAGCCCCGACAGCGCCTCGTGCACCGAGGCCCGCACCCGCGCCAGATCGGCGACGCGCGGCTCGACCATCGCGCGGCCCTGGCGCAGCGCCTGCAGGGCGAGCAGCTGCGAGGCCACCGGCGCACAGATCAGGTTGGTGTCCTGCACCTTGTTCATCGCATCGAACAGGTCGGCCGGATACACCAGGTAGCCGACCCGCCAGCTCGCCATCCCGTAGTTCTTCGAGAAGGAAAAGAACGACAGGGTGTGGGCGTGCGCGCCGGCGATCGAGCCCGGCGAGAAGTGCCGCGCCTCGTCGTAGGTGAAGTACTCGTAGGCCTCGTCGCTGAAGTGGTAGATCCCGCGGCTGGCGCACAGCGCGTTGACCGCCTGCAGGTCGGCCTCCGGATAGACCGCGCCGGTCGGGTTGTTCGGCGACACGGTGACGATGGCGCGGGTGCGCGGGGTGATCGCCGCGGCCAGCGCCGCCACATCGAGCTGCCAGTCGTCGCGCGTGGGCACCGGCACCGGCACGCAGCCGCCCATGCGGATCGCCATTTCCTGGTTGAAATAGAACGGCGTCGGCAGGATGAACTCGTCGCCCGGGTCGGCCACCGCCAGCACCGCATTGAGGAAGGCCATGTTGCTGCCGGCGGTGACCATGATCCGGGCCTGGTCGCCGGTCACGATGCCGTTCTCGCGGGCGAGCTTGGCCTGGATCTCCTCGACCAGGGGCCCGTAGCCGCTGACCGCCTGGTACTTGTTGAGCTGGACATCGGCCATCAGGCCGGGCAGCGCCGCCACCGCGTCGGCGGGCGGGCCGTAGCTCACGACGCCCTGGCCCAGCGAGATGGTGCCGGGGTTGTCGCGCACCAGCGCGGCGATGGTGGGGATGATCGGGGTATCGACCCGATCCATGCGGGCGGAACTGCGTTTCATGGTGGTAAGGGCCGGGGGGCCTGCCGGGTGCCGGAAAGGCGATGATCTTAGCCCAAGGGTGAGGCGCAGCGCGCGCGCGGACCGATTCCCGGCCGGCCGGCTTCGACACGCCTGCGGGGCGACCGTAAGATCGGTGGGCCGCCCCTTCCGGGCTTCCGATCGGAGACCGCCATGACCCTGCCCCCGCGTTCCTTCCCTGGCCTGCCGACCGGTGCCGGGGCGCACCACCGCGCCGCGCGAGCCGCGTCGTGAGCGGTCTGCTGCAGGGCAAGTCCGCACTGGTCACCGGCGGGGGATCGGGCATCGGGCGCGCCACCTGCCTGGCGATGGCCGGTGAAGGCGCGCGGGTCACCGTCGCCGATCTGCCGGGCGCCGGGGCGGCGCAGACCGTCGCGCTCATTCAGGCCGCCGGCGGGCAGGCGCAGGCGGTGGACTGCGACGTGACCCGGCCCGATCAGGTGCAGGCGATGGTCGCCGCGGTGCTCAGTGCCTACGGGCGGCTGGACTGCGCCTACAACAACGCCGGCATCGCCGCGATGCACGTGGGCGCGGGCGGCCAGCGGATCGGCGACATCTCGCAGGAGGCCTGGAGCCGCATGCTCGAGGTCAACCTGACGGGCGTGTGGCTGTGCATGAAGCACGAGATCGCCGCGATGGAGCCGCTGGGTGGCGGCTCGATCGTCAACACCAGCTCCATCGCCGGGCTGGTCGGCCTGCCGGGCTCCAATGCCTATGTGGTCGCCAAGCACGGTGTGATCGGGCTGACGCGGGCCGCCGCGATCGACCACGCCGACCGGCACATCCGGGTCAATGCGGTGTGCCCCGGCTATGTCGACACCCCGATGATCACCGAGGCGATGGCGCGGCGCGGCGACAGCATCCTGTCAACGGTGCCGATGCGCCGGCTCGGCCTGGCCGACGAGATCGCCCAGGCGGTGGTCTTTCTGTGCTCGGATCGTTCCGTGTTCATGACCGGCGCCGCGATGCCGGTCGACGGCGGCTACACCACCGTCTGATGGCGGTTTTCCCCCTTTCCAGGAGTACCCGATGACCACCGATTTCCGCACCGCCGTCCGCCTCGCGGTGGACGACGAGGCCCGGCTGCGCGCTGCGCTGGTCGAGAGCGACATCGCGCCGATGCTGATGGTGCTGGTGCAACTCACAGGCGACATGGGCATCCTGGAGGAAGTGGCCCCTCACATACAGGGCCCCTGGAACTTCCTGCAGACGGTGCCCGAGCCGCTCAAGGCCCGGGTTCGCGACCGCCTGGTCGCGGTGCTGCAGGACTTCGCCGCCCATGACCGCCCGGCCCCGCCGCGGCCCGCGCCCGAGGTGCTGCAGCGGATGATGAGCGCCGGGGTCGGCCAGCCGGTGCCGCCGGAATACATCCCGCTGCTGCTCGAGGAGATGAGCTTCGGCGAGGAGGACACCCGCGCGGTCCACTGGCAGCGCGATCCGGCGAGCCGGCCGGTGGACGGGTTCAAGGTGGTGGTGATCGGGGCCGGCCTGGGCGGGCTGTGCGCGGCGATCCGGCTCAAGCAGCTGGGCATTCCCTTCGAGGTGCTGGAGAAGAACGCCGACGTCGGCGGCACCTGGCTGGAGAACAGCTACCCGGGCTGCGCGGTCGACACGCCCAACCATTTCTATTCCTACTCGTTTCACATCAACAACCACTGGACGCGGCATTTCTCGCGGCGCGACGAGATCCTGGCCTACATCCGCGAGGTGGTGCGCGCGCACGACCTGCGCCCGCACATCCGCTTCGGGGTCGAGGTCACCGGCGCGGCCTACGACGAGGCGTGCGCCGACTGGCAGGTGAGCTGGCGCGATGGCGCCGGCGCCGCGCACAGCGGCCGGTGCAACGCGCTGATCACCGCGGTGGGTCAGCTCAACCGGCCGGCGATCCCGCCGATCGAGGGGCTGTCGCGCTTTCGCGGGCCGGCCTTCCACACCGGTCACTGGGACGCCGGGGTCGACCTGAAGGGCAAGCGGGTCGCGATGATCGGCACCGGCGCCAGCGGCATGCAGGCCGGGCCGTCGATCGTCGGCGACGTCGGGCACCTGCGCATCTTCCAGCGCACCCCGCACTGGGCGGTCAACAACCGCAACTACCACCTGCCGGTCACGCCCGGCCACACCTGGTCGCTCGAGCACCTGCCCTACTACTCCAACTGGCTGCGCTTCCAGCAGTTCTGGGCCAGCTCCGACGGCTTTCATGCCTCGCTGCATGTCGATCCCGACTGGCCGCAGCCGGCGCAGTCGCTGAACGCGACCAACCACCAGATGCGCGAGATGATCGTCGACTATGTGCGCGGCGAGCTCGGCGGCGACGAGGCGCTGCTGGCCAAGTGCATCCCGGCCTATCCGCCCTACGGCAAGCGCATGCTGCGCGACAACCACTGGTACCGGATGCTGCGGCGCGAGAACGTGACGCTGGAGACCGATCCGATCTCGCATTTCACCGAAGACGCCATCGTGATGAAGGACGGCACGGTGCATCCGGTCGACGTCGTCATCTTCGCCACCGGATTTGCCGCCTCGCGCATGCTCTGGCCGCTCGAGATTCAGGGGCGCGATGGCCACAGCATTCGCGCCGACTGGGGCGAGGACGACCCGCGCGCCTATCTCGGCATGACCGCGCCCGCCTACCCGAACCTGTTCATGCTGTACGGGCCGAACACCAACCTGGCGCACGGCGGCTCGATCATCTTTCACTCCGAGTGCCAGGTGCGCTACATCATGCAGGCGCTGCGGCTGATGATCGAGCAGGGCGTCGAGTCGCTCGAGGTTCGCCCCGAGGTCCACGATGCCTACAACCAGCGCCTCGACGAGAAGGCGCGCGGCATGGTCTGGACCCATCCGGGGGTGACCAGCTGGTACAAGAATTCGCGCAACCGCCTGACGGTGACCTCGCCGTGGCGCCTGCTCGACTACTGGGGGATGACCCGCGAGTTCGACCCGGCGCAGTTCGTGGCGCACCGGGCGGCGGGGGCGCCGTCTTCGCTGCCCGCGCTGCCCTCGCCGGCCCCGGCGGCCACGCCCTAGCCGATGCGGTAGACCCGGCTCGCGGTGCCGCTGAACAGCGCCGTCTTCTCGTCCTCGGACGCGCCGGCGGCCAGCCGCTTGAACGCGTTCCACAGCGTGGCGTAGCCGGTGCTGACCTTGTCGACCGGGAAATTGCTCTCGAACAGGCAGCGCTGCGCGCCGAACAGTTCGATCGTGGTCTGCACCCAGGGCCGCCAGGCGTCGGCGATCTGCTGCGAATCGGGCGGGGTGTCGCGGGCATGGTGGTCGAAGAGGCCGATGCGCATGCCCAGCCCGCCCAGCTTCACCGTCACATTGGGGCAGCCCGCCAGCTCGGTCATGCCGCGCTGCCAGACGGCGAAGGTCTCGTCGTTGCGTCCGGCGTAGGGGCCCACGCCGAGCGGCCCGCCGACGTGATTCAGGATGATCGGGGTGTCGGGGAAGGCGCGCGCCAGGTCGGTCACCTCGGGTAACTGCGGGTGGTATTGCCAGGCCTCGAACGACAGTCCGAGCGGGGCGAGCTGTGCGAAGCCCTCGCGAAACGCCGGCATCGCGTACAGGCCGCGCGGTGGGTTGGTGTGGCTGTTGCTGATCCGCTCGCTCGCTTCCCAGCCGCCGGCGTGGCGGATGCCGCGAAACCGACCGTTGCCGGCGGCGATCTGCGCCTGCAGCACCTCGCGCACGGCGGCGCCGCGCAGCAGATTGGCATGGCTGACGATCGCCGCGCAGGCACGGGTCGGGCCGTAGATGCCGCTGGCGGCCATCGCGGCCACGCCGTTGGCGAACTCGACTTCGCCCACCGGCTTCATCCAGGCGGGCTCGTCGGCCCGGTAGAAGGCCACGCAGTCGATGTAGACGGTGGCCACGATGCGGTGGCCACTGCCGGTGTCGGCCAGCAGCTCGGGCAGCAGGTAGCGGTGCTTCGGGCGGTCCCACAGGTGGTGGTGCGCGTCGACGATCGGCCGGTCCGGGTCGAGGATGGCTTCGGCGGGCTGACGGGCGAGCCAGGCCGTATCGGGCACGCCGCCGGTGCCGATCGGGTTCACTTTCGGGATGGTGTCGGTCATGGTCGGGTCTCCTCGCGCGGTCGGCGCCGCAGTCGGGCCACTCTACCGATGCGGCCGGCCGCCGACAACGCGCGCGCGGACCGGGGGCCGGTATTCGGACTGGGAACGCGCGGACCGGGCAGGGCGGACCCGGGCAGGGCGGCCGGGCGACCCGGGCGGCGCCTACCAGGCGATGTCGCGGCCGTCCCAGGCGATGAAGCGGCCGTTGTCGGCCGGCGTGGCGGCGGCGATCACCGCCAGCAGATGGCCGGCGGCGGTGTCGGCGCTGAACAGCCGCTCGCGCGCCACCGAGCCCTGGAAGGGGCGCGAGAGTTCGGTGTCGACCGTGCCCGGGTGCAGCAGCAGGCAGCAGGCCTGCGGATTGAGCCGCTGCAGCTCGATCGAAAAGGTCTTGAGCAGCTGGTTCTGCGCCGCCTTGGCCGCGCGGTAGGCGTACCAGCCGCCCAGGCGGTTGTCGCCGATCGAGCCGACCCGCGCCGACAGCGAGGCGAACACCGCCGGCAGGCGATGGCGCAGCAGCGGGGCCACCGCCTGCGCGAGCAGGACCGGGCCGATCGCGTTGACCGCGAACGCCTGCGCGAGCGCATCGCGGCGCAGCGCCGCCAGGCTCTTTTCCGGCCGCAGCCCGGGCCCGTGCAGCAGGCCCGCGCAGTTGATCACCAGCTGCGGGCGGGCCTGCGCCTCGCGCAGGCGCTGCGTCAGCCCGGCCAGCGAGTCGTCGTCGGTGAGGTCCAGGGTCAGCGGGTGGACCACTCCCGGATGATCGGTGGCGAGATCGGCCAGGGGGCCGCTGGCCGGCGCCTGGCGTGACGTCGGAAACAGCCGGGCGACGCCCGGGTGGGCGGCCAGCGCGCGGGCCAGCGCCAGCCCGATGCCGCCGGAGGCGCCCACCACCAGGGCGTCGAGCGGGCCTTGCTGGCCGGTGATCAGGGGCGGAGTCGGGTGCATGGGGCAGAGCCTACCGCGCGTGCCGGATCGACAGCGCGACCGCCAGTGCCACCACCGAATACAGCCAGAACAGCGGCTGCACCCCGAGCAGGGCGGCGAGCGCCCCGACCACCACCGGCAGCAGGATCTGCTGGAAGCTCTGCAGGGTGATGCGCAGGCCGGCGGCCTCGCCGACGCGGCCAGCGGGCGAGGCGCCGTGCAGCGCGGCCATCGTCAGCGGCAGGCCGATGCCCGGGCCCACCCCCAGCAGGAAGGACATCGCCATGAGCGCCGGCAGCGCCGAGGAGAACGGCAGCAGGGCGTAGCCGGCCACGCACAGGCCCAGTGCGAGCATCAGCCACTGGTGGCTGCCCAGGCGCGGCAGCAGCCGCGACATCAGCAGGCGGATGCTGAGCGAACCGGCCGAGAACGAGGCGATCGCCAGCCCCACCGACGAGGCGTTCAGTCCGATGGCGTGCGCATGCAGGGGAATCAGGAACTGGAAGGCCTCCCAGGCGGCCGAGACGACCAGCAGCGCCAGCAGCAGCTGGCGAAACCGCGTGTCGCCCAGCAGGGCCAGCGAGGCGCGCCAGCCGCGCGGTGGGGCGTGGGCGGGCGCCGGTGTCGCGCCTGACCCGCCCGCCGTCGCGTGGCCAGCGGCTGACCCGCCGTCAGTGGACCCGCCCGCCGCCCCCGCCCGGGCGTCGGCCGGCGGCAGATGCCGTTCGAACGGAAACAGGCGACAGCCGATCGTGACCGCGAGCGCCAGTACCGACATGACGGCGAAGGCGGCGCGGTGGCCGAAATGGTCGATGACCAGGCCGGCCAGCGGCGGTCCCATCAGCCCGGAACAGGAAAACGCCATCGTGAGCAGATTGAAGTTGGCCGCCCGGTGGGCCGGGCCGCCCAGTTCGCCGGCCGCGTGCTGGGTGCCCAGGGAGAACGCCAGGTGCGACAGCCCGATCATGACCGCCATCGCCGCCAGCATCAGCGGGTGCGGCCAGGCGGCGCAGGCTGCCGCGCCCAGGGCGGCGAGCAGCGCGCCCGCGGTCAGCGGCCGGCGCACCCCGATGCGGTCGATGAGCTTGCCCAGCCGCACCCCCAGCAGCATCGGCATCAGCGCAAACAGCGCGATCATCGGACCGATCAGCGCCGGCGACAGGCCCGCGTGCAGCGCCGCCAGCGCGGTGGTCACCCGCACGCCGATCACCGAGGTGAAGGTGAAGGCCGACAGCACCAGCAGCGGGCGCATCGCCGGCGCGGCCTGCGCGCTCACGGGTGGCGGGCCGGCGGGCCCGGGCGGGGTGGCGCTCAGGGGGCGTCGCTTCGTGCGGCGGGGTGGCGCAGCACGCGTCCCGGTCGGGCGCCGGTCTGGGCGCCGTCGCGCCACACGCAGGCGCCGTTGACCCAGACCTGATCGATGCCGCGCGCCGGCGCGATCGGATCGTCGAAAGTGACCGCCTCGTCGACCGTGTCCGGGTCGAACACCACGAAGTCGGCGAACGCCCCTTCGCGGATCACGCCGCGGTCGGCAAGACCGAAATTGGCAGCGGTCAGTCCGGTCATCTTGTGGATCGCGGTCTCGAGCGGGAACAGTCGCAGGTCGCGGCTGTAGTGGCCCAGCACCCGGGCGAAGGTGCCCCACAGGCGCGGATGGGGGCGCGCATCATGGGGCAGGCCGTCGGAGCCGATCATGGTGTGCGGGTAGGCGAGGATGCGCTGCACATCGTCCTCGTCCATCGAGAAGTAGATCGCGCCGGCCGGCAGCAGCCGCTGCACGGTTTCCTCGACCGGCAGGCCCATCGCCTGCGCGATGTCGGTCAGGTCGCGGCCGGCGTGTTCGGGATGCGGCACCGACCAGGTCACCAGCGTTCGCCTGGCGATCAGGGTGCGACCGTGGGTGAGGATGGTCGAGGAGGCGGCGTAGGGATAGCAGTCCAGGCACACCGGCTGCTCGCGCATCGCCGCATCGATGCGTGGCAGCGTCTGGCGCGAGCGGCCGAAATTCGCCCGGCCGGCGACCTTGTGATGCGAGATCACCACCGGCACGCCCAGCGCGCGGCCGATCCGCAGGGTCTCGTCGATCGAGTCGAGCACGCCCTCGGATTCGTCGCGCATGTGGGTGCAGTACACGCCCCGGTGGGCGGTGAGCGGGCGGCAGACCTCGATCACTTCCTCGGTGGTGGCGGCGGCCGCCGGTTCGTAGTAGAGCCCGGTGGACACGCCGATCGCCCCGCTCGCCAGCGCCTCGTCGACTGCCGCGCGCATCGCCGCGGTCTCGTCTTCGCTGGCCGGGCGCTGCAGGTCCGCCATGAACCGGGCGCGCAGTGCGGTGTGGCCGATCAGCAGCGCCGCGTTGGTGGCCGCCGGGGCGTTCTCAAGCGTCTGGACATAGTCGGCAAAGCGGGCAAAACGGAACCACCCGCCGCTCGCGTCGAGCAGGTCCAGCGGGGGCACCGGTGCGCGGCCGTCGGCCGCCGACGGGGCGAGCGACACGCCGCAGTTGCCGGCGATCACGGTGGTGACCCCCTGGCTGATCTTGCAGGCCATTGCCGGATCGGACAGCAGCAGCCGGTCGTCGTGGGTGTGGGCGTCGATGAAGCCCGGCGCGAGCACCTGGCCGGCGAGGTCGATCTCGCGCGTGGCGCGCCGATCGCCGGCGCCGGTGTCGCCCGGCGCGCCGACATGGGCGATGCGATCGCCGAGGATGCCCACCGTGGCCTCACGGCGCGGGGCGCCGGTGCCGTCGATGACGGTGGCGTTGCGCAGCAGGAGATCGAGTCTCATCGCCGTGACTGGCTGTCGGTCGGGTCTGCAAAGGGACGAACAGGAGCTGGGTGCATGGCGGGCCTTTTCCGAAGAGGCGAATCTGTCGCAGCCGGCGCCCCCTGTCAAACGAAGCCGATCGTGGACAATGGCGCATCGACCTTCTGCGGGATTCCGACTTCCATGGCCGTCATCCACCCCAGCGGCTGGCAGGCGCTGAGCGCCACCGGCTCGGCGCAGCGCGAGATCGAAACGCTCGCCCTGCTCGAGCGGGCGCTGCCCGACACCTTCACCGTCTTTCACGGCGTGCACTGGACGCGGCTGCAGCACGGCTTCAGCGTCTACGGCGAGGTCGACTTCGTCATCATTGCGCCCAATGCGCGGGTGATGGTCATCGAGCAGAAGTCAGGGTTCCTGCAGGAGTCGGCCGACGGCCTGCTCAAGATCTACGGCACGGTGAAAAAACCGATCGCCGCGCAGATCGCCCGCTCGATGGAGGGCCTGCAGGCGCGCTTCGGCCAGGGCCACGCCGGCCAGCGCATGGCGCTCGACTACCTGCTCTACTGTCCGGACTACGCGGTGCGCCATCCGCACATGGCGGGCATCGAGCCGCGCCACATCGTCGACACCGCGCGCCGCTCGCAGCTGGCCGCGATCATCCAGACCGACCTGGCCGCCGGCGAGGACGACCCGGTCGCCACCGCCGCGCTGTGCCGCTTCTTTGAAGGGGTGCTCGAACTGGTCCCCGAGGTGGGGGCGGTCTGCTCGCAGGTGCAGGCCCTGTATTCGCGGCTGTCCGGCGGGCTTGCCACCTGGGGGCGGCAGATCGAGCTCGATCCGTTTCGCCTGCGGGTGGTCGGCACCGCCGGGTCGGGCAAGACGCAGCTGGCGCTGGCGGCGCTGGGCGATTCGGCCGCCGCGGGCCGCCGGTCGCTGTACCTGTGCTTCAACCGGCCGCTGGCCGACCACCTGACCCAGCTCGCGCCGCGCGAATCGACGGTGCTCACCTATCACCAGCTGTGCGACCAGGTGCTGCGCGCGCAGTCGGTGGTGCCCGACTTCTCGCACCCGGACGCGTTCAGCCGGCTGGAGGCGGGCTTCGCCGCCGCCGAGCCCGGCCCGGCCTGGCTGTTCGATGAGATCCTGGTCGACGAGGGGCAGGACTTCGCGCAGCACTGGGTCGATCCGCTGTTGCGCCTGCTGCGCCCGGGCGGGCGTTTCTGGTGGCTGGAAGACCCGATGCAGAACCTCTACGGGCGCGCCCCGGTGACGCTGCCGGGCAGCTGGGCGACGCTGCGATCCGACACCAACTACCGCTCGCCGCGCGATGTGCTTGCGCGCATCAACCAGCTGATCGGGCCGCGCCGGGCGCTGCAGGCCGGCAGCCCGCTCACCGGTGTGGGCGGTGTCGGCGGCGAGATCCTGACCTATGCCGACACCGCCGGGCTGCTGGACCAGACCAAGCGCGCGATCACCCACTGCATCGCCCAGGGGTTCCGGCGCGAGATGGTGTCGGTGGTGACCTATCGCGGCCGCGAGGGCTCGGCGCTCACGCCCTTCGACGCGCTCGGGCCGCACCGCCTGCGCCGCTTCAGTGGCGAGTACGACCTGCTGGGGCTGCCGATCCACACCGACGGCGAGGTGACGCTGGACACCGTCTTTCGCTTCAAGGGGCGATCGTCGCCGGCGGTGGTGCTGACCGAGGTCGATTTCGAGGTGCTGGACGACGACGCGATCCGGCGCATCTTCGTGGGCGCGACGCGGGCCTCGATGGCGCTGGTGATGGTGGTGTCGGAGCGAGCCGCGCGGACCTTCCTCGAGCGGCTGGACGCCTGAGGTCTGGCGCGCGCCACCGCGCCCGATCGCGGTTACGATGCCGGCTGCATCGGCGTCGATGCGCCACCAGGGGGGAAGCGATGAAGATCGAGGGCGGATGCTATTGCGGGGGCCTGCGCTACACGGCCGAGGGCGAGCCCCTGGGATCGCTGCAGTGCCATTGCCGGGAGTGCCAGTACATCACCGGCGGCAATCCGAATGTGATCATGGTGATGCCCGAGTCGGGCTTCCGGTTCGTCAAGGGCGAGCCCCGGTCCTTCACCCGCACCGACATCGAGCAGGCGGTGACGCGGATGTTCTGCCCGACCTGCGGCACCGCGATCGGCACCCGCTCGCCCAAGCGCCCCGGCGCCGTCATCCTGAAGGTCGGCACCTTCGACGACCCCTCGGTCTTCCAGCCCAAGGTGGCGATCTTCACCGTCGACCGCCAGCCGTTTCACCACATCCCGGACGACCTGCCGGCGTTCGAGCGACGGCCCGGCTAGGGCCGGGGGGGGGCCGCAGGACCGGTTCCGTGGCGGGGGCAGGACCGGTTCCCGGTGAAAACACCGCATCGGCGCCGCCAACCCTTCCTATAATCCGCAGATGACCGCACCCGACCCCACCGCCGCCCCGTCCGCCGTTCCCCCAGCCCCGGCGCTGGGCAGCCTCGTCACCGAGGTCTCGCGCACCTTCGACACCGCGATCACCACCGCGAACCTGCCGGTGTACCGGGCCTCGTCGGTCTTCTTCGAGACGCTGGCCGACGCCTACGGCACCGGCGCGCGCGCGGTGGCCGGCGAGCGCCATGCCAGCAGCTACGCCACTGCCGGCACCCCGACCACCTTCGCGCTGATGGACGCGCTGGCCGAGATCGAGGGCCACGGCCATGCCTGCCGCGCCGCACTGATGCCCTCGGGCCTGTCGGCGATCGCCGCGGCGCTGCTGGCGGTCGTCAAGACCGGCGACCATGTGCTGATGCCCGATTCGGTCTACGGCCCCGGGCGCACCTTCGCCAACGGCCTGCTGGCCCGGATGGGCGTGCGCACCACCTTCTACGACCCGGCGCTGGGCGCCGAGGGCATCGCCGCCCTGATCGAGCCGGCGACCCGCGTGCTCTATCTCGAGAGCCCCGGCAGCTACACCTTCGAGATCCAGGACGTGCCGGCGCTGTGCGCGCTGGCCCGCCGTCACGGCATCGTGACCATGATCGACAACGCCTGGGCCTCGCCGATGTTCTCGCGGCCCTTCGACTGGGGCGTCGACATGTCGCTGCTGCCGCTGACCAAGTACTGGAGCGGTCACGCCGACGTGCTGATGGGTGCGGTGGTGGTGCGCGAGGATCTGTGGCCGGCGCTGCACACCGCGGTGCGCCAGATGGGCATCTGCGTGGGCGGCGACGACGCCTTCCTGATCCTGCGCGGTCTGCGCACCGCCAATGTGCGGATGCTGCGTCACCAGCAGTCGGCGCTCGAGGTGGCGCGCTGGCTGGGCACGCGGCCCGAGATCGGCGCGGTGCTGCACCCGGCGCTGCCCTCGCATCCGCAGCACGCGCTGTGGCAGCGCGACTTCCAGGGCTCCAGCGGCCTGTTCTCGTTCGAGCTGCGCCACGACGCGGTGGGCGCCGACGAGGCGGTGGTGGCGCGCAAGCTGGCGGCGCTCGCCGAGCGGCGCCGCTTCTTCCGGATCGGCTACTCCTGGGGCGGATATGAGAGCCTCATCGTGCCGGCGCGCCTGAACGGCCTGCGCAACATCAAGCCCTGGACCGGCGGCCCGCTGGTGCGGGTGCACATCGGACTCGAGGAGCCCGCCGACCTGATCGGCGACCTGGAAGCCGGACTCGCCGCGATGAACGCGGCCCACTGACAAGGAAAGTTCCATGGATCTCAAAGGCAAGTGCGCGATCGTCACCGGTTCCTCGGCGGGGGTCGGCGCGGCCACCGCGCTGCTGCTGGCCCGCCGCGGCGCGTCGGTGCTGATCAACTGCACCAAGAGCACCGAGGCCGCCGAAGCGGTGGCTGCCCAATGCCGCGCGCTGGGCGCCGATGCGTTCGTGGTGAGTGCCAACGTGGCCGATGACGCCGACTGCGTGCGCCTGGCCGCCGCGGCGATGGCGCGCTGGGGTCGCATCGACATGCTGGTCAACAACGCCGGCACCACCAAGTTCGTCGCCGCGCGCAAGCTCTCGGGCCTGTCGGCGCAGGACTTCCACGACATCTATTCGGTCAACACCATTGGCGTGTTCCAGATGGTCCGGGCCTGTGAGGACGCGCTGCGCGCCTCGCACGGCGCGGTGGTCAACGTGTCGTCGATCGCCGGCCAGGAAGGCCAGGGCTCGTCGATCGCCTATGCCGCCTCCAAGGGCGCGCTGAACACCCTCACCGTGTCGCTGGCCCGGGTCCTGGGCCCCGAGGCGCGGGTCAATGCGGTGCTGCCCGGGTTCATCGAGACCGGCTGGCTGCAGGCCGGGCTGGGCGATGCCTACGAGGCCAGCCGCCAGGCCTACAAGGACAGCGCCGCACTGGCCGAGGTCCTCACCCCGGAGGACGTCGCCGATTCCATCGTCTGGCTGCTGACGGCCGGCAAGGTGACCGGGCAACTGCTGCGGGTCGACGCCGGCCGTGCGGTCGGGCGTCTGCAGGGCCGGCCGGCCTGAGCCGCGGGGGTCACCTGAACGAATCGCGGGTCGCGCTGGTCACCGGGTCCACCTCGGGGATCGGGGCGGCGATTGCCGAGCGCCTGGCGGCCGACGGCTTTCAGGTGGCCTTTCATTCGCGCTCCTCACGGGCGCGCGGGCTGGCGCTGGCCGCGCAGTACCCGGGCGCCAGCTACACCGGCGCCGACCTGGCCGACGACGAGCAGGCGCGCGGGCTGATCCGGCAGGTGCTCGAGCGCCACGGCCGCCTGGACGTGCTGGTGAACAATGCCGCGATCAGCAAGGTGGTCCCGCACGCTGACCTGGCGGGCGCATCCCCCGACCTCTGGCGCAGCCACTACCAGGTCAATGTGATCGCGCCCTGGACGCTCATCACCGAGGCCGAGGCGGCGCTGCGCCGCAGCGCGACTCCCGAGCGGCCGAGCTGCGTGCTCAACATCAGCTCGCACGCCGGTGTGCGCCCGAAAGGCGCGTCGATCCCCTACGCGGTGAGCAAGGCGGCGCTCAATCACCTGACGCGCCTGCTGGCGCTCAGCCTGGCGCCGGCGATCCGCGTCAATGCGATCGCGCCCGGCCTGGTCGACACGGCGCTCACCCGCGACTGGCACGCCGCGCAGGACCTGTGGCGCGAGCGTTCGCCGATGCGCCGGGCCGCGCGGGCCGACGAGATCGCGGACCTGGCCGCCATGATCATCGCCTCCCCTTACCTGACCGGCGAGGTCCTGGTGGCCGACGGCGGGCTGAACCTCACCTGACCCGCCGTGCACGCCATCCGACCCGAAGAGGTGAGCTTCACCGCCATCCGTGCCCAGGGCGCGGGCGGCCAGAACGTCAACAAGGTGTCCAGCGCGGTCCACCTGCGCTTCGACATCGCCGCCTCGTCGCTGCCGGCGGCGGTCAAGGAGCGGCTGATGGCCCTGGGCGATCAGCGGATCACCGAGGCCGGCGTGGTGGTGATCAAGGCGCAGCAGCACCGCAGCCAGGACATGAACCGGGCCGAGGCGCTGCAGCGCCTGCAGGAACTGGTCGACCGCGCGGCGCATGTGCCGAGGACCCGCCGGCCGACCCGGCCGACCCGTGGCTCGCAGATCCGCCGGGTCGATGAAAAGACCCGGCGCGGTCAGGTGAAGGCGCTGCGCGGCCGGGGTCCGACGGGGGACTGACGCGCCGCCGATCGCCGGTATCGCGACCGCGCCGACGCCAGCCGCGCCGACCGGCTACGATGCCACCCACGCCGCACCCAGGAGAAGCCGATGGTCACCGATCTGCATGAACTGCCCCTGACCGCCCCCTCGACGGCGGCGGCCGACGCCTTCAACCAGACCCTGCGGCGCTACCTCAGCTATCGGGCCGACACCGCCCAGCCGCTGTTCGAGTCGCTGGTGGCGCAGCCCGATTTCGCGATGGGTCAGTGCCTCAAGGGCTACCTGACGCTGCTCGGCTTCAAGCAGGCGAACCGGCCGGCGGCCGCCGCGATCGCGCGTGATGCGTCGCGCCTGGCGGGGGCGGCCACGCCACGCGAGCAGATGCACGCGGCGGCGCTGCAGGCCTGGGCCGACGGCCACCTCGAACGCTCGCTCGCGCTGTGGGCGCAACTGCTGCGCGAGCATCCCACCGACCTGCTGGCGTTTCGGCTGTCGCATTTCAACCTGTTCTGGCTGGGCCGCCCGCAGGCGATGCTCGCCTCGATCGACGAGATCCTGCCGCACTGGCACGAGGGCCTGCCCGGCTGGGGTGCGATGCTGGCCTGCCGGTGCTTCGCGCTCGAGGAGTGCGGCCGTTATTCGGAGGCCGAGCCGCTGGGGCGCGCTGCGGTGGCGCTCGACCCGGCCGACCTGTGGGGCACCCACGCGGTCGCCCATGTGATGGAGATGCAGGGCCGTCACCAGGACGGCATCGACTGGCTGGCCGGCTTGTCGGTCCACTGGGCCAACGGCAACAACCTGCGTCATCACCTGTGGTGGCACCGCTCGCTGGCGCACCTGGCGCAGGGCGACACGACGGCGGTGCTCCAGTGCTACGACAAGGGCTTTCGCGACCCCGACTCGCCGCTCACCTGTGCCCAGCCCGACCTCTACATCGACCTCCAGAACGCGGTGTCGGCGCTGTACCGCCTGGCGCATCTGGGCGTGCCGGTGCAGGGGCGCTGGCGTGAACTGGCCGATCACGCCCAGGCGCGGATTGGCGACTGCCTGTCGGCGTTCACGCTGCCCCATTTCATGCTGGCGTTGCTGGCCGACGGCCGCGAGCAGGCCGCCGCCCAGATGCTGGACGGGATGCGCGCGTTCGGTGCCGGCGACGACGACGGCGCCCCGCTGGTGCGCGAGGTGGCCCTGCCGCTGTGCCAGTCGATGCTCGAGGCGGCGCAGGGCCAGGCGGCCCGCGCGGTGGCGACGGTGCGCCCGATCCTGGCGCGGCTGCCCGAACTGGGCGGCAGCCATGCCCAGCAGGAGGTCCTGCTGCTGCACTGCTGGCGCACCGCGCGCGCGGCCGGCTGTGACGACGACGCCCGTGCGGCCTGCGAGCAGAGCGGGCGCTTCTTCACCGGCGGCTGGTCATCGCGGGCGGTGTTCGCGGTTTCCTGAAAGGGCTCCGATGAAAGTCTTCCAGACCGAGCGCCACGCGCTGCACGACCCGCAGTTCTTCCTGGTGCGTGGCCAGCCGCGGCCGGCGGCCGAGCAGCCCGAGCGTGCTAACCGGCTGCTCGCCGCCGCCCGGGCGCAGGGGCACGACATCGCCGAGGCGCCCGACCGGGGTCTGGCGCCGCTTGCCGAGGTCCACACCCCCGAATACCTCGATTACCTGCAGGTGGCGCATCGCCAGTGGCGCGAACTGCCCGGCGCCAGCGCCGAGGTGATCCCCAACGCGCACCCGGGCCGGCGCCCGGCCCACTATCCGCGCAGCATCGTCGGGCGTGCCGGCTGGCATTCGTCCGATACCGGCGCGCCGATCGGCGCCGGTACCTGGGAAGCGTCCTATGCCGCGGCCCAGGTCGCGGTGGCGGCCGCCGACCAGGTGCTGGGGGGCGCCCGCGAGGCCTATGCGCTGTGCCGTCCGCCCGGCCACCATGCGACGGCCGACACCGCCGGCGGGTTCTGTTTCCTGAACAACACCGCGATCGCCGCGCGGCGCCTGGCCGGCCGGCACGCGCGGGTCGCGGTGCTCGATGTCGACGTGCACCACGGCAACGGCACGCAGTCGATCTTCTACCGGTCGCGCCAGGTGCTCACCGTCTCGCTGCATGCCGATCCCCATGACTTCTATCCCTACTTCTGGGGCCATGCCCACGAGCGCGGCGAGGACGAGGGCGAGGGCTTCAACCTGAACCTGCCGCTGCCCCTGGGCTCGGGCGACGAGCCCTGGCTGGCGGCCGGCGGGCAGGCGCTCGAGCGCATCTCGCGCTTTGCACCCGACGCGCTGGTGGTGGCGCTCGGTCTGGACGCCGCCGAGAGCGATCCGCTGCAGGGCCTGCGCATCACCCGGCCTGGCTTCGCCCGGATGGCCGGCCTGATCGCGGCGCTCGGCCTGCCGACGGTGCTGGTTCAGGAGGGCGGCTATCTGGGCCCGGAACTCGGTGACAATCTGATCGCGTTTCTCGACGGCTTCGAGCGCGCCCGACCCTGACCCGCCGGCCGACAGCCCGCGCGGGTCTGCCGGCCACCCCCGACCCCAAGGAGACCACCGCATGCCGACCGATTCCGCCTCCACCTCGCTCGACCGGCGGGTGGCCATCGTCACCGGCGCCGGGTCGGGCATCGGCCGCGAGATCGCCCTGATGATGGCCGCCAGCGGCGCGGCCGTCGCCGCGCTCGACATCGACGGGCAGGCGGCGCTGCAGACCGCCGCCCTGATCGGGGATGCGGGCGGCCGGGCCCTCGGGCTGCGCGCCGACGTCAGCCAGGAAGCCGACATCGACGAGGCGGTCGGCACCGCGGTCGCGACGCTGGGCCCGCTCGACATCATGGTCAACAACGCCGGCATCCTCGACGGCTATCTCGATGTCCACGAGATGGATCCGGCGGTCTGGCGGCGGGTCATCGACATCGACCTGACCAGCGTGTTCCTGGGCTGCCGGCGCGCGCTGCGCGAGATGCTGCCGCGCGGTCGCGGTCGCATCATCAACATGGCCTCGGTGGCCGGGCTGAACGGCACCGGTGGCGGTGTGGCCTACATCGCCGCCAAGCACGGCGTGATCGGCCTGACCCGGCAGATGGCGGTGGTCTATGGCAACCGGGGCATCACCGTCAACGCGGTGTGCCCCGGAGTGATCCCGACCGGCCTGCGCCACCATTCCCAGGAACTCCTGGGTCCCGGGCTGCCCGATTTCGCCCGGCGCGGCGTGGCGGTCAACGACGACCAGGTCCGCGCGCTGGTGCCGGCGGGCGTGCGCGGCAGCGTCCAGGACATCGCCGCCTCGGTGTGTTTTCTGGCGGGCGACGGGGCCGGCTACATCAATGGCCACAGCCTGGTGGTCGATGGGGGCTGGCGGGCGCGCTGATTCGGCTGCGCTGCTGCGACAATGAGCGCCTGTCTTCCGAAGGATGCCCCCGCCATGTTCGAACCCTCCGCCAAGGTCCAGGAACTGCAGGCCCGCCTGCAGGCCTTCATGGACGCCCACATCTACCCCAACGAGCCGCGCCACCTCCAGGAGGCCGAGAGCCTGGGGCCCTGGAAGGTGCACCCGGTGGTCGAGGAACTCAAGCCGCTGGCCCGTGCGGAGGGTCTTTGGAACCTGTTCCTGCCGAATTCCGGGCACGGCGCGGGCCTGACCAACCTCGAGTACGCACCGCTGTGCGAGATCATGGGCCGCTCGTTTCTCGCCCCCGAGGTCTTCAACTGCTCGGCGCCCGACACCGGCAACATGGAGGTGCTGGCCCGCTACGCGACGCCCGAGCACCAGGAGCGCTGGTTGAAGCCCCTGCTGGCCGGCGAGATCCGGTCGTGCTTCGCGATGACCGAGCCCGGCGTGGCCTCCAGCGACGCGACCAACATCGAATCGTCGATCGTGCGCGATGGCGATGCGTATGTGATCAACGGGCACAAGTGGTACACCACCAACGCCACCGACCCGCGCTGCCGGATCGCGATCTTCATGGGCAAGACCGCGCCCGAGCATCCCGACCGCCACCAGCAGCAGTCGATGATCCTGGTGCCGATGGACACCCCCGGCGTCACGGTGAAGCGCTCGATCCCGGTGTTCGGCTTCTACGGCATGCCCGACCGGGCCAGCGAGGTGCTGTTCGAGAATGTCCGCGTGCCGGTCGATCACCTGCTGCTGGGCGAGGGCCGCGGATTCGAGATCGCGCAGGGGCGCCTGGGGCCGGGCCGCATCCACCACTGCATGCGGCTGATCGGCATGGCCGAACGGGCGCTGGAGCGCATGTGCCGGCGCAGCCTCTCGCGGGTCGCCTTCGGCAAGCCGGTGGCCGAGCAAGGGGTCACGCTCGAGCGGATCGCGCTGGCGCGCATCGCGATCGAGCAGTGCCGCCTGCTCACCCTGAACGCGGCGCACCGGATGGACACGGTGGGCAACAAGGTCGCGCGCACCGAGATCGCGATGATCAAGGTGGCGGTGCCGCAGATGGCCTGCCAGGTTGTCGACTGGTCGATCCAGGCCCATGGCGGCGGGGGCACCAGCAATGATTTCGGCCTCACCCACGCCTACGCAATGGCCCGCGTGCTGCGTCTGGCCGACGGCCCGGACGAGGTCCACAACAATCAGATCGGCAAGCTGGAACTGCGCAAGTACCGCTAGCCGGGGCCCGGGTTCCGAGTTCACCCCAGCGGCGAGCGTGGCCGGCCCGGCTTGCCCCTATCATCGGGGCTGACCGAGCCTCCTCGAGACAGGACACCCCGTGAAATTCAGCTTTACCTCCGAACAGGAGGAGTTCCGCGCGGTCGTGCGGCGATTCCTCGCCGACCGTTCGCCCACCAAGGAAGTGCGCCGGCTGATGGCCACCGACGCCGGCTGGGACCGCGACGGATGGCGCGCGCTCAACAGCGAACTGGGCCTGTGCGCGGTGCGCATCCCCGAGGCCCTGGGCGGCCACGGCTTCGGCTTCGGCGAGCACTGCATGGTGCTCGAGGAGATGGGCCGCGCGCTGCTGTGCGCGCCCTATTTCGCCACCACCGTGCTGGGCGCCGGCGCGATCCTGCACGCCGGCAGCGCTGCGCAGCAGCAGGCGCTGCTGCCCGGGATCGCCAGCGGCGACACCGTCGCGACCCTGGCCGGCGCCGAGGACAATGGCGATTGGGAGGCGGCGGGCACCACGCTGAGCGCGACCCGCTCGGGCAGCCAGTGGCGCCTGAATGGGCACAAGAGCTTCGTGCTCGACGGCCACACCGCCGACCTGATCGTGGTGCTGGCGCGCGCGCCGGGCTCCACCGGCCTGTCGGGGCTGTCGCTGTTCACCGTGGCGGGCGACGCGCCCGGCCTCGATCGCCGCGTGCTGTCGACCGTCGACCAGACCCGCAAGCTGGCCCGTCTGCGTTTCGCCGACGTCCCGGCCACGCTGCTGGGCGACGAGGGTGCCGGCGCCGAGCCGTTTGCCCGGACCCTGGTCGAGGCGACGGTGTGCCTGTCCAACGAGATGGTCGGGGGTGCGGCGCGCCTGCGCGAGGACGCGCTGGCCTACGCCCTGATGCGTGTGCAGTTCGGCCGCGCGATCGCCTCGTTCCAGTCGATGAAGCACAAGCAGGCCGACATGCTGCTCGAGGTCGAGCTCGCCAAGTCGGCCGCCTATTTCGCGGCTGCGGCGCTCGACGAGGGTGATGCCGATGTCGCCGCCACCGCCTCGCTGGCCAAGGCCGGCGCGAGCGACACCTATCTGCAGACCGCCATCCACGCCATCCAGATCCATGGCGGCATCGGCTTCACCTGGGACAACGACACGCACCTGTGGTTCAAGCGTGCCAAGGGTTCCGAGGTGCTGTTCGGCGATGGGCACTTTCACCGCGAGCGCATGATGCGCCACTGGGCCGCCTGAGGAGGATGCACCGATGACTGAAGTGACCGAATCCTCCGTGCGCGCCGATGTGCGCGCCTGGCTCGAAGCCAACTGGCAACCCGACTATTCGCTGCTCGAGTGGCGCACCAAGCTGGTCGACTCCGGCTGGGGTGCGCCGCACTGGCCCCGCGCCTGGCACGGCCGCGACCTGCCGGTCGGCCTGGTGCCGGTGGTCGAGGAAGAATTCGCCCGCCTGGGCGCGGTCGGCGTGGCCAAGGTCGGGATCCGGGTGCTGGCCGCGGCCACCATCCTGGCCCACGGCACCGATCGCCAGAAGGAGCGCTTCCTGCGCCCCAGCCTGACCGGCGAGCAGGCCTGGTGCCAGCTGTTCAGCGAGCCGGGCAGTGGCTCGGACGCGGCCGGCGCGGTGACGCGGGCCGATTTCAACGGCACGCACTGGGTGGTCAACGGCCAGAAGCTGTGGACCTCCGGCGCGCAGAAGGCCGACTTCGGCCTGCTGCTGGCGCGCACCGACTGGAACAAGACCAAGCACGCCGGCCTGTCGTTCTTCATCCTCGACATGCACCAGCCCGGGGTGGTGGTGCAGCCGCTGCAGCAGATGAACGGCCACGCCACCTTCAACCAGGTCTTCATGACCGACGCCCTGGTCGAGCCCGACCTGCTGCTCGGTCAGGAAGGCGGCGGCTGGGCGGTCACCAACACCACGCTGATGCACGAGCGCCGCAGTGCCGACGGTCTGCGCAGCTGGGGCATGATGGGCTCGACGAAGGTCGGTCGGGTCTACGACGAGGAGCGTGCCGAGACCGCGGTGGCCCTGGCGCCCTACAAGTGGTATCCGAACCGGGCCGGGCGGGTCGAGCTCATCGTCCCGCGTGCCCGGGAGACCGGCCGGATCGACGACCCGGTGGCCCGCCAGGAGATCGCGCGCCTGCTGGTGCTGTCGAAGTCGGCCGAGTGGACCGCGCGGCGGGCCCGCACCGCCCAGGAGCAGGGCCGCCCGCAGGGGCCGGAAGGCTCGCTGGGCAAGCTGGCGGCCAGCCACGTCGCCCGGGCAGCGGCCCGGGTGCACACGCTGCTGAGCGGCGCCGATGCCCTGCTGTCGGGGGCCGACGCCCCGCTCGAGGGCACGATCGCCGAGATCCTGGTGTCGGTGCCGGCCACCTCGATCGCCGGGGGCACCGACGAGATCCAGCGCAACATCATCGCCGAACGCGTGCTGGGCATGCCCAAGGAGCCCAGCGTGGACACCGACAAGCCCTACCGGGACGTGCCCCGCAACATCGCGAGCTGACATGAACACGAACAAACGGATCCTGTTCGTCAAGCGCCCCAGCGGCTGGGTCGATGAATCCTGCTTCGCCCTCGAGTCCGGCCCCGAGCCGGTGGTGGGCCCGCAGGACGTGCTGGTCCAGGCGCTGTACCTGTCCACCGATCCCTATCTGCGCGGCCGGATGAACGAGGGGCCCTCGTATGCCCCGGGCTTCGCGCTGAACAAGCCGATCGTCTCGCGGGTGGTGGGCCGGGTGATCGAATCGCAGAACGCCCGCTTCGCGGTGGGCGACCACGTCTGGGGCTTTCTCGACTGGGCGCAGCGCAGCGTCGTGCCGCGCGGCGAGGGGCTGCACCGCATCGACCCGTCGCTGGGCCGGGTGAGCCTGGCGGTGTCGGCGCTCGGCATGCCCGGGCTCACCGCCTGGGTCGGCGCCATCGAACTCGGCCTGCCGACGCCGGGCGACACCGTCTACATCTCCTCGGCCGCCGGTGCGGTCGGTCAGCTCGCCGGGCAGTTCGCGCGGCGCGCCGGCGCGCGCGTCGTCGGCTCGGCCGGCAGCGACGACAAGGTGGCCTACCTGCTGGAGCGCTGCGGGTTCGATGCCGCGTTCAACTACAAGACGACCGACCTGGACGAGGCGCTGCGTCAGCATTGCCCGGCTGGCATCGATGTGTATTTCGACAACGTGGGCGGCGCCACGCTCGAGGCGGCGCTGCGCCACGCCAACGTGGCCGCGCGGTTTCCGGTGTGCGGCATGATTTCCGCCTACAACGAGGTCGGCGACCGCGGCATCCGCGGGTTGCAGGCGGTGCTCAGCAAGCGCATCGCGATGACCGGCTTCATCATCTACGACCATGTGCACAAGCTGCCGGCCTATCTTGCCCGCGTCGCGCCCTGGTTTCGCAGCGGCGAGATGGTCTTCCACGAGGACATCGTCCCGGGGATCGAGAACGCGCCCGCCGCGCTGATCGGCATGATGCAGGGCGAGGCGATCGGCAAGCGCCTGGTGCAGGTCGCGCCCGAATAGAACCGTCCGGACAGGGGAATCGAATGACCGCCAGGGAACTCGCGCCGTACCAGGTGGTGGCGTTCAACGCCGCCAAGCTTTCTGAAAACAAGATGCACGACGACACGGTGGCGCGCCGCTTCGGCTTCACCGGCGGTCTGGTGCCCGGCGTCGATGTCTTCGCCTACCTGAGCCACGCGCCGCTGGCGCATTGGGGGCGCGCCTATCTCGAGCGCGGTCACATGACCGGCCGCTTCGGCAAGCCCCTGTACGAGGGCGAGACCGCGACCGTCACCGCGCTCGAGCGCGACGGCGGCCTCGACGTCACGATCGAGAGCCAGGGCATCGTCTGCGGCACGGCGCACGCCACGCTGGCACCGGCAGCACCCACGCCGGCGCTGGCCGACTTCGGCGAAGGCACCCCGCCCGCGCACGAGGATCGCCCGCCCGCCGACCCGCAAAGTTACCGGCCGGGCGCCTGGCTGGGCATCCACCCGTTCGTGTTCTCGGCCGACCAGCAGGCGGCCTACCTGAAGGAAATCAGCGAGCAGGACCCGCTGTACGTCGAGCAGGGGATCCTGCACGACGGCACCCTGCTGCGCGCCTGCAACTGGGCGCTGACCCACAACGCGCGGATGGGCCCCTGGATCCATGTGGGCAGCGCGCTGCAGCACCTGGCGACCGGGCGGGTGGGCGACGAGATCTCGGTGCGGGCCCAGGTGCTGCGCAACTACGAGAACAAGGGCCACAAGTTCGTCGAACTCGATGTGCTGGTCGTCGCCAACCGGACCACCCCGATCGCGCGCGTGGCCCACACCGCCATCTACGAGCCGCGCCAGGTTCGGGCCGCCTGAAGCGGCCCCGGCCCGGATCAGACGATCCGGGTCTTGCGGTCGCCCCAGTACGGATCGCGCAGCACCTTCTTGTAGAGCTTGCCGGTGGGCAGGCGTGGCAGCTGGTCGCTGAAGTCGATCGAGCGCGGCACCTTCTGGCGCGACAGGTGCTCGCCGCAAAAGGCGATCAGTTCGGCGGCCAGCGCCGGTCCGGCCTGCACGCCCTCCACCGGCTGGACCACCGCCTTCACCTCTTCGCCGAGGTCCTCGTTGGGCACCCCGAACACTGCCGCGTCGGCCACCTTGGGGTGGGTGATCAGCAGGTTCTCGCATTCCTGCGGATAGATGTTCACCCCGCCCGAGATGATCATGAAGGTCGAGCGGTCCGTCAGGTACAGGAAGCCGTCGTCGTCGACATAGCCGACATCGCCCACCGTGCTCATCGCGCCGTCGGCCGAGCGCGACTGCGCGGTGCGCTCGCTGTCGTTGAAATACTCGAAGGGCGTGGCGGTGCGGAACCAGATCTCGCCGGCGGTGCCCTTTGGGCAGGGCTGCATCTGCTCGTCCAGGATGTGCAGCTCGCCCAGCAGGACCCGGCCGACCGAGCCGCGGTGGGCCAGCCATTCGGCCGAATCGCAGGCGGTGAAGCCCAGGCCCTCGGTGGCGCCGTAGTACTCGTGAATGATCGGGCCCCACCACGCGATCATCTGTTCCTTGACCTGGGCCGGGCAGGGCGCGGCGGCGTGCACCGCGATCTCGAGCGAGGACAGGTCGTGTTTCGTGCGCACCGCCTCGGGCAGCTTGAGCATCCGGCTGAACATGGTGGGCACCAGCTGGCTGTGCGTCACCCGGTACTTCTCGATCAGCGCCAGGTATTGCTCGGGATCGAAGTGCTCCATGATGATCACCGTGCCGCCGTTGCGGATGGTGAGCGAGACTGCCGCCTGGGGCGCCGAGTGGTACATCGGTGCCGGCGACAGATAGATCATGTCGGCGCGGTAGTGCCACAGCTTGTTCAGGAAGTGAAAGAGCGGCAGCGGCTGCGACGGCGGATTGTCGGGCAGCGGCCGCACGATGCCCTTGGGCCGGCCGGTGGTGCCCGATGAATAGAGCATCGGCGTGCCCAGGCGCTCGTCGGCGATCGGGGTGGCGGGATGGCCGGCGACCGCGCTGGCGTAGTCGGTGAAGGTGTCGTCGTCGCCGGTGCCGTCGACGATCAGCGCCAGCGTCACGTTCGGGCACTGCTTGAGCGCCTCGGCCGCCACCTCGCGGCGCGAGGCGGAGGTGATCAGCACCTTCGATTCGCTGTTGTTCAGGATGTAGGCCAGTTCGTCGGCCTTCAGGTAGGAGTTCACGCAGGTGTAGTACAGGCCCGAGCGCTCGCCCGCGCCGCAGACCTCGAGGTAGCGGTTGTTGTTCTCCATGAACATCGCGAAATGGTCCAGCCGCTTCAGGCCGTGCGCGCGCAGCAGGTGCGCGAGCCGGTTGGTGCGCGCCTCGAGCTCGGCGTAGGTCACGCGCTCGCCGGTGGCGGCCATGATGAAGGCGGGGCGGTCGGGATGGTCGATGGCGTGCTGGCCTGCGTACATCTGGGGTCTCCGTTGGCGTGGGGCGGCATTCTCGGGCCGGCCATGGGGTCTCGCGGTCTTGGGCCGCTGGTTTCCGGGGCTGCGCCGGGGCGCTGGCCACAGGGTTGTTACTTTACCCCGCGTGATGGCGCCGGCTCCAGTCCCGGCGCCCGTCACCGGGGCTTGTGCGGCGCGGCTGAAGTAAACTGCAACCGCCTTCAGGAGCCCTTTATGCCCATGTCATTTCCCAGGCGCCGCCTGGCCCGCTACGCAGTGGCTGCGTCCTTGTCGGCGGCCGGCCTGGCCGCCGTGCCGCAGGCTCAGTCGCAGACCGCCCCCGCGTTTCCGACCCGACCGGTCAAGCTGGTCGTCCCGTTTCCGGCCGGGGGCGCCACCGACCTTACCGCGCGGCTGCTGGCCGGCAAGCTGGCCGAGGCCTGGGGCCAGCCGGTGGTGGTCGAAAACAAGCCCGGCGCCAGCGGCATGATCGGCTCCGAGCAGGTCGCACGCGCGCCGGCCGACGGCTACAGCATCCTGGTCACCATCACCACCCACATCCAGAACCCGGCGCTGTTCGCCAAGATTCCCTACGACGCCCTCAAGGACTTCGAGCCGATCTCCCAGATCTGCCTTTCGTACCTGGTGCTGGCGGTCAAGCCCGAGTTCCCTGCCCGCGACCTGAAGGAGTTCATCGCGCTGACCCGCGCCAATCCGGGCAAGCACACCTTCGGCTCGTTCGGCACCGGCTCGAGCTCGCACATCGTGGGCGAGCGCTTCGCGCGCCAGCAGGGGCTGGACATGACCCACGTGCCCTACAAGGGCGCCGCGCCGCTGGTCACCGATCTGCTGGGCGGCCAGGTCAGTTCGTCGTGGATCGACGTCAGCACCGCCACCCAGCACATCGCCGCCGGCAAGCTCAAGCCGCTCGCGGTCACCGGTCCGCAGCGCGCCTCGATGCTGCCCAACGTGCCCACGCTGGGCGAAAGCGGTTTCCCCGGCTACGAGCCGCTGGGCTGGGTCGGCATGCTGGTGCCGGCGGGCACGCCGCGCCCGATCATCGACCGGATCTCGCGCGAGGTGATGCGGGTGGTCCGGCTGCCCGACGTTCAGGCGCGCCTGAACGAGCAGACCCTGGTGCCGGTGGGCGACTCGCCCGAATCGTTCGCCCGCACGCTGCGCCAGGACATGGCCCTGTGGGCGCAGATCGTCGCCGGCGCCGGAATCAAGGCCCAATGACCACGCCCGCCGAGCTGCAGGCCAGCCATCGCCTGTGCGAGCAGCGCTGGTTCGACGATTTTCAGGTCGGCGAGCGCTTCCCCATGCCCTCGCGCACCCTGACCGACGCGCTGTTCGCCGCGTTCCAGCTGGCCAGCGGCGACAACCACCCGATCCACTACGACGTCGAGTTCTGCCGGCGCCACGGCATGCCGCACATGCTCGCCCATGGCTTCCAGGTGCTGATCCAGACGGCCGCCGGCGCGGGGCTGTTTCCGCACACGGTCGAGGATTCCCTGAAGGCCTTCATCGAGCAGAGCAGCCGGTTCCTGAGCCCGGTCTACGTCGGCGACACGCTCTACAGCGCGATCGAGGTGGCCGAGCTGCTGCCCGGGCGCACCACCGGCGTGCTGGTGATGCGCTCGACCGTGCACAACCAGAACGGCGTGCTGGTGATGGACGGCGTCCAGAAGTACCTGCTGAGGAAGCGGCCGGCGGCCTGAGTGCGTCTCAGGGTTGCAGCGCGACCCGCCCGATCACCTGGCGCGAGGTGATCGCCGTCAGCGCCTCGCGGAATCCGGCCATCGGATAGGTGACCCAGGTGCGCGGGCGCAGGCGGCCCTGGGCGCACCAGTCGAACATCTCCGCGAATGCCTCGCGCACCCGCGCATCGGTGCCGGGCGGGGGCAGCGCGCGCCCCCAGCCGACGTAATAGCCCCAGTACAGGCCGATCACCGTGATGTTGCGGATCAGCACCTGGTTGGCGGGAATCTGGGGAATCCGGCCGCCGGCAAAGCCCATCGGGATGATCCGGCCGTCCGGCGCGATGCAGCGCAGCGATTCATCGAAGACCTCGCCGCCCACCGGATCGAAGATCACGTCGGCGCCGCGCCCGCCGGTCGCCTGCAGCACCGCCTCGCGGAACCCGCCCTCGGCCAGATTGATCAGCACCTGCGCACCGTGCTCGCGGGCAGCCGCCAGCTTCTGCGCCGATCCGGCGGTGGCGATCACGGTGGCGCCCAGGCAGCGGGCCAGTTCCACCGCCGCCAGGCCGCTGCCGCCACCGGCGCCGTGCACCAGCACCACCTCGCCGGGCCGCACCGCGGCGCGCCATTTCAGCGCGGCATACGCGGTCGCGTAGATCGTGGGGAAGTGCACCGCCTGCTCGAAGCTCACCGCGTCGGGCAGCCGGTAGACGGTGGATTCGGGGGCGACCACCTCGGTGGCCCAGCCGCCCGACCGCGTGCCCGCGGCAACCCGGTCGCCGACCGCGACCGCGGTCACGTCCGGCGCGCACGCCAGCACCACGCCGGCCACTTCGGTGCCGGGGATGAAAGGAAGGGGGGGTGTGTTCTGGTGCTTGCCTTCCAGCACCAGCTGGTTGGCGAAGCTCACGCCGATCAGGCGGATGCCGATCCGCACGCCGCGCTCGATCATCGGCGGTGCGGGGACCTCTTCGAGACTCACCGACGCATCGTCGTGAGCACGGCAGACGATGGCGCGCATCGGTTCGTGGCCGGGTGAAGGGCGGCGCCCGAGCGGCGCTGCCCCTCACCCGTCGGCATCAGCCCTTCTGGCTGGCCATGTAGTTGTCGAACGAGCCCTCGGCCACCCGGAACCACTGCGTCAGTTCCTTGTTGTACTTGGAGTACGACGCATACATCGTCTTGAACTCCGGGTACTTCTCCGACCAGTCCTTGTACTGCTCGAGCGACGCCTTCTGGCAGGCGTCCATCACCGCGCGCGGGAAGGCGCGCAGCTGGGTGCCCCCGCCCACCAGGCGGCGCAGCGCGGTCGGGTTCAGGTGGTCGTACTTGGCCATCGTCACCGCGTTGCACTCGCCGCAGGCGGCGGCGAACGCGGCCTGGTATTCCTTGGGCAGCGCTTCCCAGGCCTTGGTGTTGACGATCATGTGGCCCATCGAGTTGGGCTCCCACCAGCCCGGCGCGTAGTAGAACTTCGCGACCTTGGCAAACCCGAGCTTCTCGTCATCGAACGGGCCGATCCACTCGGCCGCGTCGATCGCGCCCTTTTCCAGCGACGGGTAGATGTCGCCGGCTGCGATCTGCTGGGGCACCACGCCCAGCCGCGACAGCACCGCGCCCGCGACGCCGCCAACCCGGAACTTCAGGCCCTTCAGGTCCTCGACGGTCTTGATTTCCTTGCGGAACCAGCCGCCCATCTGGGTGCCGGTGTTGCCGTAGGCGATCGCCACGCAGTTGTAGGGCTTGAGAAACTCGTTGAACGCCTGCTCGCCACCGCCGTGGTACCACCAGGCGTTCTGCTGGCGCTGGTTCATGCCGAAGGGCAGGCAAGTGGCGAAGGCCATCGCGGGGTTCTTGCCGAAGTAGTAGTACATCGCGGTCTGGCCGGCTTCGACCGTCCCCGCCTGCACCGCGTCGAGCACCTGCAGCCCGGGCACGACCTCGCCTGCCGCGAAATTGGTGATCTTGAACTTGCCGCCGGTGAGCTCGCCGACCCGCTTGGCGACGAATTCGGCCGCGCCCCAGAGCGTGTCCAGACTCTTCGGAAAGCTGGAAGTCAGACGCCAGCGAATTTCCGGGAGTGTTTGTGCGATGGCCGGCGCGGCGCCGGTCGCAAGAATGGCGGCCAACCCGCCGTGACTGACGAAATCCCGACGCTGCATGCGTGTCTCCTGTGATCGGGTGATGGACCGGGCGCCGGTTGAACCGGTCGCGCCCGGCGCGCGGCAAAATGCCACCCGCGCAAAGCTGCGCCATGCCCGTGCCGCCGTCAAGCCCCCCGGGGCCGAAGCGACCGATTACTGCGCGCTCTGGCTCTCGTCGCCGGAGTCGTAGGGCACCGCGCCGCGCTTGACTTCGGCCATGTCGAGCGCGCGCACCTGACCGATCAGGTCGTTGAGCGCGCCCCGCGGCAGGGCTCCGGCCTGCTCGAACACCAGGACCTGTTCCCGGAACACCATCAGGGTGGGGATCGAGCGCACCTGGAAGTGCGACGACAGCGCCTGTTCCTCGTCGGTGTTGACCTTCACGAACTTGATGTCGGCATGGTCCTCGGACACCTGCTCGAAGACGGGCGCGAAGCCCTTGCACGGGCCGCACCAGGGGGCCCAGAAGTCGACCACCACGATCTCGTGGTCGGTGACGGTGCTGTCGAACTCCGCGGTGGTCAGGTCTTGTACGGACATGGGCTGCTCCTGGTGGTGAAATCCGAGTCTAGCCTGAGGGCGTTCCGGTGCGCGAGGGCGGTTCCGGGGCGGCGGGTCGATTCTTGACCGGACGTCGGCGTGCGGGGGAAGATGCAGCCATACCGGTCGGTATTTCGTGCGCACCCGAATGCGCATCCGAACCCACACCCGAACGCACAGCCGAACCCACACCCGCCCTCCGCCGTCTTCGCCCGAGAACCGCCATGGACTGGAACACCCTCACGATCGGCGAGGCGCTGCGCGCCACCGCGGGCCGCTTTCCGGCGCGCACCGCGCTCACCGGGCTGGGCAGCACCCTCAGCTTCGCCGAGCTCGACCGCGCCGCCGATGAACTGGCCCATGGCCTGGCCTCGCTTGGCGTGACGCGCGGCGACCAGGTCGCCCTGTGGATGACCAACTGCCCGTCCTGGGTGGTGTGCTGGATGGCCTGCGCGCGCGCCGGCGCGGTCCTGGTGCCGATCAACACCCGTTTCAAGCCCGACGAGGTCGAGTACATCCTGCGCCAGTCCGATGCGCGCGTGCTGATCGCGATGGATCGCTTCTGGGACATCGATTTCGCCGGCATGATCGCCACGCTGGTGCCCGAGCTCGCGCAGTCGGCGCCGGGCGCGCTGCAGGCGTCGCGGCTGCCGCAGCTGCGCTCGGTGGTCCTTTGGGAGTCGGTACCGATGCCCGGCGCCACCCATCTGACGGCGCTGCGCGCCGAGGGGGCGCGGCGCATCGCCGCCGGCGCGACCCTGGCGCCCGCCGATCCCGGCGACCCGGTGATCATCGTCTACACCTCGGGCACCACCGGGCATCCGAAGGGCGCGATGCACAGCCACATCGTGATGCGCAACGCCGCCAATGTGGCGCGGGTGATGCGCATCGGCCCCGACGACGTGATCCTGGGCCACATGCCCTTCTATCACGTGGCCGGCGCCTTCACCGAGGTGATCCCGATGGTGCTGCTGGGCTGCACGCTGGTCACCCTGGCGCAGTGGATCCCGGACGAGGCGCTCGAGACCATCGAGCGCGAGCGGGTGACCATCTTCGGTGGCATCCCGACCCACTTCATCGACTGCATCGACGCGATCCGGCGGCGCCCGCGCGACGTCTCGAGCCTGCGCTCGGCCTGGATCGGCGGCGCGCCGGTGACCCCCGACGTGGCGATGGCGGCCCGCCAGGAGCTCGGCCTGCAGGCGCTGCAGGCGGTCTACGGCATGACCGAGACCACCGCGGCCACCGTGTTCAGCGAGTTCGACGCGCCGCTGGACATCCTGTGCGACAACAAGGGCCGCCCGATCGGCGAGTTCGAGGTCGCGGTCTGCGACCCGGCCAGCGGCGCGCCGCTGGCTGCCGGCGAGACCGGCGAGGTGCGGGTGCGCGGCCATCTGGTCATGCTGGGCTACTACCGCAACCCGGCCGCCACCGCCGAGGCAATCACCGCCGACGGCTGGTTTCGCACCGGCGATCTCGGCGTCTTCGATGCGGCCGGCTACCTGAAGATCACCGGCCGCCTGAAGGAGATGTTCATCGTCGGCGGCTCCAACGCCTACCCGGCCGAGATCGAGCGGCTGCTGCAGGGCATGGCGCAGATCCGCCAGGCGGTGGTGGTGGGCGTGCCCGACCGGCGCCTGGGCGAGGTCGGGTTCGCGTTCGTGCAACTGCACGAGGGCGAACAGCTGGGCGAGCAGCAGATGCGCGAGCATTGCCGGGCCCGCATGGCCGACTACAAGGTGCCGCGGCATCTGCGCTTCGTGGACGATTTCCCGCGCACCTCGACCGGCAAGATCCAGCGCTTCGTCCTTCAGCAGCAGGCGCGCGACGAACTGGCGGGCGCCCCTTGAGCGCCGGTGCGAGATGACGATCCGCGACGAACTGAAGCTGTTCAAGAAGGAGCGCATCCTCCAGGAGGCCGAGCGCCTGTTCTACGAGCGCGGCTATCACGGCACCAGCCTGGACGCGATCGCCGAGTCGCTGTCGATGACCAAGCCCTTCGTCTATGGCGCCTACGACAGCAAGATCGACATCCTGGTCGACATCTCGCTGCGCATCGTCACCCGCACCCTGGACACGCTGCGCCAGGCGCGTCGCGACGGCGGCACGCCGGCCGAGCAGCTGCACCGCTTCGCGCTGCGCTTCACCGCGGTGGTCATCGCCGATCAGGCCGGCGTCGCGGTGTTCTTTCGCGAGGAAGGCCTGATCCCGCCGTCGGCCACCCGCGCGATCAACGACCTGAAGGGCCGCTTCGACGACGAACTGGCCGAGCTGCTCGCGCAGGGCGTGGCGAGCGGGGAATTCCGGCTCGACGACGTGCGCGCCGCCACCCTGGCCATCGGCGGGATGATCAGCTGGGTCTACATCTGGTATCGGCCGCAGGGGCGGCTGAGCGCCGACGAGGTCGCCCGCCACATGGCCGGGTATGCGCTGCGGGTGGCCGGGGCGCAGGCCCCGGCACCCTGAAGGGCTGCCTCAGCCCGCGGCGGTGATGCCCCAGTCGCGCAGCACCTCGGCGGTGTGTTCGCCGGTCTCCGGCTGGGTGCGCGGCGTGGCCGAGGGGGTGCGGCTGAAGCGCGGCGCGGGCGCCGGCTGGGTCACGCCGTCGATCTCGATGAAGGTGCCGCGCGCCGCCATGTGCGGGTGCGCGGGCGCCTCGCCCATGGTGAGGACCGGCGCGAAGCAGGCGTCGGTGCCCTCGAGCACCTGGCACCAGTGCTCGAGGCTGTGGCGGCGGAAGGTGTCGGTGAAGATCTGGCGCAAGGTCGGCCAGCCCGCCCGGTCGAACTGCGCCGGCAGGTCGGCGGCCGACAGGCCCATCAGCCCGATCAGCTCGGCATAGAACTTGGTCTCGATCGGTGCGATCGACAGGTGCCGGCCGCAGGCGGCCTCGTAGACGCCGTACCAGGGCGCGCCGCCGTCCAGGATGTTGTCGCCGCGGGTGTCGGTCCAGCGGCCGGCGGCGCGCAGGCCGTAGATGCTCGACATCAGCAGCGCCGCGCCGTCGACCATCGCCGCGTCCACCACCTGTCCCTTGCCGGAGCGGCCGGCCTCGATCACCGCCGCCAGCAGGCCCATCGCCAGCAGCATGCCGCCACCGCCGAAATCGCCGATCAGGTTCAGCGGCGGCACCGGTGCCCCCCCGGCCGGACCGATTGCGGCGAGCGCGCCGGTGAGCGAGATGTAGTTGATGTCGTGGCCGGCGGCCTTGGCCATCGGGCCGTCCTGGCCCCAGCCGGTCATGCGGCCATAGACGAGCCGCGGATTGACCGCCAGGCAGGCGTCCGGTCCCAGCCCGAGGCGCTCCATCACGCCGGGCCGGAAGCCCTCGACCAGGATATCGGCCTTGGCCACCAGCGCCATCACCGTCTTCAGGTCGTCGGGCGATTTCAGGTCGAGCGCGATCGAGCGGCGCCCGCGTCCCAGGACCCCGAAGCGCCGGTCGACCGGGATGCCCAGGTCGGAGGCTTCGCGCCGGTCGACCCGCACCACGTCGGCGCCCATGTCGGCCAGCAGCATCGCGCAGAACGGCCCCGGGCCGATGCCTGCGATCTCGACAACCTTCACTCCTGCCAGCGGTCCCATTCGGTGTCTCCTGTGAGGGGTGGGCCCGCGCGCGGCGGGCGCCGGCGCGTGCGCCGTCCGAAGGGGACGGAACCGATACGCGCCAGATGTTGCTCGATGCTATCCCGGTGGATATCCTACTGACAAGTATCGCCGGTCCGCGAAAGCGCCCCGGCCGCCCACCACCCCCCGAGGAGACGAGGAGCATGGCAACCTGCTTCGAGGTGCAGCCCTGCGCCGATTCGCCCGAGACCACCGACCCGCGCATTCCGCCCCGCGACCGGGTGGTGACCCGCGCGCTGATGGAACGCTGGCAGCGCGAATGCCCGGACAAGGTCTTCATCCGGTTCGCCGACAACGGCGAGCAGTGGACCTACCGCGAACTGCGCGAACAGGTGATCCAGACCGCCATCGGCCTGCAGCGCCTGGGCGTCGCCCAGGGCGACCATGTGCTGGTGTGGCTGCCCAACGGGCGCGAGCACCTGCGCGTGTTCTTCGCCATCAATTACCTGGGTGCCGTTTTCGTCCCGATCAACACCGCCTACAAGGGCGCGCTGCTGGCCCATGTGGTGGACAACGCCGACGCGACGCTGGCGATCGTGCACGCCGACCTGGCGTCCCGCTTCGAGGGCGTGCCGACCGCGCGGCTGCGCGCCGCGGTGGTGGTGGGCGAACGCGTCACCTGCCCGGGCCTGGTCACGCACGCCTACGAGGACGTGCTGCTGCCCGCCAGCGGCACGCTCGCCGCGCCGGCGCGGCCGATCGAGCCCTGGGATCCGCAGTCGATCATCTACACCTCGGGGACCACCGGGCCGTCCAAGGGGGTGCTGTCGTCCTACCTGCACCTGTTCAGCAATGCCGGCCCCGAGACCTGGCCCTGCGTGACCGGCGAGGATCGCTTCCTGGTGAACATGCCGCTGTTCCACATCGGCGGCATGGGCGTGACCTATGTGATGTTCGCGCGCGGCGGCTCGGTGGCCTTTCTCGAGCGCTTCGACACCGCCACCTTCCTGGACACGGTGCGCGCCACCGCCACTACCGCCACCTTCCTGCTGGGCGTGATGGCCAGCTTCCTGGACAAGCTCGCGCCGCGCGCCGACGACGCCGACACGCCGCTGCGGCTGGTGTTCATGGTGCCGCTGGCCGGCGACATCGCCGCCTTCTCGCGCCGCTTCGGCTGCGAGGTCTACACCATCTTCAACATGACCGAGATCGCCACGCCGATCATCTCGGGCCCCAATCCGCTGGTGCGCGGCACCTGCGGCCTGAAGCGCGACGGCGTCGATGTCCGGCTGGTCGATGACCATGACTGCGAGGTGCCGGTGGGCACGGTGGGCGAGATGATCGTGCGCACCGACCGGCCCTGGGCGATGAACAGCGGCTACTACCGCAATCCGCAGGCCACCGCCGAGGCCTGGCGCAATGGCTGGTTCCACACCGGCGACGCGTTTCGCCGTGATGCCGAGGGCTACTACTATTTTGTCGACCGCAAGAAGGACGCGATCCGGCGGCGCGGCGAGAACATCTCGTCCTTCGAGGTCGAGGCCGATGTCCAGGCCCACCCCGATGTGCGCGAAGTGGCCGCCATCGGCGTGCCCAGCGCGCTCGGCGAGGAGGATGTGATGGTGGTGGTCGCGCCGATGGCCGGGCGCGCCATCGACGCGCCGGCGCTGCTCGATTTCCTGCGCCCGCGGATGGCCCATTTCATGATCCCGCGCTATGTGCGCGTGGTCGATGAACTGCCCAAGACGCCGAGCAGCAAGGTGATGAAGCAGGCCCTGCGTCAGCAGGGCGTCACCGCCGATACCTGGGACCGCGAGCAGGCGGGCATCCAGGTCAAGTCCGACCGATTCACGAAAGCCACCCGATGACCCCCGCTGAACGCGCCGCGGCGCTTGCCCAGGCCTCGATGCCGACCCTGCTGATGAGCCTGGCCCAGATCACCGGTGACCGGCGCTGGCTGCAGGAACCCTTCCTGCCCCGACGCGACATCTCGATTTTTGCCGAGCCCAGCGGCGGGCTGTCGGCGGCGGCGCGCGAGGCGATCATCGCCGCCACCGGCCAGGTGCTCGACGAACTGGCCAGCGGCGCCCGGGTGCTGCCCCCGCCCCTGGGCGAGGACGCAATGGTCGAGATGATGAGCGTGTGCCTGGGTGAACGGGTGCCCGCCGAATACGCGACGATGGCCCGCGAGGAGATGGGCTTTGCCGATCGTCGTCTGGACTGGCGCGCGCCGCCGGCGCCCGAGCGGCTGGCTGCGTTTCGGGTGCTGGTGGTGGGCGCCGGGTTCTCGGGCCTGTGCGCGGCCTACCGGCTGGGCCAGATGGGCATCGCCTGCGAGGTGCTCGAGAAGAACACCGATCTGGGCGGCACCTGGTTCGAGAATGATTACCCGGAAGCGGGCGTCGACACCCCGAACCATTTCTACTCGTTCTCGTTCGCGCCGAACCTGGGCTGGAGCAGCAACTATTCCAAGCGCGGCGAGGTCTGGGAATACCAGCGCCGGGTCGCGCGCGACCTCGATCTGCGTCGCCACATCGCGTTCGGCGTCGAGGTCACCGCGATGCACTGGCACGAGGATCGCCAGCAGTGGGCGGTGAACTCGCGCGAGGCCGACGGCAGCCTGCGCACCCGCTGGGCCCATGCGGTGGTCACCGCGGTGGGCCAGCTCAACCGGCCCAAGCTCGGTTCGATCCGCGGTCTGGACACCTTCACCGGCACCAGCTGGCACTCGGCGCAGTGGCGCCACGACGTGCCGCTGGAAGACCGCGAGGTCGCGGTGATCGGCACCGGCGCCAGCGCGATGCAGTTCCTGCGCACCGTGGCCGGACGGGCCCGCAAGGTCACCGTCTTCCAGCGCTCGCCGCAGTGGGCGCGCCCGCCGCAGGACTATCACGGCAGCGTCAGCCCCGAGTCGCGCTGGCTGCTGGAGAACGTGCCCTACTATTACGCCTGGTACCGGTTCGGGCTGATGTGGCGCTTCGGCGACGGCCTGCTGCCGACGGTGCGCCGCGACCCGGCCTGGCCGCACCCGCAGCGTTCGATGAATTACCGCAACGACCGCCAGCGCGAGCAGCTCACCGAGTACCTGCTCGGCCAGCTCGACGGGCGCCCCGACCTGATCGCCAAGTGCCTGCCCGACTACCCGCCCTACGGCAAGCGCATCCTGATCGACAACGGCTGGTACGAGGCGCTGCGCCGGCCCAACGTCGAACTGGTCACCGAGGCGGTCGATCATGTCGACGGCGCCGATGTCGTCGACGCGGCCGGGGTGCGCCACCGCGCCGACGTGATCGTGCTGGCCACCGGCTTCGAGCCCGGCAAGATGCTCTGGCCGATGGACATCCGGGGCCGCTCGGGCGTGCCGCTCAAGGACGTCTGGGGCGAGGACGATCCGAAGGCCCATCTCGGCCTGACCGTGCCCGACTATCCGAACCTGTTCGTGCTGACCGGCCCGAACACCGGTCTGGCCCACGGCGGCAGCCTGATCTTCGTCACCGAATGCCAGGTGCGCTATGTGAGCGCGATGCTGCGCGAGATGCTCGAGAAGAACCTGGGCGAGGTCGAGGTCCGGCGCGCGGTGCACGACGACTACAACGCGCGCGTCGACGCCGAGCACGCCGATCTGGTCTGGACCCATCCGGGCATGCGCAACTGGTACCGCAACGATCGCGGCCGGGTGTTCTCGCCGATGCCCTGGCGGCTGGTCGATTACTGGCGCATGACCCATCAGCCCGATCTGGCCGAGTACGAGGTGCAGGCGGCGCGCGTCTAGGCGCTCAGTCGAGCCGCACCGGCAGCCGCCACCACAGCAGCACCGCCACTGCCAGGCCGGCGAGCGCCAGCCAGCGGGCCAGCCGCCAGCCCGGGTTGCCGGCCTTGAGCACCCGCGCTTCGGTGACCCAGATCGTTTCGCAGGCGCCGTTGCCGCGGTCGGTGCGCACGGTGCTGGTGCCGCGACGAAACTCGCGACCCTGGTCATGGCCGTATTCGGCGAGATAGCCGCGCACCCGCACCTGGTCGCCGACCCGCACCCCGCGCAGCGCGCGCGCGACGCCCGCGTCGGCCGCCAGCAGGTGGTTGTTGGACAGCGCGTCGGGATCGAACTGGTCCCACAGTGCCTGCGATCCGGTGCCGACGTTGCAGGTGAATACTTCGCTCCAGTAGTGCAGCCCGCGGTAGGCGTCGTTGGCCAGATTCGGCCCCCAGATCACGCACAGGTCGACCACATTGAGCCGGTCGCCCCAGTCCCGGTGCACGATGTCCCACCAGGCGGCGGTGTCGTGGCGGCTCACCACCAGCCCGTGGATCTCGTAGCGGTGCAGCGGCTGCACGGTGTAGTCGGTGTCGCCGGCGCGTGCGCGAAAGGCCGGCATGGTGAGCGGCGTCTGCACCGGCTCGGCGGCCAGCGCCGCCAGCATCTGGCGGCGTTCGGGCAGCCGCTCGCTCAGCCACATCGAGGCCGCCAGCAGCAGCAGGCTCAGCGCGAAGATCAGTCGGGTCAGGGTGCGCATCGGCAGCGGTTTCCGTTTTCCTGGCGACCCCGGCCCCGGCGGTTTCCGGTGCGGGGAGTGGGGGCGGGCGGGCGCGAATTCGGTGCCGACGAAGGCCGCGCCACGCAGTATCATGCCTCGCCGCGTCACCGGTTCGCCGGTCCTCCGATCCCGTGCCTGAAGAGCCCGCCATGAATCCGTCCATCCCCGGTGTCCATCTGATCGATCACCCCCTGGTGCAGCACAAGCTCACGCTGATGCGCAACCGGCAGGCCAGCACCAGCAGCTTCCGGCGCCTGCTCAACGAGCTGGCGATGCTGATGACCTACGAGGTCACCCGCGACGTGCCGATGCAGGAGGTGCAGATCGAGACCCCGCTGGAGACCATGACCTCGCGGGTGATCGACGGCAAGAAGCTGGTGTTCGTCTCGATCCTGCGCGCCGGCACCGGCCTGCTCGACGGGATGCTCGGCGTGGTCCCCGGCGCGCGCGTGGGCCACATCGGCCTTTACCGCGATCCGGCCACGCTGATGGCCGTCGAGTACTACTTCAAGATGCCCCAGGGCATGAACGAGCGCGATGCGGTGGTGGTCGACCCGATGCTGGCCACCGGCAATTCGGCGATCGCCGCAGTCACCCGCCTGAAGACGCTCAATCCCCGCTCGATCAAGTTCGTCTGCCTGCTCACCTGCCCGGAGGGCATTGCCGCGATGCGCGCCGCGCACCCGGACGTGCCGATCTTCACCGCGGCCATCGACCGCCAGCTCAACGACCACGGCTACATCCTGCCCGGGCTGGGCGATGCGGGCGACCGGATGTTCGGCACCAAATAGGCGGGCTGCGCAGCGGCGCCGGCCTTGTCACCTTCTTCCTTGTCACCTTCTTTCTCGTCACCTCCCCCTCACTTCTCTTCTGGAGTCCTCATGAGCACTGATTCCCGCATCCCGGCGTTCAATCGCCGCCAGGTCCTGCTGAGCGCCGCCGCGCTGTCGGCGGTCGCGCTGCAGCCGACGGGCGTTGTCGCCCAGACCCGCCTGAAAGTCGCGGCGATCTACACCGTGCCCTTCGAGCAGCAGTGGGTCAGCCGCATCCACAAGGCGCTCAAGGCCGCCGAGGCGCGCGGCGAGATCGAGTACAAGGCCACCGAAAACGTCGCCAATGCCGACTACGAGCGGGTGATGCGCGAGTACGCCACCGGCGGCAACCAGCTGATCGTGGGCGAGGCCTTCGCGGTCGAGGCCGCCGCCCGCAAGGTCGCCAAGGACTTCCCCAAGACCGCGTTCCTGCTGGGCTCCTCGGGCAAGCCGCAGGCGCCCAACCTGAGCGTGTTCGACAACTACATCCAGGAGCCGGCCTACCTGACCGGTCTGATCGCCGGCGGCATGACCAAGTCGAACAAGATCGGCATGGTCGGCGGCTTCCCGATCCCCGAGGTCAACCGCCTGATGCACGCCTTCATGGCCGGCGCGCGGGAAACCAATCCGAAGGTCGAGTTCACCGTCACCTTCATCAACAGCTGGTTCGATCCGCCCAAGGCCAAGGAAGCCGCCTTCGCGATGATCGACAAGGGTGCCGACCTGATGTACGCCGAGCGCTTCGGGGTGAGCGACGCGGCCAAGGAGCGCAAGGTGCTGGCGGTCGGCAACGTGATCGACACCCAGCCGCAGTATCCCGAGACGGTGGTCGTCTCGGCGCTGTGGAACATGGAGCCCAGCATCGAGCGGGCGCTCAAGCTGGTCAAGGACGGCAAGTTCACCGCCGAGGACTATGGCCAGTACTCGATGATGAAGCACAAGGGCTCCGAGCTGTCGCGGCTCGGCACCTTCGAGGGCAAGGTGCCGGCGGCCATCATGGCCAAGGTGGCGGCCCGCGAGAAGGAGATCCTGGCCGGCAAGTTCGTGGTCAAGGTCGACGACTCCCAGCCGAAGTCGAGCGCACGCTGAGCCACGCCCCGGCCCGGGACCTCGTCCTGCAGCTCACGGACATCAGCAAGCGCTTCGGCGCCCTGGTGGCCAACGACCGCATCAGCCTCGAGCTGGCGCGCGGCGAGGTGCTGGCGCTGCTGGGCGAGAACGGGGCCGGCAAGTCGACGCTGATGTCGATCCTGTTCGGGCACTACAGCGCCGACAGCGGCAGCATCCGGGTGTTCGGCCAGCCGCTGGCCCCGGGCAATCCGCAGGCGGCGCTGGCCGCGGGCATCGGGATGGTTCACCAGCATTTCACGCTGGCCGACAACCTGAGCGTGCTCGAGAACGTGATGCTGGGCAGCGAGTCGCTCTGGCAGCCGTTCACCCGCCGCGCGCGGGCGCGCGCCCGCCTGCTCGAGGTGTCGCAGCGCTTCGGTCTGCCGGTGGCGCCCGACGCGCCGGTCGCCAGCCTGTCGGTGGGCGAGCGTCAGCGCGTCGAGATCCTGAAGGCGCTGTACCGCGGCGCGCGCATCCTGATCCTGGACGAGCCGACCGCGGTGCTCACCCCGCAGGAGAGCGAGGTCCTGTTCGGCGTGCTCGCCCAGATGGTCGCCCAGGGGCTGTCGATCCTCTTCATCAGCCACAAGCTGCCCGAGGTGCTTCGGGTGTCGCACCGGGTGGCGGTGCTGCGCGCCGGGCGGCTGGTCGCGCAGGTGCCGGCGGCCGGCAGCACCGAGGCGCAGCTCGCCCAGTGGATGGTCGGCCATGCGCTGGCGCCGCGTGCGCCGCGCCCGCCGGCGCGCCCCGGCGCGCGGGTTTGCGAGCTGCGCCAGGTCAGTACCCGGCCCGACGCGACCGCCGGGCGCGAGCGCCTGCGCGGCCTCGATCTCGCCTTGCATGCCGGCGAGCTGGTGGCGATCGCCGGGGTCTCGGGCAACGGTCAGCTGGCGCTGGCCGAGCTGTTGTGCGGCGTGCGTACGGCCAGCGCCGGCGAACTGCTGCTCGAGGGTCGGCCGCTGCGTGCCGATCCGGCCTGGCTGGTCACGCAGGGCGTGGCCCGCATCCCCGAGGACCGGCACGCGGTGGGCGTGATCGGTGACCTGCCGGTCTGGGAGAACGCGGTGTCCGAGCGGCTGCGCAGTCCGGCGTTCTCGCGCCGGGGCTGGGTGCGGCGCGCCGCGGCCCGCGCCCATGCCGCACAGGTGCTCGAGCGCTTCGATGTTCGCGGTGCCGGCGCGCTCGCGCCCACCCGCGCCCTGTCGGGCGGCAACATGCAAAAGCTCATTCTCGGGCGCGCGCTGCTGGCGCCGTCCGGGCAGCCCGCCCCGCGGCTGATCGTCGCGCACCAGCCGACCTGGGGACTGGACGTCGGCGCGGTCGATTACGTGCAGGCGCAGCTGCTGGCCGCCCGTGATGCCGGCGCGGCGGTGCTGCTGATCTCCGACGACCTGGACGAGGTGCTGGCGATGGGCGACCGGGTGGCGGTGATGCACGACGGCCGGCTGGTCGCGCAGCGCCCGGCCGCCGACTGGACCCGCGAGGCGATCGGGCTGGCGATGGCCGGCATCGCCGAGCCGGACGGAGCGGTGCATGCGGCTTGAAAAGCGCACCCGGCCCTCGCGGCTGGCGCTGGTGGCCGCGCCGCTGGCGGCGATCGCCTTCACCGCGCTGGTGGCCTCGCTGCTGGTGCTGTGGGCGGGCGCGCCGGTGGGTCGCACCGGTCTGCTGCTGCTGCAGGGCGGCTTCGGATCGGTGTTCGCGCTGACCGAGACCCTGACCCGCGCCACCCCGCTGATCCTCACCGGGCTCGCGGCGGCGGTGGCCTTCCGGGCGCGTCTGTACAACATCGGCGCCGAGGGCCAGCTCTATGCCGGCGCGATCGCGGCGGTGGCGGTGGGCGGGCTGCACGGGGGCACCGGCTGGGACCTGCCGCCGGCGCTGCTGTTCGTCGCCATGATGGCGGCGGCCGCGCTGTGCGGCGCGCTGCTGCTGCTGGGCCCGGCGCTGCTCAAGGCACGCCTGGGCGTGGACGAGGTGGTGACCACGCTGCTGCTCAACTTCATCGTGCTGCTGGCGGTCTCGGCCCTGCTCGACGGTCCGATGAAGGACCCGCTCGCGATGGGCTGGCCGCAGAGCGTGGGCCTGATCCCCGACCTCGAACTCGGCCGGTTGATCGAGCGCACCCGGCTGCACACCGGGCTGCTGTGGGCGTTGTCGCTGGCCGGGTTGCTGTGGGCGCTGCTGCGCTTCACCGTCTGGGGCTTCGACATCCGTGCGACCGGCGCCAATGCGCGCGCCGCCGCGTTCGCCGGCGTGCCGGTCACCCGCACCGTGGTCGGCGTCGCGCTGCTGTCGGGCGCACTGGCCGGACTGGCCGGCGCCATCGAAGTGGCCGGGCGCACCGGCTATGTCACCCTGGACATGTCGCCGGGCTACGGCTACGGCGGCATCGTGGTGGCGATGCTGGCCGGTCTGCAGCCGCTCGGGGTGGTGGCGGCCAGCGTGTTCGTGGCCGGCATCCTGGTCGGCGCCGACACGACCAGTCGAGCGGTGGGCGTGCCCACTTACATGGCGGACGTGATGGTGGCGACGGCCCTGATCGCGGTGCTGGTGGCGACGCTGCTCACCCAGTACCGCTGGCGCTGGCGCCGGTGAGCGACCTGATCGACATCCTCGCCAACCCGGCCTTCTGGGTGGCGGTGCTGCGGATCGCCACGCCGCTGGTGCTGGGCACGCTGGGTGTGCTGCTGTGCGAGCGGGCCGGGGTGCTGAACCTGGGCATCGAGGGAATCATGGTGGCCGGTGCCTTCGCCGGCTGGTTCGCGGTCTATCAGGGCCTGCCGCTGTGGGGCGGGGTGACGGTGGCGGCGCTGACCGGCGCGCTGTTCGGACTGCTGCACGCCGGCCTCACCGTGGGGCTGGCGCTGTCGCAGCACGTCTGCGGGCTGGGCATCACGCTGCTGGCGACCGCGCTGAGCCATTTCGCCTACCGGGTCACCTTCCCCAAGGTGAACACGCCCCCCACCATCGTGCCCTTTGCCGAGATGAGCTGGCTGCCGGTGCCGGTCCTGTCGTCGCAGACCCCGCTCACCCTGCTCGCGCTGCTGCTGGTGCCGGCGCTGGCGTGGCTGCTGTTTCGCACCCCCGCCGGGCTGGCGCTGCGCATGGTCGGCGAGAACCCGCAGGCCGCGCAGGCGCAGGGCATCAGCGTGCTGGCCACCCGCACCGTGGCGATCGTCGCGGGTTCGGCCCTGATGGGCGTGGCCGGCGCCTTCCTGACGCTGGCGGCCTTCAATGCCTTCTTCTTCAACATGATCAACGGCCGCGGCTGGATCTGCGTGGCGCTGGTGGTCTTCGCCTCGTGGCGGCCCGGCAAGGCGCTGGTGGGCGCGCTGCTGTTCGCCTTCTTCGACGCGCTGCAGCTGCGCCTGCAGCAGGCCGGCGAACAGGTGCTGCCCTATCAGCTCTACCTGATGCTGCCCTACCTGCTGTCGATCCTGGCGCTGGTGATGGTGGCGCGCCGCGCCGCCTATCCGCAGGCGCTGATGAAACCGTACCGCAAGGGCGAGCGCTGACCGGTCACCCCGGTCCCGATCGCGCCCGGTCCCGACGACCCTTCCTTCCGGAGACTCCCGATGAGCCAGGCCGATCTGATGGTGCGCCATGTGAACCTGCCCGACGGGCGCACCGATGTCGATGTCGCGGTGCGCGACGGGCGCATCGTCGAGATCGGCGCGGCGCTGCCCGGCACCGCCCACGAGACGGTCGACGGCCAGGGCCTGCTGCTGGCGCCGCCGTTCGTGGACGCGCACTTTCACATGGACTCCACCCTGAGCCTCGGGCTGCCCCGGCTCAACCAGAGCGGCACCCTGCTCGAGGGCATCGCTCTGTGGGGCGAGCTCAAGCCGCTGCTCACCGTGGAAGCGCTGGTCGAGCGCGCGCTGCGCTACTGCGACTGGGCGGTGGCGCGCGGGCTGCTGGCGATCCGCTCGCATGTGGACATCTGCGATCCGCGGCTGCTGGCGGTGCAGGCGCTGCTCGAGGTCAAGCGTCAGGTGGCGCCCTATCTCGACCTTCAGCTGGTCGCCTTTCCGCAGGACGGTGTGCTGCGCTCGCCGGGCGCGCTCGACAACCTGCGGCGCGCGCTGGACATGGGGGTCGAGGTGGTGGGCGGCATCCCGCACTTCGAGCGCACCATGGCCGACGGCGCGGCCAGCGTGACGCTGCTGTGCGAGCTCGCCGCCGAGCGCGGCCTGCGCGTCGACATGCATTGCGACGAGTCCGACGATCCGCTGTCGCGCCATGTCGAGACCCTGGCCGCCGAGACGGTTCGCCTGGGCCTGCAGGGCCGGGTCACCGGTTCGCACCTGACCTCGATGCACTCGATGGACAACTACTACGTCTCCAAGCTGCTGCCGCTGATCGCGCAGTCCGGCCTGCAGGTGGTGGCCAATCCGCTGATCAACATCACCCTGCAGGCGCGCCACGACACCTATCCGAAGCGGCGCGGCATGACCCGCGTGCCCGAGCTGATGGCCCATGGGGTGAACGTCGCCTTCGGCAGCGACTGCGTGATGGACCCCTGGTATCCGATGGGCAGTGCCGACCTGCTGGAAGTGGCGTCGATGGGCCTGCATGTGGCGCAGATGACCGGCCAGCAGGCGATGCGCGACTGCTTCGATGCGGTCACCGTCAATCCGGCCCGGATCCTGGGGCTGGCCGACTATGGCCTGGCGCCCGGCTGCCATGCCGACTTCGTGCTGCTGCAGGCGCGCGATCCGGTGGAGGCGCTGCGCCTGCGCGCGACCCGCCTGGCGGTCTGGCGGCGCGGCCGCCTGATCTGCGAGACGCCCCCGGCCACCGCCCGGCTGAACCTGCCGGGCCGCCCGGCCGAGGTGAACTGGCTGCGCGCCTGAAGGGCGTTCAGGCCGTGGCCGGCAGCGGCAGGTCCAGCGTGGTGGTGCGGCGCAGCTCGCGCCGGTAGGCCTTGTCGTCGAAGGGCCGCGCCCGGTGCATCGTGGCGCGGTTGTCCCAGATCACCAGGTCGCGGGGCTGCCATTCATGGCGGTAGGTGAACTCGCGCTGGGTCGCGTGCTCCATCAGGTCGCGCAGCAGCAGCCGACCCTCGGGCAGCGGCCAGTCGATGATCCGGGCAGCGTGCGAGGCCAGGTACAGCGAGCGGCGGCCCGAGCCGGGAATCACCCGCACCAGCGGATGCACCGCACCAGGCAGCCGGGCCTGTTCCTCGTCGCTGAACTCGAAGCCCAGCACCTGACGCGAATGGACGATCGAGTGGTGCACCTGCAGCCCTTCCAGGCTGGCGCGCGTCTCGTCGTCCAGGGCATCGTAGGCAGCGCGCATGTCGGCGAACTCGGTGTCGGCGCGCACCGGCGGCAGCACCCGCGCCGACAGCAGCGAGTAGCGCCCGGCGGGGTCCTGGAACGAGGCGTCGGTGTGCCAGAGCCGGTTGCTCACACCGGCCATGCGCCGGCGGTCGTCGCCGGCCATGATCTCGCCTTGGTCGTTGACGTTGGAGATGTCGGTCAGCGCCTCGTTGCCGAAGCGGTTCTTGGCCAGCACCGCCGCCGATGTCCGGGCGTGCAGGGTGCCGTCGAAACGCTGGGCGAAGTCGAGCTGTTCCTGGTCGGTGAACGGCTGGTCGCGAAACACCAGCACGCCGAATTCGTCCATGCCGGCACGGATCCGGCTCAGCGTGGCGGCGTCGTGCACCTGCCGAAGGTCGATCGGGCTGGCCTCGCCGACAAAGCGTCCGGCGAGCGGGCGGAATTCAAGGGTCATTGCGGTGTCTCCGGAGGAACGGCTCTCGGGGTTTTTGACCGACTGGCACCGGCTTGTCAACCGCGGCGCTGCGCGCCCGGGGCCGTTTCCGAGACCCCGGCGCCGCTGGCGGCGCGGCCGGGCGGTCGCGCGGGCGCCGATGCTGCCAGAATTCCGGCTCCTTCCCGCGCCCTCGGCCGCGGGCCTGCGCCACCCCATTCGGAGATTCCCGTGCGAGACATCGACGGTACCGCCCCTGCCTTGCGCTTGTCGCGCTCATCGCCCGCTGCGGCGGGCCCCGCGCCCGCCCCGGCGTCCATCGGCCGTGCCCGGGCATCGATCCGGCGCCTGACCGCGCTGGCCGCGCTCCTCCTGGCTCCCCTGATCATGCCGGCGCCGGCCGTCGCGCAGAACTTCCCGGCCCGGCCGGTGACGCTGCTGGTGCCCTTCCCGCCGGGCAGCGCCACCGACGCGATCGGCCGCGCGCTCGCGGCCAACGTCGCCAAGACGCTGGGTCAGCCGGTGGTGGTCGAGAACCGCCCCGGCGCCTCGGGCACGGTGGCCGCCGGCTCGCTGGCCCAGTCGTCCAATCCCGACGGCTATGTGGTGGCGATCGCCCCGGCCTCGCTGTTCCGGGTGCCGCACCTGCAGAAGGTGCCCTACGACCCGATCCGGGACCTGACCTACATCATGGCGTTCTCGGGCTATACCTTCTCGCTGGTGGTGCCCGAGAGCTCGCCCTGGAAGACCATTGGCGAGTTTCTGACCTATTCCAAGGCCAATCCCGGCAAGATCAATGTCGGGGCAAGTGGCACGGGCAGTTCCGGGCATGTGGCCACTCACTTCCTCGCCATGAAGTCGGGCGCCGACCTGACCTTCGTGCCCTTCAAGGGGGGCACCGAGGTGCTGCAGGCCTTCGCCGGCGGTCACATCAATGCGGTCATCGACGGTGGCTGGGCCCAGATCGAGAAGCAGGGCAAGGGCCGGGTGCTGGCGACCTTCCAGGACAAGCGCATTCCCCGCCTGCCCGAGGTGCCTACCGCGCGCGAGGCCGGCTATGACGTGGTCGCCGCCAGTCCGATCGGGCTGGTCGGCCCCAAGGGCATGGACCCCCGGGTGGTGCGGATCCTGCACGACGCCTTCAAGGCGGCACTGGCCGATCCGGTGTACCGGCGCTATCTGGAAACCTACGACCTGATCGACGGCTACATGACCGGCGACGATTACTTCAAGCTCGCGTCGCGGTTGTGGGTCGAGGAGAAGCGCAATTTCGAGGTGCTGGGCATGAAGCCCCAGTAGCCGACGAAAGACCCACCGGCGTGCTCAGGCGGTTTTCAGCCCGGGTGCGCCGGCCGTTACACTGGCGTTCGTTTCACCCCTCACTCCTTCAAAAAGACCGACCATGAACCTGACCCGCAGAACCTTCGTCATCCAATCCGTCGTGGGCACTGGTGCCCTGGCCGCCGGCAACCTGGCTCAGGCGCAAGCGGCCATGGTCGCCGAGAGCGATCCGCAGGCCAAGGCCCTGGGCTATGTCGCCGTCGCCGCCAAGGCCGACAAGGCGAAGTTCCCGAAATACGCCGCTGGCCAGCTGTGCAGCAATTGCGCGCTGTATCAGGGCAAGGCGACCGACGCCGCGGGTGGCTGCCCGCTGTTTGCCGGCAAGCAGGTCGCCGGTCCCGGCTGGTGCAGCGCCTGGGCCAAGAAGGCCTGATACCGCGTCCGCGGGCGGTCGGCCGTCTGGCAGGCCGCTCATGGACGTCAGCGCTTCGATGGCTTCCTCATTGCCATCGATGGCGTCTCGCGCAGATCGCGAACGCGCGTCGGCCCGGTTCGGCTGAAGGGTCGGTCATCGCCGGGTGACGCCCGTGCTGCCTTGCGCTCAGTCACCGGTCGCGCCGGTGTCCAGTTCCAGCGCCAGCAGTTCGGCCACCGTCTGGCGGCGCCGGATCAGGCGGGTCTGCGCGCCGTCGACCAGCACCTCGGGGATCAGCGGGCGGGTGTTGTAGTTGCTCGACATCGAGGCACCATAGGCGCCGGCATCATGGAACACCAGCAGGTCACCGACCCGGGCCTGCGGCAGCTCGCGGGTGAGCACCACGCCGCCCTCGCCTTGGGTGAACACGTCGCCCGACTCGCACAGCGGACCGCCGACCACCGTCTCGCGCGACGGCCGCGGCGAATCGTCGGCGGCCAGCACCTCGATCTCGTGGTGGCTGCCGTACATCGACGGGCGCATCAGGTCGTTGAAGCCGGCGTCGGCCAGCACGAAGAAGCGGCTGCCCATGGTCTTGGTGGCGCGCACCTCGGCCAGCAGCACGCCGGCCTCGGCCACCAGGAAGCGGCCCGGTTCGATCTCCAGGTGCACCGGCTGCCCCTGGCGCTGCGCGATCTCGCGGCGCGCCGCGTCCCACAGGCCGAAGTAGTGGGCGGTGTCGATGCGCGGCTCGCCCGTCCGATACGGGATCGACAGGCCGCCGCCCGCCGAGATCGCGCCGATCGGGCGGTCCAGCCGCGCGACCAGCCCGACCATCGCCTCGCACACCTCGCGCAGGTGGGCGTAGTCGACCCCCGAGCCGATGTGCATGTGCAGGCCTTCCAGCACCAGCGAGTGGCGGGTGATCTCGGCCAGCGCCTGCGGCAGGTCGGTGTGCCAGATGCCGTGCTTGCTGTGCTCGCCGCCGGTGTTGGTCTTGTTGCTGTGGCCGTGGCCGAACCCGGGGTTGATTCGCAGCCACACCCGATGTCCGGGCGCGCGCGCGCCGAGCTGCGTGAGCATGTCGATCGAGCCGGCGTTCACCGGAATGCGCTCGGCGATCACCCGCGCCAGCGTCGCCTCGTCGAACAGGTCGGCAGTGAAGACGATGCCCGAGGGGCCTTCGCCCGCCGCGCGGAAGCCGGCCGCCAGCGCGCGCTCGATCTCGCCCAGCGACACCGCGTCGACCACCACGCCCTGCTCGCGCATCAGCCGCAGCAGGTGGATGTTGGAATTGGCCTTCTGCGCGTAGCGGATGGTGTCGAAGGCCGACAGTTCGGCGATCCGGGCGCGGATGGTCGGGGCGTCATAGACCCACAGCGGCGTGCCGTGGTGCCGCGCCAGTTCGCGCAGCCGATCGGGTGGGAAGGGGTTCATGACCGTCAGTTTGCCCGAGGCGATGCGCGCAGGCCAATGTGCCCCGCGCGCCGGCGGCGTTATCCTCACGGCAAAGGCCCTGCCGCCGCGACCGATCCGAGGAGACCCGCATGCCCACCCACCCGAACCCCTACCGCCAGGGCCTGGAGCGCAATCCGGCCAATCACGTGCCGCTCTCGCCCACCAGCCTCGTGCAGTGGGCCGCCGACGTCTACCCCGACCGTTGCGCGGTCATCCACGGCAGCCTGCGCCGCACCTGGCGCGAGACCTGGGAGCGGGCCCGCCGGCTGGCCAGTGCGCTGGCAGCGCGCGACATCGGCGAGGGCGACACCGTGGCGGTGATGCTGCCCAACATTCCGGAAATGATCGAGGCGCACTACGCGGTGCCGCTCACCCGCGCGGTGCTCAACAGCATCAACACCCGGCTCGATGCCTCGATGGTGGCGTTCATCCTGCAGCACTCCGATTCGAAGGTGCTGATCACCGACCGCGAGTTCTCGGCGACCGCGCAGGCGGCGCTGGCCGAGCTCGCCGCCGCCGGGCGCGCGCTGCCCTTCGTGATCGATGTCGACGACAGCCAGTACCAGGGGCCCGGTGAGCGGGTGGGCGCGATCGACTATGAAAGCTTCATCGCCGCGGGCGATCCGCAGGGCATCTGCCTGTATCCCGAGGACGAGTGGGACGCGATCGGCCTGAACTACACCTCGGGCACCACCGGCAATCCGAAGGGCGTGGTGGTGCATCACCGTGGCGCCTACCTGAACGCGGTCGCCAACATCGTCGCCTGGAACCTGCCGCGCCACCCGGTCTATCTGTGGACGCTGCCGATGTTCCATTGCAACGGCTGGTGCTTCCCCTGGACCAACCCGGCGGTGGCCGGCACCCAGGTGTGTCTGCGCAAGGTCGAGCCGGCGGCGATCTTCGAGCTGATCCGCGAGCACCGCGTCACCCACTACTGCGGCGCGCCGATCGTCCACAGCACGCTGATCAACGCGCCGGCGGCGCTGCGCGAGGGCATCGACTGGCCGGTCAAGTGCATGGTCGCCGGCGCCGCGCCGCCGGCCTCGATGATCGAGGGCATGGCGCGCATGGGCTGGGAGGTCACGCATGTCTATGGGCTGACCGAGGTCTACGGGCCGGCCTCGGTGTGCGCCAGCCATGACGACTGGGCCGAGTTGCCGCTGGCCGACCGGGTCGAGCGCAACGGCCGCCAGGGCGTGCGCTACCAGTTGCAGCAGGGTCTGACGGTGATGGATGCACAGACCATGACCGAGGTGCCGCGCGACGGCCAGACCATGGGCGAGGTCATGTTCCGCGGCAACATCGTGATGAAGGGTTACCTGAAGAACCCGAGCGCCACCACCGAGGCGTTTCGCGACGGCTGGTTCCACACCGGCGACCTCGGGGTGCTCTATCCCGACGGCTATGTGAAGCTCAAGGATCGGGCCAAGGACATCATCATCTCGGGCGGCGAGAACATCAGTTCGATCGAGGTCGAGGATGCGCTCTACAAGCACCCGGCGGTGCTGGCCTGCGCGGTGGTCGCCCGGCCCGACGAGAAGTGGGGCGAGACGCCGCTGGCCTTCGTCGAGCTCAAGGCCGACCGGATGCCGGCCACCCCGCAGGACTCGGCGGCGCTGGCCGCCGAGATCATCGAGCACTGCCGCCAGCACCTGGCGCGATTCAAGTGCCCCCGCGAGGTCCGCTTCCTGGTGGTGCCCAAGACCAGCACCGGCAAGATCCAGAAGCATGTGCTGCGCGCCCAGGTGGGTTCGGCGGGCGCGATCGGCTAGTCACAGCGGACGCGGTCCGCCGGGTACCGGGCGACGGGTGTTTTCCGGCCCCGGGGCATCGGCGGGCGGACCTACCAGTCGGTGTCGCCGTCGAGCAGCTCCTTGAAGATCGTGCGGCGCAGGATCTCGTTGCTGCCGTCGGCGATGTTCACCTTGCGCAGCGACTGCCAGGCTTCGGTCAGACCCATCTCGGTGGTCATGCCCATCGCGCCGTGCGCCTGGATCACCCGGTCGATCGCCTGCGCCCCCATCTGGGTGGCGAAGGCCTTGGTCATCGCAACCTCCTTGCGCGCCGGCAGCCCGGCGTCGAGCAGGCGCGCGGCGTTCAGGCACATCAGGTGCGCGGCGTGCATCTGCATCGTCGATTCGGCCAGCGGAAAGCTGACGCCCTGGTATTCGGCGATCGGGTGGCCGAAGGCCTCGCGGACCTTCACATGGTCGAGCGCTTTTTCCAGCGCCCAGCGCGACTGTCCGACCGCGCGCGCCGAGTTGTACAGCCGGCCCAGATTCACGCCCAGCATCGCGATCGCGAATCCCTTGTCGCGTTCGCCCACCAGCTGCCACGGCTCGATGCGGACATCGTCGAAGTGCAGCACCGCTTCGTCGCCACCGGCACTGCCCCACATCCGGATCACCCGCTCGACCACGAAACCGGGCGCGCGGGTCGGCACCAGGAAGGCGCTGATGCCGCCGCGGCGCTGTGCCGCGCGCTGCGGGTCGGTGACCGCGAAGACGATGCAGTAGTCGGCGTAGGGGCTGTTGGTCGTCCAGATCTTGCTGCCCGACAGGCGCCAGCCGTCGCCATCGGGCACCGCGCGCGACTTCATCATCATCGCGTCGGATCCGGCGCCAGGCTCCGACATCCCGAAGCACATGCTCGCGCGGCCGGCCATCATCGACTCGAGCATCTCGGCGCGCGCCCGCTCGCTCACCTGGGTCAGCACTGCCGAGGGGCCGAACGCCCAGTGGCTGATCGCATAGTGGCCCAGCCAGTGGTGCTCGGAGCAGCGGTGAAAGATTCGCTCCCAGCCGGCAAACCAGGCGAGGTGGCCCAGTCCGGCGCCGCCCAGCGAGGTCGGCACGCACATCGTGTAGTAGCCGGCCTGCGCAGCCGCCATGCGCACCTCGCGGATCAGCGCCAGCGCGTCGGGGTGATAGCGGCCCTCGTCGGTGAACAGCCGCCGTTCGTTGTCGAGCAGGTCGGCGTGGCGCTCGTGGCGGCTGACCACTTCCTGGCGCAGGAAGCCGTCCAGGCCCTCCCGCAGGGCGTCGATCTCGGGCGGATAGCCCATCGCGATGGCGGACATCGGTCGTCTCCTTGATGTGGGGCCGGGGGTGTCGTCCCCGGGGTGTGGGTGTCGTCCTCAGGTACCGGCGACCCGGTAGTCCTTGTAGGTCTGGCGCAGCGTCAGCTTGTGGACCTTGCCGGTGGCGGTCATCGGCAGGTGGTCGACGAACTCGATCGCATCCGGCAGCCACCACCGGGCCACCTTGTCCGACAGGAAGGCCATCATTTCCGCGGCGCTCACCGAGGCGCCGGCCTTGCACATCACCAGCAGCAGCGGGCGCTCCTGCCACTTCGGGTGGGCGATCGCCACCACCGCCGCCTGCAGCACCGCCGGGTGGCCGAGCGCGGCGTTTTCCAGCTGCACCGAACTGATCCACTCGCCGCCCGACTTGATCACGTCCTTGGAGCGATCGGTGAGGCTGACGTGGCCGTCGGCGTCGATCACCGCCATGTCGCCGGTCACCAGCCAGCCGTCGGCGTCGGTGGCACTGCCCGGTCCGGCCTTCAGGTATTCCGAGGCGATCCAGGGCCCGCGCACCCGCAGGTGGCCCACGCTCGTGCCGTCGCGCGGCAGGGTGCGGCCGTCGTCGTCGACCACCTTCATCCGCACCCCCGGCACGCAGCGCCCGGACACCAGGTGGCGGTCGATCTTCTCGTCGAAGGACAGGGTGTCGCTGCCCGGCTTCAGGCTGGCCGAGGTGGCCATCAGCGCCTCGGTCATGCCCCAGGTCTGGGTGTAGTCGACACCGTAGTCGCGTGCGAGTTTCTCGATCAGGCTGCGCGGCGGCGCGGTGCCGCTGGACAGGGTCTGGCGCAGGTGCGGCAGCCGGCGGCCGTGGCGCTCCATCCAGTCGATCAGGATCAGCCAGAAGCTGGGCACGCCGGCGGTCAGGCTCACCCGCTCGCCGTCGAACAGTTCCCAGAGCCGCTCCGGCTCGTAGTTGCGCCCCGGCAGCACCAGCTTGGAGCCGGTGAAGGGCGCCAGGAACGGGATGTTCCAGGCGTTGCCATGGAACATCGGCGCCATCGGCATCATCACCTCGAGCTGGCCGCTGGCGTGCCCCGGAAAGAAGTCGAAGGACGCGCCCATCATCGTCTGCAGCACCGCCGCGCGATGCGAATAGACCACGCCCTTGGGGTTGCCGGTGGTGCCCGAGGTGAAGCACAGGGTCGAGGCGCTGTGCTCGTCGAACACCGGCCAGTCCCAGTCGGCGTCGTCCTCGGCGGCGAGGAGTTCCTCGTAGCACAGCAGGCCCGGCAGTGTCGATGCCGGCATCCGCTCGCGGGCGGCCAGCACGACGAGGTGGCGCACCTGCGGCAGGCGGTCGGCGAAGGCCTCGACGATCGGCAGCGTGGCGGCGTCCACGAACAGCAGCTGGTCGTCGGCGTGGTTGATGATGTAGACGAGCTGCTCGGCGAACAGGCGCGGGTTGATGGTGTGCAGCACCGCCTGGATGCCGGGCACGCCGAAGAACAGCTCGAAGTGCCGGTGGGTGTTCCAGGCCAGCGTGCCCACCGGCGTGCCGGGGGTCACGCCCAGGCGCAGCAGCGCGCGCGCCAGACGTTTCATGCGCCGGTGCGCCTCGCGATAGGTGTAGCGGTGCAGGTCGTCCTCGATCTCGCGCGCGACCACCTCGGTGTCGCCGTGGTTCTCGGCCGCGTGCTCGATGAAGCTCGAGATCAGCAGCGGCATGTCCATCATCAGTCCTCGCACGGCCTTGGTCTCCCGGTGGTTGGGGCCCGGCGCTGCCTGCGCCTGGGCCCGGCAATGGCAGGCGACTGTGCCACCGGGCAGGCGGGTGGGCAAGCGGGTGGGCGGGCGGCTCGATGGCGCGATCGCCTAAACTGGCACCGATGGAACCTTCCCCCGTGCGCACCGGCGTCAGGGCCGCGGCGCTGGCGGTGCCGGCCCTGGCGCTGCTGTGGGGCCTGAACTGGCCGGCGGTGCGGGTGCTGCTCACCTGGTGGTCGCCCTGGACGGTGCGCGCGGTGGGTCTGGGCGCCGGCGCGCTGGTGCTGTTCGCGCTGGCGCGGGCGCGCGGCCAGCCGCTGTCGGTGGCGCGCGGCATGCGCCTGCGGCTCGCCGTCTCGGCCCTGCTGTCGATCGTCGGCTTCAACCTCGGCACCGCGTTCGCGCAGCTCGCCGGATCGACCTCGCGCGCCGCGATCGTCACCTTCACCATGCCGATCTGGGCGGTGCTGCTGGCCTGGGCCTTCGCCGGCGAGACCCCCGACCGGCGGCGGGTGGGCGCGGTCGTGCTCGGGGTGGCGGGCCTGTCGCTGCTGGCGCTGCCGCTGCTGGCCGCGGGCGCCTCGTCGCTGGGCGTGCTGCTGGCGCTGGCCGCCGGGGTCAGCTGGGCCGGCGGCACGGTGTTCGTCAAGCGCTGGCCGCTGGCAGTGCCCCCGCTGGCCGGCACCGCCTGGCAGCTGACGGTGGGCGCGCTGGTGTCGGCCCTCGGGTGGGCGGTGTTCGGCTCAGCGCCCTCGGCCACGGCGGGCGCACCCTGGCCGGTGCACTGGTTCGCGCTGGCGCTGGTGTATCACGTCGTGCTGGCGATGGCGCTCGCCTATGTGATCTGGTTCGATGTGGTCGCGCGGTTGCCGGGCGGGGTGGCCGCGCTGGGCACGCTGCTGGTGCCGGTGGTCGGGGTGGCCGGGGCGATGCTGCTGCTGGGCGAGCGCCCGAGCCTCACCGACCTGGCCGGCTTCGCGCTGATCTCGGGCGCCGCGGCGATCGCGCTGCTGCCGCCTCAGGCCGCGGTCCGGAAGCCCTCGTAGCCGCGCGCGACCACTTCCTCGCAGCGCTGCACATAGGCGGGAAAGCCCAGCAGCGGCATGAACACCCGCGTCTTGCCCGGCACGTTGGCGCCCAGGTACCACGAGTTGCAGGTCGGAAACAGCGTGCCGCCAGCCACCGCGTTCACATGGCCGACCCAGGCGTCCTGTGCCTGGGGTTCGGCCTCGATGGTGCGCCGGCCGCCAGCGCGCAGCCAGGCGATGCAGTCGGCGATCCAGTTCACATGCTGCTCGATCGACACGATCATGTTGGTGAGCACGCTCGGGCTGCCCGGGCCGGACACGGTGAACAGGTTCGGAAAGCCCGCCACATTCAGTCCGAGATAGGTCCGCGGGCCGGCGCTCCAGGCCTCGCGCAGCGCGAGCCCGTCGCGGCCGCGGATGTCGATCTTGAGCAGCGACCCGGTCATCGCATCGAAGCCGGTGGCGAACACGATGCAGTCGACCGGGTGCTCCTGTCCGCCGGCTTTCACGCCGGTGGCGGTGATCGCCTCGATGCCGCCCGCGCTGATGTCGACCAGCTTCACGTGGGGCAGGTTGAAGGTCTCGTAGTAGCCGCTGTCCACGCAGATGCGCTTGCAGCCGATCACCTGGCGCGGCGCGAGCAGTTCCGCGGTGGCCGGGTCCTCGACGATGGCGCGGATGCGCTCGCGCACATACTCGGCGGCCAGGTCGTTGGCCTCACGGCTGATCATCAGGTCGTTGAACGCGCCGGTGAAGCCGAGGCCGCCCCGGTTCCAGCGTTCGTCGAAGCGGCGCCGGCGCTCCTCGGGCGTGGCGGCCAGCGCCGGCGCCTCGTTGCGCGGCAGGCTCGAGCCGAAGCCGGCCATCATCTGGCTGTTGCGGGCCCGAAACGCCGGGTACTCGGCCTTGATCGCCGCCTCGTGGGCCGGGTCCAGGGGCGCGTTGTAGGCCGGGATCGAGAAATTGGCGGTGCGCTGGAAGACCGTCAGCGAGGCGGCCTGGCGCGCGATGATCGGGATCGACTGGATCGCCGACGAGCCGGTGCCGATCACCGCCACCCGCTTGCCGGTGAAGTCGACCGGCTGGTGCGGCCACTCGCCGGTGTGATAACGCTCGCCCTGGAAGTCTTCCAGACCCGGAAAGCGCGGCAGGTTGGTCGACGACAGGCAACCGGTGGCCATCACCACGAACTGGCTGCTGAGCGCGTCGCCGCGGTCGGTACGGACCTGCCAGCGCGCGCTCGCCTCGTCGAAATGGGCTTGCGTCACCCGGGTCTCGAACGCGATGTCGCGGCGCAGGTCGAACCGGTCGGCGACGTGGTTGGCGTATTTCAGGATCTCCGCCTGCGGGGCGAAGCGCTCGGTCCAGTGCCACTGCTGCTGCAGGTCGTCGGAGAACTGGTACGAATACTCCAGGCTCTCGACGTCGCAGCGCGCGCCCGGGTACCGGTTCCAGTACCAGGTGCCGCCCACGCCGTCGCCGGCCTCGAAGACCCGGGCGCGCAGCCCCAGGCCGCGCGCGCGGTGCAGCATGTAGAGCCCGGCGAAGCCGGCGCCCACGATGATCAGGTCGACGTTCGGATCGGCCGGCGGTTCGGTGCCCGAACCTGCCTGGCCCTGTGCGGGCTGTGCGCTCATGGAATACCCCGGAAAAACGGTTGGCACCGAGGATACCGCCTGCGCGCGGGCTGGTGACCGGCGCGGGGGCGAAAGCGGAAGGGCGCCGGCCGGCATCGCGCGGCCGGCTGATCCTGCTCAAGCGCGGGGCGCGGGCTGCGGCGCACAGTGACGGGACACCGACAGGAGCGCGATGTCCACCACCGGTCTGTCCGTCGCCGATGCGCGACGCCTGGCGCCATCGGCGCTCTATCGGGCCTGCGACCCGGCCGGATTGCCCTTTGAGACCACCGCCGATCTCGAGGGCGCCGATGAGCCGCTCGGGCAGGCGCGCGCGGTCGAGGCGATCGGCTTCGCCATCGGCATGCAGCACCGCAGCTACAACCTGTTCGCGATGGGGCCGGAGGGGCTGGGCCGGCGCACCGTCGTGAGCCGCCTGCTCGAGCAGGCCGCCCGGGCGCGGCCGGCGCCGCCCGACTGGTGCTATGTGTTCAATTTCCGCACGCCGCACCGCCCCTCCCGGCTTACCCTGCCCACCGGCCGCGCACCCGGCCTGCAGCGCGACATGGCCCGCCTGCTCGAGGACCTGCGCGCCGGCATCCCGGCCGCGTTCGAGGCCGACGAGTACCGCACCCGGCGCCAGGAACTCGAGAACGAATTCGACTCGCGCCAGCAGCAGGCGATCGGCGAGGTCGGCGACCATGCCCGCGCCCAGAACGTGGCGCTGCTCCGGACGCCCGGGGGCTTCGGCTTTGCGCCGATGACGGGAGACGCGGTGATGCCGCCGGCCGACTTCCAGCGGCTGCCGCCCGAGCAGCAGAAGCCGATCGAGGAGGCGATCACCCGCCTGCAGCAGGAACTCGAGAGCGTGATCGAGAAGCTGCCGCGCTGGCGTCGCGAGGTGCAGCGCAAGCTGCGCGAACTCAACCGGCAGATCACGCAAGGCGTGGTCGGGAGCCTGATTGCCGAGATGCGCAGCGCCTACGCCGACCTGCCCCAGGTGCTCGAGCACCTGTCGGCGGTGCAGGACGATGTCCTCGATCACGCCGAGTTCTTCCAGCAGCCCAAGGAAGGTGAGGGCGTCGGGCCGCTCGCGCTGATGCTGGGCCATGCCGAGCCGGTCCAGGCGCTGATGGCCCGTTACGCGGTCAATGTGCTGGTGCATCACGACGGTGCCCAGGGCGCGCCGGTGGTCTTCGAGGACCATCCGACCCATGACAACCTGGTCGGGCGCATCGAGCATGAATCGCGGATGGGCGCGCTGGTCACCGACTTCACGCTCATCAAGGGCGGCGCGCTGCACCGGGCCAACGGCGGCTATCTGGTGGTGGACGCGATCAAGCTGCTCACCCAGCCGCTGGCCTGGGAGGCGCTCAAGCGGGCGCTGCGCTCGCGCGAGATCCGCACCGAGCCGCTCGCGCAGGCGCTCAGCCTGATCAGCACGGTGTCGCTGGAGCCCGAGCCGATTCCGCTGGACGTCAAGGTGATCGTGGTCGGCCAGCGCGTCATCTATCACCTGCTGCATGCGCTCGATCCGGAGTTCAGCGAACTGTTCAAGGTGGTCGCCGACTTCGACGAGGACATGCGCCGCGAGGAAGGCTCGGACCTGCGCTATGCCCGGCTGATCGCGACCCTGGCGCGCGAGAACGCGGTTCGCCCGATCGAGCGCGCCGCGGTGGCGCGGCTGATCGAGCACGCCTCGCGCGGCGCCGGCGACGCGCAACGGCTGTCGCTGAGCGTGGCCCGGCTGGCCGACCTGATGCTCGAGGCCAATCACCTGGCCGACACGCAGGGCAACGGCGTGATGACGCGTGCGCATGTGCAGGGCGCGATCGACGGCCAGACGCGGCGCAGCGCGCGCATCAGCGACCGGCTGCGCGAGGAGACGCTGCGCGGACGGCTGCTGATCGACACCGCTGGCGAGCGCACCGGCCAGGTCAACGGCCTGTCGGTCTTCCAGCTCGGCGACCACGCCTTCGGCTCGCCGGCGCGCATCACCGCGACGGTGCGCCTGGGTGCCGGCGGCGTGGTCGACATCGAGCGCGAGACGCGGCTCGGTGGCCCGATCCACGCCAAGGGCGTGCTGATCCTGGGCGGCTATCTGGCCGGGCACTACCTGCCCGACCGCCCGCTGTCGCTCACCGCCAGTCTGGTTTTCGAGCAGAGCTATGGCGGCGTCGAGGGCGACAGCGCCTCGTCGGCCGAGTTGTATGCGCTGCTGTCGGCGATCGCCCGCGTGCCGTTGCGCCAGTCGCTGGCGGTCACCGGTTCGGTGAATCAGCACGGGGATGTGCAGGCCGTGGGTGGGGTCAATGAAAAGGTCGAGGGCTTCTTCCGGTTGTGCCGTGATCGCGGCCTCTCCGGCGATCAGGGGGTGATCATTCCGGTGGCCAACCGCGACAGCCTGATGCTCGATCACGCGGTGGTCGAGGCGGTCGGGCAGGGGCGTTTTCACCTGTACGCGGTCGATCGGATCGATCAGGGGCTGGAGCTGCTGACCGGCTGGCCGGCCGGGCGGCGCGAGGCCGGTGGCAGATTCGCTCCCGACACCCTGAATGGGCGGATCGAGGCGCGTCTGTCGCACCTGGCCGAGCGGGCGCGCGCTGCCCCCGGGCCCGAGGCCGGCGCGCGCGGGCAGCGCGGCCGGGCGGGGCGCTAGGCGATGGCCGGGCGACGTGATGGATCGGGGGCCGCGCCAGGGGACGTGTCGGGGGACGTGCCAGGGGACGTGTCAGGGGACGTGCCGGGGGACGTGCCAGGGGACGCGCCGGCGGATCGTTCGGCGGATCACCGGCTGGCCAATGCGATACCCGGGCCGTTCAGCCGGATCGTGCTCGGACTCGGGGCGCGGCCCTCGCCGTCGGCGCTGGCGATGGCCGCCGATCTGGCACAGGCGATGCGCCTGCAGCTGCTCGGCCTGTTCATCGAGGATGACGATCTGCTGCACATGGCCGGCCTGCCGTTCGCCCGCGAGATCGCTTATCCGTCGGCGCGCAGCCGGCCGATCGATCCGGCAGCCATGGAGCGGGCGCTGCAGGCCAGTGCCCACGCCGCGCGTCAGGCGCTTCAGCACCGACTCGCCGGTCTGCCGGTGAACTGGGCCTTCGAGGTGGTGCGCGGGCCGGTGGTGACCCGGTTGCTGGCCAGCGTCGTCCAGACCGACCTGATCGTGCTCGCCGCGCCCGCGGGCACTGCGACCGGTGCGATGCCGGGTTCGGGTGCGATCGTGATGTCGCTGCGCGCGGCGCGCGCGGCACTCATGCTGGTGCGCGAGGATCGCCCGCGCGGCCAGCCGGTGGCGGTCCTGGCCTCGCCCGATGCGTCAGCCCCGGCGGTCGCGGCCACCGTCGTGGCACTGGCGCAGCCCGGCGGCGGGCCGGTGACCTGCCTGCTCGCCAGCCCCGGCGACGGGGCGCCCGGGCGCTGGGAAGCGCAGCTGGCCCGGCTGCTGGCCGCCCGCGGCATCACGGTCGAGGTGCATCGCGTGACGGGTGACGGCGAGGAGGTGCGCCGCTGGCTCGCGCTGGCGCGGCCCGGGATGCTGGTGGTTGCGGGGGCCCAGGCGCTCGACGAGACGCTGCTGCCCGACGTCGCGGCCATCGGCTGCAGCCTGCTGTTGCTGCCGGCGGGCGCGGTCGGGGTCGAGCCGGCTGAGGCGGCTCGTTCCGGACCTTGAGCCAGCGCAAGGCGCGCGCCGGGCCACGCGGCACGCTCAGGGTCCGGCCGCAAAGCGGCCCGACAGCTGCACCGACAGTTGCACCGACACCTGCACCGACACCTGCACCGACACCCGAAAAACACGGAGACCTGCATGCCGCACGACATCGATCTCATCGCCCCTGTTTCCCGCGTTGCGCCGCTCGAGCGGTTTCTCGCCACCTCCAGCGCGTGGTTGATGAGCCGTGCCGCGCAGCACGCGGCGATGGCCGGCGGCCAGACGCGCCCGCCCTGGGGCGACGGTGCCCGTCTGCCGGGCGCTCAGTGGTCCGGCCCGATCGCCAGCAGCCACGGGCCGACGACACCGATCAGCACCGCGAAATAGAGCGCACCGAACAGCAGTCCGAGCCACCAGAAGCGCGCGCGGCCGATGTAGCCGCTGGCCGCATAAATGGGCGCGCAGCCGGTGGCATAGGGCGACAGCACCCCCATCAGCCCGAGGCTGTGGATGCACAGCATTGCGAGCAGGCCGAGAGGCAGCCCTTCGATCTCGCCGCCGATCCCCAGCACCACCGGCAGCACCACCACCGCATGCGAGGTGATGCTGGCGAACAGGTAGTGCGACCAGTAGAACAGGGCCACCAGCGCCAGCATCGCCAGCGTCGGATCGGCGCCGATCAGCGGAGTGCTGACGGCGCGTGCGAGCCAGCCGATGAAGCCCACGCGGGCCAGCCCGTCGGCCAGGGTGAACACCGTGGTGAAATACAGCAGCACCCCCCAGGCGTCGCGCTCGGCCAGCACCTCGTCCCAGGTCACCACCTGCAGGACCAGCATCAGGGCCACCACCACCAGCACCACCGTGGTCGGGTGAATGAAGTCGGCGCCCAGTCCCGGTATCGCCAGTCGCGGATTGCTGCCGCCCACCCACAGCAGCACCGCCAGCCCGATCAGTCCGGCCATCGTCCACTCGCGGCGCGTCATCGGACCCATCTCGTGAAGCTGTTCACCGGCCCACGCCACCGTGCGGGCGCTGTCGTGCATGGGCGGGCGGCACAGCCACAGCGTGAGCGGGGGCACGATCAGCAGCAGGAGCGCGGCGGCCGGGGCAAACCCGGCGACGAATCGCCACCAGCCGATCTCGATCCCGGTCTGGCGGGCGGCCAGCGCGAGGGCGGCGGCGTTGGGGACGAGCGCGGTGATGAACAGCGAGCTGGTGACGGCGGTGCTGGCGAAGGCGGTCCACATCACATAGCTGCCCAGCGGATCGGTGCCGCTGCCCGGCCGGCAGCCGTAGAGCAGCGGAATCTGGCGCACGATCGGGTAGATCGTGCCGCCGCTGCGCGCGGTGTTCGAGGGCGTGCCCGGTGCCAGCACCAGATCGGCCAGCGCGATCGCATAGCCGAGTCCGAGCGGGCGCCGGCCCAGCCGCTGCACCAGGGTGAGCGCGAGCCGGCGGCCCAGACCGGTGGCGCGATAGCCCAGCGCGAACAGGAAGGCCCCGAAGGTCAGCCAGACGGCGGGGTCGGCGAAGCCGCTCAGCGCCCAGCGGATCGAGCCGCCCGCGTCGGGCTCGACATAGCGCATCGTCGCGATGAAGGCGATCGCGCACAGGCCGATCGCCCCGCCGGGCAGCGCGGTGAACACCATCGCCGAGATCGTCGCGGCGAACACCGCGAAGTAGTGCCATTGCGCTGGCACCAGACCGGCCGGGGCCGGGCTCAGCCAGATCGCCAGCCACACCCCCAGGGCAATCAGGGCGCGGGCGCCCGGCGCGGGCGGGGTCGGGGCGGCGGGCGCGTCGGCGCTCATCGCCCGGCGTCGCTCGCCGGCGTCATCGCATGCCCCTCGCCGCCCGGCATCGCCACTCCTGGTGCACTTCCCCCGGCACGGTCCGCCGCCGGGTCATCCCTGTTCCCTTCTTACGCGCAGCCCCGTCGGTGGGCATTGAGGCGGGTCAACGCACCCGACGCATCCCCCGCGTAGGGTGATCCGACGACCTGACGGGCGCTGACCCTGTGCCGCGGTCCGACCGTCTTCGGGAGCCCGTTTGAGCATCCGTCCGTCCTCGATGAGCGCGTCAGCCCCTGCGGCACCGCCAGCCGCAGCGCCGGGCGCCGCGCAGCAGGCCCCGCCGGCCGATGAGGCGGCGCCGGTGGTGTCCCTGCGGCTGGTGCTCGACACGGTGCGCGCGGTGGCGCTCGATCTGCATCCGCAATCGCTGCGCGTGAATGCGCTGGGCGCCGACGATTCGCTCACCCGCGATTACGGGCTGGACAGTCTGGCGCGTGTGGAACTGATGGCGCGGCTGGAGCGCGACTGTCGGCTGCACCTTCCTGAAAGCGCTTTCAGTGAACCCGACACGCCGGCGCAACTGCTGGTGGCGATCCGCGCAGCGGCCGGGTTGCCTCGCGCGGATGCCGAGGAGGACGACGCACTGGCACCGGCGCAAGCGGCGCGCGCCGAGCTGCCCGACACCGTGCCCACCCTGATCGCCGCGCTGCAGTGGCATGTCGCGGTCCATCCCGAGCGCCTGCATCTGGTGCTGCATGACGAGCAGGGCGCGCTGCAGACGCTCACCTATCAGCGGCTGCGCGAGCTCGCACTCGCCGTCGCCGGGGGCCTCATCCGCGACTGCGGGGTCCGCTCGGGCGACCGGGTCGCGATCATGCTGCCCACCGGCATCGATTTCTTTGCCGCGTTTCACGGCGCGCTGCACGCCGGCGCGGTTCCGGTTCCGATCTATCCGCCGGCGCGCGCCTCGCAAATGGAAGACCACCTGCGCCGGGTCGCGGGCATCGTCGCCAATGCCGGCGCGCGCGTGCTGGTGACCGTCGCGCAGGCGCGGCCGATGCTGGCGCTGCTGCGCCCGCTGGCGCCTGCGCTGCGCGAGATCACCGAGGTCGCGTCGTTGCGGCGCGGGCCGCCGCTGGCCGCACCGGTGACCCGCGAGCCCGCCGACATCGCCCTGCTGCAGTACACCTCGGGCAGCACCGGGCAGCCCAAGGGCGTGGTGCTCAGCCACGCCAACCTGATGGCCAATCTGCGCGGCATGCGCACGGCTTGTGCGGCCCACTCGGGCGACGTCTTCGTGTCCTGGTTGCCGCTGTATCACGACATGGGCCTGATCGGCGCGGCGCTGGGTTCGATGGTGTTCGGATTCCGGCTCGCACTGTGCTCGCCGTTCGCGTTCCTGGGCCGGCCGTCGGCGTGGCTGTGGTTGCTGCACCGGCACCGAGCCACCATCACCGCCGGCCCGAACTTCGCCTACGAGCTGTGTGTGAGCAAGGTGCGCGACGATGAACTCCAGGGCCTGGATCTTTCCTGCGTGCGGCTGATGTTCAACGGTGCCGAGGCAGTCAGCGCCGACACCGTCGAGCGCCTGAGCGAGCGCCTTCGCCCCTGGGGCCTGCGGCCCGAGACGATGACGCCGGTCTACGGGCTGGCCGAATGCGCGCTGGGGCTGACCTTTCCGCCGCTGGCGCGCGGTCCGCTGATCGAGCGCATCGAGCGCGGTGCGCTGCTCGAACGCGGCCTCGCGCGGCCGGCCGGTGCTGGCGCGCGCGCGCCGATCCGCCTGGTGTCCAGCGGTCGTGTGCTGCCAGGCCACGAGGTCCGCATCGTTGGCGCGGGCGAAGCGGTGCTGGGCGAACGCGAGCAGGGCGAGATCGAGTTTCGCGGGCCCTCAGCGACCCACGGCTACTTCGGCAATCCGGAGGCCACGCGCCGGCTGGTGCACGGGGGTTGGCTGCGCAGCGGCGACCTGGGCTACCTCGCGCAGGCCGAGCTCTTCGTCACCGGGCGCACCCGCGACATCATCATCCGCGGCGGCCACAACATCCACCCGCAGGAACTCGAGGCGGCCGCTGCCGAGGTGCGTGGCGTTCGCAAGGGCGGGGTGGCGGTGTTCCCGGCCCGCGATCCGGGCCACGGTACCGAGCGGCTGATCGTGCTGGCCGAGACGCTGGAGACCGATCCGCACGAGCGTGAGCGCATCGTCACCGAGATCGGCCATCTGGCGGTCGACCTGATCGGTCTGCCCGCCGATGAAGTGATGCTCGCCCCGCCGCGCTCGGTGCTCAAGACCTCGAGCGGCAAGATTCGCCGCAGCGCCTGTCGGGAGCGATTCGAGGCGGGGGAGCTGGGGCGCCCGGTGCGCGCGCCCTGGCAGCAGGTGCTGCGGCTGGCCGGTGTCGGCGCCGGGGCATGGCTGGGCCGGGCGCGCCGCGCCGTGCTCGGTGCTGCCTTCGGCGCGTGGGCAGCGCTGTGCTTCCTGCCGGTGGCGCTCGCGACTGCGGCGGTGGTCCTGGCGCGCACCGACCTGCCGGCCCGCCGGCGCGCGGCCCAGCGCGGCGCGCGGGCGCTGTTCGCGCTGTGGCGCACGCCGCCCCAGGTCAGCGGCACCCTCGGGGGGGCGCACGCCCCCGCCTGCCTCATCGTGACCAATCACGCCAGCTACCTCGACGGGCTGGTGCTCACCGCCGCTCTGGCGCCGTCGATCGCCTTCGTCGTCAAGCGCGAGCTCGCCGCGTCGCCGCTGGTCGGTGCGGTGCTGCGCGGGCTCGGCGCGGTGTTCGTCGAGCGCTTCGATCCGAGCCGCAGCGCTGCCGATGCCGGCCGGATCACCGACGCGCTGCGCGAGCAGGACCGGCTGGTGGTGTTCGCCGAGGGGACCCTGCAGCGCGAGCCCGGCCTGCTGCCGCTGCACATGGGTGCCTTTCTGGCGGCGGCGGCCCAGGGGGCCGCGGTGGTGCCGGTGGCGATCCTGGGCACCCGCGACATGCTGCCTGACGGGCGCTGGCTGCCGCGCCGCGCCGGGCTGCGGGTGGTGGTGGGCCCGCCCATCGCGCCGTCCGGCACCGGCTGGGCGGCCGCGGTCGCCCAGCGCGCCCAGGTCCGCGCCTGGCTGCTGGCGCAGACCGGCGAACCGGACCTCGATCGCTGAGCGCGCGCCCCTTTTCAGCGGTCACCCTGCCCGCGTCACCCTGCCCACGTCATCTTGCTCGCGTCACCTTGCCCGCGTCACCTTGCCCGCGTCCGCGACCCACCCTGCCCGCCGACCGCTTGACCTGCCTCAAGGGGGCCCGCCGGGCGCCCGGTAGAGTCGTTCACAGGAGATCTCCATGGACAGACCCTCGGTCATCCGCAAGACCGCACACGACCTGCGCGTGACGCCCAACCTGGTCGATTACGAGGGCGAGCGCCGGATGTTCACCTGGGCGGGTGCGCGCGCCGCGCTGGCGGGTCTGCCCGACGGCGGTCTGAACATCGGGTTCGAGGCGGTCGACCGGCATGCCCGCGGTCCCCGGCAGGCGCGCACCGCGCTGCGTTTCCTGGCCCGCGACACCGCGCCGCGCGACATCAGCTATGCCGAACTCGCGGCGCTGACCAGCCGCTTCGCCAACGTGCTCCAGGGCTTGGGTTTCGCGCCGGGCGACCGGATGTTCGTGCTGGCCGGCCGGATTCCGGAGTTGCACATCGGGCTGCTGGGCGCGCTCAAGGCGGGCGTGGTGGTGACGCCGCTGTTCTCGGCCTTCGGCCCCGAGCCGATCGCCACCCGGATCAACCTGGGCCGGGGCCAGGTGCTGCTGACCACCGATGCGCTGTACCGGCGCAAGCTGCGTGACTGGCGCGAGCGGATGCCCTCGCTGCGTCATGTGCTGCTGGTGGCCGAGCAGGGTGGGCCGACCGACGAGCCGGGCACGCTGGACCTGGCGGGCCTGATGGCGCAGGCCGGCGAGTCGTTCACCGTGGCCGCGACGCGGCCGCAGGACCCCGCGCTGCTGCATTTCACCAGCGGCACCACCGGCACCCCGAAGGGCGCGATCCATGTCCACGAGGCGGTGGTCACCCATCACGCCACCGGCCGTTATGCGCTCGACCTGCACGACACGGACCGCTACTGGTGCACCGCCGATCCGGGCTGGGTCACCGGGACTTCCTACGGCATCATCGCGCCGCTGCTGCACGGGGTCACCTCGCTGGTGGATCGCGAGGAGTTCGACGCCGACCGCTGGTACGAACTGCTGGCGCAGGAGCAGGTGAGCGTCTGGTACACCGCGCCCACCGCGATCCGGATGCTGATGAAGGCCGGCACCGCGCTGGCGCAGGCGCGCCGCTATCCGGCACTGCGCTTCGTGGCCAGCGTCGGCGAGCCGCTCAACCCGGAGGCGGTGCACTGGGGCAGAGAGGCGCTGGGCCTGCCGATTCATGACAACTGGTGGCAGACCGAGACCGGCGGGATCATGATCGCCAACACGCCCGCCTTCGACATCCGGCCCGGCTCGATGGGCCGCCCGCTGCCCGGCATCGACGCGGCGATCGTCGAGCACCTGGAGGCCGACGGCGAGCCGCCACGCATCCGGCTGATCGAGGCGCCGGGGGTGGACGGCGAGCTCGCACTGCGCGCCGGCTGGCCGTCGATGTTTCGCGGGTATCTGGACAACGAGGCGCGCTACCGGCGCTGCTTCGCCGACGGCTGGTACCTGACCGGCGACCTGGCGCGCCGCGATGCCGACGGCTACTACTGGTTCGTCGGGCGCACCGACGATGTGATCAAGTCGGCCGGCCACCTGATCGGCCCTTTCGAGGTTGAAAGCGTGCTGATGGAGCATCCCGCCGTTGCCGAGGCCGGCGTCATCGGCAAGCCCGATCCGGTGGTGGGCGAGGTGGTGAAGGCTTTCGTGTCGCTGAAGGCCGGTCATGAGCCCGCCGAGGCGCTGCGGATGGACATCCTGGCCCATGCCCGGCGCCGGCTCGGCGCGGCGGTGGCGCCCAAGGAGATCGCCTTTCTGCAAGTGCTGCCGCGCACCCGCAGCGGCAAGATCATGCGCCGGCTGCTCAAGGCCCGCGAGCTCGGTCTGCCCGAGGGCGACACCTCGACGCTGGAGGCCGGCGCATGAGCGCGGGCCTGCCCGACCCGCGTGCGGTCACCTTGCCTGACGCCGGCGTTGCGGCCGCGTCACCGGTGCACTGGGACAAGCCTTTCGCGCTCGCGCGGCTGGCCGACATGGTGCGGATCCGGCGCATGGAAGAGCGCTGCGCCGAGCTCTACGGTCAGCAGAAGATCCGCGGCTTCCTGCACCTGTACATCGGCGAGGAGGCGGTGGCCGCCGGCGCGCTGGCGGCGCTGCGGCCCGAGGACAATCTGGTGGCGACCTACCGCGAACACGGGCACGCGCTGGTGCGCGGCCTGTCGATGGCCTCGATCATGGCCGAGATGTACGGCAAGCAGGAGGGCTGTTCGCGCGGGCGCGGCGGCTCGATGCATCTGTTCGACCGGGCCACCCGGCTCTATGGCGGCAATGCCATCGTGGGCGGCGGACTGCCGCTGGCGGTGGGGTTGGCGCTGGCCGACGCGATGCAGGGCCGCGCCGCGCTGACCGCGTGCTTCTTCGGCGACGGCGCGGTCGCCGAGGGCGCGTTCCACGAGTCGATGAACCTGGCCGCGCTGTGGAAGCTGCCGGTGCTGTTCTGCTGCGAGAACAACCTGTACGCGATGGGCACGAGCATCGCTCGGCACGAGTCGCAGACCGACCTGTGCGTGAAGGCAGCCTCCTACAGCATGCCGGCGATGCGGGTCGACGGCATGGACGTGGTCGCGGTGCACGACGCCACCCACGCCGCGGCCGAAGGGGTGCGCGACGGCGGCGGTCCCCTGTTCCTGGAGTTTCGCACCTACCGGTTTCGCGCCCATTCGATGTTCGACGCGCAGCTCTATCGCGACAAGGCCGAGGTCGAGGCCTGGAAGGCCCACGGCCCGATCCACGCATTCACCGCGCGGCTCAAGGCGCAGGGCAGCCTGAGCGAGGAGGAGTTCCTGGCAATCGACGCGGCCGCGCAGGCCGAGGTGGAGGCGGCGGTGGCCTTCGCCGAGGCCGGCACCTGGGAGCCCGAAGCCGATCTGGCGCGCGATCTGCTCACCCCCGCTGCGGCGGCGGCGCCGACGTGAGCGGGCGCGTGCGATGAGTCGGCGCCTGAGCTATCGCGACGCCCTGCGCGAGGCGCTGCAGGAGGCGCTGCGCGCCGATCCGCGGGTTTTCCTGATGGGCGAGGACGTGGGCGCCTATGGCGGCACCTATGCCGTCTCGCGGGGCCTGCTCGAGGAGTTCGGTGGCCAGCGGGTGCGCGACACACCGCTGTCCGAGCTGGGCTTCACCGGCGCGGGGGTGGGCGCGGCGCTGGGCGGGATGCGACCGATCGTCGAAGTGATGACGGTGAACTTCAGCCTGCTGGCGCTCGACGCGATCATCAACACCGCGGCGCTCTATCGGCACATGTCGGGCGGCCAGTTCTCGGTGCCGCTGGTCATCCGCATGGCCACCGGCGCCGGCCGTCAGGTCGCCGCCCAGCATTCGCACAGCTTCGAGGGCTGGTACGCGCACATCCCGGGCGTGCGGATCCTTGCGCCGGCCACGGTGACCGATGCCCGCGGCATGCTCGCGCCGGCGCTCGCCGATCCCGATCCGGTGCTGTTCTTCGAGCACGCCCAGCTCTACAACCTGGAAGAGGACCTGCCCGACGACTGGCGGGTCGACATCGACAGCGCGGCGGTGCGGCGCGCCGGCACCGATGTCAGCCTCATCACCTATGGCGGCTGCCTGCCCAAGGCGATGGCGGCAGCGCAGACGCTGGCCGAGAGCGGCATCTCGGCCGAGGTGATCGACCTGCGGGTGCTGCGCCCGCTCGATGATGCGACGGTGATGCGCTCGGTGCGCAAGTGCCGGCGCGCGGTGGTGATCGATGAGGGCTGGCGGTCGGGCAGCCTGGCCGCCGAGGTGATGGCGCGCATCGTCGAGCAGGCCTTCTACGACCTCGACGCCCCGCCCGCCCGGGTGTGCAGCGAAGAGGTGCCGATCCCCTATGCGCGCCACCTTGAGGAGGCGGCACTGCCCCAGCCGCACAAGATCGTGGCGGCGGTTCGCGCACTGCTCGGTGTGCCACCGGGGGCCGCATGATCCGCTTCGAGCTGCCCTCGCTGGGCGCCGACATGGACGCCGGCACGCTGCTCGTCTGGATGATCAAGCCGGGTGACGTGGTCCGGCGCGGGCAGGTGGTGGCGGTGGTCGATACTTCCAAGGCGGCGGTCGATGTCGAGATCTGGCACGACGGCACGGTGGTGCAGTTGCTGGTCGCGCCCGGCGAGAAGGTGCCGGTGGGCACGGTGCTGGCGACGCTGCTCGAACCGGGCGAAGTCGCGGCGGGGCAGGCCGGTGCCGCGGTGATGCCGGCCGCGGCCATCGCAGTGACGCCGGCGCCGGCGCCGATCGCGGCGGCTGTGCCCGTTTCGGTTCCAGCGCCCGCTTTGGCGTCCGCCCCCGCCCCCGCCCCCGACATCCCCTCGCTGGCCACCCGCCGGCGCGCCATCACGCCGGCGGCCCGTCAGCGCGCGCGCGAACTCGGCCTCGACCCCGACCGGCTGGCCGGCAGCGGCGCCAGCGGTGCGGTGACCCTGGCCGACGTCGAGGCGGCCGCCGCCCTGGCCGCCGCCGC
>CAIZNI010000028.1 GCA_903934295.1 uncultured beta proteobacterium
CGCCGCTGGCGGTGGCCAGGCGGGTCTCCCGCGCGGTCAGCTCGCGTTCGATCTCGTCGGCGCGCGCGGCCAGCGCGTCGGGCGAGGCGGCGCAAGGCAGGCCTGGCAGGCCGGTGTCGGCGATTGCCCCGGCCAGCAGCACCGAGAGCGCGGCGGCGGTGGCGCCCGCTTGGCCGGCCTGCGCCTGCAGCGCGTCCAGCGTCTCGGCCGCTGCGCGGGCCTTCATCAGCCGGCCCTGCCATTCGCGCAGCAGCTCCGGTGCCAGGCAGGGGAGGCCGGCCTGCGCCAGCCGCTCGGACCAGCGCTGCTGCAGGTCGTCGGTCTGGCGGGTCTGCGCGAGCAGCCGCGCCGTCAGCCCGTTGCGGTCGCCCGTCAGCTTGTCGATCTCGCGCTGCGCGGCCTGCAGCAGCGCCGCGCGCTGGGTGTCGCGCGCCAGGTCGTCGGCCAGGCGGTCGGCCGCCCGCACCGCCCGTTCATACTCGGGTGCCGACGCGGCGTCCGGTGCGCCGGCGCCCTCCAGCCCGGCGCGAATCGCCTGCCAGAGCGAATCGCGGTGCGCGCGCGCCTGGGCCACGTCCTGCGCGGTCGGCACCGCGCCTTGCACCAGCAGGTCCTGGTGCCGACCGGTTTCCTGACCCAGGGCAGCGTCGATCTCGGCGATCCGCCGCTGCAGGTCTGCGCCCTGGGTCGACAGCTGTTCGCGCTGGCTGAGCGCGAGGTCGATCTCGGCATCGAGCAGCGGGTTCATCGGTTCGAACGCATCGCGCTGTGCCACGCCCACCGCGCGCAGGGCGCCCGTCAGCGTGCGCTGCGCCGTCTCGATCTCGGCCGGCAGGTCGGCCAGCCGGCGCAGCGACGCTTCCTGGCGGGTGGCCTCGATGCGGGCGCTGCGCAGCGCGGTCCGCACCGCCGGCCCGGGCAGCGGCGGCTCGGCCGGCGCCAGGGTTTCCTCATCGAGCCGCGCCAGCGCCGCGTCGCTGGCGGCGATGTCCTGCGCGGCCTGCTCGGCCTCGCGCAGCGCGTCCTCAAGCCGGGCACGGGCCGCCGGCGCCGGCGCCAGCGCCACCAGCGCCTCGGGTGTCAGGGCCGGTTCGATGCGGGCCGCCAGTCGCAGCAGGGCCTCGCGATGGTGGTCGGCCTGCACGCCTGCCTGGGCGAGCTCGTCCCGCAGCGCATCGACCTGACCGGCCGCGCCGGCCAGCCGGTCGATCGCCGCTGCCTGTCCGAGTACCGTGTCATCCGCCGGAATCGCCGCCAGGCGAGCCTGCTCGCGTTCGAGTGCCGCGCTGGCGCGCTGTGCGTTGCTGCGCGCCTGCTCCAGACCCGATTGCGCCGCCGCCAGCGCGGCCGGCGCATCCTCGGGCAGCACCACCGCCTCGGCCAGTGTCGCCAGCACCGCGGCCGACTGGTCGCGCGCGCGCAGCATCGGGGCCACCGCGCGCAGTTCGCGGATCGCCGTCAGCTGCCGGCCCAGCTCGCGCTGCTGCATCAGCTGTTCATTGAGCATCCGCGCGGCGTCTTCGTGGCGCCGGTCCAGGTCGATCCAGTGCTGCGGGCGCAGCACCGCCTTGCGAAAGTCGTCCTGGCCCTGCTCGAAGGTGCGCACGGCCTCGTTGATCCGGGCGTTGCGGGCGTGCGAGCCGGGCATGTAGAGCTGGCGGGCCGACTGGTCGAGCCGGCTCAGCAGTGCCTTCACGCTGTGCACCCCGGCGCTGGCCTCGAACAGCGCCGCGCCGACCTCGCCCTCGCCCTCGAGCAGCGCCTGCCCGCCCTGGCGCAGACCCGCGTGATCGAGCCCGAACAGCGTGTCGTACTCATCGCGCGACAGGCCGCCGGTCAGCCAGCCCTCGATCAGCGGGTTCAGCGGCTCGGTGCTCTCCTGGTCCATGTGCCGCGGGTCGCGCCGCAACAGCGTCTGGCCCTTGCCCTTTCGGCGCATCAGGCCGATTTCCTGGCCCTGCGGGTCGAGAAAGACTCCGCCCACCCGCATCGCGGCATAGGGGTGGCGAAACGCGTCGGTGCTGCTGTGGCCGATGCCGAAGCGCAGGTCGCCGATGGCGCGCCGCGTGGCCGACTTGCCGGCCTCGTTCGGACCGTGGATGAGCACCACCGGCTGGCCGGCACTGCCCAGTTCGATCACCCGGTCGGTGAACGGGCCGAAGGCGCTCAGGTACAGGCGCACGAGCTTCATGCGTCGCCCGCCGTCGCGTCAGGGTCGGCCAGCTGCGCCAGCACGGTCGCCTCGGCGTCGGCCAGCAGGTGGCCCAGTGCCTCGGCGTCGAGCGCGGTGGGCGATTCGCCGGCCAGTTCGGCGGGCAACCGTTTCATCTCGCCCAGCTGCGCCGTGGCAAAGGCGCGCAGCGCGGCCGCATCGCCCGCCAGCTCATCAACCAGCCGGATCACCTCGCCGAAGGCATCCTCGCGCAGGGCCGCCGCGCCGCGGTCCAGGGGCGAGCGCAGTGCCAGCTGCACCTGTTCGATCCAGACCTCGGCGTGCGCCAGATCCTGCGCGGCGGCCCGCACCGCCGCGGCGATCGTGCCGGGCTGGGCGGCCTCCAGGCGATGCAGCGGTGTCTGTCCGGACAGGACCAGACGCACCGCGTGCAGACGGTCGCGCGCGTCGTCGGTGATGGCTGCCAGCGCCTGCCGGCAGCGTGCCGCCAGCGTGTCGATGCCGGTTTCCCCGGTCACGTCGAGTGCCAGCTGGTGCCAGCGCACCGTCTCGAGCGCCAGCGCCTGCGTCGCGACGATCCGCCCGGCCTCCACCGTCACCAGTTCGCAGCCCTTGGGGCCGGTCTCCTTCACATGGCGCCCCTGCAGATTGCCGGGAAAGACGATGCGCGGATCGGCCTCGCGCACCACTTCGCGGGCGTGGATGTGGCCCAGCGCGAAGTAGTCATAGCCGCTGGCCACCAGGTTGGCCACCGTGGTCGGCGCATAGGGGTCGTGGTCGATGTGGCCGGTCAGGCTGGTGTGCAGCACGCCGATGTTGAACAGCCCCGGCACCGGCCGGTTGTAGTCGGGCACGAAGTCCTCGGTCACCGCCCGGTTGGCGAAGCTGCGCCCGTGCACCGCCACCCCCAGGGCATCGATGCGCACCGTCTCGCAGGTCCGGGCGCTGAAGACGTGCACGCCCTCGACCGCCGGGAGCTGGCGGGTGATCTGGCTTTCGGCGTCGTGGTTGCCCTTGGCGATGAACACCCGGATGCCCGCGCGGGTGAGCGCCACCAGCTGTTCCCGAAAGAACAGGCCGGTGCGGAAGTCGGCCCAGTTGCCATCGAAGATGTCGCCGGCGAGCACGACCAGGTCCACGCGCTGGCGCAGCGCCTGCTCGACCAGCGCACGCAGCGCCAGCCGGGTCGCCCCGCGCAGCCGCTCGACCGGTGCGCCGGCGTAGGCGTCCAGTCCGTGCAGCGGGCTGTCGATGTGCAGGTCGGCGGCGTGGATGAATTTCATGGGGCGGGGTGGGGGGTGAGGCGGGGGTGAGGCGCAGGTGGTGCAGGGGCGGCCGATTCGCCGTCCGGACCCGCATCTTGCCACCGACCGGGCGCCACTTGAGCTTGCGCAACCCGTTTCGCCACCGGCGCGCCAGACTCCGCGAAGGGTGCTCCCAGAGGGGCGGGGAGGCCTGTGGACGGCGTGCGCGCACCGTCGTCAGGGGTTCGCGAGCGGTCGTTTGTCGGTCAGTTTTACACCGCTGATTTCCGTGACAAACCGCACATTTTTGAAGTCCATAAAATTCAATCACTTACTTGAATGATTAAAAAAGTGGCATAGAACCTGCAAGGAACCTCCCGGGATCGAATCCGACCCATTTCACTCAGCACGGAGGTTTCCATGTTTCCAAAGCATCTTCTCGCCACCGCAGCGGCCACCCTGGCCATGACGGTGACCAGCGTGGCCAGCGCAGCCGCGCTGCTGACGATCGTCAACACCGACCCCGGTCGCCAGGAGCACACCGGCGATCCCGGCGGCAGCGTCTATCCCTCGAACAACGGCACCCCGCCGGGACCGGGTGTGCCGTGGCAGGTGCCGAACCCGGCCGGCGCGGCGGGCGCTGGCTGGCCGACCGGTCCGGGCATGTCGGTGGATTCGTCATTTCCGCCGGGTTGTCCGGGGAGTGGGCCCTGCAACGTGGGCACCTCCGGCTGGTACGGCGCCTATCTGCAGTTGAACCAGGCGTCCAATGTGACCTTCCAGTACATGGGCTCGGGGAACGCCAGCCTGGCCAACACCTTCCAGATCGACGATCCCAGCGATGGCCTGGGCAACTGGATCACGCTCTTCCCGGGCAACGGCGGCCCTTGTGGCGCTGCGGGCGCGGCGCCGGTGACCCCGACCTGCACGGCCGGCAGCAACGAGTTCACCTATGCGCTGCCGGCCGGGTATCTCCCGTTCCGATTCGTGACGGGCAACGCGGTGACCCTGACCAACGATGGCGCCGGCAACCCCACCAACATCCTGCAATCGCCCAGTTACTTCCTCGGCGTGGACCCCTATCTGGCGACCATTCCCCACCAGCTCTCCGGCCAGGCGGTCTATGCCGGACTGTCGGATCTGCCGGGAAGCGGTGACCACGACTTCCAGGACCTCGGCGTGCGCATCAGCACCGTGCCCGAGCCCGGCACCATGGCGCTGCTCGGCCTGGTCATGGGCGGCATCGCCCTGCGCTCGCGGCGCAAGCAGACCGCCTGACGCCCGCTCCGCGGCGCGCGCGGGCCGGCTTTCGGGCGGGCTCGTACTGCGCTGCTGACGGCATCGCCGAGGTGCGTTGGCGCCCTGGCGGGCCGCCGCTTTTCCACGCCCTCGCGCACCAGGGCGCGCAGCCATCCGTCGATTCCGCTGCCATCGGATCGGACCGCCGACATTGACCCGCCGCCGATCCTGTCCAAGAATCAGGGGCTGGGCCTGACCTCGACGCGCATCGGGCTTCCCCGCCCTGGCTCGCGCCGGTCCGGTTCATCCGCACCGTTTCATCCGCACCGGTTTTCCACCCCCACCGGTTTTCCACCCTCATATCCCGTCGACACGCCTTTCATGCAGCGACCCCCGATGATCATCGATTGCCACGGCCACTACACCACCGCCCCCAAGGCGCTGGACGACTGGCGCGACCGCCAGGTCGCCGGCATCGCCGACCCGGCGAGCATGCCGTGCGCCGCCGACCTGCGCATCAGCGACGATGAACTGCGCGAGTCGATCGAATCCAATCAGCTGCGCCTGATGCGCGAGCGCGGCAGCGACCTCACCATCTTCAGCCCGCGCGCCAGCTTCATGGCCCATCACATCGGCGACTTCCAGGTGTCGAGCACCTGGGCGGCGATCTGCAACGAGCTCTGCTTCCGGGTGAGCGAGCTCTTTCCCGACCACTTCATCCCGGCGGCGATGCTGCCGCAAAGTCCGGGCGTCGATCCGGCCACCTGCATCCCCGAACTGGTGAAGTGCGTCGAGCAGTACGGCAATGTCGCGATCAACCTGAACCCGGACCCTTCGGGCGGCCACTGGACCTCGCCGCCGCTGTCCGATCGCCACTGGTACCCGGTCTACGAGAAGATGGTCGAGTACGGCATCCCGGCCATGATCCATGTCAGCACCAGCTGCAACCACTGCTTCCACACCACCGGCGCGCACTATCTGAACGCCGACACCACCGCGTTCATGCAGTGCCTCACCTCGGACCTGTTCAAGGACTTCCCGACCCTGAAGTTCGTGATCCCGCACGGCGGCGGCGCGGTGCCCTATCACTGGGGACGCTTTCGCGGTCTCGCTCAGGAGCTGCGCAAGCCGTTGCTCAAGGACCACCTGCTCAACAACATTTTTTTCGACACCTGCGTCTATCACCAGCCGGGCATCGACCTGCTGACGCGTGTGATTCCGGTCGACAACATCCTGTTCGCCAGCGAGATGATCGGCGCGGTGCGTGGCATCGATCCCGAGACCGGACATTACTTCGACGACACCCGCCGCTACATCGATGCCGCCGGCACGCTCTCGCCGCAGGACCGGCACAAGGTCTACGAGGGCAACGCCCGACGGGTCTATCCGCGGCTCGACGCCGCGCTCCGGCGCAAGGGACTTTGACCGTGCATGAACCGGGCGTGGTCGAGGCGCTCACCGCCGAGGGCACCGACGGTTTCTTTGGCGACCTGCTGACGACCTGCTGACGACCTGCTGACGACCTGCTGACGACCTGCTGACGACCGGCTGGCGACCGGCTGGCGACCGGCTGGCGACCGGCTGGCGACCTCGTTCCCGGCCCGCGGCGCCGATGCGCTGGTGATCGACGCCGGGGTGCGCGTCGCGGCGGTGGCCGCCGCCGCCTTCGGCATCCGCCACCCGGAAGAGTTAGCTTGCCGCCCCGCGCCGATAGATCAGCAGCCGTCCCTTGTACAGCGCTGCGCCCTCGTGCGCCGGCCTGTCCAGGCGTTCCTCGCGCATCAGAAAGCCGGCGATCGCCATCTGGCGGTTGAAGGCCGGCCGATTGCCCCGGTCGGGATCGACGATCCAGACTTCTGCGGTCGCGGTGGCATGGCGGCCGATGAAGCCGGCCAGCGTCGACCGGTCATCGCGTTCATAGAGCACATCGCTGCCGACGATCAGGTCGAACAGGCCGCAGACCAGGCCTGGCGCGCCGCTGCCGCCGGGCGCGGTGCCGCCCACCGGTTCGTCCCAGAGCCCGTGCCGGTACTTCATGGGCGACAAGCCGTTCAGTCGCAGGTTCTCCCGCACGAAACCGCCGGCCAGCGGGTGGCAGTCGCTCGCGGTGACGTCGGCGCCCGCGCGATGCCCGGCCAGGCTCGCCAGCGCCAGCCCGCAGCCCACCTCCAGGATGCGTTCGCCCACGCTCACCGACCGGGCGGCCAGCCGCGCGGCGAGTTGCACCCCTGACGGCCAGACCTGCCCGAACAGCGGCCAGGCGGCCGAGGAGATGCCCAGCCGGTCGGCCTCGCCCAGCGGATCGCTGAACTGGCGCGAGTCCAGCAGCGAGCGGATCAGCAGATCGTCGGCACCGGCGATCGGGATGCGGTTCTGGGTGGTTCGATAGCCGGGCATGGGACGGGAAGCCCGGGGGCGGGGCGGCTTCAGAGAGGCGGGGGAGGGCGGAGTATGCGCGTTGTGCCGGCCTGGCGGTGGCGCGGGTTGCCGGGGCGAACAGTGGGCAGGACGGGCAAGGGGTGACGGGGATGTGTCAGCGATTCAGGACTGTCTCGGGGAAATATCAGGAGGCTCGACCCAAAAGATGAATTTTGAATCATTTTTAATATTATTCTCTATCGAGAATAGCATTCGCTATGGAGAATTATTTTAACGGGATTATCTGTCGCGATCTCATCAATTTTAATTAGAGTCCTCTCGATATCGGGGGTGTCGACCCTCGGCGCGGTGCGAGCCCCTTTCGATTTCTCCAGGCTCACTCCATGAGACTGAATGGTGAAAAACTAGATGTGGTGGGCCTCTTCAGTCGGTTTCCGTCATCCCCGTCGGAATTTCGACCGCATCGTCAGGGTGTGGTTAGGGATACTTTCTGCATAAAATATTTCTTTCATCCTGGCTTATCTCTCCGTATTCTGTCATCAGACGAAATAAAGAAAGTAGAAACATTGGTCAATCGGAAAATATCGCATGCGGCGTCTGTCCTGGTGGACGCGCGAGCTCTGTTCGACCGTGCGCTGTCCGATAATCTCAGCCTCATCGCGATGGATATTCTTCTGGCGGTGGCGAGTTACCGCCCGGACTCGGACGGCGTCGACGCTGATGCGCCCACCGTGAAATGGGTGTTCGCGGCGATGCCGCGAAGCCGGCGCGGCGTGCGCCTGCAGTTCAATCGCCTCATCGAGAACAACCTTCTGCTGGTCGAGGCGAGCAACGGCGATCGCCGCTCCAAGCGGGTGCGGCTTTCGCCGTCCAGCATCCAGCTGTTCGAGCAGATTGCACTGATCGTGGGCGGCGACGAACGGGTGCATCCCGATGCGATTTCGCCCTCTCACAATGGGCGGGCCGCTGGCCAGGCGCTTCCGATCGCCGACTCCCCCCGGTTGTAGGCTGTTCATCGACGGGATTTGTCCGCCGCCGCGCGACGGGCCCCGATCCAGTCTCTGCATGGCGTTGGAAAGGGCCATGCGTCAGGCATCAGGCGATAATCCGTCCACCATGCCTCCCCGCGACCCTTCCGCCAGTTCGTCCGCCGTGCGTCTTGCCCACCGCGAAACCTGCATTGCGCTCCTCGATGCGCATTTCCTCGCCTGGCTCCAGGGCCAGGATGAGGGTTCTTCCCACCAGAACGCCTTGCGCGGCGAAGGTCTGTCGGCCTGGTTGACGGGCAGTCTCGCGGACGAAGGCGTTCAGGCCGATCTGGTGCGCATCTACTGGTACACCAGCCAGCCCGACACACCGGCGATCAACGGCCAGGTGGTGCGCCTTGTTCTGCCCGAGGCCGCCGACGCCGGCGCGTCCCTTGTCCAGGCGATGGCGCGTGACCTGACCCAACTGGCCGAGCACCGGGCCTGCGCGCACCTGCTGCTCGCCTCTGACGACGACCGGTTGCTCACCGCGGTCGATGCCGCCCAACTCAGGGGGGCTCAGGTGCATCTGCTGGTCGATGAAAAGGCCGCCGATCTGGCCGCGTTGTCGCGTACCGACGCTGCGTGGGCGGCCCTGCTGCGTCAGGCCGACCGTCGGATCGTTGGCCGCGCGGTTGTCGGGGGGACGCCTGCCTCGCCCCTGATGGCGGCCACCGGCATGCAGGCCGCCGTACAGGTCTGGTGGGCCAGCCTGTCCGACCTCCACCGCGACGAACTGCTCGCCCAGCTGCCGCGCAACCGCGGTCTGCCCCAGGAGGCTGACCGCCAGTTGCTGTTGCGCCTGAGCCAGCAACTCGGTCGCTCGCTCGAGCTGCCGGAACGCAAGCTGATGCGAGAGACCGCCCGGGCGCTGCTCGAGAACCTGCCGAGCCGGCAGGACCTGCCCGAAGACGATTCGTGAGCGGGACTTGACCCTGCTCATCGGTCTTTTGTCGGGGCGGGCCCTGATCGACTGCTTTTTGATGTACACTCCGCTTCGTAGATCTGTTCAAGACCGTCTTTCCGTAGGTCTCATCTGTACCCGCCGGCCCAGCCGTCGGGCTCCGGTCGAATACCCCGTCGATGAGTTTCTTGGCGTATCTGCACTGCGTCGGCATGTGCTGCGCATCACTTGAAAGGAATCGATATGGCAACTGAAACCGGCACTGTGAAATGGTTCAATGAAGGCAAGGGCTTCGGGTTCATCACCCCCGACAGCGGCGGCAAGGATCTCTTCGCTCACTTCAGCGAAATCCAGGGCAGCGGCTTCAAGACCCTGGCTGAAAACCAGCGCGTCGAGTTCGAAGTGACCCAGGGCCAGAAAGGCCCGCAGGCTTCGAAGATCCGCTCGGTGGCCTGATAAAGGCCCGCGGCCCCTCACCGGGTCGCAACCCCGAAAAACCGCAGCCGAGGCTGCGGTTTTTTTTTGTACCCTCGCTTTTGCCGTCACCCAGTCGTGATAGCGTCGTCAAACCTAGTCAAGGAGTGTCGCCATGCCCAAGGGTCAGCCGCGCAGCAACAAGGAAACCAAGAAGCCCAAGTCCGACAAGACGCCGGCCAAGCCGATCTCGGCCGGTGGCCTGACGTCCACCATCACCACCGTCGTGCCCGACCGCCGCAAGAAGAAACAGTAGTCCTGCCCGGACCCGCGGGTGCGATCGGGTGCGTTCCGGTCGGTCCCGCCGCTCGTCACTGCGTGAGGAAGACCGCCATGTCCAGCCGCCGCCTGTCCCGATCCTGCCTTGTCGCTCTCGCCTGCACCGCCGGTCCGGCCTTTGCCCAGACCGCCAACATCAAGCCGCCGATCGCGCAGGCCTGGATCGATGTGGCGACTTTCAGCGGCATGGGGATGCCGATGGGCGGCTTGTCGGGGGACACGCCGCTGTCGGCGCTGGGCAGCCTGTTCGGCGGCGGCGCCACTAAAAATGCGTTCGGCCACACCCAGACCGGTTCGGCGGGCCGGTGGGTCGACGTCACGTTGCATACCCGAAACAACCCGACGCTGGCATCCGCTCAACAGGCAGTCCCGACGGCGTTCCTGACGCCGGCGCTGCGACTGGAGGCGCCGCTCGAGGTCAAGGGCCGTCCGCCCGCCCCGGGCGATGACGAGAAGGTCGTCGATCCCGACTACGAAAAGCCCAAGGGCCGGCTGCTGCTGTACTGGGGTTGCGGAGCGCAGATCCGCCCCGGACAGCCCAAGGTGCTCGACATGGCCACCGCCACCGTCGCCGATCTGGGGCGATTTTTCGTCTCCCGCCGGGCCACGCAGCGCGGTGCTCACTCGGCACCGGGTCGCCCGCAGTGGCCCAACCCGAATGACCCGCGGATGGTGCCCGAGGGCGCCTCGCTGGTCGGTGCTCACGCGTTCAGCGGCGCCGGCGTGCCGGAGGACTTCCGCTTCCAGTTGCCGCCGATGCAGGACCTCATGCCCCCGCTGAAGGTCAGGCAGGCCAGCCAGGACGGCGCCAACCAGCTGACCTGGGCCGATCTGCCGACCGCGCGGGCCTATTTCATCGCCGGCATGGGCGCGGGCAAGGACGAGGAAATGGTTCTCTGGACCTCCAGCGAACTGCCCGACACCGGCTTCGGTCTCACCGATTACCAGACCAACGCGGCGGTGGACCGCTGGCTGCGCGAGAAGGTGCTGCTGCCGGCCGGTACCACGCAGTGCACCGTGCCCAAGGGGGTGTTTCCAGGGGAGGGCGGCATGCTGCGCATGATCGCCTATGGCAACGAACTGAACCTGGTCCACCCGCCGCGTCCGACGGATCCGAAAGCCGTCTGGGAGCCCAACTGGGCGCTGAAGGTGCGGGTCAAGTCGGTCGCCAGCCTGATGCCGGGCATGCCGGATGGCGAGGACCTGCCAACGGCGGGCCGCTCGCGTGCCGGGCAGCCGGGTCGGACGCCACCACCGCCGGCGCCTGCGCCGCCGCCGGAGGAAAAGCCGGCGCTGCCCAAGGCGCTGGACCTGCTCAGGGGAATCCTCGGGCGCTGATCCGAGGCGTTGCGGCTGGGCCCTTCAGGCCGCGAGGCCCAGCAGACGGGCAGCCCGCTCGACACGTCGCGGGATGACGGCCTTGTACGTCTCCAGGTCGATCTCTTCGTCCTGGCTGCCCTGCTGGCCGCCCAGGTAGCGGGCATAGACGCCTTCACCGATGCAGGCCAGGCGCCACTGCGCGAAGGCGCGGTAGTAGTCGACGGTGGCCAACGCGACGCCCATTTCTTCGGCATACAGGCCGCCCAGTTCCTCCTGGCTCAGGAAGCCGGGCAGGCTGGTGGTCAGCGGATCACCGCCCGGGGACGGGTCGGACGGGTCGTGCCAGTAGCTGAGCAGCCCGCCCAGGTCGGCCATCGGTTCGCCCAGCGTGCACAGTTCCCAGTCGAGCACCCCGGCCACCGGGCCGGCCGGATCCATCATGCAGTTCGACAGGCGATAGTCGCCGTGGGCGATCGTGGTGGGCAGGGGCGTTGGCATGCGCGAGCGCAGCGCATCGCGCACCTTGTCGATCAGCGGTATCTCGCGGGTCTTGGACTGTTCCCACTGGCTCGACCAGCGCTTGAGCTGGCGGTCGATGTAGCCCTCGCGCTTGGCCAGATTGCCCAGTCCCACCGCATCGATGTCGACCCGGTGCAGCGCGCACAGCGTGTGGATCAGTTCCAGGCTCATCTGCCGGCGTACCGGTTCGGTCAGGCCGCGGGCGATCTCGACATCGCGCACCACGATCCCGTCCAGATGGCGCATGACATAGAAGTCGCGCTCGTTCACCGTCGGGTCCTGGCACAGCCCGACCATCTCGGGAACCGGCACCGCGGAGTCGGCCAGCGCGGCCATCAGCCGGTGCTCGCGGGCCATGTCGTGGGCGCTGGGCAGCAGCTTGCCCAGCGGCGGGCGGCGCAGCACGAAGCGCTGGCCGTCGGCATCGGTGACGCCGAAGGTCATGTTCGATCGGCCGCCGGCGATCAGCCGGAATGCCAGCGGACCCCGGATCGGGGTCTGGGCGGCCAGCCAGTCGGTGACGCGGGCGATGTCGATGCCCTGGATGGGGGCGCCCTGCGGGTCGGCGCCGGATGCTTGCTGCGGGTCGGTCATGGGTGTCTCTCGGTCAGGTGGCGGCGTGGCGTGTGCCCTACGCGCCGCCATCGGGGCTGCAGTGTTCAGATGTCCAGTTCCTGGGCGCTCATGCCCAGGTTGCGGCGCGACCGCGCGACCAGGTCGGTGATGACCGGTCCGATGGCGCGCGGGTCCGACACCGGGTCGGCGCTGGCGCCGGGGTTCCAGCCCTGCATCACCACCAGCAGGCCGCCGCCGGCCTCGATGATCCGTCCGCTGACCTGGCCGCTCTCGCGGCTGGCCAGCCAGACCACCACCGGCGCGATCCAGCGCGGGTCGCGGATGTCGCGTTCCTCGGGGGTGCGCTCGCGCAGGCCTTCGGTCATCCGGGTCTGGGCATGCGGCGAGATCGCGTTGACGGTGACGCCGTAGCGCTGCAGTTCGCGCGCCGCGATGATGGTCATCGCGGCGATGCCGGCCTTGGCGGCGCCGTAGTTCGTCTGGCCGACGTTGCCGTAGACGCCCGACACCGAGGTGGTGTTGATGATCCGGCCGGCCACGTCCGCCTCGCCCGCCTTGCTGCGGTTCTTCCAGTGCACCGAGGCATGGTGCGACGGGCCGGCCGTGCCTTTGAGGTGCACGTTGATGACCGCGTCCCATTCCTCCTCGGTCATGTTGGTGAGCATCCGGTCGCGCAGGATGCCGGCGTTGTTCACCAGGCCGTCGAGCCGCCCGAAGGTGTCCACCGCCTGCTCGACCATCCGCCCGGCCGCCTTCCAGTCGGCGCAGCTCTCGAGGTTGGCCACCGCCTCGCCGCCGCGCGCACGGATCTCCCGGACCACCGCCTCGGCCGGCTGGATCTCCTCGCTGCCGGGACTGCCGTCGCGGGCGCTGCCCAGGTCGTTGACGACCACCTTCGCGCCGTGTTCGGCGAGCTGCAGCGCGTATTCACGGCCGATGCCGCGGCCGGCGCCGGTGACGATCACTACCCGGCCTTCGCAGAGTCTCTGGCTCATTGTGTTCAATCCCAAGCGTGGTGGATGCCCCCCGCCGGCAGGCGGTCGGAGCGGTCGGCCGATCATGGTCGGGCGCGCCGCCGCTTGTCAACGCGAGGGCAGTCCGATAGCAGGCCGGCCGGTTCGCGACGCGTTCGCCGGACCGTGTCGGGGCGTATCGGGGCGTGTTTTGCGGGACGCCGACCGTCTCCGGCACGCCCGTGAACGCTCCCGGGTCTGCGACAATGACCGTTCATGCCCGGCGACCCGACAGGCGCCGCGCCCCGCCAAGACGCCACCGGATGGAACACATGGAATTCGATTTCTCGTCGGATCAGAAACAGCTCAAGGAACAGGTCCGCCGCTTCCTGTCCGATCGCTGCGACCGCACCGCGGTGCGCGCGGTGCTCGACGGCCCGCAGCCGTTCGACCGCGCGCTCTGGAAGGGGCTGGGCGAGCTCGGTTATCTGGGCGCCACGATTCCCGAGGCGTATGGCGGTCTGGGTGCCGGCTATCTGGAAGCCTGCGTCATCGCGGAGGAACTGGGCCGGGCGGTGGCGCCGGTGCCGTTCAGTTCGTCGATCGCGCTGGCCGCCGAGTTCCTGATGCTGGCGGGCACCGACGAGCAGAAGCTGCGCCTGCTGCCGCGTCTGGCCAGCGGCGAGGCGATCGGCACGCTGGCGCTGGCCGAGGGCACCGGCCGGGTCACATCGTCCTCGATCCGGCTGGTCGCGACGCAGGCCGGCTCGTCGGTCACCGTGTCGGGCAGCAAGACCGCGGTGGCTGACGGCGATGTCGCCGACTTCGCGGTGGTCGCCGCCGGCGATGCGGCGGGCGGCCACGGCATGTCGCTGTATCTGGTCGACCTGACCGGTCCCGGCGTCACGCGCACCGCGGTGAGCACCATCGACCCCACGCGCAGTCATGCGCAGATCGTCTTCCAGGGCGCGGCGGCCGAGCCGCTGGGCGCCCCCGGCGACGGCTGGTCGCTGCTGGAGCGGGTGTTCGACCGCGCCGCAGTGCTGATCGCCTTCGAGCAGTTGGGCGGCGCCGACCGGGCCCTCGAGATGGCGCGCGACTATGCGCTGGAGCGCTTCGCCTTCGGCCGCCCGATCGGTTCGCTGCAGGCGATCAAGCACATGCTGGCCGACATGTACGTGTCGGCCACGCTGGCGCGCTCGAACGCCTATTACGGCGCCTGGGCGCTGTCCACCGGTGCCGGCGAGCTGGCCCAGGCGGCGGCCACTGCCCGGGTCAGCGCGACCCAGGCCTTCCAGCTCTGCGCGCGCAACAACATCCAGGTCCACGGCGGCATGGGCTTCACCTGGGAGTTCGACTGCCATCTGTACTACCGGCGCTCGAACCTGCTGGCGCTCTCGCTGGGCGCGCTTTCCCTCTGGGAAGACCGCCTGATCGAGCAGCTGCGCGCCCGTCGCGCCGCCTGATCGCCGCCCCGCCCCGACACGCATTCACAGGACACACCTCATGAACTTCGACGACACCCCCCAGGAAGCTGCCTTCCGTGCCCAGGCGCGTGCCTGGATTCAGGCCAACGGGCCGCAGGAACTGCGCGCCGAACTGGAACTGGCCGGCTTCGGCCAGCCGGCGCTGCGCAGCGGCGATGTGCTGCAGGCCGCGAAGGCCTGGCAAAAGCGCAAGCAGGAGGGCGGCTGGGCCTGCCTGCAGTGGCCGGTGGAGTACGGCGGGCGCGGCGCCACCCCCATCGAGCGGGTGATCTGGCAGCAGGAGGAGGGCGTCTTCTCCAAGCTGTCCTCGCCCTTCCTGATCGGGCAGGGCATGTGCGGTCCGACCCTGATGGCGTTTGCCGCCGAGGAGCACAAGCTGCGTCTGCTGCCCCCGATGGCCTCGGGCGAGCAGGTCTGGTGCCAGCTCTTCTCAGAGCCGGTCGCCGGCTCCGATCTGGCGGGGTTGCGCACCCGCGCCGAGCGCGACGGCGACCATTGGGTCGTCAATGGCCAGAAGATCTGGACCAGCGGTGCTCACTACTCCGACTTCGGCATCCTGCTGACCCGCACCGATCCCGGCGTGGTCAAGCACGACGGTCTGACCATGTTCTTCATCGACATGAAGAGCCCCGGCATCGAGATCCGCCCGATCAAGCAGGTCAATGGCCAGTCCGGTTTCAACGAGGTCTATTTCACCGATCTGCGCATCCCGGACACGCAGCGCCTGGGCGCGGTCGGCCAGGGCTGGCGGGTGTCGCTCACCACCCTGATGAACGAGCGCCTGTCGATCGGCGCGGGCATGCCCACCGGTTTCCCGGAACTGCTGGATCTGTGCTGCGAGTTCGACACCGGCAACGGGCTGGCGATCGACGATCCGGGGGTGCGTTCGCGGCTGGCGACCTGGGCGGTGCGCACCAGCGGTCTGCGCTACACCGCCTATCGCAGCATCTCGGCGCTGTCCAAGGGTGAGACCCCGGGGCCTGAGAACTCGATCGGCAAGCTGGTGGCCGGCCAGACCCTGCAGGAGATCGCGATGTTCGCGCTCGACCTCCAGGGGCAGGCCGGGGTGCAGACCGATCCGTCGATGGTCGAGGCGTCGGCGCGCTTTCAGGCGATGCTGCTGCGCTCGCCGGCGACCCGCATCGAGGGCGGGACCGACGAGATCCTGCGCAACATCATTGCCGAGCGGGTGCTGGGGCTGCCGGCCGACATGCGCGCCGACCGGGGCATGCCGTTCAACCAGATCCCGGTGCGCGCGAAGGCCTGATCAGCGGGCGGCCGGCTTGAAGAACTCGGCCGGGGTCATCAGCGTGTTCTGCTGGGCCTCGAGGGCGCCGAGCTTGCCGCTCTCGGCCGCATAGGCAAGCCACTCGGGGTCGGTCCACAGCGCGGCGCGGCGGCTTTCGCGGTCGGCCGCGTTCTCGTAGGCCCAGATGTGCAGGTACTGGTTGACGTTGCCGCTCTCGGTGACGAGATAGGCGAAGGGCTGGCCGAGGTGGCGGGTCTGCGGACCCAGGCCCATCTGCTGATACAGCGCCAGGTGGCGCTTGAGGGTGCCGGGCTTGCAGGTGTAGGTGCGGACATCGAACAGCATGGGAAGGGTCTCCGTGGTTGGGCGAACCCCGCAGTCTAGCCCCGGACGATGCGCGTGACGATCTTGGTGTAGGCCTGGATCACCCACTCGGGGGGCCCCTGCATGCCGTTGGCTTGCTGATCCGCATAGGCCAGGAACAGGTACATCCGGGACGCGAGCAGCATCTGCACCAGGATGTCGAGTTCCGGTTCGGTATAGCCGACCAGATCCCCATTCTTCCAGGCGGTGAGCAGGCTGTCGCGGTAGCGCGCATTGCGGTCGCTGGTGTAGGTGGCGTACGCGGCAGGCGCGGCCACCCGCGATTCATAAACCGTCCGGAACCAGCCCGGATTGAGCGCCGCGTAATGGAAGAAGGCGCGCATCGCCAGCGTTTCGCGGGTGACGAAGTCGGGCGCCCCGGCCACCGCATCGCCGATCAGCGCCAGCGCTTCGGCGCCCACCTCGGGCAGCAGGCAGTCGAACAGTTCCTGGCGCGACTCGAAGTAGAGGTAGAAGGTCCCCTGCGCCAGTCCGGCCAGCTGGGTGATGCGCGAGACGCTTGCCCCCGCATAGCCGTGCTCGCCGATGACGGCGATCGTCGCCCGAAGCAGGCGGCTGCGGTTGTCGATGGCCTTCTGGGCGCGGTTGAGGCGGGGCTTCCCGCCGGCTGCCGGTGCTTGCGTTGAAGCATCGGCAGCGGACCCGGAGTTCAGGATCTGCACTGTCATGAAACCGTGATTCTTGATTTTTGTTGAATCAAGATATCAGCAATTTCCTGGCCGCAAGATCGCTAGCGCCTGCTTCCCGGACTGTGTGGCGTCGCAGCATCGCCGTCGGCGCCGGCCCCCGCCAGATCGACCGACCGGTAGTAGGGGCGCTCGCCCAGGGCGTCGACACGGGCCCAGAACTCGGGGCCGGCGGCCAGGCCGCGCGGGTCCTTGGCCGCGCTCTGGCGCCACATGTTCCAGGAGTCGGGGTGCAGTCGAACCGCTTCGGCGAACTGCGCCTGCGCCTCATCCATGCGGCCGTCGCGCAGCAGCCACTGGCCGAGCCGGAAGTGCGCGTGCGCGAGCGCGATGGCCGGCGTGCCCGGCGCGAGCCGCGCGCTGCGTGCGGCCGGTGGGGGCACATGCGGGCTGTCGGCCCCCCGCGAGGCCCAGTCGCGCACCGCGTCGAAGTAGAGCGCCTTGATGCGCACGCGCTCGGCGATGGCCGCCTCGGGCACGGTGAAGGTCTGGCGGTCCATTTCCCGGAAACCGTCGGTCGAGCCTGCGGTCTCGGGCGGGCGCACGATGATCCCCTGCTCGTCGATCCAGACGGCCTGCGGCACGTTGACCATGCCGTACAGGTCCGCCACATGATGGTCGCGGTCGATCAGGCTCGGGTAGGTCGGCGCGGCGGCCTCGATCCAGGGCCGGGCCGCGTCGGGCTGGTCCATCGCCACTGCCAGCACCACGAAGCCGCGGTCCTTGAAGTCGTCGAACACTGCCTGCCACACGGACAGGTCGGTGCGACACCCTCACCAGGAAGCCCAGGTCGCCAGGAAGACCTTGCGCCCGCGATAGTCGGACAGCCGGTGGCTGCGCCCCGCCAGATCGGGCAGGGTGAAGTCGGGTGCTGCCAGGCTGGCCAGTGCATCGGCACGCTGCGCCGCACCGGTGCCCAGCACCCAGCGTTCGGATCCGGCGTCATGGACCACCGGGTGTCCCATGTGCCGCCAGGCCGCCGCCACATCAATCCGGTCGCCGCGAACCACCGCGGCATCCGCCGCCCGGGGCAGCGGCACGCAGGTGTCGGCCAGGCAAAGGCCTTCGGGCTTCCAGGTCCAGCCAGTGGCCTGTTCGAGTTCGTCGCGATCGAGCCACAGCGCGGCGCCGTCGTCGGGCGCACGCGCCAGGCGGGTTTCGCGCTGTTCGTGAAGGAGGGTGATCATGCGGCGGGCTCCAGTGGTGATCCGATCGTGCAGGCTAACGTCAAACCGGTCCGATCGCCAGGTGTTCGGCCGCGCGGTGCGCGCGGCGGCGCGGTTCGGGCTGCCGCCCGGGGCGTGCTGCCGGTAGGATAGGGAATGCTGACGTCCGGTGCCATGTCCATCGGCGCGCGATCGCCGATTCCATCATTCCCGAGGAGACACCCTTGAACACTCGACGCAAACTGATCATCGGCGCGGGCGCCGGCGCGCTGACCGGTCCCTGGGCGGGCAACGCGATGGCGCAGACCTATCCCTCGCGGCCGATCCGTTTCATCATGCCCTACGCCCCTGGCGGCAGTTCCGAGATCCTCGCCCGGCCGATCGTTCAGGAGCTGTCGAAGAACCTGGGTCAGTCAGTGTTCATCGACTTCAAGCCGGGTGGGGGCACGACGATCGGAGCCGATGTGGTCGCCAAGTCGGCGCCCGACGGGCATACCCTGGTGATGATGCTGTCGGCGCACGCGATCAACGCCACGCTGATGCCCAAACTGCCCTACGACACCGTCAAGGACTTTGCCGGCATCACGCTGGCCGCGACCCTGCCGCTGGTGGTGGTGGTGCCCGCGCAGTCGGCGATCCGCTCGATGGCCGATCTCATCGCGACCGCCAAGGCCCGGCCGGGCAAGCTCACCTTCGCCTCTGCCGGTCCGGGCAACACCAGTCATCTGTCGGTGGAATACCTGAAGTCGCTGCTCGGGCTCGACATGATCCATGTGCCCTACAAGGGCAGCGGGCCGGCGATCATCGGCCTGCTGGGCGGCGAGGTCGATTTCATGTTCGACTCGCTGTCGTCCTCGCTGGCCCAGATCAGGGCGGGCAAGTTCCGCGCGATCGCGATGGCCTCGGCCCGGCGCTCGCGCATCCTGCCCGACGTGCCCACCGTCGCCGAGTCGGGTGTGCCGGGCTTTGATGTGTCGGTCTGGTACTCGGTGCTGGCGGCTGCCGGGACGCCGGCGCCGATCGTTCAAAAGCTCAATGCCGAGATCATCCGGGCGATGCGTGCGCCCGAGGTCAAGGAGAAGATCGAGGGCTTCGGCTACGACATCGTCGGATCGACACCGGAGCAGCTCGACAGCTTCATCAAGTCCGAGATCGTGCGCTGGGGCAAGGTGGTGAAGGATTCGGGCGCCAGCGTGAACTGAGCGCGGGCGCGGGGCGCCGGGCGGAGCGCCCGCGCCGATCGGCCTTGCCGAATCATCAGGGAGACCCCATGAGCACGGAACAGCGGCCCTTCGAGGGCCTGAAGGTGATCGATTGCGCCAGCTTCATCGCGGCGCCGGCGGCGGCCACCCTCTTTTCGGATTTCGGCGCCGATGTGGTGAAGGTCGAGCCGCTGCTGGGCGATCCGTATCGCGAGCTGTTTCGTCCCGGCGGTTTCGGCCCCGACGACCGCAACTACGGCTGGGAACTCGATTCGCGCAACAAGCGCAGCCTTGCGGTCGACCTGAAGCAGCCCGAGGGGCTGGAAATCCTGTACCGGCTGGCGGGCGGGGCCGATGTCTTCATCACCAACCTGCCGCTGTCGGTGCGCCGCCGTCTGAAGATCGATCACGAGTCGATCGGTGCGCTGAACCCGCGGCTTGTCTATGCCTCGTTCACCGCCTATGGCGAGACCGGTGCCGAGGCCGAGAAGACCGGATTCGACTCGACCGCCTACTGGGCGCGCTCCGGCCTGATGGACATCGTCAAGCCCGACCACACCGCGCCGCCAGCCCGCTCGGTGGCGGGCATGGGCGATCATCCCAGCGCGATGACCCTGTTTGCCGCGGTGACCACCGCCCTGTACCGGCGCGAGCGCACCGGGCTGGGCGGACGGGTCAGCTCATCGCTGCTGGCCAACGGGCTGTGGGCCAACAGCTGCCTGGTGCAGGCGCGGCTGTTCGATGCGCCGGTGCCCCCGCGTCAGCCGCGCGAGCGCGGCGCCAACCCGGTCACCAACGTCTATCGATGCGGCGACGGCCGCTGGCTGCATCTGGTCATGATCAACGAGGCACGCCAGTTCGAGCCGCTGCTCGCGGTGCTGGGCTGCCCGCAGGTGGCCGACGATCCGCGCTTCGCCAGTCCCGAGTCGCGTCGGGCGAACAGCCCGGCGCTGATTGCCGTGCTCGACGAGTGCTTCGCCCGGCATGACCTGGCCCACTGGCAGCCGCGCCTCGATGCGGTGGGCATCACCTTCGCCGCGGTGAGCACGCTCGACGATGTCGCCGCCGACCGGCAGATGCGTGAAGCGGGCGCACTGGTGCCTTTTGCGCAGGGGCCGGGCCTGACGGTGGCGGCCCCCTTCCATCTCGATGGCGCCCCCAAGGTCAGTCCGGGTGCCGCGCCGGCGCTGGGCGAGCACACCGTGGTGCTGCTGCGCGAGGCGGGCTACCGCCCGGACGAGATTGCCGACCTTCAGCAAAGGGGGGTGGTGGCCGGCTGAACGGGGCGCTGTGAAGGCCCCGCTCAGCGACCGCGTCCGCGCCATGTCCGCCGACTTGCCACCCAGTGCCGCCCGCCCGCCGGGCGGCGATCATGCCGTGCCGGATCCGGCGGCCTCCGATGGTGCCGCCGGTTTCCGGATCGGGCCTGATTTTCAGCGCTTCGCCCAGCGCAACGACATCTACCGGCGCTCGTTCTGGGACCCTTCGGTGCGCACCGAGAAGACGATGCGCTTCTATCGCACCTATCGGGAGCCGCTGTCGCAGTGGCGCAAGGCCGACGGATTCACCCAGCGCGATTACGCGCTGCGCAATGCGGCCTGGCATGTGAGCGACCTGTTCACCGAGGCCCGGCGCGACGACGACCGCCGCGAGGGCTTCTCGGACCCCTACACGCAACAGCTGCCCCCGGCCGCCGAGCGCGTGGCCTTCGATTCGCCGCAGGCGGCGGCGGACGAGATCAAGCGGGTGGCGCGCGCCTTCGGGGCCGGCGATGTGGGCATCACCGCACGCGATGAGCGCTGGATGTACAGCGCGAAGATGAGCGACATGAGCGGCATCGAGCGCCCGGTCGACATCGCCCCCGAACTCGACCAGGTCATCGTCATCGTGATGCCGATGGACCGCGAACTGCTCGCCACCGTGCCCTCGGCACTGTCGGGTGCGGCCACCGGCTGGGGCTACTCGCAGGACACCACCACGCTGCTGGCGATCACCCAGTACCTGCGCAATTTGGGCTACGAGGCCGTCGCCAGCGCGAATGATTCGGCGCTGGCGGTGCCGCTGGCGATCAAGGCGGGGCTGGGCGAATACGGCCGGCTGGGGCTGCTGATCACCCCCGGCTTCGGGCCTCGGGTGCGCCTGGGCAAGATCTTCACCAACCTGCCCCTGGCGCACGACGCACCGCGCGGATTCGGCGTGCGCGAGTTCTGCGACATCTGTCGCGCCTGTTCCGACGGCTGTCCGGTCAAGGCCATTCCGAGCGGCCCTCCCGGGCCACCGCCGCCGGGGCCTTCGTACATCCAGGGCGTGGTGAAGTGGACCATCGACGCCGGGAAATGCTTCGGCTACTGGGCGCAGCAGAACACCGACTGCGCCATCTGCATCCGGGTGTGCCCCTACAACCGCGACTTCAGCCGGCCGGGCGCCCGGCTGTGGCGCTGGCTCGCCGGCACCCGGGCGCGGCGCCTGGCGCGCTGGATCAGCGACAAGCTCGGGCACGGCCGTCGGCTCACGCCGGCGCGCTGGTGGCGCGGTTGAGCGGTGGGGCGTGCGCTCAGGTCTTCGGGCTGTCGGTCAGCCCGAGTTCCGGGCGATGGGGATCGTCGGCGGGCAGCAAGTCGCGCAGGTAGTCGCGGTGTTTCCATTCCGGCGCGGGCGGTGTGCCCTGGCCCGGTCGGGGGACGTGAGGCGATGCCCGCTGGCCGATCAGGTCAGGCACATAGCGCGGGCAGTTCGGGTAGATCTCGCACTCGATGCGCACCACCAGGCGCGCACCGTGGTGGGTCGCCAGCGTCGCGGCATCGTCATGGATCGTCGCCCGGCCGTTGATGCGCATGCGCCGGCTCTGGCCGTCGAAGCGAACGAACAGCAAGCCCACGGTGGGATTTCGGGCGATGTTGCCGAGCGTGCGGTACATCGAATTGCCGTCGTATTCGGGGTATTCCAGCCATCCGGGGCCGGTCACCCGCACGAAGCCGGGATCGCCGGACTTCATGCTGCAATCGGTGTACTCCCCCCAGGCGGTTGCGATGAAGAAAAAAGGCGAGGCGGCGATGAGTTCGCGGTCCTCTTCGGAGAATTCATGGTGCTTGCGGTGACTCTCGATCGCATCGGCGACGCGGCGACCGTCGAAGCGGTCCTGAAGTTCGCGCATGCCTTCATGGAAAAACGGCCGTTCTTTCATCGTGAATCCTTCCTGGCGGGCAATGGGGTCGACCTCGCCAGTATGAAGACCGTCAGCGCCCGCGGGTGAGCAGCGACCCCGCCCCGTGCGGTCATGGCTTGCCGTTCGCCACGGTCGTGGACCCGGCACCGCGCGGATCCTCGTTCAGCACACGTCATTGCGAAACGGTGCCCGGGCCGGCTGCGGCGATCCGGTTGGACAGGCGTGGGGACTGGGACGAAGATCGGTGGCGTCAGCCCGGGCCTCCCGTCGCGGGCCGTCGAGCGCTCGCCATCCTGGCCACTCTTCCCGTCTGAAAGGCATCCATTCTCATGATCAAGACCGAACTGTTCGACCTCACCGGCAAAGTCGCGCTGCTGACCGGTGCCTCCAAGGGCATGGGCCGGGCGATGGCCCAGGCCCTGGCCGCCCACGGTGCGCGGGTGATGGTCTCGAGCCGCAAGCTCGACCAGTGTCAGGCCACCGCCGATGAAATCAACGCCGCCTGCGGCGAGGAGCGCGCCCTCGCGTTCGCCTGCAATGCCGGCTACAAGGAGCAGCTCCAGGCGCTGGTGAATGCGACCCGCGAGCGGCTCGGGCCGGTCGATGTGATGGTCGGCAACGCCGGCATCAACCCGTTCTATGGCTCGATGCTCGACATCCCCGACGAGGCCTACGACAAGATCATGGCCACCAACGTCAAGTCGAACCTGTGGCTGGCCCGGATGGTCGTGCCCGACATGATCGCCCGGGGCAGCGGTTCGATCATGATCACCTCCAGCGTCGGGGCCTTCGGCCCCTCGCTCACCCTGGGTGCCTACAGCATCTCGAAGGTTGCGGTGATCGGCCTGGTGCGCAACCTGGCCGCTGAACTCGGCCCCAAGGGCGTGCGCGTGAACGCGATCTGCCCGGGCCTGATCCGGACCGATTTCGCGCAGGCGCTGTGGGACAACCCGGCGGCCGAAACACGGGCCAAGGAACAGATCCCGCTGCGCCGGCTGGGCGAGGCGCAGGACTTCCAGGGCCTGGCGGTGTTTCTGGCCTCAGGCGCGAGCGCCTATGTCACCGGCCAGGCGCTGACGGTGTGCGGCGGCAGCCACATGCGGGCCTGAGCGCCGACCGGCCCGGGCCGGCCGGCGAGGTCCAGGAACTGACTCGTTGCCAGGCCTTCGAACGAGGCCTGTGGCCCCAGCTTATGCCGATCCGGGTGACTTCGGGTCGCGCCGCCCGATCAGCGTGAGGCCTTCTGCTCGGTCAGCGCAAAGCCGGCATCGGTGGGGATGCACACATACTTGCCGTCGGCACGGTCCTCCATCCACGGCCGGATCGGCACGATCGTCGCGGTCTGCGCGGCGGAAAACGCCTCGGCCACCGAGCCGTACTGGGCCAGTCGGACGACGTTCGAGAGCGTCGGAAAGATCACCGTGCGGCGCTTTTCGTTCGCGTCCTCGATCACCTGGCGCGGCGTGATCCAGACCGAATCCACGTTCTCATGGCCGTCGTGTCCGGCCACCTGGTCGACCGGCACCCGCGCCAGATAGAAGTGGGTGTCGAAGCGCTTGGGCATGAATTCGGGGGTGATCCAGTGCGAGAAGTGCGCGAGGTCGTCGCAGGCCAGCTCCAGATCGCCCTCGGCGAGCATGTCGCCCAGCGTCAGCGTGTGCCCGTTCAGGCCTGCGCGCCAGCGATCGAGGTCGCCGTTGGCCACCAGCGCCGAACCGGCACGCCGGCGTGCCAGCAGGATCCCCGATTCCTCGAACGCCTCGCGGATCGCGGCCGCGCGCAGCATCGACTGCTCGGTGCTGGCGTTCGGGTAGTTGCCCAGGCGCGAGATCACCCGGTCATCGCTGTCCTGCCGGTCGGCCTTGCCGCCGGGAAACACCAGCGCGCCCGAGGCGAAATCGATCTGGTGGTGACGGACCACCATGAAGACCTCGAGACCTTGCGCGCCGTCGCGCAACAGCAGGATGGTGGCGGCGGGCACCGGGGTGGCGATCTTGTCGTTCATCGGGATTCCTTGGAGGAGGGCTGACCGGCTGCGCCCCGTCCTGCCCGCGCCGCGGACGGCTGCGTCAGCGCGGCATCACCAGGCGCGAAGGGTGCGGTTCAGGATATCGCAGCCGCCTGCGCCACGGACGAGGCCCATCGCGGGCGCGGCGTCCGCCGGGTTCGAAGTGGTCCGGTCGGCGTCGCCTGGGCGTTCCGGAAACCGCGAGAGTCCGGGGTGATCCGGGCGGCTGCCGACCCACTCACTTGGGAAACCAGTGCCGGGTCCGATTGGCCAGCGCCACCAGCGACAGCATCACTGGCACTTCCACCAGCACACCCACCACGGTGGCCAGTGCGGCCCCCGAATTCAGTCCGAACAGCGAGATCGCCACCGCCACCGCCAGCTCGAAGAAGTTCGACGTGCCGATCATGCAGGCGGGTGCGGCGATGTTGTGCGGCAGCTTCAGGCGCCAGGCGGCGGCATAGGCGATCGCGAAGATGCCGTAGCTCTGGAGCACCAGGGGCACCGCGATCAGCACGATCACCAGCGGCTGCTCGACCAGCGTCCCGGCCTGCAGCCCGAACAGCAGCACCACGGTGGCGATCAGCCCGACGATCGACCAGGGCTTGAGTGTCGCGACGCCGCGTGCGACCCGCGCGGGTCCGCCCGCCTTCATCCAGGCCAGACGGGTGAGGATGCCCGCTGCCAGGGGAAGCACCACATACAGCACGGTGGACAGCGCGAGGGTTTCCCAGGGCACGCTGACCTCGGTGACGCCCAGCAGGAACGCCGCGATCGGCGCGAAGGCCACCACCATGACCAGGTCGTTCACCGAGACCTGGACCAGCGTGTAGGCCGGATCGCCACGGACGAGCTGACTCCAGACGAAGACCATGGCGGTGCACGGCGCCACGCCAAGCAGGATCATCCCGGCGATGTACTGGTCGGCCGACTGCGGATCGACCCAGGGGGCGAACAGGTGATGAAAGAAAAGCACCGCCAGCGCCGCCATGCTGAACGGCTTGACCAGCCAGTTGATGACCAGGGTGAGGATCAGACCCCGCGGGCGCCTGCCGACGTCCTTCACCGCGGCGAAGTCGATCTGGATCATCATCGGGTAGATCATCACCCAGATGAAGGCCGCCACCACCAGGTTCACCCGGGCGAACTCCTGCTCGGCGACCCGCTGGAAGATTTCCGGCGCCCACAGCCCCAGGCCGACACCGGCGCCGATGCCCAGGCCGACCCACAGCGTCAGATAACGTTCGAACAGTCCCATCGGGCCTCCGCAGGCGGCGCGTTCAGCGCGAGCCGATGCCGGTGAGTTCGCGCTGGATCGCCATCCGGTCGAGTGAGGCCAGCGGCAGCGCCAGCATCAGTTCGATGCGCCGCTTCAGAATCGCCGCGGTGTCCTGGAAGACTCGCAGGAGCTGTTCGTCGGTGCCGGTGGCGGTGGCCGGGTCGGTCACGCCCCAGTGGGCCGTCATCGGTTGCCCCGGCCACACCGGGCAGGCTTCACCGGCTGCCTTGTCGCAGACGGTGAACACGAAGTCGAGGATCGGTGCGGGCGGCTTCGCGAACTCGGCCCAGTCCTTGCTGCGCAGATGATCGGTGGGAATGCGCAGGCGTGCCAGGGTGGCCAGTGCCAGCGGATTGACGCTGCCCGCCGGATGACTGCCTGCCGAGTACGCCCTGAACTGACCCGGGGCCATGGCGTTGAGCAGGCCCTCGGCCATGATCGAGCGGGCCGAGTTCTGGGTGCAGATGAACAGCACGTGGTAGATCCTGTCGGTCATGCGGGGCTCCCGGTCGGTTTCAAGGGGTGTCTGGTGTGGCGTGATCGGCTGGCACCGGTGCGCAGGCGAGGCTGCGCGCCAGGGTCAGGGGCAGGACACAGCCTGGCTCGCGCTCGTCCTGGCAGCAATGCGCGGTCAGGTAGTTCAGCAGCGCGTTCATCTGGTCGATCGAGGGCCGGTAGATCAGATGACGGCCGTCGCGCTCCTGCGAGACCAGTCCGGCCCGCATCAGTTCCTTCAGGTGGAACGACAGGGTCGAGCCGGGCACCGCCAGCGCGGCCGACAGCGCGCCCGGGGTCAGGCCGGCCGGGCCGGCGCCCACCAGCGCCCGAAAGATGCGCAGGCGCATGCCCTGCGCCAGGGCGGCCAGCAGGGCCACCGCGGTGGGTTCCTGCATCATGGCCGGCGCGCCGGCAGGGCCAGCGTGACCACCCAGCAGGCGACCAGCATCGCTGCCGAGCCGATCAGCGCGAACAGCAGTCCGCCCCACTGGTACAGCAGGCCCGACAGCAAGGTGCCCATGAAACGCCCGAGCGCATTGGCCGCGTAATAGAAGCCCACATCCTCGGCCGCCTTCTCGGAGCCGGCATAGGCCAGGATGAGGTAGGAGTGCACCGAGGAGTTCACCGCGAACGCGAAGCCAAAGACGCCCAGGCCGCCCACCACCCACCATTCCAGGTGAGGAGGCTGGAGGGTCACGATGACCGCCAGCCCGATCGGCACCACCGCGAGCAGCGCTGACCACAGTCGCGCCGCCGGCACCTCGGTGCTCAGTCCGTCCGGGCTGCGACGAACCAGTGCCGGTGCCAGTGCCTGAACCAGGCCGTAGCCGATCGTCCACACCGCCAGAAAACCGCCGACCATGGTGAAGGTCCAGCCGCAGGCGTACAGGAAGACCGGCACACCGACCACGAACCACACGTCGCGGGCCCCGAACAGGGTCACCCGCGCCGCCGCCAGCAGGTTGATCGCGCGGTTCTTGGCAAACAGCTCGCCGGCCGATTTCGAGGCCTTGCTGCGGCCCATCAGCGGCGGCACGAAGGCCATCACCGCAGCCAGCACCACCCCGAGCAGACCCGCCATCAGCCACAGCGATGCCTGGAATCCCAACTGGTCAAGCAGCAGGCCACCCAGGAAGAAGCCCACCCCCTTCATCGCGTTCTTGCTGCCGGTGAACCAGGCGACCCAGCGGAACAGCTGGCCCGAGGCGGTGCCGGCGGTGAGCTTGATGGCCGACTTGCTGGCGGTCTTGGTGAGGTCCTTGGCCACGCCGCACACGCCCTGCGCGAGCACCACCCAGGCCACCGACATCACCGCCGACCAGTCGGGCGACAGCTGCGAGAGCAGCAGGAAGCCGGTGATCTGCGTGCACAGTCCGACGGTCAGCATGCGCTGGATGCCGTAGCGGGTCGCCAGCCAGCCGCCGATCAGGTTGGCCAGCACCCCCATGGCTTCATAAAGCAGGAACAGGAAGGCCAGTGTGAACGGCGAGTAGCCCAGCCGATAGAAGTGCAGCAGCACCAGCATGCGCAGCGCACCGTCGGTCAGGGTGAAGCCCCAGTACGCGGCGGTGACGATGGCGTAGTTGCGCGCGCCGTTGGTGCTGGCGGGTGCGGGTGCGGGTGTCTCGGGTGTCGCGCGGCGGGGCATCGGCTCTGTCATGCCGGTCAAAGCCCCCGCTCGTTCAGATGGCAGGCCAGGTCCACCATCCGGCAGGCGTAGCCCATCTCGTTGTCGTACCAGGCGTAGACCTTGAGCATCGTGCCGTCGGTAACCAGGGTCGACAGTGCATCGACGATGGCGCTGCGGGTGTCGCCGGCGTAATCGGCGCTGACGAGCGGGCGCTCTTCATAGCCCAGGATGCCCGCCAGCGGACCGCGGGCGGCCTCGGCAAAGCAGCGGTTCACTTCCTCGGCGGTGGTCGGCCGCGCCAGCTCGAAGACACAATCGGTGAGCGACGCGTTGAGCACCGGCGCGCGCACCGCGTGGCCGTCGAGCTTGCCCTTGAGTTCGGGGTAGATCAGCGCGATCGCGGTGGCGCTGCCGGTGGTGGTGGGGGCCAGGCTGAGCATCGCGCTGCGCGCGCGCCGCAGGTCCTTGTGGGGCGCATCGACCACCAGGTTGGTGTTGGTCGGATCGTGGATCGTGGTGATCTGTCCGTGCCGGATCCCGAAGGCCTCATGCACCACCCGCACCACCGGCGCCAGGCAGTTGGTGGTACACGAGGCCGCGGTGACGATCCGGTGCAGGGCCGGATCGTACTGCTCGTGATTGATGCCGACCACGATGTTGAGCACCGGGCCCACCTTCACCGGCGCCGCCACGATCACCCGCCGCGCGCCCCGGTCCAGGTGGCCCTGCAGGATGTCGGGGGTCAGGAACTTGCCGGTGCATTCGAGCACCACTTCCACGCCCAGGTCGCCCCAGGGAATGTCGGCGGGCGTCGGATGCGCCGAGAAACCCAGCGTCCGCTCATCGATGCGGATGGCGTCCGGGCCCTGGGCGGCGATGTCGGCCTGCCAGCGGCCCTGCACGCTGTCGAAGGCCAGCAGGTGCGCGCTGGCCGCGGCACCGCCCTTGATTTCGTTCAGATGGACGACCTCCAGGCGGTTGCCGGCGCGCGGATCGTCTTTCGGACGCCGCGCCGCACCCATCGCGGCGCGCAGCGCCAGTCGGCCGATCCGGCCCATTCCATTGATGCCTGCTCTCATGTCGATCCTGTCTGTCGCCCGGCGGGGTGAATTGTTTCCAGTATTCCGGAAGGATGGAGGGGAAATGCGACAGGCGGATGACGGCGGGCCGGTTGCCGGGTCGGCACGGCCGGCCGGTGCGGCCCGCGTCCGGGTGCGCCCTGTGTAACATTCGCAGTCCTGTGGTCGCGCGTCGCGTCCCGCCACCCGAAAACGAACGGCCATGCAAGTGCAAGCGCCAGTCAGCCTGGTGATCTTCGGGCTGAGCAACATCCTGTCGGACCTGTTCGATTGCGCGATCGAATGCGGGCTCGCGCTCGGCAAGGTGGTGATCGATCAGCCTGAGGCGCCGGGCGCGCGCGATCGCACCCTCGAACAGCGTCTGGACGCCCTGCAGGGCATCGTCGCGCGACCGGTTGTCGAGTCTCTCGATGACTTCACGCCGGCGCCCGGTGAGCGCTACCTCCTGGGCCCGACCACGCCGATGCGCGCCGGGCTCGCGGCGCGGCTGCGCGACCGGTTCGGTCTTTCCTTCACCACGCTCGTCCACCCCAGTGCCCATGTGTCCCGGCTTGCGCGGCTGGGCGAGGGCGTCTTCATCGGTGCCAACAGCGTCGTCGGGGCGGGTGCGGTCCTGGGCGATCATGTCTTCGTGAACCGCGGCGTGACCATCGGGCACGACACCCGCATCGGCTCGTTCAGCCGCGTGCAGCCCGGCTGCAACCTCGGTGGCCTGTCGCGCATCGGCGAGCGGGTCACGCTCGGGATCGGGTCGATTCTGGTCGAGCGACTGGACATCGGCGACGACGCCTTCGTGTGCGCCGGATCGCTGGTGACCGCGGACGTGCCGGCCGGCACCCGTTACTTCACCCGGCGCGGCCGCGCGGCCTGAGTCCGCCGGGTGGCGCCGACGGGCCGGCCATTCCGTTCTCGTCCGCCCACCGGCGGTCGTCAGGTGTTCGAGTGGCGGGCCTGGAAGACCGAGCGGGCGATGTCGCCCGCTTCCCGCAGCCCTTGCGCCGCCTGCGGCGAGGACATGTCCAACTGCGACCGGAACAGCGTGCGCAGCTGCTCGCCCACCGCCTGGCGGGCCTTGGCGTCTACGGTCCATTGGCTCAGTTGCGCGAAGCAGGCCTCGACCGAGGGCGCGGCCAGCGGACCGATCTTGTCACCACCGTCACAGTCGCCCAGGCTGGCCACCGCCAGGCCCTGTTCCATGGCTTGTGCAACCGATCCGCCACCGCCGATCCGCGGTGGGTTCAGGTAGATGTCGGCCATGGCATACCAGGGCGCCGCCAGGCGCTCCGGGGGAAGCACGCGGACCCGCGGATGCGCACTGATGGTCGGATGGAGGCGCGCGGCCTGGGTCCCCAGCAGCACCCACCAGGCTTTGGGGTGCTCGTCCAGAAAGCGCAGCACGCGGTCGCTCCAGGGCGGCGCGCACTCATCGGGCAGGCGGAATCCGGCGGTGATCAGCACAACCGCGTCTGCCGGTACCTGCATCGCTTCGCGGCTGGCGGGCGCCACCGAGCCGTCCGGCCAGAAGCGAAACGGAAACCGGTGCGTGTGCGGCGTGGGCAGGCCGGCCCACGCGCTCGCGTGCGGGTCGGGCCTGGCGCACAGCCAGACGTCGACCGGCACCACCGGCGCCAGCGTGTTCACCGACAGCCCGATCACCGGGTGCCGCTCCCAGAGTCGGTAGACGACGGGCGACAGCGAGCCGACGAAAACCACCCAGTCGGGGGCGAACTGCGCGATCGACCCCAGGATCGCCCGCATCTTGTACTGGACCGAGTGCCCGCGGACCGGCAGCACGATCGGCACTGGTTCAAGCGCGTGAATGATCAGTTCCGCCGGCTCGAGGGCAGGGGGCTTGAAAGCGATGCTGGCCCCGTTGTAGGCCTCGCGCAGGGCGATCTCGCTCTCCTGGGCGCTGAACACCTGGACCCGGGCGCCGCTGGCGGCCAGTGCGCTGGCAATGTTGAGCGTGAACAGCGTGCCGCCATGGCGCGGATTGGCGATCTGCGGGGTGTACACCGCGACCTTCGGCCCCCGCGCGTCGGGTGCCTGCAAGGGCGCCGGTGCCGCTTGCACCGACGGTGCCTCGAGCCGCTGCGCCGCGAGCCGCTGCAGTCGCGGCAGATCGAGCTGGCCCGCCATCGCCGCCATCTGGGCGCGGCTTTTCGCTCGCGACAGGATCGATGTCCACGCGCAATCGATCAGCTCCATCAGCGCGTCGGTGGAACTGGTGCTGTCGGCGAGCCGGGCCTGGTCGGCCAGCCATCGCCATTCGCCGGTCAGGTAGTGCAGGGCCGACAGGCGCAGCCAGTCGGCATCACGCGCGGGCGGTCGGAATTCGACGATCCGGCCGATCATGCGGTCCCGATCCTCGCCCTTCAGGGCCTGGACCTGCCGGAACAGCTCGCGCCAGAGGACCGACGCAGTGGGCAGCGACTGGGTGGTTTCAAAGGCGTCGAGCGCGAATTTCATGAATGGCGTGGCAGTGACGAAAGGAGGGGCTCACCCGGCATCCGGATCGCTGGCAGGCCGGCCTGTGTCCGGGCAGCAATTCTGGCCGAGGAGCGCAGGTTACGCCTGCGCGCGCCCGCCGAGATCGCAGGTCCGATTCGTTGCGCGCGATTCGTTGCGCGCGCTGCGCGGTCGCGCTTGCTGATCGAAAAAAACAGGAACGGCTTGAGTTTCATCATTGGGCTTTGCCGGGGTTGGCCGCACGCTGACATCAGCCGAACGGTTTGGGCATTCACGATGCGTTCGCTTCGTGACCGCCGCGCAGACCGTCACCCGGCAAGGGAGCGCGCATGCAGACAGTCTCATCGGTTGCCGCCGGCAACCACCGGATCGACGCCTTGCTCGGGCCGCAGGCCTGGGCGCCCGGTGCCATCACCTACAGTTTTCCCGGCGCGTCCAGTGTCTGGTCGACCAGCACCGGCGAATACGCGGCCGGCGTGTCGGAACCGTTCACCGGGTTCAGTGCGCTCGATACCTTGCAGCAGAGCGCGGTTGTCGCGGCGCTGGCGGCGTGGACGGCAGTGGCCAATATCGACTTCACCGCGGTAGCCGATGATGCCACCGGGCAGGGCACGCTGCGCTTTGCCTGGTCGTTGATGGACACCGGCCTGCAGTCCGAAGCCTATCAGCCCGATCCGCTGAACAAGGGCGGCGATGTCTGGCTCAACAGCGCCGCGCAATGGTCCGGGATGGCGCCGGGCAGCTATGGCTATTCGACGCTGCTCCACGAGATCGGCCACGCCCTGGGACTCAAGGATTCGGCACTTGGCGCGGTCACGATGCCACCGGCGCAGGACGGTTATGCGACCACGCTGATGAGCGGCAACGCGCTGGCCAGTCTGGCGGGGTCCTGGGTCGATTTCGAACCGACCACGCCGATGGTGGGCGACATTGCGGCCATTCAGCACCTCTACGGGGCCGACACCCGCCATCACGCCGGCGATGACGTCTATGCCTTCGAGCAGGGTCAGAACTACTTCCAGACGCTCTGGGATGCGGGCGGGACGGACACGATCCAGTGGAACGGCCTCACCCAGGGGGCGACCATCGACCTGCGCGAAGGCGCCTTCAGTTCGCTGGGCAAGCCGCTGGTGTACTGGGCGTCGGACTACAGCAGTTCGCAGACCGATCCCTGGACGGTGGCGATCGCCCTGGGCACGCGGATCGAGAAGGCGGTGGGCGGCAGTGCCGGGGACGAACTGATCGGCAACGATCTGGGGGACCTGTTCATGGGACGCGGCGGCAACGACACGATCCGGGGCGGGGCGGGTCTGGACACCGCGCTCTATGCATCGCCGCGCGCGGCGGTGACCACCGACCGGCTGGTGGGCGGCGCGCTCCAGGTGTCCGGGCCCGAGGGGGTCGACACTCTGCACGGTGTCGAGCGCGCCCAGTTTTCCGACGGGGCGCTGGGCTTCGACATCGACGGACTGGGCGGCCAGGCCTACCGGCTGTACCGCGCCGCCTTCGACCGCGCGCCCGACGGGGGCGGACTCGGTTTCTGGATGTACCACCTGGACCGCGGATTCAATTTCGTCGAGGCGGCCAACAATTTCCTGAACTCTGCGGAGTTTCGCCTGATGTACGGCGAGAACCCGACCAACGAACAGTTCGTTCGCCTGCTCTATGTGCATGTGAATCACCGCGAACCGGAGCCGGCCGGCAACCAGTTCTGGCTCGATGCAATGGCCAACCGGGACGGCGCGTTCGGCCATGCCTGGACGCGCGGCGAAATCCTGCTGCAGTTCTCGGAGTCTGTCGAGAACAAGGCGAACGTGGTGGGCGTCATCGAGGACGGATTCGACTACCTGCCCTATCTCCCCTAGCCGCTCGCCGGCTGACTCGCACCGAGCGTGTTCCCGCGGGGTTTCCCCATTCAGGCAGGTCATTGGAAGGATCAACAGATGTCTTATCGGCTGGCAAAAATCGCGGCGTATCTGCTCGCCTGCATCGCGATCGTTTCATGCGGCGGTCAATCCGATGGCGATGTCGCTGGCAGCGACACCGGTGCGGTGGTGTCCGCCGATGCGCGGCGCGCCTATCGGCCGCCTCCGGCCACCGTCATCACCACGCAGGCCGGCACGTTTCAGGAGTCGACGCTGTCGTCTGCGGTGGTCGGCGTGGCCGGCGGGGTCCTCTCGGTCACCAATCCCGCCGACCCGCTGTTCGGGGCACAGATCACGGTGCCGCCGAACACGCTGGGCGCCAATGTGACGATCTCCCTGAGTTCGGCACCGGTGAGTTCGGCCAGTGGCCTGCCCCAGGGGGCGAGCATTCGCGGCCGGCTGATCCGCCTCTCGGCGCTCGATGCCCAGTCCAACCCGGTGGGCTCGCTGGAAAATCTGGTCCGGGTGACACTGCCCTACGAGCCAACGACCGACCATGTCGACTATTACCGGGTAGAGGCGGGCGGCACGCTGGAGCCGGTGGGCTTTCACGCCATCGACCGGACCGCCAGCACGATCAGCTTCCGCACGCGTGAGCCCGGCGGTTCGACCGCCGCCACCGTGCCGGCCGGCCTGCAGGCCGGACCGGTCGAGAAGGACATCGGCGCCAACGCGGTCTTCGTGACCTATGTCGCGATCGGTCTCCTCCAGCAGACCTTCGCCGAGATGCTCAACACCGAGCGTTCGGTGGACACCGGTTTTGTGCCCAGCCGCAACGGCTGGTTCATCCCGAACTACGGTTCGTACTACAAGGACTCGCGCGGGGGCAACTGCTTCGGCATGGTCGCGTTCTCGAAGTGGTACTACCGTCAGGGCTACTCGACGAACCTGGTCGATAACTATCGCGACCCGCAGCGCACCCCTTCCTGGCGCGACGATGCGGTCGCCATCGAACTGGCCAGCCGGATGCACAACCAGCATGACCAGAAGGCGATCTGGCAGGACGAGGGGACGCACGATCCGGTGTCCTCGACCGATGTCGCGCGCAGCATCGTCGGCGCGCTCTACGTGACCCGCGCCCCCGCTGTCATCGTGATCTGGCAACTGGCCGGCGGCGCCTACACCGGCGGCCATGCGATCTCGTTTCACCGGGTCGACCTGAAGGCTGACGGATCGATGACCTTCCATGTGTACGATCCGAACAAGCCATCCAACGACGCGGTGCGGGTGAACTGGGCGCCCTCCACCGGCTTCGCGAACTACCTGTCCGGAACCGATGCGGCCAGCAGCAGCTTCACCTACAACTATTTCCGCCACAACGGCTATCACGCCGGCCTCTCCCAGGCCGAGATGGTGCGTGGCAAGTCGGATGCCGACTCGGGTTTTCCGGCATCGGTGTTTCCCAAGGTCACCATCACCCGCATGATCGGCAACACCCTGCGCGACAATCTGCTGCTGCGGCCCGGGACCACGCCGGCGCCAGCCAGCCAGCCCAAGTTCACCACCGCTGACGACACGGTGCTGATCGAAGGCACGGTGCTGGGTGGCAACGCCCAGGTGGCGGGTCAGGTCGTCGACAAGGTGCAGATCTTCACGCCGGTGGGCAACCTCATCGTCTCGGTGAACAACCGGGCCGGGGGCGGGGACGGCAAGTTCGGGGTCATCGTGCCGCTCAAGAGCGGGATCAACCAGATCGCGATGGTCGCGATGTCGAGCGCGCCGACCGCGACCAATCCGAACGGCTGGAAATGGGCGGGCTACAGCGAAGTCTTCGTCGAATCGACCGCCGCGCCCAGCTCCTTCACCGTCACCATGGCCTGGAATCGGGGCACCTCCGATGTCGACCTCTATGTGCGCGAACCGGGCGGGGTGGCGGACACGCCCACCGCCGGCAAGACGGGCGACATCGTCTACTACTCGCATCGCGCCGGGGTATCGACCACCAACCCCTATCTCGATCTCGACAACACGTCGGGTTACGGGCCCGAGCACTACATCGCCCGCCAGGGGATGGTGACCAAGTTCAGCGACGGTTCCCTGGCGCCCACGCTCAACGGCACCTATCGGGTGGGGGTGCACTACTACGGCTGGAGCGGTGCTTTCGACGCCCCGGACAAGACGATCGGCTGGACGGCCAGCTGGCGCTATCTCGGGGCCTGTCTGTCGCCGTGCGCCGATCCGGAGGTCGACGGCCTGTGGGTGACCGGCAGCCGTTCCGGCTCGATCGCCGCACCCAACTCGGGACAACAGGGGGCGAGCGGCTTCAACGCCGGCGGGTCGGCCTGGTCGAGCCGCTGGGACATCGACTATCCGACGCCGCAGATGATCTTCACCGTGCCCCCGTCGCACACCGTGATGTTGCCTTGAGCCCGCTGACGCCGCGCCATCTGGGGGGTTGGCTGCTGGCCGCGATGGCCTGCGGGCCGGCCGGGGGGGCAGGGCTGTCGGCCCGGGGCGAGCCGACCGCCGCGCCGGTGGCGTTTCGCGCGCTGGTGCTGCAGCGCGAAGACCCGCTGAGTGGTTCGCGGCGCCTGGCGCTCGATGCGCCAAGCCGACTGCTGGTGCGTCAGGACAAGCGCCTGCGCGAGGGCTGCGAGCAGCACTGGGATCGCCGCTGCTGGGATGAAACCGAATGGCGCCGCACGCTCACGCCCGGCGAGATGGCGCAGGTCGTGCAGGCGCTGGCACAGGTCCGCACGTCGACGCGGCCGGTCATGGCGTCGGTCGGCGAGTCGAGCCTGCAACTGGTGCTCGATCCGGGCGAGGCCGGACAGCGGCGGGCGCTGAGCACGTCGCGCGATCCGGATGCGTCGATCGAGCGCCTGGAATCAATCCTGATCGACGCGGTTCGGGTGCGCTGAAGGGGCGCGCCGGCGGCGGAACGGTGTGTGCCGTCCGCGCCGCCAGCCCCAGGCTGGCTCAGCCCTCGACGGGCAACTGCGTCACTTCGAGGCCTGGCAGCGTGCCGTCCTGGCGCCATTTGTCCAGCAACCGGATGAACACCATCGGCCCGCGCCAGTACTGGGAATTGCGCGCAGTGCGTTCGTTGGGCTTGCCTTCGTTGTTGTAGTAGCCCGGCGTGCACTCGTTCAGGAAGGGCTGGCGCGCGACCGAATACTTGACGATCGTCTCCACCCAGTCGGCCTCGGCCTGGGCGCTGGCCTCCAGCGTGCGCAGCCGGCGCGCCTTCACTTCCTTGAGCAGGTGCGAGATGTGGCGCGACTGCTCGTCGAGCATGTGCTGGAAATTCGCGCTCTGGCCCGACTGCTGGGTGGTCATCACGAACAGGTTCGGAAACCCGCGGGTGAACATGCCGTGGAAGGTCGATGCGCCGCCCTTCCATTTCTCGGTCAGCGTGAGCCCGTTGCGGCCCCGCACCTCGAAGCCCAGGCGACGGGTGAAGTCGGTGCCGACCTCGAAGCCGGTGCCGAAGATCAGGCAGTCGAGCGGGTACTCGCGCCCGTCCACCACCACGCCGCGTTCGGTGATCCGCTCGACACCCTGGCCGTGGGTGTCGACCAGGTGCACAGTGGGCCGGTTGAAGGTGTCCAGGTACTGGTCGTGGAAACACGGGCGCTTGCAGAACTGGTTGTACCAGGGCTTGAGCGCCTCGGCGGTCGCCGGGTCGCGCACCACCGCGTCGACCCGCGCGCGCACGCGTTCCATCTTCTGGTAGTCGGCGATCTGCACCAGGTCCTCGGTGTTCTCGACCGCTGCGCCCTCGGGCGGCTTGCGGCGCGCCGCCAGCAGGATGTTGGTGATCAGGTCGGTCCAGCCGTCATTGACCAGGTCGACCTCGAAACGGCCGCCGGAAATCACGGTGGTGAAGTTGTCCATCCGCTCGCGCTGCCAGCCCGGCTTCAGGCTGGCGGCCCACTGCGGATCGGTCGGTCGGTCGTTGCGCACATCGACCGACGAGGGGGTGCGCTGGAACACGAACAGTTCGCCCGCACCGGCGCCCAGGTGGGGCACGCACTGCACCGCGGTGGCGCCGGTACCGATGATGCCGACCCGCTTGTCCTTCAGGCCGGTGAGGCCGCCGGTCGCGTCGCCGCCGGTGTAGCCGTAGTCCCAGCGGCTGGTGTGGAAGCTGTGGCCCTTGAAGCTGTCGACGCCTGGGATGCCCGGCAGCTTGGGCAGATTGAGCGGACCGCCGGCCAGCACCACGAAGCGCGCGCGCAGCGCATCGTGGCGGTCGGTGGTGACCAGCCAGCGCGCCTCGTCCTCGAGCCAGCGCATGTCGGTGATCACCGTCTGGAAGAGCGCCGCCGGGTACAGGTTGAAATGGCGTCCGATGCGCTGCGAGTGGGCGAAGATCTCGGGCCCGCGCGCGTATTTCGACAGCGGCATGTAGCCGGTCTCCTCCAGCAGCGGCAGGTAGATGTAGCTCTCGGTGTCGCAGGCCGCGCCGGGATAGCGGTTCCAGTACCAGGTGCCACCGAAGTCGCCCGCCTTCTCGATGATGCACAGGTCCTCGACACCGGCCTCGCGCAGCCGCGCCGCCGCGAGCAGGCCGCCGAAGCCGCCACCGACCACCAGCGCTTCGACTTCCCGCTCGACCGGCGCGCGGGTGAAGCCGGGGTCGGCGTAGGGATCGTCCAGGAAGTGGGCGAACTGGCCGGTGACCTCGACATACTGGTCATTGCCGTCGGCGCGAACCCGCCGATCGCGTTCGATGTCGTACTTGCGGCGCAGGGCGGCGGGATCGAAGCCCAGTCCGTCGGCGGCCAGTTCGGGCAGGGCGTTGTCGGCCATGGGTATTGCTCCGGAGTGCGTCAGGGTGAAAGGGGGACAGCGTCACACGGCACGGGGGTCAGCACGGTGCGGGTGCGCAGGGGTCCGTCGAGTGTAGGTCGACTCGGGGCGCTTGGGTATCGGGGGGCCGGCCGGTTTTCAGGATTTGGCACTGTCGCCAGTCGGCCCCGGGGGACGACGCGTGGCCGCTCAGCCCACCGGCGGGCGCCGCGTGTGCCAGTCGGTGCTGCCCTGGAAGGCGCGTCCGGCGCGCACCAGCAGGTCCTCGCGCAGATGGCCGGCCACCAGTTGCACCCCCAGGGGCATCGGCTCGTCGGTGAAGCCGGCGGGCAGGGTGAGGGTCGGCTGCCCCGACATGTCGAAGGGCACGGTGAAGCGCTGCAGCTGGCCCCGGTAGCCGGGCTGCGCGCGCAGCTCGGCGAGCTGGCTCAGGCTGGGCACGTTGAACGGGATGACCGGGGTGAGCAGCAGGTCGATCGTCTGCATCAGCGCGTTCATCCGCCCGGTGAAATCGGCGCGCGCCAGCAGCATGCGCTGGTAGTCGACGCCGCTCAGCGCCAGCCCGGTGTCGAGCAGTTGCGCGAGCATCGGTCCGTATTCGCTGCGCCGGGCCGGGAAGGTGTCTGCGTGGGCCAGCGCCGCCTCGATGCCGCAATGCGGCACCCAGGCCGACACCATCGCCTCGACCGGCGGCAGGGTGATCGCGACCGGGGTGGCGCCCAGCGCGACCAGGGTTCGCAGCGCCGCCTGAAACGCATCGGTCACCGCAGTGCCGACATCGCGCGACACATAGGCGTCGTCGATCCCGATCCGCAGGCCGTCCAGCCGGTGCGGGTCGCCGGCCAGGTAGTCGGGCACCGGCGCCTGCAGCGCGGTCGGGTCGTCGGCATCGGCGCCGGCGATCGCGCCCAGCATCAGACCGCAGTCGGCGGCGCTGCGGCACATCGGCCCGAGGTGGTCCAGCGAGGCCGCGAGCTCGAAGGCCCCGTGACGCGAGACCCGTCCCCAGGTGGGTTTGAGGCCGGTCACCCCGTTGGCTACCGACGGGTAGCGGATCGAGCCGCCGGTGTCGGTGCCGATGGCGCCGTGGCAAAGGCCGGCGGCCACCGCGACGCCGGAGCCGCTCGAGGACACCCCGGTCCAGGCCTGCGCCTGCCAGGGATTGACCGGTGCGACGATCTCGGGGTGATGCGCGCTGAAGGCGCCTTCGGTCATCTGCAGCTTGCCCAGCAGCACCGCGCCCGCCTCGCGCAGGCGCCGCACCACCGTGCCGTCCACCGGCGGGCGGAAGTCGTGGTGAATCGTCGAGCCGGCGGCGGTCGGGATGCCGGCGGTCCAGCACAGGTCCTTGACCGCGATCGGCACGCCGTGCAGCGCGCCGAGCGGTTCGCCGCGCGCCAGGCGGGCATCGGCCTCGCGGGCCTGGTTCATGGCCAGTTCGGGCGTGGTTCGCGCGTAGGCGTGCAGCCCGGGATCGAGCCGGGCGATCCGCCGCAGCATGGCGTCGGTGGCTTCGGCGGAACTGATCCGGCGGGAGCGGATGAGCGTCGACAGGGTCTCGATGCTCATCCAGGCGATGTCCTGGTCGGTGGGGGTCATGAAAAGCCTCACGGTGGTCGATCGGACCAGTATAGGTCGGCATCGGACCAGGGCTTGGGTTGCGCCCGCGGATCCGCGCGTATAGTCATTTCACCGCCGCGTCATGGGCGCGGCGCCTACCCGAATCCAACAAAATCAGGGAGGAGACACGATGAGTTCGATTCGATTGAACCGGCGCGCGGCGCTCGCGCTGCTGGCCGCAACGGCCGGGCTGCTGGGAGCGAACCCGGTCGGCGCACAGACTGCCGCCACCCAACCGGCACTCGCACAGGACTACCCGAACAAGCCGATCCGTTTCGTGGTCGGTTCGCCGGCCGGCGGAGTGGTCGACATCCGCGCGCGCCGCTTCGGCGCGCGCCTGGCCGAGCTGCTCAAGCAGCCGATCCTGGTGGAGAACCGACCGGGCGCCTCCAACACCATTGCCGCCGAGGCTGTCGCGAAGTCGGCACCCGACGGCTACACCGCGCTGTTCGGCGGCAACACCGAGGTGGTCACCGTGCCGGCGCTGGGCATGCCGATCCGTTACGACCCGATCAAGGATTTCATCCCGGTGGCGCAGTTCACCCTGGGCTACCCGGTGCTGGTCGTGCACTCGGGGCTTGGCATCAAGACGCTGCCGGCCCTGATCGAATGGGCCCGGGCGCGGCCCGGTCAGTTGATGTGCGGCACATCGGGCCACGGCAGCGGCCAGCATTTCGTCTGTGAACTGCTGGCCCGCAGCGCCCGCATCCAGCTGCGCACCGTCCCCTACAAGGGCACCGCGCCGATGCTGCTCGACACCGCCGCCGGGCAGGTCCATGTTTCGATCGGCTTCCTGGCCGAGGTCGACAGGCAGTACATCGGGACGGGCAAGGTGATCCCGCTGGGCGTGCTGTCACCCAAACGCATCGCCCGCTTTCCCGATTTGCCGACGATGGCCGAGATGGGCCACACGGGTTTCGACATGATGTCCTGGACCGGTCTGTTCGTGCCGGCGGGTACGCCGCGCGCCATCGTCACCCGCCTGAACGCCGAGATCACCCGAGTGGTGCGCGAGCCCGAGTTCGCGAGCTGGCTGGCCGACACCGGCAGCGAGGTGGTGACGCCCACGCCCGAGCAGTTCCGCGACTTCACCCGTGGCGAACTCGAGCGCTGGCGCAAGATGTCCGACGAGTTCGGGATCAAGGCCGAGCAGTGATGGCC
>CAIZNI010000029.1 GCA_903934295.1 uncultured beta proteobacterium
CCGGTGGCCGGGCGCGTCGGCCCCCCGGCCGGCTCGACCGGTGCCGGCGCACGCTCGGGCCGGATCGCACAGGCCGTCAGCCCCAGCGCCAGCAGCAACGCCAACGCCGCTGCACGCCAGCGGCCCGCGGCCGTCGTCATGCGGACGCGCCCGCCGCCCCGCCGGGCGCCGGGCGGCGCTGATGCCAGTCGGTGGCCCGCTGAAACCGGTGCGCCACATTCAGCAAGCGCGCCTCGTCGAACACCCGGCCGATCAGCTGCAGGCCGACCGGGCGGCCGCCAGCGCCGAAACCCACCGGCATCGACAGGCCCGGCAACCCGGCCAGCGAGGCCGGCAGCGTGAAGATGTCGGCCAGGTAGTTGCGAACCGGGTCGTCGCTGCGCTCGCCGATGTTCCAGGCGACGGTGGGCGAGACCGGCCCGGCGATGACGTCGACCTCGGTGAGCACCGCCCGAAAATCATCGGCGATCAGCCGGCGCAGCTTCTGGGCCTTCAGGTAATAGGCGTCGTAATAGCCATGCGAGAGGACGTAGGCGCCGACCAGGATGCGGCGCCGCACTTCGGGGCCGAAACCTTCGGCGCGGGTCCGCGCGTACATGTCGGCCAGGTCGGTGTAGTGCGCGGCGCGATGGCCGTAGCGCACGCCGTCGAACCGGCTGAGGTTGCTCGACGCCTCGGCGGGGGCGATCACGTAATAGGCGGGGATCGACAGCGCGGTGCGCGGCAGCGAGACCTCGACGGTGACGGCGCCCTGGGCGCGCAGCTCGCTGAGCGCGGCCTCCAGCGGGGCGCGCACATCGGCATCGAGTCCGGCGCCGAAGAACTCCCGCGGCAGGCCGATGCGCAGGCCCGACAGCGGCCGCTCGAGGTCGCGGCTGTAGTCCTCGTCGGGCCGCTCGATGCTGGTCGAATCGCGCGGGTCGAAGCCGGCCATCGCCGAGAGCAGGTGGGCGCAATCGCTGGCCGAGCGCCCCATCGCGCCGCCCTGGTCGAGGCTCGAGGCGAAGGCGATCATGCCGAAGCGGCTCACCCGGCCGTAGGTGGGCTTGATGCCGGTGATGCCGCACATCGAGGCGGGCTGACGCACCGAGCCGCCGGTGTCGGTGCCGGTGGCCAGCGGCGCGAGGTCGGCGGCGACCGCGGCCGCCGAGCCGCCGGAGGACCCGCCCGGAATGGCCGCCGCGTCCCACGGATTGCGCACCGCGCCGAACCAGGAATTCTCATTGGACGAGCCCATCGCGAATTCGTCGCAGTTGGTCTTGCCCAGACAGACCGCACCCGCGGCCTGCAGTCGTGTGACCACGCTGGCATCGAACGGGCTCACATAGTCGGCGAGCATCCGGGAGCCGGCGGTCGAGCGCCAGCCCTCGGTGACGAAGATGTCCTTGTGCGCCAGCGGAATGCCCAGCAGCGGCGTGCGCTCGCCGGCGGCCAGGCGGCGGTCGGCCGCGCGGGCCTGCGCCAGGGTGAGTTCGGGGCGGACGTCAATGAAGGCGTTGTGCGGGCTGGCCTCGATGCGCGCAAGAAACGCCTGCGCGAGTTCGACCGCCGACAGCGCGCGGGCGTCGAGATCGGCGCGAAGGCTTTCCAGGGAACGGGTGTGGAGGGTCATGGGTTACTCGATGACCCGCGGCACCAGGAAGAGCCCCTGCTCGATCGCCGGGGCCGCCTGCTGGTAGCGCTCGCGCCGATCGGTTTCGGTCACTTCGTCGGGGCGCAGGCGCAGGCTCATCTCGATGGGATGCGTCATCGGCTCGACCCCTTCGGTGTCGATTGCCTGCAGCTGGGAGATCAGCTCGAAGACCGAGTTGAGCTGCGCCAGGGTCTGCGCGGCCTCGGCCTGCGACAGCTCCAGGCGGGCCAGCTTGGCAAGACGGTCGACATCGGTGGCGATGAGCGGCATGGGGGGTTTTCGAGCGGGCGCTCGGAACAAGGCTGAGGGGCCGGGATTATACGGTATGATCCGCGACGATCTGCGCCCGGTTCGAAGGCGCCATATTCCCTGTTCCGGCCGCTCGGCCGGGCATCCCATCCAGACACTCACGGATCCGGCATGTTCGGGCTCTTTCGCAAGTATTTCTCGACCGACCTGGCCATCGACCTCGGCACCGCCAACACGCTCATCTACGTTCGCGGCAAGGGCATCGTGCTCGATGAGCCGTCGGTGGTCGCGATCCGCCAGGAAGGCGGACCCAGCGGCAAGAAGACCATCGCGGCGGTCGGCACCGAGGCCAAGCAGATGCTGGGCAAGGTGCCAGGCAACATCGAGGCCATCCGCCCGATGAAGGACGGCGTCATCGCCGACTTCACCGTCACCGAGCAGATGCTCAAGCAGTTCATCAAGATGGTCCATGAAAGCCGGCTGTTCTCACCCAGCCCGCGCATCATCATCTGCGTGCCCTGCGGCTCGACCCAGGTCGAGCGGCGCGCCATCCGCGAATCGGCGCTGGGCGCCGGCGCCTCGCAGGTCTACCTGATCGAGGAACCGATGGCCGCGGCGATCGGCGCCGGGCTGCCGGTCTCCGAGCCATCCGGCTCGATGGTGGTGGACATCGGCGGCGGCACGACCGAGGTGGGCGTGATCTCGCTGGGCGGCATGGTCTACAAGGGGTCGGTGCGGGTGGGCGGCGACAAGTTCGACGAAGCCATCGTCAACTACATCCGTCGCAACTACGGCATGCTGATCGGCGAGCAGACCGCCGAAGCCATCAAGAAGACCATCGGCTCGGCCTTCCCCGGCTCCGAGGTCCGCGAGATGGAAGTCAAGGGCCGCAATCTGTCCGAAGGCATCCCGCGCGGCTTCACCGTCTCGTCCAACGAGATCCTCGAAGCCCTTACCGATCCGTTGAACCAGATCGTGTCGGCGGTCAAGATCGCGCTCGAGCAGACGCCGCCGGAGCTGGGCGCCGACATCACCGAGCGCGGCATCATGCTCACCGGCGGCGGCGCCCTGCTGCGTGACCTCGACCGGCTGCTGATGGAAGAGACCGGCCTGCCGGTGCTGGTCGCCGAAGACCCGCTCACCTGCGTGGTCCGGGGCTGCGGCATGGCGCTCGAGCGCATGGACAAGCTCGGCACGATCTTCACCAGCGAATAGGCATCGCGGGCGCCGTTCAGGCGCACCCGCGCCAACGATGGACCGCAGTCCGCCAGCGTTCTTCAACCAGGGGCCGTCCGCGCACGCCCGAATGGCCTTCTTTGCCGCGCTGGCGGTGGCGCTGCTGGTGGTCGACGCCCGTCTGGGCGCGCTCGCCGCCCTGCGCCAGGGCGTGGGCACCCTGCTCTATCCGCTGCAGCGCAGCCTGCTGGTGCCACGCGACGCCCTGTCGATGGGCCGGGAATACCTGGCCGGGATCGACCGGCTGCGCACCGAGAACACCGAGCTGCGCCGGCTCGAGACCGTCAACGCGCGCGCGCTGCTGCAGGCCGAGCAACTCGCCGCCGAAAACCAGCAGCTGCGCGAGCTGGTGGGCGCGCGCGAGCGACTCGCGATCCGGTCGGTGATCGCCGAAGTGCTCTACGACACCCGTGACCCCTACACCCGCCGGCTGGTGCTCGACAAGGGCCTGCAGCAGGGGCTGCTGGCCGGCCAGCCGGTGATCGACGCCAGCGGGGTGGTGGGCCAGGTGACCCGGGTGCTGCCGCTGTCGGCCGAGATCACCCTGCTGACCGACCGCGGCGCCACGCTGCCGGTCGAACTGCAACGCACCGGACAGCGCGCGATCGCCTTTGGCGGCGCGCCCGATGGCCTGCTCGATCTGCGTTTCATGGCCGCGAGCAGCGACATCCGGGCCGGCGACACGCTGGTCACCTCGGGGCTGGACGGGGTGTACCCGCCCGGGCTGCCGGTGGGGCAGGTCGCGCGCGTCGAGGCGCCCGGCACCTCGGGATTGTTCGGGCGGGTGCTGGTGACGCCGGCGGCCGCCATCGACAGCCAGCGACTGATGCTGGTGCTGCTGGTCGATCGCAGCGCCCTGCCCCCGCCGCCGACCGAGACGCCGGCGCAAGGCCGCCAGCGCAAGTCCCGGACGGAGCCCCGATGATCCAGGCGCCGCGCACCGAATACCTGCTGCTGCCGGCGAACCGGGCATTCATCGCGTTCACGCTGGCCCTGGGCTTCGTGCTCAACGTGCTGCCGTGGGGCCGGGTGGCCTGGATTCCCGATTTTCTCGCGCTCATCCTGGTGTTCTGGAGCATCCATCAGCCGCGCATGGTGGGCTTCGGGATCGCCTTCCTGTTCGGCCTGCTGATGGACATCCACGAAGCGGCGCTGCTGGGCGAGCATGCCCTCTTCTACAGCCTGCTGTGCTACGGGGCGATCGGGCTGCACCGCCGGGTACCCTGGTTCGGCCGGCTGGGACGGATGCTCCATGTGCTCGCGCTGCTGCTGCTGGCTCAGTGCGTCGCGATGCTGGTGCGCGCCGCGGTGGGCAGCGGCTTTCCGGGCTGGAGCTACCTGATGGCCAGCGTCAGCGCAGCGCTGCTGTGGCCGCTGGCCGAGGCGCTGCTGATGGCGCCGCAGCAGCGCGCGACCGAGCGCGACGAAAACCGGCCGCTCTGACGCCGAATCGATGAGCAACCAGCCCCGATGGTAGAAGTCCGCGACGCCGAAACCGAACTGCTGCGGGTTCGCCTGCGGCTGGGCATCGCCTGGGCGCTGGTGCTGGCCTGCTTCTTCATCCTGCTGGCGCGCTTCGTCTGGCTGCAGGTGGTGCGACACGCCGACTTCAACGCACAGGCCGAGGACAACCGGATCGCGCTGGTGCCGGTGCCCCCGCAGCGCGGGCTCATCTACGATCGGCACGGCGAACTGCTGGCGCACAACCTGTCCGTCTACACGCTCGAGATCATCCCCAACCAGGTCGACGACCTGGAGCGAACCATCGACGACCTCGCGCGGCTCGTCGACATCAGCGCACGCGACCGGCGCCGCTTCAAGCGTCTGCTGGAGGACTCGCGCAACTGGGACTCGATCCCCTTGCGCACCCGGCTGAGCGACGAGGAACTGGCGCGCTTCTCGGTGGCGAAATTCCGCTTCCCCGGCGTCGAGATCCGGGCACGCTCGGCGCGCACCTATCCGCAGGGCGACAGCGCGGCGCATGTGATCGGCTACATTGGCCGCATCTCGGTCGACGACAAGCGCCGCCTCGAGGAGGCCGAACTGAGTTCCAGTTATGCGGGGGTCAGCCACATGGGCAAGACCGGCATCGAACAGTCCTACGAAGCGGCACTGCACGGCATCGCCGGCGCCGAGGAGATCGAGGTCTCGGCCGGCGGACGCACCGTGCGCTCGCTGTCGCGCCGGCCGGCCCGGCCGGGCGACAACCTGGTGCTGTCGATCGATCTGAAGCTGCAGCGGCTCGTCGAGGAATGGTTCGGCGACCGGCGCGGCGCGCTGGTGGCGATCGAGCCCTCGAGCGGCGAGATCCTCGCGTTCGTGTCCAAGCCGACCTTCGACCCGAACCTGTTCGTCGACGGCATCGACCCGCAGTCCTGGCAGAGCCTGAACGAAGACGCCGACAAGCCGCTGCTGAACCGGCCGCTGCGCGGCACCTATCCGCCCGGGTCCACCTACAAACCGTTCATGGCGCTGGCGGCACTGACCACCGGCGCGCGCACCGCCGAGGCGCAATACGCCGATCCCGGCTACTTCCAGCTCGGCAACCACCGCTTCCGCGATTCGGTGCCGGGCGGGCATGGCAGCGTGAACCTGCACAAGTCGATCGTCGTCTCCAGCGACACCTACTACTACCGGGCCGCCTACGACATGGGCGTGGACGCGATCCACGACTACATGGTGCCCTGGGGCTTCGGCCAGCTCACCGGGATCGACCTCGAGAACGAAGGCGCCGGCACGCTTCCGTCGAGCGCCTGGAAGCAGCGCCGCTTCAAGCAGAAGTGGCTGCCCGGCGAGACACCGTCGATCGGCATCGGGCAGGGTGCCAACGCCTTCACCATCCTGCAGCTGGCCCATGCCACCGCGACGCTGGCCAATGACGGCGTGGTGATCCGCCCGCACCTGGTCCGCCAGCTGGAGGACCCCGTCACCCGGCAGCGCCGGCCGGTCGAGCTGCCCGCGCCGCGACGGATCGCGCTCAGCCACGAGCACCTGGCCCTGGTCAAGTCGGCCATGATCGATGTGAACCGCTTCGGCACCAGCCGCGGTGCGTTCGCCGGCACCGAGTACGTGGCCGCCGGCAAGACCGGCACCGCGCAGGTCATCGGCATCCGCCAGAACGAACGCTACGACGCCCGGCGCATCGCCGAACGCTTTCGCGATCACTCGCTCTACATGGCCTTCGCGCCGGCCGCGGCGCCGCGGCTGGCGCTCGCGGTGATCGTCGAGAACGGCGGCTTCGGGGCCCAGGCCGCCGCGCCGATCGCCCGCAAGGTGTTCGACTATCACCTGCTGGGCAAGTTGCCCGGCAGCGGACCGGTCGGCCGGGGCGCGCCCGCGGAGGGCGATCCGGAACTGCGCGACGTGCCCGAGAGCATCGAGCCGGAAACCGTGCCGGCCGCCCCCGCCCCGGGGCGTGCGCCATGAGCGGCGCGGCGCGGCTGCGCGAGCGCGTGCGCGAACACCTGCTGGTGTTCGACACCACCCTGTCGCTGGCGATCGGACTGCTGATCGCCCTGAGCATGCTCACCATGTACTCGGCGGCGCACGACTTCAGCGGCCGCTTCGAGGGCCATCTGCGCAACACCCTCATCGCCTTCGGCGTGCTATGGCTGGCGGCCAACCTGCCGCCGAACTGGATGATGCGATCGGCGCTGCCGCTCTACGTCGCGGGCCTGCTGCTGCTGATCGCGGTGGCGATGTTCGGCGACGTGTCCAAGGGGGCGCGGCGCTGGCTGAATCTGGGATTCGGGCGCGTCCAGCCGTCGGAACTGCTGAAGATCGCCACGCCGCTGGTGCTGGCCTGGTACTTCCAGCGGCGTGAGGGCGTGCTGCGCTGGTTCGACTTCTCGATCGCGGCGGTCCTGCTGCTCATCCCGGTCGTGCTGATCGCCCGTCAGCCGGATCTGGGCACCGCGCTGCTGGTGATGGCCGCCGGCGGCTTCGTCATCTTCCTGGCCGGCCTGAGCTGGCGGGTGATCGTGGGCCTGATCGTCGCCGCGGCCGCGGCAGCGCCGCTGATGTGGTCGCAGATGCACGACTATCAGCGCCAGCGGGTCCTCACCCTGATCGACCCCACCTCCGACCCCCTGGGCAAGGGATTTCACATCATCCAGTCGACCATCGCGGTCGGGTCGGGCGGTCTGTGGGGCAAGGGATACATGCAGGGCACCCAGACCCATCTCGAGTTCATCCCCGAGCGCACCACCGACTTCATCTTCGCGGTGTACTCCGAGGAATTCGGGCTCGCCGGCAACCTGCTGCTGCTGACCGTCTATCTGGTGCTGATCGGCCGCGGGATGGTGATCGCCGCACAGGCCGCCAACGAGTTCATGCGCCTGCTCGCCGGCTCGATCACGCTGATCTTCTTCACCTATGCCTTCGTCAACATGGGCATGGTCTCGGGCATCCTGCCGGTGGTCGGCGTGCCGCTGCCCTTCATGTCTTACGGGGGTACTTCGATGGTCACGCTGGGCCTGGGCGCCGGGCTGCTGATGAGCATCCACCGGCACCGCAAATCCATGCAGAGCTGAGGCAAGCCACCCAAAGCCCTAACTTTGCTGGGTCTTTGCGGGTGCCCTCCGCTCGAGATGAGGTAACCTGACCACTGATTTCGGGGAGTAGCTTCGGGTGGTGCAAAGCCACCCTGATCACGTCGTCAGCACGGCGCCTGTGGGCGCCCGGCGGGATCGCAGGCCCGGTTGGCCTGCAAGCAAGACCGTTGCATCGCGCACGGCCTGTCCCATCAAAGTCCGTGCACTGTCGTCCACCTACACGGGAATCGTCATGGTCATTTCAACACTGAGTGTCTGGCATAGGGCGTTGTGCCGACATCCGGTGCGTCGGATGGCGGCATCATGCGGCCTGATTTGCGCTGCGCTCCTCCATGCCCCGACCGGCGCGCAGCCGGTCCCGCCCCTCTACACGCTGGAAGCGCTGCAGGCTCGGGCGAGCCGCGAAAGTCCTGCGCTGGCCACCAGCCGGGCCGGGCAACTCGCCGCCCGGGCGGGCATCACCACCGCGAGCGCGTATCCCAACCCCGAAGTCAGCCTCGAGCCCGGCCGGCTGGGTGCACGCCGGCCGGGTGCCGAAACCGGCGCGAGCACGGCGCTCGCCCTCACCCAGCCCATCGAAATGCCAGCACTGCGCCAGGCCCGATTGCACAGCGCAACCGCGCGGGTGGACCTGGCCGCAGCCGAGACCGTGGCGCTGCAATCCAACCTCAATGCCGCCATCCGGGATGCCTTCTTCAACCTGATCAAGACCCGGGCCATTCGGCAAGCCTTGGCCGAAGATCTCGTGCTCACCGAGCAGATACGTGACGTTATCGCGGCCAGGGTACGCATCGGCGAAGCACCCCGCTTCGACATTCTGCGTGCCGACAATGAGGTGGCCGGCATGCTCAAGCATCTCGATGCGACCGTCCCGCGGATTCGTCAGGCACAGATCGCCCTGCGCCAGCTCGTCAGCCCCTCGCTGGAAAATGAGTTCGATCTGGCGATCAGCGCCACCGATACCCGAATCCTGAACCAGGCCGACTATCTCGCCTTGCAGCAGGCGGTGCTCGAGCGCAATCCGGCGGTGCTGCTCGCCCGGCAGACGCTCAGCGGTGCCGAGCGTCAGATCGAGCTCGAACGCCAGCAGGTGCTGCCACGGATTGAGCTGCGGGCTCACCATGAGCGAGCCCCTTCGACGCATCTGACGCGAATCGGCGCTCAGGTCGTTCTGCCGCTGCTCGACCGGCGTGCCGGACCGATCGCAGAAGCCAGCGCGCGGGCGCAACGCGCCAGCCTCGCACTGGCTGAGCATCGGTTCGACGCGCAGGCGCAATTCGACGGCGCCTGGCAGGCGTACCAGTCGGCGCTCATCCAGGTGAACGCAATCGAAGACGGCATTCTCGATCGCGCCCGGCAGGTGCTGTCGGTCGCCGAAGCGGCCTACCGACTCGGCGAGCGCGGCATCATCGAATACCTGGATGCCCAGCGCCAGTTTCGACTGGTTCGGACCGAACTGCTCGAGGCGCGCTTCGAGCTGCAGCGCGCCCGGACCGATCTGGAGCGGATCGCCGGCCGATGACAGCAGGACAGTTCCCTCGGCGCCGCCCGACAGACTTCCAGCACACCCCTCCCCTATCCATGGATCCACCCATCATGCGCACCGACCCTCGCCGATTGCGTTTCGCGTCCCAGCTGGGCGCCCTGCTGCTGGGCGCGCTGCTGCTGGGCGCCTGCGAAAAATCCGCTCCCCCACCGGCACCCGCCGCAGCTGTCGCGGCCGATCCCAGTGTCGTTGAGCTCGGCGAAAACATGCGCAACATCGTGAAGACGGCCCCGGTGGCGATGGCCGAGGTATCGGACATCCTGCGAGTGGCCGGTCAGGTCGGATTCGATGAACACCTCGTGACCCGGATCGGCGCGACCGTGACAGGTCGCATCATCGAAATCAAGGCCACCATGGGCCAGCAGGTGCGCGCTGGCCAGACGCTCGCGCTGATCAACAGCACCGAGCTGGGCGCCGCCCAGCTCGCCTACAAGAAGGCGCGCGCACAGGCACTGCTCCATGAACGCAATGTCGAACGCGCCCGGCAGCTGATCGCCGCCGAAGTGATCGGCAGCGCCGAGCTGCAGCGGCGCGAAAGCGAACTCGATGTGGCGCGCGCAGAACAGCAGGCCGCCGCCGATCAGCTGCGCGTGCTCGGTGTCTCGCGCGAAGACATGCAGGCCCTGCACGCCCAGGGCAGCATCAATTCGATCTCGCCGGTAGTGGCCACCATGGGCGGTACGGTCATCGAGCGCAAGGTCACCCAGGGCCAGGTCGTGCAGCCCAGCGATGCGCTGTTCTCGGTCGCCGATCTGTCGCGCGTGTGGGTAGTAGCCGATGTACCCGAACAGCAGGCGGCCAAGGTGCTGGTCGGCCAGAATATCGAGATCGATATCCCGGCGCTGGGCATTCGCCGAGTCGCCAAACTCAACTATGTCGCCGATACCGTCGACCCGCAGACCCGCACGATCACCGTGCGCAGCGAGCTCGACAATCGCGACCGGCGCCTCAAGCCGGCGATGCTCGCGACAATCCTGATCGAGTCCGGCCCGGTCACACAACTCGCGGTACCAGTGGGCGCCGTCGTGCGCGAAAACGATCTCGACCATGTGTTCGTGGCGATCGCTGAAAACCGCTACAAGCTGACCGAGGTACGGCTCGCGCCCGCACGTGCGGGGCTGCGACCGGTGATCTCCGGCCTGAAGGTCAACCAGACAGTGGTCACCGAGGGCGCCTTCCACGCCAACAGCGAACGCAAGCGCAAGGAACTCGAATGACCCTGCGCCACGAGCCCCCGTCAGCATCGGAAGCCCCATGATCCAAGCCCTCGTGCAAGGCGCCCTCAGTCAGCGGCTCGTCGTGCTGGTCATCGCCTTGAGCCTGCTCGCCTTCGGCCTCAATGCCGCGCGCAAGCTGTCGGTCGATGCCTTTCCAGACGTCACCAATGTGCAGGTTCAGATCGCAACCGAGGCACTGGGCCGATCGCCCGAAGAGATCGAACGTTTTGTCACGGTGCCGCTGGAAATTGGCATGACCGGGCTGCCGGGCCTGGTCGAGATGCGCTCGCTGAACAAGCCGAGCCTGTCGCTGATCACCCTCGTCTTCAAGGATGCAACCGACGTCTACTTTGCGCGCCAGCTCGTGATGGAGCGCCTGCTGGAGGTGCGCGACCGGATGCCAGCCGGGGTCGTGCCGGTGCTGGGGCCGGTGTCCACCGGTCTGGGCGAGATCTACCAGTACACCCTGGAGCGCGCCGATGATGGCGCACGCGCGCTTTCGCAGGACGAACTGGTGGCCCGGCGCATCGCGCAGGACTGGGTGGTGCGCCCGTTGCTGCGCGCCACGCCCGGGGTCGCCGAGATCAACTCGCAGGGCGGCTTCGTGCGGCAATACCAGGTGATGGTCAACCCCGATCGCCTCAGCCACTACGGCTTGTCGATCAAGAATGTCTACGAGGCACTGGTCCTGAACAACGCCAACTCGGGCGGCGGCGTGCTGCCCCAGGGGGCCGAGCAATACCTGATCCGCGGGGTGGGCCTGATCCGCGATCTCGACGACATCCGCCAGATCGTGCTGCGCGCCGCCGACAGCACACCGATCTACATCCGCGATGTGGCCGAGGTCCGCCTGGGACATGCGGTCCGCCAGGGCGCCGTCGTCAAGAACGGGGTCACCGAATCGGTCGGCGGCATCGTGATGATGACGGCAGGCGGCAACGCCAAGGCGATCGTGTCCGACATCAAGAAACGCGTCGCCGAGATCAACCAAAAGGGCATGTTGCCTGACGGGCTGACCATCGTGCCCTACTACGACCGCAGCGAACTGGTCGACGCTGCTCTGAAGACCGTGATCAAAGTGCTGATCGAGGGTGTGATCTTCGTGGTCATCGTGCTGTACCTGTTCCTGGGCGATCTGCGATCGTCGGTCGTGGTGGTCTCCACCCTGGTCATCACGCCCCTGGTGACCTTCATCGTCATGAATCAGTACGGCTTGTCGGCCAACCTGATGTCGCTGGGCGGTCTGGCGATTGCGATCGGCCTGATGGTCGATGGGTCAGTGGTGGTGGTCGAGAACGCGTTCGATCAGCTCGGGCGCAAGGCGCCCACCACGACCCAGGGCCGGATCCGGGTGATTTTCGGCGCGGTGATGGAGGTAGCCACGCCAGTCATCTTCGGCATCGGCATCATCATCCTGGTGTTCCTGCCCCTGATGACGCTCAAGGGCATGGAGGGCAAGATGTTTGCCCCGCTGGCCTACACCATCGCGATCGCGCTGGCGGTGTCGCTGGTGCTCTCGCTGACCCTCACGCCGGTGCTGGCCTCGTACCTGCTCAAGGGCGGGGTCGAGCACGACACCTGGCTGATCCGGGTACTCAAGCGTCCCTATCTGCCCATGCTTGATTGGGCGGTCACTCACCCCCGCAAGACGGTGTCGGCTGCGGTGCTGGCCTTCGCCGGGTCGCTTGCGCTGCTGCCATTCCTGGGTACTGCCTTCATCCCGGAAATGAAGGAGGGATCGATCGTGCCGGGCATCAATCGGGTGCCCAATATCTCGCTGGAAGAATCGATTCGCATGGAGCAGGAAGCCATGCGCCTGGTGATGACGGTGCCCGGGGTGAAATCGGCGGTATCGGGCGTTGGCCGCGGCGAGTCGCCGGCCGACCCCCAGAGCCAGAACGAGTCGACGCCGATCGTCAGCCTGCTGCCGCGCGATCAATGGCCCAAGGGCTGGACCCAGGACACGATTCAGACCGAGATCCGCCGCAAGCTGGCCGCGCTGCCTGGCGTGAACATCGTGATGGCGCAGCCGATTTCTGACCGGGTCGATGAAATGGTCACTGGCGTACGCTCGGATGTGGCGGTCAAGATTTTCGGCTACGACCTCGAGGTCTTGCGCGAAAAGGCCAATGAAGTGGCGAAGGTGGCGGGCGCCATTCAGGGCGCACAGGACATCCGGATCGAGCGGCTGACCGGCCAGCAATATCTGTCGATCGAGATCGATCGCCGCGCGATCGCCCGTCATGGGGTGAATGTCGCCGACATCAATGATCTGATCGAGACCGCGTTCGGCGGCCGCGAGGCCACCGAAATCTTCGAGGGCGAACGCCGGTTTGCCGCGGTCGTGCGACTGCCGTCGCGCTTTCGCGACGACATCGAATCGATCCGCAACATCCTCGTGACCACGCCCGAGCGGATCAAGGTGCCCTTGTCCAGCCTGGCCGCGATCGAGATCCGCGACGGACCGGCGCAGATCTCACGCGAAGCGGGCAAGCGGCGCATCGTGATCGGCATCAACGTCAAGGACCGCGACCTCGGCGGCTTCGTGGCCGAACTGCAGCAGCGTGTCGGCGCGCAGGTGAAGCTCGATGAGGGCTACACCTTCGACTGGGGCGGGCAGTTCGAGAACATGCAGCGCGCACTGGGCCACCTGGCGATGATCGTCCCGATCACGGTAGGCGCGATCTTCTTCCTGCTCTTCCTGCTGTTCGGTTCATTGAACTTTGCGGCGCTGATCATCACCGTACTGCCCTTTGCCTCGATCGGCGGGGTAATCGGCCTGTTCGTGAGCGGTGAGTATCTGTCGGTGCCGGCCTCGGTCGGCTTCATCGCCTTGTGGGGCATCGCGGTGCTCAACGGCGTGGTGATGGTGTCCTACATCCGCAGCCTGCGCGACAAGGGCGTGCGGATGCGGCAAGCCATCCTGGATGGGGCCCGCATGCGCTTTCGCCCGGTCATGATGACGGCCACCGTGGCGATGCTCGGGCTGGTGCCCTTCCTGTTTGCCACCGGCCCCGGTTCCGAAGTGCAGCGCCCGCTGGCGATCGTGGTGATTGGGGGGTTGATCAGTTGCACCCTGCTGACCCTGGTGGTGCTGCCGGCGCTTTACGCGTGGTTTGATCGGGAGCCCGACGAAACCGTTGAAAGCAGCGCGGGCAAGGCCCCCGTCAGTCAGTCAGGGCCGACAGAAACTGCCGGAATTCAGCCGTCTGAGGGTCATTGAACCGCTGCTTCACCGGCCCCATCTCATGGATCTGGCCGGCGTGCATGCACACCACCCGGTCGCAAGGCCCGCATCGCCCGGGTCGGCGGGCTGATCACCTCCACCAGCCTCACGCTGCTGGTGCTGCCGGTGCTGTACCGGCGCTTCGGCCAGCCGCGCGAGGCGGCTGTCGCATGAGACGCCGGGTTCAGTCGCCGGCCACCTTGAGCATCAGCTTGCCGATGTGCTCGGACGACTCCATGCGGCGGTGCGCATCGTCGGCCCGCGCCAGGTCGAACACCTGGTTGATCACCGGCAGCATCCGGCCCTGCGCCAGATGCGGCCAGATCCGCGCGAGCAGTTCGCCCGCCAGGCGGGCCTTGTCGGCGGCGGGCCGCGCCCGCAGCGTCGAGCCGGTGAAGGTCAGCCGCTTGAGCATCAGCGGCGTCCAGTCGACCTCGGTCTTGGACGCCTGCAGGAAGGCGATCTGCACCAGGCGCCCCTCGAGCGCCAGGCACTTCAGGTTGCGGGCCATGTAGTCGCCCCCGACCATGTCGAGGATCACGTCGACGCCACGCCCGCCGGTCAGGCGGGCAATCTCGACCGCGAAATCATGGGTGCGGTAGTTGATGGCGTGATCGGCACCCAGGTCCTGCGTGCAGGCGCGCGCCTTCTCATCGCTGCCGACGGTGACGATCACCGTCGCGCCCCAGGCCTTGGCCATCTGGATCGCGGTGGTACCGATGCCCGACGAACCGCCATGGATCAGCAGGGTCTCGCCGCTGGCCAGACGGCCGCGCTCGAAGACGTTGGCCCAGACGGTGAAAAAGGTTTCCGGCAGCGCCGCCGCCTGCAGCATCGACAGGCCGGCCGGCACCGGCAGTGCCTGGCCGGCCGGCACGCAGACGTAGCCGGCGTAACCGCCGCCATTGGTCAGCGCGCACACCCGATCGCCAACCCGCCACGCGGTGACGGCCGAACCGACCGCCGCGATGTCGCCCGACACTTCGAGGCCGAGCACCGGTGAGGCGCCCGGCGGCGGGGGATAGTTGCCGCTGCGCTGGAGCACGTCCGGGCGATTGACCCCGGCATAGGCCACGCGGATCAGCACCTCATCGGCGCCCGGCACCGGCAGCGGACCTTCGCGCTCGACCAGCACCTCGGGCGCGCCGCCACGGCCATGATCGATGTATCGCATCGTGGCGGGCAGCGGGGACGGAATCGGATTGCTCATAAGGGGCTCCTGGACGGTGACTTCATATACTGTCGAATTCGATCAACCCGCAAGCATATCGGAGTCGGCCCCCATGAGTCCCGTCCTGTCATTCGAGCTTTGCGGCCCTGCCGCGGGCCGCCCGTCTTCGCCGGGTATCGGCGCGCGGTCGGTCCTGGCCGCCTTGCGCGCCGGCTGGCCGGCGTCGGCCCGGGCGGTGCGCCGATGACACCCGACCAGCCCCATCTGCCGCTGTCGGACGCCACGCCCGGCAGCGATCCCGATACCGGCGTGCCCGCGGGTTTCACCGTGATGCGCATGCCGGCCAATCCGTTCATCGACGGCATCGGCCCGCTGCACGGACGTCTGGAGGATGAGCGCTTCGTGCTCGGCATCCGCGTCGAGCGGCGCCACTGCAATCCGGGCGGCACCTGCCATGGCGGCATGATCATGACGCTGTCGGACATGCTGCTGCTGATGGGCAGCAACATCGAGGGACGGGTCAACCGCTACTTCACCACCGTCAACGTGACCTGCGATTTCATCGCGCCCGCCCAGGAAGGCGCCTGGATCGAGGGCCGCATGCAGGTGCTGCGCGTGGCGCGCAGCCTGGTGTTCGCGCAAGGTCTGTTCACCGTCGGCGAGACGGTGATCGCGCGCTGCAGCGGCATCCTGAAGCCGGTCAGCGAGCCCGATCCGCGGTATGACGGGCGCCGCTATTTTTCGGGCTGAAGGGCGGGGCTGAAGGACGGGGCCGAGGGCTGCCCCCGAGGCGCTGCCCCGGTCGGGCAGCACCGGGGCCCGCCAGCCCCGGTCGCCGGATCAGGTGCGCGAAGCGCCCAGTCCCTTGCCCCCGCGCATCTTCTCCAGGAACGCGCCCAGGATGCCCTTGGGCATGAAGATGATGAACAGGATCAGCAGCAGCCCATAGATCGTGGTGTCGACCCCCAGCACCTGGTTGCCGATCATCACGCGCAGCGACTCCGACAGCACCAGCAGGAAGATCGCGCCGACCGCCGGGCCGAGCATCACGAACATGCCGCCGGCGATCACGCCGAAAACCATCTGCAGCGAGATGCCGATGCCCGACACCGTCTCGGGATTCACATACAGCTGGTACTGGGCATAGAGCACGCCGCCGATGCAGGTCATGGCAGCCGACAGCAGCGTCACGCTGAGCTTGGAGCGCGACACGTTGATCCCCAGCGACGCGGCCGCGTCCTCCTCCTCGCTGATCGCCTCGAGGGCCAGCCGGTTCATGCTGCGATCGACCCGGTGCCAGATGAACAGCGCCACCAGCCAGCAGCCCAGCATCAGGTAGAACCAGGTCAGCTTGCTGGAGAACTGCATGGCCGACAGCGACCAGGTCGAGCCCTCGGCCAGCGCCGCCTTCGGCGTGATGCCCAGCGAACCGCCGGTGTAGTCGCGCAGGCCAACGATGATCAGCCGGGTGACCTCGGACAGCGCCAGGGTCACCAGCGCGAAATAGTGGCCGACGATCTTGAAGCGAAAGCACGGGTAGCCGATCACGAAGGCCACCACCAGCGTGATGACGAGCGCCACCACCGCGCCGATCCAGGGCGAGATGCCGTAGAGGTTCCACAGCAGCACCACGGTGTAGGCGCCGATGCCCAGGAAGGCGCCATGACCGAAGCTCACCAGACCCAGACGACCCATGATCGCCCAGCTGGTGTAGATGAACGACCACAGCAGCGCCATCACCATCAGGTGCAGCGGATAGTTGCCCACGCCGGTGAGCGGCACGATGAGCGCCAGGGCCAGCAGACCCAGAGCCAGATTGCGCATGTTCACCGCCGCTTCGACAGAAGCCCTTCGGGCTTCCAGAACATGGTCATGATGAAGAACACGAAAGCGATCACGTAGCCCCACTCCAGTTGCAGGAAGAAGCCGCCCACCGAGATGAACTGGGCGAACACGAAGGCGGCGACGAAACCGCCGACCAGGTTGCCCAACCCGCCCAGCACGCAGATCAGGAAGGTGAGGGGTCCGAACGACAGGCCGATGGCCGGATGCACGTCGTACTGCAGCACCAGCAGGCAGGCCGCCAGTCCGGCCAGCCCGCCGCCCATCGCCGAGGTCAGCAGATACACCCGGCCCGGGTTGACGCCCATCAGCGGCATGATGGTGCGGTCCTGGCTGATCGCGCGGATCGCGGTGCCCATGTAAGTGCGGTTCAGGAACAGGTAGGTGGCCGCGATCGCCACTGCCGCGACCACGAAGGCCACCATCCGCGAGAGCGAGAAGCTCATGTCGCCGACGTTGACCCCGGGCAGGCGCACGCCGATGTTGCGGAACTCGACGCCGAACAGCACGGTGGCCACCGCCTGCAGCAGGAACAGCACCCCGCCGGTCACCAGCAGCTGGTTGATCGGCTCGGCGTTGAGCACCGGACGCACGATGAACTGGTGCATCAGCGCGCCCAGCACCGCCACGAAGGCGATCGCGATCGGAAAGGCGAACGGCAACGGCACCCCCTGCGCCGAATGCAGCCACCAGATCGCGTACATGCCGACCATGATCAGCTCGGCGTAGCAGATCCAGACCACGTCGATCACGCCGAAGATGAGGTTCAGGCCCAGCGACAGAAGCGCCAGCAGGCCACCGAGCAGCAGGCCGTTGAGCACGGCCTCGAGCAGAAAGATATCGAAGATCTGGTCCACGCTGTGCCTTGTGCTTAGACGCCCAGATAGGCGCGTCGGATGTCGTCGCTGGCCAGCAGTTCGGCGGCCGGCCCGCTGGCGCGGATGCGCCCGATCTCGAGCAGGTAGGCGCGATCGACCACCTTGAGCACCTGCTGGACGTTCTGTTCGACGATGAGCACCGTGTAACCCTCGGCGCTCATCTTGCGGATCACCTCGAAAATGGACTGGACGATGACCGGCGCGAGGCCGGCCGACGGCTCATCGAGCAGCAGCAGCTTGGGCCCGCTCATCAGCGCCCGGCCGATCGCGCACATCTGCTGCTCGCCCCCGGACATGGTGCCGGCCAGCTGCAGGCGGCGTTCCTTCATGCGCGGAAACAGCGAATAGACCATTTCCAGGCGCTCGGCGTAGCGCGCGCGGGCCGCCGGCAGGAAGGCACCCATCTTCAGGTTGTCCTCCACCGTGAGACGCGGGAACAGCCGCCGCCCTTCGGGCACCTGCGCGATGCCCAGCGAGATGATCTCGTGGGCCGGACGGCTGGTGTAGGACTGCCCTTCCATCGCGAGATCGCCGGCGGTGGTCTCGATCAGCTTGGAGATCACCCGCAGCAGCGTGGTCTTGCCCGCGCCGTTGGGGCCGATGACGGCGACCGATTCGCCAGCGCGCACTTCGAGGGACACGTCGAACAGGGCCTGGAAGCTGCCGTAGCCCGCCGAGATGTTGTTCAGCTGGAGCATCGGTTTCATGTGCCGCGCGCCTTCACCTGCTGTTGGACCGCATCGGCATCGGTGCCGAGATAGACCTCGATCACCTTGGGATCGTGCGCGATGTCGGTGGGCTTGCCCTGGGCGATCAGTTCGCCGTGATCGAGCACGATGCAGCGGTCGATCACCCGCATCAGCACACCCATGATGTGCTCGACCCAGATGATGGTGATGCCGCGGTCGTCGCGGATGCGGCGCAGCATGTCGGCCGCCTGGTTCATCTCGGTCTCGTCGAGGCCACCCAGACTTTCGTCGGCGAGCAGCACCTTCGGATGGGTGGCCAGCGCGCGGGCCATCTCGAGCTTCTTGAGCCCGGCCGCGCCGAGCCCGTCGACCCGCGCCGACGCCTCGGTGGGCAGACCGATCAGGGTCAGCGCATCGATCGCGCGCTTTTCGGCCTCGCCCCGCGAGATCCGGTCCGACGCGCCGTAATAGGCCGCCACGGTCGCGTTCTCGAGGATCGACAGCCGGCGAAACGGGCGCGGAATCTGGAAGGTTCGGGCCAGTCCGCGACGGCAGATCTCGCTGGGCGGCAGGCCCCCGATTTCAGTGCCGTCGAACTGGACGGATCCGGCGGACGGCGGGTACAGGCCGGCGATGACATTGAAGGTCGTGCTCTTGCCCGAGCCGTTGGGCCCGATGAGCCCGAGGATTTCTCCGCGAGCGACATCGAACGACACTTCATTGACCGCCGTGAACCCGCCGAACCGCTTGACGAGGCGGTTGACAGAGAGCATGGGCGGGTCTGCTTACTGGTTCGAGAAACCGTGACCGCGCGGCAGCGGCAGGGCGGCATCGCGGGTCTTGAGGGCCGCGGGCCAGACGATGAAGGTGTCGTTGCCGCTGTACTGCATGACCACCGGCGAGGAGCGCTCGTTCTGACCGGCCATCTGGGTGCCCGGGGGGAAGAACTTCACGCCGTAGCCCTGGATGGTGCCGCCCACCGGGATGTCGGTTTCGAGCGCGGCCTTGCGCAGCGACTCGGAATCGATGCCGCCATGGTTCTTGATGGCACGCGGCATGACATCGGTGAAGAAGATCCAGGCCTGGTTGAAGCCCATCGACAGGTGCGGGGGCACCTCGTCGCCCTTCACATCCGCCTTGTAGCGGCGGACCATCTCCTTGGTCACGTCGCCGAGCCCGGCCGCCAGCGACTTGGGATCGAGCAGTTGCGCAGCCACCGGATCGACGTTGTAGATCAGGTTGGCGTCATCCTTGAAGGTGGCAAACAGCTTGTCGAACTGGCCATAGCCCGCGCCGTGACCGATCAGCGCCGACCACTTCAGGCCCTGCTCCTTGGACTGGCGCAGAAACAGCGTGATGTCCGGGTTGTAGCCGGTGTGCAGGATCACATCGGCGCGCGCGCGCTTGAGCTTGGTGACCAGCGGCGAGAGGTCGGGCGAGGTGGCGGCGTAGCCTTCCTTGAGCACGACCTGCAGGCCCAGGCTCTTGCAGGTGGCTTCGTTGCCAGCGGCCACGCCGGCACCGTAGGGGCCGTCTTCATAGATGACCGCAACCTTCAGATCCTTGGGCTCCTTGCCCAGTTTCGCCTTGGCCTGCTCGGCGAGGAAGGTGCACGACGCCCAGCCGTGCTGGTCGGAGTGGACCTGCGCGCGGAACACGTACTTCAGGTTCTTGTCCTTGAAGACGCTGGAGGCCACGCAGATGTTGGCCCAGAAGAATCGCTTGGCCGCATCGGCCTTCTGCGACATCGGGACGCAGTGGGCCGAGGAGAACACGCCCATCAGCATGTCGACCTTTTCCTGCTCGATCAGGCGGGTGGTCTCGTTGATGGCGACTTCGGGCTTGGACTGCGCGTCGGCATAGATCGGCTTGATCCGGTAGCCGCCCACGCCGCCCTTCTCGTTGATCATGTCGATCGCGTACTTGGTGCCGAGGTAGCCGGCGTAGGAACCGCCGGCGGCCAGCGGGCCGGTGAGGTCATAGATGACCCCGATCTTGATTTCCTTGGTCTGCGCGAACGACACGCTGGCCAGCAAGGCGAGCGCCGCGGCGGCGAGAAAACGCTGAATCATGACTGTCTCCTGGATAAATCGTTGCCCGGGATCCGGGGTGATGACTGCGCCTGTCGCCGGCGCTTGAAAAAGCCGGCATCAGACGTCTGCCCGCAGTGCGCGACTCTACCGCATGAACTGGCGCACATGATCAGAACCCAACCCCACCGACTCGAAATGTTCCCGGTATTTCTCGATGCGGGTGAACACATCGTCGTAGCCGGTGGCATTGCCGTCGGGGTCGACGTACATCAGCGACCCGTGGACGGTGAACAGGGTAATCATGTCGGTGCAGTCGTCGGGCACGGTGAGCGTGTGGGTTTCGCCCGGCGGCTCGAAAATGTAGCTGCCCTCCTCGGCGAACCAGTCGTGCTCGAGGTAGTGCCAGCGTCCGCGGATCACGTAGGCATGCACCGCGCCCGAGTGGCGATGGCGCTGCAGCACGCCCGAGCGGCGCACCCGCAGGACATGGGTGTAGTAGCCGGCGCTGACGTTCAGGTGCAGCGGGCGCGACCAGATGTCGGGGGCGACCGGCGCCCACAGCAGCGCGTCGTCGGCGTTGGCGTCGGGCACCACCAGGTCAGCCACCATGCCCCAGGGCTGGGGCTTGCGGTAGGCGATCTTGTCGGGGCGCGCGGCCGACTGCCCGACCTGGGACAGGGCACGCGCCGGATCGGCGATCAAGGTCACGCTGAACACCTCGGTTTTTTCGGAATTCGGCACCGTAGGCCGGCCACCGGACGGTGTCAAGGCGAGCGGGACCGGGATTCGCGCGCTTGCGCTGTTCAAGGGGTCAGGCCGCCGGCATGATGCGGGCTCACCAGAGGGGACCCCGATGACCACCGACCGCGCCGCGCCCGTTACCGCCACCCGATTCCCGACACTCGATCCCGGTCATCTGTCGGCCGAGCAGAACGAAACCCTCGATGCGATCCTGTCCGGCCCGCGCGCCGGCGGCGATCCCGACGCGCGCGCGCGCCTGCTTCGCGGGGGACCCTTCAACGCCTGGCTGCGCAGCCCGGCACTGGGCAATCGTCTGCAGAAGGTCGGGGAATTCATCCGCTACCAGTCGTCGCTGCCGCTGCGGCTCAACGAGTTCGCGATCCTGATCACCGCCCGGGTCTGGACCTCGCAGTACGAATGGTTCGCCCACCACCCGATGGCCATCCGGGCCGGACTGGACCCGCGCATCGCCGAGGAACTGGCGCAGGGCCTGCGGCCCTCGGGAATGGCCGACGACGAGGCGGCGGTCTATGAGTTCTGCCTGCAACTGCATCAGGACAAGCAGGTCGACGATGCCCGTTATGAGCGCGCGCTGGCGCTGTTCGGCGAGCAGGGCGTGGTGGACCTGATCGGGGTGTGCGGCTACTACACCGTGGTCGCGATGACGCTCAATGTCGCCCGCGTCGCGCTGCCCGAGGGCGTGGCGCCGCCCCTGGCGCCGCTGGGCTGAACCGGCGGGCCGGACCCGCGCGGACACCAACGCCGCGGGGTGATGACCCTGGTGGCCCGTCCGCCGGAGCAGCCGGCCGCCCCGGCCTTCGGCTACCATGCGCCCCCATGAGTGCCGCCGCCCTGATCGCCGCCGCACGGCAGCTGTGCGACGAGGTCTCGCAGCTGCGCTTCAGTGCGCCGGTCACCCATGTCTACAACCCGCTCGAATACGCGTGGGCGCCGCATGAAGCCTATGTGCGCCGCTACGGTGAAGGCAGTCGGCGGGCGGTCCTGCTGGGCATGAACCCGGGTCCGTTCGGCATGATGCAGACCGGCGTGCCCTTCGGCGAGGTGGCCGCGGTGCGCGACTGGATGGGCCTGTCGGCCCCGGTGAGCGCGCCGGCGCACCAGCACCCGAAACGCCTGATCGAGGGCTTCGCCTGCACCCGCTCGGAAGTGAGCGGGCGGCGGCTGTGGGCCTGGGCACAGGCGCGTTTCGGCAGCGCACCAGCCTTCTTTTCACACAGCTTCGTGCTGAACTACTGCCCGCTGGTCTTTCTCGAGGCCTCGGGCCGCAACTTCACCCCCGACCGGTTGCCGGCGAGCGAAGCGGCCGCCCTTCAGGAAGCCTGCGATGCCCATTTGGCGCGCGCACTGCTGGCGCTGTCGCCGGTCTGGGCGATCGGCATCGGCGGCTTCGCGATGAAGCGGCTCCAGGCGGTGACCCGCCAGCGACGCGGCGGCCTGAGCGACGACGAGCGGGCGCGCCTGTCGGCAATCCACCTGACCCAGATCCTGCACCCCAGCCCGGCATCGCCCGCCGCCAACCGCGGCTGGCAAGCGGCCATCGACAGCTCGCTGTCAGAACTCGGAGTCTACGAGTGACCCTCTTCGCCTCGACCATCGCGTTGTCGGCCTTCCTGCTGTTCCTCGTCCAGCCGATCATCGCCAAGCAGATCCTGCCCTGGTTCGGCGGCTCGGCCGCGGTCTGGACCACCTGCATGGTGTTCTTCCAGCTGGTGCTGCTGGCGGGCTATTTCTACTCCGACCTGCTGATCCGCCGGGCGTCCGCGCGCCGCCAGGCGATCATCCACACCACGCTGCTGGCGGTGAGCCTGGCGCTGCTGCCGATCATTCCCGGCGAGGCCTTCAAACCGACCGCCGCCACCGACCCGGTGGGCCGCATCCTGCTGCTGCTGACGGTCACCATCGGGCTGCCCTACCTGATGCTCTCGACCACCGGGCCGCTGGTCCAGGCCTGGTTCGCTCGCCGCTACCAGAGTGGCCAGGTGTACCGCCTGTATGCGCTGAGCAACGTCGCCTCGATGCTGGCGCTGATCGCCTACCCGCCCCTGATCGAGCCGCTCACCTCGGGGCGCGTGCAGTCCTGGGGGTGGAGCGCCGGCTACGCGGTGTTCGCGATGCTGGCGGTGGCGGCGGCCTGGACGGCGGCGCGCGAGGCGGCCGGCGGGGGATCGGGGTTTGTCGTGCCGGCAGGCACCGCCGCGCCGGCCGGCGAGGCCGCCCGGGGCGAGACGACCGCGGCCGGCATGACGCCCGATGGCGCGGCACCGGCCGAAGCCGCGGCCGGCGCCCCCACCTGGAAGGAGCAGGGCCTGTGGCTGGCGCTGTCGGCGCTGGGCTCGGTGATGCTGCTGGCGGTCACCACCCACATCACCCAGAACGTCGCGTCGATCCCGTTCCTGTGGGTGCTGCCGCTGGCGCTCTACCTGATCACCTTCATCCTGTGCTTTGACGGCCAGGGCTGGTACAAGCGGCGCTGGTATGTCCCGCTGGCCGGGCTGATGGCGCTGCTGATGCTGGCGGCGCTGAGCTGGCGGCCGCAGATCGACACCGCCGCCAGCCTGTATGGCGTCGAGCGCGGCGTGCTGGCGCTGTCGCAGGCGGTGCCGCTGTACGCAATCGGGCTGTTCGTGGCCTGCATGTTCTGTCACGGCGAGCTGGTGGCGCGCAAGCCGGCGCCGGGACACCTGACCCGTTTCTACCTGATGGTCTCGCTGGGCGGCGCGGTGGGCGGCCTGCTGGTGGGCGTCGTGGCCCCGGCGGTCTACTCCTGGTACTGGGAATTCCCGCTCGCGCTGCTGCTGATCACCCTGCTCGCGCTGTTCCTGTCGAAGGGCGCCACCGCGGTGTTCGGGGCGGTCTGCTTCTGCGTGGCCCTGATCGGCTATGTCGACTACAACCGCTACATCCGCGAGGACGGCATCGACATCTCGCGCAACTTCTACGGCACGCTGCGGGTGAAGGCGACCGCGCCCGACACCGATGAGAGCGCCCGCTGGCGGCTGCTGCACGGCGTCATCACGCACGGCGAGCAGTACCGCAACGCCCGGTTCCGCAACCTGCCCACCACCTATTACGGCGAGAGCTCGGGCATCGGGCGCAGCCTGCTGGCGCTGCGGGCCCAGGACCCGGCGCGCGCGCAGCGGGTGGGGCTGATCGGCCTGGGGGTGGGCACCCTGGCCGCCTACGGCAAGGCCGGCGACCAGTACCGCGTCTACGAGCTCAATCCGCAGGTGGTGGCGCTGGCACGAACCCATTTCACCTACCTCTCGCAAAGCCCGGCGGCCATCGAGACGCTGCTGGGCGACGCCCGCCTGGTGATGGAGAAGGAGGCCGGCCAGAAGCTCGACGTGCTGGCGATCGACGCGTTTTCCAGCGATTCGATCCCGGTGCACCTGATCACCCGCGAGGCGATCACGCTGTACCGCCGGCACATGAATGAGGACGGCGCCATCGTCTTTCACATCAGCAACCGCTACCTCGACCTGAACGGGGTGGTGCGCCAGCTCGCCGATTCGATCGGCTGGAAGGCGGTGCGGGTGGTCGACGATCCGCCCGAGAGCAGCCACCTGTACCGGTCGGACTGGGTGGTGATCACCCGCAACGAACGGCTGCTGCAGACCCTGCGCACCGAGGCCGGCGCCGAAGAGGTGCCCGCGGTGGCGGGTCGGCGGATCTGGACCGACGACTACAACAACCTGTTCGAAGTGCTGAAGTAAGTGCTGAAGTAAAGGGCCATGCCCCCGACCGCGCCGCCCGCGCGGTGACGGTGACGCCGACCGCGGCTCAGGCCGCGAAGCGGATCACGCCCGCGTCGTCGATGAGCCGGCGCACCCGTCCGGCATACCAGAGCGAATGCAGGTGCGCGAGCGCCTCGCCGAGCGCGAAGGTGAGCTGGTGGGTGTCGAAGCGGCGCTCGAACATCACCGGCACCATCTGCGCCGCGGTGTGCGGCGACTGCCCGCAGGCCGCGAGCACCACCTCCAGGCGCTCCAGATGGTGCGCGCGCAGCTGCGCCAGTCGGGTGTGCAGCCCGCGAAAAGGGCGCCCGTGCGAGGGCAGCACCAGCGTGTCCTCGCGGCAGATCTCGAAGCGGCCCAGCGACTCGAGGAACCAGTCGACCGGATTGGATTCCGGCTCGATTTCCCACACCGAGACGTTGGTCGAGATCCGCGGCAGCACCATGTCGCCCGAGAGCATCAGGGCGTCGGCCTCGCAATAGAGCGCGGCGTGTTCGGGGGAATGGCCCAGGCCGATGATCACCCGCCACAGGCGCCCGCCGATGGCGATCCGCTCACCCTCGCGGATGCGCCGAAACGAGGTCGGCATCGAGGGCACCAGCCGGGCGAAATGATCGCCACCGCGCACCCGGATCGCCTCGAGCTGCGGCCCGGGCGCGATGCCGTGGCGGCGGAAATGCTCGGCCGCCGCATCGCTGTCGGCCCCCGGCAGGCTCGACGACAGCACGCGCCCCAGGCCGTACTCGCCCATCGTCATCCACAGCGGCGCGCCGAAGCGCTGCTGCAGCCAGTGCGCCGAACCGACATGGTCGGGATGGGTGTGGGTGCACAGCAGGCGCCGGATCGGCAGCCCGTCCAGGCCGCTCTCGAACAGGCGGGTCCACAGCGCGCGGGTCTCGTCGCTGGCGATGCCGCAGTCGATCAGGGTCCAGCCCTCGCCCTCGAAGTCATCACGCAGCAGCCACAAGTTGATGTGGTCGAGCGCGAAAGGCAGCGGCATGCGGATCCAGTGCACGCCCGGCGCGACTTCGATGCGCACCGCCGGCCCGGGCAGTCGATCGCCCAGGGGGTATTGCAGGAAGTGCTCATGTGCATTCATTGGGGGCCGACCGGCGCGAGAGCGTTAAGATTGACGTTTACGTCAAGTGTAAACGTCTGTCGGCCGACCGCATGCCCACCTACACGATCACGGAACTGGCGCGTGAATTCGCGATCACACCCCGGGCGATCCGCTTCTACGAGGACCGCGGCCTGCTCGCGCCCCGCCGGGTCGGGGCCGGCGCGCGCCAGCGCGAATACTCGGCGCGCGACCGCACCCGGCTGCGACTCACGCTGCGCGGCAAGCGCCTGGGCCTGTCGCTGGCCGAGATCCGCGACCTGATCGACCGCTACGACCTGCCCTCGGGCAGCGCGGCGCAGCTCGAACGTTTCCTCGAGGTGCTGGCGGCGCACCGGGCTCGACTCGAGCGCCAGCTCGCCGACCTGCAGGAGACGCTGGGCGAGATCGCGGCCCACGAGACGCGCGCCCGCGAGTTGCTTGCGCAGAGCCGCGCCGCGCGAGCCGTCACCGCCTGAACCGCCCCAGACGCACCCACCGATCCGATTTCCTGTCCAAGATTTTCGTCACTGGAGTTTTTCCGATGCTGAACATTCCCGGCCTGCAGTTCGACCTCGGCGAAGACGTCGCCATGCTTCGCGACTCGCTGCAGCAGTTCACCGCCGCCGAGATCACCCCGCGCGCCGGCGAGATCGACCGCAGCGACCAGTTCCCGATGGACCTGTGGCGCAAGTTCGGCGAACTCGGTGTGCTGGGCATCACCGTGCCCGAGGAGTACGGCGGCGCCGGCATGGGCTATCTGGCGCATGTGGTGGCGATGGAGGAGATCTCGCGCGGCTCGGCCTCGGTGGGCCTGTCGTACGGCGCCCACTCGAACCTGTGCGTGAACCAGATCATGCGCAACGGCACCGAGGCGCAGCGCCGCCAGTACCTGCCCCGCCTCATCTCCGGCGAGCACGTCGGCGCGCTCGCGATGTCCGAGCCCAACGCCGGCTCCGATGTGGTCTCGATGAAGCTGCGCGCCGAATTCCGCGGCGACCGCTGGGTGCTCAATGGCAGCAAGATGTGGATCACCAACGGGCCCGACGCCGATGTGATGGTCATCTACGCCAAGAACGACCTCGAGGCCGGCCCGCGTGGCATGACCGCCTTCCTGGTCGAGAAGGGCTTCCCGGGATTCTCGGTGGCGCAGAAGCTCGACAAGATGGGCATGCGCGGCAGCCACACCGGCGAGCTGGTGTTTCGCGACTGCGAGGTGCCGGCCGAGAACGTGCTGGGCGGCCTGGGCCGCGGGGTGAACGTGCTGATGAGCGGCCTGGACTTCGAGCGCGCGGTGCTCTCGGGCGGACCGCTGGGCATCATGAGCGCCTGCATGGATGCGGTGATGCCGTATGTGCACGAGCGCAAGCAGTTCGGCCAGCCGATCGGCGAGTTCCAGCTGATGCAGGGCAAGCTGGCCGACATGTACACCACCATGATGGCGTGCCGCGCCTATGTGTACGAGGTCGGCCGGCAGTGCGACCGCAGCCGCGGCGGTCAGGTCGATCCGCGCAGCCTGCGCAAGGACGCGGCCGGGGCGATCCTCTATGCGGCCGAGAAGGCCACCTGGATGGCCGGCGAAGCGATCCAGTGCCTGGGCGGCAACGGCTACATCAACGACTACCCGACCGGGCGCCTGTGGCGCGACGCCAAGCTGTATGAGATCGGCGCCGGCACCTCCGAGATCCGCCGCATGCTGATCGGGCGCGAACTCTTTGGCGAAACCGCCTGAAGCCCGCCATGCCCAGAGAAGCCTCCGAAACCATCGCCCGCGCCATCCTCGCCGGGTTCGACCGTCACTACGGCCTGTTCCGCTACAACTCGCAACAGGCCAAGGCCCGCTTCGAGCGCGCCGACTGGCACGGCATCCGGCACCTGGCGCGCGACCGGATCGCCTTCTACGACCAGCGGGTGATCGAGACGCTCGCCCTGCTCGAATCGCAGTTCGGCGCCGCCGGCCTGGGCGAGGACGTCTGGGCCCGCGTCAAGCGCGAGTTCGTGACGCTGCTGGCCGAACACCGCCAGCCCGAACTCGCCGAGACCTTCTTCAATTCGGTGTGCACGAAACTGCTGCACCGGACCTACTTCAACAACGACTTCATCTTCGTGCGCCCGGCCGTCTCCACCGAATACCTGGACGCCGAGCCGACCTCCTACCGGGCCCATTACCCGGCAAGCACCGGCTGGCTGGCGGCGATGCGCCAGGTGCTGATCGATGTCGGCTTCGCCTGCCCCTTCGTCGATGTCGAGCGCGACCTGGGGCTGATCAGCGAGGCCCTGCACGAGCACTTCGGTGGCGCACCGGTGGCCGCGATCGACTGCCAGATCCAGGTGCTGCGCACACCGTTCTTTCGCAACAAGGGGGCCTACCTGATCGGGCGGGTGATCAACGACGGCGAACTGCTGCCCTTTGCGCTGCCGCTGATGCAGAACTGGCAGGGCCGCCTGTATGTCGACACGCTACTGCTGGGCGCCGACCGGATCGAGGCGCTGTTCAATTTCTCGCGCGCGTATTTCATGGTCGACATGGACTCGCCGGCTGCCTACGTGCAGTTCCTCGAGACGCTGATGCCCACCAAGCCGCGCTCGGAGCTCTACACGATGCTCGGGCTGCACAAGCAGGGCAAGACGCTGTTCTATCGCGACATGCTCAACCACCTGCGCCACTCGACCGACCAGTTCGACATCGCGCCCGGCATCAAGGGGCTGGTGATGGGCGTGTTCACCCTGCCCTCGTTTCCCTATGTGTTCAAGATCATCAAGGACAAGCGGCGCAAGGACATGACGCGCGAATTCATCCAGTCGCAGTACCAGCTGGTGAAGCTGCACGACCGGGTGGGCCGGATGGCCGATACCTGGGAGTACACCAACGTGCCGTTCCCGAAAGCGCGCTTCGCGCCGGCGCTGCTGGCCGAACTGAAGGACATCGCCCCGTCGCTGATCGACGATGAAGGCGACACGGTGGTGATCCGGCATCTGTACATCGAGCGCCGCATGGTGCCGCTGAACATGTACCTCGAGACCGCGACCCCGGCGCAGCGCGAGCACGCGATCCTCGAGTACGGCGACGCGATCCGGCAGATGGTCGCCGCCAACATCTTTCCCGGCGACATGCTCTACAAGAACTTCGGCATGACGCGCCAGGGCCGGGTGGTGTTCTACGATTACGACGAAGTCGCCTACCTGACCGACTGCCGATTCCGGCGCATCCCCGAACCGCGCACGCCCGAAGATGAAATGGCCTCCGAGCCCTGGTACACCGTCGGGCCCACCGATGTCTTTCCGGAGGAGTTCGGCACCTTCCTGCTGGGCGATCCGCGGGTGCGCGAGATCTTCCTGCGCCACCACGCCGAGCTGCTCGAGGCCGAGTACTGGCAGGCCCGCCAGGCGCGCATCCGCGAAGGCGTTCTGGAAGATGTGTTTCCTTACCCGGACGCGCTGCGCTTCAAGCACCGGATCGCCGCCGCGGGTCGACAACCCGCCGGGTTTGGCGCATCCTTCACCGATTTGGTGCAGCGCAGCGCAGAGACCGGCGACGCGCCGGCCACCACCCCGTCAAGCCACGCTTCCAGCCTTCATCCAACCCATGCTCAGGGAGAGACCCAATGAGTGATCCGATCGTCATCGTTTCCGCCACCCGCACCCCCATCGGCGGCATGCTCGGCGACTTCGCCGCACTGCCCGCCTACGACCTCGGTGCCGTCGCCATCAAGGCGGCGGTCGAGCGCGCCGGCGTCGCCGGCGCCGACATCGGCGAAGTGCTGTTCGGCAACTGCCTGATGGCCGGCCAGGGCCAGGCCCCGGCGCGCCAGGCGACGCTGCGCGCCGGTCTGCCCCAGTCGGTGGGCGCGGTCACGCTGTCGAAGATGTGCGGGTCGGGTCTGAAGGCGGTGATGTTCGCCCACGACATGCTCAGCTGCGGCACCCACGACATCATGATCGCCGGCGGCATGGAGAGCATGACCAACGCGCCGCACCTGATGCTGAACTCGCGCAAGGGCTACCGCTACGGCGCGGTCACCGTGTATGACCACATGGCGATCGACGGCCTGGAAGACGCCTACGACCGCGGCAAGGCGATGGGCGTGTTCGCCGAGAGCTGCGCGGCCAAGTACGCCTTCACCCGCGAAGCGCAAGACCGGTTCGCCATCGCCTCGACCGAGCGGGCGCTCAAGGCCAACACCGACGGCAGCTTCGCCTGGGAGATCGCCCCGGTCAGCGTCAAGGGCAAGGGCGGCGATGTGCTGATCGACAAGGACGAGCAGCCCTTCAAGGCCAAGCTCGACAAGATCCCGGGCCTCAAGCCCGCGTTCATCAAGGACGGCACCATCACCGCCGCCAACGCCTCGTCGATCTCCGACGGCGCCGCCGCGCTGGTGCTGATGCGCGCCTCGACCGCGGAAAAACGCGGTCTGTCGCCGGTGGCGCGCATCGTCGCCCACTCCACCCACGCCCACGCGCCCGAGTGGTTCACCACCGCGCCAGTCGGCGCGATCGACAAGGTGCTGGCGAAATCGGGCTGGAAGGCCGGCGACGTCAACCTGTGGGAAGTCAACGAGGCCTTCGCCACCGTCACCATGGCGGCGATGAAGGAGTACGACCTCGCCCATGAAATCGTGAACATCCACGGCGGCGCCTGCGCGCTGGGTCACCCGATCGGCGCCTCCGGCGCCCGCATCCTGGTGACGCTGCTGGGTGGCCTGAAGAAGACCGGCGGACGCCGGGGTCTGGCCACGCTGTGCATCGGCGGCGGCGAGGCGGTGGCCGTCACCGTCGAGATGCTCTGATCGAGCACCGCCGGTGGACCCGCGGGTAACGCGGGTCGAGCCACCGGCACAGATCGGGGCTGGCGCCGGGTGCGCCGCCCCGGACGCCGACGCAGGCGGCGCCGGAAACCGGATCAGAAACATGCTGCTCACTGAAGAACAACGGATGGTGCGCGACGCGATCCGCGATTTCGTCCAGGCCGAGATCACGCCGCACGCGGCGCGCTGGGACAAGGAATCGCATTTCCCGCGCGAGGCGCTGCGCGGGCTGGCGCAACTGGGCTGCTACGGCATCACCGTGCCGCAGTCGCTGGGCGGCGCGGGCCTGGACTATGTCTCGCTGGCGCTGGCGATCGAGGAAATCGCCGCCGGCGATGGCGCCACCTCCACCATCGTTTCCGTCAACAACTGCCCGGTCTGCTCGATCCTGATGGCCTGGGCCACCGACGCCCAGAAGGCGCAGTGGCTGGTGCCGCTGGCGCGTGGCGACAGCCTGGGTGCGTTCTGCCTGACCGAGCCGCATGTCGGTTCCGACGCCTCGGGACTGCGCACCACCGCGACCCGCGACGGCGACCACTGGGTGCTGGCCGGCGTGAAGCAGTTCATCACGTCGGGCCGCAATGCCGATGTCGCCATCGTGATGGCGGTGACCGACCGCAGCGCCGGCAAGCGCGGCATCTCGGCCTTCCTCGTGCCCACCGCGACCCCGGGTTATGTGGTGGCGCGACTGGAGGACAAGACCGGCCAGCACGCCTCGGACACCGCGCAGATCCTGTTCGAGAACTGCCGGGTGCCGGCGGCCAACCTGCTGGGCGAGGAAGGCCAGGGCTACAAGATCGCCCTCTCCGGGCTGGAGGGCGGCCGGATCGGCATCGCCTCGCAGTCGGTGGGCATGGCGCGCGCGGCCTTCGAGGCGGCATTGAAATACGCCCACGAACGCGAAGCCTTCGGCGCGCCGATCTTCAACCACCAGGCGGTGCAGTTCCGGCTGGCCGACATGGCCACCCAGATCGAGGCGGCGCGCCAGCTCATCCTGCACGCGGCCAGCCTCAAGGATGCCGGCCAGCCATGCCTGAAGGAGGCGGCGATGGCCAAGCTGTTTGCCTCGGAAATGGCCGAGCGGGTCTGCTCGGACGCGATCCAGATCCACGGCGGCTACGGCTATGTGACCGACTTCCCGGTCGAGCGCATCTGGCGCGACGTCCGGGTGGCGCAGATCTATGAAGGCACCAGCGACATCCAGCGCATCCTGATCGGGCGCGCGCTGGCGGCCGGCCAATGAACCGGCCACGATTCATGGGATGCCGGCCATGAGACAGCGCTTCGACGCGATCCTGTTCGACTGCGATGGCGTGCTGGTCGACAGCGAACCGACCACCATCGGCGTGCTCACCACCATGCTGTGCGAGATCGGCGCCGACATCGGTTTCGAGGAAACGATGCAGCGCTTCATGGGCAAGACGGTCCGCGAGGAGGTCGCCGACATCGAGGCCCTGATCGGCGGGCCGATTCCCGCGCACTGGTATCCGGACTTCCTGGTGCGCCGCGACCAGGCGCTGGCGCAAAGCGTCGAGGCGGTGCCCGGCATCGGCGCGGTGCTCGATGCGGCGGTGGCGAGCGGCTTCGCGCACGCGGTGGCCTCGGGCGCCGACCGCGGCAAGATGCGCATCACGCTGGGCCGCACCGGTCTGCTCGATCGCCTGCAGCCGCACATCTACGGATCGGACCAGGTCGAGCGCAGCAAACCGCATCCCGATGTCTATCTGCTGGCCGCGCGCTCGCTCCAGGTGCCGCCGGCACGCTGTCTGGTGATCGAGGACTCGGCCACCGGCACCCGCGCCGGCGTCGCGGCCGGCGCCACTGTGCTGGGCTATTGCGCCCACACCGACCCGCGCAGCCTGCTGGCCGCCGGAGCCAGCCTGGTGTTCGACGACATGGCGCGGCTCGCGCGCCTCATCGCCGGCTGAGCGCGGGCATCGGGCGCATGGACCGAACCGAACGCCTGTACCGGATCGACGCGCTGCTCAACGAGCAGGGCAGCGTCACGCTGAACACCTTCCTGGCGCGGCTGGAAGTGTCGCGCGCCACGCTGATGCGCGACCTGGGCTACCTGCGCGACCGGCTGCACGCGCCGATCGCCTGGGACAAGGACGCCGAAGCCTATCGTCTGGATCGCTCGCTGGATCCGCAGGGCCGCTATGCGCTGCCCGGCTTGTGGTTCAACCCGAGCGAGATCCACGCGCTGCTCGCGATGCAGCAGCTGCTGCACGACATCGAGCCGGGGCTGCTGGCGCCGCACCTCAAACCGCTGACCCGGCGCCTGCAGGGCCTGCTGGAAAAGGGCCGCTACCCGGCCGACGAGGTGGCCCGGCGCGTGCGACTGACGCCGATGGGGCGGCGCCGCTCGACCGGTGCGCATTTCACCACCGTCGCCCAGGCACTGCTCACCCGCCAGCGGCTCGCGATCACGCATCACAACCGGCACACCGACGAGACCCTGGAGCGGGTGCTGTCGCCGCAGCGGCTGGTCTACTACCGTGACAACTGGTACCTGGACGCGTGGTGCCACACGCGCGAAGACCTGCGCAGCTTCTCGGTCGATGCGATCGCGCACGCGCGCCCCCTCGACGAGGCGGCGCAAGACGCCCAGCCCCTGGCGCTCGCCGATCGTTTCGACGCCGGCTACGGCATCTTCTCGTCGGCCACCGCAATGCGCTGGGCGCGGCTGCGCTTCAACGCCTACAAGGCCCGCTGGGTGTCGCAGGAACAATGGCATCCGCGGCAGCGCGCCAGCCTGTGCGACGACGGCTCGATGCTGCTCGAGGTGCCCTATCACGACCCGCGCGAGCTGGCGATGGATGTGCTCAAGCACGGCGGCGACTGCGAAGTGATCGAGCCGCCCGAACTGCGCGCGCTGGTGGTCGCGCAGGCCCGCGCGATCCTGGACCGGCACGCGGACTGAGGGCGCGAGCCCGCCGGTCAGGCCCGGTTCACCCCCACCCCGCGCGCCCGCCCCCTTTCGCCCACCCCCTTTCGCCCGCCCCCACCCGAAAGCCCGCCGTGCTCGCCAGACTCTCGCGCTCCCTGCCCTTCTACTACGGCTGGCTCATCGTCGCGGTGGTGTTCGTCACCATGGCGATCGGCGTGAATGCGCGCACCGCGTTCTCGCTGCTGTTCCCGCCCATCCTCACCGAGTTCGGCTGGGAGCGCGGCGTCACCGCCGGTGCGTTCTCGTTCGGCTTTCTGCTCTCGGCCTTCCTGAGCCCCACGCTGGGGCGGCTGATGGACAGCCGCGGCCCACGAGTCGTGATGGAGTTCGGCGTGGCGGCCACCGGCGCCGGACTGCTGCTGGCCACGTTGGCCACCGAGCCCTGGCATGTCTACGCCACGCTCGGGGTCCTGGTCGGCGCGGGCAGCGTGTGCCTGGGCTACACCGGGCAGGCGCTGTTCCTGCCGGCCTGGTTCGTGCGCCGCCGCGGGCTGGCAATGAGCATCGCGTTTTCCGGGGTCGGGGTGGGCTCGATCGTGATGCTGCCGGCGCTGCAGACCCTGATCGAGCACAGCGGCTGGCGGGCCGCCTGCTGGACGCTGGGCCTGATCACGCTGGTGCTGCTGGCGCCGCTGAACCTGCTGCTGCGCCGGCGCCCGGAAGACCTCGGCCTGCAGCCCGACGGCGACGCCGCGCCGGGCACCGCCGGGGCGCCGGTGCGCCGGGTCAACATCGTCGACGCCGAGTGGGCCGCCATCGACTGGACGCTGGCGCGCGCGCTGCGCACCGCGCGCTTCTGGTGGATCGCGCTCGGCTATTTCGGCGGCCTGTTTGTCTGGTACGCGATTCAGGTCCATCAGACCAAGTACCTGGTGGAAGCTGGATTCAGCGCCACCCAGGCCGCCTGGGCGCTGGGCGCGGTCAGCCTGGCGGGCGTGCCCGGTCAGATCGCGTTGGGCCACCTGTCGGACCGCATCGGGCGCGAAATCGTCTGGGCGATCGGCTGCCTGGGGTTTGCGCTGACCGCGATGGCGCTGCTGATGCTGGAGGGACGGCCGAGCCTGCCGCTGCTCTATGCGATGGTGCTGGTGCAGGGCGCCCTGGGCTATGGCATGACCTCGGTGGTCGGCGCCATCCCGGCCGAGATCTTCGAGGGCAAGCACTACGGCAGCATCTTCGGCACGGTGATGCTGGCGGCGATCAGCGGCGGCGCCGCGGGCCCGTGGCTGGCGGGCGTGCTGTACGACCGGACCGGCAGCTACGCCCCGGTGTTCTGGATCACGATCGGCGTGTGCGCGGTCTCGGCGTTCGCGATCTGGCGGGCATCGCCCGGCCGGGTGCGGGCGGTGGCGGGAAGGCTGCGCGCCTGAAGCGACCGCGCGACGCTATTGCCGGTCGGCCTTCGCGGGTGCCGGCTCGCGGCGCAAGGACTCCGGCGCGTAGCGCGCGAACAGCAGGCCGGCCAGCGCGATCAGGCCGGCGGCGACCCCCAGCGAGGCCTCCGGGCCGGCCAGGTCGACCACCACGCCCAGCCCGATCGGACCGATCACATAACCGACATCGGACAGCATCCGGTAACCGCTGATCGCCGCCGCATTCATCCCCGGCTGGGCATTGTCGGCGGCGTAGGCGGCGGGCGCCGCGCCATTGACCGCGGACGCCACGCCCCAGACCACGCAGGCGACCACGAACCACGCAAACGACGGCGCCACGCAAAAGCCCGCCAGCGACACCGCGGTCAGGATCGCCGAAGGCACGATGATCGGCTTGCGGCCCAGCCGGTCAGCCAGGGCACCCGCCGGGTAACTGGCGATCAGCCCGAGCACGCTGCCCAGCGCCAGGCCGCCACCGATCTGGCCCGCGCTCAGGCCCAGCTTGACCGCGCCGATCAGCGGCACCACCGCGAACAGGCCGCCGGTTCGCACCACCGCATTGACCAGTCCGACCAGGCAAACCAGCAGGTAGCCGGTGTTGGCGCCCAGCACCCGCATCTGGGTCAGGAAGGGCACCGTGGTGGGCGCTGCCGCCGGCCGGCCGCCGACCGCGAACCCGCGGGTCTCGGGCACGGTGAACCAGGCCACCACGCCGGCTATCCCGGAGGCGACCGCATAGACCGCGAACGGCGCAGCCAGCCCGAAGTGCTCGGCCAGCAGGCCGCCGGGCAACGGCCCGACACCGACCGCGAACAGGAAAACACCCTGGTAGATGGCCATCATCCGGCCGCGCCGCTGCGGCGTGCTGATGTCGGCCAGGATCACCGAGCCCACCACATGGACCAGACCCGCACCCGCACCGGCGACGAAGCGCGCCGCCAGGAACTCGGGAAAGGTCGCGGCCAGCGCGCACCACAGGTTGCCCAGCGTGCACACCACGCCGCCCACCGCCAGCGCCTGGCGACGTCCGAAGCGGTCGGCGAGCCGCCCGCCCGGCAGCGCCGAGAGCATGCGCGCCAGCCCGTACAGGGCGATGGTGCTGCCGATCGCCGAGGCCGGGACACCGAACGCCTGCGCATACAGGGGCAGCACCGGGATCAGCGCGCCGAAACCGGCCTGATTGACCCCGATGAACACGCACATCCAGATGAGGATGCGCCGCTCGCTGATGGGCGTCATCGCGCGTGCGGCACGAACGCCGGAAAACACCGGACTGCGGGCTGAATCGTCACATCGAATGTCCTGCGTGCGCCCTGTCGGAAAGCCGTGCCACCCGCGGTGGCCTGCGCCGGCAGCGGCCTGACGATCGCCGAGCCCGACGGTCGCCGATAGTGACAGTTCACGCCGGTGCTGGCGACCCATCCAATATCACCAGACCCGCGAATCGAAATCCGGGGCAAAATGCCCTCCGGCATCCCCCACCCCACCCGTCTGGAATCCGCATGGACACCCTGGCCAACGCCCGCGCCCTGCAACCGTCCCTGCGCACGCGCGCCGATGAGATCGAACGGGCGCGCCGGCTGCCGGCCGACATCGCCGGCGAGTTCGCCCGGGCCGGACTGTTCCGGATGGCGGTGCCGCACAGCATTGGCGGGCTCGAGCTCCCGCCGGGCGAAATCATGGACAGCATCGAGGCGGTGGCGCAGGCCGATGCGTCGGCCGGCTGGTGCGTGATGATCGGCGCAACTTCGGGCATGTCGGCCGCCTACCTCGAGCCCTCGGTAGCCCGCGAGATCTATTCCGACCCGCTGGTGATCACCGGCGGCTCGAACACCCCCACCGGGCGGGCCACCGCCGAGGGCGACGGCTATCGACTGAACGGGCGCTGGCCCTGGGTAAGCGGGGGGGCCAACTGCCGCTGGCTCAAGGGCATCTCGGTGGTGATGGAAGGCGACAAGCCCCGGCTGCTGCCCAGTGGCGCGCCGGACGCGCGAATGATGGTCTTCCCCGCCGAGCAGGCCACACTGATCGACACCTGGCAGGTGGCCGGGCTGAACGGCAGCGGCAGCGGCGACATGGAAGTCAACGACATTCATGTGCGCGAAGGCTGCACCTATTCGCTGGTCGGCGGACACGCGCGGGAGTCCGGACCGCTGTACCGCTTCCCCGCCTTCGGGCTGCTGGCCCTGGGCATCGGCGCGGTGGCGCTGGGCAATGCGCGCGCGGCGATCGACGACCTGATCGAGCTGGCCGGCGCCAAGAAGCCGCAGGGATCGCGGCGCACCCTGGCTGAACGCGGCGCCGCGCAGGCCGACCTGGCGCGCGCCGAGGCCATCCTGCGCTCGGCACGGGCGTTCTTTCGCGAGGCGATCGACGACGCCTGGAACAAGGCGCAGCAGGGCGAGGCGATCGCCGTCGAGGAACGGGCCGCTCTGCGGCTGGCGGCCACGCACGCGACCCGCAGTTCGGCCGAGGTGGTGCGGATGATGTACGAACTCGGCGGTGGCACGGTGCTGTATTCATCGCACCCGCTGCAGCGCCGATTCCGCGACGCCTTCGCCGCGACCCAGCACATGATGATCGCCCCGCCCAGCTGGGAGCTGGCCGGGCGGGTGCTGATGGGGCTGCCCACCGACGCGAGCATGCTGTGAGCGAGCTGGATCCCCGCGGCCACGACAGGGCGGGGGCGGATCTGATCGCCCGGGTGACCGACTGGGTGGCGCAGGCCCGGCGCATCGTGGCGCTGACCGGCGCCGGCATCTCGACCGACTCCGGCATCCCGGATTTTCGCGGGCCGCAGGGTGTCTGGACGCGCAACCCGGCCGCCGAGAAGCAGTCGACGCTGCAGAACTACCTCGCCGATCCGGCGGTGCGCCAGGCCGCCTGGCGCGGGCGGCTGGAACACACCGCCTGGCAGGCCCGGCCCAACCGCGGCCACCAGGCGCTGGTCGCGCTCGAGCGCAGCGGCCGGCTGCACGCCCTGATCACCCAGAACGTCGATGAACTGCACCAGATCGCCGGCAACTCGCCCGACAAGGTCATCGAGGTCCACGGCACGATCCGCCGGGTGATGTGCTGGCGGTGCGGGCAGCGCACCCCGATGGAACAGGCGCTGGCGCGGGTGCGCGCCGGCGAGACCGATCCGGCCTGCCGTCAGTGCGGGGGCATCCTCAAGAGCGACACCATCTCGTTCGGACAGGCGCTGGTGCCCGAGGTGATCGACCGCGCGATGACGGTGGCCGGCGAGGCCGACCTGCTGCTCGCGATCGGCTCGACCCTGCAGGTCTATCCGGTGGCCGGCGCGGTGCCGCTGGCCGCGCGCGCCGGCGCGAAGGTGGTGATCGTCAATGCCGAGCCCACCGGCATGGACGATCTCGCCGACGCGTTGCTGCGCGGGCCGATCGGCGAGATCCTGCCGGCGATCTGCGCGCCGGCGGAAACACTCCCGCCCGGCGCCTGAACCGGGGCCTCTGCGGCCTGCGCGCCCCGGACGGCGCAGCGCCTCAGCGCCCCGCCGCGGCCTCGCTCGCCTCGCGGGCCTTGATGCCCTTGTCCCATTTCTCGAGCCACCAGGCGTACTGATGCGGCCAGCGCTTGAAGTCCGGATCGATGCCCAGCTGGTGCGCGGCATGCAGCGCCCAGAACGGCTCGAACAGGAACTGGCGGCCGACCGCGATCAGGTCGGCGCCGCCCTCGCGCAGGATCTGCTCGGCGTGATGGCCGTCGCGGATCAGCCCGACCGCCTCGGTGAGGATGCGGGCGTCCTCGCGGATGCGGCGGGCGAACGGCACCTGGTAGCCGGGCGCCCGCTGCAGATTCGCGTTGGTGGCGCCGCGCGGCGTGTTGCCCCCCGATGAGCAGTCGACCACATCGACGCCGCAGGCCAGCAGTTCGCGCGACAGCACCACGCTGTCGTCCAGGGTCCAGCCGCCCTCGAAGCCATCCTCGCTGGAGATGCGCACGAACAGCGGCGTGCCCGCGGGCAGCGCCGCGCGCACCGACGCGGTGACCTCCAGCGGAAAACGCATCCGCCCTTCCAGGCTGCCGCCATAGGCGTCGGTGCGGAAATTCGACAGCGGCGACAGGAACGAGTGCAGCAGATAGCCGTGGGCCATGTGGATCTCGATGATCTCGAAACCCGCCGCCAGCGCGCGCAGCGCGGCGTCGGCGAAGGCCCGGCAGGTGCGCGCCATGTCGTCGGCGTCCATGGCCCGGGGCACCAGCCAGCCCTCGGCCAGCGGCACTGCCGAGGGGCCGATCGGCTGCCAGCGCGCTTCGCCGCGCGCGAGGTCCTGATCGTTGAGCGGGCCATTGCCGAACCAGGGCCGCTGCATGCTCGCCTTGCGTCCGCCGTGGCCGATCTGGATCGCCGGCACGCTGCCGGCGGCGCGGATCGCGCGGGCGACCGGTTCGAGCGCGCGCTGCTGCTCATCGTTCCACAGGCCCAGGCAGCCGTTGGTGATCCGGCCTTCGGCGCTCACGCCGGTGGCCTCGACGAACACCGTGCCGGCACCGCCCATCGCGAACTTGCCATAGTGGATCAGGTGGAAGTCGTCGGCCACGCCCTGCACCGCCGAGTACTGGGCCATCGGCGGCACGATGATTCGGTTGGGCAGAGTCACTTCGCGCAGCTTCATCGGCGAAAACAGCAGGGGCAGATCGGCAGGCTGGGACACTCGGATTCATCTCCATCGGGGAATCGGGCCGGCCGCGCGCGGCCGGAGCAGGGGCAGGGGACGGCCCGTCAGGGCCGGCGTTTCTGGGCGTCGTCGAACAGGGCCTCGAGCACCGGGTGGGCGCCGCGCAGCCCCACCGCCACCCGCGCGGTCCAGTCGAAATAGTCGCGCTTGCGCTGCAGGCCCCAGGCGTGGGGCGGGCGCTCGGCGACATCGCGCAGATTCGAGATCTTGTCGGCCAGCTTGACCAGCTTGGCGCCGTGACTCAGGTGCGCGGCGTGATCGACCTGGCGCTGGCGCCGCGTGTCGTCGTCGTCGTGGGGATCGTCGGTCACTTCCTCGACGATCGAGGCGACGCGCGCCCCAAAGGCTTCGCGCAACTCGGAGACAGTGGTCTCGGTGTCCTCGATCGTGTCGTGCAGCAGGGCGGCGGCGATCACTTCCGGATCGGTCACGCCGGCCTCGGCCGCCAGCGTGCTGGCCAGCGCCAGCGGATGGTTGATGTACGGCGTGGCATGCAGATCCTTGCGGCGCTGCTTGCGGTGCCGGTCGGCGGCGAAGGCGGCTGCCCGGAGCACCAGCGCGAGCGCGTCGCCGTCGCCCCGGCGATCGTCCGCGGCGCGGCCGGCCGGACGGGCCTTGGGTACTTTGGGCGGAGCGTTCATCGCGGCAGTCGGTCTCGGGCGGGCAATCATGAATTGTAGGGGCTGGCGCCCGCCCGCTGCCCGGGGCCGGCGCCGGATTCCGGAAGCCGGTCCGGGGGCTTGCGCCAGCGTCCGATCCGTTCTATGACAGCGCCATGACCAACAGCGGCCACGGGACCGACAGCGCCTGCGCCGCGCCGGCACCCAAAACCGGGAGACCTGAAATGACATCGAGCCTTCTCTTGCAGGTGACCCGGATCGCCGTCAGGCTGGCGCTGACCGCGCCGCTGATGCTGACCGTGGCCGTGCCGCTGGCCGCGCAGGAACTGCCGCGTGCCGCGCGCCCCGAGGAAGTCGGCCTGTCGGCAGCCCGCCTGGGCCGGCTCACCGAACGCCTGAAGCAGGGCGTGGAAAAGGGCGAGATTCCCGGCGCGGTGGTGCTGGTGGCACGGCGCGGCAAGGTCGCCTATCTGGAATCGTTCGGCCTGCGTGATCCGGAATCGAAGGCGCCGATGCGCGCCGACACGATCTTCCGGATCGCCTCGATGACCAAGCCCTTTACCTCGCTGGCGATCATGATGCTGGCCGAAGAAGGCCGGCTGTCGATCGCCGACGAGGCGGCGCGCTTCCTGCCGGCGTTCAAGGAACTCAAGGTGGGGGTGCTGCGGCGCAGCCCCGATGGCCGAACGGAAATGGCGATCGAACCGATGCGCCGCCCGATCACCATCCAGGACCTGCTGCGCCACACCTCGGGGCTGACCTATGGCAGGGCCGGCGCCAATCCGCTCAAGCAGGCCTACCTCGACGCCAGGATCGGCTCGACCGGCGACACCAACGAGCAGATGGTCGCCAAGCTCTCCCGACTCGCCCTGGTCAACCAGCCCGGCACCACCTGGGAATACAGCGTGTCCACCGACGTGCTGGGACGCATCGTGGAGGTGGTGAGCGGTATGCCGCTGGACCGCTTCATCGCCGACCGGATCACCGGCCCGCTCAGACTGCCCGATACCGGATTCTTCGCCCCGGCCGCCAAGGCCTCACGCGGCGCGTCTGCGCAGCGCGAAGGCCCGAAGAACGAACTGCCGGTGATCCCGCCGGTGACCGAGGACCTCGCCTACAAGTCGGGCGGCGGCGGCATGGTCTCGACGATCGCCGACTACGCCCGCTTCTGCCAGTTCTGGCTCAACGGCGGCGAACTCGACGGCGTGCGCCTGGTGTCGCGCAAGACGATCGAACTGATGACCGCCGATCACCTGCCCCCGGGCACGGCGATGGGACCCGACATGGCCCGCTTCGAGGCACTGCTGCCCGGCCCCGAGATGGGACAGGGCTTCGGCCTGGGATTCGCGGTGCGCACCGAGGCCGGTCGCAACCCGCTGCACGGCAGCCCGGGCGATTATTTCTGGGGCGGCGCCTACGGCACCTACTTCTGGGTCGACCCGAAGGAAAAGCTCTTCGCGGTCCTGATGATGCAGTCGCCGGCGGCGCGCCTGCCGTACCGCTACCTGATGCGCGAACTGGTGTATCAGGCGATCGTCGACTGAGGCGCGGGACATCGGCACGGCGCGGGCGGCCGCGGGGTGGCGTTCGCGGGCGCCTTCCAGAGACCCGCGCACCCCGACACGCAGCACTCGCAATTAAATGGTCACTCGTTCAATTCCATGCTAGCCTCCCGCCACCATGGCGCGCACCACCGGATCAGAAGGCAGCCGCACCGAAGAGGCCATCCGCCAGGCGGCGATCGAACTGATCGCCGCGCGCGGATTCGAGGCGACCACCCTGCGTGAGCTGGCGGGTCGGGTCGGCGTGCAACCGGGTGCGCTGTACCGCTACTTTCCGAGCAAGGCCGCGCTGCTGGTGGCGCTGCTGGTGGACCATCTCGAGTTCCTGCTCGACCACTGGACAGCCGGCCAGCCCGACACCGCCGACCCGGCGCAGCGGCTGCGCGCCTTCGTCGACTTCCACATCCGCTTCCACACCCTGCGGCGCAAGGAGGTCTTCGTGGCCAACATGGAACTGCGCAGCCTGGCGCCGCCCGACTACCGGCGCGTGGTCGGCCTGCGCCGCCGCTACGAGGACATCCTGACCGCCATCCTGGCCGACGGCCTGCGCGCCGGCCGCTTCCGGCTGCCCGACGCCCGTGTGGCCACCTTCGCGATCCTGGCGATGCTCACCGGGGTGGGGAGCTGGTACCGGGAAAGCGGCCGGCTGGCCAAACGCGAACTGATCGACATGCACACGCAACTGGTGATGCAGTGCGTCGGACTGCAGACCGACGCCCCTTCCAAGGAGACCCCGAGGTGACCCTGATCGAATCCCGACTGAACCCGCGCGACCCGCAGTTCGCCGCCAACGCCCAGGCGATGCGCCTGCTGGTGGGCGACCTGCACGCGCAGATGGCACTGCACGCGGCCGGCGGTGGCGAGGTGGCGCGCCAGCGCCACCTGGCGCGCGGCAAGATGCTGCCGCGCGAGCGGGTGCAGAACCTGCTCGACCCCGGCACGCCGTTTCTCGAATTCTCGCCGATGGCCGCGCACGGCATGCACGACGGCGACGCCCCCTGCGCCGGAATCATCACCGGCATCGGCCGGATCAACGGCGTCGACTGCGTGATCGTGTGCAACGACGCCACCGTCAAGGGCGGCACCTACTACCCGGTCACCGTCAAGAAGCACCTGCGCGCGCAGGAAGTGGCCCGCGAGAACCGGCTGCCCTGCGTGTACCTGGTCGACTCGGGCGGCGCCAACCTGCCCAACCAGGACGAGGTCTTCCCCGACCGCGAGCACTTCGGGCGGATCTTCTACAACCAGGCCAACCTGTCGGCGATGGGTGTGCCGCAGATCGCGGTGGTGATGGGCTCGTGCACCGCAGGCGGCGCCTATGTGCCGGCGATGAGCGACGAGACCATCATCGTGCGCAACCAGGGCACGATCTTCCTGGGCGGCCCGCCGCTGGTGAAGGCGGCCACCGGCGAGGACGTGAGCGCCGAGGACCTCGGCGGGGGCGATGTCCACACCCGGCTCTCGGGGGTCGCCGACCACCTGGCGGCCAACGACGCGCATGCGCTCACGCTGGCCCGGCGCATCGTGGGCAACCTGAACCATCGCAAGACGGTGCCGCTGGCGCTGCGCGAGCCACGCGAGCCGGCCTACGACCCGGGCGAACTCCACGGCCTGGTGCCCACCGACACCCGCAAGCCCTGGGATGTGCGCGAGGTGATCGCACGGGTCGTCGACGGCTCGGAATTCGACGAGTTCAAGGCCCGGTTCGGCGCGACGCTGGTGACCGGCTTCGCCCACATCCACGGCATGCCGGTGGGCATCGTCGCCAACAACGGCATCCTGTTCTCGGAGTCGGCGGCCAAGGGCGCGCACTTCATCGAGCTGTGCTGCCAGCGCCGGATTCCGCTGGTGTTCCTGCAGAACATCACCGGCTTCATGGTCGGGCGCAAGTACGAGAACGAGGGCATCGCCCGGCACGGCGCCAAGATGGTCACCGCGGTGGCCTGCGCGCAGGTGCCCAAGTTCACCGTGATCATCGGCGGCAGCTTCGGCGCCGGCAATTACGGCATGTGCGGGCGCGCCTATTCGCCGCGCTTCCTGTGGATGTGGCCGAACGCGCGCATCAGCGTGATGGGCGGCGAGCAGGCCGCCGCGGTGCTGGCCACGGTGCGCCGCGACGGCATCCAGGGCCGCGGGGGCAGCTGGAGCGCCGAGGAGGAAGCCGCGTTCCGCGAGCCGATCCGCGCCCAGTACGAAGCGCAGGGCCACCCCTACTACGCGACCGCCCGGCTGTGGGACGACGGCATCATCGATCCCGCCGATACCCGCACCGTGCTCGGCCTGGGGCTGTCGGCCGCGATGAACGCGCCGATCCCGGAAACCCGCTTCGGCGTGTTTCGCATCTGACCCCCATCCACTGGATTTTCCGGAGACGACATGAGCTATGAAATGATCCAGACCGAGTTCGCCCAGGGCATCGCCCTGATCTGGCTGAACCGGCCCGCCACCCGCAATGCGATGAACGATGTCCTGATCGCCGAACTGACCGACGCGGTGGGCGCGGCCATCGAGGACGACGCGGTGCGCGCGATCGTGCTGGCCGGCCGGGGCAAGGCCTTCTGCGCCGGTGCCGACCTGAACTGGATGAAGACCGCGCGCGCGATGTCGCCCGAGGAAGCCCGCGAGGATTCGTACCGGCTGGCCCGGCTGCTGCGCCTCCTCTACGAAAGCCCCAAGCCCACGGTGGCGCGCGTGCACGGCCCGGCCTTCGCCGGCGGCATGGGCCTGGTGGCGGCCTGCGACATCGCGGTGGCGTCACACGATGCGCGGTTCTGCCTGTCGGAGGCCAAGCTGGGGATGATCCCGGCCATGATCAGCCCCTATGTGCTGAAGGCGATGGGCGAGTCGCGGGCGCGCCGCTACTTCCTGAGCGCCGAGGTGTTCGACGCGGCCGAGGCCTATCGGATCGGCTTCGTTCACGAACTGGCGCCCAACGAGGAACTCGACGCCACCGTCAACGCCATCCTGGGTCACCTGGTGCTGGGCAGTCCGAGTGCGCTGGCCGAGTGCAAGCGGCTGGTGCGCGACATGGTCGGGCAGCCGATCGACGACGCCCTGACCGCCGAGACGGTGGCCCGCATCGCCGCGGCACGCGCCTCGGACGACGCCCAGGAAGGCATCAGCGCGTTCTTCGAGAAACGCCGGCCCGCCTGGGTTCCGGCACCCCCGCCCGCCCCGGTGTCCGACGAAGACGACTGAGAGAGCCGCGCCATGTTCGACAAGATCCTGATCGCCAACCGCGGCGAGATCGCCTGCCGGGTCGCCGCCACCGCGCGCCGGCTGGGCATCCGCACCGTCGCCGTCTATTCCGATGCCGATGCGCGCTCGCGCCATGTGGCCGCCTGCGACGAGGCCTGGCGGCTCGGCCCCGCGCCGGCACGCGAGTCCTATCTGCGCGGCGATGAAGTCATCCGGATCGCGCTGGCCAGCGGCGCGCGCGCGATCCACCCGGGCTACGGCTTTCTTTCCGAGAACGAGGCCTTCGCCCGTGCGGTCGCCGAGGCAGGGCTGGTGTTCATCGGCCCGCCGGCCTCGGCGATCGCGGCGATGGGCAGCAAGTCGGCTGCCAAGACGCTGATGGAGAAGGCCGGCGTGCCGCTGGTCCCCGGCTATCACGGCAGCAACCAGGACCCGGCGTGGCTGCGCGAGCAGGCCGATGCGATCGGCTATCCGGTGCTGATCAAGGCCAGCGCCGGCGGCGGGGGCAAGGGCATGCGGATCGTCCAGGCCAGCGGCGAGTTCGAGGCGATGCTCGCGTCCTGCAAACGCGAGGCGCGCAGCGCCTTCGGCGACGACGCGGTGCTGATCGAGCGTTATGTGCAGCGCCCGCGCCACATCGAGATCCAGGTCTTCGGCGACAGCCACGGCAACTGCGTGTCGCTGTTCGAGCGCGACTGCTCGGTGCAGCGGCGCCACCAGAAAGTGATCGAGGAGGCGCCCGCGCCGGGCATGACCGCGCAGCGACGCGCCGCGATGGGCGATGCGGCGGTCGCCGCGGCGCGTGCGGTGGGCTATGTCGGCGCCGGCACGGTGGAGTTCATCGCCGACCCCGACGGGCGCTTCTTCTTCATGGAGATGAACACCCGGCTGCAGGTCGAACACCCGGTCACCGAGATGATCACCGGCCACGACCTGGTCGAGTGGCAGCTGCGGGTGGCCGCCGGCCAGCGGCTGCCGGTGCTGCAGCCCGGGCTGGCGATCGACGGCCATTCGATCGAGGTCCGCGTCTATGCCGAGAACCCCGACAAGGGCTTCCTGCCCTCGACCGGGCGGCTGCGCCATCTGCGCACACCGGCGGCGGTCGGATTCACCCGCCACGACGCCGGTGCGGTGAAGGCCGCGGTGCGCATCGACAGCGGCGTGCGCGAGGGCGATTCGATCTCCCCCTGGTACGACCCGATGATCGCCAAGCTGATCACCTGGGCGCCCGACCGCGCCGGCGCGATCGCGCGAATGGACGCGGCGCTGGCCGAGTTCGAGGTGATCGGGCTGCACACCAATGTGGCCTTCCTGCGCCGCCTGATGCGCTGCGACTCGTTTGCCGGCGGCGACCTGGACACCGGCCTGATCGAGCGCGAACGCGCGGTGCTGCTGCCGGGCGCCCCGGTGCCGGGGGCCCGCGAGCTGGCGATGGCCGCGGCGCTGGTGCTGGTGCTCGAGGCGCGGGCAGCGGCGGGCAGCGCCGACGCGCACGACCCCTGGCAGCGGCGCAGCGGCTGGCGGATGGGCGCGCGCCTCGAGCGCGAGATGGGCTTCACCGCCGCCGGCCAGACGCTGACGGTGCGGGTGCAGTACGCGCCGGGCGGCTTCACCGTGCACGGCGCCGACGCTGCCGTCTGCCTGGCCGACCTGCACTGGCAGCCGGACACGCGCCGGCTCACCGGCCTGGCCGGCGCGCAGGCCTTCGACTGCGGCGCGGTGCTCGACGGCGAGACGATCCACCTGTTCGACGGCCAGGGGCACTTCAGCCTGGGTTATCGTTCGCCCCTCGCCGACATCGGCGACGACCTCGCCGATGTCGGCAGCCTGGTGGCGCCGATGCCGGGCAAGGTGATCTCGCTGCTGGTCGACACGGGGGCGAAGGTGTCGCGCGGCCAGGCGCTGGTGGTGATGGAGGCCATGAAGATGGAGCACACCATCACCGCGCCAGCCGACGGCGAGGTCACCGAGATCCACTACCGGGTCGGCGACCAGGTCGGCGAAGGCGCCGCACTGCTGGCGCTGACGGCCGATCCCGCCTGAGGCCACGGGCACGACAGGAGCGACACGCATGCAGACCGAATGGACGCGACCGCAGGAGGCGGGCCTTCACCCGCAGCGGCTGGGCCGGCTTGCGGGCGCGCTGCAGCGCGAGATCGACCGGCGCCGCCTGCCCGGGGCGATCGCGGTGATCGGGCGCCGCGGCCGTGTCGCCTGGACGCACTGCGCCGGCACGCTCGACCCGGCCACCGGCGCGCCGATGCTGCCCGACAGCCTGTTCCGGATCTTCTCGATGACCAAGCCGATCGTCTCGGTGGCGGCCATGATGCTGTTCGAGGAGGGCCGGCTCGCGCTCACCGATCCGCTGGCCCAGTACCTGCCCGAGTTCGGCGCCACGCAGGTGATGGCCGAGGACGCCTCCGGCCACCGACTGGAAGCGCAGCGCGCGCCGATCACGGTGCACGACCTGCTGCGCCACACCTCGGGGCTGACCTATGACTTCACCGGCACGGGCGAGGTCAACCGCCAGTACGCGCTCGCCAACCTGGCCGACCGCTCGCGCAGCAACGCCGCACTGATGACCGCGCTGGCGGCGCTCCCGCTGGCCCATCAGCCGGGCACCCGCTGGGAATACAGCCGCTCCACCGATGTGCTGGGCCGCCTGATCGAGATCATCAGCGGCCAGACCCTGGGCGAGTTCCTGGCGCAGCGTGTTTTCGCGCCGCTGGGCATGACCGACACCGCCTTCCAGGTCGCCCCCGGCCAGCACCACCGGATCGCCGAACCCTTCGCGCAGGACCCCGATTCGGGCGCGCCGGTGCGCCTGTACCAGCCCCGCGAGAAGCCGGCCCTCGAGGGCGGCGGCGGCGGGCTCGTCTCCAGCGCCGCCGACTACACCCGGTTCCTGAAACTGCTGGCCGGCGGCGGCCGGCTGGGCACCGAGCGGCTGCTCTCGCGCGACACCGTGGCCTTCATGACCGCCGATCACCTCGGATCGATCCCCGGCGACGGCGTGCTGCTGCCGCCCGGTCATGGGTTCGGGCTGGGCTTCGCGGTGCGCACCCAGGCCGGCGTCGCCTCGCTGCCGGGATCGGTGGGGTCGTTCTTCTGGGGCGGCATCGCCGGCACCACCTTCTGGGTCGATCCGGCGCGCGAACTGTTCGCGATGATGCTGGTGCAGGCCCCGGCCCAGCGCAACGAGTACCGGGCCCTGTTTCGCACGATGGTCTATGCCGCCCTCGATGACTGAGCGCGGACAGGCGCTGCGCATCTCGATCGTGCACCCGGAGCGCGAGGCGCGCGAGCGCTGGCGCCGCGTGCTCAAGGCGCGCCTGCCGCAGGCGCAGGTGGGGACCTGGTCGCGCCCGCGCGCCGCGGCGCGGACCGCCGCCGGCGCTGCTGCCGGCGCTGCTGCCAGCGATCCGGCCGAGGCGAACTTGCGCACGGATGGCGGCGCCAGCGAGCACGCCCCGCCGGCGAGCCCCGCGGTCACGCATTTCGGCGTCGGCTGGAAGCCGCCGCTCGCCTTCTTTGCCGAGCACCCCGAGCTGGCCGCCTTCTTTGCGGCCGGCGCCGGCGTGGACCACCTGCTCGGACTGGACGGACTGCCGCCGCACCTGCCGATCATCCGGCTGGAAGACGCCGGCATGGCCGACCAGATGTTCACTTACTGCCTGCACGAGATCCTGCGCCGGGTGACCCGTGCCGATGAATACGAGGCCAGCCAGCGCGCCGGACGCTGGTGCGAGCGCCAGGCCCGGCCGGCCGGCGACCTGCGGATCGGCGTGCTGGGCATGGGCGCGCTGGGCGGAGAACTGGCGCGCCGGCTGGCGGCGCTGGGTTTCCAGGTCAGCGGCTTCGCGCGCGGACCGCACGCGGTGGCGGGCGTGTCCTGCCATCACGGCGCAGCGCAGTGGCCCGACTTCCTCGCCCGCAGCGATGTGCTGGTGCTGATGGCGCCACTCACCGCCGACACCCGCGGCCTCATCGACGCGCGGGCGCTGGCGGCGCTGCCACCCGGTGCCTGGCTGATCAACGTCGCCCGCGGCGCCCTGATCGATGAGCCGGCCCTGCTGGCCGCACTGGCCGGCGGACGACTGGCCGGCGCCACGCTCGATGTCTTCCAGACCGAACCGCTGCCCGGCGATCATCCCTTCTGGCAGCATCCCTCGATCCGCCTCACCCCGCATGTGGCCGCCCAGACCCTGATCGAGCCGAGCGCACGCCAGGTCGCCGACAAGATCCTGCGACTGCAGCAGGGGGAATCGGTCAGTGGCATCGTCAGCCGCCAGCGCGGGTACTGAACCCGATTCACCATCCGACCCACCGGAGCCCGACCATGACCCTTCCCCAACGCGTCCACCTCACCGAAGTCGGCCCGCGCGACGGCCTGCAGAACGAACAGCAGCCGGTCCCGGTCGACATCAAGGTCGGCCTGTGCGAGCGCCTGCTCGCCGCCGGCGTGCGTCAGCTCGAGGCGACCTCGTTCGTGTCGCCCAAGTGGGTGCCGCAGATGGCCGACGCCGCGCAGGTGATGGCGCGCGTGCCGCGCCTGCCCGGCGTCACCCTGTCGGTGCTGACGCCCAACATCAAGGGCTTCGAGGGCGCGCTGGCCGCCGGCGCCCACGAGGTGGTCATCTTCGGCTCGGCCAGCGAGGCCTTCTCGCATCGCAACATCAACTGCTCGATCGCCGAGAGCATCGAACGCTTCCGGCCGGTGGCGCAGGCCGCTCAGGCGGCCGGGATGCGCGTGCGGGCGGCGGTGTCGGTGGCCTTCGGCTGCCCCTACCAGGGTGAAGTGCCGATCGCCTCGGTGGTCGACGTCGTCGAGCGCTTCCGCGACCTGGGCTGCGACGAGATCGGCATCGCCGACACCATCGGCACCGGCACCGCGGAGCACGTCAAGCGGGTGCTCGAGGCGGCGGCGCGTGTCTTCCCGCTGGATCGTCTGTCGGGCCACTTCCACGACACCTACGGTCAGGCGATCACCAATGTGTACGCCAGCCTGCAGGTCGGGGTGGCGCGTTTCGACACCTCGATCGCCGGGCTCGGCGGCTGCCCCTACGCCAAGGGCGCCACCGGCAATGTCGCCTCCGAGGATGTGCTCTACCTGCTCAACGGGCTGGGCATCGAGACCGGCATCGATCTCGACGCCATGGTCGAGGCCGGCCAGTGGATCAGCGCCTTCCTGGGCCGCAAGTCGATGTCGCGCGCCGGCAATGCGCTGGCGGCCCGCCGGCAAAGTCTGGCCCAGGCCGCGGCCTGAGTGACGATGAAGCCCGTGCCGATGAAGCCCGTGCCGACCCCGCTGCCGGCGCCCCCGGCGCGCCGCGCGCTGACCAGCCCGTGCGTCTCGATGTGCCGCATCGAGCCGGCCAGCGGCTGGTGCGAGGGCTGCCTGCGCACGCTCGATGAGATCGCCAGCTGGGGCTCGATGCCCGAGACGCGGCGTGCCGAGGTGTGGACGGCGCTGGCGCAACGCCGCGCGCAGCGCGACGCGAGCGCCGGATGAACGAGCCGATGAAAGCGACGATGAGCGACCCGACGAGCGATCCGGCGAGCGCCCCCAAAAACGCCCCGACCGGCGACCCCACGAGCGTCCCGACCGGCGACCCGACCAGTGCCGCCGAACCTCCGGTCGTCCTGCCCGAGCACCGCTTCGCCGAGCCGGTGAGCGGACCGGCCTACACCCCCTGGGCGCGCATGACCACCATCACCTCGGTGGCCGGACTGATGCTCTATGGCTTCAATGTGCTGTCGCGGCACGCCGACATCGCCTGGCCGATCCTGATGCTGATGGCCACCGGCGGCGCGGTGCTGCTGACCAGCACCTGGTACATCCTCACCGGCAAGACGACGATCGACGCCCGCGGCATCCGCCAGGACTGGTTCACCCCCAAGGACTACAGCTGGCACGAGATCTCGCGGGCCCGCTTCGTGCGCATGCCGATGGTGCCCCGGCTGGTGGTGATGACTCCGCGCGGCCCCTTCAAGGCGGTGCACGGCGGCAACAAGGCGCTGCTCGATGCGTTTCGCGCCATCGATGCGCTCTACCGGGGCTGACCAACCCATGCCGAGCGACGCGCTGCTGCCCGACTCGATGCGGCTGATCCAGCGCGACTGGCTGTCGAGCAACCAGATCGTGTTCTTCGACGGCGCGGGCGAGCAGCGCCACGCCACCCTGATCGACACCGGCTACGGCAAGCATGCCGACCACACCGTCGCGCTGGTCGGGCATGTCCTGGCCGCGGCGGGGCTGCCGATCGGGCGCCTGCGCCGGATCATCAACACCCACCTGCACTCGGACCACTGCGGCGGCAACGCCGCCCTGGTGCGGGCCAGCGGCGCGCAGGTGCTGGTGCCGGCCGCCGATCTGGAGACGGTTCGCCACTGGGACGAGGACCGGCTGAGCTTTCGGGCCACCGGCCAGCGCTGCGAGCGCTTCCAGGCCGACGGCGCCCTGGCGCCCGGCGACGAGTTGATGCTCGGCGGGCTCGACTGGCGGGTGCTGGGCGCACCCGGACACGACGCCCATTCGCTGATCCTGCACTGCCCGGCGCGGCGCCTGCTGATCTCGGCCGACGCACTCTGGGAGAACGGCTTCGGCATCATTTTTCCCGAGCTGGCCGGCGAGTCGGGCTTCCAGGAACAGCACGACGTGCTCGAGCTGATCGCCAGCCTGCCGGTCGAGCGCGTGCTGCCCGGCCACGGCCGTGCCTTCGGGGATGTCCCGGCGGCGATCGCGCGCGCACGCAGCCGGCTCGGCGCGATGCGCGCCGACCCGCGGCGCAATGCGCGCAACGCGCTGAAGGCGCTGCTCAAGTTCGCCATCCTGGAGTGCGAGCGCATGCCGCGCGACGAATTCCTCGAGACCCAGGCCCGGGCACCGATCCTCGCCCAGGCCGCCGCACAGATCGAAATGGAACTGCCGCAGGCGCTGCGCCGGGCCTGCGACGAACTGCTGGCCCAAGGCCAGCTGGCTTTGGCCGACAATGGCGACCTCGTCAACGCCGACCCCGCCTGACCGCGAACCCCCAACCGGATATCCCCGATGACCCCCTCCGTACCCGCGAACTCGCTGCAGCTGCGCTCCCTGATCAAGGCCAGCGGCGAACTGGAACTGTCGCTCGCCAGCATCCCCACCCCCGAGCCCCGCGAGGACGAGGTGCTGGTGCGCATCCAGGCCTCGCCGATGAACCCCTCGGACCTCGGCCTGCTGTTCGGCACCGCCGACCTGTCCGGCGCCCGGGCGGGCGGCAGCGCGGCGCATCCGGTGATCACCGCGCCGGTTCCCGAGAAACTGATGAAGGCGATGGCCGGGCGCATGGACCAGTCGATGCCGGTGGGCAACGAGGGTGCCGGCGTGGTGGTCAAGGCGGGCGCCTCCGAGGCGGCGCAGGCCCTGCTGGGCAAGACGGTCGCGGTGCTGGGCGGCTCGATGTATACGCAGTACCGCTGCATGAAGGCGGTGCAGTGTCTGGTCCTGCCGGCCGGCACGAGCGCCGCCGAGGGCGCGAGCTGCTTCGTCAATCCGCTGACCTCGCTGGGCATGGTCGAGACCATGCGCCGTGAAGGCCACAAGGCGCTGGTGCACACCGCCGCCGCCTCGAACCTGGGCCAGATGCTCAACCGGATCTGCCTGAAGGACGGCATCGAGCTGGTCAACATCGTGCGCAAGCAGGAGCAGGCCGACATCCTGCGCGCGATCGGCGCGAAGCACGTGGTCGATTCGAGTCGCGACAGCTTCGCCGACGACCTGACCCAGGCGCTGGTGGCCACCGGCGCCACCATCGCCTTCGATGCAATCGGCGGCGGGCGGCTCGCCAGCCAGATCCTCACCTGCATGGAAGCGGCGCTGAACCTGACCGCCAAGGAATACAGCCGCTACGGCTCCAGCACCCACAAGCAGGTCTACATCTACGGCGGCCTGGACCGCGGCCCGACCGAGATCAACCGCAATGTCGGCATGGCCTGGAGCGTGGGCGGCTGGCTGCTCACCCCGTTCCTGCAGAAGATCGGTTTCGAGGCCGGCCAGAAGCTGCGCCAGCGGGTGGTCGACGAGCTCAAGACGACCTTCGCCAGCACCTACACCCGCGAGGTGTCGCTGGCCCAGGCGCTGACGCTGGAGGCGATCGCCGTCTACAGCAAGCACTCGACCGGCGCGAAGTACCTGATCAATCCGAGCCTGGACGCCGCCTGAACGCAGGCCGCCTGCGGACGCCTGCCCTGCCGGCGGGCGTCGCGGCGGCCAGTCACCCGAGGCATTTCGAGCCGACATGAATCAATTCGACAACGAGACGCGGCTGCAGGCCAACGGCGAGGGCGCGTTTTCCGGTCAGGTCCACCCCGACTGGAACATCGGCACCAACCCGAACGGCGGCTACCTGCTGTCGCTGGCGATGACCGCATTGCGCGCGCAGGCGCCCCAGCATCCCGATCCGCTCTCGGTCACCGTCCACTTCCTGCGCCCCGGTCTGGCCGGCCAGCCCTGCCGGGTCGAGGCGCCGGTGCTGCGCACCGGCCGCACGCTCACCACCGGAAGGGCCACGCTCATTCAGGACGGCTCGGCGCGCCTGGAGGTCCTGGCTGCACTGGGCGACCTGGGCGCGGGCGGCGAACCGGTGCTGGCCCTGCCGGCGCCAACCATCCCGCCGCCCGACGAGTGCACCGTGCGCTCCGGCGACCAGCAGGGCGTCGATCTGCCGCTGATGAGCCGGCTCGACATCCGGCTGCACCCCGACGAGGCGCGTGCCGGCAGCGTCGGGCGAGCGCAGGTGACCGGCTGGATCCGGTTTCGGGACGGCCGCCCGCCCGACACGCTGGCCGCGCTGCTGTTCGCCGATGCCTTCCCGCCCTCGGTGTTCGGGCTGCTGGGCATGGTGGGCTGGGTGCCCACCGTCGAGCTGACGGTCCATGTGCGCCGGCGTCCGGCACCCGGCTGGATGCTGGGCCAGTTCCGCACCCATGACCTGGTCGACGGCCGGATGATCGAGGACGGCGCGCTCTGGGACTCGCAGGGCCGGCTGGTGCTGCAATGCCGGCAGCTGGCGCTGGTTCGCCAGCCGGATCCGAAGGCCTGAGTCAGACCACGATCGGATTGACCGCGCCGTCCATCGACAGGATGGCCCCCGAGATGTAGCTGGCCTTGCCCGACGCGAGGAACAGCACCGCGTTGGCGATTTCCTCGGGGGTGGCGATGCGGCCCAGCGGCAGGCGCGCCTTGGCGCGCGCCAGCGCCTCTTCCGGGGTGATGCCGGCCAGACGGGCGTCGGCCAGCATGCCCTCCTTCAGGCGCTCGGTCAGCGTCAGGCCGGGATTGACCGCGTTCACCCGGATGCCCCGGGCGGCATAGGCACTGGCCATGCCGGCGGTGACCAGCATGAGCGCGGCGTTGGCGGCGCCGCCGGCCATGTGCACCGGGCTGGCGACCTTGCCGCCGGCGCCGATCACATTGACCACCGTGCCGGCGCCGCGCGCGGCCATCCGCTTGATGATCGCGTCGATCGGGAAGACATAGCTGAAATATTTGGCGTCCATCGCCGCGCGCCAGGCCGCCGGGTTCAGCTCGTCGGGCGGCGTGCGCTTGGCCGCGCCGGCGGAGGTCACCAGCACATCGATCGGGCCCAGGCCGGACTCGACCTGCGCGACCATCGCAGCGGTGGCGTCCGGGTCACCCATCTCGGCAGCCACCGTCATCAGCCGTGCCGGCGCGGCACCCGCGAGATCGGGAAACGCCGCCTCGAGTTCGGCACGCGCGCGCGCCAGGTTGCCGGCATCGCGCGACACGATCGCCACCCGCGCGCCCTCGCCCAGGAACCCGTGGGCGCACGACAGCCCGATCCCCTTGCTGCCCCCGGTAATCACCACCACCTTGCCGACCAGACCCAGATCCATCGTATCCTCCTCGATTGCCTCGCGGCCCATCCGCTTCGACCCGACCATGAACGATACAGCCCCCCGACCCGCCCTGCCGGCGGTGCAGGTCCGCAACAGCCGCGACGACGATCTGCCCGGCATCCAGGCGATCTACGCGCACCATGTGCTCCACGGCACCGGCACCTTCGAGATCGATCCGCCCTCGCTCGAGGACATGACCCGCCGGCGCGCCGACGTGCTGGGCAACCGCTTTCCCTGGCTGGTGGCCGAGCGTGACGGGGTGCTGCTGGGCTACGCCTATGCGAACCACTTCCGCACCCGGCCGGCCTACCGCTTCACCGTCGAGGACTCGATCTACATCGCGCCGCAGGCGGTCGGCCAGGGGGTGGGACGCCTGCTGATGACGGCGCTCCTCGGTGCCTGCGAGGCACGCGGCTGCCGTCAGGTGCTGGCGGTGATCGGCGACAGCGGCAACACCGCGTCGATCGCGCTGCACGCGGCCGCCGGCTTCCGGATGACCGGCACGCTGGTGGCCGTCGGCTGGAAGTTCGGGCGCTGGCTCGATGTGGTGATGATGCAGTACGAATGCGGCGAGGGTGCGCGCAGCACGCCGCCCTGAGCCGCGAGCAGGCGGCCCGCCCCGATCACCAGTAGGCGACGATCATCTTGGTGGCCAGCACATACAGCAGCAGCGCGAACACCCGCTTGAGCGTCGCCACCGGCAGCCGCTGCGCCAGCCGCGCGCCATAGGGCGCGGTGAGCACGCTGGCGGCCACCAGCGCCAGCAGCGCCGGCAGGTAGACGAAGCCGAGCGTGTAGTCGGGCAGCCCCGCCACCTGCCAGCCGGAAATGATGTAGCCCAACATGCCCAACGCCGCCACCGGCACCCCGATGGCCGCGGCGGTGCCGATCGCCCGATGCACCGCCACGCCCCAGGCCAGCATCAGCGGCACCGTCAGGAACGCGCCGCCCGCCGACACCAGCCCGCAGATGACGCCGATCACCAGTCCGAGCAGCGTCATCGCCAGTTGCCCCGGCAACTGGCGCCCGGGCGCAGGCTTGCGGCCCAGCAGGATCTGCGTGGCCCCGCCGTAGACGATCAGCGCGAAGCCCAGCGCCAGCACCCGCTGCGGCAGCCAGCCCGCGGCCAGCGCCGACAGCAGGCTGCCCACCACCATGCCGGGGGCCATCCGCCGCACGATCGACCAGTCGACCGTGCCCAGCCGGTGATGCGCCAGCACGCTGGAGCTCGAGGTGAAGACCACCGAGGCCATCGCGGTGGCCAGCGCCAGATGAACCGTGTGGTCGGCCGCCAGGCCCTGCGCGGTGAACAGCGCCGCCAGCACCGGCACCAGCGACATGCCACCGCCAATGCCCAGCAGACCGGCGAGAAACCCGATGACCGCGCCGATCAGCGCGTAGGCGATCAGCCACATGAGGGGCGACCGGTGAACGGGCGAAGCAGCAGCCGGGGAGCGTTTGAAAGCGACATGGGCGCCGATGATACTGCCGGTCGCTGCTGCTATCCTCGGCCGCTCGATAAACCGACCCCCACCCGCCCATGACCGCCAGCGCCAGCCCCGCCACTGCCGACCTCTTCTCACCGATCCGGATCGGCGCCATCGACTGCCCGAACCGCGTGCTCATGTCGCCGCTCACCCGCTGCCACGCCCTGCCCGAGATCGACGTGCCGCACGCGCTGAACGCGACCTACTACGAGCAGCGCGCCAGCGCCGGCCTCATCATCAGCGAGGCGACCCAGGTGTCGCCGCAGGGCAAGGGCTATGTCGACACCCCGGGCATGTACAGCCCGGCGCAGGAAGCCGGCTGGCGGCTGGTCACCGATGCGGTTCACGCCGCCGGCGGACGCATCGTCGCGCAGCTCTGGCACGTCGGCTCGATCTCGCACCCCGACTTCCAGCCCGGTGGCGCACTGCCGATCTCGTGCTCGGCGGTGAACCCGGGCGGCATCGTGCGCAGCCCGGCCGGCAAGAAGGACCGGGTCGCCCCGCGCGCGCTCGAGACCCACGAGATCCCGGTCATCATCGAGCAATGGCGCCAGGCGGCGCTGATCGCGCAGCGCGCCGGCTTCGACGGCGTCGAGGTGCACGGCGGCAACGGCTACCTGATCGAGCAGTTCATGCGCGACAGCACCAACCTGCGCACCGACGAATGGGGCGGCTCGATCGCCAACCGCCTGCGGCTCACGCTGTCGGTCATCGACGCCTGCATCTCGGTGTTCGGCGCGCCGCGCGTGGGCATCCGGCTCTCGCCGGTGACCAACGCGAACAACTGCGGCCAGGACTCCAACCCGCAGGCCACCTACGGCACGCTGGTCGATGCGCTCGACGAGCGCCGGATCGCCTTCATCGATTTCGTCGAGGGCCAGACCGGCTCGACCCGCAACCTCGAGGGCTTCGACTTCGCACTGGCGCGCAAGCGCTTTCGCGGCAGCTACGTCGCCAACAACCGCTACACCCGCGAGATGGCGCTGCAGGCGATCGCCAGCGGCGCCGCCGATGCGGTCGCCTTCGGCGTGCCCTTCATCGGCAACCCCGACCTGCCGGCGCGCCTGCGCGCCGATGCGCCGCTGGCCACCGCCAACCCGCAGACCTACTACGGGCAGAGCGCGGTCGGCTACACCGACTACCCGGCGATGTCGGCGGCCTGAGCGACCCGCCGCTCAATCGTAGCGGCGCGCGTCCTCGATCACCTTGCCGTCATTGGGCAGGCTGCCGGCGGCCACCCATTCGACCGCACCGCGCAGTTGGGTCACCTCGCGCACCGTCTGCTCGACCCGCGCCATCAGGCCCTCGGGCGCCCCGGCGGTCTCGCATTTCAGGGTCATCGCATCATTGGCCATCTCGCCGGTGATCACCAGCCGCGCACGCGTGAGTTCCGGGTGCCGGCGCACGATCTCGGCGACCTGCGCGGGGTGCACGAACAGACCCCGCACCTTGGCCGTCTGGTCGGCCCGGCCGAGCCAGCCGCGAATGCGCACATTGGTTCGACCGCAGGGCGAGAGACCGGGCAGCACCGCCGACAGGTCGCCGGTGCCGAAGCGGATCATCGGGTAGTCGGGATTGAAACTGGTGACCACCACCTCACCGACCTCGCCGTCGGTCACCGGCTCGCCGGTGCCCGGGCGCACGATCTCGAGGATCAGTTCCTCGTCGAGGATCATGCCGTCGAGCGCCTGCGACTCGTAGGCGATCAGGCCGATGTCGGCGGTGCCGTACCACTGCAGCACCGTGTCCAGGCCCTGCGACCGGAACCAGGTGCGCAGGGACTCCGGCAGCGCCTCGGCCGCGAGCAGCGCCCGCTTCAGCGGACCGATGTCGGCGCCGGTCTCGCGGGCCCGCTCCACGATGAGGCGCAGGAACGAGGGCGTGCCGACATAGGCGTCGGGCCGCAGGGTGCGGATCACCTCGATCTGCTGCTCGATCTGGCCGGTGCCGGCCGGGATCACCGCGCAGCCGATGTGGCGCGCGGCCAGGTCGACCATCCAGGCCCCCGGCGTGAGGTGATAGCCGAAACAGTTCTGCAGCACCTGGCCGGGACGGATGCCGGCCGCCCACAGCGCGCGCGCGCCGCGCCAGGGATCGGGACGCGCGCCCTCGGGATCGAAGATCGGACCGGGTGACAGGAACAGGTGGCCCATGCGCCCGGGCGCGACCGTGGTCAGCCCGCCGAACGGGGGGTCGGCCTGCTGGATTTCCTTCAGATCGGACTTGCGCAGCACCGGCAGCGCGGCCAGCGCCTTGCGCGAACAGACCGCCGCGCCGTCGACGCCGGCGAGCCGACGCGCCCAGCCCGGGGCATGGGCGCGGGCGTGGGCCAGCAGCCCCGGCAGCCGGGCCATCAGCGCACCCTCGCGCGCTTCCGGCGCGCGGGTTTCGAGATCGTCGTAGAAGGGCGAGGCGGCGGCGGGCAGGATGCTCATGAGATCTCCCTCAAGCCGGCCGACGCCGGCGCAATCAGAGCCAGCGCTTGCGCCGGCGATAGGACTTGATGTCGCGAAACGAGGTGCGGCCGGCCTTCGAGACGCCCAGGTAGAACTCGCGGACGTCCTCATTGTCGGCCAGTTCGGCGGCCGGACCATCGAGCACGATGCGCCCGCTCTCCAGGATGTATCCGTAGTCGGCGTATTTCAGCGCCACATTGGTGTTCTGCTCGGCCAGCAGGAAGCTCACGCCTTCCTTGCCGTTGAGGTCGCGCACGATCTGGAAGATCTCGGCGACGATCTGGGGCGCCAGACCCATCGAGGGCTCGTCGAGCAGGATCATGTTCGGCTTGGCCATCAGCGCACGACCCACCGCCGTCATCTGCTGCTCGCCGCCCGAGGTGTAGCCGGCCTGCGACGTGCGCCGGGTCTTGAGGCGCGGAAAATAGTGATAGACGCGTTCGAGTTCGGCGGCGAGTTCGCCCCGCGACAAGCCGCGCGTGTAGGCGCCCGTCAGCAGGTTCTCCTCGACGGTCAGATGGCCGAAGCAGTGCCGGCCTTCCATGACCTGGATCACGCCGCGGCGCACCAGATCGGAGGGCGTCAGGCCCTCGATGCGCTCGCCGCGATACTCGATCGACCCCTTGGTGACGTTGCCGCGCTCGCCCTTGAGCAGGTTCGAGACCGCCCGCAGCGTGGTGGTCTTGCCCGCGCCGTTGCCACCGAGCAGGGCCACGATGCTGCCCTCGGGAACGGTCAGCGACACGCCCTTGAGAACCAGGATCACGTGGTTGTAGATGACTTCGATGCCGTTGACAGTCAGCAGCGCCTGGCTCACGGTCGGGATCCTTCCGGGTGTCTTGCGGACCGCCTGCGCAGGCAGGCGGTCGGGAATGGTGCCCCGGGCATGGCCCGGGGACGGGACGACACCGGGCGCATGCGCCCGGCATCACACCCCGCGGTCAGCCCGCGTCCTTGGCGCAGTCGCGGTACTCGAGCTTCTTCTCGCCCGCGTACTTGCGCGCCGCCTGGTCGATCATCGGCTTGATGATCGCCATGTCGGCCTGGTAGACCTTCTTCTCGGTGATCCACTTCTTGCCATCCCACTGCTGCATCATCCCGGCGGAGGTGCCCATGTGGTCGGCGCAACTGGTCGACAGGGGCAGCATGAAGCCCTCGAAGCCCAGCGCCTTGATCTTCTTGTCGTCGATCGCCAGATTCTCCAGACCCCAGCGCACCTGCTCGCCGGTCAGCGGCTTCTTGCCGTATTTTTCCTGCGCGCGCCGGATCGCCTCGACCGACAGCATCGCGTGGGTCAGGGCCCGGTTGTACAGAATTTCGCCCACTTCCTCCTGCGGTCCGGTGCCCTGATTCTTGCCGTGCAGCAGCTTCAGGATGTCCTCATGCACCTTGCCGCGACCCGCGGGTGCCAGCGAAGTGACCGCGGTGTAGCCCTTGGCGCCGTCGCCGGCCGGACGCACATCGGGCTCGGCGCCGGCGTACCAGCCGCCGTACATCTTCTCGCGCGGGAACCCGGTGGCCACCGCTTCCTTGACCGCGGTCGAGTTCATCACGCCCCAGCCCCACAGCACCACATAGTCGGGCCGCTGCTGGCGAATCTGCAGCCAGGTGGCCTTCTGCTCGACACCCGGGTGGGTGACCGGCAGCTGCAGCAGTTCGAAACCGTGCATCTTGGAGCGCTCGACCATCAGCGGGATCGCCTCCTTGCCGTACGGCGAGTCGTGATAGACGTAGGCGATCTTCTTGCCCTTGAGCTTGTCCATTCCGCCTTCGCGTCCGCCGATGTGCTGCAGCACGATGTCGGCCGCGACCCAGTAGCTGCCGCCCAGGATGAAGTTCCACTTGAAGACCCGGCCCTCGGCCGATGCCGACAGCCCGTAGCCGCCGGTGAGCAGGGGGATCTTGTCACCGAAGCTCTTGTCGGTCAGCGCGAAGGTGATGCCGGTGGACAGCGGATTGACCAGTGCCGCGCCGGTGGGGCCCTTGCCCTTGAGACGCTCGTAGCACTCGACACCACGGTCGGTGGCGTAGCCGGTCTCGCATTCCTCGAAAGTGATCTTGACGCCGTTGATGCCGCCATCGCGGGCGTTGATGAGCTTGAGGTAGTCGACGAAACCGTTGGCGAACGGGATGCCGTTGGGCGCGTAGGCGCCGGTGCGGTACGACAACACCGGAATGAACTGCTCCTTGGCCGACGCCGCGGCCGGCGCCTTGGCGGCGTCCTTGGCCTGCGCGAAAGCCGGCGCGGACGGGGCCAGCAGTGTGGCGGCGGCCATCGCAGCGACCGTCAGGGTCTGGCGAACTGTCTGCCTCATGGGAATCTCCTTGGATTATTGGAATGAAAAATCAGCAACAGGGAACAGAGCATCCGTCGGCCCGCAGGCGGCCTGTCAGTGTGGAAACGGCCAAAGACGCAGCTTTTCCTTGGCGATCGACCACAGCCGCGCCAGTCCGTGCGGCTCGACGATCAGGAAGAACACGATCAGCGCGCCGAAGATCATGAATTCGAGGTGCGAGGTCATCGAGGTCGACAGCGGCAGGCCGAGCCACGCCGGCACCTGGTTCAGCAGGATCGGCAGCACCACGATGAACGCGGCCCCCAGAAAACTGCCGGCGATCGAACCGAGCCCGCCGATGATGATCATGAACAGCAGATTGAGCGAGCGGTTCACATCGAAGGCCAGCGCCTCCCAGGAACCCAGGTGGACGAAGCCCCACAGCGCGCCCGCCACCCCGATGAAGAAGGAACTCAGCGCGAAAGCGGTGAGCTTGGCGTGCATCGGTCGGATGCCGATCACCGAGGCCGCCACATCCATGTCGCGAATCGCCATCCAGGAGCGCCCGATGTGCCCGCGCACCAGGTTCTTGGCCATCAGCGCGAACACCGCGACGAAGGCCAGCACGAACAGGTATTTCTGGGCCGGGGTCTGGATCGCGTAGCCGAAGATCTCGATGACCGGGACCTGCACTGAGCCCGAGGTGGAGTCGTTGCTCAGCCATTTGACCCGGGTGAACAGCCAGTCGGAAAAGAACTGCGCGGCCAGAGTCGCCACCGCCAGGTACAGGCCCTTGATGCGCAGGCTGGGCACCCCGAACAGGATGCCGATCACCATCGCGATCAGGCCGGCGAGGATGAAGGCGACGATGACGTTGAGTTCCGGGATGCGCAGAACGAGGTTGTAGGCCGAATAGGCGCCCACCGCCATGAAGGCGCCCGAACCCAGCGAGATCTGGCCGCAATAGCCCACCAGCAGGTTCAGCCCGATGGCGGCCAGCGACAGGATCAGGAAGGGGATGAGCAGTGCCTTGAACACATATTCGCTGGCCAGCAGCGGCACGCCGATGAAGGCGAAGGCGATGAACAGCGCGAGCACCACCCGGTCCTGGAAGATCGGGAAGATCTGCTGGTCGGCCCGGTAGCTGGACTTGAACTGGCCGTTCTCTCGATAGAGCATGTCGTCCTCACCGAAGCATCGTCGCGCGTCAGACGCGGTCGATGATCTTCTCTCCAAACAGCCCCTGGGGGCGGACCAGCAGGAAACCGAGCGCCAGCACGTAGGCAAACCAGTTCTCGATGCCGCCGCCGATGATCGGGCCGAGATAGACCTCGGAGAGCTTCTCGCCCAACCCGATGATCAGCCCGCCGACAATCGCGCCGGGCACCGAGGTGAAGCCGCCCAGGATCACCACCGGCAAGGCCTTCAGGGCCAGGATCGCCAGCGAGAACTGCACCCCGAGCTTGCTGCCCCAGACCATGCCGGCGACCAGCGCGGTGAAGCCGGCAACCGACCAGACAATCACCCAGATGCGGTTCAGCGGGATGCCGATCGACTGCGCGGCCTGGTGGTCGTCGGCCACCGCGCGCAGCGCGCGACCGGTGGCAGTCTTCTGGAAGAACAGCGCCAGCACGAACACCAGCACGGTGGCCATCACCGCCGCCACGATGTCGTCGCGGTTGACCAGCACCCCGCCCTGGAAAGTGCCCTCGAACAGCAGCAGCGGCTCCTTGGCGATGCCCAGGTCGATCTTGTAGATGTCCGAGCCCCACAGCGTCTGGCCCAGCCCGTCCATGAAGTAGGTGACGCCCAGGGTAGCCATCAGCAGCACCACGCCCTCCTGGTTGACCAGCGGACGCAGCACGATGCGCTCGATCACCACCGCGAGCAGGATCATGATGATCACCGACAGCGCGAACGCCAGGCCGTTGGACAGCCAGAGGTTGTCGATGCCCAGCCAGCCGGGGATCCACTCCGACAGCCGGGCCATCGACAGCGCCGCGAACAGCACCATTGCACCCTGGGCAAAATTGAACACGCCGGAGGCCTTGAAGATGAGCACGAAGCCCAGTGCCACCAGCGAATACAGCACCCCGGCCATCAGCCCGCCCAGGGCCACTTCCAGCAGAAATCCGAGATTCATCGCGCTGTTTCCTGTGGTGAAGCGGCCACTCAGTGAGCCACGCCGAGGTACGCCGAGATGACGTCCTGGTTGTTGCGCACCTCGTCGGGGGTGCCGTCGCCGATCTTGCGGCCGTAGTCGAGAACCACCACCCGGTCGGAGATGTCCATCACCACGCCCATGTCGTGCTCGATCAGCACGATGGTGGTGCCGAACTCGTCGTTGACGTCGAGGATGAAGCGGCTCATGTCCTGCTTCTCCTCCATGTTCATGCCGGCCATCGGCTCGTCGAGCAGCAGCAGGCTGGGCTCCATCGCCAGCGCGCGGCCGAGGTCGACGCGTTTCTGCAGGCCGTAGGGCAGCCGCCCGACCGGCGTCTTGCGGTAGTTCTGGATCTGCAGGAAATTGATGATGCGCTCGACCTGTTCGCGGTGCGCGAACTCTTCGCGCTCGGCCGGCCCGATCCGCAGCATCTGGGCCAGGATGCCCGACTTCATCCGCAGGTTGCGCCCGGCCATGATGTTGTCGAGCACGCTCATGCCCTTGAACAGCGCCAGGCTCTGGAAGGTGCGCGCCACGCCCATCTCGGCGACCTGGCGCGAGCTCATCCGGTTGAAGTGGCGCCCGCGAAAGACGATCTCGCCCTGCTGCGGCGTGTAGACGCCGTTGATGACGTTGAGCATCGAGCTCTTGCCGGCGCCATTGGGGCCGATGATGGCGCGGATCTCGTGCTCGCGCACATCGAAGGAGATCTCGGTGAGCGCCTTGACCCCGCCGAACGACAGCGAGATGTTCTTGAGGTCGAGGATCACGTCGCCGATCTTGCGTTGGTTCATGGGGCCGGTCCGGTGAGGTCGGTCAGGCCGCGCGCGGCGCGGCGGTGATGGCGAAGGTCCGGGCGTCGGCGAGCTTGAGGGTGGCCGACACCGCGCCCTCGCGGCCGTCCTCGAAGCGCACCCGGGTCTCGATGAACTGCTCGGGCAGGCCGTCCTGCAGCGCCTGGACCAGGACGTCGTACTTGCTGGCGATGAAGCGCCGGCGCACCTTGCGGGTCCGGGTGAGTTCCTCGTCGTCGGCGTCGAGTTCCTTGTGCAGGACCAGGAAGCGGGCGACCTGCGAGGCGCCCATCACCGGATCGGCGGCCAGGTCGGCATTGACCTTCTCGACGCACTCGCGAATCAGCCCCTGGATCTCGTCGCGCGAGGCCAGGTCGAGGTAGCCGGCATACGACAGATTGCGCCGCTCGGCCCAGTTGGCGCAGGCCTCGAAGTCGATATTCACGAAGGCCACCACCCGGTCGCGACCGTCGCCGAAGGCTACCGCCTCCTTGATGAACGGGAAGAACTTGAGCTTGTTCTCGACGTATTTCGGTGCGAACAGCTGGCCGCCAGACAGCTTGCCGACGTCCTTGGCCCGGTCGATGATGCGCAGGTGCCCGCTGGCGTCCAGGTAGCCGGCATCGCCGGTGTGGTACCAGCCGTCGGCATCGCGGACCTCGGCGGTGGCTTGCGGGTCGCGGTAGTACTCGAGCAGCAACCCAGGCGTGCGCACCAGCACCTCGCCGCTGTCGGCCACCCGCAGCTCGACGCCGCGCACCGGCGGGCCCACCGTGTCGGCGCGCACCTGGCCGTCGGGCTGCACACACACGAAGACCGCGGTCTCGGTGGAGCCATAGAGCTGCTTGAGGTTGATGCCCAGCGAGCGGAAGAACACGAACAGATCCGGGCCGATCGCCTCGCCGGCGGTGTAGGCCAGGCGCACCCGGCTCATGCCCAGCGAGTTGCGCAGGGGGCCGTAGATGAGCAGCGACCCGAGCCCGTAGAGCAGGCGGTCGCCCGCGCCCACCGAGGCATCGCCATCGAGGATTCGCTCGCCCACCCGGCGCGCGAGCGTCATGAAGAACGCGAACAGCCGGCGCTTGAACGGTGCCGCATCCTCCATCCGGATGGTGACCTGGGTGAGCAACGCCTCGAGCACCCGCGGCGGCGCGAAGTAATAGGTCGGGCCGATCTCGCGCATGTCGGCGGTGACGGTGGTCTGCGACTCGGGGCAGTTGACGGTGAAGCCGTTCACCAGCCACTGGGCATAGGAGAAGATGTTCTGCCCCAGCCAGGCCATCGGCAGGTAGGCCATCACTTCCTCGCTGGCGTTCAGGCCTTCCATCTGCGAGGCCACCGCCGACATCGCGATCAGGTTGCGATGGGTGTGGATCACGCCTTTGGGCGTGCCGGTGGTGCCCGAGGTGTAGAACAGGGCGGCCGGATCGTCCGGCGAGCCCAGATCGATCTGCGCCTGAACGAGCCCGGGGTGATTGCGCAGCAGGCCCCGACCCGTCTCCATCAGCGCCTCGCAGGCCATGAGCTGCGGCTGGCTGTAGCTGCGCAGGCCGCGCGATTGGAGGTAGACGATGTGGGCCAGCGCCGGGTGTTGCTCGCAGACCTCGAGCAGCTTGTCGACCTGCTCCTGGTCCTCGACGATCGCGAGCTCGATGCGGGCGTTGTCGCAGACAAACGCCATTTCGGCGGCACCGGCATCCTGGTACATCGGCACCGCGATCGCGCCCAGCGACTGCACCGCGATCATGGCGGCGTACAGACGCGGCCGGTTCTCGCCGACCAGCGCCACATGGCGGCCCCGGGTCACGCCCAGGCTCGACAGACCGGCGGCGATCGCCTCGGCCTCGACCTTCAGGTCGTGCCAGTTCAGGGTTTGCCAGATGCCGAGCGATTTCTGGCGCAGCGCCGGCGCCAGGGGCCGCTCGGCCGCATGCCGGATGGCCAGCCGGGGAAACGTGGTGTTCCCCAGCTCGCGCACCTGCGCGGCCTCATCCGAAACCTGGGTCATGCGGCTGTCTCCCGGCACTTGCCTGTTGTTCTGTATTTGCCAACATTAAACCGCAGGGACCTGACTCGTGGCTGACCACCGCACAACGTGCGGGGGCATCGGCCCCGCGCCGGCCTACTTCTCGTAAGTGTAGAAGCCCCGCCCGGTCTTGCGCCCGAGCATGCCGGCATCGACCATCTCGCGCAGCAGCGGGGCGGGCCGGTATTTCGAGTCGTTGAAGTTGCTGTAGAGCACGTCCATCACCGCGAGTTGCACGTCCAGTCCGACCAGGTCGCACAGCGCGAGCGGCCCGATCGGGTGATTGCAGCCCAGGCGCATGCCGGCGTCGATCTCCTCGGCGCTGGCCAGCCCCTCCTGCAGGGTGAAGATGGCCTCGTTGATCATCGGGCACAGGATGCGGTTGACCACGAAACCGGCGCTGTTCTTCACGCCGATCGGGGTCTTGCCCAGCGTGCGCGCCAGGTCGGCCACCGCCTCGACGGTGGCCTCGGAGGTGCGCAGGCCGCGGATGATCTCGACCAGCGCCATCACCGGGACCGGGTTGAAGAAGTGCATGCCGACGAAGCGGTCCGGGCGCTGGGTGGCGGCGGCCAGGCGGGTGATCGAGATCGACGAGGTGTTGGTGGCGATGATGGTGCCGGGCCGCGCGATCGCATCGACCGCCTGCAGGATGCGGATCTTGATCGCCTCGTTCTCGGTGGCCGCCTCGATGACCAGGTCGGCCTCGGCCAGGTCCTGGGCGGCGGTGGTGGTGCGGATGCGGCCCAGCACCGCGGCCTTGGCCTCCTCGGTGAGGGTGCCCTTGCGCACCGCCCGGTCGAGCGAACCGCTGATGGTCTTGAGCGCGCGCGCCAGCGCCGGCTCGCTCACATCCTGCAGCACGGCCTGCAGTCCGGCGGCCGAACAGGCCTGCGCGATGCCGTTGCCCATGGTGCCTGCGCCGATGATGCCGATGGTCTGAATGCTCATGTCTGGTGTCCTGGATCCTGGAATTTCGAGGGGCAAAGGATACGACAGCGTGACGAGTGACGTTTACGTCAACCTCAGGCTCTCCTAGAATCCGGGGTCCGACACCGCAGCAGCGCCCGGGGCGTGACTGCCTGAACCGCCCCACCCTATCGAGGCCCGCCATGACCGACCTATCCGAGGCGAAACGACTCGCCGAATACCGTGCCACCCACAAGGTCCGGATCGTCACCGCGGCGTCGCTGTTCGACGGGCACGACGCGTCGATCAACATCATGCGGCGCATCCTCCAGAGCATGGGCTGCGAGGTGATCCACCTGGGGCACAACCGCTCGGTGCAGGAGATCGTCGACTGCGCGCTGCAGGAAGACGCCCACGGCATCGCGGTCAGCTCCTACCAGGGCGGCCACGTCGAGTACTTCAAGTACATGATCGACCTGCTGCGCGAAGCCGGCGCCGGTCACATCCGGGTGTTCGGCGGCGGCGGCGGCGTCATCGTCCCCGATGAGCTGCGCGAGCTGCACGACTACGGCGTGACGCGCATCTACTCGCCCGAGGACGGCCAGCGGCTGGGTCTGGCCGGCATGATCGGCGACATGATCCAGCGCTGCGACCGCAACCTGGCGGCGCTGGCGCCGACCACGCTGGAGGCGATCATCGCGCCGGCGCCCGGCGCGGCGTCCGGGTCCGCTTCCCCGGCCGACCCGGCGCTGGCCGGCTCGCGCCGCGCGCTGGCGCAGCTGATCACCGCACTCGAGAACGGCACCCCGCCCGACGGCCTGGACGCGGCCGGCTTCGCCGCGCTGCGCCAGGACCTGCATCGGCGCGCCGACTCGGTTCGCACCCCGGCACTGGGCATCACCGGCACCGGTGGCGCCGGCAAGAGCTCGCTGACCGACGAACTGGTGCGCCGCTTCCGGCTCGACCAGGACGACCGGCTGCGCCTGGCGATCATCTCGGTCGACCCGACCCGGCGCAAGAGCGGCGGCGCGCTGCTGGGCGACCGCATCCGGATGAACGCGATCAACCACCCGAACGTGTTCATGCGCTCGCTGGCCACCCGCGAGGCCGGCAGCGAGATCAGCCAGGCGCTGCCCGACGTCATCGCCGCCTGCAAGGTGGCGGGCTTCGACCTGATCGTGGTCGAGACCTCGGGCATCGGCCAGGGCGACGCGGCGATCGTGCCGCTGGTCGACGCCACGCTCTATGTGATGACCCCCGAGTTCGGCGCGGCCAGCCAGCTCGAGAAGATCGACATGCTCGATTTCGCCGACTTCGTGGCGATCAACAAGTTCGACCGCAAGGGCGCGGCCGATGCCCTGCGCGATGTCGCCAAGCAGTACCAGCGCAACCGCGAGCTGTGGACGCGCCGCCCCGACGAGATGCCGGTGTGGGGAACCCAGGCCAGCCGCTTCAACGACGACGGCGTGACCGCGCTCTACCAGGGCATGCTGGTGCGCCTGCGCGAACTGGGGCTGCAGCTGCCGCTGACCGGCCCGGACGGTAACCCGATGCACCGCCTGCCGGCGGTGGTCGCGCGCCATTCCTCGAGCCAGGTGGTGATCGTGCCGGCCGCGCGCAGCCGCTACCTGGCCGAAATCGCCGACACGGTGCGTGGCTACAAGCTGCGGGCGCGCCAGCAGGCCCGCCTGGCGCGCGAAGCGCAGCAGCTGCGCGAGAGCCAGCGCATGCTGCTCGAAGCCAATCCCGACAAGGTGCGCGCGGTGCAGGCGCTCGACGAACAGGCGGCGCTGCGCGAGGCCCGGCTCGACGCGCCGGCCCGCGAGCTGCTGGCCGGCTGGCCGCAGCTGCGCCAGGCCTATGCCGGCGATGAATTCGTGGTGAAGGTTCGCGATCGCGAGATCCGCACCGAGCTCACCCGCCGCAGCCTCTCGGGCACCCGCATCCGCAAGGTGGTGCTGCCGACCTACGAGGACCACGGCGAGCTGCTCAAGTGGCTGCTGCTGGAAAACGTGCCCGGCTCATTTCCCTACACCGCCGGCGTGTTCGCCTTCAAGCGCGAGGGCGAGGACCCGACCCGCATGTTCGCCGGCGAGGGCGACCCGTTTCGCACCAACACCCGGTTCAAGCTGCTGTCGGCCGGCATGCCCGCCAAGCGGCTGTCGACCGCCTTCGACAGCGTCACGCTGTACGGCCACGATCCGGCGCTGCGCCCCGACATCTACGGCAAGGTGGGCAACAGCGGTGTGAGCATCGCCACGCTCGACGACATGAAGGTGCTGTACGCCGGCTTCGACCTGTGCGACCCGGCCACCAGCGTGAGCATGACGATCAACGGGCCGGCGCCCACTCTCCTGGCGATGTTCATGAACACCGCCATCGACCAGCAGCTCGAGCAGTTCCGCGAGGCCCACGGCGAGCCGGCCGACGCGGCGCAGGCCGCCGCCATCCGGGCGCGCACGCTGTCGTCGGTGCGCGGCACGGTGCAGGCCGACATCCTGAAGGAAGACCAGGGCCAGAACACCTGCATCTTCAGCACCGAGTTCTCGCTGAAGGTGATGGGCGATGTCGCCGAATATTTCGTGCACAACGATGTGCGCAACTTCTACTCGGTGAGCATCAGCGGCTATCACATCGCCGAGGCCGGGGCCAACCCGATCAGCCAGCTCGCCTTCACGCTGTCCAACGGCTTCACCTTCGTGGAGGCCTATCTGGCGCGCGGCATGTCGATCGATGATTTCGCGCCCAACCTGAGCTTCTTCTTCAGCAACGGCATGGACCCGGAGTACACGGTGATGGGCCGCGTCGCGCGGCGCATCTGGGCGGTGGCGATGCGCGACCGCTACGGCGCCAACGACCGCAGCCAGAAGCTGAAATACCACTGCCAGACCAGCGGGCGCAGCCTGCACGCGCAGGAGATCCAGTTCAACGACATCCGCACCACGCTGCAGGCGCTGATCGCCACCTACGACAACGCCAACAGCCTGCACACCAATGCGTTCGACGAGGCGATCACCACGCCCACCGAGGACAGCGTGCGCCGGGCGATGGCGATCCAGCTGATCATCAACCGCGAGTGGGGGCTGGCGATGAACGAGAACCCGCTGCAGGGCAGCTTCATCGTCGACGAGCTGACCGAGCTGGTGGAAGAAGCGGTGCTGGGCGAGTTCGAGCGGATCGCCGAACGCGGCGGCGTGCTGGGCGCGATGGAGACCGGCTACCAGCGCGGCAAGATCCAGGACGAGAGCATGCACTACGAGATGCTCAAGCACACCGGCGAGTACCCGATCATCGGGGTGAACACCTTCCGCAACCCGAAGGGCGACGTGACCCCGACCAAGCTGGAGCTGGCCCGTTCGACCGATGAGGAAAAACGCTCGCAGCTGGCGCGCCTGGCCGACTTCCAGCAGCGCCACGCGCCCGAGGCCGCCGCGATGCTGGCGCGCCTGAAGCGCACCGTGATCGACAACGGCAATGTGTTCGAGGTGCTGATGGACGCGGTGCGCTGCTGCTCGCTGGGTCAGATCACCGACGCGCTGTTCGAGGTGGGGGGGCAGTACCGGCGCAGCATGTGAGCGGCGGGAGCCGGGGCGCTCCCGCACAACCCTCGCTCAGACCCAGTTCTCGCACCCCAGACCCGGCACGCGGTCAAACTCGGTCAGGTTGTTGGTGACCAGCGTGGCACCGACCGCCAGCGCGTGTGCAGCGATCAAGGTGTCCAGGGCGCCGATCGGCTGCCCGCTGGCCTGGAGCTGCGCCCGCAGCGTGCCGTAGGCGTACATCGCCTGCGAGTCGAAGGGCAGCACTTCGAGCGGCGCGAGAAACTTCTCAAGGGCTTCCCGGTTTCGCACCGACCCACTCTTGGCGATGCCGAAGGCCAGTTCAGCGCCGGTGATGCTGGACACCACGACCTGACCGTAGCGCAGGCCTTCGAAATGGGCACGAACCTGCGGCGGACGCTTGTTGATGATGTAGATGCAGATGTTGGTGTCGAGCATGTAGATCACGGCGCGTCCCACTCGGCTCGCTCCTGCGGCGCGGGTTGATCGCGCTCCAGATGGAAGCCGGGCTCAAACTCGTCCAGCGCCTGGAACAGCGCCAGCCACGGCGCGGCGACTGGAAGCAGCAACACACCACCCCCAAAGCGCTTGACCACGACCTCGGTACCCTCGAAGCGGTAGGCCTTGGGCAAGCGGACGGCCTGGCTTCGGCCAGAAAAGAAGAGCTTTGCGGTTTCCATCTGCGCCCCCTGGAAATAGATACCAATGATAGCCACCCAAGTTTGACAGATCAATCAAGCACGATGACGCGATGAAGGCGTCAGGTCTTGCCTCGTGGCTCCCTGCACCAGAAGATCAAGCCCCCAACCGCTCCGATCCGCTGCCATGGCCCTTGCTGCCCCTGCCGGGCCTTGCGTGGGCGTTGGCAATTCCTGTCCGCGCACCCCGGTTCGACGGCCGGGCCCGCTCGGCGGTAAGCTCGCGGCCTCGTGGTGGGCTACCGCCGTGCGCGCTCGATCCGATTGACCAACAAAAGAGAACTGGAATCCCATGAACCGCACTGCCTCGTTGCTCATCACCTGCGCCCTCGCGCTTCCCGCCGCAGCCTTCGCGCAGAGCGCCGCCGTCACCACCGCCACGGCCGCCGCACCCGGCGCCCGTGGCGCCGCCGGCGAAGTCACGGTGCGCGCGCGCTTCGTCGAGATCGACAAGGTCGCCCGCACCGCGACGCTGCGCGGCCCGAATGGCCATTTGACGACCGTCGCCGTGCCCGCCGACGTGAAGAACTTCGACCAGGTCAACGTCGGTGACACGCTGCTGATCCGCCACGTCATGGCGGTCGCGGCCCGGCTCGAGCCGGCCACCGCCAGCGGCATCCGCGAGCGCGTCGAGTCGAACGCCGTGGCGAAGGCCCCGGCGGGCGGTGCGCCCGGCGTCGGCGCGGTGCGCACGGTCGAAGTCCTCGCGGTCATCGAGGACCTGGACCGCAAGGCCCGGACGGCGACGCTGCGTGGCGTGCACCGCACGGTGCGCGTCTCGGTGCCCGAGACTGTGGACATGTCGAAGATCAAGGTGGGCGGCGAGGTCCGCGCGGTGATCACCGAGGCGATGGTGCTCGCGGTCGAGCCCGCGCCCACTGCGCCGGCGAAACCGACCACCAAGCCCGCCCCGAAGGGCTGAGCGCCGCGGCGGTCCCGCTGCGGCGGTTCGCCGGCCGGACCGCCGCTCGACGCCATCCGCACCGCCCTCTCGCCGCGCACTCCGGCGCGGCGAGGCCGGCGGGAGACAGTCTCGTTGACGGCATCGCCACCCCTTTGGAGACTGCTCCCGGGTGCGTCCGATCGGACGCCTTCGCGTCGTGCAGCCCCCAGCCCATGGCCCTTGCTGCCCCTGCCGGGCCTGGTCAGGGCGTTTGAAATGCCTGGCCGCACCGACGTTGGAACGGACCGCCACCAACGTCGCCCGCTCAACTCTGCGTCAAGCATGTGATTCCGCGCCGGGCCAGTTCCTGAGGGTAGACTTTGGCAAAGGAGGCCGTAATGGATGCATCTCTCGTCAGCCGCGACCCGGAAATCATGAGCGGCGCCCTGTGTTTCACGGGTACGCGCGTGCCGGTGAAAAACCTCTTCGACTATCTCGAGGGCGCATCGTCCCTTGAAGACTTTCTCGCCGACTTCCCATCCATCACGCGCGAGCTGGCCGTGGCGGTTCTTGAAGCTGCGCGTGAAAGCCTGGCAGCCGATGCGCCTGTTGCTTGATGAATGTGTCCCCGCTCGCCTGCGCCGCGAGTTCGCGTCGCACGAGGTCTCAACGGTCGTCCTCGAAGGCTGGGCAGGCGTAAAGAACGGTCAATTGCTCGCCCTGGCTGCGCAACGCTTCGATGCGTTGATTACCGTGGACAAGAATTTGCCGTATCAGCAGAACACTACATCGCTTCCGCTGGCGGTTCTTGTGTTGTATGCAGTGTCGAACGAACTACCGTACCTGCTACCGCTCGTCCCTGCGGTTGAACGAGAACTCACCCAACTGATTCGAGGCAGTTATGTCCTCATCGCTGATACTTAACCGGTCGCTGAAACGGACCCGCGGCTGCTCGCAGCCCGGCAGCGTTCACACCCGCGTCCAAATGGGCGTCTTCACGTCGTGCAGCCCCCAGCCCATGGCCCTTGCTGCCCCTGCCGGGCCTTGCGAGGGCGTTGGAAATTCCTGTCCGCGGGCAGCGCTGCAGGTCGATGTCGAACAGCGGTCATCGCGCACAACGAAAGCCGATGTTGTGGTGCCCGGCGCGCGGCGCCCTCGATAGATTCCGGCCGCGCTCGGTCGTGCGGATCTCCTGCGCCGTCGAGTCGTGTCCGCCGCCACGCGTCGCGCGAACCTCGGGCGAAGAATCGGCTGCCTCGCGGCCGTCGTCTGGCCGGTAGGGGTAAGGCCGGTACGCGCTGGACACCCATTGCCAGACGTTGCCCGCCATGTCGAGAGCGCCGTAGGGACTCGCGCCATCGGGATGTCGGCCCGCAGCAGCCGTTTCGTTGTAGCCCCTGGCGAACTGGCCTTGGCGCGGCGCCGGCGCCGCGTTTCCCCACGGGTAGCGACGTCCATCGGCGCCGCGGGCGGCCTTCTCCCACTCGGCCTCCGTCGGCAGCCGCTTGCCAAGCCACCGACAGTAGGCGTGCGCACCCAGCCAACTGACCTCCACGACCGGGTGGTCCTCGTGGCCTGGGTGAGCGCGCCAGCCACCGGTCTCACGGCCGATGCGCGCGTCGCGATCGTCCCAATCGAAGAAGCGCCGCCCATCCGGCGCCACCGGGCCGTGTTGCGTCAGGAACAGGGCGAACTCGCGGTTTCGCACGGGAATCCGGTCGATCTCGAACGACTCGAGCGTGACGGCGTGGGCCGGCTGCTCGTCGGCAGGCCCGTCGTCACTGCCCAGGGTGAAGGGCCCGGCCGGAACGCGCACCATCTCCTGGGCGGAGGCGGCCGTCGGCAGCAGCAGCAGCACGCAAAGGACAATGCCTGCCTTCGCGACTGCGGCCTTTGCAACCATCAAGCCCGGTATCGTCAGCGCAGGCATTCAGGGATCTTTATCGATTGGGTTGTCAGGCCGAAGGCGGACTTTACCAACGCGGCGAAAGACCTGCGGATCGGTGCGCACGGGGATCTGTTCGCACTCACGCTCGACAAGTCGGCCGGGAGCTTCTCGCCCAATACCCGCTACCGGGACTATGCGATCGGCCCCTCGACGCTCCACTGGGAAAGCCAGTCGCGCACCCGCGCCGAGAGCCCGACCGGACAGCGATATCAGCACCATGCGGCGCTCGGCTCAGCGGTGATGCTCTTCGGGCGGCCGAACACGTCCGAACGGGCCTTTCACTTTCTTGGGCCGGGAACGTACATCGAACATCGGTCGGAAATGCCGATGGCGATACGCTGGCGACTGGCGCATGCGCTGCCCGGGGATCTGTTCGTGCAGTACGCGACGGCGGCGGCCTGAGTCGCTGCGCTGGACGCGAACCGGCTAGAAAAGGCAGGATCAAAATAGAGCGTAATCACTCTTCTTACGGATACGATCGATCTTTCATGTTGATCGATTGTTCTTTTAAAAAATACAATCAATCCATTAAGACGATCAATCAGATCACCCCCATGACGGCTTCCGACATATCGGTATCCGAACTCCTGTTCCCTGCAGCTTACCGTCGGAAGGCGTTGGCGCTTCTCCTGCCGACTCCGGAACGCCGGCTTCACGCCCGGGAGATCGCCCGCCTGACTCATTGCAGCGCCGGTGCGATGAGCAAGGAACTGGCACTGCTGCACGCCACCGGCATCCTGGACAGACTGGCCGTCGGCAATCAGGTCCACTACTGCGCCAACACTCGCCATCCGGTCTACCCGGAACTTCGGGCACTGCTGCAAAAGACGGTCGGACTGGTCGACGTACTGCGCGACGCGCTCGCACCGCTGGCCAAACGGATCACTGTCGCGTTCGTCTTTGGTTCCGTTGCTCGTGGGGCCGAGCAAGCCGCTAGCGATGTTGATGTGATTGTCATCGGCGCTGTCGACTTCGGCGAAGTCACCAAGGCGCTCTACCCAGCCCAGGAGGCATTGGGGCGGGAAATCAATCCGAAAGTCTTCTCTTGCGCTGAATGGCGATCCCGCCTGGCGGCCGAGTCGACCTTCCTGTCGGACGTCATGTCCAAGCCGAAGTTGTTCATCGAGGGTACCGAGGATGAGCTCGACCTACTTGGAAAACCGGGTCAGGACACGCCAGCTTGATCGGGTCCCGTACTCGGCGGATCGGGTGCTCGGCAAGCTGCCGTCCGCCCGATCCACTTCGCCGATCGCCCGCCGCCCCCGCTGGCGGACACTGCCAGGGCTGCTGCTCACGCTAGCCGCTTCCACCGCATCGGCCACCCCCGACACCATCGACCTCGGCGCCTTTCGCATCGACCGCACCGAAGTCACCGTCGCGCGCGTCGCGAATTTCCTGAAGGCGACCGGCCGCACCACCAGTGCCGAGCAGGCCGGCGGCGGCTTCGAATGGGGCGCGGGCTGGGAGCGGCGCCCCGGCTGGACCTTCCGGGCGCCATCGGGTCGCCCGGCGCGGCCCGACGATCCGGCCGCGCACCTCGACTGGTTCGAAGCCGACGCCTTGTGCCGCTGGGCGGGCGGGCAGCTGCCGTCCCGCGACCAGTGGGCGCGAGCCGCCTACACCGAGCAACGCGCGACACCACCCGCACCGCTGGTGACCGGTCGAACCTATCCGTACCCGACCGGCGACAGCACCCGGGGCGCCAACCTCGCCGGCGACGGCGACGGCTTCGAGCGCCACGCCCCGGCGGGGGCGACCGTGGCCGGCGTCAACGGGCTGCACGAGATGGCCGGCAATCTCTGGGAATGGCTCGCCGATGCGCGCGGCGACGAGCGCCTGACCGCAGGCGGGTCCTGGTGGTATGGCGCGGCACAGACGCGGCTCGAGGGCATGCAGTGGAAACCGGCACGGTTCCACGTGGTCTATGTCGGTTTTCGATGCGTGTATCCAGCGCGCTGAACGACTGCGCTATTCTCGGCGCCACCGTTGCGCGGCACCGCGTTGCCGAACCGAACCCCCCTTCAGGAGACCCCGCATGAGCACCCAGGACATCCAGGCGATCGAGCAGGCCGACGCCCGCCGCTGCGCCGCCACCATCGCCAAGGACGCCGCCACCCTGCGCGAGCTGTTCGGCGACGATCTGCTCTATGTCCACAGCAGCGCCACCGCCGAGGACAAGGCGCTCTACATCGAGCGTGCCTGCACCGGCTTCTACGACTACCGCGAGATCACCCAGATCCGGCGCGAGTTCCGGATGTTCGGCGACATGGCGCTGGTCGACGGCGATGCGCGCATCCAGGTGGTGGTGAAGTCCGGCGCCAAGGACTTCGTGACCCGCTACCTGCAGGTCTGGGCGCGCCGCAACGGCGGCTGGCAGATGGTTTCCTGGCAGTCGACCCCGATCCCGGCCGCCTGAGCGCATCGGCCACCGACCGCCTCCCCAGGACACCCGAATGAACCTTTCCGGCAAGACGATCGTGATTACCGGCGCGGCCAGCGGCATCGGCCGCGCGCTCGCGCTGCGCTTCGCGCGCGAAACCCCGCGCGCCCTGGTGCTCGCCGACCTGCCCGCGCAGGCGCCCGCGCTGCACAGCCTCGCCGACGAACTGGCCCGGCACCAGCCGGGCGTGCCGACCCTGGTCGCGGCCGCCGATGTCGGTCATGAAGCCGACGTCACCGCGCTCGTCGCCGCGGCGCAGGCGAGCTTCGGGCACATCGACGTCTTCTGCTCGAACGCCGGCCTGATCCGTGACGGCGACGAGTCGGCGCCCGATGCCCACTGGAACCTGAACTGGCAGGTGCATGTGATGGCCCACGTCTATGCGGCGCGGGCGGTGGTCCCCGGCATGCGCGAGCGTGGCGAGGGCTACCTGCTCAACACCGCCTCGGCGGCCGGCCTGCTCACCTCGCTGCCCTCGGCCACCTATGCGGTCAGCAAGCACGCCGCGATCGCGCTGGCCGAATGGCTGGCCATCCAGCACGGCGCGGCCGGGGTGCGCGTCTCGGTGCTGTGCCCGCAGGCGGTGGACACGCCGATGATCGCCGGACGCGCCGGCTCGGCAGCGGCGCGCAACGACGGCGTGATTTCGGCCGACGACCTGGCCGAGTGCGTGGTCGCCGGCATGCAGGCCGAAACCTTCCTGATCCTGCCGCACCCGCAGGTGCTGGAGTACTTCCAGCGCAAGGCCCAGGGCTACGACCGCTGGCTCGACGGCATGCGCCGTTTCGGCGCGAAGATGGGCCTGATCCGGCCCTGATCCCGCCGGGTCTCGAAATCATCCCCGCGCGCCCGGCCGGCGGTTGCCGCACCGGGCCGGGGGGCGCATCCTTGGCGCCATGACACGACGCCTGTTCACCGCCTGTCTCGGCACCGAGACCAATTCGTTTTCCCCGATCCCCACCGGCCTGGGGCTGTTCGGCCGAACCATGCTGATCCGCGACGGCCAGCACGGCGAGGCCGCCTCGCTGTTCGCGCTGCCGCTCATGCTGTGGCGCGAGCGCGCGCAGGCCCGCGGCTGGCAGGTGATCGAAGGTCTGGCGGCCTTCGCCGCACCGGCTGGCGACACCACCCGCGCCACCCACGAGGCCTTGCGCGACGAGATCCTGGCGGGCCTGCAGGCCGCGCTGCCGGTCGACGCAGTGCTGCTCAACCTGCACGGCGCGATGATCGCCGACGGCTATCCCGATGCCGAAGGCGACCTGATGGCTCGGGTGCGCGCCCTCGTCGGGCCGGCGGTGCCGGTGCTGGGCGAACTCGACCTGCATTGCCATCTCACCGCCCTGAAGGTCGACTCGACCGACGCGCTGGTGATCTTCAAGGAATACCCGCACATCGACGTGTCCGAGCGGGCCGCCGAGGTCTTCACCCTGCTCGAGCGCATGCTCGACGAGGGTCTGAAGCCGACGATGGCGATGCACGACTGCCGGATGCTGGGCTTCTACCCGACCACCCGCGAACCGATGCTGGGCATCGTGCGCGAGATGCAGCGGCTCGAAGGCGAGCCCGGCATCCTGTCGGTGTCGCTGGCGCACGGCTTTCCGTGGGGCGACACCCCCGAGGTCGGCACGCGGGTGCTGGTGGTCACCGACAACGATCCGGGACTGGCGCAGCGCACCGCGCGCACGCTGGGCGAGCACATCTGGTCGGTGCGCGACCAGATGGTGCCGCCGCTGCTCACCATCGAGCAGGGCATCGACCATGTGCTCAACGCCGAACCGGCCGACAAGCCCTTCGTGCTGGCCGACACCGCCGACAACGCCGGGATCGGCGCCTGCGGGGACTCGACCTTCCTGCTGGCCCGGCTGATCGAACGCGGCGTCGGCGGCATCGCGCTGTCGCCGCTGTGGGACCCGACCGCGACCGCGCTGGCCCATGACGCCGGCGTGGGCGCAAGGCTCGCGATGCGCATCGGCGGCAAGCTCGGTCCCTCGTCGGGCGATCCGCTCGACCTGGTGGTGCGGGTGATGGGCCTGGCCCGCGACGTGCGCCAACCCTTCGGCGGCTCGCTGCCGTCGATGGGCCAGGTGGCCTGGCTGCGGGTGGGCGTGGGCGCCGGGGCAGACCAGGACTCACCGGCGCTGGCCGATGCGATCGACATCGTGGTCAACGATTCGCGCATCCAGAGCTTTCATCCGGAATGCTTTCGCGGCGCGGGCATCGACACCGGCCAGTACCGGGCGCTGGTGGTGAAATCGACCCAGCACTTTCATGCCGGCTTCGCCCCGATCGCGCGCGAAGTGGTTTACCTGTGCGCGCCGGGAACCGGTTCGATGGATTTCGCCGGGCTGCCCCACACCCGGGTCACCCAGCCGCTGTGGCCCCGGGTGGCCGATCCGCACGCCGGCTGAGCGCCCCCTAACAGGGCCTGGCCCCACGCGAGCCCTGATCCCCTCCGACCCTGACTCCGCAGGGCCTTGCGCTGCCCGGCCTCAGCCGATCCGCGCCGGGATGCGCACCGGCATCGACATGAAGCCGTGCACGAAGTTCGACAGCGTGCGCCGCGGCTCGCCGGTCACCTCGATCACCGGGAACCGCTTCAGGATCTCTTCCCACAGGATGCGCAACTGCAGCTCGCCCAGGCGATTGCCCACGCAGCGGTGGATGCCGAATCCGAAGGACAGGTGCTGACGCGGCCGCGCGCGGTCGATGATGAACTGGTCGGCATGCTCGATCGACTGCTCGTCACGGTTGCCCGACAGGTACCACATCACCACCCGCTCGCCCTGGCGGATGGTCTTGCCGCCCAGCGTGGTGTCGCGTAGCGCGGTGCGGCGCATGTGCGCCAGCGGCGTCTGCCAGCGGATGATCTCGGGCACCAGGCTGGTCACCAGCGCCGGGTTCTCGCGCAGCTTGCGGTACTGCTCGGGGTTCCGGTTGAGCGCCAGCAGGCCGCCGGTGATCGAGTTGCGGGTGGTGTCGTTGCCGCCCACGATCAGCAGCAGCACATTGCCCAGATACTCATCGGGTGACATGTTCCGGGTCGCTGGCGAATGCGCGAGCATCGAGATCAGGTCGTTGGTGGGCGGCGCATTGACCCGCTCGTTCCACAGGCGGGTGAAGTAGGCCAGGCACTTCTCGAGTTCCTCGCGGCGCTGCTCCCAGGAGGTGACCGCGCCGCGGGCCTTGGGATGGCCGGTGGTGATGTCGGACCACCAGGTGAGCAGATGCCGGTCCTCGAAGGGGAAGTCGAACAGCGTGGCCAGCATCTGGGTGGTGAGCTCGATCGACACCCGGTGCACCCAGTCGAACTCCTCGCCGATCGGCAGGCTGTCGAGGATCGCGCAGGCGCGGGCCCGGATGGTCGACTCGAGCAGCGCGAGGTTGGCCGGTGCCACGATCGGGCTGACGGTGCGCCGCTGCTCGTCGTGGCGGGGCGGGTCCATCGCGATGAAGCTGGCGAAGCGCTCGCCCGGCTTGGCCTCCATCAGGGTGATGCCGCCGTGCGCGGTGTCCGAGGAGAACACCGCGTGGTTCACCTCGACCTCCATGATGTGCTTGTAGCGCGTGACCGACCAGTAGGGCCCGAAACGGCTGTTCGCACAGTAATGGACCGGGTCCTCTTCACGCAGCCGCTCGAGGTACCAGCCGATGGTGTCGTTCTCGTGGAGATAGCCGTCGCTCGGATCGATGTCGGCGAGCGGCATCGCCCACACCTTCTCGCGGGTCATCGGGGCGGTCGGCATGTCCATGGGAAGCTCCTGTCGGAAAGAAAAACGGCCGGGGTCCGCGCTCAGCCGCCGATGAAGTGCGGCGGACGCTTCTCGACGAAGGCGCGGGCGGCCTCGGCGTGATCGGCGGTGGCCATGCTGCGCACCTGGTGCACGGCTTCGCTGTCGATGGAGGTGCGCAGGTCGCTGCGCGCGGCCAGATTCACATTCTGCTTGATGTAGCCCAGCGCCACCGAGGGACCGCCGGCCAGCGCCGCCACGAAGGCCGCGGTCTGTTCCTGGAACAGACCCGGCGGATAGACGCGGTTCAGCAGACCCGCTTCCAGCGCCTCGTCGGCACTGAGCAGCGGCGAGAGCATCATCAGTTCCTTGGCCCGGGCCGGACCCACCAGCTGGGTCAGGAAATAGCTGGCGCCATAGTCGCCCGACAGGCCGACCTTGGCAAAGGCCACGGTGAGGCGGGCGCTGTCGACCGCGATCCGGAAATCGCAGGCCATCGCCAGCGCCAGCCCGGCGCCGGCCGCCGCACCCGGCAGCACCGCCACGGTGGGCTTGGGGATTTCATGGAGCAGGCGCGAGGCCTCGGCGCGATCGCGCAGGCGGGTGGCGCGCTGCTCGAAACTCTGGCTGGCATCGCGACCCGCGGCCATCGACTTCACATCGCCACCGGCACAGAAGGCCGCCCCGGCGCCGGTCAGCACGATGACCCGGACCGCCGGGTCGAACTGCGCGCGCTGCAGCGCGTCGATCAGGAGCGCCGACATCTCGAGGTTGAGCGCGTTGCGCGCCTCGGGGCGGTTCAGGGTGAGGGTGAGGACGCCGTCTTTCAGCGACTCCAGCAGGGTCTGGTCCATGCGGTTTCTTTCAGGTGAGTGATGCGGGTCGGGTCGGGCGGCCGGCGGCTGCCCTACAGGTGGGCGATCTCGCCCAGCAGTTCGTAGGAGCGCAGCCGCGCGTCGTGATCGAAGATGGCGCCGCTGACCATCAGCTCGTCGGCCCCGGTTTCCTCGATGAATCCGTCCAGCTCACGCTTGACGGTATCGCGCGAACCGACGAACGAACAGGTGAGCATGCGCATGACCTGTGCCTTTTCGGCCGGGGTCCAGTACTGCTCGATGTCGTCGATGGGCGGGGGCAACTGGCCGCGGGCATTGCGCATCATGTCGGTGAAGCGCTGCTGCAGGCTGGTGAACAGGCGGCGCGCCTCGTCGTCGGTGTCGGCGATGACCACGTTGACGCCGACCATCGCGTGCGGGCGCTGCGACTGGGCCGACGGCCGGAAGTGCTCGCGATAGACATCGATCGCCTGCATCAGCGCGTCGGGGGCGAAGTGCGAGGCGAACGCGTAGGGCAGCCCGAAATGGGCGGCGACCTGGGCGCCGAACAGGCTGGAGCCGAGAATCCACAGCGGCACCTCGAGGCCGGCGCCGGGCACCGCCCGGATGGCCTGCCCCTGCTTGACCGGGCCGAACAGGGCCTGCAGTTCCATCACGTCTTCCGGGAAGCGCTCGGCCGACCGGGGGTCGCGGCGCATCGCGCGCATCGTGACCTGGTCGGTGCCGGGGGCCCGGCCCAGCCCCAGGTCGATGCGACCCGGGTACAGGGATTCCAGGGTGCCGAACTGCTCGGCGATGACCAGCGGCGAATGGTTGGGCAGCATGATGCCGCCCGAGCCCACCCGGATGGTACGGGTGCCGGCGGCCACATAGCCGATGACCACCGAGGTCGCCGCGCTGGCGATGCCGGTCATGTTGTGGTGCTCGGCCATCCAGTAGCGCTGGAAACCCCAGTCCTCGGCATGCCGGGCGAGATCGAGGGTGTTGCGCAGCGCGTCGCCGGGCGTGTCGCCGCGGCGCACGGGCACGAGGTCGAGGACTGAAAGGGGGATCATGGGATGCGCGTTCGTAGTGGATGTTTCGCCGGGACGGCGCAGCGACCCGGCCCGATCGGGACTGGCAGGGGTCACCACCCGCTATTGTCGTCGGCTTTTCGATGCCGTGTCAGGCGAAGGGGACTTGTGTCTCGAACTTCGCGCGATTGACCGCGAAAAAGGTCCGCACATTGCGCACATGGGCGCTGGCGGTGAACAGGCGCTGCGCCAGCGCCTGGTATGCCGGCATGTCGGGCAGCAGCACCACCAGCAGGAAATCGGGGCCCGGCGACACCTGGTAGCACTGGGTCACCGCCGGCTCGCGGCAGGCCAGCGCCTGAAAGGCCGCCAGCCGTTCGGCGTTCTGGGCATCAAGGGTCACCTCGCACAGGGCGGTCAGCACCGACCCCAGCGCACCAGGCGCCAGCAGCGCCACCTGCCGCTCGATCACCCCGGCCTGAACCAGCCGGCGCACCCGGCGCAGGCAGGTTGGCGCCGAGGCGTGGACCCGTGCGGCCAGCGCCAGATTGCTCTGCGCGGCATCGCGCTGGAGCTCGGCCAGGATGCGCCGGTCGAGCGCATCGAGGACGGTGGCCGGGGCGCTGGGCGGAGCCGGATCCGCCGCAGGACGCCCGACGATCGGGGAAACATCACGCACAGGCGTGTCAGTCATGAATTTTCCCATCTTAAAAATTGACTTATATGAAATATTCGGTCAACGAAGCATGAGACTGAAATACATCCATTAAATCAAGCTGCATTTGAACATTAATTCCATTGAATCCTGACTAGCATCTGGCTTTCTTCTTTTCAAAGGCCTTCCGCATGTGTGGCATCGTCGGCGCCGCCGCCTCGCGCAACATCGTCCCCCTCCTGATCGAAGGCCTGTCGCGGCTCGAATACCGCGGCTACGACTCCTGCGGGCTGGCGGTCCATCACGAGGGCAGCCTGGTCCGCTCGCGCAGCACCTCGCGCGTCACCGACCTGCGGGCCACCGTCACCGAGGCCGGGCTGGGCGCCTTCACCGGCATCGCCCACACCCGCTGGGCCACCCACGGCGCGCCGGTCACCGCCAACGCGCACCCGCACTTCTCGCCCACCGAGTCACAGGCCCGCATCGCGGTGGTCCACAACGGCATCATCGAGAATCACGACGAGCTGCGGCTGACGCTGCAGCAGGCCGGCTACCACTTCAGCAGCCAGACCGACACCGAGGTGGTCGCCCACCTGATCGATCACCTGTACACCGATGACCTGCTCGAGGCGGTGCGCCAGGCGGTGGCGAGCCTGAAGGGCACCTATGCGATCGCGGTGCTGAGCAGCACCGAGCCGCACCGGGTGATCGGCGCGCGTTTCGGATCGCCGCTGGTGATCGGCGTGGGCGCCCAGGAGCACTTCCTGGCCTCGGACGCGATGGCGCTGGCCGGCGTCACCGACCGGATCGTCTACCTGCACGACGGCGACCTGGTCGACATCCAGCCGGGGCGTCACTGGGTGATCGATGCCGATGGCCGTGAGGTGGAGCGCCCGGTGCTGACGGTGCAGGCGCACTCGGGCGCCGCCGAACTCGGCCCCTACCGCCATTTCATGCAGAAGGAGATCTTCGAGCAGCCGCGCTCGGTCTCCGACACCCTGGAAGGCGTCGAGGCGATCGTGCCCGAGCTGTTCGGGGACACGGCCTGGCGCGTCTTTCAGGCCATCGACTCGGTGCTGATCGTGGCCTGCGGCACCAGCTACTACGCGGGGCTGGTCGCGCGCTACTGGATCGAGCTGCTCGCCGGCCTGCCGGTGCGGGTGGAGATCGCCAGCGAGTACCGCTATAACCCGAGCGTGCCCGACCCCTCGACCCTGGTGGTGGCGATCTCGCAAAGCGGCGAGACCGCCGACACGCTGGCGGCGGTTCGCCATGCGCAGCGCCTGGGCATGACGCACAGCCTGGCGATCTGCAACGTCGCCACCAGCGCGCTGGTGCGCGAGACGCAGCTGTCCTACATCACCCGGGCCGGCATCGAGATCGGCGTGGCCTCCACCAAGGCCTTCACCACGCAGCTGACCGCGCTCTACCTGCTGGCACTGTCGCTGGCCAAGGTGCACGGGCGTCAGAACGACGAGCAGCTGAACGCCCACCGGCAGGCGCTTCGCCACCTGCCCGCCCAGATCAGCGCGGTGCTGGCGCTGGAGCCGCAGATCATCGGCTGGGCCGAGCAGTTCGCCCGCAAGGAGAACGCGCTGTTCCTGGGCCGCGGGCTGCACTACCCGATCGCGCTCGAAGGCGCGCTCAAGCTCAAGGAGATCTCGTACGTGCACGCCGAGGCCTACCCGGCCGGCGAGCTCAAGCACGGGCCGCTGGCGCTGGTGACCAGCGCGATGCCGGTGGTGACGGTGGCGCCCAACGACGCGCTGATCGAGAAGCTCAAGTCCAACCTGCAGGAAGTGCGCGCGCGCGACGGCCAGCTCTATGTGTTCACCGACGAGGACACGCTGATCGCGCCCTCGGCGGGCGTGCATGTGATCCGGCTGCCGGGGCACTACGGACTGCTCTCGCCGATCCCGCATGCGGTGGCGCTGCAGCTGCTGGCGTATCACACCGCGGTGGCGCGCGGCACCGATGTGGACCGACCCCGGAACCTGGCCAAGAGCGTGACGGTGGAGTAGCGCGCCCCCGGCAGCCGGCTGATCGGCGCACAGACGCACCGCGCCCGGGCCCCGACGACTCCGGCCGGCGCGATCGGTCACGGCCCCTTCATGAAGCGGTGCTAGCTTCGATGGCTGACTGAAACCGCCCGAGGGGTGCGCAGTGTCGATGGTGAACGCTTGAATACGCAGCCGCGGGCGCCATCGCGCCAGGGGGCTGCAGCAGGGCGACAGTGGCGCTGGGCCCGCCGGGTACTGGGGGCCGCTCTGACCATCGGCCTGGCGGGTTGCGCGCCGCAGGCCCTGCTGGTGCGCGCCGCCGCCGACCAGCTCGCCGGCCAGGGTCGGACGGCCGAGGACGATCTGGTGCTGGCGCGCGAAGCCAGTGCCTTCTACCTCAAGCTGTCCGAATCGGTTCTCGCGCAATCACCCGGGCACCTGGCGCTGGCGGAATCGGTGGCCGCGGGCTTCACCCAGTACGCCTACGCCTTCGTGGCCTTCGAGGCCGACCGTCTCGAGAGCACGGATGCGCGAGCGGCGCTTCGTCTGCGCCAACGGGCAGCGCGTCTGTACCTTCGGGCACATGTCCATGCGATGAACGCCCTGGACAGGAACAACCCCGCACTGCGCGCGGCCCTGGCCAGCACGAACGAACCGGCCCAGACCATCGCGGCCCACCTGCCCGCCGAGCAGGTGGGCGTGGCCTACTGGGCTGCCGCGTCCTGGGCGGCGTACATCTCCCTGTCGAAGGACCGACCCGAGACCATTGCCGATCTGCCACAGGCCGTGCGCCTGGCGCGCCTGGCCTGGGAGCGCAGCCCGGCACACGGCGAGGGCGCGCTGTCGTCCCTGATGGGCAGCCTGGAAGCGGCGCGACCGGGCGGCTCACCACAACAGGCCGCCCGGTACTTCGACCGGGCCATCGCCGACGGTGCGGGCCGCAACGCCGGCGCCTACCTGGCGAAAGCGGAGGCGCTGAGCCTGCCGGCCGGCGACCGCGCCGGCTTCGAAGCCTTGCTGCAACAGGCGCTGGCGGCGGCCGAGACGCACCGCGACCTGGGCAATGAAGTGGCGCGCGAACGCGCGACCTGGCTGCTGCAGACCATCGACGACCGCTTCTGAGCGCTCCCCGGCCCCCTCCTGATCGCCTCACTGACCCCCTCACTGACCCCCTCACTGACCCCCCTCACCGCTCGCCTCACCCGACACCACCACGAACCCATGAACCCGTCGAGACGTCGCGCCTCCGCTTGGCTGTCGCTGGCCAGCCTGCCCAGCCTCTCTCAGGCCCAGACCGCCGCGGTCTCCCTGCGTGTCGGCAGCCTGGTTCCGAAGAACTCGCTCTACCACCAGCAACTGCTCGAACTCGGCGAGAGCTGGCGCGCCGCGCAGGGCGGTGGCGCGAAGTTCACCGTCTTCACCGACGGCAGTCAGGGCGGCGAGGCCGAGCTGGCGCGCCGCATGCGCATCGGCCAGCTGCAGGGCGCCCTGCTGTCGGTGGTGGGGCTGCGCGAGATCGAGCCGTCCATCAGCGCGCTGCAGAACCTGCCGTTGCTGTTCAGAAACTGGGAAGAAGTCGACTTCGTGCGCGAGAAGATGCGCCCGGCCATGGAGCAGAAGTTCCTGGCCAGGGGCTTCGTCGTGCTGGGATGGGGCGATGCCGGCTGGGTCCGCTTCTTCTCGAAGGCGCCCGCCTTTCGGCCCGACGACTTCAAGGGCATGAAGTTCTTCGCCTGGGGCAGCGAACCCGAGCAGCAGGCCATCATGAAGAGCCTGGGCTACACGCCGGTGCCGCTGGAGACCGCCGACATCCTGCCGTCCATCCAGACCGGCATGATCGAGGTCGTGCCGTCGACGCCGTACTTCGCGCTGGCCAGCCAGGTCTTCAGCACCGCCCGGCACATGCTGGAGATCAACTGGGCGCCGATCGTCGGCGCGCTGGTGGTCACCCAGAAAGCCTGGGACGCGATGTCTCCCGCCGGTCAGGCCGCCCTGCGCAGCGCCGGCGACAAGGCCGGCGTGAGCATGCGCACCAAGGCCCGGGCGGAAGTCGACGAGGCCGTCGAGGCCATGAAGAAGCGCGGACTCGTCGTCAACCGGCCCAGCCCGCAGCAGCGCCAGGAGTGGGACGAACTCGCCGAGAAGCTCTACCCGCGCATCCGCGGCACGATGGTGCCGGCCGACACCTTCGACGAAGTGTTCCGGCATCTCGCCACCCTGCGCGCCGGCAAGGGGCGCTAGGCCTTGGCCGCGCCGGGACTCACGCCGCTGCGGCGGCTGGGGCGGTTCGACGAGCTTCTGTCGGCGCTGGCCCTGGCGCTGATGGTGGTGATCCCCATCGTCGAGATCGCCTTGCGCCCCACGCTGGGCGCGGGCATCGAGAACGCGCCCGTGCTGGTGCAGCACCTCGGCCTGGTGCTGGCCATGTTCGGCGCGGTGGCCGCGGAACGTCACGGGCATCTGACGACGCTGGGCAGCAGCCTGGGGCAGGTGGGCGGCGCACGAACGCGCGCAGCGGTGCAGGCATTTGCCAGCGGCAGCGCCGCGGTGATTTCGGGGCTGCTGGCGCTGGCCAGCTGGCGTTTCCTGAGCAGCGAAATACCCGCCGCGCAACCCCTGGCCTACCGCGTGCCGGTGTGGTGGGTGCAGGCCAGCCTGCCGATCGGCTTCGCGATCCTCGGGGTCCGGCTGGGCTGGCGCTGCTCCGCGCTGCCCGGGGTCCGGGTGGCGTGCGCCGCGGTCCTGCCCCTGGCGGGCTGGGCGCTGGGGGCCGCCTTCGATGAAGTCGCCCTGCCGCTGTGGCCGGGTCTGCTGTGGCTGCTGGCCATCCTGCTGGCGGGGGCGCCGATCTTCGCCGTGCTCGGGGGTCTGGCGCTGGCGCTCTTCTGGCAGGACGGGCTGCCCCTGGCATCGATCCCCCTGTCTCACTACGCCATCACCGTCAATCCGTCGCTGCCCGCCCTGCCCCTGTTCACCCTGGCCGGGCTGATCTTCGCGCGGACCGGCGCCGCGCAGCGCCTGAGCGCGCTGTTCCTGGCCGCCTTCGGCGGCGCCGTGCGCGGCACCGTGCTGGCGGCTGCCCTGCTGTGCTCCGCGTTCACCGCCTTCACCGGCGGCAGCGGGGTCACCATCCTGGCGCTGGGCGGGCTGCTGCTGCCCCTGCTGACGAAGGCGGGCTATCCGGAGCAGCGCGGCGTCGGCCTGGTCACCAGCGCCAGCGCGCTGGGTGTGCTGCTGGCGCCCTCGGTGCCGCTGATCATGTACGCCGTCATCGCGCGCGTGCCGATCGTCGACCTGTTCCTGGCCGGGCTGCTGCCCGCGGTGGTGATGGTGGCCTGCCTGCTGATCGTGGGCGGCTATCTTCGGCGCGCGCCGGTTGCGCCGGCGCCGGGAAGCGCACCGCCGGCGCGCCCGGATCTGCGGCGGGCGCTGGCTGCCGCCTGGGTCGCCAAATGGGAGATCCTGGCGCCCGTGGTCGCCATCGGTTCGCTGCTCGGCGGCCTGGCGACGCCGACCGAAAGCGCGGCGCTCACCGCGGCCTACGCCATCGCCACTCAAGCCTTCGCCCACCGCGAACTCGGATGGCGCCTGCTGACGAGTTGCCTGATGAACTGCGCGCAACTCATCGGCGCCATCATGCTCATCCTGGGCATGGCACTGGCGATGACCAACTACCTGGTCGATGCGGGCATTCCGGACATCGCCATCGACTGGGTGCAGAGCGCGGTGCCGAGCAAATTCCTGTTCCTGCTCGCGCTGTGCCTGTTCCTGAGCGTGGCGGCGGCCCTGATGGAGATCTTCGCGGCCATCGTCGTGCTGGTGCCGCTGCTGCTGCCGATGGCGCGCAGCTACGGCATCGACCCGGTGCACTTCGGCATCATTTTCCTGGCGGCGATGGAACTCGGTTTCCTGTGCCCGCCGGCCGGCATGAACATCTACTTCGCGTCAGCGATGTTCGGGCGTTCCGTGGGCTATGTGGCGGTGTCGGTCCTGCCAGCCGTGCTGGCCATCTTCATCGGCACGTTGATCATTGCCTGTCTGCCGGAGTTGTCCACGGGTCTGCCGGCCTGGTGGTCGGCCCGACAGAATTCCCCGTGAATGCAAATGCCCTGGGCGGCGCCCTCAGCCGGCGACAAGCTCCGCCGTCGAGCCCGCGGTGATCTGCTCGATCAGTTCCTGCTTGAGCACCTCGGCAAGGTCGTTGGACCCCTGGCAGGTGCCGGCAGCATGGTGGCCCCCACCGCCGTGGCGCAGCATCAGCTCGCCGACCGGCAGCCGATTGCCGCGATCGAAGATGCTCTTGCCGACGGTGTAGACGGTGTTTTGCCGGTCGCGGCCCCACATGACGTGCATGCTGATGTCGCACTGCGGGTACATCGCATAAACCACGAAGCGATTGCCCGCAAAGATGATTTCCTCATCGCGCAGATCGAGCACCACCAGCTTGCCGTGGACCCTGGCGACCCGGGCGATCTGCTCGCGAAACAGCGCGTGCTGCGCGAAGAACAGGTCGACCCGCTCCCGGACATCGGGCAGCGCCAGGATGTCGTCGATCGGCATGTCGCGGCAGCAGTCGATGAGCATCATCATCAGCTGGTAGTTGGAGACGCGGAAGTCGCGAAACCGGCCCAGCCCGGTGCGCGCATCCATCAGGAAGCTGAGCAGCTCCCAGCCCGCCGGCGCGAGCACGTCCTCGCGGGAGAAGCCTGCGGAATCGGCCTTGTCCACCGCCTCCATCATCGCGTCGCTCACGCGCGGGAACCGGGCCTTGCCGCCGAAATGGTCGTAGACCACCCGCGCGGCCGACTTGGCATCCGGCTTCAGGATGTAGTTCGACGGGAACTCGCCCTCGTGGCGCAGGGCCTCGCTGGCGTGGTGGTCGAAGCACAGGCCGCAGCCGGGCACATAGGGCAGGTTGGTGATGATGTCGCGCGCGGTCACCGCGACTTTGCCGTCCTGCATGTCCTTGGGGTGCTGGAAGACGATCTCGCCGAGCATCCCGAGTTCCTTGAGCAGGACCGCGGACACCAGTCCGTCCATGTCGCTGCGGGTGATCAGGCGGTATTTCGAATCGGGAACATTCATGCCGGGTCCTTCATTGGTGATGCAGACCCGATTAAACCGTTCGGCTGCGCGGGCGCGGCCAACGGTCCGCCGGCAGGCAGGGGACAACGGATGGACGGCAGGCGCGCCGGCGCGAACGGTTCGGCCCCCGAGCGGCAGGGCGCTTCGGCCCGACGATGCGCGCACAACCGTGTAAGTTCCCGCCTTTACGACCCACCCGCTCACGCCATGTACCAGCTCATCAGCGCCACCCCCAGCCCCTACGCCCGCAAGGTGCGCATCCAGCTCGCCGAGAAGGGCATCCCCTTCGAACTCATCACCGAGGTGCCCTGGAACAGCGACACCCAAACACCGCTCTGGAATCCGCTGGAGAAGCTGCCGGTGCTGATCCTGCCCGAGGGCGGCAGCGTGTTCGAGTCGCGCTACATCGGCGAATGGATCGAGATGAAGCACCCGACCCCGCCGTTGATGCCCGAGGGCGTCGACGCGATCCTGGCGGTCAAGCGCTTCGAAGTGATCGCCGACGGCGCCTGCGACGCGCTGGTGCTGATGTTCTTCGAGAACGCCCGCGACGAGGACAAGCGCAGCGCGCCCTGGTTCGAACGCCAGCGCCGCAAGCTCGAGGGCGCCCTGCGCGAACTGTCGGGCGCGATCGGGCAGCGAGCCTTCTGTCACGGCGACCGGCTGACCCTGGCCGACATCGCCACCGGCTCGCTGCTGCGCTACCTGAGCGTGCGCTGGCCGCACCACCCCTGGCGCGACCAGTATCCCGATCTGGCGGCGTTCTCCGACCGGCTCGAGGAACGTCCGTCGTTCGCCGCGACGCGGCCGGTGCCGCAGGTGATCCGCGACCGGGTCGCCTGAGGGCGGGGAACCCGGGCTTTTTGCCGACACCCCCTATTGGGTCCAGTTCTCGACTGACAGGCCCTTCACGCGGCCGAAGTCCTTCGTGTTGTTGGTGACGACAATCGCCCCCAGGGCCCGCGCGTGCGCCGCAATCATCAGGTCAGCTGCGCCGAGCTGAGCCCCCTTGCGCTTCAGGTCTACCCGGATTTCAGCGTAATGCTGGGCCGCCTCTTGCGGCCAATCCAGGACCGCCAGATGCAATGCGAAGCTGTCCAGCACGGCTTGGTTCTGCTTGCGCTTTGCTGTGGCCGACGCTTGCACGCCATAAGACAGCTCGGCAAACGTCACCGCCGACATCACCTGCTGCTGCAGCGGAACCGACTGCACTTTGACCGCCAGCGTGGGCGACTCGCCTCGCATGAGGAAGATGCAGGTGTCGGTGTCCAGCATGAACAGTGGCGCTGTCAAAACGAGCGCTCCTGGACCGGCATGCGTTCAGCGTCGGCCATGAAGTCGGACGAAGCCGTCAGACCGGAAGCGAAAAAGCCGGACCAATCAGTCGGACGCGGCGTCAGCACGACGCTTTCCCCCTCTCGACGAATGAATACCTCTCGAACGGACTCGGGGAACCGGAATTCGAGCGGCATCGTGACCGTCTGCGAACGGTTGTTCCAGCCAACACGCGCGGTGGGCCGAGGGGCGTGGGTTTGATGTTTTGCCATGTATCAAAGCATATGGCATATCATTCTGCAGGACAAGTCATGCAGCCACCGCTTCGCGTTCCCGGGTGGCGACTGCGGATCCCGCCTTGCAGGCGGACGATGTTTCGAGAGTCCTAGCGCTTGTTTCGGTCTGAGCTGGCTTTCAGGTTACGAAAAATCGCATCGCTTTCGCTTTGACGCGCACTGTCGACGGGTTGATCGACAGCGGCACGACCCACGATTTCGCGCACGACATCGCGCCGGACCGTGACCGGCTCGTGGTCGGGTCCGAACGCATGCCGGAAATCGAAGGCCAGCGGGCTCGGTCCGTGGTCGTGCAGTTGTTCCAGGCGCTCGCTGGCCTCATACCAGTCGGGGAGGTGGTCGTCGGCGACCCACCAGGCTGTGTAGCTGGGCCATTGCGGCGTGATGAACCACTCGAGCCGATGACGAAGTGATTCGCCGTGCACACCGGAATAGGCAAAGGCGTTGACCGATTCGAGTGTGCGCCACAGCGACAGCGTGGCGACCGCACCGTCGTGCCGCGTGCGATCGAAGAATCTGGGATAGACCAGATCTCCCCAGGTGTGAGTGAGCGTGACCGGGTCCCTCATGGAGCGTGCGACGAAACCCTCGAAGCGGTCCGCAGCGCCGAAGGTATCGGGCAATCGGTCGAAGAAGCCTTGAACCTGGGCATCGCCAGGCGGTGCACGAAAGATGGCAAAGGTGGTGAACGCGACGAGGGGCACGGGTGTCTCCGGAAGACTGGGGCGCAGCGCCCGTCTCACACGCCGTCGAAGCGGGCTCTTCGTGGACGGTACGGCCCACCGACGAGCCGGTAAACAGGACTTCAGTCCCGCTGCCCGGGAATTCAGAAGCCCATGTCCCGGGCACGCGCAACAGCGCGGGCCCGGCTGTCAACACCGAGCTTTCTGTAAAGCACCGAGAGCGCGTTGCGCACCGTCTTGTTGGCAACACCGAGCGTTGCAGCGATCTGGGCGTTGTCGAGCCCCTGAGCGACCAGGCGGGCGAGTTCGCGCTCGCGCGGCGTGAGCCGGTCTCGATCGGTGGATTCGATGACAAACTCGACCACGGCTTCGCAGAACCTGGCGAACGCCGGCTCATGCCCCAGTGGCACGTGATTGCCGGAGTTCAACGCCTCGAATCGCGCGCCCGGAATCGCGGCTGCGGTGTCGCGCCCAAGCGCCACCGGCGTGACCCGATCGCGGTCACAGTGCAGTACCAGCGTCGGGGCGACCACCTTCGGCGCCAGTGCGCGCGCATCGAGCGCAGCCCGACCTTTCTGGATCGCGGCAGCGCGCGCGCCGTCGCAGCTGCGACGCTGCTGCTCGTTCATCCCACTTCGCACCTCGGGCGTGGCCTCGGGCAGGAAGCGGCTGCTGAAGAACGCCAGCACCTCGTTGTCGTCTCGCCCCCACCCGGTTTCGATCAGGCGCCATTGCGCCTCCAGGTACCCGAGCGCTTCCGGAGTGGCGCTGCGGTGCAGAGCACCCATCATGGCTCCCCCGTGCAACACGAGATGCGAAACACGCTCTGGATATCTGGCGGCAAAGGCGATGGCAACCGGCGTGCCGCCGCTGACGCCGAGCAGCGCCACCTTGCGCTCGCCGGTGGCCGAAATCACCGCGTCCAGCTCCTCTATCCACGCGTCGAGGGTTTGAGGCTGATCATCCGCATCTGACAAGCCGCAGCCGCGCTCGTCGTATCGCACCAGCCGGAACGACCGACTCAGGCGCTCGACCCACGGACCCCAAAGCGGTGACTGAAGATCGTACTCGACGTTCGTCAGCCAGTGCGCAACCCGAACCAGCATCGGCGCATCGGGGCGGCCGGTGCATGTCCACGCAATGCGCGCACCGGACAAAACGCTGGCGAATCGAAATGACTGGTGAGGGCTGAAAGAGGCTCGCATAGACGGGATGCGGGTCGGGTGATGTGTCGAATGCCAACTGGCGCTGTTGACACTATCACGATCGCGAAGGCGGCAGGGATGACGAGGCAAGCCCTGCAGAAGGCCCTGCGGCCCGTCTGCGCGCGGCGGGTGCCGAGAGCCCTCAGATCAGCCCCATGCTGCGTGCCCGCAGGGCCGCCTCGGCACGGCTGCTGATGTTGAGCTTGCGGTAGATGCTCTTGACGTGGTCGCCCACGGTGTGGCGTGAAATGGCCAGGGCCTTGCCAATGTCGGCGATGTGCACGCCCTGGGCCAGCAGGCCCAGCACCTCGCGTTCGCGCGGGCTGAGCTCCGCCAGATCATCGCCCGTGGCAGCGGGCGGCTGGCGAAAGTGTCGCAGCAGACGCCGTGCCACCGCGGGTGACAGGGGCAGCTGTCCCTCGGCCATGCCCTGCAGCTGCCGGGCCAGCCAGTCCGTGCTCTGGTCCTTGAGCAGGTAGCCCTGGGCGCCGGCCTGCAAGGCCTGGAACAGGTTGTCGTCGTCGTCGAAGATGGAGGCGACGACGACCGCGCAGGCCGGTTGGGTCTGCGACAGCTGTGTGATGACCTCCACCCCGCGCCCGTCAGCCAGCCCCAGGTCGACCAGCGCCAGATCGAAACGGCGCTGGTCGATCAGCGACCGGGCCTGCCGCACCCCCTGGGCCCGGTGACACTGCGCCACGGGGAAGGCCTGGCGCACGGCCGCTTCCAGCATGGCCAGGGCCTCTGGCAGGTCATCGACCAGCAGCACCTGGTTCATGCCTGCGCCCCCTGATCCAGAGGCAGACGAATGCGCACCTGCGTCAGGGGTTCACCCACCGCGCCAAGCGTGGAGGACGCTTGCAGCTCGCCGCCCAGTTCGGCCAGCCGCTGGCGCATGCCGCCCATACCCTGGCCTTCCTTCCAGGTGGCGGGGTCAACCAACCGCCCGTCGTTGCAAACACGCAGTTCGATTCCCGTGGACTCGACATCGAACGCCACCCACACACGCGCGGGTTGTGCGTGCTTCAGGGCATTGGTCAGGCTCTCCCGAAGGGCCCGCTCGAGAAGGGACTTGTGGCGTGCGGACAGATCCCCCAGCGGCTCAACCGCCGGCGCCTGCCAGTGGAGAGCCACCCCGGCGGCTTCGCAGCGGCTGGTGGCTTCCGCGCGCCAGTCTGCCATGGCCTCTGCCAGGACCACGGGCTGCGCATCCAGCGCCGACAGGGCGGTGCGCAAGTCGGTCATGGCCGCACGAGCCACTTCGGCCAGGTCGGGCGTGGGCGCACGGTGGATCAGCATCAGCAGCCGCGCACCGACGTCGTCATGCATGTCGCGGGCGATGCGCCGGCGCTCCTGCACAGCGCCCTGCTCGTGGGCGTCTCGGCCGGCTTCAGCCTGCCGCATCAGCTCTCCCACGGTCGTCATGAAGCGCGCGTCCTCGGGCGAGAACAGCCGCCGCCCCTCTTGCGGGTAGCGCAACTGGCGCGCCGCGTGGCCGGGGCCGGCCGGCACCAGCAGGGCCAGCCCGTCTTCGGTGATCGTGGCCATGTCGCGGCTGACGGGCGCCCCGCTCTCGTCCCTCACAGCCCGGTGCGTTACATCCAGGCTGGCGGAAGAAGCCGCCGCGGCTGCACCCGGCGAGGTCTCGCGGCCTGCGGACGAGGGCAGGGTGCGGATCTCCAGCGGCGCATACAGGCGCCGCAGCAGGCCATCCCACAAGGCCTCGCGCGCTGAAGGCAGTGGCTCGAAGGCGATGCGCACCAGATCCGGCAACAGCTCGTGCAGCTGCATCGTTCGAGGCTGCACCAGCTGATGCCAGGCCCACTGCCGAACCGGGAAGTACAGCAGACCGCACACCCACAGCGACACCCCCAGCGCCGTGCCGGCTGACCAGTCCACCGCCGCGATGAGCAGGGCGTCCACCACCACCACCGCCAGTGCGCCACCCACCCACATCAGCAGGCGGTAGGCCCAGGCGCCGAGCTCGAACAAGCGGTAACGCCGCATGCCCAGGGCAATGCCGATGTAGATGAGCAGGAAGAAGCCGAAGGCATAGCCCTGGGGCAGGGGAGGCAGCCAGCCCAGGGACAAGGTGGCGATGGCTGTCAGGATGAACAGGCTGCTGCCCAGCAGCATCGAGACGATGAACCACCGCAGCGCGGCCCGGTCCACCGGCTCGGCCCGACTGCGCACCCACTGCACCGCCGCAAAGCCGATGGCCAGAAGCATCTCCGTCATCACCAGGAAGCGGTTGCCCCAATCCAGGTCAGGCGCAGTGCGCGTCACGTCGGCCACCCACCACAAGGAGAAGACCACGAAAGGCAAAACCAGCCAGCGCGGCTTCACCAGCGGTCTGGGATGGGTGAGGAAGATGCAGCCCAGCGCCGCGCCCCACAGGTAAGCCGACCAGTGGTTCATGGCGCTCAGGGCGAAGAACCAATCGGCGGGCAAAGCCAGCTCGCGGCTGCTGTAGACGGCCGCGGGGATGGCGAACAGCGGAAACAGCAGCCCGGTCAGTCCGAACATGCGGGCACCCCAGTCCGTCGGGCGCAGCACCCACACCCACGCCGCGATCAGGCACCCCACCACCGAGATCACCACCTGGAACCAGAACAGCGCCGGCAAGGCCAGCAAGGGCCGGTCGCCCGGTCGTACCGTGATCTCGTCGACACGGCCGTCGCCCCGATCCAGCGTAAGCATCACCTCGGGCTGTGCAAGATGCCGGGCGATCTTCCCCTGGCGCGCGAAGAAAGCGTCCATCTGCTCGTAGTTGGCCACCACGTCGGGCTCTTCCAGCAGATCCTGAGCCTGCAGCGTCACGGGCTCGCCGCCGCTGGCGCTGGATACGCGCAACAGCACAGCGCCTGCCGGCACGGCGGCGGCCGGCCCGCGAGCCGCGACCACGCGCAGCGCGTCGGCTTGCGCGTCCGCCTTGAGCGACAACCCCAGCCAGGGCGCGTGCAGCGAAAGCGCCATCCCCAGCACGGCCATGCCCACCGCGTACAGCAGCGCAAACAGCAGCCAACGGCCGGGTGCCTCTTGCCGACTTTTGCTCCTGAGCATGCCAAGCAAGATAGTGCGAAAGCCGCCGTGCTGCCACCCCCGTGTTCACGGGATTGTGGACCGTGCGCAGCCTTCAGAGAATCCGGTGTCGACAGTCCGCCTCTTTTTCAGATCGCCGCGGGAACCCTCAGATGCCTATTCGAGATGCTTGGTTTCTTGCGCCAGACCGGGCCCGGCGCGGCTGGCAACTGCGCTGGGGGATGCCCCTGGCGCTCATGCTCGGTTGCTCGTGTGCATGGGCCCAGGCACCGGCCACGCCCATCGAGCGAATCAAGCTCACCGACAACGAACTTACCTGCGCGCAGATCCACGCCGAAGTGGGCCAGATGGACAAGCTCGTCGCCGATGCCAGGGCCGCCGAGGACAAGGACAAGACCACCGGCACGACCGCTGGCGCGGCCAGCACCGTCGCCGACGTGGCCGGCAAGCTGGGTTTGTTCGGCCGCATCGGCGGACTCGGTGGGGCGCTGTTCGGGCAGGCAGCGGCGCAAGCGGGCGCCGGCGCGGTACAGAAGTCAGCCCAGGATTCGGCCCAGCAGATGGCCGAGCGCGCGAAGCAGGCTGGCTCGCGCAAGGAGCATCTGACGGCGCTGTTCCTGGCCAAGGAGTGCAAGGCCTCCGACCTGAGTGCGGCTGGCAAGTCGCCGAGCGGGGCCACCGTGCAAAAGGTCGCCGCGGCCAGTGAACCGCCGCCTGCACCCGCCGTGCCTGCCGACCCGGCCAGCGTCGCCCAGTGGCTGGAGACCGCCTCGGCTGCCGCCCGAGGCGCCTCGTTGCCTTCGGCCTCGTTGGTGTCCGCCGGCGGCGCCAACCTCAAGACGCTGGTCGGCCGGACCAACAAGGTGGTGATCGCGGGCTACCGTGTCGCCTTCGTGGGCCGCACCGGGGTGGCCGCGAGCGGGACCGGTTCGCGCAGCACTTCCTATGGCGTGTTCGGCTCCAAGACAATCACCATCACGGCCGGCAAGACCCGCAAGATCGACGTCGCGTTGCGCAACGTCAATGCGAACACGATGCAGGCCCTCACCGATCGCCTGTATGCCGACTTCGTCGAGCAACTCAAGTCCAGCGGGCTGGAGGTGCTCCCGCGCGAGGTCTTGGCCCGCAGCCCGCACTTCGCCCAGGTGGATACCTTCAAGCCCAAGGAGGGCGGGCCTTACACCGTCAAGCACTTCTCCGACCCTCGTGAATACACCGTCATGACCCCCACGGGGTTGCCGATGGTCTTTCTGGCGGGCGAACAGTTTGGCGACCGCGGCCTGATCGACCTCGGCCAGATGAAGGGGCTGATGTTCTCCGCCATGGACGCTGGCGCCGCCGCCCTGATGGTGCAGGTGGTGGTCGACTTCGCCGAGACCTCGTCCTCCGGTCACAGCCGCTGGATCAACATGGCCGAGGTGGATGCCCGGCCGGCCATCTCGCTCGCCCCGGAGCGCAGCACGTACATCACGGCCCTGCACTCATCGAACACCATCATGGGCGAGTGGGGCAGGATGGCCGTGGAAAAGTCCGTGACCTTGCCGGGGGACTTCGCCACCGTGAAGGTCGTCGATGACCCGAATGCGATCTCCGCGCTCAGCGAGAGCCTGTTCCGAGCGGGCGTGGTGCTTGGGGGCCAGGGAGGCAACGTCATCTACGAAGAACTGCGCCTGTTCGAAGCCGACCCCGCTCGTTACAGCGCCCTCGCCCTGCAGGCCGGCATGACAGCCAACCGGGCGCTGATCCAGGCGGTCCGCTGACAGCGGCCGCGCAGGCTTGCCTGACCCCTTCACCACGCAACCCCAAAAACATCCCTTCCTCCTTACACCCCCCTTGCTCAGGGAGATCCCACACCATGAAGACGATCCAAGCTCTCGCCCTTCGTGCAGCCGCCTGCAGGGCGGCCCTTCGTCGATCCAGATGGATCGGCGTCATTTTCCTGTCTGCCGCTCTGGCTGCCTGCGGTGGCGGCAATGAAGCGCAACCGGAGGCCCCCAGCGTCGTCAGCGGCACCCTCACAGGTACCGCTGCCACCGGGGCCGCCATTGCGGGTGGAACGGTGGAGGTCAAGTGCGCAGCCGGCCCCGACCCGGCCCCAGTCATCACCGGCGCCTCGGGTTCGTGGACGGCCTCGCTCAGCGGCGTGAGGCTGCCTTGCAAGGTCAAGGTCTCGGGCGGCAACCTGCCGTCCGGCACCGCTTTCCATTCGCTCGCGGTCAGCCTGGGCACGGTCAACATCACCCCGATGACCGATCTGGTGGTGGCCAGTCTCACGGGACAGAACCCGGCCGCGTGGTATTCGAGTGTTACTGCCGGCGCTCTGGGCAACATCGCTGGCGCTGCCGTGACGGCGGCGGTTGACAGGATCCGTGCTGGCATCAATGCGCCGGCATTCGGGACGTCAGTGAATCCGCTGACGACGCCGCTGGCCATCGGTGACGCGCTCGACAAGGTTCTCGATGCGCTGAAGGTGGCTGTCCCCGACTATGCCGCCCTGCTGGCCGTGGCACAGGGTCAGAATTTCGCGAGCACTTTCGCCCAGACCTACGCCGCTGCGCTGAACAACGCCCTGGCTGCTATTGGGAACGGCGGAGGGAGCGGAGGAACCGGGGGCACCGGGGGCACCGGGGGCACCGGGGGCACCAGTGGCTCGGTTAGCGCGCCACTGACTCCCGAGAGCAGCTACGTGGTCGCCTATGCCGGAGCGCTGTGCCTGGGCAGCTGCAATATCGGGGTCGACATTCGGACCGCCCCCGTGACCCTCGGTTCGCGGGGTGAAATGACCGGGTACACGGCCTCTGCCGACGAGGCGCCGACCCTGGGCAGCGCAGTGGTGAGTGAACTGGGCGGCAACGCCGACCTTTCGTGGGGCCGCTGGAACGCAGGAACGCCGGGTGGGAAGTTCTACAGTCTCAACTATGCAAATTCCAGTCTTCGGGACAACAACGGCTTCCACTATGTCGTCGGCAAGAACTCCGCGAGCTTGCCGACCTCAGGAACCGCGACATACACCGCAGTGTCCGCCACAGCCCCGTCGAACCTTTTCAACGCCCCAAGCGGTCAGGTCGACAAGACCGCCAGCAAGGTCGCGGTCAACTTCGGAACGGGCAAGGTCGGCTTCGAGATCACGTACTGCCTTGCCACCGCCTGCAGCGCTTCCTACACCCTGAAATCTCAGGGCGGCGTCGCCAATGTTGCGTCGTCCGCGTTCTCCTTCGGGTCCTTTGGATCGCAGACTTCGCCCATCAAGGCTGCCTTCCCGGTGCCGCCCGCGCCGCCAGCCCTCTTCCAGCCGGTCGAGTGGCTTGAGGCGGGCGTGGCCAATCCAAATCGGCAAGGCAACAGCAACGTTTACCTGATTCCCTATGGTGTCGATGCGAGCTACCTGGCGCTTGTCTTCAACGACTACACCAACAATTCGGGCGTGGTGATCCTGAGGAAAGATACGGTTGGCGCAGGCACGGGTGGCACGGGTGGCACGGGTGGCGGTACGGGTGGCGGTACGGCAAACCCGCTGCTCGCGGCCGCCAGTTGCTCGCCCGGCATCACCTCGGGCTTCTCCCTGGTCGCTGAGGTCACGGTCGCCGGTGTGGTCTCGGTGCCCGTCTGCGTCGATGGCCTGACGGCCAAGCCGGCGACAGAGTCCGAGTTCTGCAGCAGTTCCGAGTTCCGGCAAGGCCTGCCGCCGGGTTTCGTCCTCAACAGCTGCAACTACAACCCCGGTACTGGCGTGGCTAACGTGACCGCTTCTTTCTCACCCGCCCCGGTCGTTCCCGCCATCAGTTACGCGGTCAGGTACACCTTCATACCGCGCTTCTGAAAGCGCGTGCCGGTCGCGGCGGATGATCGCGCCCAAGGTGTTGCCGTTGGAGAAGCACTGACGGCAACACCCGACGCACCAGCGCGGACAGCCCGCGCACGATTTCGGGCGCGGCGCGCACAACGGCCGCGCCCGCGCACCAACAGAGACGCCGGCACCCGGACCGGAAACGAGGGCAGAGTTGGCACACAACTTGCAGCATGCAAGCTTGTATACCAACAAAGGCCCCGATGGAATCCGTCTCACGTCAGAACTTCGATGCCGGCAAACGACCCGCGATCACCATCCGCGGGCTGAAGAAGCATTTCGGCGGCTCGCCGCTCTACGACGGTCTCGACCTGGACATCCCGAAGGGCCGGTTCATCTCGGTGTTCGGCCCCAACGGCTGCGGCAAGTCGACGCTGATCAACCTGATCTCGGGCCTGATTCCCATCGACGGCGGCGAGATCCTGTTCGATGGCCGACGAGTCGCCGACGTCACCATCGGCTATGTCTTCCAGAACTACCGCGATGCCCTGTTCCCGTGGATGAGCTCACGCGACAACATCGACTATCCGCTGAAGGTCCGCGGCTGGGACGCCGCCCGGCGCCGGCGCCGGGTCGATGAGCTGATCGCCCAGTTCGAGGTCGCCTTCGACCTGAAGCGGCGTCCGTTCGAGCTCTCGGGCGGCCAGCAGCAGCTGGTCTCGATCCTGCGGGCCCTCGCGCCCGAGCCCGAGGTCATGTTCCTGGACGAGCCCTTCTCGGCGCTGGACTACGAGATGACGCTGTTCATCCGCGAAAAGCTCCAGACCGTCTTTCAGCAGACCGGCGTGACCATGCTGCTGGTGTCCCACGACCTCGAGGAAGCGGTGTATCTGGCCGACCATGTGCTGCTGCTGACCAAGCGCCCGACCCAGGTGGCCGACATCATCGATGTCGCCGCCGCGCGTCCGCGCAACGACGCCACCCTGTCGGCGCCCGATTTCGTCGCGACCAAGGCCCGCAGCCTGGCGATCTTCCAGCGCGAGGTGCGGCGATGAGCCGGCTCATGTCCTCACTACAGGTCGGCCTGCGGCACCCGTTCTGGGTCGGCCCGCTGCTGATCTTCGCGGTGTGGTGGCTGGCGGCCGCCGGGCAGTGGATCAGCCCGAAGCTGCTGCCCGATCCGGTCTCGACGCTGGTGGCGTTGTGGACCTCGGTGGCCGACGGCTCGCTGACCGGCGACTTCGCCGGCACGCTGGGGCGCACGCTGGCCGCCTTCGCGGTGGCCGCGGTGCTCGGCGTGCCGATGGGCATCGTGCTGGGCTCGGACACCCGCATCTACCGGTCGCTGGAGTTCGCGATCGACTTCTTCCGCTCGACGCCGGCCACCGCGATGTTCCCGCTGTTCCTGCTGATCTTCGGCATCGGCGAGGAATCGAAAGTCGGCGTGGCCGCCTTCTCGGCCTGGCTGGTGATCGTCTTCAACGTCGCCTACGGCGTGATGAACGCCCGCCCGACCCGCATCCTCGCGGCCCGTGTGATGGGCGCCTCGCGGGCGCGCATCTTTCGTGACGTGATGTTCTTCGAATCGCTGCCGCAGACCTGCGTCGGCCTGCGGCTGGGCGTGTCCTACGCGCTGGTGGTGATCATCGTGGCCGAGATGTTCATCGGCTCGGCCAACGGCATGGGCCGGCGGATCATCGATGCGCAGCAGATCTTCGATCTGCGCCAGATGTACGCCTCGATCATCGCCACCGGCTGCCTGGGCTACGGACTGAACCTGCTGTTCCTGACCATCGAGCGCCGCTTTCTCGACTGGTCGGGCCGCTAGCCCGAGCCGCCCGGATCGCACCCGGCCCGCCCACCCCTTTCCCCGCCATCCCGCAGGAGTAATCCGATGACAACGCAACGTCGCCAGGCCATCAAGACCGGAGCCGCACTGTCGGCCGCGCTGGCCGCCCCCTGGGTGCACGCGCAGAAGGCCGACAAGGTCAAGCTGTCGTGGCTGCCGATCATGCAGACCACCGCCCTCTATGTGGCGGTGCAGGACCGTCTGTTCGAGCGCGCCGGCATCGAGGCCGAACTGGTGCAGTTCCAGAACCCCAACCAGATCATCGACTCGCTGGTGGCCAACCAGGCCGACGCCGGTGCACCGGGCGCGGCCGCCGGCATCACCATGCTGGCCGAGTCGCGCTACCCGGGCACCTTCAAGGTATTCGGGTTGCAGGGTGGCGGCATCCGGGTCAACCGCATCAACGACGGCCTGATCGTGAAGAACGGTTCGCCGATCAAGACCTTCAAGGACCTGCGCGGCCGCTCGCTCGGGCATCTGCCCGGCATCCAGTGGCGCACCATCTCGCGCCACATGCTGCGCGTCAACGGTCTGGACCCCGACAAGGATGTGCGGCTGCAGGAAATCGCGGTCGGCCTGCAGGTGCCCTCGGTGGTGGCCGGCAGCATCGACGCCACGCTGTCGCTGGAGCCGGTGGGCTCGGTCGCGGTCGCCTCGGGCGAAGCCACCCGCGCGATGGTCAACCCCTGTGCCTCGGTGATCGCCGATCCCTTCTACTCGGGCGTGTCGGTGCTGACCACCCGATTCATCAAGGAGCGCCCGCAGGTGGCGCGCAAGCTGGTGCAGGTGCTCGACCAGGCGACCCGCATCGCCAACGCCGAGTTCGAGCGCGTGCGCCCGTATTTCGCCAAGTACACCGCCATCAAGGGCGACCAGGTCCGCGTGATCGCGCAACCCTACCTGCGCGCCTGGAACGAGCTCGACGACACCGATGTGCGCTCCTACCAGGCGCTGGTGGACGTCTTCCACAAGGAAGGCGTGCTCAAGGACCGCATGGATGTGCGCACCGTCCTGCTCAAGCCCTCGGACCTGACCTGAACCCGCGCGCGGAGCACACGACATGAGTGGCTATCACGACATCGGCGGCCACGCCGCCGGACCGGTGGGCCGGACCGAACTGCCCTTCCAGCACTGGGAAAAGCAGTCCGAGGCGATCCGCAATCTGTTGGGCGACGGCTCGCGCCGGATGGTCTCGCTCGACGAGATCCGGCTGGGCTTCGAGAGCTTCGGGCTGGACAAGTACCAGGCCTACTCGTTCTATCGGCGCCGGCTGGAGGCGATGATCGACACCCTCGAACTGAAGGGCCTGATCACGCGCGCGGAATTCGAGCAGGAGCTCGCCCGGGTTCAGCGCGACTGGTCCGACCCCTGCCGCGAAGGCTGACGGCGATGGCGGCCATGATCCACCCGGTCCGCTTCCAGGTGGGCGATCGCGTGACGGTGCTGGCCCTGGGCAAGCCCGGTCATGTGCGCACACCCGACTACATCCTCGGCAAGACCGGCGAGGTGATCGAGTTCTGCGGCTGCTTCCTCAATCCGGAGGACCTGTCGGTGGGCCGCACCAGCGGGCCGACGGTGCCGCTGTACCGGGTGAAATTCCGAATGGACGCCCTGTGGCCGCCGCCCCAGCGCCATCCCGACGATGCGCTGTGCATCGAGATCTACGACCACTGGCTTGCGCCGGCGGCCGCCTTGCAGGAGAGCAGGCCTTGAACGCATCCACACCGACTCCCGGGTCGTCCGACGACACGGGGCATGATCACGACGCCCCCGAGGGTCACGCGCAGGGCCACGGGCACGAGCATCACCACGACCATGACCACGACCACGCTGCGCACCCCCATGCGCACGACGGCAGTCACGAGCACGACTCGCTGGTGGTGGAAGACGAGCCCGGCAACCTGCTCGGCCAGCAGATGGTCAACGCGCTGCAGGCGCTGCTGATCCGCCGGCGCATCCTGTCGGCCGGCGAGGTCGCCCTCGAGATCCAGAACCTGGAGGCCCCCGGCACGCACCTGGGCGCGCGCATCGTCGCCCGCGCCTGGGTCGATCCGGCCTATCGGCAGCGGCTGCTGGAAAACGGCAAGAACGGCGCCGCCGAACTGAAGATCAAGGTCGGCGAGGCACAGCTCGTGGTGGTCGAAAACACCCCCGACCGCCACCATGTGGTGGTGTGCACCCTCTGTTCCTGCTACCCGCGCTCGATCCTCGGCCAGCCGCCGGCCTGGTACATCAGCAAGGCCTATCGGGCCCGCACCGTGCGCGAGCCGGCCAGCGTGCTGGAAGAATTCGGGCTGACGCTGCCGGCGACCACCGCGATCCATGTCCACGACAGCAATGCCGACATGCGCTTCCTGGTGCTGCCGCAACGCCCCGAGGGCACCGCGCATCTCGACGAGGACGCACTCGCCCGACTGGTCACCCGCGACAGCATGATCGGCGTGGCGCAGGCACTCACGCCCTGACGCCCTGACGACCCCACCAAGGAAACACCATGATCCGACTCCCCGCCCTGTTCAAGGCCCTGGCTGCCGCCGCCGCCACGATGCTCGGCGCGGCACCCGCGCTGGCCCATCACCCGATGGGCGGCACCCTGCCCGGGACCGCCTGGCAGGGACTGGCCTCAGGACTCGGACACCCGGTCATCGAGGTCGACCACCTGCTGTTCCTGTTGGGGGCCGCCGCGGTCGCCGCGCTGACACGGGCCACGCCGGCGCGCGCGGGCGCCGCGCTGATCCTGTACGCGGTCGCCGCCAGCCTGGGCACCCTGGCCCGGGTCGGCGAGATCAGCCTGCCGATGGGCGCGCCGGCGGTGGCGCTGTCGCTGATGGCGGTGGGCGTCTGCCTGTGGCTGCAACGCGGACCGTCGGGGCTCACGGGCGGGCTGACCGCCGCGGCGGCGGGACTGATCCATGGCCACGCCTACGGCGAGGCGGTGGTCGGGGCGCAGACCGGGCCGATCGTGTGGTATCTGGTCGGACTGGTGATCGTTCAGTCGGTCCTGATGATCGGCTGCTTTGCCGGTCTGCGCCGCCTGGGTCTCGCCGCCCCGTCGCGGATCGTGACCGTGGCCCGCAGCCTGGGCGCCGCGATCGGGGCAGCCGGTGTGATGCTGCTGTGGGCTGGCGCCTGAGCCCATGACCCCGCCGGGGCCCACGCCAGCGGCAGCCGATGCGTCCGACGAGCGTCCCGCCGCCGGCACCCGGAGCACCCTGGCCGACCGGGTATACGCCCGCCTGAAGGACGAACTGCACGACTTCCTGCTGATCGCCGGCGATCGATTCAACGAGGTCGAGACCGCGCATCGGCTGGGCGTGAGCCGCACACCGCTGCGCGAGGCCTTGTTCCGGCTGCGCAACGAGGGCTTTCTGGAGGTCGAATCCAAGGCCGGCTGGTCGGTGCGACAGATCGACTTCGACAAGCTCGACGAACTCTACGACCTGCGGGTGGTGCTGGAGCTGGTGAGCGTGGAGCGGCTGTGCGCACTCGCCGGCGCGCCCCCCGAACTGATCGCCCTGCGGGAATTCTGGCTGGCCGGGCCGACCGAACGGGCGCGCGACCCGCTGGTCGTCGGCCAGGCCGACGAGGCCTTTCACGGCGCGCTGGTGATGGCCGCCGGCAACCGCGAAATCAGCCGGGTGCACCGGGAAGTGACCGAGCGCATCCGGATCGTGCGGCGACTCGACTTCACCCGTGCCGAGCGCATCGAGGCGACCTACGACGAACACAGCGCCATCCTGCAGGCCATCGGCAGCCGCGAGGCCGCACTGGCCGGACAGCGTCTGCGCCAGCACATCGAACACAGCCGGCAGGCGGTCCACCGGATCACGCTGCACGCGTTGCAGGCGGCCCGAAGCCGCCAGGCAAGGTGCATGGGGTGAGCGGTACAGGGTGAGCGGTACAGGGTGAGTGGCACGCAGGCGCCGTCATCGCTCTGACACACGCCCCGCCTACCCTCGCCTCCATGATTCGATCCACCCCCGTTGCCGTGCGTCTGTCGCAGGCCAGCAAGACCTTCGCCGGCGGACGACGCGCCCTTGACCGCGTGTCCTTCAATGTCCAGGCCGGCGAGCGGGTGGCCCTGCTGGGCGCCTCCGGGTCCGGAAAGTCGACGCTCCTGCGCTGCCTGTGCGGCCTCGAGGTGCTCGACCGCGGACCGGGCGCCATCGAGGTCTTCGGCCGCCAGCTGCAGGCCGACGGGCGCATCGCCTCCGACATCCGCGAGCAGCGCCGTCAGGTCGGCATCATCTTCCAGCAGTTCAACCTGGTCGGCCGGCTGCCGGTGCTGACCAATGTGCTGACCGGACTGGCGGCCGAGCTGCCGCTGTGGCGCTCCGCGCTCGCGCGGTTCTCGATCCCGGAACGCGCCCGCGCACTCGACGCGCTGGCCGCGATCGGACTGGACGAGCAGGCTTTCCAGCGCGCCTCGACCCTGTCGGGCGGCCAGCAGCAGCGCGCGGCGATCGCCCGCACGCTGGTGCAGGGCGCCCGGCTGCTGCTGGCCGACGAGCCGGTCGCCTCGCTCGACCCGGAATCGACCCGGCGGGTCATGGAGCAGCTGACCGCGCTGAACCGCGATCAGGGGATGACCCTGATCGTGAGCCTGCACCATGTGAGCGTGGCGCGACGCTACTGCGAACGGGTGATCGCCCTGCGCGACGGCTCGCTGGTGTTCGACGGACCAGTGTCGGCCCTCACACCGACGTTCCTGCGCGAGCTCTACGGCACCGCCGTCGAGGAACTGCTGCAGGACGAGGCACCGCCATCGGACCTTTGTCAGGCCGCTTGAACAAACGTCTGTTTTTCCCCATCAGGAGTTCGCCTTGAAGTCACTGTTTCGCCGCTGGTTTGCGGCCGCCCTGCTCGTCCTGACGATCGCCCCGGCACACGCCCAGGAGATCAATTTCGGCATCATCGCCACCGACTCGGCCAGCGCGCAGCGCGACCGCTGGGAGCCCTTCTTTCGCGACATGGAGAAGAAGACCGGGCTGAAGGTGACCGCGTTCTATGCGCCCGACTACGCGGGCGTGATCGAGGCGATGCGGTTCAACAAGATCCAGGTCGCCTGGTATGGCAACAAGTCGGCGATGGAGGCGGTGGACCGGTCCAACGGCGAAGTCTTCGCGCAGGTGATGTACGCCGACGGCACCTTCGGCTATCACGGCTTGCTGATCACCCACAAGGACAGCCCCTACAAGACGGTCGAGGATGTGCTGCGCCAGTCGAAGAGCATCAACTTCGGGATCGGCGATCCGAACTCGACCTCGGGCTTCCTGGTGCCGTCGTTCTACGTGTTCGCCCAGAACAATGTCGATCACCGCAGCGCCTTCAAGACGGTGCGCAACGCGAGCCACGGCGCCAACATTCAGGCAGTGCTGGCCCGCCAGGTCGATGTCGCCACCAACAACACCGAGGACATGACCAAGCTGGAATCGAGCCGGCCGGACCTGTTCGCGCAGCTGCGCGTGATCTGGACGAGCCCGCTCATTCCGAGCGACCCCTTCGTGTGGCGCAAGGACCTCGACCCGGCGGTCAAGGCGAAGCTCAAGACCTTCGTGCTGGGCTACGCGAAGACCGATCCGCAGGAAAAGGCGATCCTGAAGAACATCTACAGCTACGGCGGCTTTCGGGACTCGAACAATGACCAGCTGATTCCGATCCGCCAGCTCGAGCTGTTCCGCGACCGTCGCAAGGCCGAGACCGATGAGCGGCTGTCGGCCGACGAGAAGACCCGGGCGATCGCGGAAATCGACCGCAAGCTGGCCGCGCTGAAGAAGTGAGCGCAACGGCTCCCTCCGAGCGTTCGCTGCTGCTGCTGCGCGAGCGCGCGGCCGCCGAACGCCCGGGCTGGCTCTACTACGCCGGCTGGGCACTGGCGCTGGGAATGCTCGCCTGGTCCTGGCGCGGTGCCGAGATCCGGCCGCTGGACCTGTGGCGCGACTCCGGCAACATCGCCACCTATGCGCGTGACTTCTTCCCGCCCGACTTTCGCGACTGGCGCATCTACCTGCGCGAGATGCTGGTCACCCTGCACATCGCGGTCTGGGGCACGGTGCTGGCGGTGATCGCCGCGGTGCCGATGGGCCTGGCCAGCGCGTCCAATCTGACGCCGCCCTGGGTCCACCAGCCGATGCGCCGGCTGCTCGACGCCTTTCGCGCGATCAACGAAATGGTGTTCGCGATGCTGTTCATCGTCGCGGTCGGCCTGGGGCCGTTCGCCGGCGTGCTGGCACTAGCGGTGCACACCACCGGCACGCTGGCCAAGCTGTTCTCGGAGGCGGTGGAGGCGATCGATCCGCGGCCGGTCGAGGGCATCCGGGCCACCGGCGCGCATCCGCTGGTGGAAATCCTCTTCGGCGTCATCCCGCAGGTGATGCCGCTGTGGGTCTCGTTCGCGCTGTACCGTTTCGAGTCGAACGTGCGCTCGGCCTCGGTGGTCGGGATGGTGGGTGCCGGCGGCATCGGTGTCGTGCTGTACGAGGTGATCCGCGGCTTCCAGTACGCCCAGACCTGCGCGGTGTTGCTGATCCTGGTGGCCAGCGTCACCGTGATCGACGTCGTGTCGGCGCAACTGCGCAAGCGGTTCATCTGATGGCGAACGCCTTCGACTGGCACATGCCGGTGGCGGTGCACTTCGGCGCCGGCTGCGCCGACCGCCTGGCCGATGCGCTCGGCGCGCGCGCCGCGGTGGTGCTCGCTTTCGAGCCGGCGCACGCGCTCGGGCTGAGCGCCCGCTGGCGCGAGCAACTGGGCGACCGGCTGCTCGACTGGGTCGATGTCGCCGACGGCCTGTCCAGCCTCGCCCGGGCGCGCGCGCTCGCCGGGCGGATCTGGCCGTTACTGGCGCGCCACCCCGACTGCGTGCTGGTGGCGGTGGGCGGGGGCACCACCCTCGACCTGGCCAAGGTGGTGCGCTGTCGACCCCGCGACTCGGACTTCGAGGCACTCACGCGCGCGCTGCGCGGTCAGGCCCCCTGGCCGGCACTGGCGCTGGCGCCACTCTGGCTGGTGCCCACCACCGCGGGCACCGGCAGCGAGGTCACGCGCTGGGCCACGGTCTGGGACACCGAGGCCGAGCCGGCGCTCAAGCGCTCGCTCGATGAGCCCTTCGGCTATGCGGAACACGCCTTCGTCGATCCCTGCCTGACCCTGAGCTGCCCGGCGGCGGTCACCCGCGACACCGCGCTCGACGCGTTCGCCCACGCGCTCGAGTCGATCTGGAACCGTCACGCCAACCCGGTCAGCGATCGGCTGGCGGTGTCGGCCGCGCGGCGGGTCATCACCGCCCTGCCCGCGTGCCTGGCCCGACCCGACGACCTGGTGCCACGCACCGAGCTGTCGCTGGCGGCGCTGGAAGCCGGCTGTGCGTTCTCGCAGACGCGAACCGCCCTGGCTCACGCCCTGTCGTACGCGGTCACCCTGGCGCAGGGCGTGCCGCACGGACTGGCCTGCGCGATCTGGCTCCCGACCGCCTGGGCGCTTGCGCTCGGGCATTCGCCGCGGATCGACGCCCTGCTGGGTGAGGTCTTCGGCGGCGACGCGGCCGGCGGACCGGCGCGCCTGATGGCCTGGCTGGAGAGCGTCGGCGTCGATGCCCGGCCCGAGGCCTTCGGCATTGGCGACGCGCGCGCCCGGGTTTGCGACGCGCTGAACAGTGCCCGCGGGCGGAACTTCGTCGGGGCCCGCTGAACGGGCCGCTTCGAGAGGGCAGGACGTTCCGGATACGACCGGCCCTCCGGGGGCCGGCTGGCTGCAATCCCTCTATAATTCGCAGACGGCCCACAGGAGCGCCAATGATCCAGATTTCCTACCTCAGTCGCGCCAGCGAAGCCATGTCGGCGCAAGCGCTGCTCGCGCTGCTGATGCAGTCGCGCAAAAACAATGTCGCCCGGAATCTCACCGGGATGCTGCTGTACGGCAACGGCACCTTTCTGCAGGTGATCGAGGGCGACGATGCCGTGGTCGAACAGCTGGTCGAGACCATCTCGGCAGACCCCCGCCACACCACCCTCCAGGTGCTCGGGCGCCGGCCGATCGAGCGTCGCCAGTATTCGGAATGGAGCATGGGGTTCGAGCGCGTCACGGACGCGGGCCTGCAGCAGGTCGAGGGCCTGCGGGACTTCGGTGCCAGCGATTTCAACCTCGACTTCCTGGCCCGCAATCAGGCGGTCGTCGACACGCTGATGGAGCGCTATCGTTCGCCGCACTGGGACCCCCTGGTGCGCGAGCTCGACGCCAAGGACAAGGTCATCGACCACCTGCGGAACAACCTCGCCCGCGCGCGGGGCTGCATCGAAGTCGCCAGTCTGGTGCTCGAAAGCGTGACGGAGGCCGGCAAGAAGGGCCCCCTGAGCGAGGAGCACCTGCGCCTGTGCGATTCCGCGCTGGGCTCGCTTCGGCAGGTCTGACGCCGGCTGCCGGCCCACGGGTCGGCCCGACCGCGGGACCGCCAACACGGTCCCGCGCGCCGCCACAGGGGTCGTTGCCCGCCATCGACTTCACCCCCCTCCGCATCAAAGCACCCCCATGGACACTGCCGCATCCGGGCCACTGGCTGGCCTGAAGGTCCTGGAACTCGGCCAGCTCATCGCCGGCCCGTTCGCGGCGCGCACGCTCGCCGACTTCGGCGCCGAGGTCATCAAGATCGAGCCACCGGGCGCGGGCGATCCGCTGCGCAAATGGCGGCTGCTGCGCGAGGGCACGTCGGTCTGGTGGCAGGTGCAGTCGCGCAACAAGCGCTCGCTCTCGCTCGACCTGCGCGACCCCCAGGCCCAGGACATCGTGCGCCGCCTGGCCGACGAGGCCGACGTGCTGATCGAGAACTTCCGGCCGGGCGCGATGGAAGCCTGGGGTCTGGGACCCGAGGTGCTGGCGGCCCGCAATCCGCGCCTGATCATGCTGCGGGTGAGCGGCTATGGCCAGGACGGGCCCTACCGCGACAAGCCGGGCTTCGGCGTGGTGGCCGAGGCGATGGGCGGACTGCGCCACCTGACGGCCGAACCGGGCCGCGTGCCGGTGCGGGTCGGGGTGAGCATCGGCGACACGCTGGCCGCGCTGCACGGTGTGATCGGCATCCTGATGGCGCTGCATGAACGGGCGCGCTCGGGGCTGGGCCAGGTCATCGACGTCGCGCTCTACGAAGCGGTGTTCAACTGCATGGAAAGCCTGCTGCCCGAATACAGCGCCTTCGGCGCGGTGCGCGAGCCCGCCGGCAGCGCCCTGCCCGGCATCGCGCCAAGCAACGCCTACCGCTGCGCCGACGGCGGTTATGCGCTGATCGCGGGCAACGGCGACAGCATCTTCCGGCGGCTGATGGCCACCATCGGCCGCGACGACCTCGCCGCCGATCCGGCGCTGGCCGGCAACGCCGGCCGGGTGGCGCGGGTCGCCGAGATCGACGCGGCGATCGGCGCCTGGAGCGCGCAGCGCAGCGTCACCGACGTGCTGGCCGCGCTCGATGCCGCCGCCGTGCCGGCCGGGCGCATCTACACCATCGCCGACATCGCGGCCGACCCGCACTACCAGGCGCGCGGCATGATCGGTTCACTCACCCTGGCCGACGGCAGCGCCCTGTCGGTGCCCGGCATCGTGCCCAAGCTCTCGCGCACGCCCGGCGCGCACCGGCACAATGCGCCCACGCTGGGCCAGGACACCGACGCGGTGCTGCGCGAGATCGGCCTGAGCGCGGCGCAGATCCAGGCGCTGCACGACAAGGGCATCGTCACCGCCAACCCTGAACGGACACCCGAATGACACGCATCCACTTCAACGAGGTCGCGCCGCGCGACGGCTTCCAGATCGAGCCCGAGTTCGTTCCCACCGAGGCCAAGATCGAGCTGATCGACGAGCTCAGCCTGTGCGGTTACGCCAAGATCGAGGTCACCTCGTTCACCTCGCCCAAGGCGATCCCGATGCTGCGCGATGCCGAGATCGTGATGGGTCGCATCCGGCGCGTGCCGGGGGTGGAATACACGGTGCTGGTGCCCAACCTGCGCGGTGCCGAGCGCGCACTGGAGTCGCGTGCCGACGAGCTCAACCTGGTGATGTCGACCTCCGAGACCCACAACCTGGCCAACCTGCGCATGCCGCGCGAGCACAGCGTGAAAGCGCTGTCGGAGGTGATCCGCCACGTCGATGGCCGAACCCCGATCAACGTGTCGCTGTCGACCGCCTTCGGCTGCCCGATGGAGGGCGAGGTGGCGCAGGCCACGGTGCTCGATTTCATGCAGCGCTTCGCCGACCAGGGGGTGCGCGGACTCACGCTGTGCGACACCACCGGCATGGCCAATCCGGCACAGGTGAGCCGGATCGTCGAGGCCGCGCTCGCGCGCTTCGGCGACCGGCAGATCACCCTGCACTTCCACAACACGCGCGGCATGGGGCTGGCCAATGTGCTGGCCGCGGTGCAGGGCGGCGTCACCCGCCTGGACGGCTCGCTGGGTGGCCTGGGCGGCTGCCCCTACGCGCCCGGCGCCAGCGGCAACATCTGCAGCGAGGACGCGGTCCACATGCTGGCGACGATGGGCCACGACACCGGGATCGATCTGGAACGGTTGCTGGCGGCGGCGCGACGTCTGCCGGCCATCGTCGGCCATGAGGTACCCGGCCAGGTCGCCAAGGCCGGCCCGAGCACACGGCTGCACCCGGCGCCGGAGTCGGTGGCGCAGCTGCGCGCGCAGTTCGCCTGAGCCTGAGCCTGAGCGGGGGCCGCAAGGGCCTCGGTGCGGGCCTGCGGCGGCCCAGGGCGGGGCCTCGCCAGCCTCAGGCCAGCGCCACCTCGACGAAAGTGTCGTTGTAGCAGGCACCGCCCATGATGTCGGTCTTGCGATCGGCACTGATCAGCGCATTGACCGTCTGACCGGTCGAACTGGTCGCCAGCCAGGTGCCCTTGGGACTGTAGACGACGCCCTCGCGCACCGCATCGGTCACCCGCGCCACCAGCACCACCTCGCCCAGCGCGTTCCAGACCCGCAGCCGCTGCCCGTCGGCGATGCCGCGCCGGGCCGCGTCGGCCGGGTGGATCTCCAGGCGCTCGGCGCCCTGCGAGGCCGGATCGTTACCGAAGGTGGCATTGGTGCGGCGCGAAGACGAGGGCGAGATCAGCATCAGCGCCGCATCGGGGTCGAGCGGCTCGTAGCGCGGCACGCCATAGCCGAACCGCGCCTCGAGATCGGCCGAAAACAGGGTGATCCGCCCCGAGGGCGTGCCCGGCTTCACGGTGGCGCACATCATCACCGGCTCACCCTCGGCGGTGTTCATCAGCAGCGCCCGGTCCAGCGGCAGCTGGCTCGGACGCAGCCCCTGCAGGCGCGGGTCGTCGGGGTCGAGCGCCGCGTCCATCAGCGCCTCGTCGCTGTCGCGAAACGCCGGGTCGTCAAAGCCGAACCGCGCCGCCAGGCGCCGGAAGATCTCGGTGTTGGGCAGCGACTCGCCGACCGGCGCGATCACCGGCGCGGCGCGCTGCAGATAGCTCTGGCCGTAGGCGGTGTAGACATCGTCGAACTCGAAATGCGAGGACGCCGGCAGGATCACGTCGGCATAGGCGAGGCTGTCGGTCATGACCACGTCGCAGCCGACGACGAACAGATCTTCGCGGCTGAGGGCGCGCCGCATCCGGTTCTGGTCGGGATGCGTGGCCACCGGGTTGTGGTTGTAGATGAAGACCGCGTTGATCGGCGGCGCCAGATCCGGATCGAGCAGGTGACGCCCGACGTCGACGATGTTCAGGGTCCGGGTGCCGGGGGGCACCAGATCGGGCCGCTGCAGGCGCGCCGAGGTGGTGGGAAAGGCGAGCCCGGGCTTGGCGAACACGCCGGCACCCGGACGCCCGAACTGCCCGAGCAGCGCATTGAGCGCCATGATCGCGCGCAAGGCCGATCCGCCGCTTTGACCGCGCTCGATGCCGTTGCCCGCCGACAGCGCCAGCCGCTTGGCGCCGGCGTAAACATCGGCCAGGCGATCGAACTGCTCACGGCTCACGCCGCAGATCGCCAGCGCCTCGTCGACCGGATGGCGGCGCGCCTGCGCCATGAACGCGTCGAGTCCGCTGACCCAGGTCTCGATGAAGGCCTGATCGAAGGCGCCGCGCCGCTCCAGTTCAGCGGCCAGCGCCAGTGCCAGGACCACATCGGTCCCCGGCCGGATCTGCAGGTACAGGTGGGCCTGCTCGGCGATGCGGGTGCGCTTGGGGTCGATGACGACCAGCGCGGCGCCGTTGCCGCGCGCCGCCTGGATGACGCGCGCCAGGTGCAGGTTGGAGACGGTGACGTTGTTGCCCCACACCGCGATCACGTCGGCGTGGACGATCTGCTCGGGCGGCATGCCCGGGGCATTGCCGAACAGGCTGGTGTAGGCGGTGCCGCGCACGATGCCGCAGAGCGGACCGCGGTCGAGCAGCGTCGCGCCCAGGCGGTGGAAGAACCGCCGGTCCATCGAGCCGCCGGCGAGCTGGCCGTGCGGGCCGGCGTAGTTCAGCGGCAGCACCGACTGCGGCCCGTGGGCATCGATCGCCGCCTGCAGGCCCTGATGGACGCGATCGATCGCCTCGTCCCAGCCGACCGGCCGGAACTGGCCGCTGCCGCGCGGGCCGGTGCGCACCATCGGCTGGCGCAGCCGCTGCGGCCCGTGGACGAACGACGGATAGAAGCGCCCGACCTTGTCGCAGATGACGCCGGCGGTGTATGGATTGGCGTGCGACCCGCGCACCCCGGTGACCTGACCGTCCTGGACGGTGACCGACAGGCTGCAGGTGTCAGGGCAGTCGAGCGGGCAGACCGAGGGCAGCGCTGGCGGACGGGTCGACGGGTTGCCTGCGGGCGATTCAACAACGGCGCTCATGCCAGTCTCCGGTGGAGGGAAAGCGGGAAATCCATAGCAGCAGCGCGATGTCAGCACCGGCCCGGCCGGTGCGCCTCGGCGCGGGCCCGCACGGCCCGGCGCCGTTCAGCCGAGCCGGACCGCCGACGCCGCAACCAGCGCGGCAATGCGGGAATCATCGTAGCCCAGCTCGCGCAGCACCTGTTCGCCATGCTCGCCCAGGTGAGCCGCGGGCTTGGGCACCGGCAGGTCAGCGCCACCAAAACGGGCGGCGGCACGCGCCAGCCGCACCCGGCCGGCCGCGCCGTGATCGACCTCGACCAGCGCACGGTTGTGCACCACCTGCGGGTCGGTGAGCACCTCGGGCTTGCGGTTCACCTTGCCCACCGGCGCGTCGGCCGCGTGCAGGCGCGCCACCAGGTCATCGGTGTCGAATTGCGCGAACAGCGGCTCGAGCACCTCGCGCGCCTCCTTGGCATGGCGCGAACGGGCCTGCACGGTGGCGAAGCGCGGATCCTTCGGCAGATCGGGTGCGCCCAGGCCCTTGCAAAGGGCGTCGAACTCGTCCTGCTGCGGGGTCATGGTCGTCAGGTAACCGTCGCGGGTCCGGTACGGGCGCAGCGTGCCGCCGACCTCGGGGAAGGCAGCCGGCGGGTCGTCCAGCCAGATGTGGTTGTACATCGCGTCGGGCCACTGGAAGGCCAGCGCCGCGTCGAGCATCGACAGCTCGACCACCCGCCCCTGGCCGTCGCGCTCGCGCGCCAGCAGCGCGGCGGTGACCGCCTGGGCTGCGGTGAGCGAGGTGAGCTTGTCGCACAGGGTGGTGGCCACCAGACCGGGCTCACCGCCCGGCTTTTCAAGGTGCGAGGCGCACATGCCCGAGACCGCCTGGATCACCGCATCGTAGACCCGTGCCTCGGTGTAGGGGCCGTCCTGGCCAAAGCCGGTGATCGACAGGTAGATGAGGCGCGGATTGATCTGTTCCAGGGTGTCCCGATCGAAACCCAGGCGGGCCAGGATGCCGGGCCGGAAGTTCTCCATCAGCACATCGGTGCGCTCGATCAGGTCGCGCAGCACTTCCTTGCCGGCCGGCGTCTTCAGATCGAGCACGATCGAACGCTTGCCCCGGTTCATTGCGATGAAGGTGCCCGACAGGTCGCCCTTGGACGGGCCGATCCGGCGCGAGATGTCGCCGCCCGGGGTCTCGACCTTGATGACGTCGGCGCCCTGGTCGGCCAGCAGCGCCGCGGCCATCGGGCCCGAATAGACCGCCGAGAGATCGAGCACGCGGATGCCCGCCAGCGGCGGCGGCAGAGGACCGGAGATCATGAAGGGAATTCCTGGGAATCGAGCAGTTCGAGAAAACGGGGATCGTGGTCGGCACTGTCGTCGGCCAGCGGGTCGCGCGGGGCCAGGCGGTGGACCAGCACCAGATCGGCCAGCCGCGCGCGCCGGGCCAGGCCGGGGAAAGCGGCCTCGCGGCGCAGGCCGGCCAGCGTCACCACCTGGTAGAGGGCCGAGGCGGCCTGGCGCGCCAGATGCGCGTGGTCGCCGGCGGCGGCCCGTTCGGCGAACGCAAAGGCGCGTTCGATCGCCACGGTCTGCAGCGCCAGCCGGTCGGGCTCGGCGGGCACGCCCTCAGCCAGCAGCCGCGCGACATGCTCGCGCAGCGCCGGCAGGGCGTTCTCGCGCTGGATGGCGCGCAGCACATCGAGCGCGACAATGTTGCTCGTGCCCTCCCAGATCGAGCCCAGGTGGGCATCGCGCAGCAGCCGGGCGTCGCTGAACTCCTCGATGTAGCCGCAGCCACCGCGCACTTCCATCGCGTCGCCGGTCACCACGCGGGCATCGCGGCAGGCCCGGAACTTGATCAGCGGGGTGAGGATGCGCGCCAGCGCGCGCGCCTGGGGGTCGGCCGCGGCGTCGGCCCGCTCGAGCGCGGCGGCGGTCTGGAACACCATCGTGCGCGCCTGCTCGGCGCGCAGCGTCATCTTGAGCAGCTGACGGCGCATCAGCGGCAGCGCGATGAGCGGGCGGCCGAAGGCCACCCGGTGTCGCGCCACATGCAGCGCCTCGGTCAGGGCGCGGCGCATCAGTCCGGCGGCCCGCACGCCATTGGACAGGCGCGAGTTGTTGATCATGTCGGCCATGTGCTGAAAGCCGCGGCCGCGCTCGCCCACCAGCCAGGCCTGGGCGCCCTCGAGCCGGATCTCGCCGCTGGCCATCGAGCGGGTGCCCAGCTTGTCCTTCAGGCGCAGGATGCGGTAGCGGTTGTGCGACCCGTCGGCCAGCTCACGCGGCAGCAGGAACAACGAGATCGCCTTCAGGCCCGGCACCGGCTCGCTGCGCGCCAGCACCATCGCCAGCCCGGCATCGGCGTTCGAGCAGAACCACTTGTCCCCGGTCAGCGACCAGCTGCCGTCGGGCTGCGGCTCGGCGACGGTGGCGGTGGCCGCCACATCGGAGCCTGCGCCCTGCTCGGTCATGAACATCGCGCCCTGGTGCAGGTCGTCGAAATCGGGCGCGGTGAGCAGCGGCAGGAAACGCTGCACCAGCGCCGGCTCGCCGAAGCGGCGCAGCGTGCGCGCCAGCGAGTCGGTCATGCTGATCGGGCAGCACAGGCCGAACTCGGCCTGCACGAACAGATAGGTGAGCGCGTACTTGGCCGCCGGGGGCATCGGCTCGGGCCAGCCCAGCACGCCACCCCGGTGCGACAGCGCCGCCAGACCGAAGTCGGTGAAGCCCAGGCGCTCCATCTCGACATAGGCGGGATGCTTGTCGATGCGCGACTCGTCCACCCCGGTGCGGCTGCGCACCGACAGGGTCGGCGGATGCTTGTCGGCCAGCGACGCCAGCTCATCGAGGCGTCCGCCGGCCAGCGCGCCCAGGCGCTCGAAGTGCGGCGCGAGATGCGCCATCAGCGGCGCCGGCAGGTAGGCCGCGAACAGCGCGGCGGCCATCGGATCGGCGCGATACAGGTTGATCCCGCGCGCATCGGGCACCGCGGTGGCGCCGGCAGGGGCGGGAGCCGTGGCGGACAATGGCAGGCTCATCTCCACGGCGCGCGCCTCAGTCGATCCGGGCGCCGGATGCCCGGACCAGCTTGCCCCACTTGTCGCGATCGGAGCGGATCACCTCGGCGAACTCCTCCGGGGTACTGGTCCACAGCTCGAAGCCCTGGAGAGCAACCCGCTCGCGGACTTCGATCGAGCGCAGCGCCTGGATCAGCGCCTGGTTCAGTCGCTGCATGACCGGCTTCGGGATGCCGGCCGGCCCGACGATGCCGAACCACAGGTCGCTGCCGACGTCGTTGAAGCCCTTGATCCCGGCCTCTCCCATCGAGACGACATCGGGCACATAGGGCGAGCGCCGATCGCCCGACACCGCCAGCGCCTTGACCCGGCCCGCACGCACCGACGGCATCGCGGTGACCGGAATGTCGAACATGAAGGTGATGTTGCCGCCAATCACGTCGGCCAGCGCCGGCGCACTGCCACGATAGGGGATGTGCTGCATTGGCGCGCCGGTGACGTACTTCAGCGCCTCGCCGGAGAGGTGATTGGACGACCCGTTGCCGGCCGAACCGAAGGTGACCTTGCCGGGATTGGCCTTGGCATAGGCAACCAGTTCGCCGACCGTGTTGATGCCGAGCTTGGGATTGACCACCAGCACGTTGATGTAGCGCACCGCCAGCGTGAGCGGGGTGAAGTCACGCGAGGTGTCGTGCGGCAGGCGCGCGCCGTACAGGTGCGGATTGATCGAATGGGTGCCGGTGGTTGCCAGGCCGATGGTGTAGCCATCGGCCGGGGCCTTGGCGATCCGGTCCATGCCGATCGAGGCGCCGGCGCCCGGAATGTTCTCGACCACCACCGGCTGGCCGAGGATTTCCGAGAGCTTCTGGGCCACCGGGCGCGAGAAGGAGTCGGTCGGGCCGCCGGGCGGGAACGGGACGATCCATTTGATCGGCTTCTGGGGAAAGCCCTGCGCGGCTGCGGGGGCGGCGAATACCGCCGCCCAGAGGCAGGCGACCGCGGCAAGGATCCTGATTGTCGGCGTCATGAGGCGATTTTCCGGAAAGCGAGGGAGGGGCAGGCTAGCACGGGCGCGGTTCAGCGCAGACGATAACGGCCGTCGTCTTCGATCACCCGGCCGCTGGCGATCAGCTCGGCCAGGTGCTGGCTGATGCTGCGGCGCTCGGCGTCATCGACCCAGAGCTCCTCATAGTCGGGCGGATAGAGCAGGCGCCCGGCGACCAGCTGCGCCAGCGTGCGCGCGGGGCCTGCGAGCATCTCGAGCAGGCGCTGCTCGCGTTCATCGAGCTTGGCGCTGAACGCGCCCAGGGCGTCGAGCATCGCCTGGCGATCGGTGTAGACGCCGCGGTGATGCGAGGTGACCCACACCCGCGCGTCGATCTGCGGCAGACGGGCCAGGGTGGTCCGGAAGTCGGCGAGACTGGAGGTCGCGTCGCCGTAATAAGGGCCGAATCCGCTCAGGTCGATGTCGCCGATGAAGGCCACGCCTTCGGGCTCGACCAGCAGCACGGTGTGGCCCGCGGTGTGGCCCGGCATGTGGATCGCGCGCACCCGCGAGCCACCCAGCTCCCAGACCGCACCATCGGCGTAGCCGATCGCATCGGGGCGCTCCTGGTAGTTGAAATCGCGCTCGATCTTGGCGCGCATCGCGTCCAGCCGGTCGGGCGAGACGCCGTAGTGATGCGCCAGTCCCGGCCAGCTGCGCACCGCCTCGAGGTCGGCATCGTGGGCGTAGACCGGCACGCCCGGCAGACGGTGCAAACCGGCCATGTGGTCCTCGTGGACATGGCCCAGCACCACCAGGTCGGCGGCGTCGAAATCGGCGCCGATCCGGTTGGCCACCGGCGGCGAGTCGAAGACGACATGGGTGTCGGTGCCGCGCACCACCACCTGATTGCCGTCGGGATACTTGCCGTTCTTCTCACCGAAGAACACGGAAACACGGCCGAAATCGGCGCGCGGCGGCGGGGTCGCGACGGGCGCGGAGGAAGCAGCGGGGGAGGTCACGGCGACAGCACATCGGTTCGGGTGGATGGAACCGCGACGATAGCGCGAATGCGGCGCGCCGGCGCTGGTACGCTGAGGCCCGTCATCCGTTTTTCAGCCCCGCCCTTCACACCCGCCATCGGCCGCGGGTTCACCGATCCACCGTCAACCGGAATCCCGCCCATGAGCGACCAACCGCCGGACATCCTTGTTCGCCTCGACAGCCAGCCCGACGGCCGGCGCATCGCCCACGTCACCATCCACAACCCGCGCCGGGCCAACAGCCTGAACAGCGCGCTGATGGAGCGCTTCGTCGAGCGCCTGGAGGCCCTCGCCGGCGACCCGGCCCTGCATGCGATGGTGCTGACCGGCGCCGGCGACCGCGCCTTCGTGGGCGGCGCCGACATCGGCGAGATGGCCGGTCTCGAGGTCGAGAGCGCCCGCCAGTTCATCACCCGGGTGCATCGCTGCTGCGAGGCGGTGCACCGCTTCCCGGCGCCGGTGATCGCCCGCATCAACGGCGTCACGCTGGGTGCCGGGCTGGAGCTGGCGGCCGCGTGCGACCTGCGGGTGGCCGCCGACACCGCACGCTTCGGCATGCCCGAGGTCCACCTGGGCGTGCCCTCGGTGGTCGAGGCGGCGCTGCTGCCGCACCTGACCGGATGGGGCCGGGCGCGCGAGATGCTGCTGCTGGGCGAGGTCTTCGACGCAGCCCAGGCCGCGCAGTGGGGGCTGGTCGAGCGGGTGGTGCCGGCCGGCGAACTCGATGCGGCGGTGGCCGGCTGGCTGGCGAGCCTGGCCAAGGGCGGCACACAGGCGCTGCGCCAGCAAAAGCAGCTGATGCGCGCCTGGGAGAACCTGCCGCGCAACGAAGCGATCACCGCCGGGATCGACGCCTTCGCCTGTGCCTATCGCGGCACCGAGCCGACCGAGCGGATGGGCGCGTTCGTGGCAGCGCGCGCCGCCGCTCGCCGCAAGACCTGATCAGGCCCCCGCGCTGCCCTCGCCCGAGATGTGCAGGAAGATGGCCGCCACATCGAGGCCGCCCAGGTCGGCCAGTCGCGCCGACTGCATCTGGCTGCGGATCAGCGCGGCGATCGGCACCGGCCGGTCGAGCTCCTGGGCCAGCGCCAGAAAATAGCGCAGGTCCTTTTCCATCAGCCCGAGCTGGAACTGCGGCGAGAAATCGCGCGCATAGATCTTGGGCATCTTGGTCTTGAACAGGCGCGAGGCGGCCGCGCCCTCGCCCAGCACCTGCTGGGTGGCGAGCGGGTCCAGGCCCGCCGCCTCGGCCACCAGCAGCGCCTCGGCGATCGCGGCATTCACCGTGCCCGACAGCATGTTGTTGATCAGCTTGGTGGTGGCGCCGGCGCCCACCGGGCCCATGTGCGTGTGCTGGCGGCCCATTGCCTGCAGCAGCGGCTCGGCCCGCGCGAGGTCGGCCGCGCTCGCGCCCACCATGAACACCAGCTCGCGCCCGCGGGCCTGGGCGAGGCTGCCCGACACCGGCGCGTCGAGGTAACCGATCCCGCGGCCAGCCGCAGCGCTGGCCACCTCGCGGGCCATCGCCGGGGTGTTGGTGCTGCAATCGACGATGACGGTGCCGGGCGCCGCGCGGGCGACGACGCCGTCCTCACCCAACATGACCGCGCGGGTCGCGCCGTCGTCGGCCACCATCGAGACCACGAACTGCGCGTCCTGCACCGCCTGGGCGATGCTGTCGCAGGCCAGCGCGCCCTGGGCCACCGCCGCGGCGGTGCGCGCCGGGTGGCGGTTCCAGACCCGCAGCGTGTGACCGGCCGCCAGCAGGTTCAGGGCCATCGGCCCGCCCATGGCACCGAGGCCGATGAATGCGATCGTCGACAAGAGGATTCCTTCGCGCGGGTGTGCGGCTGACTGGGTGGTGTACCGGGTTTCGGGCACCGGCGCGGCCGATGTTAGCAGTCGGCGCTATCCTCACGGCTTCCTGAACCCGTCCACCGGAAACCCCATGCTCGATGCCCAAGCCAAGGCCCTGCTGCTGATGATCGAACAACGCGGCCTGCCCGCGGTTCATGAAGTGACACCGGTCGAGGCCCGGGCCTCGTACCGCGAGCGCCGTTTCTTCACGCAGCCGGCTGAACCGGTGATGTCGCAGGTGCGCGACCTCGCGGTGCCCGGCCCGCTGGGCCCGATCCCCTGCCGCAGCTACCGGCCCGCCGGCGCGGCCGCCGACGCGGTGCTGCCGGCGCTGGTGTACTTCCACGGCGGGGGCTTCGTGATCGGCGACCTCGACACCCACGACGTGCTGTGCCGCGAGCTGAGCAATGCCGGCGACTGCGCGGTGGTCTCGGTCGACTACCGGATGGGCCCCGAGAACCGCTTTCCGGCCGCGGTCGACGACTGCCTGGCCGTCACCCGCTGGGTCTCGCAGCAGGCCGGCGCGCTGGGCATCGATGCGGCCCGGCTGGCGGTCGGCGGCGACAGCGCCGGCGGCAACCTGGCGGCGGTGGTGGCGATTGCCGCCCGCGATGCCGGCGACCTGCCGCTGGCCTTCCAGCTGCTGATCTATCCGTGCACCGACTTCCGCAACGCCACCGGCTCGCACCGCGACAACGGCCAGGGCTATCTGCTGACCCGCGACACCATCGATTACTTCTATGGCCACTACCTGGGCAATCCGGATGAGAAGCTCGACTGGCGGGCCTCGCCGCTGCTGTGCGAGGACCTGGCCGGGCTGCCCCCGGCGCTGGTGCTGACCGCCGGCTTCGACCCGCTGCGCGACGAAGGGCTGCTGTATGCCGACCGCCTCACACAGGCCGGCAACCGCTCGCACTATGTGTGCTTCGAGCGCCAGATCCATGGCTTCATCACCATGGGCAAGGTGCTCGACGAGGCCAACACCGCAGTGGCGCTGTGCGGCGCGTCGCTCAAGCGGGCGCTGGCGACCGGATGAAGTCGACCGCGCGCTCGGCGATCATGATCACCGGCGCGTTGGTGTTGCCCCCGACGATGCGCGGCATGATCGACGCGTCGACCACCCGCAGGCCCTGAACGCCGCGCACGCGCAGCTGGGCGTCGACGACATCGTCGGCGCCGGGTCCCATCCGGCAGGTGCCCACCGGGTGATAGATGGTGTCGGCGTGATCGCGGATGAAGGCCTCGATCTGGGCATCCGACTGCGCGTCGGCGCTGCCCAGTTCCTGCCCGCGATACGGCGCCAGCGCCGGCGCGTGCAGGATGTCGCGCACCAGCCGAAAGCCGCGAATCAGCCGCTGCGTGTCGTCCGGGTCGGCCAGGAAATTCGGGTCGATCAGCGGCGCGTCGCGCGGATCGCGGCTCACCAGCCGCACCGTGCCGCGGCTGCGCGGGCGCAGCAGGCAGACGTGGCAGGAAAAGCCCGGACCGAACAGCGTCTTGCGGCCGTGATCGACCAGCTTGCCGATCACGAAGTGTAGCTGCAGGTCCGGGATCGGTTCGTCGGGGCTGCTGCGGATAAAGGCGCCCGCTTCGCCGAAATTCGTGGTGAGCAGGCCGCTGCGGTGGCGCCACCACTCGAACACGCCCCGGATCGCCCGGATCGCGCCGGGAAACGACAGCCCGAACAGGTCGTGGTTGCCCGGCGAATCGAACACCTGGATCACATCGATGTGATCGTGCAGGTTCGCGCCCACACCGGGCTGATCGAACACCACCGGCAGCCCGAGCGAGGCCAGGTGCTCGGCCGGCCCGATGCCCGAGAGCATCAGCAGCTGTGGCGACTGCAGCGCGCCGGCGCTCAGCAGCACCTCGCGGCGCGCCGGCACCTGATGCAGGCCGGCGGCGTCGCGGTACTCGACCCCGGTGGCGCGCCGATCCTTGAACAGGATCCGGGTCGCGTGCGCGCCGGTGATGACGGTGAGGTTGGGACGCTCCCGCGCCGGACCGAGATAGGCCCGGGCGGCATTGAAGCGTTCGCCGTTGCGGTGGGTGACCTGAAAGGACCCCACGCCTTCCTGGTCGGCGCCGTTGAAGTCGGGGTTGCGGTGATGGCCGCACTGCGCCGCGGCATCGATGAAGATCGAGCGGAACCGCGCGTCGGAGCGCAGGTCTGCCACGTTGAGCGGCCCGCCGGTCCCGTGAAATGCGTCGGCGCCGCGCTCGTTGTTCTCGGCGCGGATGAACCGGGGCAGCACCTCGTCCCAGCCCCAGCCGGGATTGCCGCGGGCGGCCCAGTCGTCGTAGTCGGCGCGATGGCCGCGCGCATAGATCATCGCGTTGACCGAGCTCGAGCCGCCCAGCACCTTGCCGCGCGGCTGGTAGCCGCGCCGTCCGTTGAGTCCTGGCTGCGGGACGGTCTCGAAGCCCCAGTTGGCCTGGCGGGTTCTGGCGAGCAGCGCCAGCCCGGCTGGCACACGGATCAGCAGGCTGTCGTCGACCGGTCCCGCCTCGAGCAGGCAGACGGTGACAGCGGGATCCTCGCTCAGCCGACCGGCCAGCACGCAACCGGCGGACCCGCCACCCACGATCACATAGTCGAACATCCGGCGTCTCCCTGCGGGTGGTCAGTCGCGCAACGGTATACCGCAATGGCGCGGCGCGCATCGGCCAGGATCAACACCGCCCGCGTCCGATGGGACCGGACCGGGCCTCGCCCGCCGATCCCCGGAGGGCCGTTTGCCCACGCGTCTGCTACCCTGCCCGCCCATGGCATTGCGTTCGATGATCTACAGGGCTCAAGTGGCGGTCGCCGATGTCGACCGCGGCTATTACGCCGACCATGCGCTGACGCTGGCCCGCCACCCCTCGGAAACCGAGGAACGGATGATGGTGCGGCTGCTCGCCTTCGCCCTGCACGCCGACCCCGACCTGGTGTTCGGCCGCGGGCTGTCGAGCGAGGATGAAGCCGACCTGTCCCGCTCCGACGACACCGGGCAGCTGCAACTGTGGATCGAGGTTGGTCTGCCCGAGGAGAAGTGGGTCCGCAAGGCGGCGGCGCGCACGCGGCGCATGGTCCTGATCCTGTACGGCGGCTCGCGGGCCAACCAGTGGTGGCGCCAGAACGCCGCCAGCCTCGAGCGCTTCGAGCACCTGTCGGTGCTCCAGTGCGACGAGGAAGGCACGCGGGCGCTGGCCCGCCTGGCCGATCGCAACATGACCCTGTCGTGCACCATCCAGGAGGGCGACGTGCTGGTGAGCGACGGCCGTCAGAGCGCCACGGTGAAGGTCACCGTGCTCAAGGCGGTCTGAGCGGCACCCCGCCCGACTGGGGGGACTGCCAGCCCCGCTGGCCGCCCGACCACCCACCGTCAGACCGCCTGGCCGCGCACACCCGCCGGCCGTTCCTGCCACCTCAAGTTCGCCACCGCGACGCCGATCTCGCGGATGTAGCGGGCTCCCTCGTGGCATTCGATGACCGGGGCCCGCGCGCCATTGCCTCGCGAGGACCGATCCGACATGCCTTTTTTCAAGAACGCCCACCCGCCCGGCCGCCTGCTGGTGCTGATCGCGGCACTGGCCTTCGGTGCAAGCCATGCCGCCGACGAACCCAAGCCGGTCAAGGCCGGCAAGCCGGCGACCGAGGAACAGAAGCCGGCGAAATCGGCCGCCGACGAGGCCCGACCGGCGAAATCGGCCAAGCTGTCCGTTGAGGACCCGAAGCCGGTGAAAACCGCGAAAGCCGATGCCGACGAAGCCCGGCCATCGCGCGCCACCCGGGGGGAGGCACGCGGCAAGGACGACGAGGAAGGCGCTCGGCTCCAGGAGCTGGGCGCCAAGATCGCGGAAAAGATCCGCCAGCCGAAATCCGACGTCGGTACCGGCTCCAACAGTCTGGTGATCCGGATGAAGGCGCCCGAGCGCCCCGCCGGGGCCAGCCGGCCGGTGGCCATGGCCGGCGCCGCACCGGCCGGCGCGATGCCGGCCAGGCCCCTGCCGGCCCGCGCAGCGGGGCCCTCCGAACTGCATCCGCTGGTGCTGGCCTCGGCTCAGCGCGAGTCCGGCCACGGCGTCGGGCACGCGGTGCACTGGGCCTACAGCGGCGAGAACGGTCCCCAGAACTGGGCCCGCCTGAAGCCCGAGTTCGCCAAGTGCGGCGAGGGCGCGCGCCAGTCGCCGATCAACATCCGCGGCGGCATCAAGGTCGACCTCGAGCCGATCGCCTTCGACTACCGCCCCAGCACCTTCACCGTCATCGACAACGGCCACACCGTGCAGGTCAACGTCGAGAGCGGCAATGTGATGTCGGTGATGGGGCGGCGTTTCGAGCTGCTGCAGTTCCACTTCCACCGACCGGCCGAGGAACGGGTCGACGGCAAGGTCTATGAAATGGTCGCGCACCTGGTGCACAAGGATCAGGACGGCCGGCTCGGGGTGATCGCGGTGCTGATGGATCGCGGCAAGGCCCACCCGCAGATCCAGACGGTGTGGAACAGCCTGCCGCTGGAACGCGGCGAGGAGATCGGCGGAATCGCGCGGATCGATCTCGCGGCGCTGCTGCCGGTCAACCGCACCTACTACACCTACATGGGCTCGCTCACCACGCCGCCGTGCACCGAAGACGTCCTGTGGATGGTCCTCAAGGAACCCTCCGAGGTGTCGGCCGACCAGATCGCGATCTTCTCGCGGCTGTATGCGCACAACGCGCGGCCGCTGCAGTCGATGAGCGGGCGGCTGATCAAGGAATCGAACTGACCGGGTCGGTCCGCCGGGGGGATTGACCGGGCGCCGGGGCGGCCCGGTCGACCGGGCCGATCAGTGCAGCGACGGCCCGCGCAGCAGGCTGTTGCGGTCGACCGAGGCCAGTTCGACCCGGCGCACATCGCCCTCGCGCGCCAGGGTGAGGGGAATGCGGGTGCCGGCCGGACCCAGGCGCCAGACGGCGCGCAGAAAAGCGCTCAGCGTCGTCACCCGCTTGCCGGCCACCTCGAGCACCAGATCGGATTCGCGGACGCCGGCCTTGTCGGCCGGCCCACCCGGCGAGACCCCGCCCACCACCAGTTGCCCCTGCGACTCGCCGGCGTAGAGCCCCATCCAGGGCCGCGACAGCAACCCCGAGCGCCCGGTGGCGATCAGGTCGTCGAGGATCGGCTCAAGCAGGTCGATCGGCACCGACAGATTGCCCTGGACGCTGCGCCCCTCCACCGCCTCCTGGACCAGCAGCGAGCCCACCCCCAGCAGCTGCCCGTCCTCGTTCACCAGTGCCGAGCCGCTCCATTCCGGGTGCGCCGGCGTGGTGATCAGCGCGTCATCGATCAGGTATTCCCAGTAGCCGGCGAATTCACGCTTGTCGGCCAGGGTCGCCGCCAGCGAATGCGAGCGTCCGCCATGGCCCAGCAGGAACACCCGATCGCCGCGCCGGCAGTCGGCCGAGCGCCCGCGGGCCAGCGGCGTGGCCGCCAGCGGGCCCAGCGCGCGAATCAGACCGAAGCCGGTGGCCTGGTCGTAGGCCAGCGGATAGCCCGGCACCACGACGCCGCGCTGGGTGGTGATCCAGATGTGGGTGGCCTCGGTGATCAGGTAACCGATGGTGAGCACCACCCCGTCCTGGATCACGATGCCGTTGCCCCCGCGGTCGGTGCCCAGCATGCCGGCGGTGAACGCGCTTTCGGGAATCTCGGCGCGGATCGCCACCACCGCGTCGAGCGCGGCGGTCAGGTCGAAGCGCAGCGCCGACGGGTCGGGCCGCTGCTTCTCGGGAAAGGACCACTCGGTGGAATCGGACATGGTTCTGCACTGCCATTCGCGGCCACCTGGGCCCTTGCACGGGTCCGGCGAAGATGCCGGACGCCGGTGCGAGTTTAGGACATTTCGACGCCACCACCGGGCGCCGGGCCCGATCGCCTAGCTGCGCCGGCGCTTGAAGGGCAGCGTGCTGCTCAGTCCGCCGTCGACCGCCATCGCCTGGCCGTTGACATAGGAAGCGTCGTCGCTGGCCAGAAACAGGGCCATGTGAGCGATTTCAGCAGGCAAACCATAGCGCAGCAGCGGGTTGAGCTGGCCGAGCTTGTCCTGGCTGCCGCGCTGGCGGGCGTACTCGAAAACCGGCTTGGTCATGCCGGTCTCGATCAGCCCCGGACAGATCGCGTTGACCCGCACCCCGGTACCCGTCAGCGAGTTGGCGGTGGTCTGCACCAGGCTGATGACCCCGGCCTTGCTGGCGCTGTAGGGATGCCCGCCGGCATTGGCGCGCAGCCCCGCGACGCTGGCGGTGCAGACGATCGAGCCGTGGCCCTGCGCCACCATGATCGGCGAGGCGTGCTTGATCGCCAGGAACGGGCCGATCAGGTTCACCCGCAGCACTTCCATCCAGATCTCCGGGGTCTGGTCGGCCAGCGCCACATCGCCGCCGCTGACGCCGGCGTTGGCGTAGAACACATCGAGACCGCCGAACGCCACCACCGCGCGCGCCACGCAGGCCTGCACATCGGACTCCAGGCCGGCATCGGCGGTCATCGACTCGGCCTGGCCGCCGGCCTCGCGGATCGCCGCCGCCGTCTCGTGGACCGACTCGCTGCGATCCACCGCCAGCACCCGCGCGCCCTCGGCGGCGAACAGCATCGCCGACGCCCGCCCGATTCCGCTGCCCGCTCCCGTCACGATCGCCCGCTTGCCCGTCAATCGACCCATTGCCGTGTCTCCGTCAGTATTGAATAGTGAAACTGCCATCGCAGCCGGGCCGGTATAGTCGTCCGGATGCGCGCTCAATCGGAACTGTACCCGCTGCTTCGCCTCGCGGTGAACGTCTCGCTCACCACCATCGGGGCGTGCGGCATGTGGGTGGTGGCGGTGGTGCTGCCGGCGGTGCAGGCGGAATTCGGCACCACACGGGCCGGCGCGTCGCTGCCCTACACGCTGATGATGGTCGGCCTGGGCATCGGCGGCGTGCTGACCGGGCGGCTCACCGACCGGTTCGGCGTGATGGTGCCCAGCGCGATCGGCGCCTGCGCGCTGTCGGCGGGCTTCCTGCTGGCCAGCCTCGCGCCGTCGATGCTCACCTTCGCCCTGGTGCACGGCGTGCTGATCGGGCTGCTCGGCCTGTCGGCCAGCTTCGGCCCGCTGATGACCGACACCTCGATGTGGTTCACCCGCCGGCGCGGCATCGCGGTGGCGATCTGCGCCAGCGGCAATTACCTGGGCGGGGCGATCTGGCCGCCGGTGGTCGAACACTTCGTGCAGGCCGTCGGCTGGCGCGAAACCTTCCAGGGCATCGCGCTCTTTTGCCTGTGCACCATGCTGCCGCTCAGCTTCCTGCTGCGCCGGCGCCCGCCGCCCCAGCCGGCGCCGGTGGTCGCCGCGGGCGCGAGCGCCTCGGGCATCCGGCTGCCCTTCGGCCTGGCGCCGAGCACCGCGCAGATCCTGCTGTGCGTGGCCGGCGTGTCGTGCTGCGTGGCGATGTCGATGCCGCAGGTGCACATCGTCGCCTATTGCGGCGACCTCGGGTTCGGCGTGGCACGCGGCGCCCAGATGCTCTCGCTGATGCTGGCCTGCGGCGTGGTGAGCCGCCTGGTGTTCGGACTGCTCAGCGACCGGATCGGCGGCATGAAGACCCTGCTGATCAGCTCCAGCCTGCAGTCGATCGCGCTGCTGCTGTTCCTGCCCTTCGATTCGCTGACCTCGCTGTACGTGGTCTCGGCGATGTTCGGCCTGTTCCAGGGCGGCATCATTCCCGCGTATGCGATCGTGATCCGCGAGCATTTCGCGCCCGAAGAGGCCGGGGTGCGGGTGGGCATGACCCTCACCGCCACCATGGCCGGGATGGCCCTGGGCGGCTGGATGTCGGGCGTCGTCTTCGATGTCACCGGCTCCTACGCGGCGGCGTTCGCCAACGGCGTCGCCTGGAACCTGCTCAACCTGCTCATCATGTTCTGGCTGTTCCGGCGCACCCGCCGCCAGCCCCCGCCCGCGCAGCCGCTGGCCGGCACACAGCCCGCCTGAAGCTCGGCCCCCACGACCCTGCTCCCGGAGACCCGCCGATGACCGCGAACCCCCGCTGGAAACAACGCCCGCCCGGCTCGAACTGGGGCGACTTCGGTCCCGACGACCAGCAGGGGCGGATGAACCTGATCACCCCCGCGAAAGTCCGCCAGGGCGTGGCCGAGGTGCACGAAGGCCGCACCTTCTGCCTGAGCCTGCCGCTCGACTTCCCCGGCGGCAACGTGCTCAACCCGCGGCGCCACCCGCCGGTGATCCGGCCCACGGTGCGCAACGGCCGCCCGAACATGAATTACCGGCTGTTCCAGGACGATCCCGACGCCACCGATGTGATCAGCGACGATCTGGTGGTGATGCACCTGCAGTACTCCACCCAGTGGGACAGCTTCGCGCACGTCGGCCAGCTGTTCGATGCCGATGGCGACGGCTTCCCCGAGCCGGTCTACTACAACGGCTTCAAACCCGGCGAGCACGTGGTCGGCCCCAGCGACGTCAACGATGCCGGCGTGCCGCAGGGCCTGCTGGCGCACGGCAGCTCGCAGGCGCGCGCGCTGGGCATCGAGACCATGGCCGAGCACGGCGTGCAGGGCCGCGCGGTGATGATCGACCTGCACGCGCACTTCGGGCGCGAGCCGGTGGCGGTGGGCTACGACCACCTGATGCGGGTGCTGGAGGCCGACAAGGTGGTGATCGAGACCGGCGACATGGTCTGCCTGCACACCGGTTTCGCGCAGATGCTGCTGGAGATGAACCGCCAGCCCGATCCGCATGTGGTGGAAAAGAGCTGCACCGCGCTCGACGGCCGGGACGCGAAGCTGCTGCAATGGATCACCGACAGCGGCCTGTCGGTGCTGATTGCCGACAACTACGCGGTGGAGACGACGCCGGCCCGCAAGGGCCACCTGCTGGGCTGCTGCGCGACCCTGCCCCTGCATGAACACTGCCTGTTCAAGCTGGGCATCCACCTGGGCGAGATCTGGCACCTGACGCCGCTGGCCAACTGGCTGCGCGCCAACGGGCGAAGCCGTTTCCTGCTGACCGCGCCGCCGCTGCGCCTGCCCGGTGCGGTCGGCTCACCCGCGACCCCCATCGCCACCGTCTGAGGTCAGCGCAACGGCACCGACAGCTGCAGCGTTCCGAAGGTCTGCGGCGCGAAGCGACCTTCGGTCACCGCCGTCGACTCGAATTCGATGGTCCGGCGCAGCAGCGCGAAGCGCAGGTGCCAGTCGTTTTCGAACGACCAGGTGGCGCCGGCGTGGATTTCGCCCACCCAGGGCGCGGCCCTGACCAGCGACGTGTAGCCGAAGGCGGGCCCGTCGATCAGATAGTCCCAGGCCACCGCGCGCACCGCCACGCCGGCCTGCAGCGACCAGCGCCCGCCCGAGCCGATGCGCCCGGTGGCAGTCTGCGCCTCGGCGGTGGTCGCGGTGCCGCTCAGCCGGTCGCCGAATCGCAGCACCACGCCGGCGCCGGCCTGTCCCGACACGCTGCCCAGCGACGCCGAGGTCCGGCCCACCAGATCGAGCGACGAGCCGACCAGCGCCAGCCGGCGCTCCTGCAGCCACTGCAGCTGGACCCCGAGCCGCGGACGCACCTGCGTGTCCCAGCCGCGCGCCGGCGACACATTGAGGATGTGATGCACCCGGTTCTGCATCGTGCCGGCCAGGGAAGCCGGGCCGACCAGACCCACCACCAGTTCGGCCATGCGGGTTTCGTCGGCGGTTTCCAGCAAGGCCGCCGCCGACAGGTACGACCACCCGGCGGTGGGACGATCGAGCGGATCGGGCAGGGGCAGCGAGCGGCTGTTCTGGGTGTAGATGTTCTGCCCGAGCGACCAGCGCCGCGACACCTGGGTCGACGCCGCGCAGGCCTGCAGCGCGCACCAGCGCCCGGCCAGCGCGCCCGCCCAGCTGTCGGCCGCGGCCGGTGCGAAGTGATGGAGGCGCAGGGCCTGCGAGTACCAGCGGTCGCGCTTGCTGAAGCCGGCGAGCTCGTCGTTGTCCAGTTGCACCGACAGGCTGTGCCCAGGGCCGGTGATCTGCCCGAGGACAGGCCAGGCCGCGCACGCCAGCGCCAGCGCCGCCACCGCCGACCGGATTGCCGCCCGGCTGCGGGTCATCGGTCCGGGTCCGCGCCCGCGAGCCGGTCCAGCGCCGCGCCGACCCGGGCGAACAGCCCGTCAGCCTGCGCGCCGTCGATCCAGCGGGTCACCGTCACCGCCTCGCGCTGCGGATCGATCCAGACGATCGAACTGCCCGCGCCCACCGCGAAGACGCTCGCAGCCGGCGTCGACGGGAACACCACCCGGTCGCGGTTGAGCCAGACGAGATACCCGTAAAAGGGCGCGATCGCGCAAGGCTGTTGCATCCGGGCGATCCACTCGCTCGACAGCACCCGGCGCCCCTCCCACAACCCGTCGCGCAGCAGCAGCGCACCGACCCTCGCCAGGTCGACACTGTCGATCGACATCCCGCCGCCCCAGTGCGTGCCGCCGGGCACCGACTGCACCCGCCGCCCGCCGACCTCGACCCAGGCGTTGTCGTAGCCGACCCAGCGCCAGTTCGCGCTGGCACCGATCGGATTCATGATGGTTTCGGCGAAGACCTCGGGCAGCGGCCGGCCGAACAGGTGCAGCAGCGCCAGCGACAGCTGGTTGATGCGCACGTCGTTGTATTCCCAGAACGTGCCGGCCGGCTGCAGCGGCCGGGCCTCGCCCTTGGCGCCCTTCGCGGGCGCCGGCTGGTACTGCACGGTGCGATAGCGGTCGGCCTGATCGGACACGCCGAACACCGAGCCCTCCCACTCGCTGGTCTGCTGCAGCAGCTGGTGCCAGGTGATCGGCGAATTGTGGGCGCCCTCGAAGCCGATGCCCGGCACCCGGGCGATCACCGGCTCATGCACATCGGGCAGCAGACCGCGATCAAAGGCCACCCCGGCCAGCAGCGCCAGGCAGGTCTTGGCCACGCTGAAGGTCAGGTCGACCCGCTGCGGCTCACCCCACTGCGCCAGTACCTGCCCGGCCCGCCAGACCACGCCCGAGGCGGGACCGCGCGAATGCACCGGGCCCAGCAGCCGGTTCCAGGGCGGCGGATCGTTCACATGCACGCCCCAGGTGCCGCGGGGGTCGTCGGGGTCGCGCGGCCAGGCCGTCTCGTGCGCCTGTGCCCACGCGATCGCCTCGTCGAACAGCGGCGAATGCGCCCCGTCGGTCTGAGCGGTGGAGACGTTCATCGCGGCGCCCCTTCAGCGGCGCGCGCGGTCGGGATAGCTGGCCGCCATGCCGTCGCGCACATCCTGCTGGATCCCGTACTGGGGGAACGGATAGCGCAGGCCATTGCCGGCCAGCGCGGTCATGCCGGCGAGCGCCTTGGCGATGTACTCGGGCGGCACCGCCATCAGCATTTCATCATCGAGCACGCCACCATAGCGGCGCTCGGCAAAACAGGGGATCGACAGGCTCGGCTGACGGGTCGACAGCGCACGGCCCCAGGAATCCGCGCAGGCCGACTCGCCCACCACACTCCAGTCGAACCGCTTGTACCCGCTCCACTGCAGGCCGTTGATGAAATACATCATCGCCCCGGGCGTGGCATAGAAAAGCACGATGTCGGGCGGATTCAGGCGCCCCGACGAGATCGGCGACACCGCCATCGCCTGGTAGCGCCCGACCGGCACGATCGGCATGGCGGCCTGATGCGCGGCGGCATCGGGCTGGGTCGCGTACCAGACGCCGGTCATCGACTTGCCCGAACGCCATTCCTCGTCCTGGCCGCCCAGACCGATCACCGCCTTGCACTGCGCGCCCACCAGGTCCTCGGCGGTGATGCCCACCGTCCAGCCCAGCCGCGCCGCCTGGGCGACGATCTGGTCGGTGGTGTGAACCGACTTGGGCCGCCGGATCCGGGGGATGGCCGCCATGTCGGCCGCGTTCTCGAACAGCTTCATGCCGAAGGGGTTGCTGCGCAGGCGCAGCACGCGCTCGAGTTCGGCGCCCAGGCGGGGCAGGTCGAGCGTTTCGCTGTCGGCAGGAGAAACGGCGGCAGTGGTCATCGGCAGGAACTCCGTGGGAAAGGCGGGGGGACGGACGGGCCGTCGGAGGAAACGGATCGGCGCGCCGCGCGACGGCGGCGGCCGCGCTGCGATGGTAGACCAGCTCGGGCGATCCGCATTGAGCCGACATTCCGGATCGGGATCGCGCAGATCACGCGCGCGCGTCGGTGCAGCGCGCCTGCAGGGGTTCCAGGCCGTCGGCCTGTGGCATCCTCGACCCATCCATCCGCGCGAGCGGAACGCGATCGCATCCGCCCCGCCGCCCCGGCGGGTACGATCCCATCCCTGAAAGGATTTCCCATGATTCCCTCGACCGGCGGCCAGGTGCTTGCCCTGAATGACCAGGAACTGCGCGAGCTCGACGAGCTGCTGGCCGGTGCCAACGAAGACGAGTCGATGACGCTGGAAGAGTTCGACGGCTTCACCGCGGCGACCCTCACCAGCCCGGTGCCGATCCCGCCCGGCGAACTGCTCGACGAAATCCTCGGCGGCCCGGCCGACCCGATCCTGGAGCGCCTGCCGGCCGACGACAGCGAGCGCCTGCTGCGCCTGCTGCGTCGCCACCGTGACAATGTCTCGCAGCAGCTGCACGACGGCGAGGGCTTCTCGCCAGTGCTGGCCTACGACGACGAGAACCGGGTCGACGGCCGCGGCTGGGCGATCGGCTACCTGCGCGGCGTCGGAATGCACGCCGAAGACTGGTCACCGCTGGATGACGACGACGACTTCGCCGACATCCTGGACCCGATGGTGCGGCTGGCCGACGAGTTCGACCCCGACAGCGGCGAGCTGCGCGAGGCGATCCCGGTCGAGGAACGCGCCAAGCTGGTCGAGGAGATGATCAGCAACGCAATGGACGGTTTCGCGTTCTTCCAGGAAGCGCGCGAGCGGGCGCTGGCACCGGCCACGGTGCGCCGCGACCAGCCCAAGGTGGGCCGCAACGATCCCTGCCCCTGCGGCAGCGGCCGAAAATACAAGAACTGCCACGGAGGACAATGACCATGCCGATCGACTATCAAGCCCTGAAGCGCCGCGTCTTCAAAGACGTCGAGCAGACCTACACCTGGAAAGACTCGGCGCTGTACGCGCTGGGCGTGGGCTACGGCCACGACCCGCTCGACACCCGCCAGCTGCGCTACGTCTACGAGCAGGACCAGCTGGCGGTGCCGACCATGCCGGTGGTGATGGCCACGCCGGGCTTCTGGGTGAAGGAGCCCGACTCCGGCGTCGACTGGGTCAAGGTGCTGCACGGCGAACAAAGCCTCACGCTGCACAAGCCGCTGCCGGTGCAGGGCACGGTGGTGGGCCAGCTCCGGGTCACCGGCATCGTCGACAAGGGGCGCGACAAGGGCGCGATCCTGGTCCAGGAACGCAAGATCTTCGACAAGGCCACCGGCGACCTGCTCGCCACCCTGGAGGGCCTCACCTTCTGCCGTGGCGACGGCGGCTTTTCCGAGAAGGACGGCAACGGTCCGGCCGGCGGCGATCCCTCGCCCCTCGCCAAGCCCGGTGTGCCCGAGGGCCCGCCCGACCTGGTGCGCGACATGCACACGATGCCGCAGGCCGCGCTCGTCTACCGGCTGTGCGCCGACCTCAATCCGCTGCACGCCGACCCGGCGGTGGCCACCGCCGCCGGCTTCAAGGCGCCGATCCTGCATGGCCTGGCCAGCTACGGCGCGGCCGGCCACGCGGTCCTGGCGGCCTGCTGCGACTACGACCCGAGCCGCCTGAAAAGCATCGGGCTGCGGTTCACCAGCCCGGTCTATCCCGGCGAGACCCTGCGGGTCGAGATGTGGCGCCGCGCGAACAAGGTGCACTTCCGCGTCCGGGTGCTGGCGCGCGACACCATCGTGCTGAACAACGGCATCGCCGAGATCGCCTGAGCCCCGCGCGAATCGCCCTGCCCCGACACCCCCCGAGAATCCCGATCATGCTCAAACGCAAACTCTTCACCGCCGATCACGAACAGTTCCGCGACACCGCGCGCAAGTTCTTCGAGCGCGAAATCATGCCCCACCATGAACACTGGGAGGAGCAGGGCTATGTCGACCGCGACGCCTGGCTGAAGGCAGGCGCCACCGGCCTGCTGTGCATGAGCATGCCGCCGGCCTATGGCGGCGCGGGCGCCGACCGGCTCTACAGCACGGTGCTGATCGAGGAGGCGGCCCGGGTGGGCGCGTCGGGTCCGGGCTTCTCGCTGCACTCCGAGATCGTCTCGCCCTATCTGAACCGCTACGGCACCGAGGAACAGAAGCAGGCGTGGCTGCCGCGCATGGCGCGCGGCGAGATCATCGGCGCGATCGCGATGACCGAGCCCGGCGCGGGATCGGATCTGCAGTCGATCCGCACCACCGCCATCCGCGAGGGCGACCACTACCTGCTCAACGGCTCCAAGACCTACATCACCAACGGCTACAACAGCGACCTGGTGATCGTGGTGGCCAAGACCGACCCCACCAAGGGCGCCAAGGGCACCAGCCTGCTGCTGGTCGAGGCCGACCGAGCCGGGTTCTCGAAAGGCCGGCGCCTGAAGAAGCTCGGCCTGAAGGCGCAGGACACCTCGGAGCTGTTCTTCGAGAACGTGCGGGTGCCCGCCGCCAACCTGCTGGGGCGCGAGGGCGAGGGCTTCATGTACCTGATGCAGGAGCTGCCCTGGGAGCGCCTGATGATCGCCCTGCGCGCGGTCGCCGCGGCCCAGGCAGCGGTCGACTGGACGCTCGAGTTCACCCGCAACCGGAAGGCCTTCGGCAAGCCGGTGTTCGACTTCCAGACCACCCGCCACAAGCTGGCCGAATGCAGCACCCAGGTGCAGGTCGGCCGCGCCTTCGCCGACCAGTGCCTGGAGGCGGTGCTGACCGGCGAACTCGACCCGGCCACCGCCGCGATGGCCAAGTACTGGTGCACCGACATGCAGTGCAAGGTGGTCGACGAGTGCCTGCAGATGCACGGGGGCAGCGGCTACATGCTCGAGTACCCGATCACCCGCGCCTTCGCCGATGCGCGGGTGCAGCGCATCTATGGCGGCACCAACGAGATCATGAAGGAAGTGATCGGGCGCACGCTGTAGGACCGGCGCGCCAGGCGGCGGCGCTTCAGGGCGACGGGGTCGGCTCACCCCACTGCGGCTCACCCCACTGCGGCTTGCCCCCACTGCGGCTTGCCCCAGTGCTGCTCGCACCATTGCGCCACCGCGGCGCGCTGCTCGGCGCTGTAGTGCAGGCCCAGCTTGCTGCGCCGCCACAGCACGTCGTCGGCGCAGCGGGCCCACTCCTCGCGGTGCAGCAGCTGCAGCTCCGCCTCGTACAGCCCGGGCGCCACCTCGGGGCCCAGCGGCCCGGCGAGCAGGTCGCGGGCACGCAGGCCGTAAGCCCGGGCCAGCCGGAACACCAGCGCGGCCGGCTGCTGCGGATGCGCGTCGGACAGTGTCTGCACGAATCGCGCGAAATCCGACTGCGGATCGCGGGCCGCCCCGATGGCCGCGGCCAGGTCGCCACCCGGCAGGAACGCCTGCCGCGTCCAGGCCCCGCGCGCGGTGGGCAGTGCCGCGGTCAGCAGATCGGCCGCTTCCTCGGCCAGCTTGCGGAATGTGGTGATCTTGCCGCCCCAGACCGACAGCAGCGGTGCCTGCGTGGTGTCGAGCTCCAGCGAATAGTCGCGGGTGATCGCCGACGGATCGCCCGACTCGTCATCGAGCAGCGGCCGCACGCCGGCGTAGCGCCAGACCACCTGGGACGGACGCACCGGCCGCTCGAAATAGCGGCTGGCCTGCTCGCACAGATAGGCGATTTCATCGGCGTCGATGCGTGCTTCGCCGATCGGACCGGTGTGCTCGACATCGGTGGTGCCGATCAGGGTGAAGTCGCGCTCGTAGGGGATCGCGAAGATGATCCGCTTGTCCGGATTCTGGAAAATGTAGGCGTGATCATGGTCGAACAGGCGGGGCACGACGATGTGGCTGCCCTTGATCAGGCGAAGCGACCGGGCCCGGGGCGCGTGCGCGTGCTCGGCCAGGAACTGCGCGGCCCAGGGACCCGCCGCATTGACGAGCGCGCGGGCGCGCACCGCCTGCCGGCGCCCACCGGCGCTCTCCAGCACCGCCTGCCAGCCGCCGGCGTCGCGCCGGGCATCGATGCACGCGGTGCGGGTGAACACTTGCGCACCGCGCTGCACCGCATCGAGCGCATTGAGCACCACCAGCCGCGCGTCGTCCACCCAGCCGTCCGAATAGACGAAGCCCCGGGTAAAGGCGGGCTTGAGCGGCGCACCGGCCGGGTGCTCGCGCAGGTTCACCGTGCGCGAGCCGGGCAGCACTTCCCGGCGCGCCAGGTGGTCGTAGAGGAAGAGCCCGAGGCGGATCATCCAGACCGGTCGCATGCCGGGGTCGTGGGGCATCACGAAACGCAGCGGCCACAGGATGTGGGGCGCGCTTTTGAGCAGTACCTCGCGCTCGGCCAGCGCCTTGCGCACCAGCGAGAACTCGTAATGCTCGAGGTAACGCAGGCCGCCGTGGATCAGCTTGGTCGACGATGACGAGGTGTGCGAGGCGAGGTCGTCGCGCTCGGCCAGCACCACGCCGAGCCCGCGCCCGGCGAGGTCGCGCGCGATGCCGGCGCCGTTGATGCCGCCGCCCACCACCAGCACGTCGCAGTCGAGCGGCGCGGCCGGCGCATCGGCCACGCCAGCCGCCGACCCCGGTGCCGGCCCCGCTGCCGGCGGGTTGTTCCCGTCACTGCTTCCGCCCTGCATTCGCCTGCTCAGTTCTGAAAAATTGTTCGTTTTTGTTCGTTTTTATTCCTTTCGACATTTAATCGCGCTTTGCCTGATCGCACAAGTTCGCGTGAGCCGCTTGCCCGAGGCCCGCCGCGCGTCTGATTCCTGCTGGCGGGCTTGCTGATAGGCTCACGCCCATGACGCCCAATCTGCGCCAGGCGCAACTGCTGGAAGAGGTCCGCCAACGCGGTTTCGCCTCGGTGGACACGCTGGCCCGCCATTTCGGGGTCACCTTGCAGACCGTGCGGCGCGATCTGGCGCTGCTGGCCGAAGCCGGACTGCTGGTGCGGTTCCACGGCGGGGTCCGGGCGCCCGCCTCGACCATCGAGAACATCGCCTACCGTCAACGCCAGCAGCTCAACGCGCCAGCCAAGCAGCGGATCGCCCGCGCGGTGGCCCGCGCGGTGCCCGAGAACTGCTCGCTGATCATCAACATCGGCACCACCACCGAAGCCATCGCGCGCGAACTGCTCCATCACAAGGGCCTGCGCGTGATCACCAACAACCTGAACGTCGCCGCAATCCTGTCGGACAACGCCGACTGCGAGGTGCTGGTCGCGGGCGGACAGGTGCGCTCGCGCGATCGCGGCATCGTCGGCGAGGCGACCGTCGACTTCATCGACCAGTTCAAGGTCGACATCGCGCTGATCGGCATCTCGGGCATCGAGGCCGACGGCACGCTGCGCGACTTCGACTACCGCGAGGTCAAGGTGGCCCGCACGATCATCGCGCGCTCCCGGGAAGTCTGGCTGGCCGCCGACCACAGCAAGTTCAACCGCCCGGCGATCGTCGAACTGGCCCGGCTCGGCCAGATCGACCGGCTGTTCACCGATGCCGCACCACCGGCGCCCTTCCCCGACCTGCTGGCCGAGGCCGGCATCGACTGCGTGATCGCCCCCGACTGAGCCGCGCCGGCTAGCCGCCGGCGCGCCGGGTCTTGAAACCCTGACGGGTCAGTTCCGCGATCACCGTGTCCCGGTGGTCGCCCTGCACCTCGATCAGTCCGTCCCTGACGGTGCCGCCAGTGCCGCAGCGCTGGCGCAGTTGCTGGCCCAGGCGCGCGAGCGCCACCGCGTCCAGGGGCAGGCCGGCGATGACGGTGACGCCCTTGCCCTTGCGGCCCTTGGTCTCCAGGCGGATGCGGGCGATGCCGTCGCCCGCGGGCGCGGCGGCCGCCGCCCGGCAGGCGCACTGCGCGAGCGCACGGCCGCAATCCGGGCACAGGCGCCCGAGTTCGGTGGAATAGACCGGTCGACTGGACATCGCGCTCGCCCGCCCGTCACTCGGGCGTGAGGCCTTTCTTCTGCACCACCTCGCGCCAGCGCTCGATCTCCTTGCGCTGGAACTCGGCGTACTCCTCGGGGCGCCCGGCGACCACGTCGAAGCCGAGCTGCGAGAAACGGGTCCGCACTTCCGGCGAGTTCAGCGCCGCCACCAGCTCGGCGTGCAGGCGGGCGATCACGTCGCGCGGCATGCCGCGCGGTCCCATGAACGCCTGCCAGGAAGTGACCACGAAGCCGGGAACGCCCTGCTCGAGCATGGTCGGGGTGTCGGGCAGTTGGGGGCGGCGGACCTGGCTGGTGACCGCCAGCGCCTTGAGGCGGCCGCTGGTGATGTGCGGCATCGCCGCGCCCAGGTTCTGGAACGAGACGTCGACGTTGCCGCCCATCAGGTCGGACATCGCGGCGGAACCGCCCCGGTACGGGATGTGGACGCCGAAGGTACCGGTCTGCAGCTTGAAGAGTTCGGCCGACAGGTGGTCCGACGAGCCGGTGCCCGAGGACGCGTAGGTGAGCCGGCCGGGGTTGCGGCGCGCATAGGCGACGAGTTCCTTCACATCGGACACCGGGAACTTCGCACCGGCCACCAGCACGTTGGGCGTGGTCACCGCCAGGGTGAGTGGCTCGAGGTCCTTCACCGGGTCGTAAGCCAGCTTGGGCTGCAGCGCCGCATTGATCGCAAAGGTGCCGATCGAGCCGACCATCAGGGTGTAGCCATCGGGCGCCGAGCGCATCACATATTCGGCCGCGATCGCGCCATTGGCCCCGGGTCGGTTTTCGACCACCACGTTCTGGCCGATGGTGGTCTGCATCCGGGCGGCCACGCTGCGCGCGACGACATCCGAGGAGCCGCCGGCCACGAAGGGCACGACGATGCGGATGGGCTTGCTCGGATAGGGCTGGGCCAGCGCGGCCGCCGGCAGCATCGCGGCGGCGGCGGCAATACCCGCAACCCGCAGGCAAAAGCGTCTCATGGCGTGTCTCCTGTCGTTGTTGTGGCGTCAGGAATATCAGTTTTCTGACCGCCCGCCAAGGCAGCCGTGAGCGCGCGGCCCACCGGCGGCGCGCGGACTCAGGCGGACGTGAGGGTGGGCAGCGCGGTCACGAAACGGGTGCCCGGCCGGCACAGCGGGGTCAGCCGCTCGATGAGCTCGTCGCGCCGGGTCCAGGGCAGGATCAGCACGACATCGGCAGGCGTGTCGCGCAGCCGCGCTTCGGGCACCACCGGGATGCGCGATCCCGGCAGCCAGGTGTTCTGTCGCTGCGGCGAATCATCGGCCACGTACTCGATCAGTTCCGGGCCGATGCCCGCGTAATTGAGCAGCGTGATGCCTCTGGCACAGGCCCCCCAGCCGGCCACGCGACGGCCGGCATTCTTCTCGGCGCGCAAAAAGGCCAGCAACGCATCCCGGATGCGATCGGCCTGGGTCTGGAAGCCCGCATACAAGGCCGGCGATCCGACACTGGCCAGCGACTCGCTTTCGCGCATGCGGTAGAGCGATCGCTCCGGCGTGCGCCGGGATGACTGCCGCCCGGCCCACACCCGAAGCGATCCGCCCTCGTCGGGCAGCGTCTGGACATCCCAGACCGCCAGTTCATGGCGGGCCAGCATCCGCTCCAGCGACTGCAGCGACAGGTACAGGCTACGCTCATGACGAACCGCATCGAACTGATGACCGCGGACCGTCGCGAGCAGGTGGGGAAATTCCAGGGAAACCGCGCCGCGATCGGCCAGCAGCTCCGCGGCCGTGGCCAGCATCTCGTGAGGGTCGGCGACCTGCTCGAGGCGGTTGTCGATGATCACCAGATCGACGCGACCACGATCGGCCACGAAACGCTGCGCCGCGCGCCGATCAAAGACACCCTCGATCCGGTCGATGCCGGGCGACGGCGATCCGTGGGCGCTGCCGATGTCGGACAGGACGGCGGTGCAGCCCATGATCTGATCGACGAACAGCCCCAGCAGCTCGCCGGCACCGGCATCGAACTGCACGATCTGCGATCCGGGGTCGAGCCGCAGCAGGGACAGGGCCGCTTCAAGGTAGTCGCGGTCATGTGCCGGCGCGCGGCGCCGCCCGAGCGCGAGCGATTCGCCCGCATCGCGCCCCGGCGGGGGTGACGAGAACAGCTCGGTCCGCTGGACCAGCCCGCAGGACAGGCAGCCCAGGACCCGCAACGGGAACGCCGGCTCGGTCTGGGTCAGTTCAGCCGGGCGGATCAGCCGGGCGGTCGACGGCAGGACGCCGAGGTCGATGACTTCTTCGCCCGGCGCCAGCCCGAACACCGAATGGCAATGGCGACATTTCATGGGTCAGGAGATTCAGGGCTGGACGCGCCCGCCTTGGCGCAAGAATCAGGAAACTTTCCGTTTGGGCAACTTCTTTCCGTATCTTAAACGCATCGAAGAAAGACCGGATGAGGCTGACGGTCAAGCGGGACCGCGGTGCGGGCGCCGCCGACGGCATGCGCTGCGACATCGACGGCGACCGGTGGTGCGGCCAGGCGATGGGCTCGCCCGAGCGGGATGGGGTGATGGTGTTCAATCGCCACGGCCAGCCAGCCGGTCTGTGCGCTGCCTGTGAACACGCGCGGCGTGCCCGGCGCCTAACTGCGCAGCGCGAACTCGGCTGCCGGCAGCTTCGCGGCGCGTTCGAAGGCGCGCAGCAAGGCGTCCTTGCCCTGGGCGCCGTTGACCGCGACCCGGCCGTTGACCACGAAGAAGGGCACGCCACCGATGCCGGCATCGCGCGCATCCTGGTCGGCCTGCGCCACCGCCTCGAGCAGCGCGCCCTCGGCCAGTGCCGGCTCGATGTCGGCATCCTGCAGGCCGGCGCCGCGGGCGATGTCGATCAGCGTGGCACGGTCGGTGAGGTCGCGCGAGTCCTGGAAGTAGGCTTTGAACAGCGCCTCGGACAGCGCCGACTGCAGCGCCGGGCCGCCGGCCTGCAGGGCGGCGGTGAGCAGCGCGTGCGGGCGCAGGGTACTGGGCTGGCGGGCGATCCGGTCGAGGGCCAGGTCGAGTGCGACCTCGCCCGCGGCGGCACGCACATTGGCGTACAGCCGGCTGGTGTCGGCGCTGCCGAACTTGCTGCGCAGATAGTCCTCACGGGCGATGCCCTCGGGCGGCATCACCGGGTTGAGCTGGAACGGATGCCAGACCACCTCGGGCACCGGCAGTGCCGGGTTGGCGTCACACCAGGCCTGAACAGCCGACTCGAGCTGGCGCTTGCCGATGAAGCACCACGGACACACCACATCGGACACGACATCGATACGCATGGATCTCTCCCTTGGAAACAGGCGTGAGGATATAGTCTCGCCACCCGAACGAGGGCATAAAACCAGACCGACATGGAGACACGCATGAAAGATTCCGCCTTCCGACGTCGCTTCCTCGCCGCCCTGCCGGCCGCCGGCGCGCCGCTGCTGCTCGGCAGCGCGGCCCAGGCCCAGACCCAGACCCCCGCCTGGCCCAACAAGCCGATCCGCATCATCTGCGGCTATCCGGCCGGCGGCCTCACCGACATCTTCGCGCGCTCCTACGGCGAGCACCTGTCGCAACGACTGGGCCAGCAGGTGGTGGTCGAGAACCGCACCGGCGCCGGCGGCTCGATCGCGGCGCAGGCCGTGAAAGCCGCGCCGCCCGACGGCTACACGCTGATGTTCACGATCTCGACGACGATGATCATGAACCGCGTGCTCTACAAGAGCCTGCCCTACGACGCCGACAAGGACTTCGTGCTGATTTCGAGCATGTATGCCGGTCCGCTGCCGCTGATCGTCAACCGCAACATCGGCGTGAGCAACCTCAAGGAATTCGTCGAGTACGCGCGGCGCAACAAGGTGTCGCTGGGCACCTATTCGCCAGGCTCCTTCGCCCACATCGCCGTGGCCGAACTCAACCGCATTTTCAAGCTCAACATGGAGGCGGTGCACTATCGGGGCGAGGCGCCGATGTGGCAGGACGTCGCCGCCGGCGTGATCCAGGGCGGCACCGGCAGCACGGCCGCGGCCAACGCGGTGCTGCAGTCGGGCGTGGGCCGCGCGATCGCGGTGCCCGGCACGAAGCGCATGCGCAACCTGCCTGACGTGGGCACATACCTCGAGCAGGGCGTCACCGACAAGTCTTTCCAGCTCAAGGGCTTCATCTGCCTGGTGGGGCCGACCGGCATGCCGCCCGAGATCGTCCAGCGCATCTCCGACCTGATGGTCGAGGGCGGCAAGACCGAGCGGGTCCAGAAGATCCTGGCCACCTTCGGCATCGACGAGGCGGCCGTCAGCCACCAGGAGTTCCGCAAGCTCTACGACGACGAAGGTCCGATCTGGATCGCCCTGGTCAAGAGCCTGGGACTGACCCCGCAATAACCGGCTCGGGCGACGCTGGCGCGCCCGGCGTCGCACCGGCCCGATCAACACCGATCCAGGAACACCGACCATGGACCCCCGCATCACCCGCCAGGCCCTGGGCGACCTGCTGCGCCGCACCGCCGGCCGACTGCCCGGCAAGACCGCGATCGTCTGCGGCAACACCCGCTGGACCTTCCGCGAATTCGACACCGTGGTGAACCGGCTGGCCAACGGTCTGGCGGCGCGCGGGATCGGGCTGGGGGATCCGGTGGCGATCCTGTCGCGCAACTCGCACGCCTTCGCCGCGTTGCGTTTCGCGCTGGCCCGGCTGGGCGCGGTGCTGGTCCCGATCAACTTCATGCTCAATGCCACCGAGGTCGCGTTCATCCTGCGCCATGCCGGCGCGCGCACGCTGTTCGTGGGCCCCGACATGGTGGCGCTCGGGCGCGACGCCGCGGCGCGTGACACCAGGGTCGCCGAACTGCTGTGGCTGCCCGGCGAAGACCCGGTCGACGCGCCCGATAACCTGACCGGATTCGAGCAGCTGCTGTCGGCCGACACCACCGAGCCGGTGACCGCGCTGGACAGCCGGATGCCGGCCCAGATCATCTACACCAGCGGCACCGAGTCGCTGCCCAAGGGCGCGATGCTGACCCACGAGGCGGTGTGCTGGGAGTACGTGAGCTGCGTGATCGAGGGCGAGATCGCCGAGGGCGACACGATGCTGCACGCGCTGCCGCTGTACCACTGCGCGCAGCTCGATGTGTTCCTCGGGCCGGCGATTTATGTGGGCGCCACCAGCGTGATCACCGGCAAGCCGACCCCCGACAGCCTGCTGCCGATGCTGGCCTCGCACCGGATCAATTCCTTCTTCGCGCCGCCCTCGATCTGGATCGCGCTGATGCGCGCGCCGGCCTTCGACACGACCGACCTGGGCGCGCTGCGCAAGGGTTACTACGGCGCCTCGATCATGCCGGTCGAGGTGCTGCGCGAGATGGGCCGGCGCCTGCCCGAGGTGCGGCTGTGGAACTTCTACGGCCAGACCGAGATCGCGCCACTGGCCACCGTGCTGCGCCCGGAGGACCAGATCCGCAAGGCCGGCTCGGCCGGCAAGCCGGTGCTCAATGTCGAGACCCGCGTGGTCGACGACGCGATGAACGACGTGCCGGTGGGGGAGGTTGGCGAAATCGTCCACCGCTCGCCGCAACTGCTCACCGGCTACTTCAACGACCCGGCGCGCACCGAGGCGGCGTTCGAGGGCGGCTGGTTCCACAGCGGCGACCTGGCCACCATCGATGACGAGGGCTACATCACCGTCGTGGACCGCAAGAAGGACATGATCAAGACGGGTGGCGAGAACGTCGCCAGCCGCGAGGTCGAGGAGATGATCTACCGCATTGCCGAGGTCTCGGAAGTGGCGGTGGTGGGTCTGCCCGACCCGTACTGGATCGAAGCGGTGACCGCGGTGATCGTGCCCAAGGCCGGCTGCACGCTGACCGGGGACGCGGTGATCGCGTTCTGCAAAGCGCACATGGCCCATTTCAAGGTGCCCAAGAAAGTGATCCTGGTCGATTCACTGCCCAAGAATCCGAGCGGCAAGCTGCTCAAGCGGGAACTGCGGACCCGGTTCACGGCCTGAGTGCACGGGGCGCGGTGATAGGCTTGCCGGCGTGACTGCCCTCGCGACGCCTCCCGCCATTTCCATCGACAGCGCCAGCCGACGTTTCGACTCGGGCACGGTGGCGCTGGCCGGCGTGTCGCTGGACATCGGCGAGGGCGACTTCGTCGCGCTCCTGGGCCCGTCGGGCTGTGGCAAGAGCACCCTGCTGCGCATGGTCGCCGGGCTCGACCACCCCACCGAGGGCACGGTGCGCGTGGCCGCGAGTGCGGCGCTGGCCGGCCTGCCGCCGGTGGGTTTCGTCTTCCAGGAACCGACCCTGATGCCCTGGGCCAGCGTGGCCGACAACATCTGGCTGCCGCTGCGGCTGGCCGGACAGTCGCGCGCGCAGGCGCTGCCGGCGGTGCGCGCGCAACTGCGGGCGGTGGGTCTGGATGGCTTCGAGAACGCCTATCCGCGCGAGCTCTCGGGCGGCATGAAGATGCGGGTGTCGATTGCGCGCGCCCTGATCGCCGAGCCGCGCGTGCTGCTGATGGACGAGCCCTTCGCGGCGCTCGACGAGATCACCCGCCTGCGTCTGAACGAGGACCTGCTCGCCTGGTGGCGCACCCGCCGGCTGACCGCGATGTTCGTGACCCACAGCGTGTTCGAGGCGGTGACGCTGGCCCGCCGCGTGGTGGTGATGAGCGCGCGCCCCGGGCGCATTGCCGAGGTCATCGACAACGATGTCGAGGGGCCGCGCGACGAGGACTGGCGCGCCTCGCCGGACTTCACGCAACGCTGTGCGCGGGTGTCGCGCGCGCTGCGGCAGGCTTCGGGGCCCGCGCCATGAACGCGGCCCGACTGCTGCCCTGGCTGGTGTTCGGCGCGGCGCTGGCCGCCTGGGAGATCACCGTGCGCGTGGCGCAGATCCCGCACTACATCCTGCCCGCGCCCAGCCTGATCCTGGAGACGCTGGCGCGCCACTTCGATTCGCTCGCCCCGGCCTGGTGGTACACCGTCCGGATCACCGCCGGCGCGCTCGCGCTGTCGGTGCTGAGCGGCGTCGGCCTGGCCGGCCTGTTCGCGCTCTCGCCCTGGGTGGAGCGCTCGTTTCTGCCCTTCGCGATCGTGCTGCAGGTGACCCCGATCGTGGCGATCGCCCCGCTGATCCTCATCTATGTCGACAGCACCACCGCGGCGCTGCTGCTGTGTGCCTGGATCGTCGCCTTCTTTCCGATCCTGTCGAACACCGTCATCGGGCTGCGTGCGGCCGACGCCAATCTGCGCGACCTGTTCACGCTTTACCGGGCCACTCCGTGGCAGCGCCTGCGCCTGCTGCTCACGCCGACCGCGCTGCCCTATTTCATCGGCGGACTGAAGATCGCCGGCGGGCTGTCGCTGATCGGCGCGGTGGTGGCCGAATTCACCGCCGGTGCGGCCGGCCGCGAGACCGGCCTGGCCTCGCGGATCCTGGAGGCGAGCTTTCGCACCGAGACGCCGCGGATGTTCGCCGCACTGGTGCTGGTGTCGCTCACCGGCGTGGGGATCTTCGCGCTGCTCAACCGGCTGTCGCGCTGGCTGCTGGGCGACTGGCACGATTCCGAACGATAATCGCGGCCGATGTTCGCGATTGCGCCGGCCGGGTCGCCGTCGCGGGCGCCGCCCGCGCGACCGCACCGCTCGGGCGCCTCGATCCGATGCCCCTCTCCAGGAGAACCCCCATGCTCGTGACCCTGCGCGCACTCGCCGCCAGCGCCCTGATGGCCGCGGTGACGCTCGCCGCCCCCGGCGCTCAAGCCCAGGACAAGGTGGTCTTCGCCACCAACTGGAAAGCGCAGGCCGCGCACGGCGGCTTCTACCAGGCGCTGGTCGATGGCGGCTACCGCAAGGCCGGCCTCGAAGTCACGATCCAGCAGGGCGGTCCGCAGGTGAACAACCGCCCGCTGCTGGCCGCCGGCAAGATCCAGTTCCTGATGACCGGCAACCTGCTGCACCCCTTCGACAACGTGAAGAACGGCGTGCCCACCGTGGCGGTGGCGGCGATCTTCCAGAAGGATCCGCAGGCCCTGATCGCCCACCCCGGTCAGGGCTACGAGCGCTTCGCCGACCTGGCGCGCGCGCCGGTGGTCCTGCTGGCCAAGGACGGCCAGTTCACCTGGTGGCAGTGGCTCAAGGTGCAGCACGGGTTTCGTGACGAGCAGCTCAAACCCTACAACTTCAACCTCTCGCCCTTCCTGGCGAACAAGTCGGCGGTGCAGCAGGGCTATTCGGTGGCCGAACCGATCTACATCGAGAACCAGGGCAAGTTCAAGCCGGTGGTCCATCTGCTGGCCGATCACGGCTTCTCGACCTACTCGACGCTGATCGAGACGCGCGCCGAGACGGTGCGCACCAACCCCGACCTGGTCAGGCGGTTCGTCGATGCGTCGATCCGTGGCTGGTACGGTTACCTGTACGGCGACCGCAAGGCGGCCAACGCGCTGATGCTCAAGGAAAATCCGGAACTGACCGAGAACGAGATCGAGCGTTCGGTGGCGCTGATGAAGCAGCAGGGCATCGTCGATTCCGGTGAGGCGCTCGAGCGCGGCATCGGCGCGATGAACGAGGCCCGGGTGCGCGATTTCCACGACAAGATGGTGAAGGCCGGTCTGTACAAGCCCGGCGAGGTCGACCTGAAGAAGGTCGCCACCTATGAGTTCGTCAACCGCTCGGTGGGGCGCGAACTGCGACGGTGAGGCGATCCGCGCCGGCATCGCCTGGCGGATGCGCCCGGCGACGCCGTACGGTCAGCGCGGCTCGGGTGATTCGGCGTCCCTGAAGGCGCGTACGGCGGCGCCCGCCACCTGCTCGCGCAACCAGGCGTGCGCCTCGCGCAACTGCTGGCGCCGGTGCCAGACCAGATCCACATGCAGCACCGGCAAGGTCAGCGGCAGCGGCCTGATCACCAGCTCGGCGGCAATGCCGGTCGAGCCCACGAAGCGTTCAGGCATCACGGTCAGCAGATCGGATCGGGCCACCACCTGCCCGGCGGTGAAGTACTGGTTCACCGTCAGCACGATGCGCCGCTGGCGATTGACCGCGGCCAGCGCCTGATCGACGAAACCGAACGGCCGCCCCGAGAAGCTCACCAGCAGATGGTGGGCCTCGCAGAACGCGTCCAGGGTGAGCGGGCGATCGGCCAGCGGGTGGTCGCGCCGCATCACGCACACATAGCGGCCGTCGTACAGGCGCTGATAGCCCAGGGTCGGCGGCAGGGAATCCTGCATGCTGCGTTGCGCCATTTCCGCCAGCACCACCGGAAAGTAGCCGATCGCCGCATCGAGTTCGCTGGACTCGAGAAGGGCACGCGGATCGCGGGTGGTCAGCGGCAGGATGCGCAGCGACACCCGGGGCGCCTGCGCCTCGATGGTCCGGATCAGCGGCGGGATCAGCAAGGCAGCGGTGGCATCGGCCATGGCCAGAACGAAGCTGCGATCGGCGCTCGCCGGATCAAACGAAGTGGGTGCTAACACAGCCTGAAGTGATTCCAGCGCCTGGCGAACGGCCGGCCAGATGGCCAATGCATGCGCAGTGGGCTCGACCCCGTAGCCGGCCCGTACCAGCAGTTCGTCGTTCAGGGTCGAGCGCAGCCGACGCAGGGCATTGCTCACCGCCGACTGCGTCATCGCGAGATTTCGGGCCGCCCGGGTCAGGTTCCGTTCGACCATGACCGCATCGAAAACCCGCAGGAGATTCAGATCCAGGGTCCGGAAGTTCATCTCTTTGTATTTCTATAAGTGATGTTTGATATTCCAGATTATCCATTGTGTTTCTTGTTGCGATGCCGCAAATTGAACTCAGGGCCTGCGCATGTTGCACCGGCCCATCGCACAAGGAGCTCATCATGACGACATTCTCAACCACCCACGCCGGTCTCGAACGCCTGCTCGCGGGGACCCGGTTCCTGTCCGATGCGTTCGCACCGGTCTTCGACCCGGCATCACCCACCGCCAGCCTGAAGCGCGTGGCCAGCCGCGTGTCGCAGTCGGTTCTTCAGTGGGCCGAGCGCCACGCGCAGTCCCGGGCGGACGAGGCGTACTGGCGCATCGCCCGCAGCAACCCGGAGATGCTGTCCGATCTGCGCGCCGCGGTCTCGCGGGCCGAGGATCGCTGACAACAACCGGGCTGCCCGGTCACCGCCCGCTGGTCACCGCCCGCCAGCCACCGCCCGGCGGTGGCCGCCCACCAGTCGCCGCCCGGCGGTGGCCGGACGGCGTCAGGGCAGCGCGATCACCGCGGTCAGCGGGCAGTGATCAGAAACCGCGAGCAGCGGGTCGGGGCGCTCGGGCGTGGCCTTGCGGGTGCTGCCGAACACGCCGATCGGGATCTTCACCGCCGGCGACAGGGCCCGAAGTGCCGGGCTGATCGCGATGTGATCCAGACCGATCGGATTGCGGCAGCCCAGGCCCTCGCGTGATGCGAGCCGGCGGGTTTCATCGCGATCGAGCGGCCGGGTTGCCGCGAGATCGCACAACTCGCTGATGTCGGGCGACGATCCGATGGCGGGCGACGCTCCGATGCCGGGCGACGATCGACACTGCGCCTCGAGCAGCACCAGCCGGCTGGCCGGCGGATCGCCATCATTGACCTCGCGCCACAGGCTGGTCGAGCGCACGCCGGCGCGTGGCGGGTCACGGGGCTGGCCGGCGGGCAGGCGCACCGGCTCATCGGCCGGGCGGCGCGCCTCGTGGCTCAGTTGCCGGTTGAAATCACCCAGCATCACCACCGGCGTGTCGCCGGCGCTGCTGTCCTGCAGCCAGGATTCCAGCGGCGCGAGTTGCGCCTGCAGCGTCTCGCAGGCCGGGTGGTTGCCCGCGAGCTGGCCGCGGCCATCCGGGTCGGTCGACTCCAGCGGCGACACGCACGACGACTTCAGATGCACATTGAGGAAGCGGATCAGCCGCCCCTCCACCCGCAGCCCCACCGAGAGACCCGGCCGCGAACGCTGCGCGGCTTCGCGCTGCGGCAGGCCGAGCGCCTCGCGCACCTCGCAAGGCTCGGCCTGGCTGGCCCGGCTGCGGCGCCAGGCGAAGGCCAGGCGCTGCACCGAATGGCCGGTGTAGGAACAGACCTCGTAGTCGCGTCCGCCATCGGGCAGCACCTGCTCGACCGCCAGCGGACCCGACACCTCCTGGAACGCGATGACATCGGGGGCGATCGTCTGCAGGACCCGGGCGATCTGCTGCGCGCGCCGGGCATAGCTGGCCGGTGTGACCGCCACCGTCCGGAAGAAGTCACGAAAGACATCGCACGGCGGCAGTTGCGCCACATCCCACTGGATCGGCGCGTCGCGCCGCCAGGGCAGCTCCCAGCCCGGACGGCCGGTGGCCGAGGGCTTCCATCGCCGATCGGCCGGATCGAGCGCGAAGGGCGCCGAGCAGGCCTGGATCCATCGCCCGGCCTGCGCCTGGTCGAGGTGCCAGCCCAGGTTCCAGGTGACGACACGCAGCGGGGAGGTTGCCGCGGGCGGCTGTGTCGTGGCCGCGGGCTGTTGCGTCGGGGCCGCCGGCTGTTGCGCCTGGGCCGCGGACGGCTGTGTCGTGGCCGCGGGCTGTTGCGCCGCAGCCGGTGCCGGCCAACCAGCAGCCGTGGTCAGCGCCAGCCACAGCAGGCGCACCGCTGCCCGCTGGCGCGGCCGGCCGAGGATCAGCGCAGCGCCTTGTAGCGCAGGCGGTGCGGCTTGGCACCTTCCTCACCAAGGCGAGCGCGCTTGTCGGCCTCGTACTCGGTGTAGTTGCCGTTGAAGAAGTTCCACTGCGAATCGCCTTCGGCCGCCAGGATGTGGGTGGCGATGCGATCGAGGAACCAGCGATCGTGCGAGATGCACAGGACGCTGCCGGCGAACTCGATCAGCGCGTCCTCGAGTGCACGCAGGGTCTCGATGTCGAGGTCGTTGGACGGCTCGTCGAGCAGCAGCACATTGCCCCCGTCCAGCAGCGTCTTGGCCAGGTGCAGACGACCGCGCTCACCGCCCGACAGGTTGCCCACCAGCTTCTGCTGATCGCCACCCTTGAAATTGAAGCGGCCGATGTAGGCGCGCGACTGCATCTCGAAGCGTCCGACGGTCAGGATGTCGGCACCGTTCGACACCGCCTCCCAGACCGACTTGTCGTTGGGCAGCGAGTCGCGGCTCTGGTCGACGAAGGCCATCTGGACGGTGTGGCCGAGGGTGACCTCGCCGGAGTCGGGCTGCTCGCGCCCGGTCAGCAGGCGAAACATCGTCGACTTGCCCGCGCCGTTGGGACCGATGATGCCCACGATGGCACCGGCCGGCACCTTGAAACTGAGGTTGTCGATCAGCAGGCGATCGCCGTAGCCCTTGCTCACGCCCTTGAATTCGATCACCTCGTTGCCCAGTCGCTCGGCCACCGGGATGAAGATCTCGGCGGTCTCATTGCGCTTCTGGTACTCGTGGCTGGACAGTTCCTCGAAGCGGGTCAGGCGCGCCTTGCTCTTGGCCTGGCGACCCTTGGGATTCTGGCGAACCCAGTCGAGCTCTTTCTTGAGCGCCTTCTGGCGCGCGCTCTCGGTGGACTCTTCCTGCTTCAGGCGGGTCTGCTTCTGGTCGAGCCAGGAGCTGTAGTTGCCCTTCCAGGGAATGCCGGCGCCACGGTCGAGTTCGAGAATCCACTCGGCGGCGTTGTCCAGGAAGTAGCGGTCGTGGGTGACCGCCACCACGGTGCCGGGGAACTTCTGCAGGAACACCTCGAGCCAGTCGACGCTCTCGGCATCGAGGTGGTTGGTGGGCTCGTCGAGCAGCAGCATCTCGGGCTTGGACAGCAGCAGCTTGCACAGCGCCACCCGGCGCTTCTCGCCGCCCGACAGGGTGGCGATCACCGCGTCCCAGGGCGGCAGGCGCAGCGCGTCGGCGGCCACTTCCATCTGCTGCTCGGTGTCGGCGCCAGAGGTCGCGAGGATCGCCTCGTACTTGGCCTGCTCGGCCGCCAGGGCATCGAAGTCGGCATCGGGCTCGGCGTAGGCGGCATAGATGGCGTCGAGCTTTTCCTTGGCCTGCAGCACCTCACCCAGGCCGGCCTCGACTTCGTCGCGCACGGTCTTGTCCGGATCGAGCTGAGGCTCCTGCGGCAGGTAACCCACTTTCAGGCCAGGCATGGGCACGGCCTGCCCCTCGATGTCGGTATCGAGCCCGGCCATGATCTTGAGCAGCGTGGACTTGCCCGACCCGTTCAGGCCCAGCACGCCGATCTTGGCGCCGGGGAAGAACGACAGCGAGACATCCTTGAGAATCTGGCGTTTCGGCGGAACGATCTTGCCGACGCGATTCATGGTGTAAACGTACTGAGCCATATTGCACACACTCTGGCGGGCTCGGGGCGCCCGCTCAATAAGATGAAAAGAAGGGAACCGGCGAGCATACCGCGTTTGCGCAAGCGCCGTGATGAAGTTCATGCTATGGCCCCGACGCCCGGCGTGCCTGGCCCGCCACACGCCCCCCCTTTCACTCCCCCCGGCTCCGCCCGAAAGGCCCCCGATGTCCGCCCAATCCGGCCCGTCGTCCGCTGCTTCCGCCCCCGCCCTCCCCGACCCGCCAGACGTCGGCAGCGCCGAGCAAGCCCTTGCCGGCCACCCCGGCGCGCCGCGCATCCGGCTGCACGCCGGCGTGGCCTGGCTGCGCCTGGACCGCCCGGCCGAGCACAACCGGCTCGACCCGGCCGACCTGGACGCGATGACCGCCTGGTTCGCCACGCTCGCGGCCGATCCCGCGGTGCGGGCGCTGGTGATCACCGGCACCGGCGACCGGACCTTCAGCTCGGGCTACACGCTGGACGCGATCCTCTCGGACCTGGACGACCGCCTGGAACGCATGCTCGATGCGCTCGAAGCACTGCCCTTCGTCACCATCGCGGCGCTCAACGGCAGCGTCTACGGCGGCGCGACCGACCTGGCGCTGGCCTGCGACCTGCGCCTGGGCGTGACCGGCAGCCGCCTGTTCATGCCGGCGGCGCGCTTCGGGCTGCACTACTACGCCGGCGGGCTGCGCCGCTATGTGACCCGGCTGGGCCTGTCGGCCGCCAAGAAGCTGTTCCTGACCGCGATGACCATCGAGTGCGACGAGATGCTGCGGATCGGCTTCCTCAACGAAGCGGTCGCACCCGAGCGGCTCGCCGAACGGGTCGACGAGCATCTGGCCGCGGTGCTGCAGACCGAGCCGGTCGCGGTGCGGGAAATGAAGAAGCACCTGCACCAGATCGCCGACGGGCACTACGACGAGCCGGCCCTGCGCGCGGCCACCCGGGCGAGCCTGGACTCGCCGCAGCTGCGCGAACGCCTCACCCGGCAGCTGGCCGGGCGGCAGAAACGGTAGGGGCGCTGGGCGCCGGGCCGTGGGCGCTCGGCGGTGGGCGCCGGGCGGTGGGCGCTGGAGCGCCGGGGTGCTAGGCGGTGGCGGGCGCCGCCGCGACCGCCAGCAGCGAGCAGACGGCGACCAGCGTGAGCTGCGCGCGCAGCCGCATGAAGCCGGCGTGCCAGGGCTGAGCGTGATCGGCGGCGTACAGGCGACGGTCCACGCGCCAGGCCAGCAGCAGACCTGCGGCCAGCACAGGCAGTGCGATGCGCAGCGGCAGCATCAGGGCCACCCACGCCCACAGCGACGGCAGCACGCTCCACACCAGCACGAGCGGCGAGCCGGCCCCGGCACGCCCCGCGGCGGCCTCGGCCGCCAGCCCGCGTCCCCAGTGCAGCGCGCCGACAAACGCGAGAATGACCGCGCCGTACTGGGCCTGCGCGAGGGCCGCCCGCGACGCCAGGGCAGGACCGGCAACCCAGGCCGCCAGCGCCAGTCCGACGAAGGGCACGAGCCCGCCGTAGCCCAGCAGCCGGCGCCAGTCGTGGGTGCTCACCGCCGCGCGAACCGGTAGATCGCCTGGGTGGCGCGCCAGCTCGCGAACAGGTGCACCGGCCGGCCGTTGGCGAGGAAGGCGCGCCCGGTCACCGTCAGCCCGAGCCGCGCGAGCAGGTCCTCGAAATCGCGCAGGGTGGCCAGGTGCAGGTTGGGCGTGTCGTACCACTGGTAAGGCATCTCGCTGGACACCGGCATGCGCCCGCGCAGCAGCGACCAGGCGTGGAACCAGTGGCCGAAATTGGGGAACGACACCACCGCCTCGCGCCCGACCACGCTCATGTCGCGCAGCACGCTCTCGGTCTTGTAGGTGGCCTGGATGGCCATCGAGGACACCACCACATCGAACTGGCTCGCCCCGAACATGTCCAGCCCGGCCTCGATGTTCTGCTGCACCACATCGACGCCGCGGCGCACGCAGGCCAGCACCGCGGCATCGTCGATCTCGACGCCGTAGCCCTGGCAGCCCTTGCTCGATTTCAGGTGATCGAGCAGGGCGCCGTCGCCGCAACCCAGGTCGAGGATGCGCGCGCCCGGCTTGATCCAGCCCGCGATCAGCGCCAGGTCGGGACGCAGCCGGCTGTCGCGCCCGAGGGTGGCAGGCGTGACCGGCAGGGTGGCCCCGGCCCGGGTTCCGGGTATCGCGCTCATGCGATCGCTCCTGGTGCCGCGCTCATGCGAGCGTCGCCGCCACGCGCTCGAAATACGAGCGCAGCAGCGCGTGGTACTGCGGGTCGTCGAGCAGGAAGGCGTCGTGGCCATGCGGCGCGTCGATCTCGGCGTAGGTGACCGCGCGCCGGTTGGCCAGCAGCGCCTGCACGATCTCGCGGCTGCGCGCCGGCGAGAAGCGCCAGTCGGTGGTGAACGAGGCGATCAGGAACTGCGCACTGGCCGGTGCCAGCGCCGCCGCCAGGTCGCCGCCATGCACCGCGGCCGGATCGAAATAATCGAGCGCACGGGTGATGAGCAGATAGGTGTTGGCGTCGAAGTAGGTCGAGAATTTCTCTCCCTGGTAACGCAGGTAGGACTCGATCTCGAACTCGACCTCGAAACCGAAATCATAGCCATCACCCTCGGCGCGTCCGCGGCGCATGCGCCCGAAGCGCTCGGCCATCACGTCGTCGGACAGGTAGGTGATGTGACCGATCATCCGCGCCACCTGCAGGCCGCGCCGCGGCACCACGCCATGGTCGTAGAAGCGGCCGCCGTGGAACTCGGGGTCGGTGATGATCGCGCGCCGCGCGACCTCGTTGAAGGCGATGTTCTGGGCCGACAGCTTGGGGGTGGAGGCGACCGCGATGCAGTGCGCGACCCGCGCCGGGTACAGGATCGACCAGGCCAGCGCCTGCATGCCGCCGAGGCTGCCGCCCATCACCGCCGCGAAGCGCTCGATGCCCAGCACATCGGCCAGCCGGGCCTGGGCATGAACCCAGTCCTCGACGGTGATGACCGGAAAATCGGGCCCGTAGCGCAGGCCGGTCGCCGGATTGATCGACATCGGGCCGGTCGAGCCGAAGCAGCTGCCCAGGTTGTTGACCCCGATCACGAAGAACCGGCGGGTGTCCAGCGGCTTGCCGGGTCCCACCATGTTGTCCCACCAGCCGACGCTGCCGGCATCGCCCTCGTGCAGCCCCGCGACATGGTGCGAGGCGTTCAGCGCGTGACACACCAGCACCGCGTTGGAGCGGCTGGCATCGAGTTCGCCGTAGGTTTCGTAGACGAGCTCGTAGCCGGACAGTTGCGCGCCGCTGGCCAGCGGCAGCGGGCCCTCGAAGAACTGGCGGCGCGGCGTGACGACGCCGACCGAATCGGGCGCGAGGGCCGGCGCGGGCATCGACGGCGAACCGGTGGGGGCGTCGGACGAAGGCAAGGGTGGCACAGACGAAAAACCCGACCAGCTGGATGTCGGCTGCGTCGGGCTGGGTGGGAGAACCGCTCCCCGCCGCTTTAGCCGTATTTATCAAGCGCCCGCAAGCTGATCGTCAAATCGGCGCAACCCGCAAGACTAAGGACCACCCCCGACAGTGTCAAGCCGGGGGGCTTCCCGACGGCGCGGGGGCGGCAGGGACGGCGGGCGCGCGCTATGCTCGACGCCGCGCGACGCAGCCCCTGCACCCGCTCCCCCGCCCACCCCATCGACACGAGACCCGCCATGACCGGATGGAAAGACAGATCGGCCGCGACCTTCGAACCTGAAAAGCAACCGGCCCGCGGCTCGCGCGGCATGGTGGTGACCAATCACCCGCTGGCCAGCGCGGCCGGCGCCGAGATGCTGGCCGCCGGCGGCAACGCGGTGGACGCGGCGGTCAGCGCGCTGTTCACCCTGACGGTGGTCGAGCCGATGATGGTCGGCATCCTGGGCGGGGGCTTCGCCCACCTGCGCCTGCCCGACGGCACCCAGACCATCCTGGAGGGCCAGGGTCGCTGCCCGCTGGCGGTCGGGCCCGACACCTTCATCCCCGACCCCGACGCGGCACCGGGCATGCTGGACGCGGTGGGCCGGCGCAACAGCGTCGGACGCGCCTCGGTCGCCACGCCCGGCAACCTGATGGCCTGGTGCGAGATGCTGGCGCGCCACGGCTCGATGTCGCTGGCCGACGTGGTCGAACCGGCGATCCGCCACGCGTCCCGGGGCTTCGCCGCGACCGCCTACCTGGCCGACTGCGTGGGCGACTGCGCCGCCGACCTCGCCCAGGATCCGGAGATCGCACGGATTTTCCTGCCGGGCGGCGTGCCGATCCGGGCCGGCGCGCGGGTGATCAACGCCGACTACGCCCAGACGCTGGCCACCGTGGTCCGAGAAGGGCCGGCCGCGCTCTACCAGGGCGCGCTCGGCGCGACCCTGGCCAGCGACATGGCGCGCCACGGCGCCTATCTGAGCGAAGCCGACCTGCGCGGCTACCGGACCCACGACCTGGCCGTGCTGCGCAGCACCTACCGGGGCTTCGAGATCAGCGGCCCGCCGCCGCCCTGCGCCGGCCCCCTGCACATCGGCCAGATGCTGGGCATCCTCGAGGGCTTCGACATCGGCGCCGACGGCTTCGGCACGCCCGACAACCTGCACCGGCTCGCCGAGGCGATGCGGATCGCCTTCGCCGACCGCGCCGCCTCGACCGCCGACCCCGATTTCGTGCCGGTGCCGGTGGCGCAACTGCTCTCGCCCGACTACGCGGCGCGCCGGCGCAGCGAGATCGACATGGCGCATACCCGCGACTGGTCACCCGGCGTGGTGCCCGGCGAAGGCGCCAACACCACGCACCTGACGGTGGCCGACCGCGACGGGCGCATCGTGTGCGCCACCCAGACGATCAACTCGCTGTTCGGCGCCCGCTACATGGTGCCGGGCACCGGCATGATTCCGAACAACTACCTCTACGTCTTCAATCCCCGGCCGGGGCTGGCCAACTCGCTGGCGCCCGGCAAGCGGGTGACCTCGTCGATGGCGCCGCTGATCGTGCTGCGCGACGGCAAGCCGCAATTCGCGCTCGGACTGCCGGGTGGCCTGCGGATCTTTCCCTCGGCCATGCAGGGCGTGATCAACCTGATCGACCACCAGATGAGCCTGCAGGAGGCGGTCGAGGCGCCGCGGGTGTGGACCCAGGGCTTCGCCCTCGAGATCGAACCGCGGATATCGGACGCGGCCGCCGCCGAACTGGGCCGTCGCGGCCATGCGGTGCAGCGGGTGCCCAACGTGGGTGGCGGGATGTGCGCGATCCGCTTTCACGAGAACGGAGACCTCGAAGGCGCAGCCTGCTGGCGCGCCGACGGCACGCCGATCGGGGTCGGCGGCGGCCCGGCGCGCAGCGGCGTGCGCTTCCTGCCGGAGGCGCGGCGCAACTGAGATGGCGGCCGTGTCACCCCGCGCGATCGGCTGCCCGGTCTGCGGTGCGCCCACCGCGGTGGCGTTTCGCGTGCGCGGTCATGACATCCGCCGCTGCGCCGGCTGCACCCACCGGTTCAGCGCGGTCGAGACCGGCACCGGCGCCGACCATGTCCGCCGCGTCTACGGCGACCATTACTTCACCGGCGGGGGCGCCGGCTATCCCGACTACCTGGCCGATGGCGGGTTGCTGCGCGAGCGCGGCCGTGGCTACGCCCGGCTGATCGCCGGCGCGACGACGCCCGGGCGGGTGCTGGACATCGGCGCCGCTGCCGGGTTCGTGCTGCAGGGGCTGTGCGACGAAGGCTGGCGGGGCGCCGGCATCGAGCCCAACGCGACGATGGCGGCCCATGCCCGCGAACGGCTCGGGCTCGATGTCCGCACCGGGACGCTGGAGCAGGCCACCGGGTCGCCCGGCGAAGACCTGCCGGCGCCCGTCGGCGGCTTCGACCTGGTCACGATGATCCAGGTCGTCGCGCACTTCCATGACCTGCGAGAGGCCCTGGCCCGCGCGCAGGCGCTCACCGCGCCCGGCGGGCACTGGCTGATCGAAACCTGGGACAGCGCCAGCCTGAGCGCGCGTCTGCTGGGCCGGCACTGGCATGAATACAACCCGCCCAGTGTGCTGCATCAGTTCTCACGGGCCAGCCTGGTGAGCCTGGCCGCGCAGTTCGGGATGGCACCGGTGCAAAGCGGCCGCCCGGCCCGACGGATCAGCGGCGCGCACGCGAAATCGCTGCTGCGCCACCAGCTCGGCACGGGCGCGCTGGGGCGGCTGGCCAGTGCGGCGCTGGCGGTGGTGCCCGACCGGGTGTCGCTGCCCTACCCGGCCGATGATCTGTTCTGGATCCTGCTCAGAAAAGACTCTCGCGCAGGAAGATGAGGTCGTCGGCGCGCACCGTTTCCTCGAGCCGGGGCTCGACCGGCGCGTCCATCCGGCCGGCGCTGTTGCGCCGCTGCAGGCGCACCCCGCGATCGGTGCCTCGGGCGGTCAGGCCACCGGCCTTGGCGATCGCCTGCGCCAGCGTCATGCCGCGCTCGATGGTGTACATGCCGGGACGCTGGACCTGGCCGTAGATGTAGTAGGCCGGCGCGCGCGGCACGAAGATCGAATCGCCCGGTCGCAGGACCTCATCGCGCACCGAGCCCGCGCCGCCGAACAGGTCGACGACATCGACCTGCAGGGTGACCGGCTGGCCGTCGCGTCGGGTGGCCAGCTGGATCACGTCGCCGCCCACCGCGCTCACGATGCCGCCGGCCTGGGCAAGCATCTCGCTCAGCCGGGTGCCCGAGAGCTCGAGCGGATAGCGTCCGGGTCGGGCGACGGCGCCCAGCACCGACACCTGCTGGCTGCGGTACTGGGTGATGTTGACCGAGACCTGCGGGTTCTGCAGAAAGCCGCCGTCGCGCAGCCGGGTGGCGATCAGCCGCTCGGCCTGCGCACCGGTGAGGCCGCCCAGGCGCACCGAGCCGATCAGCGGATAGGAGACCGCCCCCGACTCGGCGATGCGCAGGTCGAGCGACAGATCGGGCTGCTGGTAGACGCTGATCCGGATCACATCGGCCGGGCCCAGCACATAGTCGTCGGCCACGGCGGGACGGATCAGCGCTGCCAGCGCCAGCCAGCACAGCACGGTCATTCGCGCCAGCACCTGCAGTGCCCGGGTCGTGCGCACCCGCCGGTCGGACTTTCCTGTCATCGGTTCGACCCCTCGTCGCTCATTGTCATCGCGCCCCTGTGCCACGCCAGCGCGCCGGCAGCCCGCGCGCCAGCCGGGTGAGACACCACAGCGCCAGCGCCGCCCCGGCCACATCGGCCGCCAGATCGGCCAGCCCGGCCTGCCGCCCGGCCAGGCCGAGCTGCGCCCACTCGTCGGCGGCACCGATCGCGGCCACCGCCAGCAGCACCAGCCAGGGTCGGCGGGCCTGCGCCATCAGCCAGAACAGCGTCGCGATCACCGCGAACACCGCCATGTGGGCAAGCTTATCCCAGGGCTCGGGCACCAGCCCGACCGCATAGGGCTGCGCGCCCTGGTGAAACAGCGCCAGGACCAGCACCAGCACCACACCGCCGGCGGCGATCCGGTGGCGCGGCGCGGGCTGCCAGCGCCGCACCGGCTCAGTCGAACCGGGCACGGACGAAGAGCGAGGTGATGTCGGCATCGAAGCTGAAGGCACTGTAGTTGGAGGTGCGCCATTCGCGCCGATGGTCGGCGATCAGCGTGACCCGGCGCCAGGCCTCGTAGGCGGCCGACACGCCGATCGTGCGAACCCGGTCGCGCCGCTCCTCGGTCTGGCCGGTGGCGCTGAGCGGGTCGCCGCCGTAGCGGTAGCGGTCCCAGCCGGCGGTCGCGCCCAGCGTGAGCCGCGAAGTGACGCGCCACGACAGCGAGCCGCCGGTCTGCACCGCGTCGATGTAGTTGGGGCTGCCCAGCTGGATCGGTCCCAGATTGCGCCGCGCGTAGAGCTCGGCGCGCAGCGGGTCGGTCGGCTGCCACTGCCAGACGAAGGAGCCGGTGAGTCCGCTGAAATTGCGCACTGTCAGCGTGTCGAAACGACGCGCGGTGACGCCGACCTCGCCCACCAGACGGCTCGGTGCGCTGGGGCGCAGCGACAGGCGCAGCAGCGCGCTGCGATCGCGAAAGCCATTGTCCAGCGGCTGCGCCAGCGGGTCGCCCTGGGCGTCGAACTGCTGCGGGTTCGGAAACCGGCCGCGCACCGTGCGGGCAACCAGCGAGACATCGGAGTCGGCGTTCGCGCCCTGCAGCCGAAACCCGGCTTCCAGGCCGGTCTGATCGAGATCGGTTTCGCGCAGATCGACCGACGAATTGCGCCGGCTGACGAAGTCGGCGCCGGCGAAGGCCGACCAGCGGGCGCCGAACCGGTAACCGACGCTGGAGGCCAGCGCGTTCAGGTCGAGCAGGTTGCGGATCGCCCGGTTCTGGTTGGAGAAGGGATTCAGGAAGCGTTCGCTGCCCACCGAAACGGTTCCGTACCACTGGCGCCCGATCTGCCAGTTCAGCAGGCCGCCGGCGTTCCAGGCGACATGATCGAGATCGTCGAACCGGCGATAGGCGCTGGCGCCGAGGTCGGCCCACAGGGCCAGTTCCTGCGCGCCCAGGCGGCGATCGAACGCCGCCCGCAGGCCGGTGACGCTCACCGTGTCGGCACCGCTCAGACCGGGCTGCGCCTGCGCGGCCGATGCCGACAGCGCATAGAGATTGGAATGGTGACGCCAGCCCTGACGCACCGTCAGCGACAAGGGCGAGGGCTCGGACACGGTGTCGCTCGCCGGGGGCGGGGCGAGACGGTAGAACGGCCCGACCAGGCGGACACCGGCGGGCTCGGCCTGCAGGCGGGTCTCGTCGCGCACCATCGCGGCCGGCTCGGATTGGGCGCGGACCGGTGACCACCCGAGCGTCAGCACGGCCAGGGTCGTCGCGGCCACCGCGGCACGGCCGCGGCCACAGGCTCGATCAGGGGGATGTCGCACGCAGAGTCCTTCGGGATTCAGGCGCATTTTGTCACTGAAGCGCGGGCACCGCCGTGCAATAGTCGGCGCGATCCCGAACACGCCCGGGCGCGCAGTCCGCATCGGACCTTCGCCAAGCCCCTTTCCCGTCAGTGCGCCACGGCCAGCATGGCATCCAATCCGACCGACATCCGCCACGACATTGCTGTCGGCGCCACGCCTGGCGGCTTCGCGGTGGGTCGACGCGGCATGATCGCCACCGTGAAACGCTTCATCGACCCGCTCACCGTCCAGGCGACGCTGCTGGCGGTGTTCTTCTGGCACGACGAGCCGCTGCGCGGACATTCGGTGCTGCTGGCACTGTTCACCTTCCTGCTGACCTATCCCGGCAACCTGCCGTTTCGCTCGCGCCAGTTCCGGCTGCTAGGCACCATCCTGTCGCGCTGGGCGGTGACCGCCGCGGTGATCCTGGCCACCGCCTACCTGAGCGACACCCTGGAATCGGTCAACACCGACGCGGTGATCGCCTGGCTGTTCGCCGCGCCGCTGGCGGTGTGGGGGCTGCACCTGGTGTCGCCCTGGCTGGTGCCGCGCGTGCTGCGAACCCAGCACAAGCGCCGGGCCGCGGTGATCGGCGCCAACGGGATCGGCGCGCGCCTGGTGCGCACGATCAATGCCGCATCGCCCGACACGCGGGTCGAGGCGGTGTTCGACGACCGCGACCGCAAGCGCTGGGATCCGGACCTGACGGTGGCCTGCGGCGGGGGGCTCGCCGATGTCGCCGACTATGTCCGGCGCAACGACATCTCGCTGCTCTACATCGCGCTGCCGATGGCCTCGCAGCCGCGCACCGTGGCGCTGCTCGAGGACCTGGCCGACACCACCTGCTCGATCTATTTCGTGCCGGATGTCTTCGTCTTCGACCTGGTCCAGGCGCGGATCGATCTGGTGGGCGAGATCCCGGTGCTGGCGGTCTGCGAGTCGCCGTTCCAGGGCACTTCGCTGCTGCTCAAACGCGCCAGCGACATCGCCTTTGCCGCCACGGCGCTCGGACTGCTCGCGCCGCTGATGCTGGGGATCGCGCTGGCGCTGCGGGTGAGCTCGCCGGGACCGGTCTTCTTCCGGCAGCGCCGCCACGGGCTGGACGGGCAGGAAATCGTGGTCTGGAAGTTCCGGACGATGCGGGTGGCCGAGGACGGCGATCGGGTGCCCCAGGCCCGTCCCGACGACGCTCGGGTGACCCCCCTGGGGCGGTTGCTGCGCCGGACCTCGATGGACGAGCTGCCGCAGCTCTTGAACGTGCTGCGCGGGGACATGAGCATGGTGGGGCCGCGCCCCCACGCGCTGGCCCACAACCGGATGTATCGCCAGCTGATCCGCGGCTACATGGTCCGCCACAAGGTCAAGCCCGGCATCACCGGCTGGGCGCAGGTCAACGGCGCACGCGGCGAGACCGAGACGGTGGACAAGATGCGCCGGCGCATCGAACTCGACATGTACTACCTGCGCCACTGGTCGATCGGGCTGGATCTGCTGATCCTGCTGCGCACGTTCACGCAGGTGCTGCGCAACCCGAACGCCTACTGATGAGCGCCGGGCCGGGCGGCGGGGCCCGCGGCTATTACTCGCTGGGGCTGTTTCGAACGAGCCTGATCGCGTTCGCCGGCGGGCGCCTGCTCAGCTCGTTGGCCGGGTTCGTGCTCTTCCTGCTGCTGGCGCGCAGCCTGCCGACCGCCCTCTACGGCCAGTACCTCACGCTGATCGCGACGATGGAACTGGTGCTGCTGTATTCCTCGCTCGGCATTCCGTGGATCGGCATCCGCTACCTGCCGGAGTTCCGGATGCGGGCCTCGCCGCAGCGCCTGCGCCGACTGCTCGGCACGCTGGCTGCGTTCAATGCGCTGGCACTGGCCGTCGCGCTGGCGGTGGTCGGGCCGAGCGCCCCCTGGTGGATGCCCTGGCTCAATCTGGACGACGCGCTCGCGGTGCTCGGGCCGTTCCTGCTGATCTGCGCCTTCGAGGGCGTCAACCGCTTCGCGACCGCGGTGGTCCTGGAGTCGCTGCTGGCGCAGCGCCTGGCGCAGCTGGTGCAGATCGTGCGCAACCTCGCCTTCCTCGGTCCGCTGGTGGTCGCCCTGGCCGGTGGCCACCCGCTGGGCCTGAACGAGGTGCTGCGCATCGAGGCGGTGGCCGCGGCGCTGGCAGCAGCGCTGGCCTGCCTGGCGGCGCTTGCCCTGGTGCGCGGCATCGCGCCGGCGGCCGAGGACCCGGACTGGCCCGCGCCCGGGCGCCGGGCGATGGCGGCGATCGCCTGGTACAACTACTCGGGCAATGCGGTGGCCAACCTCTATTCGCACTCGGCGCTGCAGCTGCTCGCCAACGCGCTGCTGGGCCCGCAGGTGTCGGCCCTGTTCGGCTTTGCCCGGGCGCTGGCCGACCAGGTCCGGCGCTACCTGCCCAGCGAATTTCTGCTCTCGGTGATCCGGCCGATGCTGGTGGCCTCGTACACCGCCGACGGCGATCACCGGCAGCTGAACCGGCGCATGCTGCTGGGCGCGAAATTCAGCCTGGTGACCTCGGCGCCGGTGCTGGGCGTGCTGATCGGCGCCGGTCCGGCGGCGCTGCAGATGCTGGGCGGGGGCCGGATGCAGGACGCCTACTGGATGGTGCTGGCGCTGCTGTTCGTGTCGTTCTCGCGCAGTCACCGCAGCCTGCTCGGCCTGTATGTGAACTGCGTTCAGCAGACCGACATCTGGCTGCGCGCGAGTCTGGCCTGCCTGTGCGTGCTGCCGCTGGCCTTCGGGCTGGTGCAGCTCGGCTGGGGGCCGTTTGCGCTGGTCGCGGCGATGCTGGCCGAGGAAGTCATCTGCACCGCCTGCGTCCTGTGGTTGCTCGAGCGCCGCCGCCTGGGCTACTCGATCGCGATCGGCGGGCTGGCGCGGATGGCGCAGGCCACCGTGGCCTGCACGCTCGCCACTGCGCTGACGATGTGGCTGGGCGGCCCGCGCATGGTGCCGGTGGCCGCGATCGCCGGCGCGCTCGCCTGCGGGGCCTGGTTGCTGTGGCGACCGCCGCTGGACGACGCCGAACAGGCGCTGCTCAACCGCCTGGCCGGCCGCCGGCTGTTTCGGCGCGCCAATGCCGGGGAAAGCAGCGCCGCCGTGCACTAGTTCATCACGGGCGCCCGAGGGTTCGTGACATCCTCGTCTCCCCCCTCGGCGCCCGCGCCCGCAGGAACCGCACTCGATGATTCTCGGTCGTCTTCTCAGGGTACTTGGCAGCCGCATCGGCCTGGTGCTGGCGATCCTTGGCGTCACCGTGGCCGCCAGCGCGGTGGGCACGCTGCTGTCCACGAAGCGCTATGTGGCGACCACCTCGATCCTGCTCGAGCTGCCCTCGAAGGATCCGGTGCTGGGCGGCGCGGTCTACCTGCAGGGCTCGATCAACGCCTATCTCGCCGCGCAAATGGAACTGCTGGGCAGCGAACGGGTGATCCAGCGGGTGATCCAGCGACTCGCCCTCGCCGATGACCCGGTGCTGCGCGCGCAGTGGAGCGCACTGGGGCCCGCACGCGGGCCGATCGAGGCCTGGCTGGCAGGGCGGCTGGCGGCCGACCTCAAGACCGAGACGGGCCGCGATGCACCGGTGATCCGCGTCTCCGTCGAATCGCGCGACCCGGTGCTGGCCGCGCGCATCGCCAACGGCTTCGTGCAGGCCTATGTCGAAGCGACGCTGGGCATGCGGGCGCAGCCGGCGCGCGAGTACGCGGCGATGTTCGAGGCGCAGGCCACCGATGCCCGCCGCCAGCTGGCCGAGGCCCGCGAACGCCTGTCGCGCTTTCAGCAGGCCGCCGGCATCACCTCGAGCGAGGAAAACCGCGATGTCGAAAGCACCCGCCTGCAGGAGCTGTCCTCGCAGTTGGTCCAACTCGAGACCGCGGCCGCCGCCGGTCGCTCGCGCGAGGCCACCCTGCGCGCCGGCGCCCGCGACTCGATGCCCGAGGCGGTCGGCAATCTGGCATTGGCCACCATCCGGGGCGAGATCGGCCGGGTGCGCGGACGCATCGAGGAACAGGCAGCGCGGCTCGGGCCGAGCCACCCGCAGATGATCGCGCTGCAGGCCGAACTGGCGGACCTGAACCGGCGCCAGGAGGTCGAGCTGACACGGGTCGGCGACAGCATCGCGGCCGAAGCAGCGATCAGCGCCCAACGCGTGGCCCGCACCCGCGCGGCGCTCGACGCCCAGCGCAACGCGGTGCTCGGACTGAAGCAGCAGCGCGATCAACTGTCGGTGCTGCAACGCGCGGTCGACGACGCCCAGAAGGCGGTCGACCTGGTGTCGCAGCGATTCACCCAGACCAGCATCGAGGCGAAGCTGCCGCTGTCCAACGTGAGTGTGCTGTCGAGCGCGGCGCCGCCCGGCGGTCCGGCGCGGCCGCGACCGCTCATCAACCTCGCGCTGGGAGCGGTGCTGGGGCTGCTGCTCGGTCTGTTCGCCGCGATCGCACTGGAACGCGTGCAGCGCCCGGTGCGCGACGCGCACGACCTGCTGGCGGCCGCCGGCGTGCCGGTGCTGGGCATGATCGGCAACGCCCGCTCGGTGCGCCCGCAGCGGCTGATCGAGGGCTCGGCAACGCTGCCCGAAGTCGTGCCCGACGCGGTCGACCCGGAACACCGGCTGCTCGGGCCGGGACCGCGAAGACCGGCGGCCACATGACGGTGGACATCACCCGGATCGGCGGCGCCACCGACGACGCGCAGGACCAGAGCGAGGCCTGCGATCTGCGCGCGCCCCAGGCGTCAGCGCCAGTCGCGCCGCAGAACGCGATCGGCACCCTGCTGGTCGAGAGCGGGCACATGACCACCGTGCAGCTGCAGCAGGTGCTGCACGAGCAGAAGCGTCTGCGCCGGCGCTTCGGCGAGCTGGCGGTGCGCCTGGGCTTTGCGCCGCAGCGCGCGATCGACCGCGCGCTCGCCCGCCAGTTCGGCTACCCGACGCTGCGCCCGGCGCGCGGCGCCACCCTGCCCGAGGGCCTGGTCACCGCGAGCCACCCCGGACTGCCGTTCGCCGAATCGATGCGCGCGCTGCGCAGCGAACTGAACCGGCGCTGGTTCGCCAGTGCACCCGGCCACTCGGCGATGGCGGTAACCAGCGTCGATCGCGGCGACGGCAAGAGCTTCATCTGCGCCAACCTGGCGGTGGTCTTCTCGCAGCTGGGCGAATCGACGCTGCTGATCGACGCCGACCTGCGCAACCCTTCCCAGCAGACGATCTTCGGCCTGAAGAACCGGATGGGCCTGTCGGGCCTGCTGGCCGGGCGCGCCGGCCTGAGCGAGATCCGACGCATCCGCAGCCTGCCCAAGCTGGCGGTGCTGCCGGCCGGCGCCCTGCCCCCCAATCCCCAGGAACTGCTGGGCGGCGTCGCGTTTCAGCGGCTGATCGACGAGATGTCGACGCACTTCGATGTGATCCTGCTCGACACGCCGGCCGGCCAGATCGCCTCGGATGCGCAGCTGGTCGCCATGCGCGCCGGCGCGGCACTGCTGGTGGCGCGCCGTGACCGCACCCGCGCACCAGAACTGGCGAGCCTGTCGACGGCGCTGACCGGCGCCGGGGTCCAGGTGATCGGCTCGACGCTGAACCACTACTGAGCCGGCGGCGCGGCTTCGCATGCGCTTGTCCAACCCCATTGCCGGCGTGCTGTCGGGCCTGGAGCGCCACCCCGGCGCCTGGCTGGTGGGTGGGTTTGTCCTGATGGCCGCACTGACCGGCGCGGTCGTCTCGACCGGCGACATCGTCCTCATCGCGCTGACCATCGGTGCCGCCGCCGGGATCGCGCTGCTCGGCCTGCCGGCGGCCACCATTACCCTGATCATCATTGGCGCACTGGTGGTGTGCGGGCCGCTGTCGTTCTACTGGCCGGCGCTCCATCGCGTCGCCTGGCTGTTCGCGATGCTCGGGCTGGTGCTGGCCGGATCGGCGCTGCTGCACGCCGGGCTGGCGCGTCCGGGGGCGCGCGACGCGCTGCCCGGCTTCGTGATCGCCGCGATCCTGTTCATCCTGTACACGCTGGCCAGCGTGCTGTGGGCCGAAGGGCCGGTGGGCGACACCGCCCGCGGATACAAGCGGATGCTGCAGTACTGGGGCCTGTTGCTGGCGATGGCGATGATTGCTTTCCCGGTACGCACGGTGCGCCGCTGGGCGCTGTTGCTGGTGGCGATCTCGCTGATGCAGGCGCCGCTGTCGATCTACCAGCGGCTGATCCTGGTGCCCTCGCTGGAAGGCCAGCCGATCGACGCGGTGGTGGGCACGCTGGAACTCACCCAGATGGGCACCGGCGCCAGCGGCGTGCTCGCCCTCTATCAGGTCTGCACCGTCGCGGCGCTGTTCAGCGCGTGGCGCGAACGGCTGATCGCCGTGCCGACGCTGATGGTCACGGTGCTGCTGGCGCTCACGCCGATCCTGGTGGGCGAGGTCAATGTGATCTTCCTGTGGCTGCCGCTGGCGCTGCTCGTCGTCTTCATCGACCAGTTGCGCCGCCACTTCTTCCGGTTCGCCGCGGTGGCGATCACCGCCGTGGGTCTGATGGCGGCCTTCGGTTCGGTCTACCTGCTGTGGCAGCAGACCGGCTCGGGGGGCGGGCAGCCGCTCGACGAGCGCATCGACACGCTGATCGAATACAACGTCGGCAACACCGGCTATGCCAGCAAGGACGGCCTGAACCGCAAGTCGGTCTGGCAGTTCTGGTGGAACCGCCACGGCACCGACGATCCCAAGGGCACCCTGCTGGGACACGGCGTGGGCAGCGCCTTCAGCTCCGATGAAGGCCGCGCGGAGGTCAACCGCCGCCACGGCGGCGCGCTGCTCGACCTGGTCGCGCTCACCGGCGTGCTGTGGGATCTCGGCGTGGTGGGCCTGGGCCTGTTCGGCGCGGTGTTCGTGGGCGCCGCCCTGCGCGCCCACCGGCTGGTGACGATCGCCGCGCCCGGACCCGACCGGGCGATGGCGCGCGCCTGCCTGGCGGCGATCGCGATCACCCTGTCCTCGTTCGTCTACAACAACGCGGTGCTGCTGATTCCCAGCCAGCAGGTGCTGACCTTCGTGACGCTGGGGCTGGTCGCGTGGCTGGACCGGCGTTACCGGTCGACGGCCCGAGCGCCCGCGAACAGGACGTCGTAGGCCGCCAGCAGGCGGGGCGCCTCGTGGCGCCACTCGAGCTCGCCGGTCACCCGCGCGCGACCGAACTCGCCCATCCGCCGGCGCGTCAGCGGGTCGTCGATCAGCTCCACCACCTTGTGCGCGAAATCGATCTCGTCGTTGCGGGCCGCGTAGAGCGAGGCCTGCTGCGCCGACACCCGCCCCTCGGCCAGGTCGAACTGGACGATCGGCTTGGCCAGCGCCATGTACTCCATGATCTTGTTCATGGTGGACTTGTCGTTCATCTCGTTGGCCACGTCCGGGTTCACGCAGACGTCCGCGGTGTTGAGCATCTCGAGCATGCGCTGATCGTCGACGCGGCCGGTGAAGGTGACGTGACCGGCGACCCCGAGTTCGTGCGCATAGCGCTTCATCGCCTCCAGCGAGGTGCCCCCGCCGACCAGGCCGAAATGGATGTCGTCGCGCTTCATCACCTGCACGATGTGGGCGACCGAGCGCAGCAGCAGGTCGATGCCCTCCTGGCGCCCCATCACCCCGACATAGCCCACCAGGTGGCGTCGGCCGCAGCGCAGCTCGGGCACCGGATCGAGGATGCGCATGCGCTCCAGCTTGGGGCCGCTGCGCACCACGAACACCCGCTCGGGCGGCATCGCGCCGCGGCCGACCGCGATCTGGCGGTAGGACTCGTTGGTGGCGATCGAGACATCGGCGGTGCGAAAGGTCCAGCGCTCCAGGCGCAGCATCAGACGGTAGAAAAAATCGCGGCGATTGAACTTCGCCTCGTAGAGTTCGGGGTTGATGTCGTGGTGATCGAACAGGAAGCGCTTGCCCATCAGCAGCTTGAAGAAGCCCCCGACCAGAAAGATCAGGTCCGGCGGATTGCAGGCATGGATCGCATCGAAGCCGCGGCCGAACAGCACCCGCCAGGCCAGCACGAACTCCCAGAACAGCGCGCACCCGTACTCCAGCAGGTAGCCCAGCGCGCCCTCGGCCTCCAGCGGCAGCGGGTGGCGATGGATCTCGATGCCGTCGATCACCTCGAAGCGCTTCTCGCAGCCCGGGCCGACCGGGCAGATGATGCTGACCTGGTAACCCGCCTGGGTGAGGGTGGTCGCTTCCTGCCAGACCCGCCGGTCGAAGGGCGAAGGCAGGTTCTCGACGATCATCAGCACGCGGCGTGCGCGCGGTGGGCTGGCCATGATGGAGTGCCTGTGGTCAGTGGGCCGACGGCCCGGATTCGGGAAGGAAGACCAGGTCGATCCGGGTGGTGACGCGGCGCGGACCGCTCACCGCGAACCGCCAGACCAGCGCTGGCGCCGCACGCCGCCGGTCGAATTCGCGCGAGACCCAGCCGGCCGGCGGATCGTCCTGCCCGCACAGCACCTGCGCACGCAGCACCTGCGCCGGCGCGTCGGCGCCGGACACCCGGATCGTCATGCGCACCGACCCGCGCTGCACCGCCACCGACCCGTCCTCGGCCAGCACCGGCTCGCAGTCCTCGGGCAACTGCCAGCACAGGCTCGCGCGGTGCGCGCCGCGGCAATCGATCTCGTCATCGACGGCAAGGCGGTTGGTGGCCGGCTCGAAACACACCCGGCGCCGATGGACGACCGGATCGGCGAGCCGTGCGTAGCCGTCGTGCTCGGCGTGCACCTGCTGCACCGGTTCGTCGAGCGCGTGCGCGAGGCAGCGGGTGACGGCCTTGCGCAACCACAGGAAGCTGCCGCCGGACACCGACTGGTCGAGCGCGTCGATCGTCACCGTGTTGTGCGCGGCGGTGGACCGGAAGTGGTCGCGCCAGTGCGGATCGGTGTGATACGCGAAGGTGCCCGGGTCGATCAGCAGTTCGTGGCCACCGGCCGACAGCGTGAGCGAGAGCGCGTCGGCATGGCCATGGGCGGCAATCGACCGGTAGCCGAGCGGGCCGGCATCGAAGCCCGCCAGGACCTCGTCGGGCTGGCCGAAGCGCGCGCCCAGCAGGTAGTGGCCGCCGCACTCGAAGACGCGACGGCGCGGGCGCGGCGTTCGCGGCACGCGCGCGGCGAGTTCGGCCACCGCGACACAGGCCGGCTCGCCCAGCAGCCAACGGTTCCGGTCATCGGGGAACCCCGGTTTACCCGCGCTGGCGCCGGGCGCGCGATCCAGCCAGTCGGCGCGCCCGAACAGCACCGCCCCGCTGCCCAGCAGCGAAGCGAATGGCGACGCCGGCGCGCGCGGATCCCATCGCACAATGCGCGAATCATCGCTGTCGCCCAGCATCGGCAGATGGCCGCCCCAGTCGGTCAGCGCGGCAACGTACTCCATCATCGCCTCCAGGCGTTGCCAGAAGTCGGGCCCGACATCGAATCCATTGCGCCGCGCGAACAGCCCGCCGATCAGCATCATCTCCATCACCGCGTGCTGGTACCACAGCGCCTGCTCGCGGTTCACGCCGTCGGGCGCGGTCTGCGCGAGCGACTCGCGCTCGAAGGTCGCCAGACCGAGCGTGCGCCAGCCGCTGCTCTCGGGCCACAGCGGCCAGGTGATCGCCGACACCGCCAGACCTAGCGTCTCGCCAAGCAGATGATTGTTTGCCGACGAGTGGCGCGACAGCCAGCCGGCGATGAAGTGGGCGTGCTGGTGAACCGAGCGCAGCCAGCGCTCGCGAAACGCCGCGCCGGCCGCGTCGCGAAACAGCGGCGACGCGTCGCCACCCAGCAGATGCCAGGCGATCGCCCAGTTGACCAGGCGGATGCCGTGTTCCAGCGAACTGGTCCAGTTGGGGCCGAGCGGATACGGGCACTGCTCGAACCACGAGTCGAGCAGCTGACGACAGCCCTGGGCATGGCGCGCGTCGCCGCCCAGGTGCCAGGCCTGGGCCAGCGTCACCAGTTCGAGGTGGCGATTGGGCTCCCACAGGTACTTGATGTCGCCACAAGCCTGCGCATCCCGATAGTCGATGCGCTTGCCGAAATGCAGGGGCACACGCCGCCCGGTCTTCGGATCGGTGTTCCAGTCGGGTGGAAAGCCCAGGTCGGCGTCGCGCAGCGCGAACACATCGAAGCGGCCGGCCAGGATCCGGTCGGCGGCGTCCCGGTAGGGCTGAGGATCGAGGCCACCGGCCGGATCGGCCGCCCGCGGCAGCGCCGCGACCCAGGCAAGCCCGCTGCGCCCGACCGGTGGCCTCGGGCGCGCCAGCCCGTACCCGCGCGCCTGCAGCCGTGCGGCCACCGACTGACGCGTGCGCCAGGCGATCTCGACCCCACCCATCGCGCGCAGCCGGCGCCAGCGCCAGCCCAGCTTCACCAGCGCACTCACAGGCACTCGCGCTGCCAGATCTCGAGACTGAGCATCGTCCACAGCAGCTTCTCGTGATTGCGGGTGCCCGCGGCGTGCTCGGCCAGCACCCGGCGCAGCGCGGGCAGGCGGTAGTAGTCGCGGGTGCGCGAATCGACGCCCAGCAGATGCTCGTGCAGGTAACCCTTCATCGACCCGCGGAACCAGTCGCTCACCGGCACCCGAAAGCCCACCTTGGGACGCTCGAGGATCTCGCGCGGCAGCAGCTGCGCCATTGCCAGCCGCAGCACCTGCTTGCCGGTGCCGCCGCGAATCCGCCAACGGTCGTCGAGCGTCGACACGAAGGCGGCCAGCTCGTGGTCCATGAAGGGCATCCGGGCCTCGATCGAGGCGGCCATCGTCATCCGGTCGCCGCGTTCGAGCAGGTTGTCGGGCAGCCAGCTGGTCTGATCGAAGTGCAGGATCGCGCGCAACGCGCTGTTGCCCTCGCCGATGTCGAACGGAAAGTCCGAGGGCGGGAAATCGCGCGCGGGCGCGGGCGCCAGCGCCAGCAGCTCATCGAGGTCCGCCGGCGAGGCCGCCCCGAACCAGCGGATCATGCGCTGGCGCGGATCGTCCAGTCCGAACGCGGCCAGCGCGGTGCGCAGCCGGCGCAGACCGAAGGGCAGCGCGCGCACCGCCGGCTCGATCAGCGAGCGGCGCAGCGCCACCGGCAGGCGCCGGTAGAGCGCGCCCACGCGTTCGGCGGCATGCTTCGGATAGCCCCCCAGCAGCTCGTCGGCACCCTCGCCGGTCAGCACCATCTTGACGCTCTGCGCGGCCTGCAGCGCGAGCAGGTGGATCGGCACATCGGACGGTTCGGCCACCGGCGCATCGCGAAACCGCACCAGTGCCGGCAGCTGGTCCATCAGGTCGCCCTGCGAGACGATCAGTTCGGTGTGACGGGTGCGGAAATGATCGGCGATCGAGCGGGCGTGGCGCAGTTCGCTGTAGGCGGCGTCGGCGAAGCCGACCGAAAACGTGCTGACCGGCTCGCTCGCATGGCGCGACATCAGCGCCACCACCGCCGAGGAATCGATGCCGCCCGACAGGAAGGCGCCGAACGGCACGTCGCTCACCAGGCGGATGCGCACCGCTTCGTCGAGCCGCGCCAGAAAACCGGCCACGACATCGCCCGAGGCATCGGCGCCGGCGGGCGCGATGCGCGCCAGCCGGTCGGGCGGGCTGTACCAGCGGCGCTCGGTCAGGACACCGCGCGCCCAGATCGCGATCGAACCCGGCGCGAGCTTGCGCACGCCACGCAGCAGGGTCGCCGGCGCGGGCATGTAGCGATAGTCGAAGTAGTCGCGCAGACCGGCGAGATTGACCTCGGGCGGGTGGGCGCCGCTGGCGACGATCGCCTTGATCTCGGAGCCGAACAGCAGCAGTCCGTCGCGCTGCGCGATGAACAGCGGCTTCTTGCCGAAGCGATCGCGCGCCAGCAGCAGCCGCTCGCGCGGGGCATCCCAGATCGCGAACGCGAACATGCCGTGCAGGCGCTCGACGCAGTCGGCGCCCCATTGCTCATAAGCATGGACGATCACCTCGGTGTCGCTGCGGGTGCGAAACACATGGCCCAGGGCGAGCAGTTCCTCGCGCAGCGCCGCGAAGTTGTAGATCTCGCCGTTGAAGACGATCTGCACCGAGCCGTCCTCGTTGCCCAGCGGCTGGGCGCCGGCCTCAAGGTCGATGATCGACAGGCGCCGATGGGCCAGACCCACCCGCCAGGCGGCGTCACGCGTCGCGGCCAGGTGCACGCCCTCGCCGTCGGGGCCGCGATGGGCGATCGCCGCGGCCATCTCGCGCAGCGAGCGCTCCAGCGCGAAGCCGCTGGCGCGCACCACAATTCCGGCAATGCCGCACATGGGTCAGGGCTCTTTCGCGGGGTCGCCGGGCAGCCGTCTAGAGACGGCTGTAGACGCCGAAGAAGTCGGTGGCCAGGCGTTCGACCGAGTAGGCCTCGCGCACCCGCCGGCGGGCCGCCTGCGCGATCGCCAGCGCAGCCGGACGGTCGTCGTGAACGCGGCGGATCGCCGCCGCCAGCGCCACCGGATCGCGCGGCGGCACGAGCAGGCCGTCGCGGCCGTGCGTGATCACCTCCGGTATCGCGCCCACCGGCGTGGTGATCGCCACCACGCCCGCCGCCATCGCCTCGAGCAGGCTGTAGGGCAGGCCTTCGCGCCAGGTCGGAAACACCAGCACATCGGCCTGCTGCCAGAGCCGCGCCTTGGCGTCACCGAACACCGGGCCGGGAAAGCTCACCTGCGCGGCAATGCCCAGACGGGCGGCGTGCTCGCGCAGGCGCGCCTCGTCGGGCCCGCTGCCGGCGATGGTGAAGTGCGGCTGCAGGCCGTGTGCGTGCAGCGCGCAAACCGCGTCGAGGGCCTCGAAGAGTCCCTTGGCCTCGACGATCCGGCCGAGATAGACGAGTCGCAGCTGCGCGTACGACGAGGACGCGCTGCGCACCGGCTCGCCCGACTCGCCGGTCTCCACCGCGTTGGCGATCACCCGAGTGGACAGCGCCGGCATGAATCGCTGCCAGGCATCGCGCTCGACGCGACCCAGCAGCACCACCTGGTCGGGCAGGCGCATCGCCAGGCGCAGCAGGGCAGCCAGGACCGGATTGCCGCGAGTGAACTCGGCCGGCAGCGCGCCGCCATGCACCTGGAACACCGTGCGCCGACGCAGCGCGCAGGCCACCAGCAGATAAGCCAGGTCGCGTCCGAAGGCCTTCGCGTCCATCGCGGTGTTCAGGTGGACGATGGCCGGCCGCTCGCGCAACAGAACGGCCGCGAGCTGCCAGGGCGAGACCGCCAGGCGCCACAGGCGCGCGAACGCGCCCTCGGTGAGACCGCGCCCGGTGGCCTGCGGGCGGCTCGCCGTGCGGCCTTCACTGCCGACCTGGAAATGCCGGACCCGGAAGTGCCGGCCGACCGGTGAGCCGATCAGCAATCTCAGGTGCGTGCTGATCCCGCTCACCGCCTCGAGGTGCGGGCCGAGCAGCAGGACGGTTCGCATGGGGATCGACGGCGCGGGCCTGGCATCCGGCCTGGCATCGGGTGCGGCGTCGGGCGTGATGTCGGGCGCGACATCCGCCGCAAGCGTCGGATCGACACCCGCGCGCGGCCGATCGGGGCAGCGGGGCGTCACGACCGTCCGGATCGCCGCCGCCACGGTGTCCGCAAGCCCTTCGTAACCGCGATGCGCGAGCAGCCAGCCGCGTGCCGCGGCGGCGCGGGCGGCCAGCGCGGGATAGTCCCGGCGGATCGCCAGGATCGCATCGGCGAAGGCGCCGGCCGCCATCGGCGCGCACACGCCGGCACCGGTGGCCTCGATCAGCGACTGCTGATCCGCAATGTCGTTGACCAGCGCAGGCAGACCGATCGCCAGGTACTCGACCGTCTTGGTGGGCGAGGAGACGTCGTACACCGGCCCGCGCGGAATCGCGGACACGCCCACATGGCAGCGGCGCGCCAACGCCCAGGCCTGCGCGCGCGGCATCGCATCGATGATCGAGACCCGGTCCTGCAGGCCCGCCTCGTGCACCCGCTGCATCAGCCATTCCCGATCGGCAGGCGAACCGGCCGAACCGACGAGGGTCAGCCGGCACGGCTGCGCGGCGTCGCGGCGGCGCAGTTCGTCCAGCACCTCGAGCAGGAAATCGAGCCGGCGCACACGGTCCAGCGCGCCCAGGTAGACGAGCCGCAGGGGCTCATCGACGCCCGGCCCCGCGAGCGCGGCGAGCGGCGCCGGCAGCTCGGTCTCGTCGACCCCCATCGGCACCGGCACCAGCCCGCTGCGTCGCCCGGTGCGCTGCGCGAACTGCTCGGCCATGCGCTCGCTCTGCACGAACACCAGCCGCGCGCGCGGGATGACGAAGCGATAGAGCAGCCAGCCGCTGCAGGCCGCCCGCAGCCGAAGCACGAGGCGGTGAGCCCGCCCCAGACCCGGCATCGCCGCACGGGCCCGATCGTCCTCGGGGAACGGGTACGAGGCCCAGTAGAGGACCGGCCGGCCATGGGGCCACAACAGGGCCAGCGCGGCGGTCAGGATCTTGTCACGCACCAGCAGCGCATCGTAGGCCGAGGCGCGCGCGAGCCGGCGCAGGTCGTGGCGCAGCGCGCCCGCGTGGCGGGCTGGCGCCGAGCGCCCGGGGGCGTGGATGAAGGCCTCGCCGGCCGGCCACTGGTCGGGCGCTTCGGTCACCGGGCCCTGTCGGGTCGCCACCAGGTCGGTGGCGATGCCGCGGGCCGCCAGGCAGCGACCGATCAGCGCGAGGACGTCCGGCCGGGTCGTCGGGTAGGGGTCGCGAATGAAGTAGAGCAGCTTCATGCCGGGCACGCGGGCATCAGATCGCGCCCAGCAGCGCCAGCATCGCCGCCTCGTCGAGCGTCGGCGTTCCGGGCACGTCGCGCAGCAGGTACAGGCCCTTGGTGTAGACGGTCCGGGTCGGCAGGCCGACCCAGGGATCCCAGCGGTAGAGGCCGAACTTCTGCGGCAGGAAGGGCGCGCGATCGTTGTAGGCATTGGGACCGTCGCGGCTGGCGATCAGCGTCAGCGGACCGGTGCCCGACGCCTTCCAGACCCGCAGATAGGGCGAGCGGGCGGCATCCCAGTGAAAGCGCACCTTCATCACGAAGTGGTGCCAGCGGTCGGTGGCCGGCGCGTTCTCCTGCCAGAGGGTCACCAGGCGTGTCTGCTCGCGCAGGGTCACCGCCGCCGGATTCCACAGCGACACCAGGCGCCAGGTGTTGTTGTTCACGAACAGATGAAAAGGCGAGTTTGTCTGGGTGTCTTCGACGTCAGGCGCGGCGTGGAAGTCGAGCAGCGAGACCTCGCCACCGCCCGCCTGCACCAGATCGGGGTCGAGCTTCACCGCCCACGCCACCCAGTAATCGACCCCCTGGAGCAGGTTGGTGCCGTCGGTGGTCCAGTTCGCGGTGATCTCGCTGCGGTAGGTGTCGCCCGACATCGGAAACGTCTGGCCCAGGCGATGGCGGAAAGCGGCCCGCGAGGGGGTCAGCGGATCGGCGCCGCGCAGCAAGGCGTAGTCGCCCCCGGCACCCAGGATGCCGGGCTCGGCGACGTCGGCCAGGACTCGGTTGGGACCGGACACCTGGCTCACCGCATTCGAGGGGCGCAGCTGCGCCAGGGGCAGCCGGGGATCCACCCAGTAGATCACCCGGGGGTCGGAGCGAATCGGCGCGATGGCCGGAGCGGGAGCGGGGGCCGGCGCCGGGGCGGGCGCGGGCGCAGGGGCCGGGGCGGGTGCAGGAACCGGGGCAGGCGCGGGGACCGGGGCAGGCGCGGGAACCGGGGCAGGTGCAGGGACCGGGGCGGGCGCGGGGACCGGTGCGGGCGCGGGGACCGGGGC
>CAIZNI010000030.1 GCA_903934295.1 uncultured beta proteobacterium
CCGGGCCGGGCCCGCGATCAGGGGGCCGCCAGAATCGATTGCCCTCATGCCCCCCATCGGGTCTTCAGATCGCTGACGCGCATGTGGTCGTATTCCTCGAAGGGCTGGTGGATCCAGGGGTTGGTCGGCAGGTACTCGAGGTAATAGTCGGGTTCCGCCACCGACGCCCCTTTTCGCCAGATCACCGCCGAGCGGATTTCCTCGACCTGCGGGAAGCGCGCCTTGAGCGCCGGGACCACCTCGACCAGGGTACTGCCCGAATCGACCAGATCGTCGGCCAGCAGCCAGCGCGAGCCCGGCAGGGGCGCCGCCGACGACAGATGGTCGGCGATCACCAGCCGGCTCTGCTTGGTGCCGGCGGCCTCCCGATAAGAACTGGTGAACAGCACGCCCAGCGGCCGGTCGAACACGCGGGAAAGCACATCGCCCACCCGCAGACCGCCGCGCGCCAGGCAGACGATTGCATCGAAATTCCAGCCCGAGTCATAGACCCGGATTGCGAGCTTTTCGATCAGGCGGTTGTACTCGTCCCAGGATACGTAGAGGTCTTTCATGATCGGGTCTCGGGGGTGGGGTCCAGTGAGAAGAGATGCCCGCGAGCGAACGCTGTCGAGTGTACTCGCGGGCTGGCGGCCTCGCGGCCGCCGATGCGTTCAGGCAAACGGGTGGCGCACCAGGATCGTGTCGTCGCGCTCCGCGCCGGTGGAGACGATGTCGATCGGCGCCGCCACCGCGGCCGACAGCCGCTCGAGGTAGCGCCGCGCGTTCAGCGGCAAGCCGTCCCAGTCGCGCACGCCGAAGGTGGTGTCGGTCCAGCCGGGCATTTCCTCGAACACCGGCTCCATGTGCTCGACCGCATCGGCGCCGAATGGCAGCAGGTCGATGGTGGGCGCACCCTGGCTGCCCTTTTCACGATAACCGATGCACAGCTTCACCAGCGGCAGACCGTCGAGGACATCGAGCTTGGTCACGCACAGGCCGCTGACGCCGTTGATCTGGATCGACCGCTTGAGCGCCGGCGCATCGAACCAGCCGGTGCGCCGCGCCCGGCCGGTGACCGAGCCGAACTCGTTGCCACGGGTCGCCAGATGCTTGCCCATGTCGTCGAAGAGTTCGGTGGGAAACGGGCCCGAGCCGACCCGGGTGGTGTAGGCCTTGGTGATGCCCAGCACGTAGTGCAGCGCCTGCGGGCCGACGCCCGAGCCGGCCGCCGCCGCCCCGGCCACGCAGTTGCTGCTGGTGACGTAAGGGTAGGTGCCGTGATCGACGTCGAGCAGCGCGCCCTGCGCGCCCTCGAACAGCAGGTTGTCGCCGCGCGCCATCGCCTCGGAGAGCTCGCGGGGAACGTCGGTCACCATCGGCGCAATCCGGTCGGCCAGCGCCATCGCGTCGTCGACCACCTTGTCGAGCGAGATCGGCGCGGCCTTCAGGTAATGCTCGAGCACGAAATTGTGCAGGTCGAGCGCCTCGGCCACGCGCTCGCGAAAGCGCGCCGGCGCGAACAGGTCCTGGACGCGCAGCGCCCGCCGGGCCACCTTGTCTTCGTAGGCCGGGCCGATGCCCCGGCCGGTGGTGCCGATCCGGGCGTCGCCACGACGCGCCTCGCGCGCCTGATCGATGGCGACGTGATACGGCAGGATGAGCGGGCAGGCCTCGCTGATGCGAAGCCGGTCACGCACCGAGATACCGGCCGCCTCGAGTTCCGCGATCTCGGCCAGCAGTGCGTCGGGCGCGAGCACCACGCCGTTGCCGACATAGCAGCGCGTCTGCGGACGCAGGATGCCCGAGGGGATCAGGCGCAGCACCTGCTTGCGCCCGCCAATGACCAGCGTGTGGCCCGCGTTGTGACCGCCCTGGAAGCGCACCACGCCCTGAACCGACTCGGTGAGCCAGTCGACCAGCTTGCCCTTGCCCTCGTCACCCCACTGGGTGCCGATCACGACTACGTTCTTTCCCATTTTTTGACCGACCGTTGCCTGGCACGCCGAGTGCCACAACGGCCACTTTCCTCAAGAAGACTTCATCGATTCAGAGCGCGCGGACCCGCCACACGCCGCCTTCGCAGACCAGTTCCCGATCACAGGCGAACTCCTGCTGTTCCTGTTCATGACCCGGCAGGGCCCGCACCACGATTTCTCCGCTGGCCCGCAGATCGGCCACCGTCTGCGCCAGCCCCGCGTCGTCGGACCACGGCGCCAGCACCGCGCCCGGCAGATCGGCTGACCGCTGCAGTGATGCCAGTTCGCGCAGCTCGAGCGAGAACCCGGTGGCTGCGCGGGTTCGCCCGAAGGCGCGACCGACGTCGTCGTAGCGCCCGCCCCGCGCCACCGCATTGGGCATGCCCTCGACGTAGGCCGAAAAGGTCAGGCCGCTGTGGTACCGGTAACCGCGCAAGTCGGCCAGATCGGCCGACAGTTCGACGCCCGGATGACGCAGCCACAAGGGGGAGTGAGCCAGACGCGCCAGCTCGTCGAGCGCGGCGGTGACCGCCGGCAACGCCGGCAGATCCTCACGCGCGCGCGCCAGGCAATCGCGCCCGCCGCTCATGGCCGCACTCGGACCGATCGCGCCGTACAGCCGCGGCAGCGCCAGCAGCGCCTCGCGCGATTCGGCAGCCAACGGCATCACCAGACGCTGAAGGCCCGGCAGATCCTTGTGGCGAAGCAACTGGTAGAGCTCGGCCTCATCGACTCGCGCCACCGCCTCAGGGGTGTTCATCGCCAGCAGCGCCGGCACCAGCGCGGCGTGACACAGATCAAGGCGCACCGAGCGCACCCCGGCCTGCTGCAGCGAGGTCGCCATGAGATCGACCATCTCGAGGTCCGCCTCCGGACCGGCATGTCCGTAAATCTCGGCACCGATCTGCAGCGGTTCGCGGGTGGCGAAGATGCCCGCCGCCCGGGCATGCAGCACCGGACCGCAATAGCACAGGCGCACCACGCCCTGCCGGTTCAGCAGGTGGGCGTCGATGCGGGCAACCTGCGGAGTCATGTCGGGGCGCAGACCCAGAGTCCGTCCGGAAAGCTGGTCGACGAGTTTGAAGGTGCGCAGCTCCAGGTCGTGTGCAGACCCGGTCAGCAGCGATTCCAGGTGCTCGAGCAGCGGCGGCATCACCATCTCGTAGCCGTACGAGCGGTAGAGGTCCAGCAGACGCCGACGCAACTCCTCGATCGCGCGGGCTTCGGCGGGAAGGACGTCGGCAATGCTCTCGGGAAGTAACCAGCGGGGCATGAGGGGGGACTCCGGCCACCCGAAACGGGCAGCACGGAAAATTCGAAAGACAACCCGATATTGTCGCGGATTCAGGCCAGTATCAGCAAGAGCCCGATGATGATTGCGCCCAGCGCCACGAAACGGATCTGGGCATCGCCGTGGCGGGCGAGCCGCGAGATCGATTCGCGCCAGAAGCCGGGGGCCGCGAAGGGCACCAGCCCTTCGATGACCAACACCAGCCCCAACGCCATCAGCAGCGAGTCGGCCATGTTCGTGCAGGCGTCCCGGTGGCGACGATTCCCAAACCCGGGTCTAACGCCCCTTCGCGGGCGCCGAGGCGCCGGATGACGAACCCTTCAGGTACTTGAAGAAGTCCGACGAGGGATCGACCACCATCACATCGCTGCGGTTGCGGAAAGTGGCGCGATAGGCCTCCAGGCTGCGGTAGAACTGCGCGAACTGCGCGTCCTGACCGAATGCCCCGGCGTACAGGGCCGACGCCTTCGCATCGCCTTCGCCCTTGACCTTCTGGGCATCGCGATAGGCCTCGGCCAGCACCACCTCGCGCTGACGGTCGGCGTCGGCACGGATCTTCTCGGACTCGGCTGCACCGGTGGCGCGCCGTTCGTTGGCGACCCGCTTGCGCTCGGACTGCATCCGGTCGAAGACCCGCTCCTGCACTTCAGGGGCGAAGTCGACCCGCTTCAGACGGACATCGACCACCGCGGCGCCGATCTGCTTGGCATCCTCGTTGACCTTGGCGCGCACGCCTTCCATGAACTGCTCGCGCTGACCCGAGATGACCTCGGCGACCGTGCGTTTGGCGATCTCGTTGTTCAGTGCATCGCGCAGGCTGCGCGAGATGCGATCGGCCGCGATGATCTCGCTGCCGCTGACCGAGCGGATGAACGCCTTGGGTTCGATGATGCGCCACTTCACGAAGGTGTCGATCTGGACGTTGAGCTTCTCCGACGTGATGAAGCGATCGATGTCCGGGTTGTCGATGGTGAGGATGCGCTTGTCGAAGTACTGAACGTTCTGGAAGGGAGGGGGCAGCTTGAAATGAAGCCCGGGCTTCTCGATGACCTGACGGATTTCGCCCAGCGCGAACACCACCGCAAACTGGCGCTGGTCGACGACGAAAAGGCTGGCCGACAGTAGGCCAAGGGCGGCCAACGCCGCCAGCAGGAAGGGAACGATACGGTGCATGGCGGGCTCCTAGCGGCTGGTGTCGCGGTCGCGCGAGCGCAGACCGTCACGCGCCCGGTTGACGTCGGCGGCCGGCTCCAGCGGCGCGGCGGCCGGCGGGGTGACCACGACCGGCGGCACAGCGCCACGCGCCGGCTCGCCGGCGGCCGAAGACTGCAGCAATCTGTCGAGCGGCAGCGACAGCAGGCTGGTACTGCGCGAATCGATGTAGATCTTGCTGGTGTTCGAGAAGACCTGCTGCATGGTTTCGAGGTACATCCGGTCACGGGTGACCTGCGGCGCCTTGCTGTACTCGGTCAGCACCTGGCGAAAGCGATTGGCATCGCCCTCGGCGGTGGCGATCACGCGCTGCTTGTAGCCTTCGGCCTCCTGGAACAGGCGGGCCGCATTGCCGCGGGCTTTCGGGATGACATCGTTGGCGTAGGCGCGGCCTTCGTTGATCAGCCGCTCACGGTCCTGGGCCGCCTTGTTGGCGTCCTCGAACGCGGCCTGAACCTGCTCGGGCGGTTGCGCCTGCTGGATGGTGACGTCGATGATGGCCACACCCGCCTTGTACCGGTCGACGATCGCCTGCATCAGCTTCTGGGCATCCTTGGCAACCGCCTCCTTTTCCTCGTACAGGACCTGGTCGACGCCCTTGCGGCCGACGGTCTCGCGCATGGCGGTTTCCGCGCCCTGGCGAATCAGTTCGTCGGGTACCGGGCCGGGATTGTTGTTGAACAGCCAGGCGACCGGGTCGGACAGGCGGTACTGAACCGCGTACTGCATGTCGACGATGCTCTGGTCCTGCGTGAGCATCAGGGACTCCTTGAGCACCTTGTTCTTGACGTTGCTGCGATAGCCGACTTCGATCTGGCGCAGCTGCTGCACATTCACCAGCTCATGCACCTCGACCGGGTAGGGAATGCGCCAGGTGAAGCCGGGACGATCGTTGAGCGTGCGGAATTCGCCGAAGCGCAGGATGGCAGCCGCCTGACCCTCGGGCACGATGTAAAAACCACTCCCCAGCCACAGCAGCAGCGCCACACCGGCCAGTACTCCGATGCCGGTACCGGCACCCTTCAGGGTGGGTCCCTCGCCACCCGACGGCGGACCCGAGCCGCCGCCGCCCTTGCGGAACAGGCCGTTCAGCTTGCGATTGAAATCACGCCACAGCTCATCCAGATCGGGGGGACCGTCTCCCGGCGGTTTGCGCCGCTGACCATCGCCACTGCCGCCGGAGCCGCCGCGGCCCCAGCCAGGGTCATTCAGGGAAAAAATCCGGGTAATCGGCTTCCACATAAGGCGCGAGGGGGAAAAAGGGTTGCAGGGGTCGCGGGCCGGATCGGCCGCCGACGCGTCATCGGGAAAGCGTCAGTACTGGGATTCAGGACCCAGCGCGGATTGGTCGTCTTGTTGTGCCGGAAACTCATCGTCCGCCGGGTCATCATGCGGGCGATCGTCTCCTCTTGGGTCGCCAGCCGCGCCAGCAACTTGCACCGGACGCGCGAGCAACACCAGAAGCGATTCACGCAAGCCTTGCAGCCCCGCCCCGCTCTGGGCACTGAGCATGACTCTTTCGATCCTACCACAGGGGTCACGGGCAACTTCCGGTGACCATCCGGCCAGATCGATCTTGTTGTAGACCATCAGTGTGGGCACCGAACCGGCGCCGATTTCGTCGAGAACGCGATCGACCTCGGCGATCTGATCGTCGCGATCCGGCGCGCTGGCGTCGATCACATGCAGCAGCAGGTCGGCATCGCGCGTCTCCTCGAGCGTGGCGCGAAACGCATCGATGAGCGAGTGCGGCAGCTGGCGCACGAAGCCCACGGTGTCCGACAACACCACCTCGGCGCCCTCGGCCAGACGGATCCGCCGGGTCAGCGTGTCGAGGGTGGCGAACAGCTGGTCGGCGGCGTAGGTGCCGGCGCCGGTCAGCGCATTGAACAAGGTTGACTTGCCGGCATTGGTATAGCCGACCAGCGACACCGAAAAGACATCACCACGCTGTCGTGCACGGCGCCGGGTCCGGCGCTGGCGTTCGAGCTTGTCGAGCCGCTGGCGCAGCTGGCGCGCCTTGGTGTCGAGCATTCGGCGATCGAGTTCGATCTGCTTTTCGCCGGGACCGCCGCGCTGACCGATGCCGCCGCGTTGCCGCTCGAGGTGGGACCAGCCCCGCACCAGCCGGCTGAGCTGATGGTCGATGCGGGCGAGTTCCACCTGCAGCTTGCCTTCGCTGCTGCGCGCCCGCTGGGCGAAGATGTCGAGGATGAGTTCGGTGCGGTCGATGACCGGCACCTCGAGCAGGCGGGTGAGATTTCGCTGCTGCACCGACGTGAGCGGATTGTCGAAGATGACCGCGACCGCCTGGAGCGCCTGCAGTCTTTCCTTGATCTCCTCGGCCTTGCCGCTGCCCACTGACAAGGCGGCGTCAGGGCGGGGACGGCGCACCGCGATGCGATCGACCGGGTCGATGCCCGCGGATCGGGCCAGCGAACAGACTTCCTCGAGGCTGGAGAGGTCGGCGCTGGCGCCGTTGAACGCGACGCTGACGATCAGCGCACGCGCGGGAGCAGTGGCAGGGTTCAGGTTTCAGGATCCTCTTGCTGGAAATTGACGGCGCGGGTCGGCACGACGGTGGAGATCGCGTGCTTGTAGACCATCTGGGTGACGGTGTTGCGCAACAGCACCACGTACTGGTCGAAGGACTCGATCTGCCCCTGCAGCTTGATGCCGTTGACCAGATAGACGGCGACCGGCACATGCTCTTTGCGCAGCAGATTGAGAAACGGGTCTTGCAAGAGCTGCCCTTTGTTGCTCATTGGTGCTCCGGATATTGTTATTGAGGGAAGGTGCGGCTTCCGGCGCTGTTTTCAAGATGGCGCCGTGAAATCGACAAATTCACTATACCCGCAATCAATCGGCCCTGACCGCAGTACGGCAAAGCGCGGGGCGAATCAGGAATCGGCGTACGGGTTCGGTCCGCTGCGAAACTCGATGCGCAACGGGGTGCCGGACAGCGAGAACTGTTCGCGAAACCAGGTCTCGAGATAGCGCCGGTAGGTCTCGGGCACATTGTCGAGCGCCGATCCGTGGATGACGACGATCGGCGGGTTCTGGCCGCCCTGGTGCGCATAGCGCAGCTTGGGGCGGATCGGCCCGCGGCGCGGGGGTTGCTGGCGCTCGACCGCCTCCTGGAGCGCGCGGGTGAGCTTGGGCGTGGCCAGCTTGCGCATCGCCGCGGAATAGGCCTCGTCGACCGAGCGCATCATCGCGCCCACGCCGAGCCCGGTCTTGGCCGAGATCATGTGCAGCCGCGCGAAGCGCAGGAAATGCAGCTTGCGGTCGAACTCGGACTTCAGCCGCTCGCGTTGCGGTCCTGGCAGCATGTCCCACTTGTTGACGACCACCACCAGCGCCCTGCCCGCCTCGAGGATATAGCCGGCGATGTTGGCATCCTGCTCGGCGACGCCCTCGAGCGCGTCGAGCATCAGCACGCAGACATTGCAGTCCTCGATCGCCTGCAGGGTCTTGACCACCGAGAACTTCTCGACCATGTCGGTGACCTTGCCGCGGCGGCGAACACCGGCGGTGTCGATCATGGTGTACGGCCGGCCACCGCGCTCGAAATCGATTGCAACCGCATCGCGGGTCGTCCCCGGCTGGTCGAAAGCGATCAGCCGCTCTTCGCCCAGCAGGGTGTTGATCAGGGTGCTCTTGCCGGCGTTGGGCCGGCCGACGACCGCGACACGGATGCGCCGCTGGGCGGGCGTGGCGGCGGGAATTTCCTCCGGCGTCGCGCCCTTGGGCGGGGGGAAGTCCGGCGCCTCGACGCGGGGCGCCGGCTCGGGCAGCAGGCCTTCGAGCGACAGTTCGAGCAGTTCGCGCACGCCATCGCCGTGAGCGGCCGAGACCGCCATCGGCGAGCCCAGGCCGAGTTCATGGAACTCGGCAGACACGGTATCGCGCAGCATCCCCTCGGTCTTGTTGACCACCACCATCAGCTTGCGGGCGCTGCGCCGCAGTTCCGCGGCGATGTCCTTGTCATGACCGGTGAGCCCCTGGCGGCCGTCGACGATGAACAGCACCACATCGGCCTCGAGCACCGCCTGGCGCGCCTGACGCGCCATCTGGTATTCAATGCCGCCCTTGGCCACCGGCTCGAAACCGCCGGTGTCGATGACGATGCAATGGCTCTCGCCGACCCGGGCTCGCCCGTAGTGGCGGTCGCGGGTCAGGCCGGGCCGGTCGGCGACCAGCGCCGCACGGCTGGCCGTCATGCGGTTGAACAGCGTGCTCTTGCCCACATTGGGCCGGCCCACCAGCGCAACCACAGGAATACGATTCATCAAGGGGATCCGTTCAGTCGATGGTGACGGCGTGCAAGGTGCCGCCGCTGGTCTGCACGATCGCAGTTCGTTCATGCAGGGCGGCCGGCGAGACGACCGCGGTACCGTCGGTGGCGAAACGCCCCACGATCGACCCGTCGTCGCGCGACAGCAGGTAGACATAGCCCTGGACATCGCCGAGCACCAGCACCGCGCCCACCGACAGGGGTGCCGACGGCTCGCGGCGCGCCAGCTTGTCCTGGCGCCAGACGCTGGTGCCGCCGCGCGAGAAGGCGTGCACCTGACCACGGTCGTCGACCGCGGTGACCAGCCGGGCGTCCAGCTCGATGCCGGCCGCACCGGCCAGCTCGCGCGCCCAAAGACCGCGACCGGAAGGGGCATCGAAGCAGGCGAGCTTGCCCTGATAGCTGGCCGCGCAGATCTCGCGCCCGCTCACCAGCGGCGAGCCGACCACGTCGGCGATGCGCTCGATCTCGTTGGCGCCGCGCGGATTGGACACCGCCGACTCCCAGAGCTGAACACCGCTCTGCAGGCTGACGGCCAGCAGCCGGCCGCCCGGCAAGCCGGCATAGGCGGTGCCGGGCGCGATCGCGATCGCGGTGGTCTGGCGCAGCACCAGCGGGGGCAACTGGCGTGAAACGCTCCAGCGCCGCTTGCCGGTGTCGGATTCAAAGGCGGAAATCCGGTTGTCGCTGGTGCGCACGATCACCAGTCCCAGCCCGACCGAGGGAACGGTCACCGCTTCCGCGCCCAGCGTCGTCGTCCACGCCGGCTTGCCGGCGCTGTCAAAGGCAATCAGCGACCCGTCGCGGGCGGCCACCACCACCACCGCGCCGTCGCTGCCCGGTCCGGCAGTCAGGCGCTTGCCGGCGCTCACCTGCCAGACGATGCGGCCGGTGGCCGGGTCGACCCGCACCACGCTGCCGTCGCGGCCGGCCGCGAACAGCGCCCCATTGGCCACCACCGGGGCGAAACCGACGCCGCCGGCCGGGATGCGCAGCGTCCACGCGGTGCGCGCGGCGGGCGGCTTCTCGGCAGCGCCGGCCGTCGAAGGCGCGGCGACCGCAGGCGGCTCGGGCATCTTGGGCCGGCTGCTGCCCCAAGGCCAGAAGCTGCCGCAGCCAGCCAGCGCCCCGGCGGTCAGCGCCAGCAGGGCGATGCGGGTCGGGCGGCGCAACAGGTCAGCCGCCGGAATCATTTTTGCGCTCCGCCCAGCGCATCGAGCTTGACCTGCACCAGGCGACGAATCGGGTTGCCTTCCTCGGCCTTGTCGACCGCCTGCTGGTAGGCGGCCCGAGCCTCGGCGGCCTTGCCCTGCGCCAGCAGCAGATCGCCACGACGGTCGGCATAGGCCGTCAGGAAGCGCGCGGGCGGGTCGGCGGCAAGCAACTTCAGTCCGTCGTCATAGGCCTTTTCGTCGAGCAGGACACCGGCCAGGCGAACCCGCGCGATGTGCTTGAACTCGTCCTCGGCGGCGTTGTCGATCACCCATTGCAGGGGCGCCCGGGCGCCCTTGAGGTCACCGGCCTCGAAGTAGGCCTTGGCGGCCACCAGCGCGCCCATGGGACCATAGGCGGTGCGCCCGTGTTTCTCGAACAGCACGCCAGCGGCCGCCTTGACCTTGTCGATGTCGCGCGACTGAACCGCCACCTGCAGCTGTTCGTAGACCACCGCGCCGGCCGCGGCCTCGCGGGCCTGATACCAGCCCCAGCCGCGCCAGCCGGCGATCGCCAGCAGCACCACCGTGAGCAGGGTGACCACGAAATTGCCGTACTGCTTCCAGAAGGCCTTGAAGGTGGCCAGCTGTTCCTGCTCTTCCAAGTCGTAGGCCATCGCCTCGCGCTCCTGTGTGGGGTCCTGATGTCGTGGTGAGAATGGCGGTCAGGCGTCGTCGCCGTCGGCCACCAGCGCATCGATGATGGTCTGCGCGAGCGCTTCGAGGGCAACCGACTGCTGGCGCCCTTCGCCGGGCGCCGCCGACGCTTCCCGCAGCCATTTGACGGTGGCCTCGCCGCGCGCCGCCTCGTCCTCGCCGAGCACGACGGCGACAAAGGCGCCGCTCGCGTCGGCGCGCTTGAACTGCGCCTTGAAGCCGCCACCCCCGGCGTGCAGGATGACATCGAGCCCGGCATCGCGCAGCCGCTCGGCGGCCTGAAGTGCCGGCTCGAGCACGCCCGCGCCCTGGTGGACGATGTAGACGTCGCACCCGCCGCCGCCCAGGTCCACCGCCTCGGCACGCATCCGCTCGAGCACCCGCTCCACGCCGATGCCGAAGCCGCAGCCGGGGGCGGCACGGCCGCCCAGCATCTCGACGAGCGGGTCGTAACGACCGCCGCCGCACAGGGCGATGCCGTCGGCCACCCATTCGAACACGCTGAGGTTGTAGTAATCGAGCCCGCGAACCAGGCGCGGATTGATGCGGTAGGGAATGTTCTGCGAACGCAGCAGCGACTGCAGGCCTTCGAAGTGCGCCAGCGAGGCCTCGCCCAGGAACTCGATCAGCCGGGGCGCGGCATCGGCCAGCGGCTGCATCTGCGGGTTCTTGGTGTCGAGAATGCGCAGCGGATTGCTGTGCAGGCGGCGGCGCGCCTCTTCGTCAAGCACGTCGAGGTGCCGTTCGAAGTACTCGATCAGGGCGGCGCGATGCGCGCGCCGCTCGTCGGGCTGACCCAGGGTGTTGATCTCGAGCTTCACACCGTTCAGACCGAGATCGCTCCAGAGCCGGTGGCACAGCAGGATGACCTCGGCGTCGGCATCGGGGCCGGCCAGGCCCAGCGCCTCGGCACCGACCTGATGAAACTGGCGGTAACGGCCCTTCTGCGGACGCTCGTGGCGAAACATCGGTCCGGTGTACCAGAGCCGCTTGGGGCCGTCATAGAGGAGGTTGTGCTCGATGACGCTGCGCACCACGCCGGCGGTGCTCTCGGGACGCAGGGTGAGCATTTCGCCGTTCAGGGCATCGGTGAAGGAATACATCTCCTTCTCGACGATGTCGGTGACCTCGCCGATGCCGCGCACGAACAGGCGCGTGTGCTCGACGATCGGGGTGCGAATCCGCTGATAGCCATAGGCGCGCATCGTCGAGGCCACCGCCTCCTCGAACCGGGTCCACAGCGCCTCGTCGGCGGGCAGCACGTCGTTCATGCCGCGCACGCCCTGGATGCGTTCAGGCTTGCTCATTGGGACGCTTCCGACACCACGCTGTAACGCCGGCGCACATAGTTCTCGACGATCGCCTGGAACTCCTCGGCAATGTGTTCGCCCTTGAGGGTGACGTCGCGCACGCCGTCGATGAACACCGGGGCGACCGGGGCTTCGTCGGCCCCCGGCAGCGAAATGCCGATGTCGGCCTGCTTGCTCTCGCCCGGGCCATTGACCACGCAGCCCATGACGGCGACCTGCATCGTCTCGACGCCGGGGTACTGACCTTTCCAGACCGGCATCTGCTCGCGCAGGAAACGCTGGATGTTCTCGGCCAGTACCTGGAAGAAGGTGCTGCTGGTGCGCCCGCAGCCCGGGCAGGCGACGACCATCGGCGCAAACGCACGCAGGCCCATGGTCTGCAGGATTTCCTGGGACACCACGACCTCGCGGGTGCGGTCCCCATTGGGCTCGGGGGTGAGCGAGACGCGGATGGTGTCGCCGATCCCCTCCTGGAGGAGCACCGCGAGCGCCGCGGTGGAGGCGACGATTCCCTTGCTGCCCATGCCGGCCTCGGTCAGGCCCAGATGCAGCGGATAGTCGCAGCGGCGCGCGAGTTCGCGGTAGACCGCGACCAGGTCCTGCACGCTGGAGACCTTGGCCGACAGGATGATGCGATCGGCGCCCAGCCCCAGGACCTGGGCCCGCTGCGCGCTCTCGATCGCCGAGGTGACGAGCGCCTCGCGCAGGACACTGGCCGCGTCCCAGGGCTGAGCGCTGCGGGAATTGGCGTCCATCAGCCGGGCGAGCAGCGCCTGGTCGAGACTGCCCCAGTTGACGCCGATGCGCACCGGCTTGTCGTAGCGGCAGGCCACCTCGATCATCTGGGCGAAATTGTCGTCACGGCGACTGCCGGCCCCGACATTGCCCGGGTTGATCCGGTATTTGGACAGGGCTTGAGCGCAGTCGGGAAACTGGGACAGCAGCTTGTGGCCGTTGTAATGGAAATCACCGACCAGCGGCGTGTCGACGCCCATCCGGTCGAGTTGCTCCCGCAACGGCGCGACCGCCGCCGCGGCTTCCGGCGAATTCACCGTGATGCGCACGACTTCGGAGCCCGCGGCCGCGAGCTGGCGCACCTGGATCGCGGTCGCGATCGCGTCCGCCGTATCGGTGTTGGTCATCGACTGGACGACCACCGGCGCGCCGCCGCCGACCCGGATGCGGCGCGAGCCCCATTGGATCAGGACTTGCCGGGTGATTCGGCGCTCCAGGGGACCGATGGGCATCGGACGAGCGGGACAGGGCTGGGCCTGGGGATCGGGGTTGGCGTCGGACTGAGTCATGGCGTGGCGGCCCTTGGATTCGATCAGGGGTTGAGCTTGGGCGGGGGCTGATCCGCGGCCGGCGCGGTGGCCCGTGCCGCGCGGGCTTCGGCGGCGGCG
>CAIZNI010000031.1 GCA_903934295.1 uncultured beta proteobacterium
CGCGCAGGGCTGCAACCTGCTCATCCGCGAAGGCGCCACGCTGATCCAGACGGCGGCCGACGTGCTGGAGGCGCTCTCCACCCTCTCCGGCCAGCCCGCGCTCCCCCTCACCGTCGCCGAGCCTCTCCCGCTGCCAGACTTCGGCCCTGCCCTCACGCCCGATCCTGCCGCCCGCGCGGCATTGGACGATAGAATACGGGCATGGAATCCTATCTCCTCGACTGGGCGAATCTGCTCGTCCGCTGGCTTCACCTGATCGCAGGCATCGCCTGGATCGGTTCCTCCTTCTACTTCGTCTGGCTCGACAATCACCTGACGGCACCCGTCCGTCCGGCCGATCGCGAGCGCGGCGTGCACGGCGAGCTCTGGTCGGTGCACGGCGGAGGCTTCTATCACAGCCAGAAGTTCCTCACCGGACCGCGCGGCGAGCCGCTCACCGAGGACCTGCACTGGTTCAAGTGGGAGGCCTACGCCACCTGGCTCTCGGGCATGGGCATGCTGGCGATCGTCTACTGGTTTGGCGCGACCACCTACCTGATCGACCGCTCGGTGATGCCGCTGACGGTGCCGGCGGCGATCGGCATCTCGATAGCCACCATCCTGCTGGGCTGGGTGGTGTACGACCGCTTGTGCCGTCTGCTGCGCAACCGCGACACCCTGCTGGCGGCGGTGCTGTTCGTTTTCGTGGTGGCGGTGTCGTGGGCGCTGTTCCAGGTGTTCAGTCCGCGGGCCGCTTTCCTGCATGTCGGGGCGATGCTGGGCACGCTGATGGTCGCCAACGTCGCGATGGTGATCATCCCCGGCCAGCGCCGGGTGGTGGCTCAGATCCGCGCCGGGCAGCCGCCCGATCCCGAGCCCGGTCGCCAGGGCAAGCTGCGCTCCAGCCACAACACCTACTTCACCCTGCCGGTGCTGTTCATCATGATCAGCAACCACTATCCGTTCACCTACAGTCACCGGTTCGGGTGGCTGGTGCTGGCGGTGGTGATGCTGGCGGGGGTGTTCGTGCGCCAGTTCTTCGTGCTGCGCCACAAGGGCATCAGCAAGCCGTGGCTGCCGCTGGCGGCCTGCGCGCTGCTGGCCGCCGCCGGTGCGGCGCTGGCGCCCGCGCCGCTGCCGCCCCGTGCCGCGTCGGTTGCCCTGCCCGCGGGAACCGACCCGATGGCGGCGCTGCAGCCCATCATCGAGCGGCATTGCGTTGCCTGCCACGCGGCCCAGCCGACGCAGGCGGGCTTTGCCCAGCCGCCCAAGGGCGTGATGCTGCAAACCCGTGAGCAGCAGCGCCAGCACGCCGCCAAGATCAGCGAAACCGTCGCCAGCCGCTACATGCCGATCGGCAACCTGACCGGCATGACCGACGACGAGCGCGCGGTGGTGGCTGCCTGGTACGCGGCGCTGCCCCGCTGAACGCGGACGGCGTTGCCCAGGGCAGCGCCGTTGCGGCCGGGGCCGCTGGCCGTGGCGCTCAGGCGCCCAGCAGCTGCGCGGCCACCGCCACCGCGATGACCGCCGGCTCGCGTCCCTGAATCCCCGGGACGCCGATCGGGCAGACCAGCCGGGTCACCACTGATTCGTCCAGGCCGCGTTCGTGCAACTGGCGGCGAAAGCGCGCGGCCTTGGTCTGCGATCCGATCACGCCGACCTGCCGGAAACGGCCGGCGCGCAGGGCGGCTTCGCAGATCTCGAAGTCCTGCGCGTGGCTGTGGGTCATGATCAGCACGCAGGTCTCGTCGGGCAGGTGCGCCAGCTCGGCGGCGGGCGAGTCCACGCAAAGCGGCGCGATGGCACCGGTGTTCGTCGCCACACCGCCGGTGTTCGTCGCCACACCGCCGGTGTTCGTCCCCATACCGCCGTCGGCGCCGGATGTCGGGCGGCTGGCGGTGCTGTCGGCGACCGGGTTCTCGCGCTCGTCGATCCAGTCGATCTGGCAGGGCAGGGTGGCCAGCAGGCGAACCAGGGCCTGCCCGACATGGCCGGCCCCGAACACCGCCACCCGCAGCCGCGCGGGCTCGTCGGGCCAGTCGTCCACCACCGATCGGGTCAGCGGGTAGTAGCGCAGCCAGACCACCCCGCCGCAGCACTGGCCCAGGCTCGGACCCAGCGCATGGCGGTGATCGGCCTCGGCCTGAGCGGCCGGGGTGCTCTCGGGCGGCGCGGCACCGGACGGTGATCGGTCCGCGGGTGAAACAGGGGTCGACGCCGGCGCCTGCGATGCCGCCAGCCGTTCCCGGGCGGTGCGCATCGCCAGCCATTCCAGGTGGCCGCCGCCGATGGTTCCCTCGATTCCCTGACGGCCGACCAGCATCCGGGTGCCGGCGGCCCGGGGCGCCGATCCCTGCACCCGGGTGATCTCGACCACCCAGGCGGCCCGGCCCTCGGCCAGCCAGCGCCGGGCCGCCTCGCGAAGCGCGTTCACGAAGCGCCGGACCGTCCGCCCAGGGCCGCCAGCAGCGCGGGCGCGGTGCACGGCGCATCGACCCGCGGGACGCCGCCGGTGTGCGCGGCCACCGCGTCGCGCAGCGCCTCGTAGACCGACAGCGCGAGCATGAAGGGCGGCTCGCCCACCGCCTTGGAGCCGTGCACATTGTCCTCGGGGTTCGGCTCGTGCCAGAGCGTGACCCGAAAGTGTGCCGGCACATCACCGCTGGTGGGAATCTTGTAGGTCGACGGGGCGTGGGTGGTCAGGCGCCCGCTCGCATCCCAGACGAGTTCCTCGGTGGTGAGCCAGCCCTGGCCCTGCACGAAGCCGCCCTCGATCTGGCCGATGTCGATCGCCGGGTTCAGGCTGCGGCCGGCGTCGTGCAGGATGTCGACCGCCAGCACCCGCGATTCGCCGGTCAGGACGTCGATCGCCACCTCGGTGCAGGCAGCGCCGTAGGCGAAGTAGTAGAACGGCCGCCCGCTCAGGGTGTGCTTGTCGTAATGGATCTTGGGCGTGCTGTAGAAGCCGTCGGACCACAGCTGCACCCGCGCCGCATAGGCCTGACGCACCACCTCGACGAAGTCGGCCGATCCGGCGGGGCTGCTCACCCTGCCGTTTCGAAAGGTGACCGAGTCGGCGCTCACGCCGGCGCGCTGCGCGACATGGGCGGCCAGCCGTTCGCGGATCCGCTGCGCGGCGACCTGGGCGGCCCGCCCGTTGAGGTCGGTGCCGCTGGAGGCGGCGGTGGCTGAGGCGTTGGGCACGCGCGCGGTGTCGCTGGCGCTCAGGCGCACCCGCTGCAGCGGCACGCCGAGGACATCGGCCACGATCTGGCCGATCTTGGTGTGCAGGCCCTGGCCCATCTCGGTGCCGCCGTGGTTCACCAGCACCGACCCGTCGGTGTAGACCGAGACCAGCGCGCCGGCCTGGTTGAATTGGGTCGCGGTGAACGAGATGCCGAACTTGACCGGCGTGATCGCCAGCCCTCGCTTGATCAGCCGGTGGGTGGCGTTCCAGGCGGTGACCGCGGTGCGGCGGCGCCGGTAGTCGCTGTCGCGCTCGAGTTGCGCCAGCAGGGGCGGCGCGATGTTGTCCTCGACGGTCATGCCGTAGGGGGTACGGTCGCGCGGCGCCGGGCCGTAGAGATTGCGCCGGCGCACATCGAGTGCATCGATCGCCAGCACGCGCGCGATGTCGCCCAGCACCGTCTCGATGGCGATCATGCCCTGCGGACCGCCGAAGCCGCGGAACGCGGTGTTCGACTGGGTGTTGGTGCGGCATCGCACCGACTCGATGTCGACATGCGCCAGGAAATAGGTGTTGTCGACGTGAAAGACCGCGCGGTCGTTGACCGGGCCCGACAGGTCGGCGCTGAACCCGCACTGGCTGGCCATCATCAGCTGCAGGCCGTTGAGGTGTCCCTGGGCGTCGAACCCGGCGGTGTAGCGATACAGGAACGGGTGGCGCTTGCCGGTGATCAGGAAGTCGTCGTCACGGTCGAGCCGCATCTTGACCGGACGGCCGGTCTTGCGGGCGGCCAGCGCCGCCCACACCGCGATGTGACCCGCCTGGGTTTCCTTGCCGCCGAAGCCGCCCCCCATGCGCCGGCACTGGATCTGGATCGCGTGCTGGGGCAGGTCGAGCGCGTGCGCGAGCCAGTGCTGCACCTCACCGGGGTGCTGGGTCGAGGCATGGACCAGCCAGCCCTGTTCCTCCTGGGCGATCGCATAGGCGGCCTGGCCTTCCAGGTAGAAATGCTCCTGGCCGCCGACCCGGAACTCGCCGGACAGGCGGTGCGCGCTCGCGGCGATCGCCGCCTGCGCGTCGCCGCGCTGCAGTCGCAGCGTCGGCAGCACCTGGGACTGGCTCGCCAGGGCTTCGTCGATGGTCAGCACCGCGGGCAGGGCCTCGATGTGGCAGCGCACCCGGCGCGCGGCGCGCAGCGCGGCGCGGTGCGAATCGGCCACCACCAGCGCGATTACCTGCCCGACGTGCAGCACCTGGCCGTCGGCCAGGATCGGTTCGTCGTGCGCCGGTGTCGCGAAGCAGCGCGCGCCGGGGATGTCGTCGACGGTGACCAGGGCCACCACGCCCGGCATGGCGAGGGCCTCGGCGGCGTCGATGCCCAGCAGCCGGCCGTGGGCGATCGGGCTGGTCACCGGCGCCGCATGCAGCGTGCCGGCGAGTTCGGCGATGTCGTCGATGTACTGCGCGCGCCCGGTCAGGTGGGCCAGCGCGCTCTCGTGGGCCACCGACTGGCCGCAGGCCGGATCGGCGTCGGTCGGGGCGCTCGCTGCTGATGACGGGTTCATGGCTGGAGCTCGGCCAGCGACACCCCACCGTCCTGCACGTCGTGCCACAGGCGGGTGAGCAGATTGCCGATCACTTCGCGCCGGTAACCGGCGCTGGCGCGCATGTCGCTGATCGGGGTGAACTCGTTGCGCAGGATGTCGCCGGCCGCCTGCAGCACCGCCAGGCTCCAGGGCTGATCGACCAGTGCCGCTTCGGTGGCCGGCGCGCGGCAGGGGGTGGCCGCCATGCCGCCGACGCCGATGCGCGCCGCCAGGATCCGGCCATCGACCAGGCGCAGCGCCAGCGCCAGGCAGACTGCCGAGATGTCGTCCTCGAACCGTTTGGACACCTTGTAGGCCCGCACCACCTGCCCGGGCACCGGCTCGGGGATGCGCACATCGCACACCAGTTCATCGGCGCCCAGCCGGTTGCGCCGGTAGCCGGTGTAGAAGTGCTCCAGCGGCATCTCGCGCTGCGAGCGGGTGTTGGCCAGGGTCAGCCGTGTGTCCAGCGCGATCAGCAGCGGCATCGAGTCGCCGATGGGTGAGCCGTTGGCGATGTTGCCGCCCAGGGTCGCCGAGTTTCGGACCGGCTGCCCGGCGAAGCGCCCGAGGAACCCGGCGACCGGCGGCCAGCGCCGGCTGATCGCGTCGAAGGCGTCGGTCAGCCGCGCCCCGGCGCCGATGTGCAGTTCGCCCCCGCCCACCCGGATCTCGGCCAGCTCGGCCACGCCACTCAGGTCGAGCACCTCGGCCGGCGCCTGGTGCCCCTTGTTGATCCACAGGCCGACGTCGGTGGTGCCGGCCACGATCTGCGCAGCAGGCGAGGCGCGCCGGCAGGCCAGCGCCTGGGTGCGGTCGGCCGGACGCCAGGTGACGCCGCCGGGGCTGGTCAGCCGCTGACCCTCGGGCACCTGCAGGGCGCGCAGTTGCGCGGTGAGTGTCGCTTCATCCAGCGGTCGGGCCGGGTGCTCGTGCATGGTCTGTGCCGCCTCGAGGATCGGCCGGTAGCCGGTGCAGCGGCACAGGTTGCCCGACAGGGCCGTCTGCGCGTGTTCCCGGTCGATGCAGCCGGGCGGCGCCCCGGCGCCGGCCTGGTGATAGAGCGCGAACATCGACATCACGAAGCCGGGGGTGCAGAAGCCGCATTGCGAGCCGTGGCACTCGAGCATCGCCTGCTGGGCCGGGTGCAGCGCGCCGTCGGCCGCCTGCAGGTCCTCGATGGTGAAGAGCGCGCACCCGTCGATCGACGACAGCAGCCGAATGCAGCTGTTGACCGCGCGCAGCCGCAGGCTGCCCTGGTGGAGTTCGCCCAGCACCACCGTGCAGGCACCGCAGTCGCCCTCGGCGCAGCCTTCACGGGTGCCGTGCTCGCCGCCGGCGCGCAACCAGTCGAGCAGCATCGCGTCGGGTGCCGGCGCCTCGACGGTGACCAGGCGATGGTTGCGGATGAAACGAAGCGGGCGCTCCGGCAGGGCAGTGAGGGTGCTCATGGACAGACGATAGGCGGAGTCGGCGACAAAAACATATCGATTATCGAATGAGATCAATAAAATATTCGGTATGGCAAATGAACATCGTCTGAGCAGGATAGATCTTCACCTGGTCAAGATCCTCCACACCTTGCTCCTGACTCACAGCGTTTCGCAGTCGGCTCTGCGCCTGGGCATGCACCAACCTGCGGTGAGCACGGCGCTCGCGCGCCTTCGGGAGCTCACCGGCGACGCCATCCTGGTGCGCGCCGGCCGCGCGATGGTGCCGACCGACACCGCGCGGGCGCTGCTTGCACCGGCATCGGACATGCTGTCGGCCGCCGAGCGCCTGTTCGCGGGGCATGCCGGTTCGCGCTTCGAGGCGGCCTCGACCGAGCGGGTCTTCCGGGTGGCGGCCAGCGATTACCTCGATCCGCAGTTCCTGCCGTTGCTGGTAGCCGACATCAAGCGGGCCGCGCCCCTGGCCGGCATCGAAATCCTGCCGCTCACTGCCGACGCCGACTATCGCCAGCGCCTGGCCGCCGGCGAGATCGATCTGGTGGTGGGCAACTGGCTGGCGCCGCCCGCCGACCTGCACATCGGACGCCTGTTCCAGGACGAGATCGTGTGCCTGGTGGCCAACCGGCACCCGATGGTGCGCCGGGGCTGGACGATGGACAAATACCTCGCCTGCGAGCATGTCGCGCCCACGCCGACCCACCCGGGCGCGCGCGGCGTGATCGACGATCTGCTCGCGCAGTCGGGCCTGCGCCGTCGCATCAGCGTGCGCTGCCCGCATTTCGCGCTGACCCCCGCCATGGTGGCCGACAGCCTGCTGGTGCTCACCACCGGCCGGCTGTTCTGCACCCGGTTCACCGCCACGTTGCCGGTGCGCATCGTGCCCTGTCCGGTGCCGATGCCGGCGCTCAAGTACTACCAGCTCTGGCACGACCGCACCCAGCAGTCCGACGCCTGCAAGTGGCTGCGCGAGCAGGTCCGGCGCGTGGCCGCACGGCTGAAGTAAACTCGGACCCACCATGACCGTTGCCCGCCTGGAACTGCGCGACATCAGCAAGCAATACCCGTTGGTGCTCGCCAACGACCGGGTCTCTCTGACCGTCGCGCCGGGGGAAATCCACGCGGTGCTGGGCGAGAACGGCGCGGGCAAGTCCACCCTGATGAAGGTCATCTACGGTGCGGTGCGACCCGATGGCGGCGAGGTCGTCTTCGACGGCCAGCCGGTCCGGGTGCGCAGCCCCCAGGAGGCGCGCGCGCTGGGCATCGCGATGGTGTTCCAGCATTTCTCGCTGTTCGAGACCCTGACGGTCGCCGAGAACGTGATGCTCGGCCTGCCGGCGGGCGCCTCGCTCGCGCAGACCAGCCAGCGCATCCGCGACAAGGCGCGCGAATACGGCCAGGAGATCGATCCGGCGCGGCCGGTGCACACCCTGTCGGTGGGCGAGCGCCAGCGGGTCGAGATCGTGCGCGCGCTGCTGGTCGAGCCGCGCCTGCTGATCCTCGACGAGCCGACCTCGGTGCTGATGCCCCAGGCGGTCGAGCGGCTGTTCGTCACGCTGCGCCAGCTCGCGGCCACCGGCTGCAGCATCCTCTACATCAGTCACAAGCTCGACGAGATCCGCGCGCTGTGCCATCGCTGCACCGTGCTGCGCGGCGGGCGCGTCACCGGGGTGGTCGAGCCGGCCAGCGAGTCCAATGCCAGTCTGTCGCGGCTGATGATCGGTGCCGAACTGCCGACGCTGCCGGCGCGCGCCGGGTCGCCGGGGCGGGTGGCGCTCGAACTGCGGCGGTTGTCGCTGCCGCGCGCCGATCGCCATGGGGTGGCGCTGCAGGACCTCGACCTGCGGGTGCATGCCGGCGAGATCCTGGGCATCGCCGGTGTGTCGGGCAACGGTCAGCAGGAGATGCTGGCCGCGCTGTCGGGCGAGGACACGCGCGCTGACCCCCAGTCGGTGCGCCTGTTCGATGCCCCGATCGGCACCTTCCATCCGGGCCGCCGGCGCAGCCTCGGCCTGCACTTCGTGCCCGAAGAGCGGCTGGGGCGCGGCGCGGTGCCCTCACTGTCCTTGCTTCAGAACATGCTGCTCACGCGCGCCGACGCGAACACGGTTTCCCGGGGTGGGTGGCTGCGGCTGGACCGGGTGGCGCAACTGGCCGCCGGGGTGATCGAGCGCTTCCAGGTGCGCACGCCCGGCGTGCAGGCGGCCGCGCGCAGCCTGTCGGGCGGCAATCTGCAGAAGTTCATCGTCGGGCGCGAGATCGACGCCCGGCCCAAGGTGCTGATCGTCGCCCAGCCGACCTGGGGCGTCGATGTCGGCGCCGCCACCCAGATCCGCGCGGAACTCCTCGCGCTGCGCGATGCCGGCTGTGCGGTGCTGGTGGTGTCCGAGGAACTCGATGAACTGTTCGAACTCAGCGACCGGCTGCAGGTGATCGCCGCCGGCCGCCTGTCGCCGTCGATCCCGATCGCGCAGGCCTCGGTCGGGATGATCGGTGAATGGATGAGCGGCCTGTGGCCGGTTGCACCCGAGGTCGATCATGCGGCTTGAGGCACGCGCCCAGCCCTCGGGTGCGATGGCATTGCTGTCGCCGCTGCTCGCGCTGGCGATCACCGTGGTGATCGGCACGGGGCTCTTCTGGCTGCTGGGCAAGGATCCGGTGCGCGGGCTGTCGATGTTCTTCTGGGAGCCGATCCGCACGCCCTATGCGCTGACCGAGCTGGGGGTGAAGGCCACCCCGCTGGTGCTGTGCGCGCTGGGGCTGGTGGTGTGTTTCCGGGCCAATGTCTGGAACATCGGTGCCGAGGGTCAGCTGCTGGCCGGCGCGATGGCCGCCGGGGCGGTGGCGCTGCTGGCCACGCCCGCCAACGGCGCCTGGATGCTGGCACCGGTGCTGGTGGCCGGTGTGCTGGGGGGGATGTTCTGGGCCTCGATCACCGCGGTGCTGCGCGACCGCGCCAACGCCAACGAGATCCTGGTGAGCCTGATGCTGGTCTATGTGGCGCAGCTGCTGCTGGCCTACCTGGTCCACGGCCCGCTGAAGGACCCGCTGGGCTACAACTTTCCCCAGAGCCGCCTGTTCGTTCGCGAGGTCCTGATGCCGCGCCTGGTCCCTGGCTCGCGGCTGCACCTGGGCGCGCTGCTGGCGCTGGTCGCGGTGCCGTTCGTGGCGGTATACCTGTTCCGCAGTTTTCCCGGCTACAAGCTGCAGGTGGGCGGGCTCGCGCCGATGGCCGCCCGCTATGCCGGCTTCTCGTCACGGGCTGCGCTGTGGCAGGCGATGCTGCTGTCGGGTGCGCTGGCCGGGCTGGCCGGCGCGATCGAGGCGGTCGGGCCCCTGGGCCAGCTCACCCCGTACGTGTCCTCGGGCTACGGCTTCGCCGCAATCATCGTCGCCTTCGTGGGGCGACTGCATCCGGTGGGCGTGGTGTTCGCCGGCCTGCTGATGTCGATGTTCTACATTGGCGGCGAGCTGGCCCAGTCGCGCATGGGCCTGCCGAATGCGCTCACCGGTGTCTTCCAGGGGGTGCTGCTGATCGCGCTGCTGGCCAGCGACACCCTCATCAACCATCGCTGGCGCTGGCGCTGATGAGTCCCGCTCGCCACCCCTGCCGCGTCATTCCGGAGGCCGCTTGGACGCCATCGCGCCGCTGATCGCCGCCACGCTGAACGCCGGCACGCCGCTGGCGCTGGCCGCGCTCGGCCTGCTGCTCAATGAAAAGGCAGGACTGGTCAACCTGGGCGCCGAAGGCATCCTGCTGATGGCGGCGGTGGCCGGCTTCGCGGTGGCGCTGGTCTCGGGCAGCACCGCGCTGGGCATGCTCGCCGGCGCACTCACCGGCGCGGCGATGGCCGGCCTGCTCGGGGGCCTGATCATCTGGCTCAACACCAACCAGTACGCCAGCGGCCTGGCGATCAGCCTGTTCGGCGGTGGCTTGTCGGCCTTCATCGGGCTGCCTTTCGTGGGCCGAAACCTGCCGCCGGCCGAGGTCTGGGCGGTGCCCTTCCTGTCCGATCTGCCCTGGGTGGGGCCGGCGCTGTTCCGGCAGTCGCCGATGGTCTACCTGACCATCTTCGCCGCCTTCGCGATGATCTGGTTCCTCGACCGCTCCCGGTCCGGACTGGTGCTGCGCTCGATCGGCGAGTCGCCCGAGGCGGCCCATGCGCTGGGCTATCGGGTGCGCTGGATCCGGCTGGCGGCGATGATGGCGGGCGGTGCGCTGTGCGGGCTGGCCGGTGCCTTCATTTCGGTCATCTACACACCGCTGTGGGTCGAGGGCATGATCGCCGGTCGCGGCTGGATCGCGCTCGCCCTCACGGTCTTTGCCACCTGGCGACCGGCCCGCGTGCTGCTGGGCGCCTACCTCTTCGGTGGCGTCACCATGCTGCAGTTTCACCTCCAGGGCATGGGCGTGCAGGTTGCCAGCCAGTGGCTCTCGATGCTGCCCTATGTGGCGACCATCGTCGTGCTGGCGCTGATCTCGCGCAACCCGATGTGGATTCGTGTCAACATCCCCGCCTCCCTGGGCAAGCCTTTTCACCCGGGTCATTAGCCCCGAAACCGGTTCCATCGATTGCCCCGTCGTCGGGCAGCGAATGTCTTTCGAAGCACTTCATCCAACCTGAGGAAAGAGAGTTCCCGATGTTCGACAATCGCAAACGCAGCCTGCTGCGCAGTGCAGCAACCCTGAGCGTGCTGGCCGTGGCACTGGCCGCCTGCGGCAAGAAGGAAGAGCCGCCCGCGCCGGCGCCCGTCGCCGCTGCCCCCGCACCCGCGCCCAAGCCCGAGCCGCTGAAGATCGCGTTTGCCTATGTCGGCCCGGTGGGCGACGGCGGCTGGACCTTCGCGCACGACAACGCCCGCAAGGCGGTCGAAAAGGAGTTCGGCGACAAGGTGGTCACCAGCTTCGTCGAGAAGGTGCCGGAAGCGGCCGATGCCGAGCGGGTGTTCCGCGACATGGCCAGCCAGGGCAACAAGCTGATCTTCGGCACCACCTTCGGCTACATGGAGCCCATGCTCAAGGTCGCCGAGACCGCCAAGGACGTGAAGTTCGAGCACGCCACCGGCTTCAAGCAGGCCGAGAACCTGCGCACCTACGACAGCCGCACCTATGAAGGCGCCTACATGGCGGGCGTGATTGCGGGCAAGATGACCAAGAGCAACGTGCTCGGCGTGGTCGGCTCGATTCCCATCCCCGAGGTGATCCGCAACATCAACTCGTTCACCCTGGGCGCGCAGAGCAGCAACCCGAAGATCAAGACGAAGGTGGTCTGGGTCAACGAGTGGTTCAACCCGCCCAAGGAAAGCGATGCCGCGCAGAGCCTGATCAACCAGGGCGCCGACGTGCTGTTCCAGAACACCGACTCGTCGGCCGTGCTGCAGACCGCCGGCAAGAACAAGAAGCTGGCGTTCGGCTGGGACAGCGACATGACCGCCTACTCGCCCGAAGCGCACCTGGGCTCGGCGATCATCAACTGGGCCCCGTACTACATCAAGGCCACGCGTGATGCGCTCGAGGGCAAGTGGACCGGCAACAGCGGCGTGTGGTGGGGTGTCAAGGAAGGCGCGATCGACATGGTGTCCATCTCCGACAAGGTGCCTGCCGAGACGAAGGAAACCGTCGAGAAGATCAAGGCCGGCCTGAAGGATGGCAGCTTCGCGATCTGGAAGGGCCCGATCGTCGGCCAGGACGGCAAGGAAGTCCTGAAGAAGGATGAAGTCGCCGACGACAAGTTCATGAGCGGCATCATGTTCTACATCAAGGGCGTCGAGGGCAAGGTCCCCAGCGGCAAGTGATCGTCGCACGACGTGCCCCGCGGCCGGCGGCAATGCCTGCCGCGGGGCAGACGGCTTCTCCATGATCGAACACCGACTCTGGCTGCCGGTCTGCGCAGCCGCCGATCTGGTCGCCGGCGCGGTCGTGGCGATCCGCGTGCTGGGTCGCGACATCGCGCTCTGGCGTACCGCCGAGGGACACCTCGCCGCGGCGCCCGATCGCTGCCCCCACCGGGGCACCCCCTTGTCATTGGGCTGCGTCCAGGGTGAGTCCCTGGTCTGCGCCTATCACGGCTGGCACTTCGGGCCGACCGGCCGGTGCGTGCGGATTCCCGCGTTGCCGGCAGTGCGCCCCGGCACCCGTCAGGCCCTGGCCACCGTCGATGTCGGTGAACGCCACGGGATGATCTGGGTGCGTCTGGGCCCGGCCCACGAGGCCGACCTGCTCGCCCAGCCGCCTGCCTTCGAGGGGCCTGACGGCCCCGGCATCAGCCGCCTGCTGTGCGGCCCTTACGACGTGGCCACCAGCGCACCGCGGGTGATCGAAAACTTTCTCGATCTCGCCCATTTCGGCTTTGTGCATCCCGGCACGCTGGGCGATCCGGCGCAGCCGCAGATTCCCGACTACCAGGTGGCGGGTGGCCTGGCCACCCAGGGGCTGCAGGCCGAGGGCTGCCAGGCCTGGCAGCCGCGCAGCAACCTGCTGGCCGAGTCGGGCGCGATGGTGCGCTATCGCTATTCGGTGCCCGCGCCCTTCAGCGCGGTGCTGGCCAAGTGTCCCGAGGGCTGGGATTCGCACCAGGAGTCGATCGCGCTGTTCACCCTGCCGATGGAGCCGACCCGCACGCGGGTGTGGTTCCTGGTGGCGATGTCGGCGGCCGGCCGTTCCGATGCGCAGATCCGCGCCTTCCAGGACGTGATCTTCGAGCAGGACCGGCGCATCCTCGAGGCCCAGCGCCCGGCCTGCCTGCCGCTGGATCCGGCGCTCGAGGTGTCGTGCGCGGCCGACCGGCTGTCGCTGGCCTACCGGCTGTATCTGCGCACGCTGGGCATCGGCTTTGGCGTGGAGCCGGTGCGCGGCTGACGGTGCGCCTAGCCTGTTGACCGGACCGGCGCGCGGCGGCTTTCCGTCCAGCCCATGTAGAGCCCGCTGGCCACGATGATCGACGACCCGATCCAGGTGTAGACCGAGGGCAGATTGCCGAACACCAGATAGCCCAGCAACCCGGCGCCCAGCAGCTGAACGTACTGGAAGGGCGACATGATGTTGGCCGGCGCCAGGCCCATCGCGCGGGCCACGCAGTAGTGGCCGACCGCGCCGAACAGGCCCAGGCTGAGCATCATGATCACGTCGGTCAGGCGGACCGGTGTCGTCCAGAAGAAGGGCACCAGGATCGAGGTGGCGAGGCTGCCCAGCATCGCGCTGTAGATCGCCGAGGTCTCGGCCGAATCGGTGCCCGCCACCCGCCGCGTCAACACCTGGTAGGTGGCATAGCAGCCCGAACTGCACAGGATGAGCAGCGACGACCACTGGAACACGTCGCTGCCCGGGCGCACGATGATCAGCACGCCGACGAAGCCGGCCAGCACCACCATCAGCCGGCCGCGGTCGATCCGCTCGCCCAGCATCGGCACCGCCAGCAGGGTGACCATCAGCGGCGACAGGAAGCTGATCGAGGTGGCCTCGGCCAGCGGCACGGTGCGCAGCGCGAAGAAATACAGCGTGGTCGAGCAGACCTGCAGCACCGAGCGCGACAGCTGGGCGACCGGCTGGGTCGAGCGCAGGACCGCCAGCCCGCGCCGCGGCAGGAAGAGCGCGAGCACGAACAGGAAATGGCCCAGCGTGCGCGCCCACACGATCTGCACCGAGCTGTAGTCGGGGCTGAGCACCTTCACCAGCGTGTTCATGCAGGCGAAGCAGCAGACGGCCAGGCACATGAACAGGATCCCGCGGGTGATGCGACTGGTCGGCATGGGGATCGGCGGTGCTGCTTTCGGGGTGATGCGCGGGTGAGCGACAGGCGCGGGCCGGGGCGACCCGCAACGCTCAGGCACAATTCTGTGCCTGCACGCGCCTCCCGGCGTGCGGGTGATTCCATTCCGGGAGACATGTCGAGGACAACCATGTCGAAAAACCTCACCCGCCGCGGCTTTGTCGCGTCGTCCGCGGCCGTGGCCGCCCTTTCCCACCTGCCGATCGCCCGCGCGGCTGATCCCCTGAAAGTGGGGTTCGTCTATGTGACGCCGCTGTCGGCGGCCGGCTGGACCGCCCAGCACCAGGAGGGCCGCCAGCAGATGGAGCGCACGCTGGGCGCGCGGGTGCAGGCCCGCCATGTCGAGAACGTGTCCGAGGGGCCCGACGCCGAGCGGGTGATCCGCGATCTGGCCCAGCAGGGCCACCGGCTGATCTTCACCACCAGCTTCGGCTACATGGAACCGACGCTGAAGGTCGCGCGCGACTTTCCGCAGACCGCGTTCGAGCATGTCTCCGGCTATCGCTCGGCGGCCAATGTCGGCGTCGTCAACGCACGCTTCTACGAGGGGCGATACCTCGCGGGCATGGCGGCGGGGGGCGTCTCGCGCACCGGCGTCGCGGGCTGCGTCGCGGCGTTTCCGATTCCCGAGGTCGTCCACGGCATCAACGCCTTCGTGCTGGGCATGCGGGCGGTCAATCCGGCGGCGACGCTCAAGGTGGTCTGGGTCAATACCTGGCACGACCCCGGCCGCGAACGCGACGCGGCGCTCACCCTGATGAACCAGGGCGTCGATGTGGTGACCCACCACACCGATTCGACCGCGGTGGCGATCGCCGCCCAGGAGAAGGGGCGCTGGTGCGTGGCCTATCACAGCGACATGCGGGCGTTCGCGCCGACGGCGCAGCTCACCGCGGTGACGCACCACTGGGGCGGGCACTACACGCGCAGCGCGCAGGCAGTTCTCGAGAACCGCTGGCAGCCGGGCGCGGTGTGGGGGGGCCTGCGCGAAGGCATGATCGGTCTGGCCGAGTTCGGCCCCGCGGTGCCCGAGGCGGTGCGGGTGCGGGTGCGCGAGCGTCAGGCGGCGATCGCCAGCGGAAAATTCCACCCGTTTTCCGGCCGCCTGCTCGACAATGTCGGCCGGGTCCGCCAGACGGCCGGCAGCCTCTCCGACGAGGCGCTGAACCGGGTCGACTGGTATGTCGAAGGGGTGCAGGGAAAGTTGCCGGGGGCTTGATGCAGGGATATCGCGCGGCGCTGCTGCGCTTTGATGCCGGGGATGTTCTCCAGCGGGTCGACGACGCGCTGGTGATCGTCGATGAGGGGCGCATCCTCGAGGCGGATGCGTTCGCGGCGGTGGCCGCGCGCCATCCCGACGTGGCCTGGGTCGACTGGCGCCCTTGGGTGCTGGCGCCCGGCTTCGTCGACACCCATGTGCACTTTCCCCAGCTCGACGTGATCGGCTCGCCGGCCGATGGGCTGCTGCCGTGGCTGGAGAACTACACCTTTCCGCACGAGGCGCGTTTCGCGGATCCCGCCTACGCGGCGGCGATGGCCGAGGTGTTCCTGGATGAGCTGTTGCGCAACGGCGTGACCACCGCCATGGTCTATTGTTCGTCGCACCGCGCCAGCGCCGAGGCTTTCTTCGCGGCCTCGCTGCGGCGCGGTTTGCGGATGGTGGCGGGCAAGTGCCTGATGGACAGCAACAGTCCCGACCCGGTGCGCGACGAGACCGCCACCAGCCTCGTCGAGTCGCAGGCGCTGATCGAGCGCTGGCACGGTCGCGGGCGGCTCGGCTACGCGCTCACCCCACGCTTCGCGGCGAGCTGCTCCGAGGCCCAGATGCGCGGCGCCGCCGAGCTGGCCGACGCCTACCCTGGCACCTGGGTGCAGACCCATGTCGCCGAGAATCACGACGAGATCGCCTGGGTGGCGCGGCTGTTCCCGCAGGCCCGCAGCTATCTCGACGTCTATGACCGGCTGGGCCTGCTGCGCGAGCGCAGCATGTATGCCCACTGCATTTATCTCGACCACGAGGACCGGGCCCGGCTCGCGGCCAGCGGCGCCAGCGCCGCGGTCTGTCCGACCTCCAACCTGTTCCTGGGCAGCGGCCTGTTCGATTTCGGCGCGGCCGCACAGGCCGGCTTCCAGTGGGGCCTGGCCTGCGATGTCGGCGGGGGCACCTCGTTCTCGCCGTTTCGCACCATGCTGGCCGCCTACGAGGTGGCGCGGCTGGGCGCGCTCACGCTGGCGCCGCAGACCCTCTGGTACCGCCACACGCTGGGCGCGGCGCGCGCGATGGGACTGGGCAGCCAGGTGGGCAATGTCGCCCCGGGCTACGACGCGGATTTCATCGCGCTGGACGACCGCGCCACGCCCCTGCTCGCGCGGCGCAGTGGCGCCGCGGCGTCGCTGGCCGAGTGGCTGTTCTCGCTGATTGTGCTGGGTGACGACCGGGTGGTCGTGCAACGGGTCGCCGGCGGCGTGCCGCTGGCGGGTTTCTAGCCGTCGGGCCCGCGCGACTCAGCTGCTGGCGGCGACCAGCGCGCGCCGCATCTTCACGAATTCGATCACCTGCGCGGCAACCAGTTCGAGCTGCTGCACGACCGCGGGATCGGGCCCCTGCGGGCCCGAGTCGAAAGCCGGGCCGTTGGTGTGGACCATCGCGGCATAGGGCGTGGGCCAGCCGCGCAGCGAGTGCACGATGGCCCGCAGGGCCGCGACCGTGGCGCCCATGGCCTGCGGCCCTTCGGCGCAGACGATGCAGCCCACCGCCCGTGATTCGAGGTAGACCCGCGAATCGGTGCGCAGGTCCTCGATGTAGTCGAGCGCGTTCTTGAGCAGTCCGGAGATCGATCCGTGATAGCTGGGCGAGGCGATGATCACCCCGTCGGCTTCACGAAGCGCCTGGACCAGTTCGGTCTCGCGCGGACCGCGAGCCGCGGTGGCGGGGTCGTAGTGGGGCAGTTGCAGCTCGGCGCCGCCGAAGACGCGGGTGCGCGCCCCCAGGGCCTGCGCGGCCGCCAGTGTCATGCGCAGCGCGCGCTCGCTGGTGGAGCCGACGCGGGTGGTGCCGCCGATGCCGACGATCAGGGGTTGTGGGTTCATGGTTCAGGCGAAGAGGGCTTCATAGCCGTCGACCGGCTCGAAACGCTCTTCCTGGAAGACGAGCCGCGTCGGGCCCGGGATCGCACGGGTGGCGATGGGATGACCGGGATCGCCCGGATAGGCGACGACCCGCTTGCCGTCGAGGTTCATCGGTTCGGGCTGGATCACCGGCGGCTTTCGGCTGGCGGCCTCGCGCAGCGCCGAGGCGACCTCGCGGTGGCGCGACAGGTGGGCCAGCGTCATGATCTGCGGGGGCGCCAGCGCGATCTCGCGGGCCCAGTAGCGATCGAGCGCGGCGCGCGGGGCGAGCCACTCGCTCTCGGTGGTTTCGCGCTCGTCGTGCCGGGCAACCGTGTCGCCGGCGACATGGACCGCGAAGAAACGGGTGTCGAAGCGCTTGCTCTGGATCGACGGGATGACCGGGGTGATCCAGCGCGTCCAGGGCACCATGCGACCCACCGCCAGACCGATGTCCAGCCGCGCCAGCAGGTCGGTGAACGACAGGCCGTCGCGGGCCAGGGCCTGGGCGGCGGCGGCATCGAAGGGCCGATCGGCGCTGGCCAGCAGCAGACCGGCTTCCTCGAAGGTTTCGCGCAGCGCCGCCACGTACATCGACGCGGCAGTGGCCACCGGCAGTTCGGGTTCACCCAGGGCTTCGTGCAGTTCGGCGGCGGGGCGGTCGGCGCGCGCGAGCAGCGCTTCATCCGCGTCTTCGCGGTCGACCTTGCCGCCGGGAAAGACATAGGCACCGCCCAGCACATCGGACAGTCCGTGGCGACGGACCAGGAAGACTTCCAGGCCCCCGGGCGCATCGCGCAGCAGCATCACCGTGGCGGCCGGACGCGGCGGCGTGGTGACGACATCATGATTGAGTTTCATAACCCGATGTTGCCACAGGTGGCCTGCGCCCCGCGGGAAGCGCGGCAGGAATCGGGCCAGCCGACTGCGGATTGTGTAAGGCGAAATTTTCTCGAGGCGTTCGTGGTGGCTTGCTCGATGTCAATGCATCGGCCCTCGCCCGCGCGCACGCTACCGGTCATCCCGCCACCGGAGTCCACCCATGTCGCGACGAATTCTGGTCATCCAGGGACATCCCGATCCCGCGGGACATCACTTTGGTCACGCACTGGCGCACAGCTACCTCGAGGGCGCGCGCGGTGCCGGTCACGAGGTCCGGCTCATCGAGGTGGCGCAACTCGATTTCCCGCTGCTGCGCAGCCAGAAGGAATGGGACCACGGCGAGCTGCCGGCGTCGCTCAACGCGGCCCAGCAGTCGATCGCCTGGGCCGGGCACATCGTGCTGTTCTTTCCGCTGTGGCTGGGCGACATGCCGGCGCTGCTCAAGGGCTTCCTGGAACAGGTCGGGCGCCCGGGTTTCGCCTTCAAGCCGGGGCAGGGCGGACTGCTGCAGGCCAAGGGGCTGACCGGGCGCTCGGCCCGGGTGGTGGTGACGATGGGGATGCCCTCGCTGATCTACCGCTTCTACTTCCGGGCCCACAGCGTGCGGGCCCTGGAGCGCAGCATCCTGGGCTTCATGGGGATCTCGCCGGTCGACGAGTCGCTGATCGGCCGGGTCGATTCGATGGCCGACAGCGAGCGAGTGAGCTGGCTGGCGCGGATGCGCCGGTTGGGCCGCGAAGGGCTTTGAGCTCCCGGCCGGGCGCTCCTCGCGCTATTCCTGGATCCAGGGCAGGCCGGTGCGGCGCCAGCCATCGATCAGGCCGCGCTGCTGCTGGTCATCGAGCTTGCCCTCGAAGCCCTCGAGGATGTTGAAGGCGCGGCTGTAGCCCTCGCGCGCCGCGGCGGTGGCCGCGCGCACCGAGCGCACCGAACTGCGGCACAGCAGCATCACCGCGTCCTGCGGCGGTGCCGCGGCGCGCAGGTCGGCCATGAACTGGGCGACCTGATCGTCGGCGGTGCCGCGCCAGACGACCAGGCGCGAGCCCGGCACATGGCCGACGTAGCGGTATTCCTCGGGGCTGCGGACATCGATGAGGTGCACCCCCGGGTGGCCGCTGAGCTGCCAGGCCTCGGCCGGTGTCACCGCTCCGGCGTAGGGCCGGGGCTGGCCGGGCTCGCTGGCGACCCGTTGCGCGGCGGTCGCGAGTATCTCGGCGGCGTCGCCGCTGCCGGGCGCCGGCAGGCCGGCGGCGATTCGGTGGTCGGGCGGCGGGGGCTGGGTTGGGCTGGCGGACATGCGCGTCTCCTGCGGGGGCGAAACCGTCATTCTGCACTGCCCGGCGGCCGGATTCGAGTCGCCCGCGCCGGCCGGACACTCCGGGGGCGCGGGCGAGCGGGCGATGCCCGGCTCAGTTGAAGACGTCCTGGCGGAATCGGCCGCTGGCTGACAGTGCCTCCAGCCAGGCGTCGGCACTGGCGGCCGCCGTGTCTGTGCCGTGTGCCGCTTCGCCGTCACCCGGGTGGTGTTCACGCCAGATGCGCTTAAGCGTCTCGCGCACCGCCGGTGCCATCGCCTTGCCGTCGCCGCACAGGTAGAAGCGGGCGCCCGCCTGGAGCAGCCGCCAGACGTCGTCGCGTTTGGCCCAGAGGGCGTCCTGCACGAAGCGCCAGGGGTGCTCCGGCAGGCTGGAGTAGGCAGCAACCACCGTCACCACGCCCTGGGCCGACCAGGCGGCGAGTTCGTCGGCATGCAGCGCGTCGTGCGCCGGGTGGCGCGCGCCGGTGAACAGCAGCGCCGGCGCGCAGGGGTGTCCCTGCGCGCGGTGCCAGGCGAGCTCCTCGATGAAGCCGCGGAACGGGGCGATCCCGGTCCCCGGGCCGACCAGCACCATCGGCTGGGCCGGATCGGCCGGTGGCGCGAAGTCCGGGCTCGGCGTGCGCACCTGGGCGGCGATCCATTGGCCGGCGGGCAGTTCGCAGAGGTAGCGTGAGGCGACTCCGCGCCAGCGGTCCTGGCCCGCGGCGGCGGGCGCCTCCAGCAGGCCCACCGTCAGCGTCAGCTCGGTGGGCGATGCCCGCGCGGAGGAGGAGATCGAATACCAGCGCGGGCGCATCGGCGCGCAGGTCTGCAGGACATCGGTGAGCGTGGCCTCGATCGCCGGGTATTGCAGCAGCAGCGCGGGCACGCTCGGTCGACGCGCGCCGGCCGGGGCCGCCTCGCCCAGCCAGCCTTTCAGGGCGGCAAGGGCGTTGGGACAGCGGGTGCGGGTGGCCAGGTGCTCGATGTCGCGCCGGCGCGCCGGGTCCTGCAGTTCGACGAATTCGCCGAGCAACTGCGACAGCGCCACCGCCTGGCCGGGGGCCAGGTGTCGCGACAGGGCGGTGTCGCCCGACAGGGTCACGAGGGTCTCGGCAGACAGTCCGAGACGCTCGATCAGCGCCTGCACCCGCGCCGGTTCGTTGTGCGGGTAGACGGCGAGGTGGTCGCCGGTGGCATAGCCGGGCGTGTCTGTGGCGCCGGTGGCCGACGCCGGCAGCGCGATCCGCAGGTGGCGGGTCGAGGGGCGCGGCGCCTCGCGGCTGAAATCCCACAGGCCGTCAGCAGGCGCCACCAGTTCGCGGGTGTCGAGCACCCGCATGGCTTGCGCCCGCGCGGGCAGCAACGCAGCGCGCACGTCGGCCGGGTCGCTCAGGGTCACCGTCAGTTCGCCCGCCCGCGCACCGGTTGCCGCATCGCTCGGCCGATGCTGCGCGAGGACCGCCTGCAATGCCGCGCTCCATTGCTCGACCGCGAGATCGAAATCCGCGTTGCCATCGGCCTGGCCGCGCGCGAGGACCTCGGTGGCGCCGCTGGCCGCGAGGGCTTGGGCGACCCGGGTCGGGAAGGCCTGGTAGGCCGGCCATTGGGAGTTGCCGCAGCCCAGTACCGCGTAGCGCAGGCCCGGCGCACGCCAGCCGGTCAGCGCGTCGTCATCGAGCAGCGCTTCCAGTCGGCGGGCGCTGTCCGGGGCGCGCCCGTTGTAGGTGGCGGTCACTGCGATCAGCCAGCCGTCGGTGGGCCAGGGTTCCATGCCCTCGTCCAGCGAGCGCACCTGCGGCTCGAAGCCCGCCGCGCGGGCGCGGGCGGCGATTTCCTCGGCCACTTCCTGGCAGGTGCCCACGCTGCTGCCGTACAGCACCCGGAAGGGCTCGCGGCCGCTGGTGGGCGAGGGCAGGCCGGCGGTAGCGGAGGCGGTGGCGGCGGGGCCGACCGAGGAGACGGCACCCGAGGGAAGTGCACCCCGGGGGAGTGCGCCCGGGGGGAGTGCACCCGGGCGGAGTGCAGGGTCCCGGGCGGTCGGCGCGCCGGGGTCCGAGCCGCTGCGCGCGTCCGCTGTCGCGGCGGGGGCCGTGCCGCGGGCAATCGATTCCCGCGTGTCGAGCCCGGTTCCAGGCCCGGCTCCAAGCCCGGTTCCCGGCGCGCCGCCCGTCATCGCCCGCACCCGCGGGCTGGCCCGCAGCCGCAGGCCGTCGGGCTTCAGGGTCAGGGTTTCCTTGATCGCAAACTGGTAATCATGCGGGTCCGACAGGGCGAAACGCTGCAGGATCACCGCCAGCGCGAGTTTGGCCTCGGTCAGCGCGAACTGCTGGCCGATGCAGGCCCGCTCGCCGTTGCCGAAAGGCTTGTACGCATGGGGGTGGATGCCGGCGCGGGCCGCTGGCGTGAAGCGCTCGATGTCGAACGCTTCCGGGCGCGCCCAGTGCCGCGGATGGCGGTGCAGCGCGGGCAGAAAGACCAGCACCCGCTGTCCCTTGCGCAGGCGGTAGCGCCCGCCCAGCAGCGTGTCCTCGAGCGGCGCCACCGCATAGGAGGGCGCGGTGGGCCACAGCCGCAGGGTCTCGCGCAGCACCCGCTCGATGACATCGAGCCGGGCCAGGTGCTCATAGCGCGGCGTCTGCCCGTCGGGCATCACCCGATCGACTTCCGCATGGCACTGGGCGAGCACCTCGGGGTGGCGCATCAGCAGATACAGCGCGAAGGTCAGCAACCCGCTGGTGGTCTCATGCCCGGCGATCAGGAAAGTGATCACCTGGGAGCGGATGTTCTCGTTGTCCAGCGGCTCGTCGGTGAGCGGGTCGCGGGCCTGCAGCATCAGGTCGAGCAGGTCGCGCTGGGGCAGGGTCGAGGGCGAGTCGCGGCGCGCGCGGATCACCTCGTCGACCAGCGTGTGCATCACCGCGATGTCCTGGTCCATCCGCTCCAGGCTCGATTTCATCAGCCGGTTCTGGATCGGCAGGCGCGTGAGGCGCTGCATCACCTCGCCCAGCACCCGCGTCATCGCGTCCAGGAAGGGGTGCAGTTCATCGCTGGCGAACGAGTCGAACCGGTAGCCGAAGCCGGCCAGCGAGATCGTGTCCAGGGTGAGCCGGGTCATGTCGTCGGCCACCTCGATGTCGGCATCGGGGCCGCGCTGTTCCCAACGGATGGCCAGGCGCTGCGCCACCTCCAGCATCATCGGGAAGTAGCCCTTCATCGCGCGCTGGCCGAAGGCGGGCAGCAGGATGCGGTGGGCCTTGCCCCAGTTGGGCTCGTCGCTGCGGGCGGTGAACAGGCCATCGCTGGCCAGCCGGCGCAGCGTCGACAGCGGCGGCCCGACGGTCTTGGCAAAGCGCTTCGGGTCGGAGAGCTCGGCGACCAGATCGGGATCGAACACGAAGGGCAGCTTCGCGCCCGCGAAGTCGAGCGCCAGGATGCCGTCGAACCCGCGGCTGGTCTCCAGCAGGTACTGGGTGATCCGGGACTTCGGGATCTGCAGCAGATGACCCACCCAGGGCAGGCCGGGGGGCGAGGGGATCTCTTGTTCGAGGCTGGACATGGTTCGCGTGTTATCTGACATCATGCGATGTCACTTTAAGGAGGGCGTGGTTTGATGTCAACATTGGGGACATGAATGGCCCTGATCCTGCGACGCCGGTGACCCCCGAGTCGGCCACCGAAAGAACCTACCGCGGCGCCAGCGACGAGCAGCGCCGCGAGGCCCGGCGCCGGCGCCTGCTCGAGGCCGGCCTGGCGATCATCGGCACCCGCGGGTATGCGGCGGCGACGCTGCGTGCGGTCTGTGCCGAGGCCGAACTGACCGAGCGGTATTTCTACGAATCGTTCGCCAACCGCGAGGCGCTGCTGGCCGGCGTGCACCGGGACATCGTCGAGGCGCTGCGCATCGAGCTGGCGGGGGTGTTCGGGCAGCCGCGCGCCGATGGGCAGGCCGCGGTGCGCGCCGGTCTGGCGGTTTTCTTCGAAATGCTGCGGGCCGACCCCCGCAAGTCGCGGGTGCTGTTGTTCGAGATGCTGGGCGTCAGCGCTGAACTCGATCGGGTCCATCAGCAGGCGGCGGGCGAGTTCCTGCGCTTCCTGATGTCGGCGCTGCGTCCGCTGGTGCCTGCCGCGCGCATGGCGCGCGCCGACGAGTCGATGGTGTTCGCCGGACTGGTCGGCGCGGTTTTCCACATCGCCATCCGCTGGCACCTGACCCGCTACGAGGCAACGTTGCCCACGGTCACCGAGAGCTGCATGGTGCTGTTCGGCAGCCTGTCGGGGGCGACCACCGAGGGCGGTGATTCGCCCCCCGGCGCCGGCCTCAGACCTTGACCGGCGGTTGGGTCTGGCTCATCGCGGCGGTCAGCGCCGCATCGGGCATGCCGATCAGCTTGCGGTAGACCTCGGGCGGATAGCTCATGTGCGGCTTGTCGGCGGTGATCGGTGGCTGGGCGACCGCGCCGCCCTCGCCGGCGTAGGGCGCGGGCGCGCGAAACCGCGCCAGTTCGGCGGCGCTGATCCCGCTCAGGGCGACCACCTCCGGGTCGATCCAGGCGCGCGGGTCGATCGGCTCGGCCGAGGTCGAGATCTCCAGCGTCAGGTGTTCCGGACCGCCGAAGTAGATCGACTGGCAGAAGCCGTGGTCGATCGGGCCGATCACATTGACGCCGCGCGAGCGGATCCGGTCGCGCAGGGTCAGCAGCTGCGCCGCGTCGTCCACATTGAGCGCCAGGTGCTGCATGGTGCCGGGCGCCGACGGGTTGCCGGCGGTGCCGGCGTGGCTGACGCCCAGCTGCGGCGCGATGGCGGCGATCTGCGGCGATTGCACCAGCGCGATCGAGGAGTGATCGTTGAGTTTCAGAAAGCCGTGCCAGGCGCCCTTTACCCCGTGCATCCAGTAGAGCGCCACCAGCTCCATGCCCAGCACATCCGAGAAGAACGCGATCTGGGTGCGGATGTCGGCGGTGCTGATCGCCAGATGGTGAATGCCGTTGGGTCGGGTCATGGCGAGGGTGTCCTTTCGTCCGTGCGCGCGCGAGCGGCTGCCCGCAGCGGGTCGTACCGGTAGACCCAGTCGAGCATCGAGCCGCGCATTCGGGCGGCGCGCCAGTTGCGCACCCAGGCCTTGATGCCCGAGAGGTGGAAGATCATGGCATTGCGTCGCGAACCGGCCTGGATACGGCTGGTGCGGGGGCGACGCAGCGATTCGTAGGCAGCCAGCGCCGCGGCCAGGGCTCCGGCGGGTGCCAGGGCATCCCCTTCAGCCAGACAGCGGGTCAGCACCGCCGCATCCTCGATCGCCATCGCGGCGCCCTGCGCCATGAAGGGCAGCGTCGGGTGGCAGGCATCGCCCAGCAGGGTGATGCGCCCGACGCTCCAGCAGGGCAGGGGCGGTCGGTCGAACAGGGCCCATTTGAAGCACTCCTGCGGGTCCATCGCGCCGATCAGCGTCTGCAGGTCGGGGTGCCAGCCGGCGAAGTCGCGGGTCAGTTCGGCGTGGTCACCGCGTTCGGTCCAGGATTCGTTTTGCCAGCCCGGCTTCTCGACCACGCACACGCAGTTCACCAGTTCGCCGGCGCGCACGTAGTAATGCACGAAGTGGCGTCCCGGACCCCACCAGGCGGTGGCGACCGGCCGGATCAGTCCGGCTGGCAGCCGGCCAGCGGGCACCAGCGCGCGCCAGGCGATGTTGCCGGTGAAGCGCGGTGCCTCGGCGCCAAACAGGTGGCTGCGCACCACCGAATGGATGCCGTCGGCGCCGATCAGCAACCCGCCTTCGTGGCGGATGCCGCCGGCCTCGATCACCACCCGCGATTCGTCCTGCTCGATCGCGCCGATTCGCGCGCCGCTGTGCAGCGTGATGTCCGGATGCGCGCGCGCCGCCGCCACCAGCACGCCCATCAGGTCGGCCCGGTGGACGTGGTAGTACGGGAATCCGTACTGATCGAGCGCCTGCTGGCCCAGCGGATTGGTGGTGATGAGGCGGCCGTTTCGCCAGTGCCGGATTTCCGTGCCCTCGGGCAGGAAGGCGATGCGCCGCAGCGCCGACTCCAGGCCCAGGTCATGCAGGACCCGGGTGCAATTGGGGCTGAGCTGGATGCCGGCGCCGATTTCGCCGAAACCGGCCGCCTGCTCGAACACCGAGACCGGGTGGCCCGCGCGAGCCAGGCTCAGTGCAGCGGTGAGGCCGCCGATGCCGCCACCGGCGATCAGGATCGGCAGCCGCGCGCCAGGCCGACGCGGTGAGAGGTCCGGGGAGGGGGAGCGGTCCGCGGCGGGCGGGACCTCCAGCGAGGGCGCGGCCATCAGCTCGGGATCATCCGCATCGAGCGGACCTCGCCGAACTCGCGCTCGAGCTTGTCCCAATGCTGACCGCCGTCGCGGCTGCGGTACAGCTGACCGAGATTGGTCGCGGCGAAGACGAGGCTCGGATCGGCGGCGTGCGAGCTCACGCACCAGGGCGTGCTGTTGGTGCGCCCGGGCAGACCGACGTCCTGCCAGCTGGTGCCGTGGTCGGTCGAGCGCAGCAGGCGTCCGGTCGAGCCGGGTGGGCCGTTGCCGTTGGTGAGGAACAGGGTGTGGTCGCCGTCGGCCCGGGCGATGATGGTGCGGGTGTACTGCCACTCGGCGTCGAGCGGCTGCAGCGACCAGTTCGCGCCGCCGTCGTCGCTGCGGTGCAGGCCCTTGTTGGTGGTGGCGAAGACGGTGGTGGCGGTGTCGCTTCGCACCACCGCCAGGCCATGGATGTCGCCCGACACCAGGCCGCGATCGAGCCGCTCCCAGGTCTGGCCGCCGTCGCGGCTGCGGTGCACCGCGTCGATCTCGACGCTGGCCCACAGGGTGTCGTGATCGGTCGGATCGAACAGCACCTGGGTGACCCGCGGCCGGCCGACGAACACGCAGGCCCGGGCCAGTTCGAGCGGCAGCCGGCGCCACTGGCGCCCGCCGTCATCGGAGCGCCAGAGCGCCGCCGGGTGCGTGCCGGCCACGATCACCTGCGGATCATCCGGGTGCTGGGCCAGTGCCCAGACGGCCTCGTGGTCGAAGGGGCCCGGCAGAGGGGTCCAGCGCCGCTCGCCCTCGTCCCAGCGATACACGCCGCTGTCGGTGCCGGCCAGGAGTTGTCCGGGCCGGGCCGGGTGCGAGGACAGCGCCCAGACCCGCGCCTCGAGGTACAGCCCCGACTCGGTGTAGGGCCGCTCCCAGGTCTGGCCGAGGTCGCGGCTGAACCAGACCGACATGCCGGCGGTGCCGACGCAAAGGGTGAAATCGGGCATCTCGGATTCGCTTCGAAGGGGTCAGATGCTCAGGTCGAGCCGGTTGTAGTCGCGCAGTCCGGCCCGCGCGGTGTCGTCCCACACCAGGTGCTCGCCCGTCTGCGCATGGGGCTGGTAGACGAAGGGGGTTTCCTGCGGAAAGCGCCGCCGGCGCGCGTCGATGGCGTAGCCGATGGCCCGGGCGCGCTCGCGGATGCGCGCCTCGTCGTAGAGTCCCGGCGCGCCGTGCAGGCTGCCGCGCGAATTCACCCCCAGCACCGAGCGGCGCCGGTGGAAGCCGAAATTCACCGTCACCCGCCAGTCGGCGCTGGTGTTGGCGAACGAGCCGTGCACCACCTGCCGGTTGGTGATCGCGACATCGCCCGGTCGGCACACGATCGGGACCGCGTCGGGCAGGCGCTCGGAGCCGGCGCTGGCCGACAGCGCGCGGATGTCGGCCTTGCCCCCCTTGTGCGAGCCGGGGATCACCCAGACCCCGTTGGCCGGCGTGCAGCCGTAGAGCTGCGCCATGAAGTTGAATCCGTGCGAGCCCTCGTCCCAGTCCGGACTGTTCCAGTGGGTCACGCCGTCCTGATGCCAGGCGACCGAGGCGCCAAGCCCCGGCTGCTTGATGAACAGGGCCTCGTTGAAGGGCACGAAGTCGTCGCCGTTGACCGCCGCGGCGACCGCCAGCAGCTCCGGATGGCCATAGACCCGCAGTGCGGCCTCCGAGAACTGCAGCGAACCGAGGATCAGGTAGACCACCTCGGCGGGCGCGTCCGAGGCGGCGGTCGGCTCGAACATCTTCACCGGGTGGCGGCCATTGGCCAGTTCGGTGCCGCCCAGCGGATCACCGAGCGGGCGCGACCACATCAGCGGATTCGAGCGGCAGTCGGCGGCCAGCGCCGGACGACCCTGGCGATCGAGCGGCGCGCCGCGATGCACCGGCAGGCGGGCCAGGATGTCCTGCAGGTCGGCTTCGATGTCGGCCAGTTCGTCGGCCTTCAGCACGCCCTCGAAGATGTAGAAGCCGCAGCGCCAGTAGGCCGCGAGAATGTCCGGGTGGATGCGGCCCTGGGCATCGCGCCGGATCGGGCCGCGGTTGCCCAGTTCGGCGGCCCGGCGCTCGCCGTCCTTCAGATAGGCCTGCATGCGGGTCTGCTGCAGGCGGTCATCGGTGGCGACTGCGTTCATGGGCGTCTCCTGGTAGGGGGCGGTTTCGCGCCCGGCGGGCATTGGCCGATCGGCTGGACTGAGCGTAGAGGGTGCGCTCGAATTGTCAACCCGACGCAAGCCGCGCGACTCATGGTACGGTGCAGTCGGATCGATTTTGAACCGGTGGTTCGCCCGGTTTCGGTCTTTCGCCTCAGGCCTCGGTTCCCCCCTTCGAACGCATGACCATGACACCCACCACGCTCGCCGCCCCGCCCGTTACTTCCGCCGATCCCGGCCCGACGCCCGGTCGCCCGCTGCGCGAGCTGGCCTCGCTGCCGGGCCCGCGCGGTCTGCCCCTGCTGGGCAACGCGCTGCAGATCGATCCCCCGCGCTTTCACCTGCAGGTCGAGCAGTGGTGCCGCGAGTTCGGTCCCTATTTCAAGCTGCGCATGGGCCGTTTCACCGTGCTGGTGGTGGGCGACCACGAGGCGGTCGCCACCGTGCTGCGCGATCGGCCGGACGGCTTTCGCCGGACCATCAAGCTGGAGCTGATCGGCGCCGAGATGGGCCTGCAGCCGGGCGTGTTCGGGGCCAACGGCGAGGTCTGGCGCCGGCAGCGTCGCATGGTGATGGCGGGCTTCGATCCGGCGCATGTGAAGGGCTATTTCCCCTCGATGCAGCGGGTCGCGAGCCGTCTGGAGGGCCGCTGGCGCAAGGCGGCGGCCCGGTCGGCCGACATCGACCTGCAGGCCGACCTGATGCGCTACACGGTGGACACCATCGCCGGGCTGGCCTTCGGCGCCGAGGTCAACACGCTGGAGTCCGACCAGGACGTGATCCAGCAACACCTGGACAAGATCTTTCCCTCCCTCTACAAGCGGATCCTCGCGCCGGTGCCGATCTGGCGCTGGGTGCGCAGCGCCGCCGACCGTCAGCTCGAGCGCAGCATCACCGAAGTCAATGCGGCGGTGGCCGGCTTCATCGCCCAGGCGCGCGAGCGCCTGCAGGCCGATCCGGCGCTGCGCGAGCATCCGCGCAACCTGCTCGAGGCGATGATCGTCGCGGCCGACCAGCCCGACAGCGGCATCGACGACCGTCAGGTGGCTGGCAATGTGATGACGATGCTGCTGGCCGGCGAGGACACCACCGCCAACACCATCGCCTGGATGATCCACCTGCTGTGGCGCAATCCGCAGGCCCTGGCGCGGGCCCGCGACGAGGTCCGCCGGGTGACCGGTGATGCGGCCGAACTCACCCTCGAACAGATGGCGCAGCTCGAGTACATCGAGGCCTGTGCGCACGAGACCATGCGCCTGAAGCCGGTCGCGCCGCAGATGCCGCTGCAGGCGTTGCGCGACACCGCGATCGGCGATGTCCGGGTGCCGGCGGGCACGGTGGTCATCAACCTGCTGCGCCGCGACAGCGTGAGCGAGGCCCACGTGCCGCGCGCCGATGCCTTCGAGCCGGAACGCTGGCTCTCCGAAGGCGGGCCGGCCCAGCAGGCCAATGCCGCGCGCCGCCTGTCGATGCCCTTCGGCGCCGGGCCACGGATCTGCCCCGGCCGCTATCTGGCGCTGCTCGAGATGAAGATGGCGATGGCGACCCTGCTGGGCCGCTTCGACATCGAGACGGTCGACACCCCGGACGGCCAGCCGGCTCAGGAGCGTCTGTCGTTCACCATGACCCCGGTGGGCCTGCGCCTGCGGGTCCGGCAGCGGGCGGCCTAGTTCGGCTCCGATCAGGGCTGGCGCAGGTGCCAGGCCTTCATCCGCGTCATCGCCCGGATCCCGTGGACCGACAGCGTCACCCCCACCCCCGAATCGCCGACGCCTGACCAGGGCAGGCGCGGGCTGACCCGGTCGCAGCAGTTCCAGTAGACGCTGCCCGCGGCGACCCGCGACAGGATCGCGCGGGCGGCGGATTCGTCGCGGGTGTAGACCCCGGCGGTCAGCCCGTAGCGGGTGTCGTTCATCAGCGCGAGCGCTTCCTCGTCGCCGCTCACCGACTGAATGCCGATCACCGGGCCGAAGCTTTCCTCGCGCATCAGCGTCATCCGGTGGTCGACGCCGGTCAGCACCGTCGGGGCAAACCAGTTGCCCGGGCCGGGCAGGCGCTGCCCGCCGGCGCGCAGACTCGCCCCCAGCGCCAGCGCGTCGGCGATCTGCGCCTGCAGCACATCGAGCTGCGCCGGGCGGGTGATCGCGCCGATGTAGGTGTCGTCGTGCATCGGATCGCCCCGCTTCATCGCCGACACGCTCGCCAGGAGGTGCTCGACGAAGGCGTCGTGCAGCTCGTGATGCACATAGATGCGCTCGACCGAGCAGCAGCTTTGTCCGGTGTTGTAGAAGGCGCCATCGGCCAGTGACTCGGCGGCCGTCCGCGGGTCGGCATCGGCGCGGACATAGGTCGGGTCCTTGCCGCCGAGTTCCAGCTGCAGCCGGATCAGGCGTCCTGCCACCTGCCGGGCGATGCGCTGGCCGGTGGCGTGCGAGCCGGTGAAGAACACGCCGTCCAGCCGCTGCTCGAGCAGGGCCGCGCCGGTGTCGCCACCGCCCGTCACGCAGGCCAGCACCGCCGCCGGCACGCCCGCCGCGTGCAGCAGCCGCACGATGTGCTGCCCGCTCAGAGTCGCGTATTCGGACGGCTTGTAGAGCACCGCGTTGCCGGCCGCCAGCGCGGGCACCAGCACGTTGCAGCCGACGAACCAGGGGTAATTCCAGGCCGAAAGGCTGGCCACCACGCCCAGCGGCTCGTGAGTGATCTGCTCGCTCAGACCGGTGTCCTCGAACACCGTCTCGTCGGCCAGGCTGCGCCCCGTCTCGGCCAGAAAGAAGTCCAGGCGTCCGAGCAGTCCGTTGAGTTCGTTGCGCGATTGCGCGATCGGCTTGCCCACCTCCTGCGTCAGGGTGGTGGCCAGGGTCTCGAGCTCGGCCACCACCGCCGCGCGGAAGCGGCCGATGACCGCGAGGCGTTCGGCCAGCGGCACCGCGGCCCAGGCCGGTTGCGCCAGGCGGGCGGCCTGGGCCTTGGCGGCGATGGCGGCGGGCTCGTCGACTGCCAGTTCGCCGATCGAGGCGCCGGTGGCGGGGTTGATGATCGTCAGTGTTTTCATGGGGATGTCTGGAACGGATTCGGGGAGATGCGCGCAGCGGGCCGGGCGCCGCTCAGAGGGCGGCGCGCAGCAGACGGGTGTAGTCGTCGACGCCGGCCGGGCGCGGGTTGGTGCCGCCGGCGAAGTCGACCGCGGCCAGTGCCGCGAGCCGCGGGATCTGCGCCTCGGTCACCCCGTGGGCGGCCAGCCCGCCGCGGATGCCGATGGTGGTCTTGAGCTCGCGCAGCCACGGCACGAAGGCCGCGCCCCCGCTGCCCAGTCCCGCGGCATGCGCCAGGTCGTCGAACAGCGCCGGCACCGCCTCGTGGTTCCAGGCCAGCACGGTGTCGATCATCAGCGCGTTGGCCAGCCCGTGGTGCAGGTCGGCTACCGCGCCCAGCGCGTGGGCGCAGGCGTGCACCGAGCCCAGGTCCTTCTGGAAGGCGATCGCGCCCATCAGCGAGGACATCATCATGTCGCGGCGCGCCAGCCGGTCGGCAGGGTGGGCGACCGCGGTCGCCAGGGCGCGCGCGCCGATCCGCAGGCCCTGCAGCGCGATGCCGTCGCACAGCGGATGCCAGGCCGGCGACAGGTAGCTCTCGATGTTGTGGGTGAGGGCGTCGATGCCGGTGGCCGCGGTGATTGCCGGCGGCAGCGCCAGCGTGAGTTCGGGGTCGGCGAACACCGCGCGGGCCAGCAGGCGCGGGCTGAACACCGAGCGCTTTACATGGGTGTCGTCCTCGGCCACCACCGCCGAGCGGCCGACCTCGGAACCGGTGCCCGAGGTGGTGGGCAGCGCCACGAACCAGGGCAGCGGATTGACGATCGGGCGCACCTGCGGGTGATCCCAGACGTACTCGATCACGTCGCCCTCGTGCACCGCCATCAGGGCGACCACCTTGGCCACGTCCAGGGCCGCGCCGCCGCCGAAACCGATCACGCAGTCGGCCTCGTGCCGGCGAAACGCAGCCGCGCCCGCCATCACCTGGCTGGCGGTCGGATTGCCGTGCACGCCGTCGAACACCGCGCTGTGCAGTTCGCCCAGGTGCGAGCGGAACTCGGCCAGCAGCGGCAGCGCCGCCAGCGCGCGGTCGGTGACGATCAGCGGGCGGCGCAGGCCGGCCTCGCGCAGGTGGCCGGCGACCAGGCGGCGTGCGCCGTCGCCGAAGTGGATCTCGGTCGGAAAGGAGAATCGGGTGATGGTCATGGCGTCAGATGATCTCGAAGTAGCGTTTCAGTTCCCAGTCGGTCACCGCATCGAGCCACTGGCGCCATTCCCACTCGCGGGTCGCGGCGAAGTGATCGACGAAGGTGTCGCCCAGCCAGTCGCGGGCGATGTCGGACTGGCGGAACCGGCGGGTGGTCTCGATCAGGGTGCGCGGCGCGCGCTCGATGCCCTCGGCCCCCTGGTTGGTGCCGGTGATCGGCGGCGTGGTCAGCTTCAGGCCCTTCTCGACGCCGTCCAGGCCGGCCGCGATCACCGCGGCCATCGCGAGGTAGGGGTTCACGTCGGCGCCCGGACAGCGGGTCTCGAGCCGGGTCGATGTCGGGCTGCCGGCGATGACACGGAAGCTGGCGGTGCGGTTGTCGATCCCCCAGGTCGGCTTGACCGGCGCCCAGTACCCGTCGACCAGCCGCTTGTAGCTGTTGACGGTCGGCCAGAACATCGGCGCGAACTCCATCAGGCACGCCACCTGGCCGGCCAGGTAGCTCTCGAAGACGCTGCTCATGCCGCGCGGGCGGCGCGCGTCGTGAAACAGGTTGCGCCGTCCGTCCGACAGGCTCTGGTGGATGTGGCCGCTGCAGCCCGGGTATTGCTGGCTCCACTTGGCCATGAAGCTGGGCATGATGCCGAAGCGGTGGCCGATCTCCTTGGCGCCGGTCTTGAACAGGATCGCGCGGTCGGCGGCCTCGAGCGCTTCGCTGAAGGCGATCGCGGCTTCGTAGACGCCGGGCCCGGTCTCGGTGTGCAGGCCTTCGATCGGCACCCGGAAGGCGGCCATCTCGTCCATCAGGGCGTTGAAGAACTCGCGGTTGCCGTTCATGCGCAGCATCGAATAGCCGAACATGCCGGGCGTCAGGCTGGTGGGCGAGACCCCCTGCTTGGCGGCCCAGGTCTGGGGCGTCTCGGCGAAGTTGAACCACTCGAATTCCATGCCCGTCATCGGTGTGACGCCCATGCGCCGGGCGCGATCGAGCACCCGGCGCAGCGTCTGGCGCGGGCACACCGGGTAGGCCGAGCCGTCGGCGTTGACGAATTCGCCCAGGAAGAAGGGCACGCCGCCGTCCCAGGGCACGTGGCGGGCGGTGTCCAGGTCGATGCGGGCCAGCGCGTCGGGGAAGCCATGCTGCCAGCCGGTGACCTCGGTGTTGTCGTAGCAGACGTCGTGGGAATCCCAGCCGAACACCACGTCGCAAAAGCCGAAGCCGGACGTCGCGGCGCCGAAGAACTTGTCGCGGTGCAGGTACTTGCCGCGCAGGATGCCGTCGATGTCGCTGACTGCGACCTTGACCTTGCCGGTATCGGACTGGCGTACGGCGGCCAGCGCCGGGTGTTCCTTGCCTCGTGTTGCCATCGGGGGTCCTGAAAGGGGGGGTCAGCGGGCGGGCGCGCCGCTGTCGATGCCCATGACGTCGAGCGCCCGGGCCACCGCGGCCACCGCCTGGCGCATCTCGTTGGCGCCGATGGCGCCGATGCAGCCGACCCGGAACGTCTCGACCTCGGTGAGCTTGCCGGGATACAGGATGAAGCCCTGCGCCCTGGCGGCCTCATAGAAGCGCCTGAAATCATAGACCGGATGGGCCGGCGCATGAAATGTGACGATGACCGGCGCCTGCCAGCGCGCGTCCAGGAAGGGCTGAAAGCCCAGCGCGCGCATGCCGGCGATCAGGGTGCGGCAGTTGTCGTCGTAGCGGGCCAGGCGCGCCGGCTGCCCGCCCTCTTCGTCGAATTGCGCGATCGCCTCGGCGAGCGCCGCCACCACATGGGTGGGCGGGGTGAAGCGCCACTGGCCGGTCTTCTCCAGGTATTGCCACTGGTCGTGCAGGTCCATCGCCAGTGACTGGCTGTGGCCGGCGCATTGCGCGAGCACCGCCTTGCGCAGGAACACGAAGCCCATGCCGGGCACGCCCTCCAGGCATTTGCCGCTGGCGGCGATCAGCGCATCGAAACGGATCTCGCGCGCGTCGATCGGCAGCGCCGCGAAGGAACTCATCGCATCGACGATCAGCCCCCGGCCCTGGCGCTCGCACACCCGGGCCACCTCGGCCAGCGGATTGAGCACGCCGGTGCCGGTCTCGCAGTGAATCAGCATCACATGGGTGATGCCGGGGTCGGCCGACAGCGCGGCATCCAGTGCCACCGGGCTGACCGGCTGGTCCTCGGGGAAGGGCAGCAGCGTGGCGCGACGCCCCATCAGGGTGGCGAGCCGGGCGGCGCGCTTGCAGTAGGCGCCGTTGTCCAGGACCAGGACATGGCCGGTGCGCGGGACAAGGGTGGCCACCGCCGCCTCGACGCTGAAGGTGCCGCTGCCCTGCAGGGGCACCACGGTGTGGGTGTCGGGAGCGCCGACGATGGCGAGCAGGCGCTCGCGCACCCGGGCGGTGAGTTCGATGAAGCCGGTGTCCCACGAGCCCCAGTCGCGCAGCATCGCCAGCTTCGTGCGCAGCGTGGTGGTGAGCGGCCCGGGGGTGAGCAGGATGGGGTCTCGGTCCATGGTGTCGGCCTTTCGTGGCGCGCCGCGCGGTGGTCGGGCGACAGGCGGTCCGGCCCGGGCGGCTCGCGCCGATGTTGGTCATCGGGTGCCATGCTGTCAACGGTATTTTGCAGATTGTTGACAAAATGATGGTCAGCGGATTGAATGCTCGGCATGAAAGCCGTCCTGTCCCCGCCGGTTTCCGCTTCGGCGTCCACCCCCGCTTTGGCGTCCCCCGCTTTGGCGGCTACGCCCGTCGCGCCGTCCATCGCGCTGCTGCAGGGCCATTCGCTGACCTCGCTGGCGCACCGCGACATCGAGGCGCTGATCCTGACCGGCGAGCTGGCCCCCGGCAGCAAGCTCAACGAGGCCGAGCTGGCCGCCCGGCTCGGCGTGTCGCGCGGGCCGGTGCGCGAGGCGCTGCGCAGCCTCGAGGAGTCGGGCCTGGTGCGCCAGGAAAAGAACCGTGGCGCCTTCGTGCGCGACATCGCGCTGGACGAGGCGCTGGAAATCTTCGATCTGCGCGCGGTCCTCGACGAGGCGGTCGCGCGCCAGCTGGCCGCCACCATCACCGCGCCCCAGCTCAAGACGCTGCGCGCCCAGGTCGATCAGCTGGAGCGCCTTGCCCGCGCCGGCGACACCGGCGGCTATCACCTGCTCAACCTCGCCTTCCACGACCAGATGGTCGAGTTCACCGGCAATCGCAAGCTGATCGCGGTCTATCGCCGGCTGGTCAACGAGCTGTCGCTGTTTCGCCGGCGCAACCTGGCCGATGCCGAGCACCTGCCGGTGTCGGCCGCCGAGCACCGCGCCATCGTCCGGGCGATCGCCTCGGGCGATGCCGCCCTGGCCGGTGACACCCTGCGCGCGCACGTCATGCGCAGCCGCGAACGCACCTTGCGCAATCACCCGGCGCCACCCGCCGCTTCCCCAGGAAAAACGCGTCATGCCTGAAGTCAATGCCCGCCATTACCGCCTGCCCTCGGCGCCCACCGTGGTGGTGTGCGTCGATGGCTGCGAGCCCGAATACATCGCCCAGGCGGTCGCCGCCGGCGTGGCGCCCTGGTTCGCGCGGGTGCTCGAGCAGGGCACCGCGCTGGTCGCCGATTGCGTGGTGCCCACCTTCACCAACCCCAACAACCTGTCGATCGTGACCGGCGCGCCGCCCTCGGTGCACGGCATCTGCGGCAACTACCTGTTCGACGTCGCCACCGGCACCGAGGTGATGATGAACGACCCGAAGTGGCTGCGTGCCCCGACCATCCTGGCGGCGCTGTCGGCGGCCGGATCGCGCTGCGCGGTGATCACCGCCAAGGACAAGCTGCGCCGGCTGCTCGGTCACGGCATGACCGGCATCTGCTTTTCCTCCGAGAAGGCCGACCAGCTCACCCTGGCCGACAACGGCATCGACGAGGTGCTCTCGATGGTCGGGATGCCGGTGCCCGATGTCTACAGCGCCGGGCTGTCCGAGTTCGTGTTCGCCGCTGGCGTGCAGCTGATGCGCCGCCAGCGCCCCGACCTGATGTACCTGTCGACCACCGACTACATCCAGCACAAGCACGCCCCCGGCACGCCCGGTGCCAACGATTTCTACGCGATGATGGACCGCTATCTCGGCGAGCTCGACGCCGCCGGCTGCGTGATCGCGCTGACCGCCGATCACGGCATGAACGCCAAGACCGGCATGGACGCACGTCCCGACGTCGTCTACCTGCAGGACCTGCTCGACGACTGGCTGGGCGCGGCGCAGGCCCGGGTGATCCTGCCGATCACCGATCCGTATGTGGTGCACCACGGCGCACTCGGCTCGTTCGCCACCGTCTACCTGGCCGCTGGCACCGATGCCGGCGCGCTGGCCACCCGCCTGGCGACGCGACTGGGCATCGAGTCGGTGCTGACCCGCGCGCAGGCCGCCGAGCGCTTCGAGCTGCCGGCCGATCGCATCGGTGATCTGGTGGTGGTCTCCGAGCGCTTCACCGTGATCGGCACCAGTGCGGCGCGCCACGACCTGTCGGCGCTCGACGTGCCCTTGCGCTCGCACGGCGGGGTCTCCGAGCAGCGGGTGCCGCTGATCCTGAACCGGCCGATCGCCGGCCTCGACCGCCAGCGGCGCTGGCGCAATTTCGATGCTTTCGACCTGGTGCTCAACCATGCGCAATGATCGGCTCGCGCGGCCGCGGCGGTCCGCGGTTTCCCGGATGGACCCGTCCCTTTGCCGGGGTGCCCTGTGACCGAACCCCGTATCGAAGGCCTGCGGATTGCCGGCGAGCGCATCGGCGCGCAGTCGGGCGGCGATCGTGCGATCGCGGTCGCCCATCCGTTCAGCGGCGCGGTGGTGGGCTATGTGCCCAAGGCCACCCTGGCGCAGGTGCGCCGGGCCTACCAGGTGGCGCACGGCTATCGCGCCACCCTGAGCCGCTATGAGCGGGCCGGCATCCTGAACCGCGCCGCCCAGGCGGTGCGCGAGCGCACCGACGAGATCGCCGGGCTCATCACCGCCGAAGCGGGGCTGTGCCTGAAGGACTCCCGCTACGAGGCGGGCCGGGTGGCCGATGTGCTGATGTTCGGCGCCCAGGAGGTGCTCAAGGACGACGGGCAGTCGTTCTCCTGCGACATCACCCCGCACGGGCGGCGCCGGCGGGTGTTCACCCAGCGCGATCCGCTGCTCGGGGTGATCACCGCGATCACCCCCTTCAACCACCCGATGAACCAGGTGGCCCACAAGATCGTGCCCTCGATCGCCACCAACAACCGGATGGTGCTCAAGCCCTCCGAGAAGGTGCCGCTGTCGGCCTTCCTGCTGGCCGACATCCTGTACGAGGCGGGGCTGCCGCCCGAGATGCTGGCGGTGATCACCGGCGACCCGCGCGAGATCGCCGACGAGATGATCACCAACCCCTCGGTCGATCTGGTCACCTTCACCGGCGGGGTGGCGATCGGCAAGGCGATCGCGGCGCGCGCCGGCTATCGGCGCCTGGTGCTCGAGCTCGGCGGCAACGACCCGCTGATCGTGATGGAGGACGCCGATCTGGACGAGGCTTCGCTGCTGGCGGTGCAGGGCTCGTACAAGAACTCCGGCCAGCGCTGCACCGCGGTCAAGCGGCTGCTGGTGCACCGCTCGGTGGCGGCGCGCTTCACCGAGCGGGTGGTCGACCGGACCCGGGAGTGGCGCTTCGGCGATCCGGCCGATCCGCAGGTCGACATGGGGACGGTGATCGACGAGCAGGCCGCACGCCTGTTCGAGGCGCGCGTCGACGAGGCGATCGCCCAGGGGGCGCGCCTGCTGACCGGACACCGGCGCGAGGGGGCGCTGTACGCGCCCACCGTGATCGACGGGGTCGATCCGAAGATGACGGTGGTGCGCGAGGAGACCTTCGGACCGGTCTCGCCGATCATCGTCTTCGACGACCTCGATCACGCGATCCGGATCGCCAACGGCACCGCCTACGGCCTGTCCTCGGCGGTGTGCACGCAGCGGCTCGACTACATCACCCGCCTGGTCAACGAACTGCACGTCGGCACGGTGAATGTGCGCGAGGTGCCCGGCTATCGGCTCGAGCTGACGCCGTTTGGCGGCATCAAGGACTCGGGGCTGGGCTACAAGGAGGGCGTGCAGGAGGCGATCAAGAGCTTCACCAACCTGAAGACCTTCTCGCTGCCCTGGGCATGAGCGGGCCCCTGCCGCTGACCGAGCCGCTCGCGCTGACCGGGCCGGTGATCGCGGTGGTGCTGGTCGGCGCGCTGCTGCACGCCGGCTGGAACGCGCTGGTCAAGTCGTCCGGCGACAAAGCGGTGGACACCGCGCTGGTCCATTTCCTGGGCGCGCTGATGGCGCTGCCGGTGCTGCTGGTGACCGGGCTGCCGGCGCCCGCGTCATGGCCCTTCATCGGTGTGTCGCTGCTGATCCACGTCGGCTACTACATGGCCCTGTCGGGCGCCTATCGGCACGGCGATCTCGGGCTCACCTATCCGATCATGCGCGGCTTCGCGCCCCTGCTGGTGGCGCTGGCGAGCGGCTCGCTGATCGGCGAGGTGCTGTCGCTGGCGGCCTGGCTGGGCGTCGTCGGGATCACCCTGGGGGTGGCGCTGGTCGGGCTCGCCAGTCCCGGGCAGGCGCTGAACCATCGCAAGGCGCTCGCCTTTGCGCTGGCCAATGCGGTGATCATCGCCTGCTACACCGTGGTCGACGGGCTCGGTGTGCGGCAGGCGGGCAATGCGGCCGCCTATGTGATCCTGCTGTTCGTGCTCGACGGGCTGCCGTTTCCGTTGCTGGTCTGGGTGTCGCGCGGCGCGCAGGGGCGGGTGCAGATCCTGCGCTATGCGCGCACCCGCTGGCCGCTGGCGGCGCTCGGCGGCGTCGCCTCGATCGGCTCCTACTGGATCGCGCTCTGGGCGATGACGCGCGCGCCGGTGGCCGCTGTCGCGGCGTTGCGCGAAACCTCGGTGCTGTTCGCCGCGGTGCTGGGGGTCTGGCTGCTCAAGGAGCGCTTCGGCGTGCAGCGCGCGATCGGCACGGTGGTGCTGGTGGCGGGCGTGATCGCGTTGCGCCTGGGCTGAGCGCGATCCCCGATGAATCGCTGGCCCGGCCAGCACCCAGGCGCTGCTGCGCAACGGCGCCGGTCGCCTGCTGGATCGCTGAGCGGGCGGGGCGTCCGGTCAGATCGGCGACAGGCCCAGCGCGCGGCGGAACCGGTTCTTGTTGTCGACGCCGTCGCGCGAGGGCATTACCCGTGGCGGCTCGGTCTGCGCGATCTGAAGGGTCGCCAGGCCGGGGCCCTCGCAGCGGTGGATGCGCGCGCGCAGCGCCGCGATCGCCGACAGCCCGGTGATGCGCTCGGTCCAGGCGAACGCGCAGGCGGCGGCGACGCCCGCCAGATCGATACCACGGCCGGTGTGGCTGGTCTGCATCCCGGTTTCGCCATACAGCCGGTTGTCCAGCACCGCGATGCTCAGGTTGCGCGGTCGCTGCGCGCCGATGGTGGCCAGCGCGCCCATGCCCATCAGCTGCTCGCCGTCGCCGGTGATCACCAGCACGGGGGTGTCGGGACGGGCCAGCGCCAGGCCCAGGCCCATGACGGCCGCTCCGCCCATCGCGCCCCACAAATAGAAGTTGCGCTCGTGGTCGCCGGCGGCGGCCACGTCGTAGGTGGGCGACCCCAGGCCGGTGACGACCAGCAGGTCGCCGCGGTCGGCCAGCAGCGCGGCGACGGCGGCGCGCCGGTCCAGCGTGCCCGGCGCCTCGGCGGCGCCGGCAGGGGCGGGGGAGTTCGAATCCGGTTGGGTGGTGGCCATCGTCAGCGCGTCCATTGCTTGCGCCCGAGCAGGCGCTGTGAAATCAGGATGGCCACCGGCTGGTCGGCCAGGAAGGCATCGTCCAGGCCGGCCTGGACCTCGTCGGCCATCCGGGCGGGATCCTCGACCCGGCGCACCGACAGGCCCATCATCGACAGCGCCGCCGGAACCGCGCGGCCCATCGGCACCTGCCAGGGGTTGAACTCGCCCCACTCGCCGCGCATCGTCACCAGCATCAGCAGCGGAAAGCGGCAGTTCTCGATCAGGCTGAGCAGGTTGATGCAGTTGCCCACCCCGCTGGACTGCATCAGCAGCACCGCCCGCTGGCCGCCCAGCCAGGCGCCGCAGGCGGCGGCGATGCCTTCCTCCTCGGTGGACAGCGGGTAGGCGGTGATGTCGGGGTCGGCGTGCGCGCGCGCGATCAGCCGGCTGTGGCCGGCGTCGGGCACATAGGCGACCTGTCGAACCGCGTTGCGGCGAAAGGTTTCGAAGACCTGATCGCGCCAGTCGGGCGCGGCGGGGGTGTCATGGGACATCGGTGACCTGGGTTGGGCTGCGGGCAGGCGTGATTACCGCCCCCGCGGCGGCGCGCGGCAAGTCCGGTTGCGCTGGCGCATTCCGGAATCCGCTGCGGCGCAGCCGGCGGGCGTTATAGTGAAGCCGAAGGGTTCCGCCATGCACTCGCACGTTCTGCAGCTCGACATCCAGGGCACGCCGCAGGCCTGGATCTCACTGGAAGCGGCCGCGCTCGACTACGCCACCGGCTCGGTCGCCTGGCAACACGGCGAAGGTCCCCTCGCGCGGCTGCGCGGGGGCTGGAACGTGGCCGCCCGGCGCCGCTCCGAGATCGAGATCTATCCGATCATCGCGCTGCGCGGCACCGCGCGGGTCGACCTGTTCACCGTTCCTCCCCTGGTGACCAAGGCGCGTCTGTGCCGGCGCGACCGCTTCACCTGCGCCTATTGCGGGCAGGTCTTCGCCGAGCGCGACCTGCAGTGCGAGCACATCATTCCCGAGAGCCGGGGCGGGAAGGCCTCCTGGATGAATCTGGTGGCCGCCTGCGGTCCGTGCAACCGGGCCAAGGCCGATCGCACGCCGGAGCAGGCCGGCATGCCGCTGCTGTATCTGCCCTACGTTCCGAACCGCTTCGAGGCTTTTCTGCTCGAGGCCCGTGGCATCCGGGCCGATGTCCACGACTGGCTGGCGGCCCGCCTGCCGCGTGGCTCGCGCCTGCCCCGCCTGCAGTGAGGCCCGATCCGCCGTCGATGACCGGCCTGAGCGCCGACGAGGCCGCGCGCCGGCTGGCTCAGGATGGCCCCAACGAGCTGCCCCAGCAGCGTCGGCGCGGTTGGGTGCGGATCGCGGGCGAGGTGGCGCGTGAGCCGATGGTGCAGCTGCTGCTGGCCGCCGGCCTCATTTACCTGGTGCTCGGCGATCGCGGCGAAGCGCTGATGCTGCTGGCGTTCGTGGCAATCACCAGCGCGATCAACATTCTCGAGGAAGGCCGTACCGAGCGGGTCCTGGAGGCGCTGCGCGAACTGAGCAGTCCGCGGGCGCTGGTGCTGCGCGATGGCCAGCGCCATCGCATCGCCGGACGCGAACTGGTGCGCGGGGACCTCGTTTTTCTGGCCGAGGGCGACCGTGTGCCGGCCGATGCCCGGCTGCTCGAGGCCAACGACCTGCAGGCCGACGAATCGCTGCTGACGGGTGAGTCCGTCCCGGTGCGCAAGCGGGCGATGGCGCTGGCGCAACCGGCCGAGGCGGCCCCGCGAGCGGCCGATGGGGCGCAGCGGCCTGGCGGCGATGACCTGCCCTGGGTCTACTCCGGTTCGATGGTGGTGCGCGGGCGCGGCCTGGCTGAGGTGGTTGCCACCGGGGGCCGCAGCGAACTGGGCCGGATCGGCCGCTCGCTCGAGAGCCTGGTCGCGCAGCCCACGCCGCTCAACCGGCAGGTGCGCCGGATGGTGCGCGTCTTCGCGGTGCTGGGTCTGCTGATGAGCGCGGTGACGGTGCTGCTGTACGGCTGGCTGCGCGGCGACTGGCTGGGCGGCCTGCTGGCGGGCATCGCGCTCGCCATGGCGATGCTGCCCCAGGAGTTCGTGCTGATCCTGGCGGTGTTCATGGCGATGGGCGCGCATCGCCTGTCAGCCCAGCGGGTGCTGACCCGGCGTGCCGCCGCGATCGAGGCACTGGGCTCGGCGACCGTTCTGTGCACCGACAAGACGGGCACGCTGACCCTGAACCGGATGTCGATCGCCGAGATCCGGGTGCCGGCCGACGGGTCCGACCCGCACGCCATCGTCGGCCTGGGCTGGATGCCCGCCGACGGCGAACCGCCCGCGCCGGTGGCCCGCGCCCTTGCCCACGGCATCCTCGCCAGCGAAGTGGACGCCTTCGACCCGATGGAAAAGGCTTTCCACGACCTGGGTGTCCGCTACCCGGGCGAAGCGGCGCAGCGGCTGGGCAGCGGCTGGCGCATCGTCCATGAATACCCGCTGACTCCCGAACTGATGGCGATGACCCATGTCTGGCAGGCGCCGGCCGGGGGCGCGGTCGAGGTGTCGGTCAAGGGCGCGCCGGAGGCGGTTGCCGGGTTGTGCGGACTCGGCGCTGAACAGGCGCAGGCCCTGCGTGAGCAAGCCCTGCGGATGGCCGGTACCGGCATGCGCGTGCTGGCGGTGGCCCGAGCCGACGGCGCGGCGCAGCCCTGGCCGGCCGATCCGCACCGGTTTCCCTTCGTGTTCCTGGGCCTGGTCGGACTGCTCGATCCGCTGCGCGAGTCGGTGCCCGGTGCGATTCGCGAGTGCCGCCAGGCCGGGATCCGGGTGGTGATGATCACCGGCGACTATCCGGCCACCGCGCTGGCGATCGCGGCGCAGGCCGGCATCGAGGTGGGCGAGGGCGTGCTCGACGGCGCCACGCTCGCCCGGCTCGATGACGAGCAGCTGCGTGCGCGGGTGGCGGGCTGCGGCGTCTTCGCGCGGGTCACGCCCGACCAGAAGCTGCGCCTGATCGGCGCGCTGCGCGCGCGCGGCGAGGTGGTCGCGATGACCGGCGACGGCGTCAACGACGCCCCGTCGCTGAAAGCCGCGCAGATCGGGATCGCGATGGGCGGGCGCGGCACCGATGTGGCCCGCGAGGCGTCGGCGATCGTGCTGCTCGATGACCATTTCGAGGCGATCCCGGGCGCGGTCCGCCTGGGCCGGCGCATTCACGACAACCTGCGCAAGGCCCTGGCCTTCGTGCTCGCGGTTCACCTGCCGATCGCCGGGCTCACGCTGATGCCGCTGCTGTTCGGCCTGCCGCTGATGTTCGCACCGGTCCACATCGCCTTCCTCGAACTGGTGATCGGCCCGGTGTGTTCGATCGTCTTCGAGGCCGAGCCGGCCGAGGGCGATGTGCTGGATCGCCCGCCGCGGGCCCCGGACGCGCCGCTGTTCGCGCCCCGGGCGCTGCTGGCCAGTTCGGCGCAGGGGCTGCTGGTGATGGCGGGCGTGGCGGCGCTGGCGTTCACCCTGCTGCAGCAGGGTGCCGGCGAACCGGTGGCGCGCGCTGCCGGATTCATCGCGCTGGTGGTCGCCGATTTCGGGCTGATCCTGTTCAACCGTTCGTTTGCCGGGTCGTGGGTCGCGGCGCTGATGCGCCCGAACCGGGCGCTGTGGTGGGTGGCCGGATCGACCCTGCTGCTGATGGCGGCGGTGTTGGCGATTGCGCCACTGCGCGAGCTCTTTCGCTTCGGGCTGCTGTCGCCGGCGCAACTCGCGGCGGCGCTGCTGACCGGGCTGGGCGTGGGCGGGCTGCTGTTCCTGTTCCGCCCGCTGTTCAGCGCCCGGTCACAGCTCGACCGTCGCCAGCACCGCTGAGGACAGGGTGCGGCGCGCCACCTCCACCAGATGCCGGTGGTGGGTGAAGATCAGCACCTGCCCGTCGCCGGCGAACTCGGCCAGCGCCTGCAGCATCAGCGCGGCGCGCGTGTCGTCCGAGGTCATCAGGACATCGTCAAGCACCAGCGGCAGGCACAGCCCCGCCTGCCGGCGCAGGGTGAGCGCGGCCAGCCGCAAGGCCAGATAGAGCTGGTCGCGGGTGCCCTCGCTCATCGCCTCGGTGCCGATGCGCGAGCCGTCGCGACGCTGCGCCACCAGCACCGGTCGGTCGCTGCTGTCGTCGCTGCCCAGGCGGGTGAAAGCGCCCCCGGTCATTCGCTCGAAGCTGGCCGACGCGCTGCCCAGCATCGGCCCCTGCGCCCGCTCGCGAAACCGGCGGGTGGCCTCGGTCAGCAGCGCATGGGCCAGCCGCGTGCGCATCCACGGACCCATCGCCGCGGCCACCCCGGCACGGGCCTGTTCCATCGACTCGCGTGCCGCGGCCGCGGCATCGGCGCTGTCGATGGCGTCGAGCGCCCGCCGGGCCTGCTCGAGTTCCGCGCGGGTCGCCTGAATCCGCGACTCCAGCGGGGCGAGGGCGTCGGTGATCCGGATTTCCTCGGCGTCGAGCGCATGGGCCTCGCGGCCTTCGAGCTGCGCGCGCAGGTCATCGATGGGGTGCTGCGCGGCCTGCGCCAGCTGCGCATCCGAGCGTTCGACCTCGGCCTGGGCCGCGCGCCGGCGCGCTGAACGCGCGTGGGCGTCCGCCAGCTCGGCGACCGCGTCCACCCCGGCCTGGGCGCACATCGCGGCCAGCCGGTCCGCTTCGGCACGCGCGGCCGCTTCGTGTTCATCCAGGGCCTGCCCGGCCTGGGCGACCGCCTGTTGCGCCAGCAGTCGCTCGCCCTGGTCCTGGCGCGCCCGGGCCAGTCGCCCGGCCAGCCGGTCGATGCTCAGCCGCAGGCCCGCGGCCGCGGGCAGTCCCTCGCCCGTGACCAGGGCCAGCTCGATCGCGTGTATCTGCTCGCCCAGTGTCTGCAGCGACTGGCGGCTGACCGCCTCGCGCCGGAGCGACTCGGCCAGTTCGCCGTGGCGATCGGCCAGCGCCTGCAGCTCCGCCAGGCGGGCGCGCGCCACCGCAGTGCCCGAGCCGGCCGGCAGGCGCAGCGCGCCCAGCTCGCTGTCCAGTGCCGCGCGGCTGGCGGCCAGCGCCTCGCGCAACCCGGCCTGGCGGGTCAGCAGGCGGGCGCGCTCGCGGGCGCGCTGCTGTTGCTCGCCGCTGGCGGTGGCC
>CAIZNI010000032.1 GCA_903934295.1 uncultured beta proteobacterium
CCAGCAATGAAATCATCACACTGATCACCGCTTTGGGCACCGGCATTGGCAAGGCCAGTGCCGAGTCGGGCAAAAGCGGCACCGACGACTTCAACGTCGACAAACTGCGCTACCACCGCATCATCATCATGACCGACGCGGACGTCGACGGCAGTCACATCCGCACGTTGCTGCTCACCTTCTTCTATCGCCAGATGCCCGACCTGGTCGAGCGCGGCCACATCTACATTGCCCAGCCGCCGCTCTACAAGGTCAAGCACGGCAAGGACGAGCGCTACCTCAAGGACGACCACGAACTCAACCAGTACACGCTGCGCCATGCGCTGGACGGCGCGCTGCTGATTCCGGCCGCCGGTGCCGAGCCGATCATGGGCGAGGCGCTGGGTGAACTGGCGCGCCGCTACCTGGTGGCCGAAGCGGTGATCGACCGGCTGGCCCGCATCATCGACACCGACGCGCTGCGCTGCATTCTCGAGGGAACCGAGATCGACCTGTCCTCCGAGGCCGCGGCCGATGCCAGTGCCCGCGAGCTGGTGGCCGCAATGCGCACGCATTCGCTGCCCGGACAGACACCTGACACCGTCGAGGTTCGCAGCCATTACGACGAGAAGAACGAGAAGTGGCTGCTGGTCATCGGGCGCAAGGTGCACGGCAACATCAAGGTCAGCCACCTCGATGCCGACTTCGTCCTGTCGGCCGACTACACCACGCTGGCCGACTGTGCCCGCACCGTCGACAGCCTGATCGGCGAGGGTGCCGAGGTCCGGCGCGGTGAAGGCGAGCGCCAGCGCAGCCACGCCGTGGGCGACTTCCGGGGCGCCATCCGCTGGCTGCTGGCCGAGGCCGATCGCGGCGTCAACCGCCAGCGCTACAAGGGCCTGGGCGAGATGAACGCGTCACAGCTGTGGGAAACCACCATGGACATGAGCGCGCGCCGCCTGCTCAAAGTGCGGATCGAAGACGCGATCGCCGCGGACCAGATCTTCAGCACTTTGATGGGTGACGATGTCGAGCCGCGCCGGGCGTTCATCGAGCGCTACGCACTGGTGGCGCGCAACATCGACGTCTGACGGACGGCAACGCCAACGACGGGATCAACCGCAAGCTTGGCACGTCCTGCTCGCGGAACTGCGCATTCGATGCGGGCCGCCGTCCAAGCCGGCAGTCATGGGCATGCCAGAAGCACCCGTGAACGAAGACCACCGCGATGCAACTCTTGGCGCACGAGCAGTTCGAGGCACGTGTCATGTTGTCTGACACGGCTCACCCGTTCGCAGCGTTGCTCGGGGGTGAGCACGCTCGCGGCGACCAGACTACCCACCAGGAGACACACCATGCTCGACCGACGTAAAGCCCTGAACACCATCGCCGCACTGGGCGCAGGCATTGCGCTGGCCCACACCGGTAGTGCCCGCGCTTCCTCCGAACTGATGCCGCGCAGCGGGCGTCGTGTGGTGATCGCCGGCGGCGGCTGGGGTGGCATCGCGGCGGCACGCACGCTGCGCCAGCTGGCGCCGGACCTCGAAGTCGTGGTGCTGGAACGCAACCCGGTGTTCTTCTCTTGCCCGATGAGCAACAAGTGGCTCGTCGACGTCGTGGGCACCGACTTCCTGATGCACGACCAGCTGGCGCCGGCCCAGCGTGCGGGGTACCGGTTCGTGAATGCCGAGATCACCGGCATCGACCGCGAGAAGAAACGTGTGCACGTGACCGACGGGTTCTTCGGCTACGACTGGCTGATCCTGGCGCCCGGCATCCACCATGCGTATGAAGCCTGGTTCGGCAACGACCGCGCGGCCATCAACCACACACGCACGCGGTTTCCTTCGGCCTACATCCCGAACGCCGAGCACCTGTCGCTGAAGCACAAGATCCAGAACTTCAAGGGTGGCGACCTCGTGATGACCTTGCCGCCACCGCCGCACCGCTGCCCGCCATCGCCCTACGAGAGGGCCTGCCTCATCGCTTGGCACATGAAGAAGAACAAGATCCCGGGCCGCATCACCATCCTCGACCCGAAAGACGGCATACGTCCCATTGGCGGTGGTTTCAAGCGCGCCTTCGAAGAGCTGTACAAGGACCAGATCACCTACGTACCCAATGCGCGCATCACCGAGATGGACCCGTTCAAGCAGCGTGTGCGCACGTCGGCTGGCGAGTTCAAATTCGACGATGCCATCCTGATGGCGCCACACCAGGCCGGGCATTTGTGCCGCAGCGCCGGGCTGGTGAAGATGACGCCCGAAGGCAAGCCGGTCAACGGCTGGGCCGACGTGGACGAAGTCTTCCTGCATGCACGCGGCGACACCAGTGTCTTCGTGATCGGCGATGCGGTGGGGCCCGTCTCCTTGCTCTTCGGTCATTACCCGAAGGCGGGCCACGTGGCCATCTGGCACGGCCGCATGGCGGCGAACCACATCTCGGCTTTGGCCAAGGGCAGGCAGATGCAGGCGATGCTGCCCGACAACCTGTGCTTCATGCTGGTCAACGGCGACCCTCTCGAAGCCATCATGGTGGACTTCAAATACAGGTTCGTGCAGGACATGATCGAGCAGACGCAGATCGACGTGAACGAGCGCAACCCCGAGCTCTTCGTGCGCGACATGAATTGGGCGCGGGAAAGCTACGGCAAGCTGTTCGGCACCTGAGCGACCGGCGCGCCGCCGCGGTAAAACCGTGTCGTATCCTGGCCTCATCCGCACTTCGATCGACTTCTGAAACAATCGCAGAACGCCGGCTGCAGAAGTCGATCCTGAGCCGTTGATCCGCCGTACACTGGCCCGGCGTTGCTTCCGACAACCTGCACGGGGATCCCGGAGAGGTCAGTCCGGCCCGGTGAGTCAACACAACTGACCAGGAGACCAGGATGATGAAAACCGCTTCCCGCACCGGGCGGCGACGGCTGCTCGGCGGGCTGATGGCCGCCGGCGCTGTTGTCACCGTTTCAACCGCTGCCGCGCAATCGCCGGCCCAGACCTTCCCGAGCAAACCGATCCAGATCGTGGTGGGTTTTGCAGCCGGCACGACCACCGACACCATTGCGCGGGTGGCTGCCGAGCATCTGCGCAACCGGCTGGGCCAGCCGGTGGTGGTCATCAACAAACCCGGCGCCAATGGCGTGATCGGGGCCATCGAGGTGGCCCGCGCCGCCGCCGATGGCCATACCCTGCTGGCCACGAACACCAGCAGCATGACCGTCAATCCGCACCTGTATCGCAAGCTCGGCTACACCATGGCCGACTTCGCGCCGGTCACCCTGGTGACCTCGGCGCCGCTGATCCTCACCGTCAACCCCGCCAACGAGCGGGTCGGTCACATCCGCACCGTGACCGATCTGGTGGCCTGGGCCAAGACCCGGCCGGGCGATCTCAGCTATGCGGCGGCTGGACCCGGCAACATCACCGGCCTGACCTTTCGCATCCTGAACAATCATGCCGGGGTCAAGGCCAACGAGGTGCTCTACAAGAGCGCGGTGGCCTCGCAGATGGGTGTGCTGTCCAAGGAGGTCGATGCCTTCATCGACACCCCGATGGCGGTGCCCCCGATCAAGGCCGGCAAGCTCACCGCGCTGGCGGTCACCGGCCCGCGGCGTTGGCGCGACCTGCCCGACGTGCCGACCTTCAAGGAAGCAGGTTTTCCGCAGATCGACGTCACCTTCTGGCTGGCGCTGTTTGCGCCGGCCCAGACGCCGTCGGCGATCGTCGAGAAGCTCCACAGCACCCTGGCCACCCTCAAGGACGATGCCAACCTGGTGCGTCAGCTGCTGCCGCACGGCGATGTCGATCTGGTTGGACCGCAAGCCTTCAGCGACCGCCTGCGGGCCGAATCGGCTGGCTGGGCCGAGATCATCCGGCGCGAGAACATCCAGCTCGACTGACACGCCTGCCGAGGAAGCTCGATGACCCCTTTGGAAAAAAACGCCCGGGATCTGCTCGATGAAATCGAGGCCGCCCGGGCGTCGGTGTTCGACCCGGCGCGCCCGGCGGCGGTCGATCGCCTGCATCAGTCAGGCAAGCGCACCGCGCGCGAGCGCATCGAGCGGCTGATCGACGCGGGTTCACTGCGCGAATTCGGCACACTGGTCTCTGGCGAGGGTGCTCACCAGGCCAGTCGCGACAAGGCGCCGGCCGATGGCGTGATCACCGGCACCGCGATGCTGCTCGGGCGTCCGGTGGTGGTGCTGGCACAGGACTTCAGCGTGTTCGGGGGCAGTATCGGCGTTCTGGGCAGCGCCAAGAATCAGCGCGCACTGCAGTTGGCGATTACCCGCGGCATACCGCTGGTGATGCTGCTCGACGGTGGGGGGCACCGCATCCAGGGCGGGCAGGATGCACGCCACTTCGCACACGCCAATACCTCGTTCCATCAGTTCGTGCGGGCCTCCGGTTGGGTGCCGGTGGTGGCGGTGATGCTGGGTGCCGGCTTCGCCGGCCCCACCAACTACGCGGGCATGTCGGATTTCGTGGTGATGGTGCGCGACATGGCCACCATGGGCCTGGCCGGGCCGGCGCTGGTCAAGGCGGGCACCGGCGAGGAAATCGACCAGATGACCCTCGGCGGAGCTCAGACGCAGGTCGACCGTCAGGGACTGGCTGACCTGGGCGTGGCCACCGAAGACGAGGCACTGGAAGCGGCCCGACGGTTCTTGTCGTTTCTGCCGTCCAATGCGCGCGGCGCCGCGGCGATCACTACCACCGATGATTCGCCCGACCGGCGCGAGCCGGCGCTGCTCGAGATCGTCCCGAGCAATCCGCGCAAGGCTTACGACATCCGCAAGGTGATCGCACTGATCGCCGACCGCGGGTCGGTTTTCGAGATCAAGCCGACTTTCGCGGGCAACATCATCACCGCGATGGCGCGGCTGGACGGCCGGCCGGTGGGCTTCGTGGCCAATCAGCCGCTGCGCCTGGGCGGGATGCTCGATGCCAATGCCTGCGACAAGCTGGCGCATTTCATTGCCCTGTGCGATGCCTTCGGCCTGCCACTGGTCTCGCTGATCGATGTGCCGGGTTTTTCGATCGGTTCGTCGGCCGAGCGCAGCACGCTGGGTCGCCGCTCGGCCAAGCTGATCCATGAGTGGGGCAATGCCAGCGTGCCTCGCGTCTCGATCGTGGTGCGCAAGGGTTTCGGGCTGGGCTATTTCGCGATGGCCGGGGGGCGCAGCTTTGCCGCCGACGCCAGCCTTGCCTGGCCGACCGCGCAGATCTGCGCGATGTCGGTAGAGGGATCGGTCGATGTCGCGTATCGCAAGCAGTACGAAGCCGCGCCCGACCCTGCGGCGCGCCGCCAGGAACTCATCGATGAGATCCGCGGGCAGATCGGGTCGCTGCGCGCGGCCGAGGGCTTTGGCATCGACGAGATCATCGATCCGCGCGATACGCGCCGGTGCCTGATCGAGATCTTCAACCAGTGCCCGCCGCGCCGCCCCGACGATCACCCGCCCAAATATCGCTCGATAGCGCCCATCTGAGCGCGACCATGCGCCGCCGGGCGACGGCGGGCAAGCCCTAGAGACTCGTCGGCCAGCTCGCGAGCTTGTGCAGCGAGAGGCCCTTGTCGGGACGGCGGGCCAGTGCCGAGAGCATGCGGATCAGCCATTCGCGCGAGTCATTGGGGCGGATCACCGCGTGCGCCGCGAAGATGGCGGTGAGGTCATAGGGCGTGCTGTCGAGTTTCATCTGCTCGATCTGCGCCGCGTAGTCCTCGCCCTGCTGGCCCGGTCGTGCGTTGTGCACCACCGAGACCGCCACCGCCGGGTCGACGAAGCCGATCTCGCCGGTGGTCCACACCGCCATCGCGTCGACGAGGCCCCCGCCCATGTTCAGGTAGGCCTGGCCATAGCTCTTGCGCATGATCAGGCCGATCTTGGGCACCGAGGCGTGGATCAGCGCCTGCAGGTTGTTCATGATCTTGCCCGCCACGCCCTCGTGCTCGGCCTTCATGCCCACCATGAAGCCGGGGGTGTCCGCCATCAGCAGGATCGGCAGGTTGAAGGTGTCGCACAGCACGATGAACTCGGTGGACTTGTCGCACGCCGCCCCGTCGATCGCGCCGCCCTTGTGAAGGGGATTGCTGGCGATCACGCCCACCGGCCGGCCGCCGATGCGCAGAAAGCCGGTGAACAGGGGGCGCCCATACAGCTCGCGCCAGGGCTGCAGCGAACCCTCGTCGGCGATCGCCTCCAGCACCTTGCGAACGTCGTAGACCTTGTGGCGAGCCACCGGCAGCGCCGCTTCGACCGCTGCGCCGGGTTGGGTCACCCGGTCGGGGGGCTGCACCGGCGGCACTTCGCCGATGTGCGAAGGCAGATAGCCCAGCGTGCGGCGGATCATCGCGAGCGCCTCTTCGTCGGTGTCGACGACGATGTCGATTTGCCCGGTCGTGCGGGCGTGCACCTCCCAGCCGCCCAGTTGCTCGGCGGTCACGTCTTCGCTGAGCGCGACCGAGGTGACCTTGGGGCTGGACACCGACATCGACGCGCCCCGGCGCATGATGGCGACGTCGGACTGCACCGCATACCAGGTGCCCATGCCGTAGCAGGGACCCAGCACTGCCGAGATCCAGGGCGAACCGCGATCGCGACCGCGCTGACCCGACAGGCCGATGCGCCCCATCCCGCGGGCACCCTGGATGTCGGGCATGCGCGCGCCCGCGGACTCGATCAGAAACACGCAGGGGATGCCCGACCGGTTGCCGTGCTCGCGCAAGTAGGCCAGCTTGGCCATGTTGTGGGCCGCCGACGATGCACCCAGTGTGGTGAGGTCGAATGAAGCGACCAGGATGTCCCGGCCATCCACCGCGCCGTAGCCGGTGATGATGCCATCGGCGGGGGTGCGTTCGGCGTCCTGCGGGCGCGACGAGACGACGAACTCGCCGATCTCGCTGAAGCTGCCGGGGTCGCACAGCGCGGCGATGCGCTCGCGCGCGTTGAGCAGCCCCTGGGCGCGGCGCGCGGCGAGCTTGGTCGCCCCGCCCATGGCCTGCGCCTTGATCCGCTGCTGCGCGAGGTCCTCAATCAGCTTGTCGTGTTCCATGGCGCCTGTGATCCGAAAGAGAGGGAAAAGATCCGACGCACAGGGCGGTCACCAGACGCTTCACCCCATGGGGCTGGTCGGACGGAATCATCAGGTTACCTGCCTTCGGCGGGATGTGGCTTGCCGTGAGCGGTTCCATGAAAGCCGGCTTTGCCGGTCGCTTGTGATCGGCCCCTCGAATCCCGGGCGATGATGGCGCCGTGCCGACTGAACCCGAACCGCCGTCGCGTCGATGACCCTTTCTGCCCAGCCCCGGCCGGTGCGGCCGGATCCGTCCGCCTCCCCGAAGCTCTTCCTCGAGGCCGACTTCCGACGGCTGTGGCTGACCGGCCTGATCGCGTTCTTCGTCCGCTGGATGGAGATCCTGGTGTTCGGCGTGTTCACCTACCAGCAGACCGGTTCGGCTTTTCTGGTGGCGAGCATGATCATGCTCAGGCTCGTGCCGCTCGCGGTGCTGGGCGTGCCGTTCGGCGCGCTTGCCGCGCGCCTGTCGCGCCGGGTCGGCCTGATCGTGTCGATGGCGGTGCTGTCGGCCACCGCGCTCGCCCTGTTTTTCATTGCATGGCTCGGTCAGCTGGCGGTGTGGCACCTGGCGGTCGGCAGCGTCATCAACGGCATCGCCTGGGCCGGCGACAGTCCGCTGCGTCGCGGTCTGATCGGCGACGTGGCCGGACCGCTGCGGATGGGCAATGCCATGGCACTCGATGTCGGCGCGAGCAACGCCAGCCGGCTCGCTGGCCCGGCCGTCGGCGGCTTGCTGCTGGCCCATATCGGCATGTCCGCGCTCTTTCTGCTCTGTGCCGTGCTGCAGCTGGTGGCGCTCGCGGCGGTGCTGCGCATCCAGCACCGGGAGACACCGCGCGAGGCGTCGATCACCGGCCTGAAGGCCACGCTTGCCGCGGGCTTCCTGGCGGCCCGCGACAGCCCGCGGCTGGCCGGCGCGCTCTGGATCACCGTGCTGTTCAACATCTTCGCCTGGCCGGTGCTGAGCATGGTGCCGGTGATCGGCAAGGACCGTCTCGGACTCGGGGCCGACGGCATCGGGCTGCTCGCGAGCATGGATGGCCTGGGTTCCCTGTTTGGCGCGCTCCTGCTCGCGGTGCTGTCGCGGCCCGCGCTCTATGGGCCGCTGTATGTCGGTGGCGTGATCCTGTTCCTGAGCGTGCTGCCGGTGCTGGCGCTGAGCACGCATGTGCCGCTGTCGGGCGGCGCCCTGTTGCTGCTGGGCATGGGTCAGTCGGCGTTCGCGGTGATGCAATCCACCATCGTCTATGTGGCAGCGCCGCCCGATCGGCGCCCGCAGGCGATGGGCCTGCTCACCATGTGCATCGGTACCGGGCCGATCGGCTTCCTGCTGCTGGGCTGGCTGGCCGAGCAGCAGGGGGCCTCGGTGGCCGCGGTGATCTCGGCCACTTCCGGACTGCTGGTGCTCGCGCTCACTTGGCGGTGGTGGCGCCCGTGCTGGCGCAACGAGTCGCCACGGGGCGCCTGAGCCCGCCGGGTCAGGCGGGCCGCTGGCGCTCGCGCGCGGCCTGCATCACCGGCGACTGGCTGAAGTCGATCCAGCCGGATTCCAGCCCGGCGCAGTAACCCCGGTCCACCGGGATGTCCACGCCATTGAGCCAGCCACAGGGCTGGCAAAGCAGCGTTTCGATGACCTGGGCGATCTCGTCGGGCACGGCGGGCCGGCCGATCTGGCCGCGCGACCAGGCGGTCTGTTCGCTGCCCATCAGCGCTTCGAACTGGGGCGACAGGGGGGTGTCGATACCGCCGGGGCTCACGCACAGGATGCGCGTGGTCCGATGCACATGCTCGCGCGCCTCGCGAAGCGAAAACGCGGTGACGCATCGCTTGGAGAAGGAGTAAGGGTCGCGCACGAAGGTGTCGGCCTGGGCCTGGCACCAGGCCAGACCCTGCGCCATCGACGCGGTATCGAGCAGCGGCATGAGGCGGTCGAGCCGCGCCCGCCAGTCGCGCCCGGCGATCGAGGACACGTTGACGATGCCGCTGCCCGGCGCCAGCCGCGGGGTCAGCGCCCGGGTGATCTCGCGCAGGCCCAGAAAGTTCACCGCCACCACGCGGACCGGATCGCCCGCCCGGGCCATGCCGGCCACGTTGGCCAGGCCGTCCAGGCTCGCGGGTGCCGCCGCCACCGCGGCAGCGATGCTCGTCTCGTCACCGAGATCGCAGCGCACCCAGGTCTGCCCGGGCAGCGGCGTGGCGGGCTCGGTCACATCCAGATTCAGCACCTGATGGCCTGCACGGGCCAGTCGCTGAACCAGCGCGGCTCCCACGCCGGAGGAACCACCGGTGACGACGAAGTTGCTCATGACAGCTGCCTTTCTGGCTGATCACCGCCGCGCGGGCGTGCGGTGCGACGGGATTTCCGGTACGGCTGGGCACCTGCGCAGCCCGCTTTTTCATTCCGTACCATGACCGGCGATCTTACGCCGCTTTCAGCGATTTCCGGCCGTGTGGGCCGATGCCGGGATCGCGTATGCTCGGCGCATGCATCGAACCGTCTTCGATACCCCGATCGTGAATCGGGTGCTGCGTGCCGTCTCGATCGTCTGCCTGCGCGTGGCTGGCTGGCGGGTCGAGGGGACGCTGCCGCCGGGTGCGCACAAGTGCGTGCTGATCGCCGCGCCGCACACCAGCAACTGGGACCTGCCCATCACCCTGATGGCGTCTTTCGTGCTGCGCCTGAACATCTACTGGATGGGCAAGGCGTCGATCTTCAAGCCGCCGTTCGGTGCGCTGATGCGCTGGCTGGGCGGGATCGCGGTGCGCCGCGAGCAGTCGAACAACCTGGTGGCCGCCTCGGTGAGTGCGCTGGTCGCGGCCGAAGGGCCGCTGCAGCTGGTGGTGCCACCCGAGGGCACCCGCAGTGCCACGCGGCACTGGAAGACCGGCTTCTATCACATCGCCCGCGGCGCCGGCCTGCCGATCCAGCTGGCCTACATCGACTACCCCAGCAAGCGCATCGGCCTGGGCCCGGTGTTCGAGACCACCGGTGACATCGAAAGCGACATGAGCCGCATCAAGGCGTTCTATGCGCCGATGCGCGGCCGCAAGCCCGGCCACTTCGACGCGAGCTGAGGGCTGCGCCGCCCGTGACGGCGGCGCGTGCCGCGTGTGACGGCGCCGTCTACACCGCCGCGGCCAGACGGCTGGCCTGGTCGATCGCGCGCTTGGCGTCGAGCTCGGACGCCTCGAAGGCGCCGCCCACCAGCGAGGACCGGATGCCGGCCGCCTGCAGCTCGTCATAGAGGCCGCGCAGCGGCAGCTGTCCCGCGCAGACGATCACCGTGTCGACCTCGAACAGTCGCGGCTCGTTGTTCACCAGCGTGTGCAGGCCGGCATCGTCGATCTTCAGGTACTCGACCCCGCTCACCATGTTCACGCCACGGCGCGACAGCACCATCCGGTGCGTCCAGCCGGTGGTGCGGCCCAGGTTGCGGCCCAGCGCGTCGGCCTTGCGCTGCATCAGCCAGATGCTGCGCTCGGCGGCAGCCACCTGCGGCGTGACACCGGTCACGCCGCCGCGCGGATGGTTCTTGAAATCGATGCCCCATTCGCGCGCGAACACCTCGACATCCAGTGCGCCCGAGGGTCCGGCGTGCGACACCAGTTCGGCGACGTCGAAGCCGATGCCGCCGGCGCCCATGATCGCCACCCGGCTGCCGATCGGCTTGCGGCCCAGGATGGCGTCGATGTAGCCCACCACCTTGGGGTGATCGATGCCGGGCAGTTCGGGGCGCCGCGGCTCGATGCCGGTCGCCACCACCACCTCGTCGAAGCCCAGCGCGCCGAGCATCTTCGCGTCGACCCGGGTGCCCAGGCGCAGCTCGATCCCGTGCACCTCGATCATGCGGCGGTAGTAGCGCAGCGTCTCGTTGAACTCTTCCTTGCCCGGGATGCGCCGCGCCAGGTTGAACTGCCCGCCGATCTCGGTGGCGGCATCGAACAGCGTGACCCGGTGGCCGCGCTCGGCGGCCACGGTGGCATAGGCCAGGCCGGCCGGTCCGGCACCCACCACCGCCAGCCGCTTGGCCGCCGGCGTGGGCAGGTATTTCAGGGTGGTCTCGTGGCAGGCGCGCGGGTTGACCAGGCAGCTGACTTCCTTGCGCCCGAAGGTGTGGTCCAGGCAGGCCTGGTTGCAGGCGATGCAGGTGTTGATCTCGTCCTCGCGGCCCTGCAGCGCCTTGAGCACCAGCTGCGAGTCGGCCAGCATCGGGCGCGCCATCGAGATCAGGTCGGCGTCGCCGCGGGCCAGCACCGCCTCGGCCACCTCGGGCATGTTGATCCGGTTGCTGGTGATCAGCGGCACGGTGAGCGCCTCGCGCAGCCGGCCGGTCACCTGGGTGAACGCGGCGCGGGGCACCATGGTGGCGATGGTCGGCACCGGCGCTTCATGCCAGCAGAAGTGGGTGCTCACGATGTTGACGCCGGCCGCCTGCACCGCGCCGGCCAGCAGCAGGATTTCCTCCCAGGACATGCCGCCTTCGAGCATGTCCATCGCGGCGATCCGGAAGATCACGATGAAATCGGGGCCGACCGCTTCGCGGACCCGGCGGATGATCTCGACCGGGAAACGCATCCGGTTCTCGAAGGGGCCGCCCCAGCGGTCGGTGCGCTGGTTGGTCTTTTCCACCAGGAAGGTGGAGATCAGGTAGCCGGCCGATCCGATGATCTCGACGCCGTCGTAGCCGGCCTGGCGGGCCAGCGCCGCGCAGTTGGCGAAGTCGGCGATCTGCTTCTCGATGCCGGCCTCGTCGAGTTCGCGCGGCTTGTAGCCGCCGATGCGCGACTTGATCGCCGAGGGGGCGACGCAGTCGGGGGTGCGGGCCAGCGCGCCCGAGTGCAGGATCTGCATGCAGATCTTGACGTCCGGATCGGCGGCGTGGACCGCCTCGGTGATGAGCCGGTGCTGTTGCGCTTCCTCGGGGGTCGAGAGCTTGGCGCCCGAGCCGGCTTCGCGGTTGGGCGGGATGCCGCCGGTGATGATCATGCCCACGCCGCCGCGGGCGCGTTCGGCGAAATACTCGGCCATCCGCTCGAAGCCGTTCTCGGCTTCTTCCAGGCCGGTGTGCATGGAGCCCATCAGCACCCGGTTCTTCAGGCGGGTGAATCCCAGGTCCAGGGGCGTGAACAGAAGCGGGTAGCGCGGATGGGCAGTCATGTCGGCCTTTGTTGGCGGTGGATCTCGCGACTTTAAATCACTTCGGCCGCCCGATTGCGAGAGCCGATTTCAGCGACTGTGCGATCGCTGCGTCCAGAGGGCGTGGGTCGCCATGACCGAGACGGTGGTGAGCAGCACGCCGGCGATCGGAATCAGCACCGCCACCCGCACGCCGAGTTCGCCGATCGCCAGACCCATCATCAGCGAGCCGATCGGCGCGCCGCCGGTGGAGGCGACCGAGAACGCCGCCATCACCCGCGACCGATGCGACGCGGGTGCGTTCTCCTGCATGATGGTGCGCGACATCGTCATCGCCACGCCGCCGCAAACCCCCCACAGGAAGATGCTCAGGTAGAACACCCCGATCGGCGAGGCCAGGGCGATGGGCACCAGCGCCGCGCAGCCGCCGAACTGCGACAGGCACAGCGCGCGGCCGGGCGTGCGCACCCCGCCCAGCCGGATCAGCGCGCCGATGCTGGTGAGCGTGCCCAGACCGAAGGCGATCAGCGCAATGGCGATGTCCTGCGAGCTGCCGGCGTACAGGTCGCGCACCGCCAGCGGGATCAGCACCACCATCACGCCGGCGAAGAAAACGCCCATGCCGCAGATCAGCACGAAGGTCCCGCGGATCGCCGGGTCGGTGAACAGCAGCCTGAGCCCGGCGCCGATCTCGCGCCACATCGACTGGCGCGGCGCGGCGCGCGTCGCCGGCGCGCCGGCCGGCAGTTTCGCGGCCGCGTAAACACCCGCCAGCAGCACCGCGGCCTGCAGCAGCAGCACGGTCACCGGGCCCCAGGTTCCGGCTTGTCCGCCCACTGCCTGGCCGATCATCTGCGTGCCGAACTGGACGCCCATTGCCAGGGTGACCACCCGCTGCACCCGGTCGCCGGCCACCCGGTTGAGCAGACCGTCGCGCGCCGGCATCGCGAAGGCGCTGATCACGCCCCAGGTCACCGCGTACATCAGCACCAGCGACTCGCTGATGCGGCCGAGCCACAGGGCGGCGGCCAGCGCCAGCGGCATCAGCGCGGCGCCGGCCTGCAGGCCCATCAGCAGCCGTCGCGGATCCACCCGGTCGGCGAGCCAGCCGCCGAACACCAGCAGCACCAGCACCGGCAACTGGCCGAGCATCTGGGTCAGCCCGAAGCGGGCCGCCGGCTGGTGCAGTTCGATGGCCAGCAGATACGCGAGCAGCACCGACTGGATACCCGCCGGCACCATGAAGGCGGCGACGGTGGTGAAGTACCAGCCGGCGCCTGACGCCGGCGCGGCCGGCTCGGCGGGCGTGTTCAGACGTTGCGCTGGATGTGGGTGGGGGCGGGCACCGGCCAGCCGTTGGCCGCGCCGACCCGGGCGATCGCTTCATTGGTGTCGAAGTAGACTTGCCAGTAGTTCGCGTTGTTGGTGTACGGGCGCACCGAGATCACCGGGCCCTGCGGCTGGAAGTCGAGCAGGTTGATTTCCGGCGCGGGGCTGGTCGCGACATTGGGAATCGCGGTGATGGCTTCGCGCAACAGCGTGATGGCCGCCAGCGGATCGACGCCGTTGGCCAGCTGGGCGGTGCGATCGACCCGGCGCACCGGGTTGGCCGAGAAGTTCTGGATGTTCTCGGAGAAGATCTTGTTGTTGCCCACCACCGTCTTGACGTTGTCCGGGGTGAGGATGGTGCTGGCGAACAGGCCGATCTCCTGGACCGTGCCGGTCACGCCGCCGGCCGAGATGAAGTCGCCGACCTTGAACGGGCGCAGCACCAGCAGGAAGGCGCCGGCGGCGAAGTGGGCGAGCAGGCCGCTCCAGGCCACGCCGATCGCCACGCCCGCGCCGGCCAGCATCGCCGCGATCGAGGTGGTCTGGATGCCGAAGTAGCCCAGGATGCCCAGCACCAGGGCGATGTTCAGTGCGACCGCCACGATCGAGCCGACGTATTTCGACAGCGTGGTGTCGATGCTGTTGCGCGACATCGCCGTCTGGATCAGGCCGACCACCCGGCCGATCAGCCAGCGGCCGATGATCCAGAACGCCAGCGCGGCGAGCACCTTGATGGCGATTTCGACGCCGGTGGTGCTCAGGAATGTGTAGAACTGATCGATGTTCATGGGAACGCTCCGGGTAGTGGGTCAACGACTCATTGAGGCGACGCAACCGCGAAAGTCTACAGAGGGCCGGTGCATTGGCGCAGCCCGCGGTCCGGTGTGTCGGACTTACGCCACTGGCCGCACGCGAAGGTGGGTGAGGCCGCGAAACGGTCCGCGGTGACGCCATTCGGGCGGCTTTTCCGGGTCGGGCGTCAGCCCCGGAAAACGCACGATCAGCGCGGTCAGCATCGTCTCGGCCTCCAGCCTGGCGAGCGCCGCACCCAGGCAGAAATGCGCCCCGGGCGCGAACGACAGCGGAGCCGCCTCGTCGCGGGCGATGTCCAGGCGCTGCGGATCGGTGAACACCGCCGGGTCGCGGTTGGCGGCTGCCAGCAGCACCAGCGCCGTCTCGCCGGTGCCCAGGGTGGCACCGCCCAGCGCGATCGGTTCGGCCGCCACCCGCGCCACATAGAGGGTGGGGGTTTCCAGGCGCAGGAACTCGCGCACCGTCGAACCCACCAGCGCGGGCTCGGCGACCAGCCGTGCCCACTGTGCGCGATCGGCCAGCAGCCGGTGCAGCCCGTTGGTGAACAGGTCGCGTGTGGTGCGATGGCCCGCCGAGTAGAGCGTCACCACCAGCGACATCAGTTCGGGCTCGGTGAGCGAGCCGTGTTCCGGCGAGCCGCGCACCAGCGCACTCAGCAGGTCATCGCGGGGCGCCGCGCGGCGCTGTGCGATCAGGTCGCGGGCATAGGCGGCGAAGGACTCGGAGGCGGCCATGCCGGCGGCCTTTTCGGCGGGCTGCAGCGCCACGCCCAGCAAGGGCGTGACCGCCTCGGTCCAGGTGGTGAGCTGATCGCGGTCGGCATCGGGCACCCCCAGCAGTTCGGAGATCACCCGCGAGGGCAGCGGATGCGCATAGTCGTGGAGCAGGTCGACCGTGCCGTCGGCGTCGGGGGTGAGCTCGTCGAGCAGCCGGGCCGCCTGCGCGGCGATCCAGGGCGCCATCCCGGCGATGCGCCGGGGATTGAAGGCCGACGAAGCCAGCGCGCGCACCCGGGTGTGGTCGGGCGGGTCGAGGAAGTTGATCCGGAACGACATTTCATCGCGCGCGGCACCCGGCGCGAGTGCGCGCCGATAGCGTTCGGCGATCGGCCCCGAGTGCACCCGGCGGTCGCGCAGCAGGGAATTGGCGGCCTCGTAGCCGCTCACCAGCCAGTGGCCCGAGGCGGTCCGCTGCACCGGACCGCCGGCGCGCAGCCGCTCGAACAGCGCGTGCGGCGTCTGGCTGCGCGCGATGTCGATCAGGTCGATCGGGCCTTCTTCGTCATTGCGGATCGCCCGCCCGGAATCGCTCATCGGTTCGCCCTCAAGCGCTGCTAGCATGATTGCCGCCGGCGAGCGTACACGATCGCGCCCGGCGCCGACGTCTCCCGAAAGCCTGCCCTGAGCCCGCGCGCCCTCACCGTTTTCTTCTGCTCCTATCTCGGCCTGACGGTGCTCGGCTTCCACGGCACCGCGGCCCTGCTGCCGCGCTTCATCGACCTGTGGCACCTGAGCGCGACCGAGGCCGGCTGGCTGCTGGGCGTGATGTCGCTGTGTTCGCTGCTGGCCTCACCCGCGATCGCGCTCACCGACCGGGTCGACGCGCGCTGGGTGATGCTGGCGGGCGTCGGGTTCAACGTCGCGGGCTACGCCGGCTTCGGTCTGCTGGCCGACGGGCTGGTGTCGGCGATGGTGTGCCGCGGCCTGTGCGGGGTCGGGTTCGTGCTGTCGTACATGCCCGGCATCAAGGCGATGGGCGACCGGCTCGCGGCCGGTGACCAGTCGCGCGCCACCGCCACCTATGTCTCCAGCTTCTCGATCTGTTCGAGCCTGTCGGTGGCGCTGGCCGGGACGATCGCCGGGCTGGCGGGCTGGCGCTGGGCCTTCGCGCTGCCGGCCATCACCAATCTGCTGGCCGGGGTGATGCTGATCGTCTTTCTTGCCCCGGCGCGTCAGACGCCGGCTGCGGGGTCGCCGGCGCCTGGTGCCCCGTCGGGCGCGGGGTTGTTCGATTTCCGGGCGATCCTGGTGAACCGGCCGGCGATGGGTTTCGTGGCCGGCGGCTTTGCGCACAACGTCGAGCTGCTCGCGATGCGCGGCTGGACGGTGGCGTTCCTGACCTTCGTGGTCACGCTGCATCCGGGCGAGGTGCCCGACTGGAACCTGTCGTGGGTCGCGACCGCGCTGATCCTGATCGGTGTGCCAGCCGGCATGCTGGGCGGCTCCCTGGGCGCGCGCCTGGGCCTGGCGCGGGTGGCGGTGACGGTGCTGGTGCTCTCGGCGCTGGTGAGTCTGGTGGTTGGCTTCGCTGGTCGCTGGCCGTTCTGGCTGTTCTTTCTGGGCCCGCTGCTGCTGCACAACCTGCTGGTGATGGCCGATGGCGGCGTGCTGTCGGCCGGTGTGATGTCGCGCGCCGACCCCCAGCGCCGCGGCGCCACCGTCGCCTTCTACACCATGATCGTCTCGGTCGGCTCGTTCATCGGACCGGTGCTGTTCGGCGCGGTGCTCGACGCGGCCGGCGGGCGCCTTTCGGTGCCCGCCTGGGGCTGGGCGTTCGCCGCGATCGGCCTGGTCGGGATCACGGCAGCGCTGACCCTGCACCGGCTCACCCGGCGCTGAGCGGCCAGCCGGGTTCGTTGAAATGTAGGAAGATGACCGCCCGTTCCCCGGGGCGCTGCTTGCTCCCCCTTTTGATCCACCCAGGCAAGGTCCGACACCATGATGCAGTTCTATTTCAACGCCGCTCCCAATCCGATGAAGGTCGCCCTGCTGCTCGAGGAGCTGGGCATCGGTTACCAGGCGATGCCGGTCGATACCCGCAAGGGCGAGCAGTTTGCGCCCGATTTTCTGAAGGTCAACCCGAATGCCAAGGTGCCGGCGCTGGTCGACGGCGATGCGGTGGTGTTCGACAGCAACGCGATCCTGCTCTACCTGGGCGACAAGACCGGGCGCTTCGTGCCGCCGGTGTCCGATGCACGCGGGCGCGGCGAGATGCTGTCGTGGCTGATGTTCGTGGCCAGCGGCATCGGCCCCTTCTCGGGCCAGTCGGTGCATTTTCGCCATGCCGCGCCCGAGCCCAAGGAATACGCGCTCAACCGCTACGACTACGAGGCGCACCGTCACTGGAAGCTGATCGAGGACCGTCTGGCCGCGCACCGCTACATGGTCGCAGGCGAGTACGGCATCGTCGACATGGCGGTCTGGGGCTGGGCGCGCCTGCTGCCCTTCGTGATGGGTACCGGTGAGGCGACCTGGACGCAGTACCCGAACATCAAGCGCCTGCTCGACGAGGTGAGCGCCCGGCCGGCGGCGCAGCGCGCCGAGAAGCTCAAGACCTCGCACGCCTTCAAGACCGAGAACGACGACGAGTCCCGCCGCTTCATGTTCCCGCAAAACGAGCGCCTCAAGCGCAGCGCCTGACACCTCTCACTCAAGGAAATCGATCATGGATCTCGGACTGCAGGGCAAGGTCGCCGTCATCACCGGCGGCACACAGGGCATCGGCAAGGCCACCGCCGAACGGCTGGCAGCCGAAGGCGCCAAGGTGGTGATCGTCGCGCGCGGCCAGGCCGGCCTCGACACGGTCGCCGCGCAGATCCGCGCGGCGGGCGGCGCGGTGCACGGCGTGTCGGCCGACGTCAGCAGCCCCGACGGCGCGGCCCACATCATCGCCGAGGCGGTCAAGGCCTTCGGCGGCGTGGACATCCTGATCAACAACGCCGGCACCTCGGCGACCGGGGCCTTCGAGTCGGTGACCGACGGCGCCTGGCAGTCCGACTTCGACCTGAAGCTGTTCGGCGCGGTTCGGCTGATCCGCCTCGCGCTGCCGCACATGAAGGCCCGTGGCGCCGGCCGGATCGTCAACGTCACCAACATCGGCGCCAAGCAGCCCGGCGCGCGCACCATGCCCACCACCGTGACCCGTGCGGCGGGCCAGGCGATGACGAAGGCGCTCTCCAAGGAGTTCGCGGCCGACGGCATCCTGGTGAACTCGGTGTGCATCGGACTGGTCCGCGCGGGGCAGCATGAAACCCGTGCCGCGCGCGAAGGCGTCGACCTCGAGACCCACTACCAGAACATCGGCAAGACGGTGCCGATCGGCCGGGTCGGGCGCGCCGACGAGGCCGCCAATGTGATCGCCTTCCTGGTGTCCGAGGCGGCCAGCTTCGTGACTGGCTCGAGCATCAACATCGACGGCGGGGCGTCGGCGGTCTTCTGACCGAAGCGCGGCCGCTTTTTTCCGATCGATTCCAACCAGAGCCTGCCATGTCGACGAAGCCCAGAAATGTCCTGATCGTGATGTCCGACGAGCACAATGCCGCGGTGTCCGGTCACGCCGGTCACCCGGTGATCGACACACCGCATCTGGACCGGCTGGCGGGCATGGGCACGCGGTTCACCGCGGCCTACACCGCCTCGCCGATCTGCGTGCCGGCGCGCGCGGCCTTCGCCACCGGTCGCCCGGTGCACGAGCTCGGCTGCTGGGACAACGTCATCGCCTGGGACGGCCGCCCGCGCGGCTGGCACCATGCGCTGCGTGACCGCGGCCATCGGGTGGCTTCGATCGGCAAGCTGCATTTCCGGGGCCACGAGGGCGACGACTTCGGTCTGACCGAGTCGCAGCTGGCGATGCACATCGAAGGCGGCACCGGCGACCAGCAGATGCTGTTTCGCGAGGCCGACGTCATTCGCCATGCCGGGCGCAAGCTGCTGCAGGGCGCGATTCCCGGCGAGAGCGCCTACACGCTCTATGACCGGCGGATCACCGCGCAGGCCCAGATCTGGCTGCACGAGGCGGCGCAGCGCCACGACGACAAGCCCTGGGTGCTGTTCGTGTCACTGGTCGCCCCGCATTTCCCCCTGACCGCGCCGCCGGAGCACTTCTATCGCTACGCCGCGATGCAGCTGCCGCCGCCCAAGCTCTACGCCGCCGGCGAGCGGCCCACCCACCCTTATGTCGTGCACCACGCACGGCGCTCCTGTTACGACCTCGACTTCAAGGAGCCGGCCGATGTTCAACGCGCGCTGGCCGGCTATTTCGGCCTGACCTCCTTCATGGACGAGAACCTGGGCAAGATCCTGTCGGTGCTCGATCGCACTGGCCTGTGGGACACCACCGATGTGCTCTACACCAGCGACCATGGCGACAACCTCGGTTCACGCGGTCTGTGGGGCAAGAGCACGATGTACGAGGAGTCGGCCCGCGTGCCGCTGATCGCGGTGGGCGAGGGGTTCGCACCCGGTCGGGTGGTGGCGACGCCGGCGGTGCACACCGACATCGCCCCCTGGGTGCTGGCGGCCACCGGTGCGCCCGACGGGATCGACGAACTCCAGTTGCCGGGCTGTTCGCTGGTCGATCTGGCCGACGGCGCGCAGGCGCAGCGCTCGGTGCTCTCGCAGTTCCACATCGGCGCGCCCCATGGCTTCTACATGGTGCGCAGCCCGCGCTACAAGTACGTCCATTACATCGACTACCCGGCGCAGCTCTTCGACCTGCAGCAGGACCCGCAGGAGCTGGTCGATCTGGCCGACTCGGCCGCCCATGCGCCGGTGCGCGCCGAACTCGAAGCGACGCTGCGCGGCTGGCTCGATCCCGAAGCGACCGATGCCCGCGCCCTGGCCGATCAGGCGGCGATGATCGAGCACTTCGGCGGTCGCGACGCGATCCGCACCCGCCAGCCGATGCCGTTCACGCCGGCGCCGATCTGAGCCGGCGGCCCGCTGTCGCGCCCCCGGGTGCTGTCGCAGTGCGCTCGAGCCGCTATTGCGCCTCGAGTTTTGCCAGCTTCATCATCCGTTCGGTGAGGACGATCTCGGCCCGGATGTCGGCAGCGTATTGCTCGGGCGTTCCTGCGCTGATGGTCGAGCCCAGCGCCTCGAGCCTGGCGCGCACCGCCGGTCGTTCCAGCGCCTGACGAATCGAGTCGTTGACCTGCCGCACGATGGCCGGCGACGCGCCGGCCGGGAGTGAAACGCCACCGAACGACACCAGGCTCACGCCCGGCAGACCGGCTTCGGCCAGGGTCGGCACGCCGGGCAGCTGCGGGTTGCGGGTCGGGCCGGTGACCGCGAGCGCGACCAGCCGGCCGCTGCGCACCTGGGCCAGCCCCACCTGGAAGATCGTCAGCGTGAAGTCGATCTGTCGGCCGGCCACCGCGTTGATCGAATCGACCGCGCCCTTGAACGGGACATGGACGGCCTGGGCGCCGGCGGCGTTGAGCAGCAGTTCGGCCCCGAGATGCGCGGGCGTGCCGACCCCGCCCGAGCCGAAGTTGAGCTTTCCCGGGTCTTTCTTCAGCCGCTCGAGCAGATCCTTCAGGGTGCGCATGCCCGAGTCGGCGCTGACGACCACCAGCACATCCGAGGTGACGATGCGGCTGACGTGGGCGAAGTCGGCCATCACATCGAAACCGGGGTTCTTGTACATCCGCATGTTGATCGCCATCGGGGTGGCCGAGTACACCCAGGTGTGACCGTCGGCCGGTGCGCGCGCGGCCTGCTGCGCGCCGATGTTGCCGCCCGCCCCAGCCTTGTTCTCGACCACCAGAGGCTGCTTCAGGATCTCGGTCAGCGCCTCGGCCATGGCGCGCACCGTCATGTCGGGAGCGGTGCCGGGCAGGTAGGGCACGATCCAGCGGATCGGCCGGGTCGGCCACTCCTGGGCGCGTGGCGCCCCGGCCGGCAGCGCGAGGGCCAGCGCGGCCAGTGCCGCCAGGGTCCGCCGGAAACGGTTCGGCAGTGTCATGTCAAGGTTCCAGTCGAGGGGTTGGCGGGCCACGCGGCGAGCGCTCACAGGTTGCGGCTGATGATGTCCTTCAGCACCTCGGAGGCGCCGCCGGCGATGCGGCTGACCCGCGCGTCGACCCACGCGCGGCCGATCTCGTACTCGGCGCTGTAGCCGTAGCCGCCGTGCAACTGCAGGAACTCGTCGAGGTAGCGGCCCATGATCTCGGTGGCCACCAGCTTGGCCATCGCCGCCTTCTCGCTGCTGATGCCGGTGGCCACATGCTCGGCGGCGCACTGGTCGACGAACGAGCGCAGCATCGCGATGTAGGCCTTGGCCTCGGCGAGCTTGAACTTGCTGTTCTGGAAATCGATGATCGGGTTGCCGAAGACCTTGCGCTCGCTGGTGTAGCGGATGGTCTGCTCGAGCTGGTGCTCCAGCGTGGCGGCCGAGCGCAGCGCGATCACCAGGCGCTCCTGGGGCAGCTGCTGCATCAGGTAGACGAAGCCGCGACCCTGCTCGCCCACCAGGTTGCCGGCCGGCACGCGCACATTGTCGAAGAAGAGTTCGGCGGTGTCTTGCGCCTTCAGTCCGATCTTGTCCATCGGCTGGCTGCGGCTGAAGCCGGCGGTGCCTTCCTCGACCGCGATCAGCGACACGCCCTTGGCGCCGGCCGCCGGATCGGTCTTGCAGGCCACCAGCACCACGCCGCAGTTGAACCCGTTGGTGATCCAGACCTTCTGGCCGTTGATGACCCATTCGTCGCCGTCGCGCACCGCGCTGGTCCGGATGTTCTTCAGGTCGCTGCCGGTCCCCGGTTCGGTCATGCCGATCGAGCCGATGATCTCGCCGGCGCACAACCGCGGCAGCAGCCGCTGTTTCAGTGCCTCGCTGCCGTAGTGCAGCAGGTAGGGCGAGACCATGTCCGAGTGCACCGGCATGCCCAGGTTGGCGCCGACCCGGACCATTTCCTCGGTGACCACGCAGGCGTGCAGGAAGTCGCCGCCCGGCCCGCCGTATTCGGTCGGGATGGTGGTGCACAGCAGCCCGTGCGTGCCCGCCTTGCGCCAGAACTCGCGTGGACTGTGGCCGGCCTTTTCCCAGTCGCGGTAGTGGGGTTTGATCTCGCGCTCGCAGAACCGGCGGACCTGTTCGCGAAACTGTTCGTGTTCGGGGGAAAAGATGGTGCGCATGGTAAGGCTCGCGTGTCGGGGGTATGGCCGATGATAGTGGGATCGCCCGCGCGCCGGTTTCGAAAGCGCGGCTGCGGCTGCCCGGGCAGTGGATTCTCCTGACCCCCCTGACCCTTTTTCCGGCGTCGTGCGTTCAATGGATTGTCGAGTCAACCGGAAAGCGCTCATGACCAACCGAAGAACCGTCCTGGCCGCCGCGCTGTTCGCCGGCCTGTGCCCGCTGCCCGAGGGCGGCGTCGGCGCCCGCTTGCACGCCGCGACGCCGGCCGGGTTGCGGCCCGGGGTGCAGCCCGGGTTACAGCCCGGGTTACAGCCCTACCGTGATGAAGCGGCCCTGTCGCACGCGCTGGCGCGCTGGCGGGCCGCCGCCGAGAAGCTCGGCGCCGGGCGTCGCCGGGCGGGGCCTGGCGCGGTTCCGATGAGCATGCCGATGAATGCGCCCATGGTGTCCCAATCCGCCTCCCCGGGCGCGTCGCCCGGCGCCACCGGCGCTGCCGAATCGATCACCAATGTTCAGGTCGCCGGGGTGGACGAGGGGGGCATCGTCAAGCAGGCGGGTGATTTCCTGGTGATCCTGCGGCGTGGCCGCCTCTTCACCGTGCGGGTCGGCGCCGACGACCTGCGCCCGGTGGCGCTGATCGATGCCCACGCGCCCGACGCCGCGGCCCAGGGCGCCTGGTACGACGAGCTGCTGGTGAGCGAGTCCACGGTGGTGGTGATCGGGTTCAGCTATCTGCGCGGGGCGACCGAGGTCGGGCTGTTCGCCCTCGGCGCCGACGGCTCGCTCGCCTATCGCGCGACCTATCACCTGCGCAGCTTCGATTACTACTCGACGCGCAATTTTGCGAGCCGGCTGATCGGGCGGCGCCTGGTGTTCTACACCCCCCTGCTGCTGTACGCCGCCGGCCCGGCGCCGCTCGAGTCGATGCCCGGGGTGCGGCGTTGGCTGGGCAGCACGACCCCGGCGGGTTTCGAGCGCATCCTGCCGGCCACCCGCGTCTATCGCACCGATGACGACTTCGATCCGGCCGAGCCGCTGGCGCTGCACACCGTCACCGTGTGCGAGCTGCGTGACGACGCGACGATGCGCTGCGAGTCGACCGCGGTGCTGGGGCCGGCGGGCCGGGTCTTTCATGTGTCGCAGTCGGCCGTCTATGTGTGGACTGCGCCGGCGGTCCGACGCCGCTTCGGGTATCCGGTGCCGCCTGGCCATCCCGACCGGCCGTTGCCGGCCGTGGCGCCGCGCTCGGCGGTGTTTCGCCTGCCGCTCGATGGCGGTGTGCCCGGCGCGCTGAAGACCGCCGGCGTGCCGATCGATCAGCTGTCGTTTCTCGAGGATCCGAGCGGCCACCTGAATGTGCTGTTGCGTGAAGCCGGGCCGGGCGAGGCGATGGGCGGGGGCGAACGAAGCGTCGGCGCGCTGGCGCTGCTGCGCGTGCCGCTGTCGGCCTTCGGCGATGGGCGTGGCGTGGCGCGGCGCGAGCACTACCGGCGTCTGCCGGCGCCGGGCGGTGATGCCGTGCAAACGCCGGGCGGGGAGGTGCTGCAGAACCGTTTCGTGGGCGACTGGCTGTTGTGGGGCACCCAGGCCCGGGATCGATTCTCCCTGCCGTCCGGTGGCGCGGGGGCCGCGCCGGCCTGGGCGCTGCGTTACGCCGGCGATGAGGAGCCGGTGGCGCTGCGCCCCGGCCACGCGGTGGAGCGCATCGAGGCGATGGGCACCGACGCGGTGCTGGTCGGTGGCGCCGGCGGCGACCTGCACTTCACCAGCGTTCGTCTGGCCACCCCCATGCGCCCGGCGCGCCCGGGCGCGATGCTGGCCGCACGCCATGTGCGTCCCGGCGCGAGCCAGGGCGAGTCGCGCACCCACGGCTTCTTCTTTCGGGCCACCGGTGAGGACGGCGGGCTGCTCGGTCTGCCGATCATCGAGGGCGGTGAGGCCGGGCGGTCCGGTGCGGTTGCGGGCCGCTCGGCCTCGGCGGCGGTGTTGTTCCTGCGCCAGCGTGACCTGGCCTTCAGTCCGCTGGGTGAGTTGCGTGCCGCCCCGTCGGTGCCGCGTGACGACGCCTGCCAGACCTCCTGCGTCGACTGGTACGGCAATGCGCGCCCGATCTTTCTGGGCGGGCGCGTGTTCGCCCTGCTGGGGTACGAGCTGGTCGAGGGTCGGCTGGCGGGGGCGGGCCCGCAGGAGCGCCTCCTCGAGCGCCGCCGCGTCAGCTTTGCGCCCCGTCCGGTGGGCCCGGGCGGCCGGTATTCGCCGTTCGACTGACTGGGCGCCGCCGCGCGCCGGCCTGCGCTCGCGTCAGACTCGCGTTGCGGCGACGGCGGTCATCGTCGGCCCGGGTACGCCTGTTATCCTCCCCTTCACTATGCGCCCCCGTCATCCGGAAGCCCACCGCACCGAACACATCGGCTGGCTGCGCGCGGCGGTGCTGGGCGCCAACGACGGCATCGTGTCCACCGCCAGCCTGGTGCTGGGCGTGGCGGCGGCCGGGGCGTCGGCCGCCGACATCCTGGTGGCCGGCGTGGCGGGTCTGGTGGCGGGTTCGATGTCGATGGCTGCCGGCGAATATGTGTCGGTGCATTCCCAGGCCGACACCGAGCGCGCCGATCTTCAACGCGAGCGCGCCGAGCTCGCCGTCGACCAGGCCGGCGAGCTGCGCGAGCTGACCGCGATCTATGTGGCGCGCGGACTCGATCCGGCGCTGGCCGCCCAGGTGGCGGTGCAGCTGACCGCCCACGACGCGCTGGGTGCACACGCCCGTGACGAGCTGGGCATCTCGGCGACCCTGAGCGCGCGGCCGGTGCAGGCGGCGCTCGCCTCGGCGGCCAGCTTCGCGGTCGGCGCCGTGCTGCCGCTGGCGGTCGCGCTGGTGGCGCCGCGCTCGCTGCTGCTGGCGCTGGTGGGCGGTCTGTCGCTGGTGTTCCTGGCGATGCTGGGCGCATTGGCGGCGCGTGCCGGCGGCGCGCCCATGGCCCGCGCTGCCTGGCGCGTCAGTTTCTGGGGCGCGCTCGCCATGGGTCTGACCGCCGCGGTCGGGGCGGTGTTCGGGACCGCTGTCTAGTTCCGCGCCGAACGATCATTCATCGGTTTTCAGTTCGCCTGCCGCGCCAACGCGGCCGCGATGCACAGGAGGATTCCATCATGAACAGCCGTGCCCCATCACTGCCCAGACGCCTGCGCGACCGGCTTGCGCCGGTGTGCGCGTTTCTGGCCGCCTGGCTTTGCGCCGCCCTGCCGTTGCCGGCGGTCGCCCAGGACGTCTATCCGACCCGGCCGGTGACGCTGATCGTCCCGTTTCCGCCGGGCGGTGTGGCCGACACCGTGGGGCGCCCGGTCGCCGAAGCGATGTCACGGTTGCTGGGGCAGCCGGTGCTGGTCGAGAACAAGGCGGGCGCGGGCGGCGGCGTGGGCATGGCGCAGGTCGCGCGCGCGCGACCCGACGGCTACACGCTGCTGATGGCGCTCTCGTCGGTGACCATCATTCCCGAGGCCGACAAGGTGCTCGAGCGCGTGCCGATGTACCAGCTCCAGCAACTGGTGCCGATCGCCCGGTTCACCGCCGACCCGACGGTGCTGGTGGTGCGGGCCGACAGTCCCTGGAAGACGCTGGCGGAGTTTCTTGCCGATGCCAGGGTCCGTCCGGGCGCGATCACCTTCGGCTCATCGGGTACCTACGGCACCATGCACGTGCCGATCGAGATGCTCAAGCAGGCCAGCGCCACCTTCATGCTCCACGTGCCCTACACCGGCGCCGGTCCGGCGGTGGTCGGGCTGCTCGGGGGGCAGGTCGAGGCCCTGGCGACCGGGCCCTCGACCATCGTGCAACTGGTCCGCGCCGGCCGGTTGCGGGCCCTGGCGCACTGGGGCGAGGGCCGCCTGGCGGCGCTGCCCGAGGTGCCCAGCCTGAAGGAGCTCGGCTATTCGGTCGGGTTCACGCAGTGGGCCGGACTGTTCGCGCCGGCCGGCACGCCCGAGCCGGTCGTGGCGCGCCTGCGCGAGGTCGCCCGGCGTGCCGCCGAAGACGAGCGGGTGGTGCGCACCATCGCGACCGCCGGAACCCCCATGCAGTACCTGGACGCCCCCGAATTCGCGCGCTTCGTGCAGGCCGATGCCGCGGTGATGGCTGCGGTGGTCAGGCGCATCGGCAAGCAGTAGCCGAGCCCTTTTTTCGCAGGAGAGATGGTGAGTCGATTTTTCGAGCCGCATGCCGGTACCCCGAACCCTTCGCGCCATCCGAGCATGGCCGAGCTGATCGCCAACCCGGCCCGGCGCACCCTGATGACCGGCGCCACCGCCGCGTCGCTCGCCTCGGTGCTGGCGCTGGAGGGCTGTGCCGCGCTCCCGGTCTCGGGCGGTCCGCTGGTGGGATTCAAGGGCATCCCGACCTCTGCCGAGGACGCGGTGCGCGTGCCCGAGGGTTACCGCGCCGATGTGGTGGTGGCCTGGGGCGACCCGATCGGCGATGTGCGCGGCATGCCGGCGTTTCAGTGGAATGCCGGCAACAGCGCGGCCGACCAGGAATTGCAGTCGGGCACCCATCACGACGGCATGCATTTCTTTCCGCTGCCGCTGGGCTCGGACAATTCCAACCACGGGTTGCTGGTGATGAATCACGAGTATCCCGACAACGGCGGCCTGTTCCCCGACGGCATGGCGAACTGGTCGCTGGCCAAGGTGCGCAAGGCGCAGGCGGCGCTGGGCTGCTCGGTCCAGGAGATCCGGCTGGTCGAGGGCCGCTGGCAGCTGGTGCGACCGTCGCGCCACGCGCGCCGCATCCACGCGAACACGCCGATGCGCATCGGTGGCCCGGCGGCCGGTCACCCGCTGATGCGCACCGCTGCCAGCCCGGACGGTCGCGAGGCGCTGGGCACCCTCAACAACTGCGCCAGCGGCTTCACGCCCTGGGGCACCTACCTCACCTGCGAGGAGAACTTCAGCTTCCATTTTCGGCCCGCCGCCGAGCCGACCCGGATGGAGGAGCGTTACGAGCTCAGCCCCAAGGTGCGGTTCTCCTTTCGCTGGGGCGAGGCCGATCCGCGTTTCGACATGGTGCGCAGCCGCAACGAGCCCAACCATTTCGGGTGGGTGGTCGAGTTCGACCCCTTCGACCCGGACTCGGTGCCGGTCAAGCGCACCGCCCTGGGCCGCTTCTCCCACGAGGGCGCCACCACCGTGATCGCGCGCGACGGGCGGGTGGTGGTCTACTCGGGTGACGATCGTGGCTTCGAATACCTCTACAAGTTCGTCAGCAGCCGGCCCTGGAATCCGCACGACCGGGCCGCCAACCGCACGCTGCTCGACGAGGGCACGCTGCAGGTGGCGCGCTGCAACGCCGATGGCAGCGGCGAGTGGCTCGATCTCGTGCACGGGCGCAACGGTCTGACCGCGGCCAATGGTTTCGACTCGCAGGCCGCGGTGGTGATGTTCGCGCGCGCTGCCGGCGACCAGGTGGGCGCGACGCGGATGGACCGGCCCGAGTGGATCGCCCGCCATCCCGGCACCGGCGACCTGTACCTCACGCTCACCAACAACGTCGGGCGCGGCCGCCAGGGTGCCGAGGGGGCCAACCCGGCCAATCCGCGCGCGCCCAATCCCTACGGTCACATCATGCGCTGGGCCGAGGCGGGCGGCGACCACACCGCAAGCCGCTTCACCTGGGAGACCTTTGTCTTGGCGGGCGACCCGCAACACGCGAATCCGGCGGTGCGCGGCAACCTCCAGGGCGATCTCTTCGCCTCACCCGACGGGCTGTTCATCGATGCGCGCGGCGTGATGTGGGTGCAGACCGATGTCTCGCCCAATGTCCTGCTCAAGGACGATCACCGCGTCTACGGCAACAACCAGGTGCTGGCGATCGATCCGGTCACCCGCGTGGCGCGGCGTTTCCTGACCGGTCCGCGGGGCTGCGAGCTGACCGGGGGCTGCATGACGCCGGACGGGCGCACGCTGTTCGTGAACATCCAGCACCCCGGCGAAGTCGGCAGTCTGGGGACCGACCCGGCCGATCCCCGCCGGCTCTCGAACTGGCCCGATTTCCGGCCCGACGGCCGGCCGCGCTCGGCCACCGTGGCGGTGCGGCGCGGCGATGGCGGGGTGGTGGGCACCTGAGCGGGGAGGCGGGCCCGGCGCCGAGTGCGGGCGGTTCGCGCTGCGCGCGGTGACCCGTTCGCGCTGCGCGCGGTGACTCGTTCGCGCTGCGCGCTCAGCCCGGCTTGCGCGCGGTGGCGAACAGCACCGAGCCCAGCCCGGCCACCACCGCCAGCACGGTGAAGCCGGTGCGGTAGTCGCCGGTGGCGTCGGCGAACAGGCCCGCCACCATCGGCCCGCCGATCTGGCCGATCGCGATGATCAGCGACGACAGGCCCAGGATCATGCCGATCGAGCGGCGCCCGAAGTAGTCGGCCCGGATCGCCTGCATGAAGGGGCCGCGCAGCCCCCAGGCCGTGCCGTGCAGGATCGCGAAGGCAGTCAGCATCAGCGGGCCGGTGGCGTAGGTGAGCATCAGCAGGCCGCCGGCGTGCATCAGCATGCAGGCCGCGCAGATCCAGCGCTTGCTGTAGCGATCGCCCACCGCGCCGCCGATCAGCACGCCGCCGACCTGCGAGATGGTCATGATCATGATGTACAGCGCCGCCTGCGGCACCGAATAGCCGAGGGACTCGCGCATGTGGGTGATCGCGTGCACATTCACCGCGGTCACCACCAGCAGCGCGAAGCCGTGGCCCAGCGACAGCAGCCAGAAGGCGCTGGTGCGCAGCGCCTCTCGGGCGGTGAACTCGCGCTGCGGCGTGCTGTCGGCCGCCGCCGCTTCGGCGGCGGTCGGCGGGGGCAGCCCGTCGACCGTCTCGCCCATGTCCTGCGGGCGGCGTCGGAACACGGTGGCCAGCGGCCAGCCGATCACTATCGCCAGCACGCCCGAGCCGAAGGCGGTGGTGCGCCAGCCCAGGTGCAGGATCGACCAGGCCACCACCGGCACCAGGATGCCGCCCAGCGCCAGGCCGAGCCCGGACATCGACAGCGCCCGGGCGCGCTTGCGCTCGAACCAGTGGATGATCGCGATGTTCAGCGGGAAATAGCCGGACAGGCTCGAGCCCAGCGCGATCACCAGCACCGCGCCGTACAGGCCGGGCAGGGTGTCGATCTGGCTGAACAGCATCAGGCCGGCGCCGAAGGTCAGGATGCCGACCCGGATCATGGTTTGCGGGCCGAAACGGTCGATCGCCCAGCCCAGCAGCGGGCCGATGATGGCGGTCTCCATCGACTGCATGGCCGAGGCCGCCGACAGCGAGGTCTTGCTCCAGCCCTTTTCTTCGGTCAACACCGCGAAATAGGCACCAAATGCCTGATGCAGCAGGGCCGCGTGCAACAGCTGGATGCCAGCGGCGGCACTGACCATTTTCCAGCCGTAGAAGATCTTCATGGGGGCGACGGTGTCAGGAAAGACTTCAGTCTACCGGCCCGGGCTGGCGCGGCCTTGCGCCAGGTTCGACGATTGAAATCCCGACGCCGGGCGGCGCGTCTAGAATGCGCGAACCGGACCTCAACCCGGCAGCGGCCGGCCGGGGCTGGCGCACAGCGGAGCGATGCGATGAACGACAACGGGCTGGCGGGTCTGACCCCCGCGGTGGCGGCGCAGGCCTGGCTGAACGCCTTCGGGGTGGCCCTGGCGGCCGGTGATGTCGCCGCGGCATCCGGGATGTTCAGCCCCGACGGCCACTGGCGCGACCTGGTCGCCTTCAGCGCGACCCTGCAGACCGTCAGCGGTCGCGCCGGCATCGCCGCCGCGCTGGACCGCACCCTGGCCAGCACCCGCCCCAGCGGCTTGCGCCTGGCGCCGGCGCGCACCGCGCCGCACCGGGCGGTGCGCGCCGGGGTCGCCGTCATCGAGGCGATGTTCGCCTTCGACACCGCCGCCGGGACCGCCGACGGGGTGCTGCGCCTGGTCGCCGACCCCGACGGGCCGGGCGGCGTTCGCGCCTGGATCCTGGTGACCGCGCTGGCGGCGCTGCACGAGCCGGCAACGACCCGCGCCGGCCAGCCGGTGGGTGGCGTCGAGGCCTCGCGGGTGTTCGGCGGCGAGAACTGGCTGGACCGGCGCCGGCACGCCCAGGCCTACGAGGGGCGCGACCCGGCGGTGCTGGTGGTGGGCGCCGGCCAGGCCGGCCTGTCGATCGCCGCGCGCCTGGGGCAACTCGGCGTGGACACCCTGGTCATCGATCGCCAGGCGCGCATCGGCGACAACTGGCGCCATCGCTATCACTCGCTCACGCTGCACAACGAAGTGCATGTGAACCACCTGCCCTACCTGCCGTTTCCCTCGACCTGGCCGGTGTTCATCCCCAAGGACAAGCTGGCGAACTGGTTCGAGTCCTATGCCGAGGCGATGGAGCTGAACTGCTGGTGCGACACCGAACTCGTCGGCGGATCGTATGACGAGGCCGCTGGCCACTGGCGCATCCGACTGCGCACCGCCGGGGGCGCCGAGCGGGTCATGCACCCGCGTCACCTGGTGATGGCCACCGGCGTGAGCGGCATCGCGGTGCGCCCGGCGCTGCCCGGGCTGGCCGACTTCGCCGGCACGGTGATGCATTCCGGCCGCTACACCGAGGGCGCCGCCTGGAAAGGGCGCGACGTGCTGGTGCTGGGCACCGGCAACAGCGGCCATGATGTGGCCCAGGACCTGCACGCGAGCGGCGCCCGGGTCACCCTGATCCAGCGCAGTCCGACCCATGTGGTCAGCCTGCGCGAGGCGCAGCGCGTCTATGCGCTCTACGCCGAAGGCATGCCCACCGACGACTGTGACCTGCTGGCCACCGCGATGCCCCATCCGGTGCTGCGCCAGGCCTACCAGCTGTCCACCGCCGCCTCCAGCCAGGCCGATGCGCCGCTGCGCCAGGCGCTGGCCGCGCGCGGCTTTCGCCTGACCGACGGCGAGGACCACACCGGCTTCCAGATGATGTACCTGCGCCGCGGCGGCGGTTACTACTTCAACGTCGGTTGCTCGGACCTGATCGCGCGCGGCGAGATCGGGCTGCTGTCTTTCGATGACATCGAATGCTTCGAGGCGGGCGGGGCGCGGCTGCGCGACGGGCGCACGGTGGGTGCCGACCTGCTGGTGCTGGCGACCGGGTATCTGAACCAGCAGGAACTGGTGCGCGCGCAGCTGGGCGACGCGATCGCCGATCGGATCGGGCCGGTGTGGGGTTTCGACGAGGGCGGGGAGCTGCGCAACATGTGGCGCCCGACGGCGCAGCCCGGCCTGTGGTTCACCGCGGGCAGCCTGGCGCAGTGCCGGATCTTCTCGAAGTACCTGGCCCTGCAGATCAAGGCGCGCGAGGCGGCGCTGGCGCGCTGAGCGCGCCGTCTGCGGGCGCGGCCTTGTCGGCCGCCTCGCGCATCGCCAGCATCGTCAGGTACAGCCGGGTGTCGAACTCGATCTGGTGGTAGCCGGGCAGCATGTGCTCGCACAGCGCGTAGAACGCCTTGTTGTGCTCGAGCTCCTTCAGGTGCGCCAGCTCGTGCACCAGGATCATCTCGAGCATCGCGGCCGGCGCGTCCTTGAAGACCGCGGCCACCCGGATTTCGCGCTTGGCCTTGAGCTGGCCGCCCTGCACCCGCGAGATGGCGGTCAGAGTGCCCAGCGCCCGCTGGTCGATCTGCAGCCGGTTGTCGTAACCGACCCGCGCCAGCACCGGGGCGTTGCGCAGGTGGCGCTGCTTCAGGTCCATCGCATGGCGGTAGAGCGCCGGGTCGTTGCGCACCTGGTGGCGCTCCGGGTACACGCGGGCCAGGTGCGCGGCGACACGCCCCTGCGCCAGCGCCTCGCGGGCCGCGGCGACCACCGATTCCGGATAGCCCGACAGCAGGGGCAGCATCAGTAGTGCGGCGGCAGTTCGTCGCGCAGGCTGCGAAAGGCGCCGGCGTCGCCGCCCTGGGACTGCGCCTGTTCGCGCAGCTGCGCGATCTCGCGCGCCAGCCGCTCGAGCTGCTGCTGCTGGCGCACGATGACTTCGTTCAGGTGATCGACCAGGTCCTCGGTGAAGCTGGCCTTGATCTCCAGATCGGCCAGCCGCTGTTCGATGCGGGCGCTGTCGTTCATGCCGCCAGCCCTTCCCAGCGGGCCAGCAGACCCGCCAGCGCCGCGTCGTAGGCCGGGCCCACCTCGTCCAGGCAGGTCGCGGTGATGCGCAGGTCCTGCAGCAGGCCGTTGTGCAGGCCGTAGACCCAGCCGTGCACCACCGCCGTCTGGCCGCGCTGCCACGCATCGCGGACCACGGTGGTGCGGCACACGTTGCGGGCCTGCTCCAGCACATTGAGCTCGACCAGCGCATCGACCCGCTGGTGCTCGGGCAGCCGCTCGAGGAAGGCCTCGTGCGTGTCGCGCACATCCTGCACATGGCGCAGCCAGTTGTCGACCAGGCCGGCCCGCTGGTTGGTCAGCGCTGCGCGCACCCCGCCGCAGTTGCTGTGGCCGACCACGATGATGTGCTGTACCCCCAGCACATCGACCGCGTACTGGATCGCGCTCAGTGCATTCAGGTCCGAGTGCACCAGGAGGTTGGCCACGTTGCGATGCACGAACATCTCGCCGGGCAGCAGATCGACCAGCTCATTGGCCGGCACCCGGCTGTCGGCGCAGCCGATCCACATGTAGCGCGGCTGCTGCTGGCTGAGCAGGCCGGTGAAGAAGCCCGGGGTGCGCGCCTCGGTCCTGGCCGCCCACAGGCGATTGCGTTCGAAGAGGCTCGCGAGGTCTGGTGACATGTCGACATTGTAGGCAGTTGCCCGTCTGGCGCGCCGGTGCCGGCGTGCGCCGGGTTTCCCCTGTTGGCTGGAACTTGAGAGAATCGGGTCTGTCCGGCCGTCGCGTGCCCCGCCTGCGCACCGGTCTTCACCCAACCCCCGCCCGGAGCACCGTCATGCCCACTCGTCTCATGCGCAGCCTGTTCGCGCTTCTCGTCAGCCTCGCTTGCGCCAGTGCCTTCGCGCAGGCCGGCAAGCCGGTGAAGATCCTGGTCGGGTTCCCGCCCGGCGGCGGCACCGACGCCATCGCCCGTACCCTGGCCGACAAGCTCAAGGACGAGCTCGGTGTGCCGGTGGTGGTCGAGAACCGGGCCGGCGCCGGCGGCCAGATCGCCGCCCAGGCCCTGAAGGCGGCGGCTCCCGATGGCACCACCCTGTTCCTGTCGCATGACCACACCATCTCGATCCTGCCCCTGGTGGTGAAGAACCCGGGCTATGACCCGGCCCAGGACTTCGTCGCGGTGGCCGGATTCGCCACCTTCGTCAACGGGCTCGCGGTGTCCGCCGGCACCCCGGCCCGGACCTTCAACGAGTACATCGCGTGGGTGCGTGCCCAGGGCGGCAAGACCACCATCGGTGTCCCGGCGCCGGCGTCGGTGCCCGAGTTCCTGGTCAGCGTGATCGGCGAGCGCAACAAGCTCGATGCGGTCGCGGCCCCCTATCGGGGCAGCGCCCCCCTGATCGCCGACATGCTGGGCAACCAGATCCCGGCCGGCGTGGCCTCGGTGCCCGACTTCATCGAGAACCATCGGGCCGGCAAGCTGCGGATGGTCGCGGTCCTGGGCAGCGCGCGCCAGGCGGCGCTCCCCGAGGTGCCCACCTTCACCGAGCTCGGCCTGCCGGGCTTCGAGGATGTGCCGTACTACGGGTTCTTCGCGCCGGCCGGTACTTCGCCCCAGGTGATCGAGCAGTTCTCGGCGGCCCTGTCGCGGGTGCTGGCCAGGGCCGATGTCCGCGAGCGCCTGACCGGATGGGGGCTTACCGTGGGTTTCATGCCGCAGGCGCAGCTGGCTGCGCGTGAGCGCGCCTACAGCCAGGTCTGGACGCGGATTATTTCCGCGAGCGGCTTTCAGCCGAAGTAAGCACTGGCCTTGGAGCGACGGACGCCGGGCTGACCGGCGCCCGGCTCAGGCTGGTAACGCGCCGCTCGGGCTCGCCCAGGCGAATCGCCGGGTGTGATGCGCGGCGTTGCCGCGCAGCGCCTCGAAAGTGAACAGCCGCTTGTAGTACCGGCCGATCACATACTCGTCGGTCATGCCGATGCCCCCGTGCAGCTGCACCGACTGGTTGGCCACGAACATCGCCGCCCGGCCCACCCGTGCCTTGCAGGCGGCCGCCATCCGGCTGGCATGAGCGGGATCACCCGCCAGCGCAGCGGCCGCCCGGGCGACCATCGCGCTGGCGATCGCCCGCTCGGCGTGCATCTCGGCGACCCGGTGGCGCAAGGCCTGGAACTCGGCCAGTGCCGAGCCGAACTGCTGGCGCGTGAGCAGGTAGTCCCGGGTGATTCGCAGCGCCTCGCCCATCGCGCCCACCGCATCGGCGCAGGCCATCACCAGCGCATGATCCCGTGCGCTGGCAATCGCTGCGTCCATTGCCGTGTCCGTTACCGCGCCGGCCGGGCCCAGTTGCGCGCTGGCCGGGACCGCCAGCTGATCCAGGTCCAGTATCGCCAGATCCTGGCCGTCGATCGCCCGCGCCGCGCGCAGGCGTGATCCGAGGCTCGCGGCATCGAGCAGGAACAGCGTCGCGCTGCCGTTGTCCCGTTCGGCGCAGATGAACAGCTGCGAGGCCAGGCCCGCGCCGGCGACGGTGCATCGGCGTCCGGTCAGCCGCCAGCCGCCCGGTTCCCTGTGCGCGCGCACTGCCGCCGTGCCGGGATCGGCCCGTGCGACCGCAAACCGGGCGTCTCCGGTGAGCAGGCGGTCGGCCAGCGACTGGCGCTGGCTCGCGCTGAGCGGCGCGGCGTCGATCAGCCGGCCCGGCTCGACCGCCAGGGCGGTGAACGGCAGGGGCATGAGCGCCGCGCCGAAGGCTTCGCACACCGCCGCCAGATCGGCGGCGTTGCCGCTGGTGCCGCCGGACGCCAGGCCGAGCCCCAGTCCGGTGTAGCCCTGTTCGGCCAGGCCGCGCCAGCCGTCGCGGGCGGCGCCGTGCGACGGCAGGGCGCTCGCGGTGCGCCCATTGGCCGCGAATTCGCCGAGGGCATAGCGGCTCGCGCTGGCGCGCATCATCGCCTGATCGCCGGTGTCGCCCCAGGCGGTATCGCCCTCGCCCTGGAACAGCAGCCGGGCGATGATGTTCTTCTGGATTTCGGTCGAGCCACCGTAAATGGTGGCCGCGCGCCGGAACAGGAATTCGGCGACCACGCCCTGGGCGTGCGATTCGCTGCCAGCGGTCAGCGGATCGAACACAGCGGCCTGCGCGCCCAGTGCCTCGACCTGCAGGCCGAGCAGGCGTTGCATCAGTTCGCAGCCCACCACTTTCAGGGCCGACGGGGTCAGTGCGCTGTCGTCGGCGCTCTCGATCGCCCGGGTGACGCCCGCTTCCAGGGCGAGCAGGTCGATCTCGACCTGCGCCACCCGGTCGCGAAACACCGTGTCGTCCGACCAGGGCGCGCCGTTGTAGTGCTGGCGCGTCGCGATGTCCTTGAGCCGGGCCAGATACAGCTTGTTGCGCGGCACCTCGGCGGTCTGCACCCGTTCGCGCGCCAGCAGGAACTTGGCGTAGTCCCACCCCCGGCCTTCCTCGCCCACCAGGCTGTCCAGCGGCACGCGCACCGAATCGAAGAAGACCTCGCACAGACTCTCGCCTTCATCGATCGAGCGGATCGGCCGCACGGTGATGCCGGGCAGGTTCATCGGGATCAGCAGGAACGAAATCCCCCGCTGTGGCTTGACCGAGGGATCGGTGCGCACCAGGCAAAACAGCAGATCGGCCATCATGGCCTGCGAAGTCCAGATCTTCTGGCCGTCGACCACGTAGTGGTCGGCCTCGCGCACGGCGCGCGTGCGCAGCGACGCCAGGTCCGAGCCGGCATTCGGTTCCGAGAATCCCTGCGCCCAGAATTCGCGCCCCTCGCGGATGCCGGGCAGATAGCGGGCCTGCTGCGCCGCGGTGCCGAAGGCGCAGATCACCGGGCCCGCCAGCGACACGCCCTGGATGTTGTTGGCCGAGCCTCCGGCGAGCACGAGTTCCTCGTCGAAGATCTGGCACCGCATCGCCGACCAGCCGGTGCCGCCATGAGCCGGCGGCCAGCCGGGCACCGACCAGCCGCGGCGCGAGAGCACCGCGCTCACCCCCAGCATGTCCTCGCGGGTCGGGTGCACCGCGGTGCGGCTGCGCGCCACCATGTCGGGCGGCAGGTTCTCGCGCAGCCAGTTGCGTACCTCGCTGCGAAAGGCGTCGTCGGTCTGGGTGTCCGCCTGGACGCCCGAATGCGCCGTGCCGGGGTCGTTCATCTTGGTTCAGCCGGGCGCGACGCCGGCCGCGGCGAGCGCCAGCCGCTTGGCACGTGCCATGTCGTAAGTGCGGTTCATCATGGTGCGCTGCGCCGGCAGGCCGCCCCCGGCCTGCAGCGCGACCACGAACTGCCAGCCGCCGTAGGCATCGGCCGTGAGGTCGCGGATCAGGTTGTAGACGCGCATCCGGGCTTCGATGTCGACGCCTTTCTTCGTGTGCAGATACTTGCGGATGTACTGGCCGGATTCCGGATTGCGCAGGTCCGCCTCCAGCGGCAGGGTCAGCACCAGCCCGCCGCCCAGGTCGTGCAGGTAGCGCACCGTCTGGTGATAGTTGGCGGCGTAGTAGTACTTGGCGGCGTTGATCGCCAGTGTGTCGGGGAACACCATGCCCGAGTCGGTGCTCTCGAAGTGGCGGCAGGCGTAATCGAGCGACATGCGCAGCATCTCGGCGTAGGTGATCAGTTCGGCGATCGAGTTCTGGGCGACCGGGTCGCTGTCCTTGCCCTGCATCTCGGTCACCAGCTGGGCCAGGCCCACGAACAGCTCGCTCATGCGCACCGCCTCGACCACGCCGCCCGTGCGCTCCCACAAGCCCAGCGAGCGCGCGAGCGTGCTGGCCAGCTGGGCCTCGCCGGCCAGGAAGACCCGATCCCAGGGAACGAACACATCGTCGAACACCACGAAGCCCTCGGGGCAGCTGTGATGCGCGCTGGCCGGATAGTCGAAGCTGTTGAGCTCGGCCGGCGCGAAGCTGCGGTTGATGATCTTCACCCCCGGGGTGTTGACCGGGATCGAGAACGACACCGCGTAGTCGGCCTCCTCCTGGCGCATGCCCTTGGTGGGCATCACCACCAGCTCGTGCACCAGCGAGGCGGCGGTGATGTGGAGCTTGGCGCCGCGCACCACGATGCCGTCGGCGCGCCGTTCGACGATGCGCAGGTACAGGTCGGGGTCGTCCTGTTCATGGGCGCGGCGCTTGCGGTCGCCCTTCGGGTCGGTGATCACTTCCGCGCCGCGCAGGTCGTTGTCGCGGCAGTGGCGGTACAGCCGCTCGATGTTCTCGGCGTACATCGGGTTGACCCGGGCGACCTCTTCGCGAACGCTCATCAGCGCCATGAAGACGCCGGTGACCAGGGTGCCGATCGAGGTGTGCCGCATCATCTCGATGCGCGTGGCGAGGTCTTCGGCGGTGCGCGGAATCTGGTAGATGCGATGTGCCTGGCCGCCGTCCTCGGCGTTGTAGCGGCGCAGGTCGCCGTAGTGCTCGTCGTGGTACTCGTAATCGGCGGCGACCAGCGACAGGGGCACCTGGAACAGCGGGTGCGTGGTGATGTCATCGATCCGCTCACCCTCCCAGTAGATGACGCGCCCGTCACGAAGGCTGTCGAGGTACTGCTGCGGGGTCTTCAGTGCCATGCGGATGTCTCCTGGGGGGCCGGCGCGCGCCGGCGGTCTTAAACGAGGCGGCTGCCGTGACCCTTCCAGAAGGGCGCGCGCAGTGCGGGTTTGTCGATCTTGTTGGCGCCGCTCAGCGGCAGTGCGTCGTGGCGGACCTCGACGGTGCGCGGGCACTTGTAGCCGGCGATCAGCCGGCGGCAGTGAGCGATGATGTCGTCGGCGCGCAGCTGTGCGCCCGGCGAGGGCGAGACCACCGCGTGTACCGCCTCGCCCCAGGACGGGTGCGGGATGCCGATCACCGCGCACTGGGCCACGCCGGGGAAGGCGTGGATCGCGGCCTCGACCTCGGTGCAGTAGACGTTCTCGCCGCCGGTGATGATCATGTCCTTGAGCCGGTCGATGATGGTGACGAAGCCGTCGGTGTCCATCGAGCCGAGATCGCCGGTGTGCAGCCAGCCGTTGCGCAGCGTCTGCGCGGTGAGCTCGGGCTGATTCCAGTAGCCGCGCATCACCAGCGGGCCGCGGACCACGATCTCGCCGATGTCTCCGGCTGGCAGCACCCGGTCCTGGCTGTCGACCACCGCCAGGTCGGTGCCCAGGATCGCGCGACCGGCCGACGCCCATTTGCCCAGGTGGCGGTGCGAGGGCATCACATAGCGCGAAGGCAGCACCGACACGCTGGCGGTTGATTCGGTCATGCCATAGCAATGGGTGAAGGCGGTGTTGGCCAGCAGTGCGCGCGCCTGTGCCACCAGCGGCTCGGGCATCGGTGCCGCTCCGTAGAGCAGGGTGCGCAGGCTGGACAGGTCGCGCATGCCCGCCGACGGGTGATCAACCAGCATCCGCAGCATCGTCGGTACCAGGCTCATCACCGTGGCCCGTTCGGCCTCGATCAGCCGCAGCACTTGTGCCGGCTCGAAGCGCGGCGCCAGAACGATGCTGCCGCCCGACACCAGGACGGGAATGCACAGGCCGGCGGCGCCCACATGGAACAGCGGCCCCGAGATCAGCGCGACCGACTCTTCGCTCAGCCCGATCGCGGCTGCGTAGGCCACTGCGCTGGCGATCAGGTTCGCGTGGGTATGCATCACGCCCTTGGGCCGGCCGGTGCTGCCGCTGGTGTAGAAGAGTGCGGCGATCTGGTCGCCGGCACGCCCGGCGTCAGCGACCGCAGTGGCCTCGGCGATCAGCGACTCGAAGGACAGCAGGCCTGGCGGCGCCGGACCTTCGCCGGCGTGGATCAGGTGCGCGAGCGGGCATTGGCGGGCGAGCTCGACCGCCGTCTCGAGGTGGGTGTCATCGACGATCAGCAGGCGCGCGCCGCTGTCGCGCAGGATCGCCACCAGTTCCGGCACCGCGAGCCGGAAGTTCAGTGGCGTGAAGATGCCCCCGCCCCAGGGCACACCGAAGTACCAGGTCAGGTAGCGGTGGCTGTTGTCCGACAGCATGGCGACCCGGTCGCCCGGTTGCATGCCCAGCGCCTGCAGCGCACCGGCCAGCCGTCCCGCCCGCTCGCCCAGTTGCGCCCAGCTCAGGCGGTGTGCGCCGTCCACGATGGCGGTCGCCGGCCCATGCAGGCGAACCGCCCGCATCAGTGCCTGCGAAAGACTCGGCTCGCGGCCGGTACCCGGGTGCAATGGCGATCCTGGCTGCATGGTGGTTGCCCGGCGGTGGCGAGCGACTGACGGTGAGTGGGGAGGATGCCCAAGCGGTTCGCAAATACCATAGCATGGCTTATGTTATGTGCCAATCATCGATAGCTGTTATCGCCGCCCTCGACGGCAGGCGCCGGCGTGGGGCATGCTGAGCACCTGTTCCCATCCGCTGATCGGGCCGTGATGTCTGCCGCGCGCCGCACCGCTTCCCCTGCTTCGCCCCCTGCCGCTGCTGCGCCCGTGACCAGGGCGGCCGTCCCCGGCCGGCTGAGCGCGCTCGACTGGCTGCAGGCCGGCCAGACGCTGCTGTGCAGCCACGGCATACCGGCGGTGAAGCTGGCCGCGCTGACCCGTCTGCTGGGGGTCTCGACCGGCAGCTTCTATCACCACTTCACCGACTTCGATCAGTACCTCGGCGCGCTGGCCGAGCACTACCGCATCGACCGGGTGATGAAGGACCTGCACAGCGCGGTACGCGGGCGCGACCGCGGTCCGGTGTCGCGCATGAGGAGCCTGGCGCGGGCCAGCGTGAAGGCCGGCACCTTCGAGCTCGATGCGGCGATGCGCGCCTGGGCGGCGATCGACCCCAGGGCTCGGGTCGCCCTGCAGCGGGCCGAGTCGCTGGTGCTCGACTTCATCACCGAGGCGTTTCGTGACCTCGGGTTCACCCGGGCCGAGGCCTCGCTGCGGGCGCGCATCCTGCTGTCGGCCAATGTGTCGCCGCTGATCGCGCAAGGCCGCGTTTCGCGGGCTGCCTTCTTTCGTGGCAGCCTGCGGGTGCTGACCGCCGATGCGCCAGGACCGCGCACCGGCCGCTGAGTCGCTTTCCGTTCCCTCTTTTCCCGTCATTCATCAGGAGCCAGACATGACCGCCCAATCGCTCGAAGGCCTGGTTGTCGCCGTCACCGGCGCCGGTCAGGGCATCGGCCTGGCCATCGCGACCGCGTTCGCCGCCGAGGGCGCCCGGCTGGTGGTCAGCGACATCGACGAGGGGCGCGCGCACGCCGCCGCCGACGCGGTGCGCCAGGCGGGCGGGCAGGCGCAGGCGCTGCGCGTCGATGTGCGCAGCGCCGCCGACAACGCGGCCCAGGTCCGGGCCGCGGTGAGCGCCCACGGCCGGCTCGATGTGATGGTGTGCAATGCCGGCGTGATGCAGGTGCGCCCGCTGCTCGAACTGGAGGCGGCCGACTGGGACACGATGCTCGGGGTCAATGTGACCGGCGTCTTCCTGTCGTTGCAGGCGGCGGCCCGCCAGATGCTGGTGCAACCGGCGCTCGCCGAGGGTCGGCCCCGCGGGCGCATCATCAACATCGCCTCGGTCGCCGGGCGCACCGGGGCCGGACCGATCGCCGCGGTGATGCCGCACTACCGGGCCAGCAAGGCGGCGGTGATCAGCCTCACCCAGTCGGCCGCCATCACTTTCGCGCCGCAGGTGACGGTGAACGCGGTGTGCCCGGGCGTGGTGGACACCGCGATGTGGGCGGGCATCGACCGCGACCTGGGCGCGCTGCAGGGCCGCGCGAACGGCGAGGTCTGGCGCCAGCGGGTCGCCGGCGTGCCGATGGGCCGGGCACAGACACCGGCCGATGTCGCGGGCCTGGCGCTCTTTCTGGCTTCGCCGGCCGCTGACTACATGACCGGCCAGTCGATCAACATCGACGGCGGCCTGGTGATGAGCTGAACCGGGCGCACGCGCGTCAGCGCAGCAGCCGGAAATACGTCCTCAGGTCGTCCACGAAGAGTTCCGGCTGCTCGAACGCGGCGAAGTGCCCGCCGCGCGGCATCTGCACGAAGTGCCGGATGTCGGGAAAGTCGGCCTTCATCCACTCGCGCACCGGGGTGACGATTTCCTTCGGGTAGACCGCCACGCCCACCGGCACGCCGACCCGGGCACCGGGCTTGCCGAAGCTCTCCCAGTAGAGGCGTGCCGACGAGGTGCCGGTGTTGTTGAGCCAGTAGAGCATCACGTTGTCGAGCAGTTCGTCGCGGCTCAGGATCGTCTCGGGATGGCCGTCGCAGTCGGTCCAGGCCTGGAATTTCTCGAGGATCCAGGCCGCCTGGCCGATCGGCGAGTCGGCCAGCCCGTAGCCCAGCGTCTGCGGGCGGGTCGACTGCTGTTTCGAGTAGCCGCTGTCGTGGGTGCGGTAGAACTTCGCGCCGGCCAGCGCGCGCTGCTCCTCGGGGCTCGGATCGGCGCTGACCGGGGGGCGGCTGCCCATGGCCAGCGTCACATGGATGCCGGCGCAGTGGGCGGTGTCCGATGCGCCGATCGCGCGCGTCACCGCCGAGCCCCAGTCGCCGCCCTGCGCGAAGTAGCTCGGATAGCCCAGCCGCGCCATCAGTTCGGCCCAGGCGCGCGCGATCCGCTCGACGCCCCAGCCGGTGGTGACGGGCTTGCCGGAAAAGCCGAAGCCGGGCAGCGAGGGACAGATCACATGGAATGCGTCGGCCGCCTGCCCGCCATGGGCCACCGGGTCGACCAGCGGCCCGATCACTTTCTGGAACTCGACCACCGAGCCCGGCCAGCCGTGGGTGATGATCAGCGGGCGGGCCTGCGGATGCGGCGAGCGCTGGTGGATGAAGTGGATGTCCAGCCCGTCGATGGTGGTCAGGTACTGGTCGAAGCGGTTCAGCCGCGCTTCGCGCGCGCGCCAGTCGTACTGCTCGGCCCAGTAGCGGCAGACGTCCTGGATCCAGGCGAGCGGCGCGCCCTGGGTCCAGTCGGCGACCGGTTCGGCCTGCGGCCAGCGGGTGTTGCGCAGCCGGGCGCGCAGGTCATCGAGTTCCTGCTCGGCAATCGCGATCCGGAACGTCCGGATCGCGGGCGCGGCGCTGTCGGCCGGCGTCGCCTGCGCCGGTGTCGGTTGGGTGCCCATGTGTCATTCCTCCCTGAAGATCGTCGCGGCGCCGGCGCGTCGCCTGATGCCCGTCGCCGGGGCCGCGCACGCGAGCGGCGAGGTGACCGACGCCGGCCGACGCGTTACCATCGGCGCGGTCGGCGACATCGCCGGCCGTCTTGTTGGCCGGCAACCATCGATCGCCGGCCGTCTTGCTGGCTGGCAACCATCGGTTACCGTCGCCTGCCTGTCAACCGCTTCCTGATGCCAGCGACGCTCGCCCGCCCATCTGTCTTTTCGGCCACTCCCATGATGCAAACGCCCAGCCCGCTGACCGACCCGCTTGCGTCGCGCGCCACCCCCTTGTCGCGCCGCCGGGCGCTCGTCTCGGTGCTGACGGTCCTCGCAGCCGGTGGTCTGGCCGCCTGCGGCGGCGGCGGCGGCGGCGAGTCCACGCCTGCGCCGGTCCTGCCCACCCTCATCATCGAGACCGACACCGCCGGCACCGCCGCCGGACCGGTGCTGGTCAGTTTCCTGTTCAGCGATTCGGTGACCGCGTTCGGCGCGACCCGTTTCCAGCTCAACGGTGCGCGAGTCGTGGCGGGCAGCTTCATCGAAGTCACGCCGCGCGAATACACGGTGGTGATCACCCCCTTCGAGAACACCAGCGGCGTGATCGAGCTCGTCGTCTTTCCGACCGCGTTCAAGGACAAGACGGGCACCGCCTACAACACCGCGACCTACCGCCTGACCCAGCCCTTCGACACGCGGCTGCCGATCCCCTGGGTGACTTTCTCGGACAGCCAGCCGGGTGTGTTCGCCGTCGGGCCAGTGGTGCTCACCATGACCTTCAATCTCGACATCGCCGATTCGTTCGCGGCGAGCGATCTGTTCGTGCTCGGTGCGACCCTGAGCGGGTTCACCCGGGTCTCGGCGACCGTCTACACGATGACGGTCACGCCGTTGCCCGGCGCGCGGATCCAGGAGGTCACCCTGCGCGAGGGAACGGTGACCGCGGCAGTGCCCAACGGCCAGACCAACTCGCGCAGCTGGCAGTGGCTCAAGCTCCAGCTCAGCTGATGCAGGCGGACTTGCGCCGGTTGCGACGGCACCGAATCGTTATCATCCCGATCCACCCCTGACTCCTCGCGAGCGCCTTCCATGATCCGTACACCCGCCGGTTTCGACCCTGCGCTGAACCTGACGCTGGACGACGATGCCATCGCCCATGTCTTCGTGGGCGATGCCATGGTCCTGTTCAGCGACTCGCCGGGCGCGCTGCCCTGGCGCTTCTATCGCGGCGAGGGGCTGCGGGCGGCGCGCGTGCACGGCATCGGCCGCCACGAGGGCAAGACCCACATGGCGGTGGCGCTGGACGACCATGTGACGGCGCGCTCGCTGCCCGCGGGGCTGCGCGCGGCGAACCTGCGCAGCTGGTTCGGGGTGATCGACGACGCCACGCTGTCGATCGCGATGCGCGCGGTGCAGGTGCTCGAGTGGGATCGCACCCACCGCTTCTGCGGCGCCTGCGGCACCCGCACCGAACAGGCCGACAACGAGCGCGCCAAGCGCTGTCCGGCCTGCAACCTGACGGTGTATCCGCGCATCTCGCCGGCGATGATGGTGCTGGTGACCCGTGGGCGCGAGCTGCTGCTGGGGCGCGGCGTGAACTTCCCGCCCGGGCGCTACAGCGCGCTGGCGGGCTTCCTCGAGGCCGGTGAAACCATCGAAGAGGCGGTGATCCGCGAGGTCCGCGAAGAGGTCAATGTCGAGGTCAAGAATCTGCGCTACTTCGGCAGCCAGAGCTGGCCGTTCCCGAACTCGCTGATGATCGCGTTCCAGGCCGAGTATGCGGGTGGCGACATGCGCCACGACCCGGTCGAACTCGCCGACGCGCAGTGGTTCACGCCCGAGAACCTGCCGCAGCTGCCCCCGCCGCTGAGCATCGCGCGTGCGCTGCTCGACGCCACGCTGGCCGAGCTGCGCTGACGCGGACGACCCGCGGCGGGGGTGGGATAAACTTCGGCCCTCGCCGATCCGGCCCGCCCGGCGAGCAGGGGCTCGCGCGCCGCGCCCGGCGCATCGAGCGGGCAGGGCGTCATCCACAACCGGGAAAGAAGTCTGATGGCTGAAGGGTCGATCGCAGAGGAAGTCCGGCGACGAAGAACGTTTGCCATCATTTCCCACCCCGACGCCGGCAAGACCACGCTGACCGAGAAGCTGCTGCTGTTCGGCGGCGCGATCCTGCTGGCCGGCACGGTGAAGGCGCGCAAGAGCGCGCGCCACGCCACCTCCGACTGGATGGAAGTCGAGAAGCAGCGCGGCATCTCGGTCACCAGTTCGGTGATGCAGTTCGAATACGCCGACCACGTCATCAACCTGCTCGACACGCCGGGCCACCAGGACTTCTCCGAGGACACCTACCGGGTGCTGACCGCGGTCGATGCGGTGGTGATGGTGATCGACGCGGCCAAGGGCGTCGAAGCCCAGACGATCAAGCTGCTCGAGGTCTGCCGGCTGCGCAACACCCCGATCATCACCTTCGTGAACAAGCTCGACCGCGAGGTCCGCTCGCCGGTGGAGCTGCTCGAGGAGATCGAGTCGGTGCTGCACATCGACTGCGCGCCGGTCACCTGGCCGCTGGGCATGGGCAAGGCGTTTCGCGGCGTGTTCCACCTGCTCAACGACCGGCTGATGCGCTTCACCGGCGGCGAGGAGCGCCGCACCGACGATGCCGAGCGCATCACCGGTCTGGACAACCCGCGCCTGGACGAGCTCTTTCCCGACGAGGTGGCGGCCCTGCGCAGCGACGTCGAGCTGATCCGCGGCGCCAGCGAACCGCTGTCGCTCGAGCGTTTTCTGGCGGGCACCCAGTCGCCGGTGTTCTTCGGCTCGGGCATCAACAACTTCGGTGTCCAGGAGGTCCTGCAGGCCCTGATCGACTGGGCGCCGCCGCCGCAGCCGCGCGACGGCACCCTGCGCGAGGTGCAGCCCACCGAGCCGGCGTTCAGCGGTTTCGTGTTCAAGATCCAGGCCAACATGGATCCCAAGCACCGCGACCGGATCGCCTTTTTCCGGGTGTGCTCCGGGCGCTACTCGCCCGGCATCAAGGTGCGTCACCTGCGCACCGGCAAGGACATGAAGATCGGCAACGCGCTCACCTTCATGGCCAATGAACGGGTGGCCAGCGAGGACGCGGTGGCCGGCGACATCATCGGCATCCACAACCATGGGCAGCTGCAGATCGGCGACACCCTGACCGAGGGCGAGGCGCTCAGCTTCCGGGGCATCCCCTATTTTGCGCCGGAACTGTTCCGGATCGCGCGTCCGCGCGATCCCTTCAAGTCCAAGCAGCTCTACAAGGGGCTGCGCGAGCTGGGCGAGGAAGGCGCGATCCAGGTCTTCGAGACCGAGACCGGGAACCTGCTGCTGGGCGCGGTCGGCGTGCTGCAGTTCGAGATCGTGGCCCAGCGCCTGAGCACCGAATACAAGGTCGACGCGGTCTACGACGCGGCCGACATCCACACCGCGCGCTGGCTGATCTTCCCCGGCGAGGAGGTGCGCAAGCGCTTCGAGCGCGAACAGGCGGCCCGGATGGCCCGCGACGTCGACGACAACCCGGTCTACCTGTCCAGCAACCGCTACAACCTGCAGGTGACCGAGGAGCGCTGGCCCGAGGTGGCCTTCCACGCCACCCGCGAGCATGGCCAGCGGATCGCCCAGGGCTGAGCGAGGTGGCGCCCGCGCTGATCCTGCACCACTACGACTTCTCCAATTTCGCCGAGAAGGCGCGGCTGGCGCTGGGCTTCAAGGGTCTGGACTGGGGCGCGGTGACGATCCCGCCGGTGGCGCCCAAGCCCGACCTGACCGCCCTCACCGGGGGCTACCGGCGCACGCCGGTGCTGCAGGCCGGCGCCGACATCTGGTGCGACACGCGGCTCATCGTGCGCGAACTGGAGCGCCGGCATCCGGCGCCGCCGCTGCTGCCACCGGCGCTGGCCGCGCAGGCCGAGGCGATTGCCTGGTGGGCCGAGAACCGGCTGATGCGTCCGATCACCCTGTATGCGTCGGGCCTGAACGGCGACGTGCTGCCGCCGGGGCTGCAGGCCGACCGGTCGGCGATGCGCGGCCTGCCCGCGCCCGACGCAGCCACGATGCTGCGCGCGGCGCGCCGCAACGCACCGCTTGCGCGCGCGCAGATTCCGCTGGTGGAAGCGATGTTGGCCGACGGCCGCGACTGGATACTCGGCGCGCAGCCGACGGTGGCCGATCTCGCGGTCTATCACCCGTTGTGGTTCCTCACCGCGCGCACGCAGCGGCTGGCCTTCGAACTGGCGCCCTTCCCGCGCATCGGCGCCTGGATGGAGCGGGTGCGCGCCATCGGCCACGGCCGGCCGCAGCCGATGCCGGCGGCTGAGGCGATCGCGATCGCCCGTGCGGCCACCCCGGCAGCGTTGCCGCCCACCACGCCGCACCCCGAGGATCCGCCGCTGGGGAGCATCGTGCGGGTGCGTGCCGACGACAACGGCCAGGAGCTCACCCAGGGCATCCTGGTGCATCTGGCCGCTGATGAGATCGCGTTGCGGCGCGAAGATGAGCGCGCGGGTGAAGTGGTTGTGCACTTCCCCCGACTGGGTTACGACCTGCGGCCGGCGCGCGCCTGAGACGGCAACGCGTTCAGGCAGGCTGCGGCGCGCTCAGACCCGGAACTCCAGGTTGTCGATCAGGCGGGTGCTGCCCAGTCGGGCGGCGCCCAGCGCGACCAGCGGCTCGCCGGCGGCCCGCTCGGCGGCGGTCGGTGCGAGCAGGTCGCGGCAACGGCGTACCGTGAGGTAGTCGGGCGCCCAGCCGCGCGCGCGCAGCGATTCGGCGGCGGCCTGTTCCAGCGCGGGCAGATCACCGCCGCCGGCGCGCACCGCGTCGCGCAGTTCGCCGAGCACGGACGCGAGCGCGACCGACTCTTCCCGCTCGGCGGCGCTCAGGTAGCCATTGCGCGAGGACAACGCCAACCCGTCGGTGGCGCGCTCGGTCTCGCCGGCGACGATCTCCACCGGCAGCGCGAGCTGGCGCACCATCGCGCGGATCACCATCAGCTGCTGGTAGTCCTTCTTGCCGAACACCGCGACGCGCGGCTGCACCGCGTTGAACAGCTTGAGCACCACCGTGCACACGCCGATGAAGAAGCCGGGTCGGAACTCGCCCTCGAGGATGTCGCCGAGTTCAGATGGCGGATGCACCTTGTAGCCCTGCGGCTCCGGGTACAGGTCGCGCTCGCCCGGCGCGAACACCAGGTCGCAACCGGCGCTGCGCAGCAGCTCGCAGTCGCGCTCGAAGGTTCGCGGATAGGCGTCGAAGTCTTCGGTTGGCGCGAATTGCAGGCGGTTGACGAAGATGCTCGCCACCACCGGATGGCCGCGCGCCGCGGCGGCGCGCACCAGCGAGAGGTGACCCTCGTGCAGGTTGCCCATGGTCGGCACGAAGCCGGTCGAGTCCGAGCCGGCCAGGACCTGGCGCAACTCGGCGATGCCGCGAACGACCTGCATCATCGAGACTCGATCCGGTCAGCCGACATGACGTCCGAGGAATTCGAGTGCGCGCTGGCGCGCGAGCGTCGCGCTGGCGGCGTCGTAGGAGCCGCGCTGGTCGCAGTTGAAACCGTGATTGGCGGCATAGAGGTGGGTGATCGCCTGCGGATGCGCAGCGGCGATTTCCTGAGCCTGCGCGAGCGTGGGCGACTTGTCCTGGTCGGCGAACTGGAACAGGACCGGGCAGCGCGCCTGCAGTCCGATCTGGCCGTGGATGCCCCCGCCGTAGTAGGGGATCGCGCAGGCCAGGCCGTCGACGCGCGCGGCCGCCACCCAGGCCACCGTGCCGCCCCAGCAGTAACCGACGATGCCGACCTTGCCGGCCCCGGCCGCACCCGCCCAGGCCACGCAGGCGCTGACGTCGCGCATCGCGTCGTTCAGGCTCACCTGCTGCATCACCGCGATGCCGGCCTGGATGTCCTCCGGCGAGTAGCCGGTGTCGTAGCCGCGGCGGGCGCGGTCGAACAGCGCCGGCGCGATCGCCAGGTAGCCGTCGGCCGCATAGCCGTCGGCCACCGAACGGATGTGGCTGTTGACGCCGAAGATCTCCTGCGCCACGACCAGCGCGCCGCGCGGCTGGCCCGCGGGTTTGGCGACATAGGCCTGGAAGCGGTGGCCGTCGGCGGCGGTCAGTTCGATGAATTCGCCCATGGTGTCGGTCCTTTGGAGAGGGGTGCAATGCCGCGGATTCTAATCGCCCGCGGTGCCGGCCAGGCGGATCGCCCCCCCGCGCGGCCCGGTCAGTGATCGAACAGGATCACATTGCGCGAGATGCCGCCCTTCTTGAGCGCCTCGAAGCCTTCGTTGATCTGGCCCAGCGGCAGCCGGCCCGAGATCAGCTCGTCCAGGTGCAGTCGGCCCTGCTGGTAGAAATCGATCAGGCGCGGCATGTCGACGCGGAACCGGTTCGAGCCCATCGCCGAACCCTGGATGCGACGCTCGCGCAGGAAGTCGGCGCCGTGCAGTTCGATCTTGGTGCCGATCGGCAGCATCCCGATGATGGTCGCGGCGCCGCCCGGGCGCAGCATCGAGAAGCACATCTCGGCGGTCTGCTTCAGGCCGATGCACTCGAAGGAGTTGTGCACGCCGCCCCCGGTCATTTCGAGGATCTTGCCGACGGTCTCGTCATCGGCCAGCACGCCGTCGGTGGCGCCGAACTTGCGGGCCAGGGCGAGCTTCTCCGGGTCCTTGTCGATCGCGATGATCCGACCGGCGCCGGCGATGTGTGCGCCGTTGACCGCCGCCAGCCCGATCCCGCCGCAACCGACCACCGCCACGCTCGAACCGGGTTCGACTTTCGCGGTGTGCACGACCGCGCCATAGCCGGTGATCACGCCGCAGCCGATCAGCGCGGCCAGGTCCATCGGCATGTCGGGCGTGACCTTCACCAGCGCGTGCTCATGAACCAGCATCTGCTCGGCGAACGACGACAGGTTCAGGTACTGGTTCAGGTGCTCGCCCTTCCAGCGCATGCGCTTGGCCTTGCCCGGGGGCAGCTTCACCTCGGTGGTCTGGCAGATCGACATGCGCCCGGTCAGGCAGCACTCGCAGTAGCCGCAGAACACCGACAGGCAGGTGATCACATGATCGCCCGGCTTCACGTAGGTCACGTCGCTGCCCACCGCCTCGACGATGCCCGAGGACTCGTGGCCAAGCACCGCGGGTGCCGGCCAGGGCCACTTGCCCTCCATGAAGTGCAGGTCGCTGTGGCACAGCCCTGCGGCCGCGGTGCGGATCAGGACCTCGCGCGGACCGGGATTGTCGATCTCGACATCCTCGATCGTCATGGGCTGGTTGGGGGCGTGGAAGACGGCGGCTTTCATGGGACCTCCGGGGGGACGGGTTCAGGGGTGAAGGGAAATCCGGCGCGGCAGCGATGCGATGCCGCCGACCGGCGCAGGGGGGTGGAAGGGCTGCGGTGAGCGGCGCCGGGGGATCGTGCGCATGTCGTGCCGGCCGGCTAGCCCGCCGGGCCCGGCAGCGCGCGCATGAATTCGTTGCGCAGCTGGTTGTCCTGCTCGAAGCAGCCGGCGAACGCCTGGGTGATCACCCGCTCATCGCCGCGCCGGTCCTCGCCCAGCAGCAGGCACAGCTGCTCGGCCTCGATCACGCAGGCCGCGCCGCGCGCCCGGCCGTGCTGGTGCAGCGCGTCGGCGATGTCGCGCGTCATCCATTCCTGGTAGGTGAAGCGGTGCCCGATCGAGTCGACCATCCGGGCGATCCGGCCAAAGCCGTGCAGCCGCCCGCCCGGCACATAGGCGACATGCGCCACGCCCCGGAACGGCACCAGGTGGTGCGGACACACACCGTGGATCGCGATGCCGCGCAGGATCACCATGTCGGAGCGGTTGTCGGCGAAGCCCTCGCCCAGCGCCTGCGCCGGGTCCATGGCGTAGCCACCCAGCAGGCGGCGCTCCCACAGTTCGCGCACGCGCTGCGGCGTGCGCGCGGTGTGGCCGCTGTCGGGCGAGACCCCGCAGGCGCGCAGCAGGTCGGCGATCGCCGCCTCGAAGGCGACCGGATCGAAGCCGCCGGTCCGCGCGATGCCGATGCCGGTGCACGGCGCCGGGGCGCCGTGATCATGCGGGTGATCATGCGGGTGATCATGCGGGTGATCATGCGGGTGATCGTGCGGGTGATCATGCCCGCCGGGTTGATCGTGAGGCTCGCTCATGGGGTTCGTCCGCGGCTCGCCGGGGCGGCTCAGGCCAGGGCCAGCTTGCGCTCGACCACGCGCGCAAAAAAGCTCGCTCCCAGCGGCAGCGCCGCGTCGTTGAAGTCGTAGGCCGGGTTGTGGACCTCGCATGAGCCCTCGACGTCGCCGTTGCCGATGTTCACGAAGCAGCCGGGCACCGTCTCGAGCATGTACGAGAAATCTTCCGAGGCCATGATCAGCGGCTGGCTGGTCGACACCTGGTCGGCGCCCACCAGTTCCTCGCACACCGAGCGTGCGAAAGCGGCCTGCTGTTCATCGTTGACCAGCGGCGCGAAGTTGACGCGGAAATCGACCTGCGCGCTGGCGCCCATCGACTCGGCCACGCCGGTGGCCACCCGGCGCATGTTGCGCTCGATCAGCGCCATGGTTTCGTTGGAGAACGCCCGCACCGTGCCGCTCAGGCGCGCGGTCTGGGCGATGACGTTGTAGGCGTCGCCGGCCTTGAACTGGGTGATCGAGAGCACCGCGGTGTCGACCGGGCGCACGTTGCGCGAGATGATCGTCTGCAGCGTGCTGGCGATCTGCACGCCGACCATCAGCGGATCGACCGACGACTCGGGACGCGCGCCGTGTGCGCCCACGCCGGTGATGTCGATGTCGAAGAACGCGCCGCCGGCCATCATCGGCCCCTGGTAGACCGCGAAGCGCCCGACCGCCAGCTTCGGGCGGTTGTGCATGCCGAACAGGCTCTCGCAGGGAAAGCGTTCGAACAGGCCGTCGGCGATCATCGCGCGCGCCCCGCCCAGGCCTTCCTCGGCCGGCTGGAAGATGAAGTTCACGGTGCCCTCGAAGCGCCGCGTCGCCGCCAGGTAGCGGGCCGCGCCCAGCAGCATCGCGGTGTGGCCGTCGTGGCCGCAGGCGTGCATGCGCCCGGCGTGCTGCGAGCGGTGCGCGAAGGTGTTGGCCTCCTCGACCGGCAGCGCGTCCATGTCGGCGCGCAGCCCCACGCTGCGCGGCGAGTTGCCGTTGCGCAGCACCCCGACCAGGCCGGTGCGGCCGATGCCCCGGTGCACCTCGATGCCGAAGCCTTCGAGCTGACGGGCCACCAGGTCGGCGGTCCGGGTCTCCTCGAAACCGAGTTCCGGATGGGCATGGATGTCCCGGCGCCATTCGGTCATCTGGCCGTGGCCGTCCTGGATCTGGGCAATGATCTTCATGGGGGCGTTCCGTGTCGGGAAGAGAGGGCGTGTGAATCGGGCAGGGCGCCAGGCAGCCGGGGCCGCCGCCCGGGCGCGCGCCGCGTCAGCGCGGCGTGGTGCCGCACCAGTTGGCGATGAACAGCGCGATTGTCTGGGTGACGCGGCGGATCGACTCGAGCTCGACCCGCTCGTCGAAGGCGTGGATGCGCTCGGCGGTCGGTCCGTAGACCAGCGCCGGCATCCCGCCGTACAGGCCGAAAAAACGCGCGTCGGTGGTGCCGGTGCTCGGTCCGGTGGCCAGCGGCTTGCCGGTGACCGTGCCGTGGCACTGCGCCAGCACCGCCTGCGCTTCGGTGCCGGCCGGCAGTTCCCAGCCCTCGGCCATGAAGCCGTGATAGACCACCTGCGGCGGGTTGGCCACCAGATACGGGTCGGCCGCGGCGGCCGCGGCGATGCAGCCCTCCACCTCGGCGCGCACCTGCTCGAGCGCCATGCCGGGGAACAGGCTGATCCGCATGTCGAAAGTGCTCCACGCGGGCACCGACGAGGTCCAGTCGCCGCCGTCGATGCGGCTCACCACGAAGTTGATCGGGTGGGCATGGCCGGCAAACGCCGGGTGGCCGCGTTCGTTCCACTCGTGTTCCAGGCGATGCAGGGCCTGCATGATCGGGTAGCAGGCCTCGATCGCATTGGCGCCGGTGCCGGCCACCGCCACGTGTGCCGGCCGCCCGCGCAGTTTCACCTGAAACCAGATCACGCCGACCTGCGCCGACATCAGCTCTTCGCCCATCGGCTCGGGAATGATCACCGCATCGGCGCGATAGCCGCGCTCCAGGCAGGCGAGGGCGCCGTTTCCGGTGCATTCCTCTTCGACCACCGACTGCAGATAGACATCACCGGCCGGCGCCAGGCCCAGGCGGGTGAGGGCGTCCAGGGCAAACAGGTTGGCCGCCAGACCGGCCTTCATGTCGCCAGCGCCGCGGCCGTGCATCCAGCCCCCGCGGATCTCGGGCACGAAGGGCGGCGTGGACCACATGTCCAGCGGGCCGGTGGGGACGACGTCGATGTGGCCGTTCAGGATCAGCGAGCGTCCGGGCGCCCCGGCGGCGGGGGTGGCGCGGTGGGCGCCCACCACGTTCCAGGCGTTATCGTAGGACACCGCCACCGGCGAGAAACCCGGCAGATGGCGGATGCGCTCGACGTCGATCTGCCAGCGGTCGACCGTCAGGCCGCGGTCGGCATAGGCGCGCGCCATGAAGTCCTGCGCGGTGGCTTCCTCGCCGCGCAGCGAGGGCATCCGGGTCAGGTCGGCAAGGAAGCGGATTTCCTCGTCAAAGCCTGCGTCGACGGCGTCGATCAGGCGTTGGGCGGTTCGGTCATCGATCATGGTGTCGGGGTTGCCGGCGGGTGCCGGCTTTCATGAGAGAGTTTCGTCGGGCTCACAGGATCGCACGAGCCCGTCCGGGTGGCCACCTTCGGACCGGCAGCGTGTCCGGCCTTTCGTTTCGTCAGGCCGGCGGATGGCTCAGCAGCTCGCCATAGCGCGCAAGGTCGATGTTGCCCCCGCTCACGATCACACCGACCCGTCGGCCCGCCAGCCGGGTGACGCCCTCGAGCAGCGCGGCGGCGGCCAGGCAGCCGGTGGGCTCGACCACCAGCTTCATCCGTTCGCCGAAAAAGCGCATCGTCGCCACCAGCTGGGCATCGGACACGGTGAGCACCTCGTCGACGCATTCGCGCATCACCGCGAAGGTGAGCTCGCCGGCGTGCAGCGTCTGGGCGCCGTCGGCGATGGTGTCGGGCAGTGCGATGTTCACGATCCGGCCCAGCGCGAGCGACTGCTGCACATCGTTGCCGGCCTGCGGCTCCACGCCGATCACGCGGCAGCCCGGCGTCAGGTGCCGGGCGGCGACCGCGCAGCCCGAGATCAGCCCGCCCCCGCCCACGCAGACCAGCAGCGCGTCCAGCGGGCCCTCGCCCATCGCGGCGACGTCCTCGATGAGTTCGAGCGCCGCGGTGCCCTGGCCGGCCATCACGTCGGCATGGTCGTAGGGCGGGATCAGCGTCATGCCGCGCTCGTGCGCCAGTTGTCGCCCGATCGCCTCGCGGTCCTCGAGGCGCCGGTCGTACAGCACGATGTCGGCGCCGTAGCCGCGGGTCGCGGCGATCTTCATCGCCGGCGCGTCGCCGGGCATGATGATGGTGGCCGGCATGCCCAGCAGGCGCGCCGACAGCGCGACCGCCTGCGCGTGGTTGCCCGACGAGAAGGTCACTGCGCCCGCCTCGCGCTGCGCCGGGCTGAACCGCGCCAGCGCGTTGTAGGCGCCGCGGAACTTGAAGGCGCCGATCCGCTGCAGGTTCTCGCACTTGAAGAACACCTTTGCGCCGGTGCGTTCGTCGGCGGTGCGCGAGCGCAGGGTGGGGGTGCGATGGGCGACCGGGCGCAGGCGTTGCGCGGCCGCCTGGATGTCGGCGAAGTCGATGGGCAGGGTCATGGCGCCAGTGTCCTGCCAGCCGGCCGCGCTTGCAACCTGCGCTTGCAACCCGCGCTTGCAACCCGCCGCCGTGCCGATCACAGTGCGCCATGCGCACGAACACCGCCATCGCCTGGATCGTCATCGCCGAACTGCTGGGCACGGTGCTCTGGTTCAGCGCCAACGGGGTGGCCGACCAGCTGGCCCGCGACTGGGGCATCGGCGTGGCCGACGTGGGCGCGCTGACCAGCGCGGTCCAGCTGGGCTTCATAGCCGGCACGCTGGCGATCTCGCTCTCGGGGCTGGCCGACCGATTTCCGGCCAGCCGCATCTTCGCGGTCGGCGCCGTGTTCGGCGCGGCCGCCAATGCGATGATTCCGCTGATGGCGCGGGACGTCGGCGACGCCTGGATCTGGCGCCTGCTGACCGGGGTGGCGCTGGCGGGCATCTATCCGATGGGCATGAAGCTGGTGATGGGCTGGGCGCCTGCGCGCGCCGGGGAGATGCTGGGCTGGCTGGTCGGCATGCTGGCGATCGGCACCGGCCTGCCGCACCTCATTCGCGCCACCGGCGGGGCGCTGCCCTGGCAGACCCAGATGCTGGTTGCTTCCGTCCTGGCGCTGGCGGCGGCGGCGATCGTCTGGCGGCTGGGCGACGGAGCGCACGCGGCCAGTGGCGGTCCGCGCGCCGCGCTGGCCTGGGGCAAGGTGCTGATGGCGTTTCGGGTGCCGGCCTTTCGCGCATCGGCATTGGGCTATTTCGGTCACATGTGGGAGTTGTACGCGGTGCTGACGCTGACCCCGTTCTTCATCGCCGGGGCGCTCGCGCGTCACGCCATCACCGATCCGCTGGCGATCGCCGGCTGGTCTTTCGCCACGGTGGCGGCCGGCGCGGTCGGTTGCGTGGCGGGCGGCGTCTGGAGCCGGCGGGTCGGCAGCGCCCGGGTGGCCGGCGCCGCCCTGGCCGGGTCGGGGGCGATGTGCCTGATCTACCCGCTGATCGCCGCCTCGGCGCCGTTGTGGCTGCTGCTGGCGGCCATGCTGTTCTGGGGTGCCTCGGTGATGGCCGATTCGCCCCAGTTCTCGGCGATGTCGGCCCAGGCCTGTCCGCGCGAGCTGATGGGCAGCGCGCTGGCCATCCAGAACAGCATCGGATTCCTGATCACCGTGCTCGGCATCCATCTGGCCAGCAACCTGTTCGATGCGCTGGGCGAGCGGGTCGCCTGGCTGCTGGCCCCGGGCCCCCTGCTGGGGCTGCTGGCCCTGCGCTCGGCCCGTATCCGCCCTGCCAGCGCAGCCGCCCGATGAGCCGCGACTTCGCCATCGTGCGGCGCCAGCCGTCCGCCCCGGGCCTGCTGATCGGCGCCCTTCAGCTGATGCTGGGGCTCACCTGGGCCGCGTATGTGCTGTTCTTGCCCCAGCTGGTGGTGTCGGCCGGTCTGCCGCGCTCACTGGTGCCCTGGCTGCTGGTGGTCGATCAGCTGGTGTTCGCCCTGTGCGATCCCTGGGCCGGGGCGGCCGGTGACCGGGCCGCGGCCGGCGCGCGCCGCTTCGGCCCGGTGATCGCCGTGGTGGCCGCGGGCAGCGCGATCGCCCTCATCGTGCTGCCGATGGTGGCCGGTGAATGGCCGGTGCCCGTGCTGGGCGCCTTGCTGCTGGTCTGGGCGATCGGCACGGCCGCGCTGCGGGCGCCGCTGTGCGCGCTGCTCTCGAGCCACGCGCCCGGATCGGCGGGGCCCAATGCCGCGGTGCTCGCGGGCGGGCTGGCGCTGGCCTCGGCCGGCGCGGGCCTGCTGGTGCCGGCCATCCGAGACGTTTCGCCGGTGCTGGCGTTCGCCTTCGTCGGTGCCGGCACGGCAGCGGTGGCGCTGCTGGCGGTGCCGCTCGAGCGCTGGCTGCTCGCGCACGCCGCATCCGGTCCGACGGCGCCTGCGCCTCGCACGGCCACCCCGGCCCCCGCCCCCGCCCCCGCCC
>CAIZNI010000033.1 GCA_903934295.1 uncultured beta proteobacterium
GGCACCGCCGGCACCGCCCGCCCCGGTGGCGGCACCGCCGGCTCCCCCGCCGGCGCCCGCGCCGGCGCGGCCCGCGATCCGGCGCGGCGTGACCCCGACCCGTCAGGCGCGACCCGAGTATCCGCGCAAGGCGCTCCAGGACGAGATCGAAGGCGAGGTGCTGGCGCGTGCCTCGGTCAGCCGGTCGGGCAGAGTGGTGGCGGTGACGATCATCAGCGCGCGCCCGCGCGGCGTCTTCGAGCGCGCGGTCGAGGCGGCCCTGCTCCAGTACGAGTTTCCGCCCGACGACACCGAGTACCTGGTCGACGTGCCCTTCACCTTCCGACTGGAGTAGCCGAATTGGCTTCGCGGGTCTCGCTGCTTCTGCTGTCCGCCCTGCTGACCACCGGCTGCGATGTCGTCAACGCGCCGGTCAGCCAGGACCTGCTCGGGCGCAACATCCTGTTCTCGTCCTATTCGGAAACCCCCAAGCACCTGGACTCCGTCGCCTCGTACAGCAACAACGAGACGCCCTGGACCTACGCGATCTACGAGCCGCCGCTGAAGTACCACTACCTGAAGCGGCCCTACGAACTGGTGCCGCGCACGCTCGAGTCGATGCCGGTCATCACTTATCTGGACAAGGCGGGCCGGGTGCTGCCGGCCGACACGCCGGGCGCGGCCATCGCCCGCAGCGTGGTGGAACTGCGGGTGCGGCGCGGCATCCGCTATCAGCCGCATCCGGCGTTCGCCGCCGATGAGCAGGGCCGTCTGCTGTACCACGCGCTGGGCGAGGCCGATCTTGCCGGGCGCCGCTCGCCGGGCGATTTCCCCAGGAGCGGCACCCGCGAACTGGTCGCCGCCGACTATGTCTACGCGATCCGCCGTCTCGCCACCCCCCGCATCGAGTCGCCGGCCTTTGGCTTCCTGTCCGACCACATCACCGGGCTGAAGGCCTACGGCGAACGGATCCGGCAGTTCAACAGCGGCCTGAAAGAGGGCCTGAGTGCCCGCGAGGCCGGCCGCTTCGGGCATCTGCCCTGGCTGGATTTCCGCGCGCATGATTTCCCCGGCGTCGAACTGGTCGACTCGCACACGCTGCGCATCCATCTCCAGGGCAAGTACCCGCAGTTCAAGTACTGGCTGGCGATGACCTTCTTCTCGCCGCTGGCCTGGGAGGTCGACGCCTTCTATTCGCAGCCCGGCATGAAGGCGCGAAACCTCACGCTGGACACCTGGCCGGTGGGCACCGGGCCCTACATGCTGACCGAGTACACGCCCAATCACCGGATGGTGCTGTCGCGCAATCCGAACTATCGCGGCGAACCGTATCCCTGCGAAGGCGAGCCGCAGGACCGCGCGCAGGGCCTGCTGGCCGACTGCGGCAAGACCACGCCCTTCATCGACAGCATGGTCTCGGTCATCGAGAAGGAGGGCTCGCCAATGACCGCCAAGTTCCTCCAGGGCTACTACGACATGCCGCAGTTCGAGCGCGGCGAGCCGGGCACCGCGATGCAGGTGGCGATCGACGACGGCACCGGCCGCGCCCGCGAACTGGTCTCGCACGGGATCCGGCTGCCCACCACGCTGCAGGCGGGTCTTTGGTACTACGGCTTCAACTGGCTCGACCCGGTGGTGGGGGCCGGGCGCAATCCGCAGGAAGCCGAGCGCAACCGCAAGCTGCGCCAGGCGATTGCGATCGCCTTCGACTTCGAGGAGTACATCCAGATCTTCGAGGACAACCGGGCACGGCCCAACATGGGGCCGGTGGTGCCGGGCCTGTTCGGATCGGACGCGGTGCGGATCAACCCGCAGGTCTATGACCTGGTCGACGGCAAGCCGCGGCGCAAACCGATCGAGCAGGCGCGCCGTCTGCTCGCCGAAGCTGGCTATCCGGATGGCCGCGACGCGGTCACCGGCAAGCCGCTGGCGATCAACTACGACACCCAGGGAGTGGGGCCCGGCTACAAGGCGCGCAGCGACTGGATCGCCAAGCAGTTCGCCAAGCTGAACATCTCGCTGGAGGTGCGCAACACCGACTACAACCGCTTCCAGGACAAGATGCGCAAGGGGGCCGCGCAGATGTTCTCCTGGGGCTGGATGGCCGACTATCCCGACCCCGAGAACTTCCTGTTCCTGCTCTACGGACCGAACGCCAAGGTCAAGTCCGACGGCGAGAACGCCGCCAACTACGCCAACCCCGAGTTCGACGCCCTGTTCGAGCAGATGAAGGACCTGGACGACACCCCGGAACGCGAGGCGATCATCCGCCGGATGTCCGAGATCGTGCAGAAGGACGGGGTGTGGCTGTTCGGCTGGTCCGAGGAGTACACCGGGGCCTATCAGCAGTGGCTGGACAACGGCAAGCCGTCGAACATCATCCGCGATTCGCTGCCCTATCTGCGTCTGGACCCGGCGCTGCGGATGCGGCTGGTGCGCGAATGGAACGAGCCGCGGCCCTGGCCGCTGGCCTGGGCGGGGCTCATCCTGCTGGCGTTGGTGGTGCCGGCGTGGCGGGCCTGGTCGCGGCGCCAGCGGGCGACCGCGCTCGCCCGGCAGGACGGCTGACGCGATGCTCGCCTATCTCGCGCGCCGCCTTGCCTACGGGCTGCTGGTGCTCGTCGGCATCAACCTGGTCACCTTCCTGCTGTTCTTCCAGGTCAACACCCCTGACGACATGGCGCGTCTGCAGCTCGGCGGCAAGCGGGTCACCGCCGACGCCATCGCCAAGTGGAAGGCCGAGCGTGGCTACGACCGGCCGCTGTTCGTCAACGACCGCGCGGCGGGCCTGAAGCAGGTCACCGACACCGTCTTCTTCGACAGCTCGGTGCGCATGTTCGCCTTCGACTTCGGTCCCTCCGACAGCGGCCGCGACATCGCCGCCGAGATCCGCCGACGCGCCTGGCCGAGCCTGGCGCTGGCGCTGCCGGTGTTCATCATCGGGCTGGGGGTGTCGATCTCGATCGCGCTGGGGCTCGCGTTCTTTCGCGGCACCTATCTCGACTTCTGGGGCTCGGTGCTCTGCGTGGCGATGATGTCGATTTCGTCGCTGTTCTTCATTGTGGCCGGCCAGTTCGTGTTCGCGCGCCTGTTGCAGCTGGTGCCGGTGTCGGGCTTCGATCCCGGTCCCGATGCGTGGCGCTTCCTGATCCTGCCGGTGGGCATCAGCATCCTGGCGCGCCTGGGCGGGGAAACCCGCTTCAACCGCACGCTGTTCCTCGAAGAGATCAGCAAGGACTATGTGCGCACCGCGCGCGCCAAGGGGCTGTCCGATCCGGCGGTGCTGTTCGGCCACGTGCTGCGCAACGCGCTCATTCCGATCCTGTCGAGCTCGGTGGCGGTGATCCCGCTGCTCTTCATGGGCAGCCTGATCACCGAGTCGTTCTTCTCGATTCCCGGGCTGGGCAGCTACCTGATCGAGGCGATCGCCGCGCAGGACTTCGCGGTGGTGCGGGCGATGGTGTTCATCGGATCGGTGCTCTACATCCTGGGCCTGATCCTGACCGACCTCAGCTACAGCTGGGCCGACCCGCGGATCCGCCTGCAATGAAGCCGGTCGTCCTGCTCACCGATGCCTTCGTCTTCGCGCTGCTGGCGGGGGGCTTCGTCTACTGGCTGCTGGTGCGCCGTCGCCCGCAACTGGCCGCCAGCTGGGCGCTGGCCCTGCGCCGGCCAGCGGGCGCGGTCTGTGCGCTCATCCTGGGATTTTTCCTGGCGGTGGCGGTGGCCGATTCGCTGCACTGGCGCAAGGCGCTGCCGCCGATCGCCAGCGGGCAGCCGGCCTGGTCGCCCGACACCGAGTCGGCGCTCGATGCGCTGCTCGGTCCGCTGGTGCGCGCCCGCGAGCGCAGCTACTCGGCGCCGCTGGCCTGGCAGGGTTTTCGCAAGGAGTCGTTCGAGCGCGAGGGCAAGCCGGTGCGCGACTACCCGCGCCTGCGCTTCGGCGGGGCGCACCTGAGCGATCCGGCGACGCAGTGGCGCGACGACATCGCGCAGCGGGTCGTGCGCGGGATCGGCTGGGCCGCGCTGGCCTGGGCGGCGCTGGCCGGTCTGATGCTGGCCTGGCTGGCCCGCGCCGAGCCCGGCACCGGCACCGGCACC
>CAIZNI010000034.1 GCA_903934295.1 uncultured beta proteobacterium
AAGGTCGCATCGACGATCACCGACACGCCGCCCTGCAAGGCGGCGCGCGCGGCCTGCAGCAGACGCGCACATGCGGGTGTCGTCGGTGATGGCCAGCGAATCGTCCTGCGGGACGTTGAGGTCGGCGCGGATGAACACGCGTTTGCCGCGCAGATCGTGATCGGAAAGGCGTTGGAATTTCATCGTGCGCGGCCCCTGGGGTGAGGATGACGGGAAAGACGCGCCAGCCTGCGCCGGTTTGCTGACGGCTGACAGCGCAAACCCCATTGCAGCGGCGGGAAGCGGCACAACCCGCTCGGGGGACCCAACCGATGCGGATCGGACGACCGGTCGATCCGGACCGATCGGCGTGCGCATCCAGGGCAAATGCGGCGGTGCGCCGCCCACCGGGATGACCGAAAATAACGCTTTCCCGTCCGAGCGTCTTTTCTTGACCCTGCGACTGCCCGATCGCCCCGTCGCACCGGCCCCGCCGAGCCTGCCTGAGCAGCCCGGCGGACCTGTGGGGCCGGTGAGCGTCGATTTTTCGCCGGCACACCTGATCGGCGACTGCCTGCGCGCCTGCGCCGGACCGATCCGCGCCCGCGGACTGACACTGGTGGTGACGATCGAGTCCGATGTCGAACCGCGGGTGATCGGGCAGCCGGGGCTGATCAGCGAGGTGCTCGAACGGCTGCTGGCGATCGCGCTCAATGACACCGCGCGCGGCAGCATCGAGATCGGCTGCGCAGTGATCTCCCGGCTGGGCACGGAAATCGAGCTGGCGTTCTGGGTGCGCCATCACCGGGCGATCGGTGCGCGCGACGAGACGGCGCTCGCTGCGGCACTGGCGATCTGCCAGCAGCGCTGCGAGCAGATGGGCGCCCGGCTGGAGCGCGCCGAAAGCCCCGAACGCACCGGCCTGCTGCAGCTGACCGCGCTCGTGCAGGCCAGCGGCCTGCGGGTGCTGCTGGCCGAGGATCACCCGATCAACCGGATCGTCACCACCCGGATCCTGGAGCGGATGGGTCACCGGGTCAGCGCGGTGAGCGACGGCCGGCAGGCGGTTCTGGCGGCGCAGGCGCAACGTCCGGACCTCATCCTGATGGATCTGCAGATGCCGCTGATGGACGGCCTGCAGGCCACCCGGCACATCCGGGCCGACGAGGCCCGCACGGCGGCCGACGGGATCTGGCGGCCCCGACAGACCATCGTCGCCATGACGGCTCACATGCAGGACGCCGACCGCGAGGCCGGCCAGGCGGCCGGCATGGACGACTACCTGACCAAACCCCTCGATCCGGCCTGCCTGACCCGGATCGTGCAGCACCTACCCCGGCTTCCCGGTGCGACCGCCTCCAGCGTCTTCGAGACGATTCTCACCGCCCCGGCCGACCCGGTGCCGCTGAAGGATGAGCGCCCGGCGCCGCCATCCGGGGGACCGACGGCCGCGGACCCGGATCGCCCGTTCGATCGCGACTGCCTGCGGCGCGCGCTGGGCGACGATCCGGCGCTGATCGCCGGCATCGCCGCCCTGTTCGAGCAGCAATCGCGCTCGGCGATCGGGCAACTGGGCGCCGCACTGCGTTGCGGCGACATCCGTTCTGCAGAAATGGCGGTGCACAGCCTCAAGGGCATGCTGGCGATGCTCGGTGCCATCGACGCGCTGGCGCTGGCCCAGCGGATGGAATCGGCACTGCTGCAGCGCTCGCCGAGGCAAGCGCTGCGCCTGCTCGACGCCCTCGAGCAGGCACTGGCGCAGGTCAGGCAGGTGCTGCGGGCTCCCGCGCCCGGCTGACCGGGGCGCAGCCCGCCGTCAGCCTCAGCGGGCAGCCATCAGCGCGACGGTGGTGTCGAGCATCCGGTTGCTGAAGCCCCACTCGTTGTCGTACCAGCTGCTCACCTTGACCAGGCGGCCGGAGACCTTGGTCAGGGTTGAATCGAAGTTCGACGACGCCGGGTTGTGGTTGAAGTCGATCGACACCAGCGGCGCGGTGTTGTAGGCGAGCACGCCGGCCAGCGGACCGTCGGCGGCCTCCTTGAGGATCGCGTTGACCTCCTCGACGGTGGTGTCGCGCGCCGCGATGAACGACAGATCGACCAGCGACACATTGATGGTGGGCACGCGGATCGCGTAGCCGTCCAGACGCCCGTTGAGCTCGGGCAGCACCAGGCCGACTGCCGAGGCGGCACCGGTCTTGGTGGGAATCATCGACATGGTGGCCGAACGCGCCCGGCGCAGGTCCTCGTGATAGACGTCGGTGAGCACCTGGTCATTGGTGTAGGCATGCACCGTGGTCATCAGCCCGTTGACCAGCCCGATGCGCGCGTGCAGCGGTTGGACCAGCGGCGCCAGGCAATTGGTGGTGCACGAGGCGTTCGAGATGACGGTGTCGGTCGCCTTGAGGACCTGGTGGTTTACCCCGTAGACGATGGTGGCGTCGACATCCTTGCCGCCCGGTGCCGAGATGACGACCTTGCGGGCGCCGCCCTTCAGGTGCGCGCCGGCCTTCTCCTTGGTGGTGAAGAAGCCGGTGCACTCGAGCACCACATCGACGCCCAGCTCGCCCCAGGGCAACTCGGCCGGATTGCGGTTGGCCAGCACCCGGATGCGATCGCCGTTGACGACGATGCTGTCGCCATCGACCGTCACCGTGCCGGGGAACTTGCCGTGGGCGGTGTCGTACTGGGTCAGGTGGGCATTGGTGGCTGCATCGCCCAGGTCGTTGATGGCGACGATTTCGATCGGGTGCTTCTTGCCGCTTTCATAATGGGCGCGCAGCACGTTGCGCCCGATCCGGCCGTATCCGTTGATGGCAACGCGAATGGTCATGAACGTTCCTTGGTGGGATGTGGAAAGGGTGACGCTTCAGTCGGACGCACCGCCGGCCAGCACGGCCAGCACGGTGTCGGCGACATTGCGCGGCGTGAAGCCGAAATGCTCGAACAGGGCACCCGCCGGGGCCGATTCGCCAAACCGGTCCAGGCCCACCACCGCGGCGCAGCGATACTTCCACCAGCCGTCGGTAACGCCGGCCTCGACCGCGATGCGCGGCAGGGAATCGGGCAGCACATAGCGCTTGTAGGCGACATCCTGGCGGTCGAACACCGAGGTCGAGGGCATCGAGACCACCCGAACCGCCACGCCCTGAGCGGCCAGCAGATCGCGCGCGGCCATCGCCAGCGACAGTTCCGAACCGGTGGCGATGATGACCGCGACCGCCTCGGCCGCGTCGCGCAGCACATAGGCGCCGCGATGCACCGTCTCCAGTTGCGCCGGCGACCGGGTGAAAAAGGGCAGTGCCTGGCGCGAGAACAGCAGCGCGCTCGGGCCATCGCGGCGCTCGATCGAGCCGGCCCAGGCCAGCGCCGACTCGACCGTGTCGGCGGGTCGCCAGACATCGAGGTTGGGAATCAGCCGCAGACTGGCGGCGTGCTCGACCGGCTGGTGGGTGGGGCCGTCCTCGCCCAGACCGATCGAATCGTGGGTGAAGACGAACAGCACCCGCTGGCGCATCAGCGCCGCCATGCGCAGCGCATTGCGGGAATAGTCGGAGAACGTCAGGAAGGTGCCGCCGTAGGGGATGAACCCGCCGTGCAGCGCCAGTCCGTTCAGGATGGCGCTCATCCCGAACTCGCGCACCCCGTAGTTGATGTGGCGTCCGGCCAGCAGCTGGCCATCGGGACCGGCGCGCAAGGCGCCGCAGCCCTTGAAATCGGTGAGGTTGCTGCCAGTGAGGTCGGCCGATCCGCCCAGCAGTTCCGGCACCGCCGGCCCGAGGTGATTCAGCGCATTCTGCGAGGCCTTGCGGGTGGCGATGGTCTCGGCCCGGACACAGACTTCCTCGAGCATGGCCTGGACGGTTTCTTCCCAGTCGGGCGGCAGTTCGCCCGCCATCCGGCGTTCGAACTCGGCGGCAAGATCGGGGTCGGCCGCCCGGCAGGCCTGCAGGCGCGTCTGCCAGCCGGCATGGGCGGCTGCGCCGCGCGCACGCGAGTCCCAGGCCGCCCGCACATCGTCGGGCACCTGCCAGGGCTCCATGGTGAAGCCGCGCGCCGCCATCGCCTGGCGAACCAGGGCGATCTCGGCTCCGCCCAGCGGCTCGCCGTGCGCCTTGGCCAGACCGGCCCGGTTGGGCGAGCCCTGGCCGATGACGGTACGGCACTGGATCAGCGTGGGCGCGAAACGACCGTCGCGACCATTGGCGCCCCACTCGCGCGCCTGCCCGATCGCCCGTTCGACCGCCCAGGTGTCGTGGCCGTCGATGTCGGCGATGACATTCCATCCGTAGGCCCGGAAACGGGCCACGGTGTCGTCGCTGAACCAGTGGCGAACCTCGCCATCGATCGAGATGCCGTTGTCGTCATACAGGACGACCAGCCGCGACAGCCCGAGGGTGCCTGCCAGCGAGCAGACCTCGTGCGAGATGCCCTCCATCAGGCAACCGTCGCCCACGAACGCGTAAGTGAAGTGATCGACCAGCGTGCATCCCGGCCGGTTGAACCGGTCGGCGAGCAGCCGCTCGGCCAGCGCCATGCCCACCGCGTTGGCCACGCCCTGCCCCAGCGGACCGGTGGTGGTCTCGACGCCAGGGGTGACACCGACCTCGGGATGGCCGGGCGTGCGTGAGTGCATCTGGCGAAAGGCCTTCAACTCCTCGATCGGCAACGCATAACCGCTCAGGTGCAGCAGCGAATAGAGCAGCATCGACCCATGCCCATTGGACAGGACGAAGCGGTCGCGATCCGGCCACGACGGGTCGGCAGGATCGTGGCGCAATTGCCGGCCCCACAGGGCCACCGCGATCTCGGCCATTCCCATCGGCATGCCGGGATGGCCGGAATTGGCCTGCTGGACGGCATCGATGGCGAGCAGCCGCAGGGTATCGGCCATGCGGGAGGCGAGCTCGGATGAAAGCGGCAAGTCCGCGCTGGCAGGAACGGTCGATGGCATCGGATAAGCCGGCAGAGGAAACCGCCTAGTCTACCAAACGGTGTCGCGCGCGCCGCCTCATCCGGCATCGTGTGCGCCGCCCCATCCGGTGCATCGCGGGTGCCGCGCCAGTGGTGGTCCGATATACTCGTTGGCTTTTCGCAGCGCATGCCGGCGCGATCACTGCGCGCCACTCTGGACACCCGACATGCAAGGACTGCACCTCACCGCCGATCTGTACGGATGCGCGCCCGGCGACGGCGACGCGTCGATACTGCTCGACGCAGCGCGACTGGCTGCGCTGTGCACCGAGGTCGTGGTGCGCGCCGGCCTCACCGTCGTCGATGAGAAATTCTTCGCGTTTCCGCCCTATCGCGGCGAGCCGGGCGGGGTGACCGGCGCGGTGCTGCTGGCCGAATCGCATCTGGCGATCCACACCTGGCCTGAGCGTGCCGCCGTCACGCTCGATGTCTACGTCTGCAATTTCTCCACCGACAACTCGGCCAAGGCCGAGCAGGTGCTCCAGGAACTGATCGCCGCGTTCGCGCCCAGCCAGCAGAACACCCACCGCCTGCTGCGCGGATCGGGCGATCCGCAACCGCCCGACGACGAACTGCTGCTGGAGTGGCTCAACGCCGACAGCGCCTATGGCTGCCGGGTGCAGCGCCGGCTCGAGACCCTGCGCTCGCCACACCAGCGCATCGAGGTCTTCGAGACCCGTCAGTTCGGCAAGCTGTTCCGCCTGGACGGCGCGTTCATGACCTCGGAACGCGATGAATTCTTCTATCACGAGCCGATCGTGCACTGCGCCGCGATCGCCCACCCCGCGCCGCGCCGTGCGCTGGTGATCGGCGGCGGCGACGGCGGCTCGACCGAGGAACTGCTCAAGCACCCCGGCATCGAGCGGGTGGTGATGGCCGAGCTCGATCCGGAAGTGATCCGGGTGGCGCGCCAGTACCTGGGCTCGGTGCACCGGGGCGCCTTCGACGACCCTCGCCTGCAAATCCACATCGGCGACGGATTCGAGTACACCCGGCGCACCGGCGAGACCTTCGATCTGATCGTGCTCGATCTCACTGACCCGGACACCCCGGCGGCCCGGCTCTACACGCCCGAGTTCTTCCGGCTGGCCCGGCGGGCGCTCGCGCCCGGCGGCGCCATCACGCTGCACCTGGGCTCGCCGGTCTATCAGCCGGAACGCGTGCGCGAACTGCTGGCCGATCTCAGTTCGGTGTTCCCGATCGTGCGTCCGATGGGCGTCTTCGTGCCGCTGTATGGCGCCTACTGGGGGCTGGCGGTGGTCTCCGACTCGCTGGACCCCTGCGCGCTCGCGCCCGGGCTGGTCGATGAGCGTCTCGCCCAGCGCGCCATCGGCGATCTGCAGCTGTACAACGCCTCGATGCACCACGCGCTGTTCGCGCTGCCCAACTTCTACCGAGCGCTGCTGCCGGCCTGACCGGTCTGCGCCGACCCGCCAGGACGACACCATGACGCCCCGCCTGCTCGTCGATGGCTTGCGTGAAGCGGGGCAAGTGGTGGCGCTGGACACCGACCAGTCCCACTATGTCCAGCGCGTGCTGCGCCTGCGCGAAGGCGATCCGCTGCAGGTCTTCGACGGTCGGGGGGCGCGCTGGTCGGCGCGGCTGGCCGCGCCATCACCCGGCGGCGCGGGGCGCAATGCCGCCGCGATCACCCTGATTCAAGCGCAGCCGAGCCCGTCCGAGAGCCCCCTGCGCCTGACCCTGGTGCAATGCATCAGTTCCGCCGAACGGATGGACTTCACCATCGAGAAGGCGGTCGAACTGGGCGCCAGCGCCATCCTGCCAGTCGCCTCGGCGCGCAGCGTGGTGAAACTGGACGACGAGCGCGCGCGCAAGCGACTGGCCCACTGGCAGCGGCTGGTGGTGGCCGCCTGCATGCAGTGCGGTCGCGACACTGTGCCGCCGGTGCACGCTCCTTTGCCGCTGATGGCCTGGCTCGCGGCGCGCCCGCGCGCGCGCGCCGGCTGGTCGCTCGATCCGCTGGCGGCGCAGTCGCTGGCGGCATCGGCCACGCGGCATGCCGGTCTCTCCGATGCCGATCTGCTGGTCGGTCCGGAATCGGGACTGACGCCCGAGGAGATCGCACTGGCCGGCCAGGCCGGGCTGCTGCCGGTGAGTCTGGGACCGCGCGTGCTGCGCACCGAAACCGCCGGGCTGGCGGCGCTGGCGCTGCTGCAGGGTGTGCTGGGCGACCTGGCCTGACCCGACGCGGCGAGCGGCGCGCTCAGGCGCGCGGCCGCACCGAGTAGAACACCCGAAACGCGATCTGCTGGTCGAAAAAAAAGTCGGCGGCGTCACGAAAGACATCGAGCAGCGCGTCCCGCTCGGCTACGGGCAGTCCCGGCTCGCCGGGCAGGTTCTGCAGGATCACCGCGAAGCCGGGATGCTCGGCCGGGTCCGTTGGCTTGAGATCGGTGATGCAGTCGTAGAGGGCGTCGAGATTGCCCCCGAAATGCGCGGGCAGCCCGAAGGCGCCAGCCAGCCGCGCCAGCACGCCGGTCTTGTCGTGAACATCGTCGAAATCGGCGCGCAGCAGCCGCTGATCGGCCAGCGCGGCGTTGCGCTGGAGTTCCTCGAGGTCGTAGACGCCCAGGGGCAGGACAGCCTGGGGCGGGATGTTGCTGAATGCGCTCATGCGGCAGTCTACTCGCGGATCCGCTGGAAGCTTTGATAGTGATCAGCGCTGTAGTAATACTCGCCGGAGCGAGTCGGATCGCCGGCCGCCACGATGCGCCGCGCGCCCCGGTTGCGCGAGCCCGGCGTGCGCACCGTGTACTCGGTGTAGTGGCCACGCGGGCGGCGCGGCAGCAGCCCTTCGCGGTTGCCGAACACCGTGCCGTCCTTCGGGTAGGCGAAAGGGCCACCCGCGCGGATCGCCGCCAGGGTTTCGCGGGCCTCGGGCGGCAGTTGGGCGAGCCGGATCTCGTCATCGGCAACGGCTGACGGCGGGCGCGCCGCGGCGGGCGCCGACGCAAGCGTGAGCGACGTCAGGGCGATCAGAAACGAGAGAAGCAGGCGAGCAATCATGGCGCGATGCTAGACCAGAAGCACGAGATCCCCAAGGCGGACGGGGCCGATCGATCCCCGATGGCGGCAGTCCGCGTCCGGTGGCGATCCCGCGTCAGGCGGCGGTCGGCTCGCCGCTCAGCTGATCCAGCGCCTGCTCGACCGATCCGCGCAGGTCGCCGAGCCGGGCCGCATCGGAATCGAACAAGCCGGCGAGTTGCGCGCGCTCCAGCGAGCGGGCTTCATCGGGAAAACGGCTGAGCACATACAGGCGCTGCTGCGGACTGACCCAGGACAGCCGATAGGACAACCACTGGCCATTGGCGGCCAGCAGTTCGATGGCATCGCCGCGACGCAGCGTCTCCAGACGCAGGCTTCGACACTGCGCGAGCGCGGGCGCAGGCGCAGGCGCGGGCGCGGGCAGCGCGGGCGCGGGCGAGACGGTCTGGACGCCGGGCGCCGCTGAGGTCGTCTGGGCTGACCTGACCGGCGGAATCGGCGAGGCCGCCGGCGCATGGGCGGCCCGCGCCAGCGCGCCGGCCGCCGTCTGCTTGGCTGACGCGATCGCCGCGGTATGCGCCGCCATCAGTTGGTCGAGGAACGCCTGGCGCACCGTCTCGGGCATGTCGATGCGGCGCACGCCGCGAAGCACCGAGCCGATCAATCCCGGCAGCAGGGCCGCCAGCTTGCCGACTTCCTCGGGTTGCTTGGGGGCCACCGACCACATCAGCGATTCGGCGCTCGCCATCCGCTCGGCGAAGGCCGTCTCATCGCCTTCCACAGTGGCGTCGGCCATCACCCGCCCCCACCACTGTTGCAGGAATTCGCGCAGGAAAGCCGGCGTCGCGGGGCCGATCCGGTCGGCCAGCCGGGCACGCGCGAGTTGTTCGGCCTCGAGCAGCGCATCGTCGCGCTCGGCCGCGCGGGTGATCCGCAGCAGCCGTTCGGCGGACCGGGCGTGCTCCTGCGCGGCCAGCGCCTCGATCCGGGCCCGTGCGGCATCGAACAGCGACAGGTCCTGCTCGAAACCCTGCAACACCGATTCGACCACCGACTCGACCCCGGTCACGAGCGCCGAGCCGGGCGCCAGATCGGCCGCCGGGTCGGCCGCGACATCGGAGATGCGGTCGATCAGCCGGCGCATCGGGTGCTGGCGGCGCGCGAAGAAGCTGCGGTCGATCAGCGCCGCCTTGATCGCCACCACCTGAAGACGCAGCAATTGCTGCTTGATGACATCGGCCAGGCGCTTGTCGGCATAGATGTAGTCGAACACCATCGAGACGATCTCGACCGTGAGCTGATCGAGCGCCGATCCCGACTCGCGGGTTCGACGGGCCAGGTCGGCGCGCAGCTCGGGCGCGAGCGCGCCGACCGCACCCGACGCTGCCTGCAGCGACGACAGGGAATCGAGAAGGGGCGCGTCCGCACCCGAGACCGGCAGGTCGGCGACCGCGAAGATATCCGGATCCGAGAGCACCCGAGTCGCGCTGGCGCGCGCGCCGGGCAGGCCCGCCGACAGTTCCGACAAGATCGAGCGGACCTCCTGGGACAAGGTGAACTCGCCCGCCGCGGGCTGCGCCTCGAAGGCGCCCGGCCCGCCCTGGGCAGCCCCGCCCGCGCGGCTGCCAGGCGATCCCGCCGATGCGGGCGCGGCCGGGTGGGCACCCGGTGACGCGCTGCGCCGCCGGGCAGTCTTCTGGCTGACCTGCGGACGGATCCGGGGCAGCACCTGACTGGCCTTGAGCCGCTCGTTGATGTCGGCGTAAACCCGATTCAGATTGGCCGAGACATGCGGTTCGAAGGCATCGAGCAGCGCCGCCTGAACGTCGGCACGTGGCGCAAAATCGGCGATCGCCGCCTTCAGCGCCTCGAACACCGCCTCGGGCGCGGCCGGGTGCTGGCCTTCCTCGAACCAGTCGCGCTGCAGCAGCGTGGCGATGCGGGCGCGCACCCCGAGCACTTCGTCCGGATCGAGGGTCCCGCGGGTGCGCTGGACCAGCCGGTCAGTCGCCAGTCGGTCGTGCATCTCGGACTCGTCGACCAGCGACAGCTCGGCCGGCTCGGCAGGCGCAACGCGCACCGCGCCAGGCTCATCGGAACTGCGCTGCTCGTAGACGTCGGCAAAGGAACGCCGAAACCGCAGCTCGATCTCGGCGCGGTGCTGACGCACGATCGACACCGCGTCCATCAGCGCCCGCTGCTCCAGTGGCTGGCGGCTGCGCAGCGCCAGTGCCGACAAGTCTTCGCTCATCTTGATCAGCGCACCGCCGATCACGCCCGACAGGCGGGACACCACCAGTTCGCTGCAGTCCTGGAGCAGTTCGCGACGCCGGCGAGGATCCGGCAGCGACTCGGGCGAACGGCCCGCGCTGGCGCCGGACGATTCCGGATCGACCCGCGCAGGAATATCGGCAACAGTGGACACGCGATGGGGGCCTGGAATGAAGAAGGGTCGCCGCCTGACGCGGCGCTACCGACTGCAGACTAGGACCGCTTCCCCCGGGGGGTCAACGACGAGACGACAGGCGACGTCGCGAGCCCGTCCCGCGCCGACCGGCGGCGCCAAACGGGCCACCGGCGGCAGGCGCCGCTCAGCGCTCGGCGTTCGCGTCGATCACCGTCCAGGCGGTCATGTTGACGATCCGTCGCACCGTCGCCGAGGCGGTGAGGATGTGCACCGGCTTGGCTGCGCCCAGCAGCACCGGACCGATGGCGATGTTGTTGCCGGCCGCGGTCTTGAGCAGGTTGTAGGCGATGTTGGCCGACTCGATGTTGGGCATCACCAGCAGGTTCGCCTCGCCGCGCAGGGTCGATGAAGGCATCAGCGATTGCCGGTAGGGCGCGTCGAGCGCGGCGTCGCCATGCATTTCGCCATCGACTTCCAGATTCGGGGCCCGCTCGCGCAGCAGTGCCAGCGCCTCGCGCATCACCACCGCACTGGGCGTGTTCGAGGTGCCGAAATTCGAGTGCGACAGCAGCGCCACCTTCGGCAGGATGCCGAAGCGCTGCAGTTCCTCGGCCGCCAGCATCGTGATCTCGCACAGCTGTTCGGCGGTCGGCGCGACATTCACATGGGTGTCGACCAGCGTGACCTGGCGGTTGGCCAGCATCAGCGTGTTCATCGCCGCGTAGACGGTGGCCCCGGGACGCCGGCCGATCACCTGGTCGATGTAGTGCAGGTGCAGTCCATGGGTGCCGAAGGTTCCGCAGATCATGCCGTCGGCCAGCCCCTTGCGCAGCATCATCGCGCCGATCAGGGTCAGGCGCCGGCGCATCTCGATCTTGGCGTACTGGGCGGTGACACCCTGGCGGTCGGTCATCTGCCAGTACTCGGTCCAGAACTCGCGGTAGCGAGGATCGGAATCGGGATTGATCACGTCGAAATCGACACCGGCCTTCAGACGCAGGCCATAGCGCTCGATGCGCCGCTCGATCACCTCCGGACGACCGACCAGGATCGGTCGTGCGAGGTTCTCGTCGATCACCACCTGGATGGCGCGCAGCACCCGCTCGTCCTCGCCCTCGGCGTAGAGGATCCGCTTGCGCTGCGCCCGCTTGGCGCTGGCGAAGATGGGCTTCATGAAATTGCCCGAGTGATACACAAACTGCTCGAGCTGGGCGCGGTAGGCGTCGAAATCGGCGATGGGACGCGTGGCCACGCCGCTCTCGATGGCGGCGCGCGCCACCGCCGGCGCGATGCGCACGATCAGGCGCGGATCAAAGGGCTTGGGGATCAGGTATTCGGGACCGAACTGCATCGGGGTCGCGCTGTAGGCCGCAGCGACCACATCGGAGAGTTCGGCGCGCGCCAGGTCGGCCACCGCGTGCACCGCAGCGACTTCCATCGCCCGGGTGATGGTGGTGGCCCCGACGTCGAGCGCGCCGCGAAAGATGAACGGAAAACACAGGACGTTGTTGACCTGGTTCGGGTAATCGGTGCGCCCGGTGGCCATGATCGCGTCGGGGCGCACCGCGTGAACCTCCTCGGGCATGATCTCCGGGGTCGGATTGGCCAGGGCAAACACCAGCGGACGGGTGCCCATCTTCTTGACCATCTCGGGCTTGAGCACACCGGCCGCCGACAGGCCCAGGAAGATGTCGGCGCCCTCGATGATCTCGCCCAGCGTGCGCGCGTCGGTGGGCTGGGCGAAGCGCTCCTTGTCGGGGTCCATCAGCTCGACACGGCCGCGATAGACGACCCCGGCCAGATCCGATACCCAGATGTTCTCGAGGGTGAGACCCAGATCGACCAGCAGATCCAGGCAGGCCAGCGCCGCCGCGCCCGCGCCGCTGCAGACCAGCTTGACGCTGGCGATGTCCTTGCCGACCACCTTCAGGCCATTGAGCAGCGCAGCACCCACCACGATCGCGGTGCCGTGCTGATCGTCATGGAAGACCGGAATCTTCATCCGCTCGCGCAGCTTGCGCTCGACATAGAAGCAGTCGGGGGCCTTGATGTCCTCGAGATTGATGCCCCCGAAGGTGGGCTCCAGCGCCGCGATGTGGTCGACCAGCTTGTCCAGATCGTTCTCGGCCATCTCGATGTCGAACACATCGATGCCGGCGAACTTCTTGAACAGCACCGCCTTGCCTTCCATCACCGGCTTGGCCGCCAGCGGGCCGATGTTGCCCAGCCCCAGCACCGCGGTGCCGTTGGTGATGACCGCGACCAGGTTGCCGCGGCTGGTGTACCGGTAGACCGCCGACGGATCGGCGACGATCTCCTCGCAGGCCGCGGCCACGCCGGGCGAATAGGCGAGCGCGAGGTCGCGCTGGTTGGTGAGCTGCTTGGTCGGGGTGACGGAGATTTTTCCGGGCCGGCCCTGCTCGTGGTATTCGAGGGCTGCCTTGCGAAATTGCGGATCCATGGCGATCTCTCGAGAAGGGCGGCGCCGACCGGTATCACGGCGCAAGAGGGTTGAACGGGCTGACGATCAGGCCAGGCCGCGGATTATCCGCCGGGGCGGCGGGTGCCACAATCGCGAAAAAAGGATAAGGGGTTTTGTCCGCCAGCGCTTGTCTGACACCGCGCCGCCGGCCGGTCTCGGCCATACTGCGTTTTTTTTCAATGCGGGGCCGACCCGCCGGACAACCATGAAACTAGCCATCATCAGCGGCGGCTCGCGCGGCCTGGGCCAATCCCTTTGCGAGCTCTACCGCGCACGCGGCTGGGAAGTGATCGAGTTCTCGCGCTCGGCACCGCACCCCTGGTCGGTGAAAGCCGATCTCGCCGACCCGGGCGCCGCCCATCGGGTGTTCAGCGACACCCTGGCCCCGCTGGCGACCCGCGGCTGGACCGACATCCTGGTGATCGCCAACGCCGGCGTGCTCGCCCCGATCGGTCCCACCGCCCGCAAGGATCCGGCCCTGGTGCTGGCCAACATCCAGACCAACTACGCCTCACCGGTGATGCTGATGAGCGCCGCGATCGCTGCCTTCCAGGACCTGGACTGCCGCAAGACGCTGCTGAACATCTCCTCGGGCGCGGCGATGGGCGGCATGGCCGGCTGGTCGCTGTACTGCGGCGCCAAGGCGGGACTGGAGAACTTCGTGCGATCGGTGGCGGTGGAGCAGACCACCGAGGCGCACCCGATCAAGGTGCTCAACATCAACCCGGGGGTGATCGACACCGGCATGCAGGCCGACATCCGCGCGGCCAGCAGCGCCGACTTCCCGGCGGTCGAGCGCTTCATCCAGCGCAAGGCCGATGGCGAGTTGCGCCCACCGGCCCGGGTCGCCGGCGCGATCGCGCGCATCGTTGACGAGGCACCGGACGCCGGCGGCTCGCGCATCGGCATCGAGGCTTACCTGGGCGACGCCGCAAGCGCCTGAGCGAAGCGGCGCGCCGAGCCTCGATGGCGCCCTAGCGGGCGGTCCAGCCGCCGTCGATCACGAGTTCGCTGCCCGTCATGAACGACGAATCGTCCGACGCCAGGAACAGGATGCCGCGGGCGATGTCGATGGCCTGCGCCATGCGGCCCACCGGATGCAGGCTCGCCATCACCTTGTCGGCATCGTCCTGGGCGAGCCCGCGCGCGCGCATCGACTCGGCCACCCCGCGCGCCATATCGGTGTCGACGATGCCGGGATGGACCGAGTTGCAGCGGATGTTGTAGCCCAGGTGCGCCGCCTCGATCGCGCTGGCCTTGGTGAACAGCCGCACGCCGCCCTTGGTCATGCCGTAGAGCGCGCTGTTGGCCGAACCGATCAGGCCGGCGATCGACGACAGGTTGATGATCGAGGCCGGGGACGACCCGGCCGGCCGGCGCTTCATGGCCAGGAAGGCGTGCTTGGTGCCCAGCACCACGCCCTTGAGGTTGACACCGAACAGCGCCGCCATGTCCTCCATCCGGGCGTCCTCGATGCGGCCGTGCCGATAGATGCCGGCGTTGTTGACCATCACATCGAGCCGACCATGGCGTGCCAGCACGTCGGCCAGCAACCCCTCCCACTGCTCCTCGCGGGTGACATCCAGGCGATGGAATTCCGCCTTGCCGCCCTCGGCGGTGATCGCGGCGACCAGCGCCTGACCGTCGTCCTGGCGCAGATCGGTGGCGATCACCGTGGCGCCGGCGCGGGCCATCAGGCGCGCGGTCTCCGATCCGATGCCACCGGCCGCGCCGGTGACGATTGCAATTCTGCCGTCGACTCGATTCAAGTTGTCTCCTCCTGTTGGGTGGGCTGGTCAGGCAGCGCCTGCGCCAGTACGCAGGCTACATGCAAAGCCTGGCGGGCGGCACCGTCGTGGATCTGGTGGCGGCAACTGGTGCCGTCAGCCACGATCAGGGTGTCGGCCGCCGCGGCGCGCACCGCCGGCAGCAGCGTCGCCTCGGCCATGCGCATCGACACATCGAAGTGCTCGGCTTCGTAGCCGAAGGCGCCGGCCATCCCGCAGCAGCTCGACTCGATCACCTGCACCGACAGCTGCGGCACCCAGGAGAGCACCTGCATCACCGGCGTGAAGGCATCGAAGGCCTTCTGATGGCAATGGCCGTGCACCAGCGCACGGCGTTCGCCCAGCCCGCGCAGCGCGAGCCGCCAGCGGCCGGCCTGCTGCTCGCGCACCAGGAACTCCTCGAACAGGAAGCTGGCCGCCGCCACGCGCTGCGCCGGCTCGCCCAGGCCGAGCACCAGAAACTCGTCACGCAGGGTGAGCAGGCAGGACGGCTCCAGCCCCACCACCACCGCGCCCTGCGCCACCAGCGGCGCGAGCACCGACAGCGTGCGTCGCGCCTCGTCGCGGGCCTGATCGACGAGACCGGCCGACAGGAAGGTGCGACCGCAGCACAGCGCGCGGCGCTCGGTGTCGGCCGGTGCGGGCCGCGCAATGCTGACCGGATATCCGGCGGCCTGCAGAACGCGCCGGGCGGCCGCCAGGTTGTCGGGCTCGAAATGATTGGAGAAGGTGTCGACCCAGAGGACGACCGGCGGCAGGCCTGCGACCGCGGGAGCCGACTGACCGGTCCCCGACACCGATTGACCGGCCGGCGAGCGCAGGAAGGTGTCGCGCCGCCAGACCGGCAGGCTGCGCCGCGCCGACAGGCCGAGCAGCCGCTCGCTCAGCCGCGCCAGCCCGGGGATCCGGTCGCGCAGATTGAGCAGGCCCGACACCGCGGCGGCGGCACCGGCATAGCGCGGCAGCCAGGCAACCAGCTTCTCGCGCAGGGTCAGGCCGTGGCGACGCTGCCAGTGGTGCAGGAACTCGACCTTCATGCGGGCCATGTCGACGCCGGTCGGGCAGTCGCGCCGGCAACCCTTGCAACTCACGCACAGGCTCATGGTCTCGCGCATCGCCGGGGCGACCAGCGCATCGGGGCCGAGCTGGCCGCTCAGGGCCAGCCGCAAGGTGTTGGCGCGGCCCCGCGTCAGGTGCTGTTCGTCGCGGGTCACCCGATAGCTCGGGCACATCGTGCCGGAGTCGAACTTTCGGCAATGGCCGTTGTTGTTGCACATCTCGACCGCCTTGGCGAAACCGCCGGCCGGATCGCCGCCGGTACCCGGCTCGGTGGTGCGCTCGGTCAGGGGGTCGGCCTGCACGTTCCAGGCCGACCAGTCGAGCGCGGTCTGCAGGGGCTGGGGCGAATAGCCGGGCTTGAAGCGGAACAGCCGCTCATCGTCCATCCGGGTGGCGCGCACGATCTTGCCGGGATTCATCAGGCCCTGCGGATCGAACAGGTCCTTGACCTGCTCGAAGGCGCGGGTGAGGCGCGGGCCGAACTGCCAGGCGACCCACTCGCTGCGCACCAGGCCGTCGCCATGCTCGCCCGAAAACGCGCCCTTGTAACGGCGCACCAGTTCGGCCGCCTCTTCGGCGATTGCGCGCATGCGGGTGGCATCGCCGCGGCGCATGTCCAGGATCGGGCGCACATGCAGCGTCCCCACCGAGGCGTGGGCGTACCAGGTGCCGCGCGTGCCATGGCGGGCAAAGACCTCGGTCAGGCGGTCGGTGTACTCGGCCAGGTGCTCCAGCGGCACCGCGCAGTCCTCGATGAAGCTCACCGGCTTGCCGTCGCCGCGCAACGACATCATGATGTTCAGGCCGGCCTTGCGGACCTCCCAGAGCGACTTCTGCGATTTTTCGTCGGCCATCTGCACCACCGCCCTGGGCAGGCCGAGTTCGGCGACCAGTTCGTCGAGCTGGCGCAGCCGCTGCAGCAGCAGCGCGCGGTCATCGCCGGCGAACTCGACCAGCAGGATCGCATCGGGCGCGCCGATCAGGGCGGCCTCGATCACCGGCCGGAAAACCGGGTTGGACCGGGCCAGATCGATCATCGTCCGGTCGACCAGTTCGACCGCGGTGGGCCCGAGCTTGACGATGTGCTGGGCGCTGGCCATCGCCTGGTGGAAGTCGGGAAAATTGATCACGCCCAGCACCTTCTGGCCGGGCAGCGGCGCCAGCTTCAGGTGCAGGCGGCGAAACCAGGCGAGCGTCCCCTCGGATCCCACCAGCAGGTGCGCGAGATTGACCGAGCCGTCGGCGGTGTAGGGGCGCTCGGAGCGCGGATGAAAGACATCGAGGTTGTAGCCGCCGACCCGGCGCATGACGCGCGGCCAGACCCGCTCGATCTCGTCGCGTTCGCGCGCGCCCAGATCAAACAGCTCGGACACCAGGCGTCCGGTGCGCCCGGAGCTCATCGGCCGCGCGGCCGAGGCCCCGAAGGGCCCGAAGAACTCCTGGGTGCCATCGGCCAGCACCGCATCGATGCCCAGCACGTTGTGCACCATGTTGCCGTAGGCGATCGAGCGCGACCCGCACGAGTTGTTGCCCGCCATGCCGCCCAGCGTGGCCTGCGCCGAGGTCGACACATCGACCGGATACCAGAGTCCGTGCGGCTTCAGGAACGCATTGAGGTGATCGAGCACCATGCCCGGCTGCACCTCGCAGGTGGCGCTGTCGCGGTCGAAGGCGATCAGCTTGTTCAGGTGCACGCTGTTGTCGATGACCAGCGCCTCGCCCACCGTCTGGCCGCACTGGCTGGTACCGCCGCCGCGCGACAGGATCGGCACCTTCATCTCGCGCGCGAGATCGATGGCCGCGCAAACGTCCGCCTCATCGGCCGGCACCACCACCCCGACCGGGTCGACCTGGTAGATGGACGCGTCGGTCGCATAGCGGCCGCGCGAGAACGCGTCGAAGCGGACCTCGCCGCGCAGCACCCGGCGCAGCCGCTGGGCGAGCCGGCTGCGTTCGAGGGCGGGGACGGCCAGGACCTGGGGGGCGACGGGAGCGTTCATGCGGCGTAATCCTGGGAGTTGAGGCCCTCGACCAGGGCCTCGAGCTTGTGGCGCAGGTGCTGCTCGAGCAGCGCCCGCAGCCGGGGGGCGTCGCGCGCGGTGAGGGCCTGGATCATCGACTGGTGTTCAGCGACCGCCGCGTCCCACTTGCCGCGCTTGAAATTCGAGCGGAACCGCAGGCTCTGGATGCGCAGATTCACGCTGTCGTAGGTTTCGGCCAGCATCGGATTGCCCGCACAGCGGTTGATGGCGGTGTGGATGGCCCGGTTCAGGCGGTAGTAGGCGGGCAGATCGGCGCGCGCATGCGCCGCCAGCATCTCGAAATGCATCGCGCGGATCTCGCGCAACTGGTCATCGCTGCGGCGCATCGCCGCCAGCTCGCCGGACAGCCCCTCGAGCGCGGCCATCAGCTCGAACAGGTGGCGGACATCGGCGACCGACAGCACCGCCACCGCCGCACCGCGGTTCGGGTGAAGGTCGACCAGGCGCTCGGCGGCCAGTCCCTTGAGCGCTTCGCGCAGCGGCGTGCGCGACACCGCGAGCTGCTCGCAGAGCACCCGCTCGTTCAGGCGCGCCCCGGGCGCCAGGCGCCCCTCGGTGATCCATTCGCGCAGCCGCTCGGCCACCTCCTCGTGCAGCGCACGGCGGGCGATCGGCTGCGCGGCGGTCGGCGCGGGCACGTCACGGGTCAGGGAGCGCTCGATGGATTGCATTCGAAAACCGGCAGCTGGTGAGAAGTCAGACGATACCTAAGGGAAAACACGGGTCGAAACCCGGCTTGCCTCCCTGAATTTTTGCATACAAAATGCGAAGCGACAATCTCGACGCCGACTCACCCGCCCCCCTCACCTCCCCCTTTTTTCGACATTCCGCTCGGCGCCGGCCGTCGGCGGTCCTTTCCAGCGGAGCAACCCATGAAGCTGTCCAACGGCCTGAACCTGAACAGCCATCCCAGCGGGCGCCACTTCCTGCAGATTCCCGGTCCCACCAATGTGCCCGACCGCATCCTGCGGGCGATGGACTATCCGACCATCGACCACCGCGGCCCGGAGTTCCAGCAACTCGGCCGGGCGGTCCTGAGCGGCATCCGCCAGATCTTCCAGACCGAAGGCCCGGTGGTGATCTACCCGGCCTCAGGAACCGGCGCCTGGGAAGCGGCACTGGTCAACACGCTGTCGCCGGGCGACACGGTGCTGATGTGCGAGACCGGGCAGTTCGCGACCCTGTGGAAGCGGCTGGCCGAACGGCTGGGCCTGCGGGTGATCTTCATCGAGGGCGACTGGCGCCACGGCACCGACGCGCAGGCGATCGCCGCGCATCTCGCCGCCGACACCGGCCACGCGATCCGCGCGGTCTGCGTGGTTCACAATGAAACGTCCACCGGGGTGACGTCCTGGGTACCCGATGTGCGCCGCGTCATGGACGAGGCGGCGCACCCCGCGCTGCTGCTGGTGGACACCATCTCGTCGCTGGGATCGGTCGATTATCGCCATGACGAATGGGGTGTCGACGTGACCATCGCCGGGTCCCAGAAGGGATTGATGCTGCCGCCCGGACTCTCGTTCAACGCGATCAGCGCCAAGGCGCTGAAAGCCGGCGAACAGGCCCGCCTGCCGCGGGCCTACTGGGACTGGCAGGACATGCTGACCAGCAACGCCAACGGCTACTTCCCCTACACACCGGCCACCAACCTGCTCTATGGCTTGCACGAGGCGATCTCGATGCTGCTCGAAGAGGGCCTGCCCGGGGTGTTCGCGCGCCACCAGCGGCATGCCCAGGCCACCCGCGCCGCGGTTCGGGGCTGGGGGCTGGAGGTGCTCTGCGCCGACCCCGCGCTGGCCAGCCCGGCACTCACCGCGATCCTGATGCCGGCCGGCCACAGCGCCGACGCGGTCCGGCGGATCGCGCTCGCGCGCTTCAACCTGTCGCTGGGCCAGGGGCTGGGCAAGGTCACCGACAAGGTGTTCCGGATCGGCCACCTGGGCGACTTCAACGACCTGACGCTGCTGGGCACCCTGGGCGGCGTGGAAATGGCGCTCGGTCTGGCGGGCGTACCGATGCAGGCGGGCGGCATCCAGGCGGCGATGGCGCACCTGTCGGCCACCCAGCCCGGCGCCTGAACCCGGCGCAGGCGCAACACTCACCATAACCAACCTGGAGACACGCATGTCCGACCTTTCGAATGCCCGCCGTCGCACCCTGGGTGCCCTCGCGGGGGCCGCCGCCACCGCCGCCCTGCCCACCGCGGTGCGGGCCCAGGCCTGGCCCAGCAAACCGATCCGGCTGATCGTCGGCTTCGCGCCGGGCGGGGGTACCGACATCATTGCCCGCGCCATGGCTCAGCGCCTGTCCGAACTGCTGGGCGCGCAGATCGTGATCGAGAACCGCGCCGGGGCCTCGGGCGTGATCGGCGCCGACCTCGTCGCCAAATCCGCGCCGGACGGCTACACGCTGCTGATGGGCCACGCGATCCCGAATGCGATCGCGCCCAATGTGCTCTCCAAGGTCCCCTACGACCCGGGCAACGACTTCACCCCCATCCACTACATCGGCTATGTGCCCAATGTGCTGGCGGTCCACCCGTCGGTGGGCGTGCGCACCGTCGATGAACTGGTGGCGCTGGCGCGCAGCAAGCCCGGTGTGCTCACCTACGCGTCGTCGGGCATCGGCAGCTCGCAGCACCTGGCCGGGGCGCTCTTCACCAAGCTCACCGGCACCCAGATGACCCACATCCCCTACAAGGGCAGCGGCCAGGCGGTGGGCGACCTGCTGGCCGGACAGGTCAGCATGAATTTCGACACCATGCCGCCGGTGCTGCCGCACATCCTGGCCGGCAAGCTGCGCGCACTGGCGATCTCGACGGCGACCCGGATGCCGCAGCTGCCCGACGTGCCGACCTTCAGCGAGGTGGGCATCCGTGGCTTCGACGTCACCAACTGGTATGCGGTGATGGGCCCCAAAGGCATGCCGCGCGACGTCGTCGCCAGGCTTTCCGAGGCCTCGAAGAAGGCGCTGGAGGATCCGTCGGTGAAGGGCAAGCTCGAACCGCAGGGCGTGCTGTACGTGGGCCCGCGCAACCCCGAGGAGTTCGGCGCGTTCGTGCGCACCGAGTTGGCCAAGTACGCGGTGCTGGTCAAGGAACTGGGCGTGCGCGCCGAATGACCGGAGCCAGCGACATGACCGAGCCGAAGGCTTTCAATGGCGACATCCTGACCGAGCGCGACGGGACGATCGCCACCGTCACCATCAATCGGCCGGCCCGCCTGAACGCGCTCACCCGCGCCATGTGGGGTGCCCTGGGCGAGACGATCCGCGCGCTGTCGGCCGATGACGACCTGCGCTGCATCATCCTGCGCGGCGCCGGCGAAAAAAGCTTCTCGCCCGGCAACGACATCGGCGAGTTCGAGACCGAACGCGCCAACCGGGCCCAGGCGATCGACTACGGGCGGGTCATGCACGCGACCGCCGCCGCGCTCGAGGAGTGCCGCCATCCGCTGGTGGCCCAGATCCACGGCATCTGCGTGGGCGGGGGGCTGGAGCTCGCCGCGCTGTGCGACCTGCGCATCTGCGGCGAGGGCAGCCGCTTCGGGGCGCCGATCAAGAACCTGGGTCTGGTGATGGCCTATCCGGAGATGGCGCCGCTGGTCCGGCTGGTGGGCGCCGATGTCGCGCTGGAGATCCTGCTCGAGGGACGCATCTTCGATGCCCGCGAGGCGCGCGACAAGCGCCTGGTGACGCGCGTGGTGCCCGACGATCAGGTCGGTGCCGAGGCCCGCGCAACGGCTCAACGGATTGCCGATGGCGCCCCGCTGGTCGCGCGCTGGCACAAGCGATTCGCGCGGCGGCTGCGCGACCCGCAACCGCTGACCGAAGCGCAATACCTGGAAGGCTTCGACTGCTTCGACACCGAAGACTTCCGGATCGGTTACCAGGCGTTTCTGGCCAAGACCCGGCCGGCGTTCGTGGGGCGCTGACGGGGGGCGCCGAAGCAGCGCCGCCCCTTACAATCGCGCCACCGAGCGAGCGTCCGCTCCCACCTTCGCCCTGAAAGCTTCACCGCCATGAAAGCCCCTGCCCTGGCCGACCGCACGCACCGGATCGCGCCGTTCCAGACCATGGAACTGATGAAGCGGGCGGTCGCCTTGCAGCAGGCCGGCCATCCGGTGATCCACATGAGCATCGGCGAGCCCGACTTCAAGGCGCCCGAGCCGGTGATGGCGGCGCTGGAGCGCGCGGTTCGCGCCGGCCACACCGAGTACACCAGTGCCCAGGGAATCGAGCCGTTGCGCCGGGCGATCGCCGATGACTACGGCCGGCGCCACGGCCTGGACATCGACCCGGCGCGCATCGTGGTGACCGCCGGCGCGAGCGCGGCACTGTCACTGGCCTGCTGTGCGCTGGTCAATGCCGGCGACCGCGTGCTGCTGACCGATCCGAGCTATCCCTGCAACCGGCACTTCGTGAGTGCCTTCGATGGCGAACCGGTCGGCGTGCCGGTCGGGCCCGACACCCGGTTCCAGATGACGCCCGACCTGCTGGCGGCGCACTGGGACGAGCGGGTCCGCGGCACCCTGCTGGCCTCCCCCGCCAACCCGACCGGAACCTCGATCCCCTTCGCCGATCTGTCGGCGATCGTCGACTTCGTGCGAGCGCGCGAGGGCTTCAGCCTCGTCGACGAGATCTACCTGGGACTGAGCTATGACGGCCACGCCCGCTCGGCGCTCGAACTGGGCGACGACGTGGTGGTGACCAACAGCTTCTCGAAATACTTCCACATGACGGGCTGGCGACTGGGCTGGCTGGTGGTGCCCCCGGACCTCATCCGCGCCTTCGAAAAACTGTCGCAGAACCTGTTCATCTGCGCCTCGACGCTGGCCCAGCACGCCGCGCTCGCCTGCTTCACCCCGGAATCGCTGGCCATCTACGAGGACCGGCGCGCCGAGTTCCGCCGCCGCCGCGACTTCATCGTGCCCGCGCTGGAGTCACTCGGATTGGCGGTGCCGGCGGTGCCGGACGGCGCCTTCTACGTCTACGCCGACTGCAGCCGGTTCAGCAAGGACAGCAGTGAATTCGCCAACCAGCTGCTCGAGCAGGCCTATCTCTCGGTGGTGCCGGGACATGACTTCGGCGCCACCGACCCCCACCGCTACATCCGGCTGTCGTACGCCACGCCGATGGCGCAACTGGAAGCCGCGGTGTCGCGACTGCGCAGCCACCTGGGGCGCTGAGAGCCCGCCAGCAGGCACGGTTGCCGTAAAGGCCGTGCGCCCGACCAGTGGCCGCGGCGACGGGCGTTGTCAGGCGTCGCCGGGGACGCGCCGCAGGGGCGCGGCAGGTAGCGTCTCGGCCGCGCTGGTTTCCAGCGGCTCGGACAGGGTCGGCAGCTCGACCGGCGGACGAACCTCGGCGGTGGGTGCGCCGACCGACGGCGCGACACGAACGCTGTCGGCCGCGACCGGCGCGACGCCGCCCATGGCCGGCACGGAAAGGGGCATGGGACGTCCGCTCGCGGCCGCCGCGATGCGCTCGCGTTCGAAGATCACCTTGGCGCCATAGCCGCCGTCGTGCGGAAGCGCCGCAGCGCCCACATAGGCCTTCAGGGCGCCCTCCACGCTGCCGTCGCGCTTCAGGTAGTCCTTGAGGATGCCCGCGCCGACCCGGATGTTGGCCAGCGGGTCGAACGCCGCCGCGACCCCGCCGAACGGGGAAAACTTGTCGGCGTGAACCCGGGTAAGGACCTGCATCAGCCCCTGGGCGCCCTGCTGGCTCTGAGCCCGCGGGTCGAAACTCGACTCGACCGAGATGACCGCCAGGATCAGCATCGGATCGAGTTTCAGATCGCGCGCGGTCCGGTAGGCATGCGCCACCAGCAACTGCGTCTGCTCGGCCGCAACCCGATAGGTGGCGGTGATGAAACTGACGACGTTTTGCTGCTCGCGGCTGAGCACCGGCGCCGGCAGGCCCGACGCACCGGGCCGATCGGTGCTGCGCGCCTCGCCGAAGGCGGCCGCCGGCTCCTGGGCCAGCGCGTCCGCTTCGGCATGACGGACCTGATCATCGAAGCCGTCCGCCGGCAGATGACCGATGGTGAGCCCGGCCACGCAAAGCGCGACGCCGGCCATGATCGGCGCGCCCGAGCGGACGGCTCGAACCGCGGCAATCGTCTTCACGAAAAACCCAAACAGCCATTGATCTCGACGCTGTCGATTCATGGAACCTCCCTGCGGTCCGGGGCATGCGCCGAAGCACAGCATGGCCCGGCAGAAATGACCCGCGTTAGAGACACAGGACCGGCAGCGAAGCCAACCGGACCGACCGGACTGCGATCCGGCCATCTGCATGCTCATTGGCGAGCGACGCTCGCAAGCTCTGTGCCTTATCAGGCGCCGCAAGGCGGGCCAGGCAAGAGGAGTGGGCGGATTCTAGGTACCAGGGGGGCCTGCGGTCAATCATTCAAAGGGCCTAAGCACCCCGGATACTTGCCGAAACGCAAGACAAGTCACGAAAAATCGATCACAGAACCCGAAAACGCACCAAATTAGTGCGATTCAGCCCGCATCCCGGCCGCTCAGCCGTTCGCATGAATCCACCGGAGCAACTGGTCCTGAACCGGTCCCGCCGCCTCGGCGCGGGGACCGTTGATCAGCAGCACCACCACATAGCGGCGGCCGGACGCGGCATCCAGATACCCGGCGATGGTGCGGACATCGTTCAGACTGCCGGTCTTGACCCAGGCATTGCCCGCGACCGGATCGCTCTTGAGGCGATTTCTCATGGTGCCATCCACCCCCACCAGAGAGAGTGACTGGCGCAGCGTCGCCGACAGCGGGCCGGCCGCCGCGTGGCGCAGCAGGGCCGTCATGCTGAGCGGCGAGATGCGTTCGCTGCGCGACAGGCCGGAGCCGTTTTCCAGCACCAGCTCCGGAAAGGTCAGCCCCTGGGACGCCAGCCAGCGCGACACCGTCTGCGTGGCCATGTCGGGGCTCACCGGGCGCACCGGCGCCCCCGACAACCGCGACTCGGCGCCCAGTTGCAGCAGCAGGTTGCGGGTCATCACGTTGTTGCTGAACTTGTTGATGTCGCCCACCACCTCGCCCAGCGTGCGCGGGGACACCCACTCCAGCCAGGGCGCCCCCTGAGCGACGCCCCGCTGCAGCAGCGTGCGCCCGGAGAAGACCCCGCCGCCGGCCTGCCAGACGGACTTGAAGAAGGCATGGATGTAGTCGCGGTGGCTGAGCACCGCGGTAAACACGCTCTGGTCGCCACAGGCGGCGGAATAGTTCCCGCTCACCCGCAACCCGACGCCAGGCTGCGCCGCCGACAGGGGCGAATCGCGGACCAGCACCGCCTGCGCCCCCTGCCGGCAGGGGCCGGCGATCAGCCGTATCTCGTTGTCGATGCGCACATCGGCCAGGGGCGGGTCGAGAAGAACATCGACCCGGCCGGCGCCTGGCTGGAAGGTCAGGCGCGAGGCCTTGAAATTCATCAGCAGCGCGTGCGGGCGGACGTTGTACGGCTGCGAGGGATCGCCGTCGAAACGCTCGACGCTTTCATCGCCGACATCGAACAAGGAGTCGTCGATGATCAGGTCGCCGCGCAGTTCGCGCAGGCCGGCGCGACGCATCCGCAGGACGAACTCCGTGAGGTCCTCGACCACCAGCTTGGGATCGCCGCCGCCCCTGAGCACCAGATCCCCGACCAGCACATCGCCCTGCAGCGATCCGCGCAGATAGGCCGATGTGCGCCAGCGGTAGTCGGGACCCAGCAGCGACAGCGCCGCATAGCTGGTCAGCAGCTTGATGGTGGACGCCGGGTTGAACGCCCGCGCGCCGTTGTGTTCGAAGGCCGCAGGGCCGCCCGGCAAGGGTGCGATGACCATGCCGGCGTTCTCCAGGCTCAGACCGGCCGCCTGGAGCCATGCGGCCAGCGGCGGCTTGAGCGCGCCCGGTGCCGCGCCGGCATCCACCGGGCGGGTCGGCCCATCGGCCGCACGGGCTGACGCCGCCACCGGGCGGCTTTGCGCCGCGGCCGGCGGACCCCAGCCGGAACCGAGCAGGAGCGCAAGCAGCAGCACCGCGCCCGCCCGCCTGGCAGGCAGGCGAGTCCGCCAATCACGGGACACCGTTCGCATACCGCCGATTCTAGACCCGCGAGCCGCTATGCTGACGGCTTTCGCCTCGCTCGCGGGGCACCACCGCTGCGCGTCATCATCGCGCAGCCGACCCGGAGGTCTTCTCATGAAATTGCAGGATCGCGTTGCCCTGGTCACCGGCGGCGCCAACGGCATCGGCGCGGCCTGTGTGCGCCGCTTCGTCCTGGAGGGCGCCCGCGTGGTGTTCGCCGACCGCGACGAGGCGGCGGGCGCCGCGCTGGCGGCCGAACTCGGCGCCTCGGCGCACTTCGTGGCCGGCGACGTCACCGCGCGCGCCTTCGCCCAGACCTGCGTGGACGCGGCCGTCGAGCGGTTCGGCCGGCTCGACATCCTGCTGAACAACGCCGGCATCACCCACGCCAGCAGTTTCCTGGACCTGGAGGAGGCAGACTTCGACCGCGTCCTGGGCGTCAATCTCAAGTCCTATTTCCTGTTCGGGCAGGCGGCAGCGCGGTCCATGGTCGCGCGCGGCGGCGGGGGCTCGATCATCCACATGTCCAGCGTCAACGCGATCCTGGCGATTCCCGACCAGGTGCCCTATGTGGTGTCCAAGGGGGCGGTCAATCAGCTCACCCGTGTGATGGCGATCGGGCTGGCCCCGCACGACATCCGCGTCAACGCGATCGGCCCCGGCACCATCGCGACCGAACTCGCCCGCCGGGCGGTGATGGGATCGCCCGAGGCACGCGAGAAACTGCTCTCGCGCACCCCCCTGAGGCGGCTGGGCGAACCGGATGAAGTGGCCCGCGTCGCGGTCTTTCTGGCGGGCGACGATGCCTCGTACATGACCGGGCAGACGATTTATCCCGATGGCGGCCGGCTGGCGCTGAACTACACGGTGGCCGTCCCGGAAAGCGATTGAATCGCCCCGGTTCGGTGCGAATGATCGTTATTGGTGCACTTGCGCACCTTAAAAAGGCGCGCAATCGACTGCCAAAGAAAAAGCTGCGTGTCTTCGCACCTGAACCGCTCATTCGAGCGGCGTCATTTCATCCCATTTGGCGCCAAGCCCCCAATTTCGGGCACATTTCGTGCTTTTTCGGTGCATCCCAACCCGAGGATTCACCGTGGAAGCTCTCAAGAACGGCAGCGACACCCTCTTTCTGCTGCTCGGCGCGATCATGGTCCTGGCCATGCACGCCGGCTTCGCCTTCCTGGAACTCGGGACGGTGCGCTACAAGAATCAGGTCAATGCGCTGGTCAAGCTGCTGGTTGATTTCGCGGTCTCGACCCTCGCCTATTTCTTCATCGGCTACCTGATCGCCTACGGCGTGCACTTCTTCACCGGCGCCGAAACGCTGGCAACGCGCAACGGCTTCGAACTGGTGAAGTGCTTCTTCCTGCTGACCTTCGCCGCCGCGATCCCGGCCATCGTCTCGGGCGGGATCGCCGAACGCGCGCGATTCGGGCCGCAGTTGTGCGCCTCATTCGTGATGGTCGCACTGATCTATCCGCTGTTCGAGGGCATCGCCTGGAACAGCCGCTTCGGCTTGCAGGACAGTCTGAAGGCGATGTTCGGCGAGCCGTTCCACGACTTTGCCGGATCGGTCGTGGTGCACGCGGTGGGCGGCTGGATCGCCCTGGTGGCGGTGATGTTCCTGGGCCCGCGGCGCGGCCGCTATCAGAAGGACGGGCGCATCAGCGCGCACCCGCCCTCGAGCATCCCCTTCCTGGCCCTGGGCGCGTGGATCCTCGCGGTCGGCTGGTTCGGCTTCAATGTGATGAGCGCGCAGGAGGTCGGCAAGATCAGCGGCCTGGTGGCGGTGAACTCGCTGATGGCGATGGTCGGTGGCACCCTGGCCGCCACGCTGATCGGGCGCAACGATCCCGGCTTTGTCTACAACGGCCCGCTGGCGGGGCTGGTCGCGGTCTGCGCCGGTTCCGATGTGATGCACCCGGCTGGCGCGCTGGTGACCGGGGTGCTGGCCGGCGCCTTGTTCGTGCGGATGTTCACCCTCACGCAGAACCGGTTGCGCATCGATGACGTGCTCGGCGTCTGGCCGCTGCACGGATTGTGCGGCGCCTGGGGCGGCATCGCCTGCGGGATCTTCGGCCAGAAGGCGCTGGGCGGCATGGGCGGGGTCAGCCTGGGATCGCAGGTGGCCGGCACCCTGATCGGCATCGCGATCGCGGTCGGTGGCGCGCTCGTGATGTACGGCGTGCTGCGCCAGTTCATGACGCTGCGGCTCGACGAGGAAGAGGAATTCAACGGCGCCGACCTGAGCATTCATCGGATCTCGGCCACACCGGAGCGCGACGCGGGCGTCTGAAACGGCCGCGCGCGGGTGCCCGAGGCGCCTGCGCGCCGGTGCCCGAGGCGCGTGCGCGCCGGTGCCCGAGCCGCCTGCGTGCCGGGGCCCTGGAAGCCCGCGCGCACCGATCCGGGTTGCGCTTTTTCAATGCAGACGGCGCGTCGGCCGGCCAGACTTTCCGCATGACGACGACGCTGCCCTTTCGCCCCCCCCTCGCCACGCCCGTGCTCGACATCGACCAGGCGCTGATCAGCCGTTTTGCCGGACGCGGCCCGCGCTACACCTCCTACCCGAGCGCCGACCGCCTCCAGGCGAACTTCGATCCGGCGCGCTTCACGCAGGCGCTGCTCGAACGCGCCGGGCGCCGCGACGCTGCGCTGGGGATGTACATCCATGTGCCGTTCTGCCGCACCCTGTGCTACTACTGCGGCTGCAACAAGATCGGCACGCGGCACCCGGAACGGGCACTGCCGTATGTCGATGCGCTGATCGCCGAGATGGATCGGGTGACCTCGCTGGTCGGCCCCGGCCAGCGGCTCAGCCACCTGCATTTCGGTGGTGGCACGCCGACCTTCCTCGAAGACGCCGAACTGGCGCGGCTGTTTGCCGCGATCGACCGGCGTTTCGAGCGGGCACCGGATGGCGAGTACTCGATCGAGATCGATCCCCGCACCGTCACGCCGGCACGCCTGTGGACCCTGCGCGCGCTCGGACTGAATCGTGTCAGCCTGGGCATCCAGGACTTCGATCCGCAGGTGCAGGCTGCGGTCAACCGGGTGCAGTCGCCCGAAGAGACCCGGGCGCTGATCCGCACGGCGCGCGAGGCCGGTTATCACTCGATCAATGCCGATCTGATCTACGGCCTGCCCCTGCAGACGCTGGCCAGCTTCGCCCGAACCGTCGAACTCACCATCGACGCAGGCCCCGACCGGATCGCGCTCTACCAGTACGCGCACCTGCCCGAGGTGTTCAAGCCGCAGCGCCGCATCCTGGAGGCGCAGCTGCCATCGGGCGACCTGCGGGCCCGGCTGTTCGAACAGGCGGCCCGCCAGTTCGGCGACGCCGGCTATGTGCACCTGGGCCTGGATCACTTCGCCCGACCCGACGACGAACTGGCGATCGCTCAGAGCGAGGGCCGGCTGCACCGCAACTTCCAGGGTTATTGTTCGCACGACAGCGGTGACCTGATCGCGCTGGGCGTCTCGTCGATCTCGTCGGTGGGCGGGGTCATGGCACAGAACGAAAAGACGCTGGACGCCTACTACGCGCGGCTGGCACGCGGCGAACTGCCGGTGGCACGCGGCATCGCACTGAGCCGCGACGACTTCATCCGGCGCGATGTGATCCAGTCGCTGATGTGCCAGTTCAGCGTCGCCTGGGCCGACATCGGCGCGGCCCATGGCATCCAGGCCGGCGACTACTTTGCCGCCGAGATCGCCGACCTCGCGCCGATGCACGAGGCGGGCGTCATCCGCCTGGACGCGGCGGGCATCGAAGTGCTGCCGCGCGGGCGACTGCTGGTGCGCGCGGTGGCGATGGCGTTCGACCGGTTCCTGAAGCAGGAACCGGCCACCGCGACCTACTCTCGGATCGCCTGAAGAGACCCGCCGATCAGCGGTAGACCAGCACCGGAATCTTGCAGTGCGTGAGCACCTTCTGGGTTTCGCTGCCCAGCAGCAACCCGGCCATGCCGCGCCGGCCGTGCGAAGCCATGAAAATCAGGTCGCAGCCCTCTTCGCGCGCCTCGCGGATGATCGCCTCCCAGGTGCTGGCGTCGAACTGGACGCGGGTGGTGCACGGCACACCGGCCGTCTTCGCCCGCGCGGCCACCTCGGCCACGATCCGGTTGCCGACCTCCAGCGCGCTCTTTTCGTACTCTTCCTGGGTATAGAAGTCGGCCACCGGCACCTCGGCAACCATCGGCGGCCGGTAGATCGGCTGGATGGTCAGCGCGAGCAGCGAGGCGCCGTTCTCCTCGGCCAGCTTGATCGCAGCGGCGACCGCATTGCCCGACAGCTCGGAACCGTCGGTCGGAACCAGTATTTTTCTGAACACGATCAGCCCTCCAGACCCGGGAAGAAAACGATGTCGCCGATGCCCGGTCATCCGGCGAACAGCGATTCATCATCGTCCGACTCGCGCCTTGCCGCATTGATCTATGTCTATCGGATCGCCGGAACCCGGAGCATCGGTCGGCGCCTGCCGGCGGGTCAGAAGGCCAGGGCCAGGATTTCCTCGAGATCGGCCGCGCCGCGGATCGGCCGCGGGTTGGTGGCGATCGGGCCGGTGCCATCGTAGCGGGCGGCGATTGCCGGCAGGTCTTCCTGGCGGATGCCGGCATCGCGCAGACGCCAGGGCACGCCCAGATTCCGCACGAACTCGCGCAGCACCGGACCGGCCCGCTCACCCGGGCGCCCGAGGATCGCGGCCACCGTGCGCTGGCGCTCGGCGTTGACCGGTTCGTTCCATTCGAGCACCGAGGGCAGCATCACGCACGAGGTGACGCCGTGGGGCACGTGGTACGCCCCGCCCAGGATGTAGCCGATGCCGTGACTGGCGCCCACCGGCACGCCGCTGGCCTGCGGCAGGATCGACAGCCACATCGCGATCTGGCAGTCGGCGCGCGCCTGCAGATCGGCCGGATCGGCCTTGACCGCCGGTAGCGCACGCGCCAGGACCTGCATCGCCTGATGGGACATCGCATCGGAAAACGCCACCGGGCGTGCGGCGCACCAGCGCTCGACTGCGTGATCCATCGCCCGCATGCCGGTCGACAGCAGCAGCCCCAGCGGCGTGGCCAGCGTGGCGGCCGGGTCCAGCGCGACCGCGACCGGTACCGCCAGCGGATGTGGATAGCGCTGCTTCAGGCCGCGCTGAATGTCGGTGACGCCCCCGGAATTGCTGAACTCGGCGGCCGACAGCGTGGTGGGCACCGCCACCATGCGCAGGCTCTGGGGATCGCGGGTCCAGCCGCTGGGCTCGGTGCCCCCCGCATGACGACCGCCGACGATCGTTGCCATTCCCTCGACCGAATCAATGCCGTACCAGACGCACTGCAGCATGACCTTGGTCGCGTCGATGACCGAGCCACCGCCCACCGCCACCACCAGGTCGGCGCGCGCCTCGCGCAGCGCCTGCGCGCCGGCGATCACCGCCTCGCGCGGGCTGTGCGCGGGGATCGCGTCGAACTTGCCGGCCAGCCGCGGCCCGAGCGCCGCGCACAGGCCGGCGAGATAGTCGCCATCGGTGAGCGAGCGGGTGGTCATGACGAACACCCGCGAGGCGCCGGCGCGCTCGACCTCGGCCAGCACCGCCGGGGCCGCCGGCTGACCGTAATGAACGCGCTGCTGCGCGAGCCAGTGATGCGTGCCACCCTGCATTCGATCTCTCCCGGTTCCGAGGCTTGCAAAGGCGCCGATTATGGGCGAGCAGCGGTCGCGCCGTCCGGCTATCCTTGCAGCCCCGTGCAAGCCATCCGAGAAGACCATGTCAGATTTCCTGCTTTACGAACAGACCGGCGCGATCGTCACCCTCACGCTGAACGATCCGACCTCGCGCAATGCCCTCTCGACCCCGGCGCAATGGGCCGCGCTGGTTGACGCCGCCGAGCGCATCCAGGCCGATGTGTCGGTGAAGTGCGTGATCCTCACCGGCGCCGGCAGCGCGTTCTGCGCCGGTGGCAATGTGAAGGACATGCAGGCCAAGACCGGCATCGCGGCCGGTGACGCCTATCGCATCAGCGAGGGCTACCGCAACGGCATCCAGCGCATTCCGCTGGCCTTCCAGCGCCTGGACGTGCCCACCATCGCCGCGGTCAACGGCCCGGCGGTGGGCGCTGGTTGCGACCTGGCGTGCATGTGCGACATCCGCATCGCCTCCGAGTCGGCGCGCTTTGCCGAGAGCTTCGTCAAGCTGGGGATCATCCCCGGCGACGGCGGCGCGTGGCTGCTGCCGCGGGTGGTCGGCATGTCGATGGCCGCCGAACTGACCTTCACCGGCGACATGATCGATGCCGCCCAGGCGCTGGCCTGCGGCCTGGTCTCGCGCGTCGTGCCCGCGGGCGAACTGCTCGCCAGCGCCCGCGCCCTGGCCGAGCGGATCGCCGCCAATCCGGCGCCGGCCCTGCGGATGTCCAAGCGCCTGCTGCGCGAGGGCCAGCACACCCGGCTCGACTCGCTGCTGGAAATGGCCGCCGCGTTCCAGGCCATGGGCCATCACACGCCGGAGCACACCGTCGCACTCGACGCCTTCGTGCAGTCGATGCGGCGCTGAGCGGCGCAGAGGTCCGATGCGCCGCTCAGCGGCGCGTGCGTCTGATGCGCCGCTGAGCGGCGCGGGTACCGGCCGCGGCCGGCCTCGCTAGAATGCGCCTTCCTTCCACCCGGCCGTTGTGCCCGGGCTGCCATCGTGCTGCCCGGGACCCGGCCCGATTGCGAGACAACTCACCATGGCCAAGCCCTTCCGAGTGCAGGTTCTGAACCAGATCTCCGCGCACGGCCTCAAGCGCCTGCCGGCCGACCTGTACGAAGTCGGCAAGGACCTCGCCGATCCGGATGCGATCCTGGTGCGCTCGGCCGACATGCACTGCCTGTCGATCGCCCCGTCGGTGCGGGCGATCGGGCGCGCCGGCGCAGGCACCAACAACATCCCGGTGGCCGCGATGAGCGAGCGCGGGGTGCCGGTCTTCAATGCACCGGGCGCCAACGCCAATGCGGTCAAGGAGCTGGTCCTGGCCGGGATGCTGATGGCCGCGCGCCACCTGCCGGCGGCACTGCAGTTCGTCGCCGGGCTCGACCCCACCGATCCGAACATGGACGCACGGGTCGAAGACGGCAAGAAGGCGTTCGCCGGCTTCGAGTTGTCCGGCCACACGCTGGGGGTGATCGGACTGGGGCGCATCGGCTGCCTGGTGGCCGACGCGGCGATCCGGCTCGGCATGAACGTGATCGGCTACGACCCCGACATCACCATCGATGCCGCCTGGAGCCTGCCCTCGCAGGTCCGCAAGGCGAGCTCGGTGAACGAACTGCTCAAAGCCTCGCACTTCGTGAGCCTGCACGTGCCGCTGGTGGCTGCGACCCGCCACCTGATCAGCGCCCAGGCGCTGGAATCAATGCGTCACGGCGCGGTGCTGCTGAACTTTTCGCGCGAAGGCGTGGTCGACGACAACGCGCTGCTCGCTGCGCTGGCCGCCGAGCGTCTGCGCTGCTACGTCTGCGACTTCCCCGGTCCGGCCATCCATCGCCACCCGCGCGCCATCGCGCTGCCGCACCTGGGCGCCAGCACCCGCGAAGCCGAGGACAACTGCGCGCTGATGGTCGCCGACCAGCTGCGCGACTATCTCGAGCACGGCAATGTGCGCAATGCGGTCAATTTCCCCGATGCGGTCGCACCGCGCGAATCGGCCTACCGGGTCGCGATCGCCAACGCCAATGTGCCCAACATGCTGGGCCAGATCTCGACCGCGATGGCCCTGGCCAACCTGAACATCCGCAACATGCTCAACAAGTCGCGCGGCGACATGGCCTACACACTGGTCGATGTCGACAGCGCCGTCCCGGCGGCAACGATCGAGTCGATCGCCGCCATCCAGGGGGTGCGCTCGGTGCGGTATCTGCTCGGTTCCTGAGCGCGCGGGTCGCGCCCCGCGCCGTGCAAAGGCCTGCGCGGCGAGGGGCTGACTTGAAAAACACACACTGAAGCCCTATTATTAGCACTCGCAACGCGTGAGTGCTAGCAACACGATCTCCTCGTGTGGCCCCGTGTTCGTGCCCGGCCGCTTCTCCGAAGCAGTGCCAAACCCCGCCATTCCTCTTTTGATCAGAGCGTTAGGAGCATAGGTATGAAACTGCGTCCCCTCCACGACCGCGTCATCATCAAGCGCCTCGACACCGAGCGCAAGACCGCATCCGGCATCGTGATCCCCGAGAACGCCGCCGAAAAACCCGACCAGGGTGAAGTGCTGGCCGTGGGCAACGGCAAGGTCGATGACAACGGCAAGCTGCGCCCCCTCGGCGTGAAGGTCGGTGACAAGGTCCTCTTCGGCAAGTACAGCGGCCAGACCGTCAAGGTCGACGGCGACGAACTGCTGGTGATGCGCGAAGAAGACATCATGGCCGTGGTCGAGTGACACGCCGGTTCCGGTCGCTTCGGCGCCGACCCGCTCCCCTATCCGCAATCCAAGGATTCTGAAAAATGGCAGCCAAACAAGTTCTTTTCCATGATGATGCCCGCCACAAGATGGTCGAGGGCGTGAACATCCTGGCCAACGCAGTCAAGGTCACGCTGGGCCCCAAAGGCCGCAACGTCGTGCTCGAGCGCAGCTTCGGCGCCCCCACCGTCACCAAGGACGGCGTCTCGGTGGCCAAGGAAATCGAGCTCAAGGACAAGTTCCAGAACATGGGCGCGCAGATGGTCAAGGAAGTCGCTTCCAAGACCAGCGACAACGCCGGTGACGGCACCACCACCGCGACCGTGCTGGCCCAGGCGATCGTGCGCGAAGGCATGAAGTTCGTTGCCGCCGGCATGAACCCGATGGACCTCAAGCGCGGCATCGACCGTGCGGTGCTGGCCCTGACCAACGAACTCAAGAACATCACCAAGCCCTGCACCACCACCAAGGAAATCGCCCAGGTCGGCTCGATTTCGGCCAACTCCGACATGGAGATCGGCGAGATCATCTCCAAGGCGATGGAGCAGGTTGGCAAGGAAGGCGTCATCACCGTCGAAGACGGCAAGTCGCTGAACAATGAACTCGACGTCGTCGAGGGCATGCAGTTCGACCGCGGTTACCTGTCGCCCTACTTCATCAACAATCCGGACAAGCAGATCGCCGTCCTGGAAGACCCGTTCGTGCTGCTGCACGACAAGAAGATCTCGAACATCCGCGACCTGCTGCCGGTGCTCGAGCAGGTGGCCAAGGCTGGCCGTCCGCTGCTGATCGTCGCCGAGGAAGTCGAAGGCGAAGCGCTGGCCACCCTGGTGGTCAACAACATCCGCGGCATCCTGAAAACGGTTGCAGTCAAGGCGCCCGGCTTCGGTGACCGTCGCAAGGCGATGCTCGAAGACATGGCCATCCTGACCGGCGGCACCGTCATCGCCGAAGAAACCGGCATGACCCTGGAAAAAGCCACCCTGACGGATCTGGGCCGCGCCAAGCGTGTCGAGATCGGCAAGGAAAACACCACGATCATCGACGGCGCCGGCGAAGGCAAGACCATCGAAGCCCGCGTCAAGGCGATCCGCTCGCAGATCGAGGAAGCCACCAGCGACTACGATCGCGAGAAGCTCCAGGAGCGTGTTGCCAAGCTGGCCGGCGGCGTCGCCGTCATCCGTGTCGGTGCTGCCACCGAAATGGAAATGAAAGAGAAGAAGGCCCGTGTCGAAGACGCGCTGCACGCCACCCGTGCCGCCGTTGAAGAAGGCATCGTGGCTGGCGGCGGCGTGGCACTGCTGCGCGCCCGCTCGGCGATCAAGGTCTCGGGCGACAACCCCGACCAGGAAGCCGGCATCAAGATCGTCATGCGTGCGATCGAAGAGCCGCTGCGCTCGATCGTGGCCAACGCCGGCGACGAGCCGAGCGTGGTGGTGGCCAGGGTCCTCGAGGGCAAGGGCAACTACGGCTACAACGCCGCCAACGGCACCTATGGCGACCTGGTCGACATGGGCGTGGTCGACCCCACCAAGGTCACCCGCACCGCGCTGCAGAACGCCGCTTCGGTGGCAGGCCTGATGCTGACGACCGACGCGATGGTTGCCGAAGCGCCGGAAGACAAGGCAGCCGGCGGCGGCATGCCCGGTGGCATGGGCGGCATGGGCGGCATGGGCGGCATGGGCGGTATGGACATGTAATGCTCCAGCGGGCCGGGTGCGCGCGCTGCGCGCACCGAAGCCCGCACCCGCGTGCGTCGTTCAGCGGCGCCGTGAAAGAAAAACCCGCCTTCCGGCGGGTTTTTTTTCGGGGTTGGCTCAGGCTTACTTGGAGAACCCAACAACCGGCGCCTGAGGCGGCCTGGTCGACGTCCGAAGTCCGAAGTCCGAAGTCCTTCAACTTCGCCCAGGAAGCACTGTTCGGCACGATGGCTTACCCTGGGGCTCCGTACAGCACACTCAGCAGTGGCACCCGCCAGTTGGGACCTGCTTCGACAGCGAGACCGAATTCGGTCGCGAAGGCGCCCTTCACGCAGCTCCTGGCGTGGGTGGGCTCAGATGCTGCGAATCGGATCGCAATGATCAAGAAGGCCAGATTGGTCCGAGCCGATCGCCGCTCTGATCGGATCTCCCTCGCGTGGTCCGCGGACACCCATGTCCATTCTTGTCGTTGGCGAAGCCTCGGTGACGGAGTAAAATTCGATCGAGAATGGCGATGTCACCAATCGTGACTCGTGACACATAAGCCTGTAAAAACAACAGCTTATCGATGTGATACGATTGAGGTTAACAAGCAAGGACTGCCGCCATGAACATCGCCGATCGGATCCAGCGTTCTATCGCGAACCGGAGGGACGGCGTCATCGTGCGCAGCGAACTGAAGTCCTTCGGGAGCCCCGCCCAAGTGGGGCTGGCACTCCGTGGGTTGGTCGACCGGGGCGCCTTGGTTCGCCTGGGCGTCGGTGTGTACGCGAAAGCCAAGCCCAGCGTGCTCACCGGCAAGCCGATCCCGATCCGCCCCGTGGAGGTGCTGGGACCTCAGGCCTTGACGAAACTGGGCATCAAGTTCGAGCAGGGTCGCATCACCAAAGCCTACAACAGCGGGGCCAGCACGCAGATCCCGTCCGGGGTCGTACTGAACACCGGCGATCGTCGCGTAACGCGCAAGATCGGCTTCAATGGGAAGTACATCGAATACGAGCGGCGATGAGGTCGTTGTCGATCGCCCGGCGTGAGCTGATCGAGGCACTGGTCGCGGAAAGTGACGTCGGCGGCATCACCGCGGCCCTCCTCGAGAAAGATGAACATCTGACCGACGCACTTCGCGCCGTGTTCTCACTGGAAATCGAGGGCCTGCGCCTGGTTTTCTGCGGCGGGACCAGCCTGTCGAAGGCACACGGTCTCATCGAGCGAATGTCTGAAGACGCCGACATCAAGGTCGTGGGGACGTACGAAGCCGCGAGTTGGTCCAGGTCGAGGCTTCGCACCGAATTGAGGGGGCTCCGCAAGGCCGTGACCTCCACGATGACTGACCTTGGATTCGTCGAAGACACGCAGCAAGCGTCCTCTCTCAACGAAAATCGCTTCGCGCACAGCCAGTGGGCCTACGAGGAGGCATACGAAGGCGCCGCCGCACTCAGACCGAATCTCCAGCTCGAATTTGTGTACCGAAAACCTGTGCTTGCCACGGATCGTTGCTCCATCAGTTCGCTGGCAGATCGATTGGCGGGTCGCGCTGGCGACGCTTTCGAGGTTGAGACCATTTCCATTGCCGAAACGCAAGCCGAGAAAGTGCTCTCGTTCTTGCGCCGGTTCTCGCAGCATCGGTCTGGTCAGATGAATCGAGAATGGGACGCGGCGCTCGTGCGTCACATCTACGATGTGCACTGCATTCACGTGGCACACGCAGAACTTCTGACGTCATCGGCAGGTGCTTTTTCTCAGCTTCTTGCCGGTGACGTTTCCGAATTCGGCCGACAGCAGCCGGAATTTGCAGCGAATCCAGTGGCGATCCTTGCTGAGGCTCTGAATCGATCCGCAAAGGACGAACAGACCCAGATGGAGTTCGATCGCAATTTGCTGCCTTTGGTCTACGGCAACCACAGGCCCGATTACTCGAACGCCTTCGCGAGCTTTGAAACTGTCGCTCGTAAGCTGCTCGATAGGGCGCTTGCGAAGTGACAAGATCGCCAAACCGAAAAAGTTGATTGGCTGAAGCTCAAACGCGTCCGGGCGACCACGGTGTGACCAAGATTTCCGCTGCTTCTGACGCCCGGAGACCGAAAAACGCAATAGCGGCAGGGACTTGCGTTGTTGGCTTGCCTGACTACGTCTTTTCTTGTCAGGTTCTCTAAGGAATCCCGGGTGGGCGACTAGGTCTGCGCCCGCTCGCGCACCGCCCGGGCCAGGGTCTGCAGACACCGGACCGAGTCGTCCCAGCCCAGACAGGCATCGGTGATGCTCTGCCCATGGACGAGCGAGGCCGGCGCACTCACCCCGGCCTTGAAGGACTGCGCGCCACCCACCAGGTGACTTTCGATCATCACCCCGAAAATCCGGCGGCTGCCCGCGGTGATCTGGGCGGCGAGATCGTCGACCACCGCGATCTGGCGCTGGTGCTGCTTCTCGCTGTTGCCATGCGAACAGTCGACCATCAGCGACGGACGCAGACCGGCCGCCGACAGCGCCTCGCAGGCCTGCGCGACGCTGGCTGCGTTGTAGTTCGGCTGCCGCCCGCCGCGCAGGATCACATGACCATCCGGATTGCCGGCGGTGCGAACCATCGCAATCTGGCCGCTCTTGTGAATGCCCAGGAAGCGGTGCGGCTGGCCCGAAGCGAGCACCGCGTCGATCGCCACCCGTGCATTGCCCTCGGTGCTGTTCTTGAATCCGATGGCGGCTGAAAAGCCCGACGCCAGTTCGCGATGGACCTGGCTTTCGGTGGTGCGCGCACCGATCGCCCCCCAGCTGAGCAGGTCCGCCATGTATTGGGGCGACAGCGTGTCGAGCAGCTCGCCGCCGGCCGGCAGCCCGAGACGATTGATGTCGATCAGCAGATGGCGGGCCATCCGCAGCCCCTCCTCGATCCGGTACGAACCATCGAGCCAGGGATCGTTGATCAGCCCTTTCCAGCCGACGGTGGTGCGCGGCTTCTCGAAATAGACCCGCATCACGATCTCCAGCGCATCGGCCAGCCCTTCGCGCACATCGGCCAGCCGGTTCGCGTACTCGAGAGCCGAGCGCGGGTCGTGCACCGAGCACGGCCCGATCACCACCAGCAGCCGCTCGTCGCGGCCGTGCAGGATGCGCCGCACGCGCTCGCGGCTGGCGGCGATGAACGTCTCGGTCGGCCCGCCCGCCACCGGAAAGAAACGGATCAGCTGCTCGGGCGGGGGCAGCACATCGACCGAGACGATGCGGGCGTCGTCGACCTGGGATGTCTTGTCGGATTCGGGACTCTGGGGCATTCGATCTTCACGCAAACGCGAGGGCGGGGTGCGAATTCTAGGCCGACAGCGGACCGCACGACCGCCTTTTTTGGTAGCGTGACGCCCTCAGCCGCTCCGGAGTACTCATGCAAGCGACCGCCGACGACCTTCCCCTGCCGCCCGGCATCCGCTCCCGCCGGCTGCCGGGCATCAATGGCCTGGACATGCATGTGCTGGAGGCTGGCTTCGAGGACCCGGCCCGGCCCTGTGTGCTGCTGCTGCACGGCTTTCCCGAACTGGCCTACAGCTGGCGCAAGCAGCTGCTGCCGCTGGCACAGGCCGGCTATCACGTGGTGGCGCCCGACCTGCGCGGCTACGGCCGCACCACCGGCTGGGACGACCGCTACGACGGCGACGTCGCCTCCTTCCGCTTCCTGAATCTGGTGCGCGATGTGCTGGGGCTGGTGGCAGCGCTGGGTCGACGCTCGGTGCAGGCGCTGGTCGGCCATGACTTCGGCTCGCCGCTGGCCGGCTGGTGTGCGGTGGCCCGCCCGGATGTGTTCCGATCGGTGGTGCTGATGAGCGCCCCGTTCGGGGGCCCGGCCGCGCTGGCGCTGGGCGAGTCGACGCAGCCCCTGACCCCGGGTGCGGCTGTGCGAGCCGATGTCGCGCGGCTGGATGGGCAACTGGCGGCCCTGCAGCCGCCGCGGCGCCACTACCAGCACTACTACTCGCTGCCACAGGCCGACGCCGACATGCGGCACTGTGCGCAGGGCATCCATGCGTTCCTGCGCGCCTACTACCACCACAAGAGCGCCGACTGGGCGGGCAACCAGCCCTTCGAGCTGGCGTCCCCGCATGGCGCCGAGCTGGGCCGCATGCCCACCTACTACGTCATGCATCGGGATGCGGACATGGCCGCCACCGTGGCCGCCCATCAGCCCGACGCCCGCCAGATCGCGGCATGCGCCTGGCTGCCCGATCACGAACTGCGCGTCTACAGCAGCGAATACGCCCGCACCGGCTTTCAGGGCGGCCTGCAGTGGTACCGCTGCGGCACGCTCGGTCTGCAGGCCGCCGAACTGCAGGTCTTTGCCGGGCGGACCATCGATGTGCCGAGCCTTTTCATTGCCGGCGCCAGCGACTGGGGCGTGCGCCAGCGGCCGGGCGAACTGCAGCGCATGGCCAGCCAGGGCTGCGCGCGCTTCCAGGGAATCTCCCTGATCGAAGGGGCCGGCCACTGGGTGCAGCAGGAACAGCCCGAGGCGGTCAACGCGCGGCTGCTGGCGTTCCTGGAGCAGAACGCTCCCGCATGAAGGCTGCGCGGGATTGCTGGCGCTTTTCCGAGGATCGGCAGGGCCCGGGTTGCGACTACAGTGCAATCCACCTGCAGTTCTCAGCGACGCCATGCCCTTCGCCACCCGCCCGCCACCAACCGTCCGACCGACCCTGTCTCGATGATTCCGACGCTCGACCGCGGCACCCTGGACATCATCACCATGGTGGTGGCGATCGTCCCGTGCTGCGTGGCGATCAGCATCTGGCACACCAACCGGGCACAGCAGGGCCCGCTCTTCTGGATGCTCGCCATCATCCTGTCGCTGCTCACCTACGCGGCGGTGCCGGTGCTGCAGTTGCTGGGCGCACCACCCGGTGTGGCAGTGGCCATGAACAACACCTCGAGCCTGACCGGCATGCTGCTGCTGCTCGAGGGCAATCTGCGCTTCACCGGCCGGGTGTCCCCACCGCGGCTGCGCTGGGGAGCGGCCGCGGTGCTGATCTTCATGGCGATCTCGATCGCCAACCGGGACGATGCCGCGCGCCGCTTCCTCTTCCATGACCCGATCGCCACGTTGCTGCTGCTGGCCAATGCGGTCACGCTGCTGCGCCATCCGCCGGCGAGCGAACGGGCGGTGCGCATCGTCGCCTCGGCATTCCCGCTGCTGATGGCCTCGATGTTCATGATCCGGTGGGGAGTGGCGTTCAACGCGCCGCCCGGCGCCGACCTGTCGCGTCACCCGATCGTGATGCCGCTGATGCTGGCCGGCATCGTGTTCACCTTGGGCTGGACCTACTTCGCCAGCCTGTTCTGCTACATCCGCTCCCAGGCCCAGCTGGCGCGACAGGCGCGCGAGGATTCGCTCACCGGCCTGGCCAACCGGCGCTACTTCGACGAGGCGGTGATGCGCGAGATCGCACGCGAACGGCGCACCGGCGCGGGCTTCGCCCTGGTCACGCTCGACCTGGACCACTTCAAGCAGATCAACGACCGCCTGGGTCACGCCGCCGGAGACCGGCTGCTGATCGAGGTATCCCGCCGGCTGAACGGGTTCATCCGCCAGACCGACCTGGCCGCCCGCATGGGCGGCGATGAATTCGCGCTGCTGCTGGTGAACATCGACTCGGCTGCGGTGCTGGAATCGGTCATCGCACGGCTGCGCGTCGCCATGACAGCGCCCACTGACCTGGCGGACGAGCCGATGCCGCTGGCGATCAGCATGGGGGCCGCGCTCTGGTCCCAGGCGAACAACGACCAGGTCCTGCTTTTCCGGCTTGCCGACGAGGCGATGTACCGTGACAAGGCGTCGCGCAAGGGCATGAGGCCACCGGCAGCAGCGGGACGCGAGCTGCAGGCGGCCTGAGCGCCCGATATCCGCAGACTGCTCAGCGACCACCCATGTCAACCCACCCACCCAAGCTGTCCGCGGCCGACGCGCAAACCGGCGCACAGCGCAGGGTCTACGCTTACCTGATCCCGATTTTCGGGCTCCTGCTGCTGCTGGGCGCCGCCGCGATGCTGGGCTATCTGCGCCATGAGATGACGCAGCTGCAACGCAATTCCGCCGTGCAGGAGGCGGAGCATTTCAGCGCGTCGATCACCGAGTTCCGCAATTTCTACAGCGCCGAGATCGTGCCCCGGGCGCGCGCCAGCGGGATGGAAATCACCCACGCCTATCGGCAAAGCCCGAACGCCTTGCCGCTGCCCGCGACCTTCGCCCTGGACTTCGGGGAGTTCCTGTCGCGAAACCGGGAAGTCTCTACCGTCCAGCTGTTCAGCGACCTGCCCTTCCCCTGGCGCTCGGGCCAGCGCCCGCTGGACGACTTTCAGACCGCGGCCCTGGCCGCCCTGAAGGCCAAGCCGGAGCAGGCCTTCGATCGGGTCGAGACCATCGCCGGTCAAGAGGTGCTGCGCTACGCGGTCGCCGACCGGATGGTCGCCAGCTGCGTGGCTTGCCACAACAGCTATCCCGGATCGCCCAGGACCGACTGGAAGGTCGGCGATGTCCGCGGGGTGCTGGAGGTTCGGCGCGTTCTGACCGACGAGGCGACGCAGCTCGAGAGGGGCATGCGCAATGCGGTGCTGATGGCGGCCGGTGTCGTCGCCCTGGGCCTGCTGCTGGTTGCGCTGACAGTGCGCGGGCTGCGTGCCTCGGACGCTCGAAACCGGCTGCTGCTGGCCGAGACGGCGCAGGCCAACGAATCGCTGCAGCGCGAGATCGGCCAGCGCGAACTGGTGGAAGACAATCTGCGCTTCAACGAGGGCAAGCTCAGGGCGATCTTCGACAGCATCCTGGAGGGCGTGATCGTGATCGATCGGCGCGGCTCCATCGTCCAGGCGAACCGGATCGCCTGCGAGATGTTCGGCTGGCAGATGAGCGATCTGATTGCGCAAAACGTCGCCAGCCTGATGCCCGGCGGCCAGGCGAGCCAGCACGACGGGCATCTGGCGTCGTACCTGAAGACCGGCGAACACAGCGTGATCGGTCGAACCCGGATCTTCGAGGGCCTGCGGCGCGACGGCTCGACCTTCCCGATGCAACTGGCGGTGAGCGAGGTGCGGGTCGGCCGGGAAGTGCTGTTCACCGGCATCATCAGCGACATCTCGGCCCAGGTCGCTCGCGAGGACGAACTGCGCGCCGCCCGCGACGCGGCGATCGACTCCACCCGGATGAAATCGGAATTCCTGGCCAACATGAGCCACGAAATCCGCACGCCGATGAACGGGATCATCGGCATGACCGACCTGGCGCTGGACACCGAGCTGAACGCCGAGCAGCGCGAATACATCTCGATCGTCAAGGCATCGGCCGATTCGCTGCTGACGATCATCAACGACATTCTCGATTCCTCGCGGATCGAGGCAGGCAAGCTGCTGATCGAGTCGCAGCCCTTCGCGCTGGCGCCCGCGATGGACGAAACGGTTCGAAGCCTGTCGACGCTGGCACGACGCAAGGGACTGACGCTGGATCTGCAGCTGGCGCCGAGCCTGCCCGCGACGCTGGTGGGCGATGCGACACGTCTTCGCCAGGTGCTGATCAACCTGATCGGCAACGCGATCAAGTTCACCGAGACCGGTTCGATCCGGGTCACGGTGGACGGCGAACCCGCAGCCGATGACCGGTTCACCTTGCGATTCGCGGTCACCGACACCGGCATCGGCATCAGCGCCGACAAGACCGCCTACATCTTCAACCCCTTCGCCCAGGAGGATGCCTCGATCACCCGCAAGTTCGGCGGCACCGGGCTGGGACTGTCGATCTGCCAGCGGCTGGTGGCGCTGATGGGCGGCAGCATCGCGGTCGACAGCGAACCCGGGCGCGGCAGCACCTTCCGGTTCAGCGCGCTGCTCGGGATGCCGCCGGCTGCGTCGGCCGCTCGCCCGGTCGCGACCGGGCCGGCGCCGGCGACCGGCACCCCGGACCGGCTCACGGTGCTGCTCGCCGAGGACAACCCGGTCAACCAGAAGCTGGCCCAGGTGCTGCTGGGTCGGATGGGCTACGAGGTGAGCGTGGCGGTCAACGGCCAGCTCGCGCTGGAGCGTTTCATGACCGGAACCTTCGATGCGGTCCTGATGGATATCCAGATGCCGGTGATGGACGGCCTGGAGGCGACCCGGCGGATCCGCGAATGGGAACAGGCGCAAGGGCGGCCACGAACCCCGATCATCGCCATGACCGCCAACGCCATGCCGCGGGACCGCGACACCTGTCTGCAGGCCGGCATGGATGAGCACATCACCAAACCGATCAGCCGCCAGGAGCTGCAAACCGTTCTGTCGGCAGCGACGGCGCCCGGCGCAGCCCGCTGAAACATCGCAGACGGCCGCACGGGCTGGCGCCGACTGTCTGGCGCGGACCGCGCGGCCCGCGGACGATCAGGCCGCTGCCGGCAGATCCCGGATGCCGCTGCTGGCCGGAAAATGCGCCCATTCGCCGGTGGCCGGCTTGTAGTAGCGGCGGGCGTGCAACTGTTCCAGGCCCAACCCGTACATGTGGAAATTGAGCACCGCACGGTCCGGCACCATGTGGATCGAGTGCAGGTCGTCAGGCAGGAAGGTGATGCCGGTGCCCTCGGTCACCACGAAGCTGTCGCGCACCGCGACGCCGCCCTTGTCATCGTGGTCGTACAGGCGGTTGACCTCCTCGCCCTGCAAACCGACGATCACCGCCCAGGTGGTGTGGTTGTGCGCCGGCGACTCGGTGCCGCCGCGCGAGACCTGGGCATAGAGCGCATAGCGGTGGTCGGTGTCTTCCGACAACCGATACAGCGTGTTGTTGCGCTCGGCACCAGGCGGGGGCATCGGAAAATCGGCCAGGGGAAACAGCTCGCGGCGCGCCGCCAGATCGAGCAGCACCCGCCGGATCCGATCCAGGCTGTCGCGGGTCACCCCGTCACTGGCCTCGATGCCGCGAATCTCGGAGACCGCGCCGGCGATAGCCTGGGTCCGGTGCAATTGTCGGGTGATCGCGTCCATGTCTGCCCCCTGGTTCAATCGGTTGTCAGGCCGGTCCGATGAAGTCGCGCTTGCCGATCTCGACGCCGTCCCTGCGCAGCAGATCGTACGCCGTGGTCACATGGAAGAAGAAGTTCGGCAGGGCCATTTTCGTCAGATAGTCGAGCCCGCTGATGTGCACCGTCTCGCCGCGGATCTTCAGCTCGACCACCCGCTCGTCGGCCCCGGCGAAGCGCGCGGTGTCGAAGCCCTGGACGAAGGCGATGGTGCGCGCGATGCGCCCCTGCAGGTCGGCCAGCGAGGCCTCGGTGTCTTCCCATTTCGGCGGCTCCTCCCCACACAGGCGCGCCACGCTGCCCTTGGCGAAATCGCAGGCGATCTGGACCTGGCGCGACATCGGCAGCATGTCCGGGCACAGGCGAGCGCCCATCAGCACCAATGGGTCGATCTGGCGCGCGGCCGCGTGCGCGGCGGCCTTGTCCAGGATGACGCTCAGGTTCGTCAGCATGCGGGTGAACATCGGGGCCGACAGGGTGTACATCGAGGCTTGCATCGAGCGATCTCCAGATCCGGAAAGCACCGGCGGGCCGCCGGCAGGAGTCGCCGGCGCGCCCGAGGGTGCGGGAGGGCGATTGTGGCACCGAAGCCGGGCAACGAACCACTCGCCGGCGGGCAGCTCTGCTAGTCTTTTGACTCCTCCCGCCTGGAACCTGCCGATGACCGCGACTTCGAAGCAGACCGCCCGCTGGCTGGTCCGACAGCACCTGGACCGCCAGCCGTTCGCCGACTTCGCGCCAGGAACTCGACCCGACAGCCTGGCTGGCGCCTATCGCGCTCAGGACGCCTTCGTCGCCCTGAAAGCGCGCGATTGCGGGCGCCCCATTGGCTGGAAGATCGCGCTCTCGAACCCCGCCATGCAGCGACTGGTCGGACTCGACGCACCGATTGCCGGGCGGATGCTCGCGCGCCAGGTGGTCGGGGGTCCCGCGCGAACCCGGCGGTCGGCCTATGGCCGGCTGCTGATCGAGTTCGAGATCGCGGTGGAACTGGGCGCCGACCTGCCGGCGAGCGGCGGGCACTGCACCCGCGAGCAGGCTGGCGCGGCGGTGGCGGCCATCCGGCCGGCGTTCGAGCTGGCCGACGATCGCGGTGCCGACTACGCCACCCTGGGCGCCCATGCCTGGCAGATGGTGGCCGACAACGCCTGGAACGAGGGCGCGGTGCTGGGCGAGCGGCGTACCGACTGGCGCTCGCTCGACCTGGCCGCGCTGCGCGGTCAGGTCTGGTGCGACGACCAGCGCCTGGGCGAGGGTTTCGGGCGCGACCTGATGGGCCATCCGCTCGATGCGCTGGCCTGGCTGGCCGGCAGCGTGGCCGCCCGCGGCCACTGCCTGCGCAAGGGCGACGTCGCCATCCTGGGCAGCCTGGTGACCTCGAAATTTCCGAGCTCGGGCGAGGTCTGGCGCTACCAGCTCGACGGCTTCGAACCCCTGGAGTTGACGATCGACGCCTGAGACCAGGGGCGCACCACCGCGCCGACCCGGGCCGACCCGCGAGGGGCCGGCGTCAGCGGGTCAGCGGGTCAGCGGGTCAGCGGGTCAGCGGGTCAGCGGGTCAGCGGGTCAGCGGGATCAGCATGCCGGTCGAGGTGGCGGTAGCCGCCAGGCGGCCCTGCGCGTCGAACAGTTCGGCCTCCAGAAACGCGACCCGCTTGCCCCGGCGCACCACCCGGCCGTGCGCCGTGCCCGGACCGGGTCCCACGCGCTCCAGGAAATTCACCTTGATCTCCAGGGTCGCGACATTGAACTGGTGGTCGGTGTCGTGGTGCACCGCATGGGCCATCGCCGCGTCGAGCCAGGCGGTGACGAAGCCGCCCTGGGCGATGCTGCCGTTGGTGTGACAGAACTCTCGGCGCACGGTGAAGCCGGCCCGCAGCAGGTGCTGATCCGGATCCCACGACAGCACATGGAAGCCGCCGATCGACTCCATCAGGGCCTTGCCGCTGCGAACTTTTTCCTCGAAATCATCGTCCATCGTCGCGCTCATCCGTTTCCTCTCGGTGTTTCAGGCCCGATTCTAGGGCGGCCCCTAGAATGACGCGCTGCCAAGCCGCGTTTTTCGAAGAGACCTTCCCGCATGAGTCCGCAAGCCCTCCCCGCCAGCCTGCCGAGCGCGCCTGCCGCGACGGTGCCCGACCCCAGCCGCTATCGGCACGGCGCGCTGCCACTGCACGAGTACCTGCGCCGGCATGCGCGCGAGCAACCCGACCGCGCAGCCTTCATCTGGTATGGCCGAGCACTCTCGTACCGCGAACTCGATGCCTGGAGCGACGCCTTCGCGCAGCGGCTCGCCGCGCTGGGCGTGCGCGCCGGCGACCGGGTGGCGCTGTTCCTGAACAACTGCCCGCAATACGTGGTGGCGCACTTCGGGATCCAGAAACTGGGCGCGGTGGTCGGGCCCTGCGGGCCGCTGTTCAAGGCCGCGGAATTGCAATACCAGCTGTGCGACCTGGGCGCACGGGTGATCGTGGTGGCCGAGAACCTGATGCCGATCCTGGAATCGGTGCGCAGCCAGACCGCGATCGAGCAGGTGTTCTGCACCCACTACGGCGACCTGCTGCCGGCCGAGCCGACCTTCGCGGTGCCCGAGGAGTTGCGCACGCCGCGCACCCGCCCGGCGGGCACCATCGACCTGCTCGAGGCGATCGCCGGGGTGGCACCCGGTGCGCCGGTGCCCGCGCACGAGACCCACCTGGACGACCTCGCGCTGATGACCTACACCTCGGGCACCACCGGGATGCCCAAGGGCGCGATGCTCAGCCATCGCAATGTGCTGTTCAAGACCGGCGTCACCGCCGACTGCAACGATGTGCGCGGCGACGATGTGATGCTGGCGATCGCGCCGGTCTATCACATCGCCGGCATGCTGATGGGCATCGACGCCACCCTCTACGCCGGCGCGACGACGGTGCTGATGTACCGCTTCGATCCGCTCGCGGTGCTGCAGGCCATCGAACGCCACCGGGTGACCTGGTGGTACAGCATGGCCCCGATGAACGTGGCGGTGATGCAGGTCCCGGGCGCGGCGGACTTCGATCTGCGCTCGCTGCGCATGAACCCGGCCACCAGCTTCGGCATCACCCTGACCGAGCCGCTGGCCCGCCAGTGGTCGGCGTTTGCCGGCGGCGCGCGCTGCCACGAGGCGGCCTACGGGCTCTCCGAGACCCACACCTGCGACACCTGGATGCCGGCCGACGCGGTGCGCTGGGGCACCCACGGCCGGCTCGCGCCGGGGGTGCAGTGCCGCATCCTCGACCCCGACACCGGCAGCGAGCGCCCGGTCGGCGAACCGGGTGAGATCACCCTGCGCAGCCCCGGCAATTTCCTGGGCTACTGGAACAAGCCCGAGGCCACCGCCGCCACCCTGCGCGACGGCTGGGTCCACACCGGCGACATGGGCCGGGTCGATGCCGACGGCTATCTGACCTTCATGGGTCGATTCAAGGAGATGATCAAGGTGTCGGGCTACAGCGTCTTTCCGGAAGAGGTCGAAACCCTGCTGATCCGCCATCCCGACATCGCGGCGGCCGCGGTGATCGGCGTGTCCGACCCGACCCGCGGCGAAGTGGTCAAGGCGGTCATCGTGACGCGTCCCGACGCCCGCGCGAGCCTGACCGCCGAGGCGGTCATCGCCTGGAGCCGCGAGAACATGTCGGCCTACAAGGCGCCGCGCTTCGTCGAGTTCCGCGACGCGCTGCCGATGACCGGCGCCGGCAAGGTGCTGCGCCGGCTGCTGAAATCATGAGGCTGCTGATCGCCAATCGCGGCGAGATCGCGATCCGGATTGCCCGCGCGGCCGACGACCTGGGCATCGAGACCGTCGCGGTGCATGCGCGCGACGACGCGGCCGGACTTCACACGCGGCGTGCCACCCTGACGCGCGCGCTGCCGGGCACCGGCGTGGCGGCCTATCTGGACATCGACGCACTGCTGGCGATCGCCGCCGAGACCGGCTGCCGCTGGGTGCATCCGGGCTACGGATTCCTGGCCGAGAGCCCGCGCTTTGCCCAGGCCTGCGCGCAGGCCGGGCTGGTGTTCGTGGGTCCGGACGCCGACGCGCTGGGTCTGTTCGGCGACAAGCTGCGCGCCCGCGCGCTGGCGCAGTCGCTGGGGGTGCCGGTGCTGCCCGGTACCCGGCAGGCGAGCACGCTGGCCGACGCCCAGTCCTTCATGGCCGAGCACGCGCCGGCACCGGTGATGGTCAAGGCGGTGGCCGGCGGCGGCGGGCGCGGCATGCGCATCGTGCGCGATGCCGGCGCGCTGGCCGCCGCGTTCGCGCGCTGCGCCGCCGAGGCGCAGGCCGCCTTCGGCGACGGCTCGCTGTATGTCGAGTTGCTGATCGAGCAGGCCCACCATCTCGAGGTGCAGCTGATCGGCGACGGCAGCGGAGCGGTGAGCCACCTGTGGGAGCGCGACTGCAGCCTGCAGCGCAGCCACCAGAAGCTGATCGAGATCGCGCCCAGCCCCTGGCTGGCGGCATCGATGCGCGATCAGCTGACCGAGGCCGCCTGCCGCATGGCCGCCTCGGCGCGGCTGCGCGGGCTCACCACCTTCGAATTCCTGCTCGATCCGCAGGGCCGGTTCTTCTTCATCGAGGCCAACCCGCGCCTGCAGGTCGAGCACACCGTGACCGAGGCGGTGACCGGGATCGACCTCGTGCAGGCCCAGCTGCGCATCGCGCAGGGCGCCAGCCTCGCCGACCTGGGGCTGCTGCAGGACCAGATCGCACCACCGCGAGGCCATGCGATCCAGCTGCGGGTCAACGCCGAGCAGTTGCAGCCCGACGGCAGCGCGCGCCCGGCGGTGGGCACCCTGGGCGTCTACGAGCCGCCGGCCGGCCCCGGGGTGCGCGTCGACGGCTGCGGCTTCGCCGGCGCGGTGCTGACCCCGGCCTACGACTCGCTGCTGGCCAAGCTGGTGGTGCATGCCCCGACCGGTGGCTTTGCCGCCGCCCTGCGGCGGGCGCGCCGGGCCGCTGCCGAATTCGCGATCGAGGGCGTGGCCACCTCGCTGCCGCTGCTGCGCAGCCTGCTGGAACGCCCCGAACTGGCCGCCGGACCGGTGCACACCCGGTTCATCGAGGCGCACGCCGGCGAGCTGATCGCTGCGGCCGGCACGCCCACCCCCGGCGACCCGGCGACGGCGCGCGACGGACCCCGCGACGACGGCCTCACGCCGCTGCCCGCGCCCCTGTACGGCACGATCGTCTCCTTCGAGGCCGAGCCGGGGCAGGCGGTGGCGGCGGGCGCGCCGCTGGTGGTGATCGAGGCGATGAAGATGCAGCATGTGCTCGAAGCGCCGGCGGGCGCGATCGTGCGCCAGTGGTGCGTCGCGGTCGGCAGCACGGTGGCCGAGGGCGATGTGCTGATGCTGCTGGCGCCGGCCGAGGTCGCCGCCGCCGACGCGGGCGAGCGCGGCCGGCAGGACCCCGACCGCATCCGCCCGGACCTGGCCGAATCGATCGCCCGCCACGCGATGGGCCTGGACGAGCAGCGCCCGGCCGCGGTCGCGCGCCGCCACGCCACCGGCTCGCGCACCGCGCGCGAGAACATCGCCGATCTGGTCGACGAGGGCAGCTTCGTCGAGTACGGCGCACTGGCCATCGCCGCGCAGTGGAGCCGGCGCACGATGGACGACCTGCACCGCAACACGCCGGCCGACGGCATCGTCACCGGCATCGGCACGGTCAATGCGGCGCACTGCGACGCCGAACGCGCGCGCTGCCTGGTGATGGCCTACGACTACATGGTGATGGCGGGCACGCAGGGCGCCTTCAACCACAAGAAGACCGACCGGATGCTCAAGCTGGCCGAGCAGTGGCGGCTGCCGGTGGTGCTGTTCGCCGAGGGCGGCGGCGGACGACCCGGCGACATCGACTGGCCGGGCGTGGCCTGGCTCGATCTCACCACCTTCCATCACTTCGCGCGGATGTCGGGGCTGGTGCCGCGGGTCGGCATCACCTCGGGCTACTGCTTCGCGGGCAACGCCGCCCTGCTGGGCTGCTGCGATGTGATCATCGCCACCGCCAACAGCTCGATCGGCATGGGCGGGCCGGCGATGATCGAAGGCGGCGGACTGGGCCGCCATCGGCCTCAGGACATCGGCCCGCTGTCGGTTCAGGTGCCCAACGGCGTGGTCGACATCGCGGTACGCGACGAAGCGCACGCGGTGGCGGTGGCGCGCCAGTACCTGTCGTACTTCCAGGGCGCCCGCACCGGCTGGCGCGCCCACGACGAGCGGCTGCTGCGCCACGCGATTCCCGAGAACCGGCTGCGGGTCTACGACATCCGGCAACTGATCGACACGCTGTGCGACATCGATTCGGTGCTCGAGCTGCGCGCCGGCTACGGGGTGGGCATCGTCACCGCGCTGGTGCGCATCGAAGGCGAACCGTTCGCGCTGATCGCCAACGATCCGCGTCACCTGGGCGGCGCGATCGACGCGGCCGCTGCCGAGAAGGCCGGACGCTTCCTGCAGCTGGCCGATGCCTTCGACCTGCCGGTGCTCTCGCTGTGCGACACGCCGGGCTTCATGGTCGGGCCGCAGGCCGAGAAGGAGGCCACCGTGCGGCGGGTGTCGCGTCTGTTCGTGACCGCCGCCAGCATGACGGTGCCGATGTTCACCGTGGTGCTGCGCAAGGGCTACGGACTGGGCGCGCAGGCGATGGCCGGCGGCGGCTTTTCGGCGCCCTTCTTCACCGTGGCCTGGCCCAGCGGCGAGTTCGGTGCGATGGGCATCGAAGGCTCGGTGCGCCTGGGCTTTCGCAAGGAACTCGATGCGATCGCCGACCCCCAGGAACGCGAAACCTGGTTCCAGGCGAAGGTGGCGCAGGCCTATGAACACGGCAAGGCGCTGAACCTGGCCACGCACCTGGAGATCGACGACGTGATCGACCCGGCCCAGACACGCCACTGGATCCTGCGCGGCCTGCGATCGGTGCCCCGACCGGCGCCGCGCACCGGGCGCAAGCGAACCTTCATCGACACCTGGTAGGCCCCGGCCCGCCGCCCGCCCCCCCCATTCACCCCCAGGAGACCCCGACCATGAGCTACACCGAAATCCTCTACGACGTGTCCGAGCGCATCGCCACCATCACGCTGAACCGCCCCGAGCGGCTCAACGCCTACACCGGCACCATGGGCAACGAGCTGCGCGCCGCGATGCGGGTGGCCACCGACGACCCGGGCGTGCGGGTGATCGTGCTGACCGGCGCGGGCCGCGGTTTCTGTGCCGGGGCCGACATGAACAACCTGAACACCATCAGCAGCCAGGGCCGCTCGGCGGGCGCCAGCGCGAACAAGGCCGAAGCGGCCACCGGCCAGGCCTTCGACCCCGCCTCCAGTCCCGACTACCAGACCCAGCATTCGTATTTCCCGGCGGTGCCCAAGCCGATCCTGGCCGCGATCAACGGCGCCTGCGCGGGCCTGGGCCTGGTCTACGCGCTGTACTGCGACCGCCGCTTCGCCGCAACCGAGGCCCGTTTCACCACCGCCTTCGCGCGCCGCGGCCTGATCGCCGAGCACGGCATCAGCTACACGCTGCCACGGGTCGCCGGCCTGTCGAACGCGCTCGACCTGCTGATGTCGGCGCGCAAGTTCGATGCACAGGAGGCGCTGCGCCTGGGCGTGGTCGACCAGGTCGCGCCGGGCGCCGAGCTGATGGCCGCGGTGCGGGCCTACGCCACCGATCTGGCCGACAACGTTTCGCCGCGCTCGATGGCGGTGATGAAGCGCCAGCTCTGGGCGGTCGGGCAGCTGTCGCTGCGCGAGTCGATCGAAGTGGGCAACCAGGAAATGCTCGAGAGCTTCGCCAGCGAGGACTTCAAGGAAGGCGTCGCCCACTTCGTGGAGAAGCGCCAGGCCAACTTCAGCGGCCGCTGAGGTCGGCGCACGGGGCGGGACCGGCCGGCCCCGCTCGGCCGACGGTGCCCTCGCCGCACACGGGATCGGGCGGACCGGCCGGCCCCGCCGGCCTGGCGCTCAGCCCCCCCGCGCGAGGAACACCGGCGGCTCGAAGGCGCGCATCGGCGGCGCCTCGCCCGCCAGGCGCTCGATCTGCACCAGGCAGCTCTGCGCGCTGCACCCCTGCGACAGGCTCGACGCCCCGGCGTCGCGGGTCAGGACATTCGGGTTGCCGTGCCGGTCGAGCGGGCCCGGCGACGGTGCCGCCCCGTCGGCAGGGGCTGGCGGATCCTGCGCCCCCTCTGCGGCCCAGGCCGGGTCCCACCAGGCACCGGTCGACAGCTTGACCACGCCCGGGCGCATGTCCTCGCTCAGGCGCGCGCCGGCCAGGCAGGCGCCGCGGTCATTGAAGAGCCGCACCACATCGCCGTCGGCAATCCCGCGCACGGCCGCATCGGCCGGATGCATCATCACCGGCTCGCGACCGGCCACCTTGTTGGCCAGACTGACCGCGCTGTGATCGAGCTGGCTGTGCAGCTTGGTGTGCGGCTGGTCGGAGATCAGGTGCAGCGGATGACGCAGCGCCTGCGCGCTGCCCAGCCACTCGGTCGGCTCGAACCAGGCCGGATGCCCGGGGCAATCGGCGTAGCCGAAGGAGTCGATCCGCGCCGAGAACAGCTCGATGCGCCCGCTCGGCGTCTTCAGCGGATGCGCCAGCGGATCGGCACGAAAATCGGCCAGCAGCACCACCGGCCGATCGTTGACGGGAAACGCCACACCACCGCCGGCCTGGAAGTCTTCGAACGAAGGCATCTGCACGCCAGCCTCGGTCATGCCACGCGCCGCCTGCTCGTACATCCAGCGCAGCCACTGGTTGGCCGATCGGCCCTCGGTGAACGCCTCGCCACGCCCCAGACGAGCCGCGAGATCGGCAAAGATCGCGAAATCATCGCGCGCCTGCCCGGGCGGCGCGAGCGCCGGCTGCATCGAGATCAGATAGGGGTCGCGGCTGGCATGACCGATATCCTCGCGCTCCAGCGTCGAGGTGGCCGGCAGCACGATGTCGGCCATGCGCGCGGTGGCGTTCCAGACCTGCTCGTGGACCACCACCGTGTCGGGCTTTTGCCAGGCGCGCGCCAGCCGGTTCAGGTCCTGGTGGTGGTGAAACGGGTTGCCGCCCGCCCAGTACACCAGCCGGATGTCGGGGTAGCGGTGGCGCTTGCCGTTGTAGTCGAACTCGGCTCCGGGTGAGAGCAGCAGGTCGGCGATGCGCGCCACCGGAATGAACGCGTCGACCGGATTGCGTCCCTGCGGCAGGGTCGGTCCGCCCATCAGCCGATCGCCCGAACCGATCCCGTTGGTCGGCCCATAGGCAAGGGCGAAGCCCCCGCCCGGCAGGCCGATCTGGCCCAGCACCGCCGCCAGCCCCACGCCCGACCAGAAGGCCTGCTCGCCGTGGTCGGCGCGCTGCAGTGCCCAGGCCACATTGACCAGGCTGCGGGTCTGCGCCATCTCGCGCGCCAGATCGCGAAGCCGCTGCGCCGGCACCTGAGCGATCGCGGCAGCCCAGTCGGCGTTCTTCACGATGCCGTCGGCGCGTCCGGTCAGGTAATCGTGCCAGCGCTCGAAGCCGACGCAATGGCTGGCCAGGAAGGCGCGGTCGTGGCGGCCGGCCAGCACCGTCTCGCAGGCCAGCGCCAGCATCACCGCGGTGTCGGTGTTGGGGCGGATCGGGATCCACTCGACCGAGGCGTCCGGCGCATCGAGGTTGTCGCGCACCGGGCTGAAATTCACGAACCGGCAGCCGGCCGCCGCCAGCCGGGTCAGCCCGCCGCGGGTGTGATGGCGCGACGCGCCGCCCGAGCCGACCTGCGCGTTCTTGGCCGGCACGCCGCCGAACGACACCATCAGCCGCGTGCTGGCCACCAGCACGTCCCAGCTGTGGTGATGGCCGAGCAGGTAATCCATGGTGCAGACCACATGCGGCAGCAGCACGCGCCCGGCGCCCAGGCTGTAGCTGTCGACATGCCGGACATAGCCGCCGAGCGAATTGAGGAAGCGGTGGACCTGGCTCTGGGCATGATGGAAGCGCCCGGCGCTGGACCAGCCGTAGGAACCGCCGAACACCGCCTCATTGCCGTGCTCGCCGATCACCCGGCCCAGTTCACCGGCGACCAGTTCGATCGCCTCGTCCCACGACACCTCGACGAACGCCTCGCGCCCGCGTCCGGTGTGCGGCCCGCGCCGGCCCTGGCCGTGCGCCTCGAGCCAGCCGGCGCGCACCGCCGGGCGGCGCACCCGCAGCGGCGACTGGTAGGCGTCCCACATCGCGGCGCCGATCGGCGACGGATCGGGATCGTCGGGCAGCGGTCGCAGACCGCGGGCCGGCCCGCCCGCTCGCCCGCCGTGGCCGCCGGATCCGCCGTCCCGGATCACTTCGCTCGCGCCCCAGTGCGAGGAGGTCAGCTCGCGCCCGATCGGCAGCGCTTTCACGAGACGTCACCACGGATCGTGCAGCGGGGCCGGGCGGGCCGGTGGTGGGACGGGGTCATCGATCGCTCCATGCTCGGGACGGACCCGGAAGCACCAAGGATGCCATCAGGCGCCGCCCGGCGCGCCTGCGGTATTCTGATTTCATGCTCGGCATCCAGGACCTTCCCCTGTTCATCGCCGCCGGACTGGCGCTGAACATCACCCCCGGCCAGGACACGGTCTACATCGTCGGGCGCAGCGCCGCGGCGGGGCTGCCGGCCGGCATCGCGGCCGCGCTCGGCGTCAGTGCGGGCTGCCTGTTCCATGTCGGGGCGGCGGTGCTCGGGGTTTCGGCGCTGCTCGCCTCGTCGGCGGCGCTCTTCGATGCCCTGAAGCTGGCCGGCGCAGCCTATCTGGCCTGGATCGCGATCGGCATGCTGCGCGCGGCCTGGCAGGCGCACCGCGAACCGCTGATGGCGCCGGCGGCCAGCCCCGGCCAGTCGCGCGCGGACACCCGCGCCGCCGCCCCCGCCGCCGCCGCCTCGGTCACCGCGCCCCCGTCCACTGCGACACCGATCGGCTTCTGGCCGGTCCTGCGCCAGGGCGCGCTCACCAACATTCTGAACCCCAAGGTCGCGCTGTTCTTCCTCGCCTTCCTGCCCCCGTTCGTCAGCCCCTCGGCCGCGCACCCGGCGCTGGCGATGGCGGTGCTCGGCCTCACCTTCTGCCTGACCGCCACCCTGTGGGGCCTGTTCATCGCGTGGTCGACCGCCCGCCTGACGCGGGGCCGCGACACGGCGCGTCGGCGCGGGGTCTGGCTGCAAGGCGCGGGCGGCGCGCTGCTGCTGTGGCTGGCGTTGCGCCTGGCGCTGACCGGGGGGCGTTGAAGTGGCGGCACCGGACGGCGAAGCGGCGCCACCCGACGGGGAAAAAAGACGCCCCGACGAATCTGGAATCATTTCCGCCCAATCGGCCTGCCCGCTGGTTACCATCGGGCTCGAGGAGGCTCCCCGCCATGACCGTCATCACCTGCATCGAAGACCTGCGTCGCCTGCACCAGGCGCGTGTGCCGAAAATGTTCTACGACTACGCCGATTCCGGCTCGTGGACCGAAGGCACCTACCGCGCCAACGAAAGCGATTTCCAGCGCATCAAGCTGCGCCAGCGGGTGGCGGTCAACCTCGAGAACCGCTCGATCCGCGGCACGATGATCGGACAGGATGTCGCGATGCCGGTGGCGCTCGCCCCCACCGGTCTGACCGGCATGCAGCACGCCGACGGCGAGATCCTGGCGGCACGCGCCGCCGAAAAATTCGGCGTGCCCTTCACCCTGTCGACCATGAGCATCTGCTCGATCGAGGATGTGAAGGCGCACACCACCAAACCGTTCTGGTTCCAGCTCTACGTGATGCGCGACCGCACCTTCATCGAGGGCCTGATCGACCGCGCCAAGGCCGCCGGCTGCAGCGCCCTGGTGCTCACGCTCGACCTGCAGCTGCTCGGCCAGCGCCACAAGGACCTCAAGAACGGCCTGTCGGCGCCGCCCAAGCTCACCGTGCGCAACCTGCTGAACATGATGACCAAGCCGCGCTGGTGCATGGGCATGCTCGGCACCCCGCGGCGCCAGTTCGGCAACATCGTGGGCCATGTGAAAGGCGTTGCCGACATGTCCTCGCTGTCGGCCTGGACCGCCAGTCAGTTCGATCCGGGCCTGAACTGGGGCGATGTCGAATGGATCAAGAAACGCTGGGGCGGCAAGCTGATCCTCAAGGGCATCCAGGATGTCGAGGACGCGCGGCTGGCGGCGGCCACCGGCGCTGACGCGCTGATCGTCTCGAACCACGGCGGGCGCCAGCTCGACGGCGCGCTGTCCTCGATCGCCTCGCTGCCGGCCATCGTGGCCGAGGTCGGCGACCGCATCGAGGTCCACATGGACGGCGGCATCCGCAGCGGCCAGGACGTGCTCAAGGCGGTGGCGCTGGGCGCGCGCGGCACCTTCATCGGCCGCTCGTTCCTGTACGGCCTGGGCGCGATGGGCGAGGAAGGCGTCACCCGCGCGCTCGAGATCATCGCGCGCGAGCTCGATCTGACCATGGCGCTGTGCGGCCGGCGCGAGCTGAGCAGCGTCGACCGCAGCATCCTGGTGCCCGGCACCTTCGGCTGAGCGGGCGCCGATGCGCCTGGCGGATTTTTCGCCCTCGACGATCACCGCCGGCTTCGTCACCGTCCTGGTCGGGTTCACCAGTTCGGCAGTGATCGTGTTCCAGGCGGCCGCGACGCTGGGCGCCGATGCCGCCCAGATCGGTTCCTGGATCTGGGCGCTGGGCCTGGGCATGGGCATCACCTGCATCGGGCTGTCGCTGCGCTGGCGCATTCCGGTGGTGACCGCCTGGTCCACACCCGGCGCAGCGCTGCTGATCAGCGCCGGCGCCGGGGCGAGCCTGCCGGAAGCGATCGGTGCCTTCGTGATGTCGGCCGCCCTGCTGGCCCTGGCCGGCTTCAGCGGCCTGTTCGAACGACTGATGAACCGCCTGCCGGTGGCGATCGCCTCGGGCATGCTCGCCGGCGTGCTGCTGCGGTTCGGGATCGAGGCCTTCGCGGCGATGGGCACCCGCTTCGGTCTGGTGGCCGGCATGCTCGCCGTCTACCTGGTGGCGCGACGCTGGCTGCCGCGCTTCGCGGTGATGGGCGCCTTCGCCACCGGTATCCTGATCGCCGCCTCGCAGGGACTGATCCGCACCGAGGCGCTCGAACTGGGCTGGGCCCGACCGGTGTGGACCACACCCACTTTCTCGGTCGGCGCCTTCATCGGTCTGGCGGTGCCACTGTTCCTGGTGACCATGGCCTCACAGAACATGCCGGGCGTGGCGGTGATCCGGGCCTCGGGTTTCGCCACGCCCCTGTCACCGGTGCTGGGCTGGATCGGCGTGGTCAACCTGGTGCTGGCGCCCTTCGGCGGTTTCGCGCTGAACCTGGCGGCAATCACCGCGGCCCTGTGCATGGGCCCGGAAGCGCACCCGGATCCGGCCCGGCGCTACACCGCGGCGGTCTCGGCCGGGATCTTCTACCTGCTGATGGGCTTGGCCGGTGCCACGGTGGTGGCGGTGTTCGCCGCGTTTCCGCGCGAACTGGTGGCAGGCATCGCGGGCATCGCGCTGCTGGGCACGATCGGCAACGCGCTGGCCCAGGCGCTGACCCTCGAGCGCGATCGCGAACCGGCGCTGATCACCTTTCTCGTCACCGCGTCGGGGCTGAGCCTGGGGGGCATCGGCTCGGCGTTCTGGGGCCTGGTGGCCGGCGGCATCACGCTGGCGGTGCTGCGCGCGCACTACAATCGAACCCCATGAACTGCCTCGACATCCTCCAATACCGCTCGCTGGCCCGTGGCCCCCGCCTGATCGTCCTGGGCGCCGTCCACGGCAACGAAACCTGCGGCACCCAGGGCATTCGCCGGGTCATTGCCGAACTAGCCGCCGGCACGCTCGCGATCACCCGCGGCTCGCTCACGCTGGTGCCGATCGCCAACCCGGTGGCCTACGCCCGTGGCCAGCGCGAAGGCGATCGCAACCTGAACCGCGACTTCCGCGAAGTCGTCTCGCCCGAGACCGCCGAGGACCGGATCGCCAACCACCTGGCACCGCTGCTGGCCGCCCACGACGTGCTGCTCGACCTGCACTCCTTCTCGTCGCAGGGCGAGGCGTTCGCCTTCATCGGGCCGTCCGACAACCAGGACGAACTCGAGCCCTTCGCGCAGGCCGCGCACGAAGAGGCGCTGGCGTCCGTGCTCGGACCCAGCCGGATCGTGCACGGCTGGATGAGCGCCTTCGCCGCCGGCGTGAACGCCCGCAAGGGCAGCGGCATCACCGGCTCGGCCATCAACGACAGCGTGGCCTACGGCGTGGGCACCACCGAGTTCATGCGCGCCCATGGCGGCTGCGCGGTCACCCTCGAGTGCGGCAACCACGCCGACCCGGGCGCCCCCGATATCGCCTGGCGGGCGATCCACCAGACACTGGCGCACCTGGGTCTCATCGACCGGCCGGCGCCGGCCACCAGAGGCCCCAAGGAAGTGATCGAACTGCACCAGGTCCACGACCGCCGCGATCCGGGCGACACCTTCGCGCGCGTCTGGCGTTCCTTCGACCGGCTGCGCCAGGGCGACCTCATCGCCACCCGCGCCGATGGCCAGCCGCTGACGGCACCGCAGGACGGCTATGTGGTGTTCCCCAATCCGAACGCGCTGCCGGGGCGCGAGTGGTTCTATTTCGCGCGACCCAGCGCGCGGATCGTGCCGTGACAGCGCGCCCGCGCGGCGGACACCGACTCGAGCGCCCAGATTCGCCAGGGGTCATCGGACATCGGGGTCTGCGCAAGGGCCGGCGCAGCGCCCTGGCCGCGCTGTTGTCCGTCGCGGGGCTGCTCGGCGCCGCCACGCCCGCGCAGGCGGCTTTCCCCGAACGCCCGATTCGCCTGATCATCGGTTTTCCGGCTGGCGGTCCGCTGGACGCCCACGCCCGCCTGCTCGCCGAACGGCTGCAGCAACTGCTCGGCCAGCCAATCGTGATCGACTACAAGCCCGGTGCGGGCGGCTCGATCGGCGCCGAGTTCGTCGCCAAGGCCGCGCCCGACGGCCATACCCTGCTGCTGGCCAACACCGGCACGATGGTGATCAACCCGGCCCTGTATCCGCGTCTGCCCTACGCCGTGCTGCGCGACCTGATTCCGGTGGCGCGCACCGCCCAGCAGCCGCTGGCGCTGGTGGTGAACCCGGCGGTGCCGGCGCGAACCATCGGCGAGTTCATCGCCCTGGCCCGCGCCAGGCCGGGACAGCTGAACTACGCCTCGGCAGGCAACGGCGGCATCTCGCACCTGGTGCCCGAAATGTTCAAGCAGGCCGCCGGCATCTTCATGGTCCACCTGCCGTATCGCGGCAGCGCGCCCGCCTTCTCGGACGTGCTGGCCGGACACGCCCAGTTCATGGCCGAGTCGATTCCGCAGGTGACCCAGTATGTGAAGCAGGGCCGGGTGCGGGCGCTGGCCGTCACCAGCCGCGAACGCAGCCCGGCATTGCCCGATGTGCCCACCCTGATCGAGAGCGGCCTGCCGAACTTCGATGTAGTGGGTTTCTACGGCGTGCTGGCGCCTGGCGGCACCCCTCGCGACGTGCTGTCGCGACTCACTCAGGCTTTCCAGCAGACGCTGGAAACCCCCGAGATCCGTGCCCGGATGACCCAGCAGGGAGCCGATCCGGCCTATCTGGCGCCCGAGCCGTTCAGCGAATTCCTGCGCACGGAACTCGTGCGCTGGGACAAGGCGGTGAAGGCCTCGGGCGCGCGGCTCGACTGATTCGCCGAGCCGCAGCCCGCGCGGTGATCAGTCGGCGTAGGCGCCCGCAGCGCGAATGATCGGGGTCCACTTGTCGATCTCGGCCTTGAGCCAGACGCGCAGTCCCTCAGGTGTCTGCTTGTCGGGCGTGACGATCTCGGCGCCCAGGTCGGCCAGCTTCTTGCGGACATCGGGCTCCTTGAGCGCAGCCTGCATCGCGCCGTTCAGGCGATCGACCACCGCCTTGGGCGTGTTCTTCGGCAGATACATGCCGTGCCACACCACCACCTGGAAGTCCTTCAGGCCGCTTTCGGCCAGCGTGGGGACGTTGGGCAACGACGCGATCCGGTTCGGGGCGGTGACGCCGTAGACCTTCACATTGCCAGCCGCGATCTGGGGCAGGGTCTGGGTCGTCTGGTCGCACAGCACGTCGACCTGACCGCCAAGCAGATCGGTCATGGCCGGCGCGGTGCCCTTGTAGGGAACGGTCACCAGATCCAGGCCGATCGCCTTCTGGAACAGCATCCCGCAAAGATGCGACACCGCGCCCAGGCCGGCGTTGGCCAGCGTGACCTTCTCCCGGTTGGCGCGCAGGTAGGCCGTCAGTTCCTGCAGGTTGTTGGCCGCCAGCGTCTTGCGTCCCAGCAGGGTCATCGGCACATCGGCGACCAGCCCGACATACTCGAAATCCTCCATGGGATTGAACGACAGCTTGCGATACAGGCCCACCGAGGTGGCCATGCCGTTGTGGTGGATGAAGACGGTGTAGCCATCGGGAGAGGCCTTGGCCACCCGGTTGGCGCCGATGGTGCCGCCCGCTCCGACCGTGTTTTCGACCACCACCGACTGGCCCAGGTGCTTGGTCATCGCGGCGGCCATGGTGCGCGCCAGAACATCGGTGGGACCGCCCGCTGCAAACGGCACGACGAGCGCGACCGGGCGGGTCGGATACTGCTGGGCCGAGGCCGGCGCGACGGCGCTCACGACACCCGCCAGCATTGCCGCGACGATCATCAATTTCGAACGCATGAAAAGTCTCCTGTATTTTTCCGACTCACATTATCGCCGAATCACCCCTGCCCGCCGCCCGACAACCTCAGAAAGTCTGCGCCTTGACCGAAACCGCTGTGCACAGCCCCGGCTTGCCCGGCCCCGATGCCGATCTCTCGCCCAAGCTGGCCGATCACGGCACGGGTCGGACCTGCCGTTGGCGCGGGTGGTCGCGGATTTCCGGATGCACTGTCCGGGCATCGTCGCGTGCGCCAGCACCGCCGGCCCGCCTGAGGGCGCGCCCGATGCGTTCGAGCAGCACGACTGACCGGATCGGTACAATCGTTGCGAGGCTCGCACCGCTGCGGCACCTCCCTTCCACCCCGCCCCCGCCACCCGGAGAACCCGCGTGACCTTTGTCTCGATGCTGGCCCAGGCCTGGCGCCGCTCCGATTCCCTGCTGTGCGTCGGGCTCGACCCCGATCCGGCGCGAATTCCGGCGGCGCTGCGCGCACGCCCCGATGCCTTGTTCGAATTCTGCCGCGCAATCGTCGACGCCACCGCCGACCTGGTCTGCGCATTCAAACCCCAGATCGCATATTTCGCCGCCCACCGCGCCGAGGACCAGTTGCAGGCGCTGATCGCCCACATCCACGCCCGTCACCCGGGTGTGCCGGTGGTGCTCGATGCCAAGCGCGGCGACATCGGCTCGACCGCCGAGCAGTACGCCCGCGAAGCCTTCGAGCGCTATCAGGCCGACGCGGTGACCCTGAACCCCTACATGGGCCAGGACTCGATCGAGCCCTACCTGCAGTGGCCCGAGCGCGGCGCGATCCTGCTGTGCCGCACCTCGAACCCGGGCGGTGCCGATCTGCAGTCGCTGGAGGTGGCGCCCGGCGAGCGGCTGTACGAGCGGGTCGCGCGTCTGGCCAGCGAACGCTGGAATCCGCACGGCCAGACCGCTCTGGTGGTCGGCGCGACGGTGCCTGAAGAACTGCGTCGGGTGCGCGCCATCGTGGGCGCGATGCCGCTGCTGGTGCCGGGCATCGGCGCGCAGGGCGGCGACATCGAGGCCACCGTGCACGCCGGTGCGGATGCCGCCGGGCGCGGCATGATGGTGAACTCCTCGCGCGCCATTCTGTACGCCGGCAGCGGCGAAGACTTCGCGCACGCTGCCCGCGAGGCCGCGCACCAGACCCGCGACGCGCTGCGCGCCGCCGTCCGGAATCGGCCTGTCGCGTCCTGATTGACCGGCCCGCGCCGCCTTCCTACACTGGACGGCGCAACGGCACGGCCTGCCCGCCGCCGTTCGCCCCAACCGGAGAAGGCATGCGAATCCTGCTGGCCGAAGACGATCAGGTGCTTGCCGATGGTCTGTGCCGTTCGCTGCGGGGGGTCGGTTACGCAGTCGACCATGTCGCCAGCGGAAAAGACGCCGATTCGGCGCTCGCCCTGCACGAGTTCGACCTCCTCATCCTCGATCTCGGGCTGCCGCAACTGCCGGGGCTCGAGGTGCTCAAGCGGCTGCGCGCCCGCCACGACGGCCTGCCGGTGCTGATCCTGACCGCCGCCGATTCGGTCGAGCAGCGGGTGCGCGGGCTGGACCTGGGGGCCGACGACTTCATGGCCAAGCCGTTCGCCCTCAACGAACTCGAAGCGCGGGTGCGGGCGCTGGTGCGGCGCAGCATGGGCGCGAACAGCTCGATGCTGCGCTGCGGGCCCCTGGTCTACGATCAGGTCGGGCGGATGGCTTGGCTCAATGACCAGCCACTGGAACTGTCGGCGCGCGAAGTCGGGCTGCTCGAGATCCTCCTGCAGCGGGCCGGCCGGCTGGTCAGCAAGGAGCAGATCGTGAGCCGCCTGTGCGAGTGGGGCGAGGAGCTCAGCCACAACGCGATCGAGGTCTACATGCACCGGCTGCGTCGCAAGCTGGAGATCGGCGACAGCGTTCGCATCGCCACCGTGCGCGGCCTGGGCTATTGCCTGGAGCGTCCGTCCGAGCCGACCGGCAACCCATGAACGCACCCCGGCCCGAGGGGCTGGGCGGACCGGCGGCCTTGCGCCCCCCTTCGGCTTCGCCATTATCCTCGCCCTCCCCGGCCCCGCTGCCGACCGGCAACGGATCGGTCATCGCCGACCTGCTGGCCACCCGCGAATCGGGCCCTCGCAGCGCCGATCCCGCCAACCCCGCCCAGCGGGAGTCGTGGCGCCAGGGCCTGACCAGCACACCGGAACAGCGCTCCCTGTTCGGTGAAATCCTCGACTGGATGCTGGCCCCGCTGCTGCTGCTGTGGCCGCTGTCGGTCGCGATCACTTTCGTGGTCGCGCGTTCGCTGGCCGATGCCCCCTTCGATCGGGCGCTGGTCGATCATGCCCAGGTGCTCGCCCAGCAGGCGCAGACCTATCTGCGCACCGGCGACCTGCCGCCGACCCGCCAGCTGCGCGACCTGATGCCGGCCGCCACCGAGAGCTATTCGCCCTTCCAGATCGTCGCGACCGACGGTGAATTGCAGCGCGGCGAATCCGACCTGCCGCCGCCGGCGCTCTACGACTTCCCCGAAGCCGGTGTGATCAAGCTGCGCAGCGACCATTACCAGGGCGCAGAAGTGCGCATCGCGTACACCCATGTCGAGCCCGATGAGACCGGCGCCGCCCGCTCGGCGATGCTGATCCAGGTCGCCGAAACACAGGACAAGCGCGACCGGCTCGCCAATGAAATCATCAAGGGCGTGATCTTCCCGCAGTTCGTCATCCTGCCGCTGGCGGTGGGCCTGGTGTGGTTCGGTCTGTCGCGCGGTCTGTCCCCGCTGCGGCGGGTTCGGCAACGCCTGCGCGACCGCCAGCCCGATGACCTCTCGCCAATCGACCGCACCGGCGTGCCGGCCGAGATCACGCCGCTGGTCGAAGCCTTCAACGAACTGCTCGGCCGGCTCAACGAACGCATCGGCGCACAGCAGCGCTTCATCTCCGACGCCGCGCACCAGATGAAAACGCCGCTGGCCGGCCTGCGCACCCAGGCCGAGCTCGCGCTGCGCGAACGCGACCCCGCCCAGCTGCGCCGCAGCCTGGAACAGCTGGCGATCTCCTCGGACCGCGCCGCCCACCTGATCAGCCAGCTCCTCTCGCTGGCCCGGATGGAGAACCAGCGCGACGCCTCGCCCCTGCAGCCGATGGATCTGACGCCGCTGGCACGCGAGGTGGTGCTCGACTGGGCCAATGCGGCGCTCGATCGGCGGATCGACTTCGGCTACGAAAGCGAGGAAGAGGCCCTGCCGATCGCGGGACACCCGATCCTGCTGCGCGAACTCTTCAACAACCTGATCGACAACGCCCTGCGCTACAGCCCCGGCGGCGGACGGGTCACCATCCGCCTGCGTCGCGAGGATCAGCACGCCGTCTTCGAGGTGGAGGACAGCGGCCCCGGCATCGCGATGCATGAGCGCGAACTGGTGTTCGAGCGTTTCTACCGGGTGCTGGGCTCGCAGGTCGACGGCAGCGGCCTGGGACTGGCGATCGTGCGCGAGATCGCCACCCAGCACGGCGCCACCGTCACCATCGGCGGCCGGGATCCGGGCGGCGAACCGGTGGCGGCCCGCGAGCCGCTCGTCGGGGCCCGCCTCACCGTCCGGTTCGCGCTGTCCTTTTGACAAGCGCCGGCGGTCTGCGCTACATTCGCGCCCTTCGGCGCATTAGCTCAGTTGGTTAGAGCGACGGAATCATAATCCGCAGGTCCGGGGTTCGAGTCCCTGATGCGCCACCAAATAAATCAAGCACTTAGCAGGCACTTAGGCCACCTTTCGGGGTGGCCTTTTGCTTTCCGGGTTTCGGTGTAGCCGCCTTGTAAGCGTCGTGCGCCAACGCGCGCCATGCCGTCAGCGCCGCCACCCGGCCCGGCACCCTTCCCCGCACTGTCATACAGCCAGCCCACCATCGCGGGCATGACCGGATCCCTTCCCCATCGCCTTCGCCAGGGAGCGGCGCAACTCGCCGATGAACCGGTGACGATCGCGCACCTGATGCAACTGCACGGGCCGGCCCTGGAAGGATCGATGCTGGTGCTGATGGGGGCGCCCTGCCTGCTGCCCATCCCCGGCGTCGGCAACGTGATGGGTGCGGCGCTGATGCTGGCCGCCGTGACCCTGTGGAAGGGCCAGGGCGCCACCGCGCTGCCGGCGCGCGTCGCGGCCTTCCGCTTGCCGCCCCGCTGGGCGCGTCGCGTGCTGCGGATGCTGGCCGCGCTGTACGGCTGGGCCGAAAAGGGATCGCGCGAACGGCTTGCCGCGCTGGCGCGGCCGGGGCCCAGCCCCTGGCTCGCGACCCAGGTGGGGCTGATGGGCGCCGTCATCTTCCTGCCGATTCCGCTGGGCAACGTCCTGCCCGCGCTGGCCGTGGTGGCCCTGGGGCTGGGCCTGGCGCTGCGCGATGGGGTGGCGGTGCTGCTGGCAGCCGGGCTGGCACTGAGCGCCCTGCTGTACACCGCGGCGCTCGGCGCGGGCGCCTGGTGGTGGATCGCGGCGCCGTTGATGCACTGGATCGGGCGCGCCTGAGCGCACCCGCGACGCCCGGTCCCGCGCGTTCAATGAGACACTGGCAGGTTGATCGTTTCATCGCGCCCGCGGCGCATTCCGAGTCCTGCCCATGCCCGTTTCCACGACAGACCCCTATGACATTCTCGGCGTGGCCTCGCAGGCCAGCGACGAGGACATCAAGCGCGCGTTTCGCCGCAAGGCCTCGGCCTTCCACCCGGATCGCAACCCCGATCCGGACGCCAGCCAGCGGTTTCGCGAAGCACAGCAGGCCTACGAACTGCTGATCGACCCCGAACGCCGTCAGGCCCACGACCAGCGGCGCCAGAAGCACCTGCTCGATGACCCCGAAGAGGTCGCCGGCGAAATGTTCGAGGCCTACCTCGACGAGTGCGAAGAATGAACCTGTCACCCTATTTCCACGACCTGCACGACAGCTACCAGGCCGAGATCGACGACCTGGCCACCGACTCGGCGGGCGATGACGTGCTGCAGCGGCGTCTGAAGGACAAGCGCAGCGCGTTCGCGGCGATCGTCGGCCACCTGGACACCGACCCCCTGCTGCTGGCGCCGGCTTTCCACGGCGCCTTCTCGTTCCCCGAGCACCTGGTCGAACCGATCGAGGATCTGCTCACCCGGGCGCCGGGCGACTTCCGGCCCTGGGCCGAGATCGCCGGCCAGGTCCACGTCGAGCGCTGGGCCCGGTCGATGGTGGCGCTGGTCCTCGAGCAGGAGGGCGGCGACGACTTCCTGTCGATGGTGGTCGGCCTGGAATACGCGTTCACTCGCCACCGCAGCGGCGGGCCGGCCGGGTTCGACGATCGCGAATCCGATGAGGACTCCGACGAGGACGCCGACGAGGGGTCGGGCGCCGATCACGACGAGCACAATGACGCTGGCCAGGCCGAGGCGGAAGGCGAGGACTTCCTCGAACAGCAAGGATTCGACAGGAGGATTCCCCGATGACCCACCCGATCGTGAAAACCCTCGCCGGCATGGTGCACGAGGGCGACATCGACAGCGCCGAGCGGGCACTGGTGGTGCTGGCCGACGAGGAAGGCGACTTCGCGCTGGCCCGGATCATCGAGGAGATGCCGGCGCGCGACCTGGTCGCGATCCTGCGCGAGCACGACAGCTCCAAGAGCTCGATCATCAGCGAACTCATTTCGCCGAAACAGTTCCTGGCGGCGATCACCCTCGAGCGCGACTACGGTGACCGGACCCACGCGGCGCTGCAGGGCATGATCAACGCGGTGGTGTTCGCCGACGACGAGAAGACCGATGAATTCATCGAGGTCTTCGCGGGGTCGGACGCGGGCCTGAACGCGCTGGCCAACTACTTCGGCGACCGCCACGAGGAACTCGAGTTCTTCTTTCGCAACGGTACCTTCTCGGAGATCGAGGGCGAGGATTTCAGCGACGCGGTCCCCGCCTCGGACCATGATCTCTCGATGGGCCACCCGGACGCGACCACCCTCGCCCGCGTCGTCGGACTGCGCGAGGTCCAGGACCACGACTGGCGCGAACTGGCCTGGCGTCTGCGCTGCGAGCACTACGAGACCTTCCGTGATGTGCTCGAGATGCTGCGCCAGCGGCACCGCAGGGCGATGGCGACACCGCCGCCTCCGCCGGCCGGGACCGCACCGGCGAGCCTGATCAACGACGAGGACGATGTGCTGTGAGCACGCTGGCCACCCGCGACGGCAGAACCCTGTTCGAGCGCGCCTGGGCGCACGGCATCGACAGCGGCGTGATCACCGAGGAGCGCCGTGATGCGGTGCTGCACGAGGGCACGCGCGCGATCCGCCGGATCGCCGGCATCATCGGCTCCGAATACCTGCGCGCCGACCTCGAGCGGGCCATGCGCGCGATGCTCGGACTGGTCAACCTGCACCTGGAAAAGGTCAGCCGCGGCGACCTCGCTGTCGCCACCCGCTCGATCGCCGACAAGGGCCTGCTGTTCCACACCCGGGGCGCCTCGCAGGCGATCAAGCGGGTACTGGCCGCCGAGGCCGGCCTGAACCCCGACGAGCTCGATCCGGGCACCCTGGCGCGCTTCGAGCTGGCGGTGGTGTCGCAATGGGCAAGTACCCCGTTCGCCGATTTCGCGCGGCGCGAACAGGGCGCCGATGAGGTGCGGCGCCGGCGCGAGGCGGCCGCTGCCATCGCGCGGCTGCTGCGCGGCCAGACGCCCGATCCGCATCAGGATCCCGATCAGGTCATCATGACCGCGCTGCTGATCCTGGCCTACGAGAAGCAGCAGATCTGGATCGCCGATGCGAAGGGCTTCGAGAAGCTGCTGGGCAAGGTGCGCAAGGCGCCGGCCCGCTTCGCCACGCTGCCCGCGGGTGTGCCGCCCGCGCATCGGCCGGTCATCGAGGCCGTCTGGACGACCAACGCACGCACGGTGCTCGCGCTGATCACCGACGCCCGGGTGCCGCTGCACCAGCTGGTCGCCGGCGATCCCGGCACCAACCGGCTGCAGGACCTGCTGGTGCTGCCCGACGGCAGTCTCGAGGACATCGACGGGCATGGCGACGCCATGACCTCGCACTGGAAGAAGGTCACCCGCGGCACCGCCGACGAATCGCGGCTGCTGCTGGTGATGCTGCAGGGCGTGATGGGTTTCACCGCGAAGCCGCCGCTGGGCTGGCGGGCGGCCGAGACACTGCTGCGGACCACGCTTGCCGAGCCGCCGCCGGAGCAACCGCTCACCGCCTGGCTCGACGCGAACGCCCCGCACCAGTACCACTCGGGGCTGATCGACCTGTGGCGTGACTTCTGGGAGGAGCGTACCTCGACGCTGGACGAGGACGCGCGGGCCGACGACTATCGGCGCTTCCTGGCGACCTGGCTGCCGATGCGGGCGCCCGCCAAGCCGCGCCCGAAAGGCCCCGCGAAGGTGAAGGCCTGAGCCACGCCCGGGCCTGTCGAATCCAGGCGTGTCGAATCAGGGCCTGACGAATCCAGGTCTGACGAATCCGGACCCCGATCACGACGGGCCTGGCGCGGGTCGTGCCGATCCCGGACTGCCGCGGCGGCGGGCGGCCGGCCGTCGATGCATACTCCGATCGACAAACCGGCGCCGGTGCCGACACGCTCATGCAAGGAGACACACCATGAACAGAAGAGATGCCCTGACATCCCTCGCCGCGATGACCATCGCACCGACCGTCGGCGCCCAGGCCAGCACGTTCCCCTCCAAACCCATCCGCATCATCGTGCCCTTCAATGCGGGCAGCGGCTCGGACAGCACCGCGCGGGTGTACGGCGAGATCATGAGCCGCATGCTCGGACAGCCGGTGATCGTCGAGAACCGGCCCGGCGCCAGCGGGCTGATCGCGATCCAGGCGGTCCGGTCCGCGCCGGCCGACGGCCACACCCTGTTCGTGGGCAGCACCTCGCCGATGTGCGTGATGCCGGTGCTCAACAAGAACCTGCCCTACGACGCCTTCAAGGACCTGCGCCCGGTGCATGGCTTCTCGGTGGGTCCGGCTTCCATGATCATCCGCGCCGACTCGCCCTACAAGACGCTGCTGGAGGTGGTCGCGGCCGCCAAACGCGAAAAGCGCACGCTGAACGTGGGCAACTACTCGGACGGCTACATGCTGGTGGCCACCTGGCTGGGTTCGGCCACCGGGGTTCCGATCAACCACGTGCCCTACAAGGGCGGCACGCAGATGCAGACCGATGTGATGGGCGGCAGCCTCGATCTGGGCATCAATGACTTCAGCGGCGTGGCCGCGCTGATTCGCGATGGCCGCCTGCGCGCGCTCGCGATCACCGACGAGAAGCGCCACCCGATGTTCCCGACGGTGCCCACCATGAAGGACCTGGGCTTCGCCGACTTCGAGAC